>NZ_JABBJF010000117.1 GCF_014218705.1 Kluyvera sichuanensis | reverse complement strand
ATTCCACTGGTGACCCCGACCTCGCAGATTGTCGGCACCCAGGCGGTGCTCAACGTGCTGACCGGCGAGCGCTACAAAACCATCGCCAGAGAGACGGCGGGCATCCTGAAAGGTGAATACGGCCGTTCCCCGGCCCCGGTGAATGCCGCACTGCAGGCGAAGGTGCTTGACGGCGCGCAGGCCATCACCTGCCGCCCGGC
>NZ_JABBJF010000116.1 GCF_014218705.1 Kluyvera sichuanensis | reverse complement strand
CAGTGGTCGCTATAACTTTCGCAACATCCTCTCTGCGGCACAATACGAATCCGACCTTAATAGTGAGCGCACTTTGGCGGGTTTAGCTGTTGCCAGGGCAAAAGGTTGTGTTGGTGGCAGAAGACCAAAGTTTACTGACGATCAGTGGAAGGAAATTGGTGAACTGATAGCTGCCGGAGAATCCAGACAGAGTATTGCCAGC
>NZ_JABBJF010000115.1 GCF_014218705.1 Kluyvera sichuanensis | reverse complement strand
CCCAGTAATTCCGATTAACGCTTGCACCCTCCGTATTACCGCGGCTGCTGGCACGGAGTTAGCCGGTGCTTCTTCTGCGAGTAACGTCAATCACTGCGGTTATTAACCACAATGCCTTCCTCCTCGCTGAAAGTACTTTACAACCCGAAGGCCTTCTTCATACACGCGGCATGGCTGCATCAGGCTTGCGCCCATTGTGCAATAT
>NZ_JABBJF010000114.1 GCF_014218705.1 Kluyvera sichuanensis | reverse complement strand
CCCAGTAATTCCGATTAACGCTTGCACCCTCCGTATTACCGCGGCTGCTGGCACGGAGTTAGCCGGTGCTTCTTCTGCGAGTAACGTCAATCACTAAGGTTATTAACCTTAATGCCTTCCTCCTCGCTGAAAGTACTTTACAACCCGAAGGCCTTCTTCATACACGCGGCATGGCTGCATCAGGCTTGCGCCCATTGTGCAATATTCC
>NZ_JABBJF010000113.1 GCF_014218705.1 Kluyvera sichuanensis | reverse complement strand
GAAGGCTGGTTCACCGATGACACTGCTAAACGTTTCGAAGCTTATCACTGGCACGTGATCCGTGGCATCGATGGTCACGATCCAGAAGCGATTAAGCGTGCTGTAGAAGAAGCGCGTAAAGTGACCGACAAGCCATCCCTGCTGATGTGCAAAACCGTTATCGGTTTCGGTTCACCAAACAAAGCTGGCACCCACGACTCCCACGGTGC
>NZ_JABBJF010000112.1 GCF_014218705.1 Kluyvera sichuanensis | reverse complement strand
GATTTGATGTTACCTGATGCTTAGAGGCTTTTCCTGGAAGCAGGGCATTTGTTACTTCAGCACCGTAGTGCCTCGTCATCACACCTCAGCGTTAAAAGAAGTCCGGATTTACCTAAACTTCCCGCCTACATGCTTAAACCGGGACAACCGTCGCCCGGCTAACATAGCCTTCTCCGTCCCCCCTTCGCAGTAACACCAAGTACAGGAATATTAACC
>NZ_JABBJF010000111.1 GCF_014218705.1 Kluyvera sichuanensis | reverse complement strand
CGATTTGATGTTACCTGATGCTTAGAGGCTTTTCCTGGAAGCAGGGCATTTGTTACTTCAGCACCGTAGTGCCTCGTCATCACACCTCAGCGTTAATAAGCGTCCGGATTTACCTAAACGCTCCGCCTACATGCTTAAACCGGGACAACCGTCGCCCGGCTAACATAGCCTTCTCCGTCCCCCCTTCGCAGTAACACCAAGTACAGGAATATTAACC
>NZ_JABBJF010000110.1 GCF_014218705.1 Kluyvera sichuanensis | reverse complement strand
GGCTACGAACCGAGCGGTCGGAGGTTCGAATCCTCCCGGATGCACCATCTTCTCTGAGATAACGCATTAGCGTTGTTACAGAAAATCGATAACGCTTTAGCAGCGATATCAAATCTGCAGTAAAGTAAGTTTCCCGATGCATCCGTAGCTCAGCTGGATAGAGTACTCGGCTACGAACCGAGCGGTCGGAGGTTCGAATCCTCCCGGATGCACCATCT
>NZ_JABBJF010000109.1 GCF_014218705.1 Kluyvera sichuanensis | reverse complement strand
GCCGCCAGCGTTTTTTCTGCAATCGCCATACCTACGGCGTTCGCGATGCCCTGGCCCAGCGGGCCGGTAGTGGTTTCAACACCAGCGGTGTAACCTACTTCAGGGTGACCAGGGGTTTTGGAGTGCAGTTGACGGAAGTTTTTCAGCTCTTCGATCGGCAGATCGTAACCGGTGAGGTGCAGCAGGCTGTAAATCAGCATGGAGCCGTGGCCGTTAGACAGCAC
>NZ_JABBJF010000108.1 GCF_014218705.1 Kluyvera sichuanensis | reverse complement strand
GCATCCGGGAGGATTCGAACCTCCGACCGCTCGGTTCGTAGCCGAGTACTCTATCCAGCTGAGCTACGGATGCATCGGGAAATTTGCTTTACTGCCGATATTGATACCGCTATAAAAGCGACATCAAGTAAGAGATGGTGCATCCGGGAGGATTCGAACCTCCGACCGCTCGGTTCGTAGCCGAGTACTCTATCCAGCTGAGCTACGGATGCATCGGGAAACTTACT
>NZ_JABBJF010000107.1 GCF_014218705.1 Kluyvera sichuanensis | reverse complement strand
CCGCTGGCAACAAAGGATAAGGGTTGCGCTCGTTGCGGGACTTAACCCAACATTTCACAACACGAGCTGACGACAGCCATGCAGCACCTGTCTCAGAGTTCCCGAAGGCACCAAAGCATCTCTGCTAAGTTCTCTGGATGTCAAGAGTAGGTAAGGTTCTTCGCGTTGCATCGAATTAAACCACATGCTCCACCGCTTGTGCGGGCCCCCGTCAATTCATTTGAGTTTT
>NZ_JABBJF010000106.1 GCF_014218705.1 Kluyvera sichuanensis | reverse complement strand
AAAACTCAAATGAATTGACGGGGGCCCGCACAAGCGGTGGAGCATGTGGTTTAATTCGATGCAACGCGAAGAACCTTACCTACTCTTGACATCCACGGAATTTAGCAGAGATGCTTTAGTGCCTTCGGGAACCGTGAGACAGGTGCTGCATGGCTGTCGTCAGCTCGTGTTGTGAAATGTTGGGTTAAGTCCCGCAACGAGCGCAACCCTTATCCTTTGTTGCCAGCGG
>NZ_JABBJF010000105.1 GCF_014218705.1 Kluyvera sichuanensis | reverse complement strand
AGCTGGCGAGAAAGTGGTGGGTGATGACGGGATCGAACCGCCGACCCCCTCCTTGTAAGGGAGGTGCTCTCCCAGCTGAGCTAATCACCCACTTCTCAATTTCTTACTCTACACGGCGGAGACTACATAAAGTAGTTGGTGGGTGATGACGGGATCGAACCGCCGACCCCCTCCTTGTAAGGGAGGTGCTCTCCCAGCTGAGCTAATCACCCCCGCTGTGTGGAGTCGCAT
>NZ_JABBJF010000104.1 GCF_014218705.1 Kluyvera sichuanensis | reverse complement strand
CAAACACACCTCAGTCTGTTCTTATTACGGAGAACAGAGTTCAGTGTGCTGTTTCAATTTTCAGCTTGATCCAGATTTTTAAAGAGCAAAACTTCTTAATGCACTCGAAAGTACATTCAGAAGTTCATCATTTACCAGACAATTTGTGTGAGCACTTCAAAGAACGCTTCTTTAAGGTAAGGAGGTGATCCAACCGCAGGTTCCCCTACGGTTACCTTGTTACGACTTCACCCCAGTCA
>NZ_JABBJF010000103.1 GCF_014218705.1 Kluyvera sichuanensis | reverse complement strand
ACCTTCCTGATGTTCGTTGAATATGCCCGTAACGCGGTGCGTATGGCGGCGCTGATGAAGAAACGCCAGGTGATGGTCTACACCCACGACTCCATTGGTCTGGGCGAAGATGGCCCAACTCACCAGCCGGTAGAACAGATTGCTTCCCTGCGTGTGACCCCGAACATGAGCACCTGGCGCCCATGTGACCAGGTTGAATCCGCGATTGCGTGGAAATATGGCGTAGAGCGTCACGACGGCCCAACCGC
>NZ_JABBJF010000102.1 GCF_014218705.1 Kluyvera sichuanensis | reverse complement strand
GCGAAGAAGTTTGAGCCGCTGCTGCTGCTGCCGATTGGCTTCGGCGGCCTGCTCTCCAACATCCCGGAAGCGGGTATGGCGCTGACCGCGCTGGAAAGCCTGCTGGCCCATCACGATGCCGGACAGCTGGCGGTGATTGCCGCGAAGCTCAATTGCGCGGCGGACGTACACGCCATTAAAGAGGCGTTAGCGCTGGCGCTGCCGTCGGTGCAGGGCCAGATGGAGAATCTGGCGGTGGACATGGGCTA
>NZ_JABBJF010000101.1 GCF_014218705.1 Kluyvera sichuanensis | reverse complement strand
CGTCTTATGAGCCTGCTGTCACCCTTTGACGTGGTGATATGGATGACGGATGGCTGGCCGCTGTATGAATCCCGCCTGAAGGGAAAGCTGCACGTAATCAGCAAGCGATATACGCAGCGAATTGAGCGGCATAACCTGAATCTGAGGCAGCACCTGGCACGGCTGGGACGGAAGTCGCTGTCGTTCTCAAAATCGGTGGAGCTGCATGACAAAGTCATCGGGCATTATCTGAACATAAAACACTATCAATAAGTTGGAGT
>NZ_JABBJF010000100.1 GCF_014218705.1 Kluyvera sichuanensis | reverse complement strand
CAGTCGGTAACCTCGCGCATACAGCCGGGCAGTGACGTCATCGTCTGCGCGGAAATGGACGAACAGTGGGGCTATGTCGGGGCTAAATCGCGCCAGCGCTGGCTGTTTTACGCGTATGACAGGCTCCGGAAGACGGTTGTTGCGCACGTATTCGGTGAACGCACTATGGCGACGCTGGGGCGTCTTATGAGCCTGCTGTCACCCTTTGACGTGGTGATATGGATGACGGATGGCTGGCCGCTGTATGAATCCCGCCTGAAGGGAAAGCTGCACGT
>NZ_JABBJF010000099.1 GCF_014218705.1 Kluyvera sichuanensis | reverse complement strand
CTCACAACCCGAAGATGTTTCTTTCGATTCATCATCGCGCTGCAAAAATTTGAGAGACTCAAACACACCTCAGTCTGTTCTTATTACGGAGAACAAAGTTCAGTGTGCTGTTTCAATTTTCAGCTTGATCCAGATTTTTAAAGAGCAAATATCTCAAACGTCACCCGAAGGTAAGTTTTGAGATATTGAGGTCGGCGACTTTCACTCACACAAACCAGCAAGTGGCGTCCCCTAGGGGATTCGAACCCCTGTTACCGCCGTGAAAGGGCGGTGTCCTGGGCCTC
>NZ_JABBJF010000098.1 GCF_014218705.1 Kluyvera sichuanensis | reverse complement strand
GGCACCCACGACTCCCACGGTGCGCCGCTGGGCGAAGCCGAAGTGGCGCTGACCCGCGAAAAACTGGGCTGGAAATACGGTCCGTTTGAAATCCCTGCTGACATCTACGCGCAGTGGGATGCGAAAGCAGCAGGCCAGGCGAAAGAAGCTGCCTGGAACGACAAGTTCGCGGCTTACGCTAAAGCCTTCCCACAGGAAGCGGCAGAATTCACCCGTCGTATGAAAGGTGACATGCCGTCTGACTTCGACGCGAAAGCGAACGAATTCATCGCTAAGCTGCAGGCTAATCCGGCGAA
>NZ_JABBJF010000097.1 GCF_014218705.1 Kluyvera sichuanensis | reverse complement strand
AAACCACCGTGCAGGGAGATACCGTTGGCAATGGCGGTCATACCGAATTCACGCACGCCGTAATGGATGTAGTTACCCGCGATATCTTCGTTGATCGCCTTAGAGCCGGACCAGATGGTCAGGTTAGAAGGTGCCAGGTCAGCGGAGCCGCCGAGGAATTCAGGCAGCAGAGGACCGAAGGCTTCAATCGCGTTCTGGGAAGCTTTACGGCTGGCGATTTTCGCCGGATTAGCCTGCAGCTTAGCGATGAATTCGTTCGCTTTCGCGTCGAAGTCAGACGGCATGTCACCTTTCATACGACGGGTGAATTC
>NZ_JABBJF010000096.1 GCF_014218705.1 Kluyvera sichuanensis | reverse complement strand
CGCATGGGGAGACCCCACACTACCATCGGCGCTACGGCGTTTCACTTCTGAGTTCGGCATGGGGTCAGGTGGGACCACCGCGCTACAGCCGCCAGACAAATTCTTTACTAAGTGCCAAACTTTAACCCGAAAAACTGGTGCTGATACCCAGAGTCGAACTGGGGACCTCACCCTTACCAAGGGTGCGCTCTACCAACTGAGCCATATCAGCACACTAAATTTGATGCCTGGCAGTTCCCTACTCTCGCATGGGGAGACCCCACACTACCATCGGCGCTACGGCGTTTCACTTCTGAGTTCGGCATGGGGTCA
>NZ_JABBJF010000095.1 GCF_014218705.1 Kluyvera sichuanensis | reverse complement strand
GTGCTGAAAGACAGCGACGGCCAGCCGCAAATCATCCTGATCGCGACCGGTTCCGAAGTTGAGCTGGCCGTTGCCGCTTACGAAAAACTGACCGCTGAAGGCGTGAAGGCGCGCGTGGTTTCCATGCCGTCCACCGACGCATTCGACAAGCAGGACGCGGCTTACCGTGAATCCGTGCTGCCGAAAGCGGTCTCTGCACGCGTCGCTATCGAAGCGGGCATCGCGGACTACTGGTTCAAATACGTGGGCCTGAACGGCGCAATCGTCGGCATGACCACCTTCGGTGAGTCTGCGCCAGCGGATCTGCTGTTCAA
>NZ_JABBJF010000094.1 GCF_014218705.1 Kluyvera sichuanensis | reverse complement strand
ATATTAATCAGCCCGTTCTGCACCGTATCGCTCAGACGCTCCACCACCCCGCTTTCCCGCATCAGGTTGCCGAAGCAGAACATCCCCAGCAGCGGCGCTGCGTCCGGCAGCAGCAGCGCCACCAGCAGCAACAGCACCACCGGGAAGAGGATTTTCTCCCGCTTGCTGACCGTACGCAGCTGCACCATACGGATTTTCCGCTCCGTCTCGCTGGTCAGCAGCTTCATAATCGGCGGCTGAATCAGCGGCACCAGCGCCATATACGAGTAGGCCGCCACCGCAATCGCCCCCAGCAGTTCCGGGGCCAGCTTGCTGGAGAGGTAAATTGCCGTCGG
>NZ_JABBJF010000093.1 GCF_014218705.1 Kluyvera sichuanensis | reverse complement strand
GGTTACACCGCTGGTGTTGAAACCACTACCGGCCCGCTGGGCCAGGGCATCGCGAACGCCGTAGGTATGGCGATTGCAGAAAAAACGCTGGCGGCGCAGTTCAACCGCCCTGGTCACGACATCGTTGACCACTTCACCTATGCGTTCATGGGCGACGGCTGCATGATGGAAGGCATTTCTCACGAAGTGTGCTCCCTGGCCGGTACCCTGAAACTGGGCAAACTGATCGCGTTCTATGATGACAACGGCATCTCCATCGACGGCCACGTTGAAGGCTGGTTCACCGATGACACTGCTAAACGTTTCGAAGCTTATCACTGGCACGTGATCCGTGGCATCGATGGTCACGATCCAGAAGCGATTAA
>NZ_JABBJF010000092.1 GCF_014218705.1 Kluyvera sichuanensis | reverse complement strand
GTATTGCTCTCGGTTCAAGCCCTGTCAGGCTGTCGTTAACAAGGATAAGTCCTTGTGCCAGAATGTCGGGCATGGGCAGCCTGAGGCTTTTACATTCGTCCTTAATTATGCTCTTCACGGGTTCTGGAAATGGGCCAGCGTATTGCACAAAGGTTAATGGGGCGGTGGATATATCAAGGCGTTTAGCCTCCTCTTCAAGCCAGGTGGGGAGGGGCATGCTCCAGACCTGCAGATATCTTCCGTTGGCGATAAAACTATCAATTTTTTTCTCAATATTGTCTTTTTGCTCAGCAGTCAGTGAGTCCAAAACACTATCTGGCTGATACAGGTCATTATCGAACAGTCGTAACATCCCTCGATCTTTTTCTGGTAAATCAA
>NZ_JABBJF010000091.1 GCF_014218705.1 Kluyvera sichuanensis | reverse complement strand
TACGAGTAGGCCGCCACCGCAATCGCCCCCAGCAGTTCCGGGGCCAGCTTGCTGGAGAGGTAAATTGCCGTCGGGCCGTCCGCGCCGCCGATGATGCCAATCGCCGCCGCCTGTGGCAGGGTGAAGGGGATGACGCCGAAGTAGTTCAGCGTCAGCGCGCCCAGCACGGTAGCGAAGATGCCGAACTGCGCCGCCGCGCCAAGCAACAGGGTGCGCGGGTTCGCCAGCAGCGGGCCGAAGTCGGTCATCGCGCCCACGCCCATAAAGATAACCAGCGGCGCCACGCCGGATCCAATCGCCACTTTGTAGAACAGCGCCAGCACGCCCGGCGTGTAGCCCATGTCCACCGCCAGATTCTCCATCTGGCCCTGCACCGACGGCAGCGC
>NZ_JABBJF010000090.1 GCF_014218705.1 Kluyvera sichuanensis | reverse complement strand
CAAACACACCTCAGTCTGTTCTTATTACGGAGAACAGAGTTCAGTGTGCTGTTTCAATTTTCAGCTTGATCCAGATTTTTAAAGAGCAAAACTTCGCAGTGAACCTTTTCAGGTACACTCTGAAGTTTTCTTGGGTTTGTTGCAGTAAAGGATGGTGGAGCTATGCGGGATCGAACCGCAGACCTCCTGCGTGCAAGGCAGGCGCTCTCCCAGCTGAGCTATAACCCCATCGCAAAATGCTAATCTCTGTACCGACAATTCTTGCGAATTTGGTAGGCCTGAGTGGACTTGAACCACCGACCTCACCCTTATCAGGGGTGCGCTCTAACCACCTGAGCTACAAGCCTGCAGAGATTTTTACTGCTAATTTTCATCAGACAATCTGTGTGAGCACTTCAAAGAACG
>NZ_JABBJF010000089.1 GCF_014218705.1 Kluyvera sichuanensis | reverse complement strand
CCGGGCATCACCTTTATCCGCGACTACGCCGATAACGAGCTGTACATTCAGGCGCTTGCCAGCAGCGCGCGCGCGTCGTTTGAAAAACACGGCGAGCCGGATCTGCTGCTGCTCTCCTATCACGGTATTCCGCAGCGTTTCGCGAACGAAGGGGACGATTACCCCCAGCGTTGCCGCGATACCACCCGCGAGCTGGTCTCCGCCCTCGGCCTGCCGCCTGAGAAGGTGATGATGACCTTCCAGTCGCGCTTCGGTCGTGAACCGTGGTTGACCCCGTATACTGATGAAACGCTAAAAATGCTGGGCGAGAAGGGCGTGAAGCACATTCAGGTTATGTCGCCGGGCTTCTCGGCGGATTGTCTGGAAACGCTGGAAGAGATTGCCGTCCAGAACAAAGAGTTCTTCATGGAGGCCGGCGGAACGAA
>NZ_JABBJF010000088.1 GCF_014218705.1 Kluyvera sichuanensis | reverse complement strand
AAGTAGCTCATATCTGGGATTTGACCAGCTCCGGTACCAACATCTTTTGATGCTGCCGTTCCGAATGTTGGCAAACTTCCTAAACCAACCTTTTTTATAACCATCAAAAATCTGGTGATGCTTCGCCGTTTCTCCTGTTTTCATAACAGGAGAAATCCCATGATTTACGGTTATGCCCGAGTATCAACAAACCACCAGGACACTGAATTGCAACTAACGGCGCTCAAGTCAGCGGGTTGTGAGAAAATTTTTGAAGAGCATGCCAGCGGGAGGAAATCGAATCGGCCGGTTCTAAAACGGCTGATCGCCACTATGCAGCCGGGGGATGAACTGGTGGTCTGGAAGCTGGACAGGATTGGGCGTAACGTTTTACATGCGCTGCTGATGTTTCAGCAACTACAGGAGAAGGGCATTAACTTCCGAAGT
>NZ_JABBJF010000087.1 GCF_014218705.1 Kluyvera sichuanensis | reverse complement strand
AATTACATCGCCATCACGTACTTCAGCATCACGCCTGCGGCTATCGCCGAGCCAATCACCCCGGCCACGTTCGGCCCCATGGCGTGCATCAGCAGGAAGTTCTGCGCGTCCGACTCCAGCCCCACCTTGTTCGACACGCGCGCCGCCATCGGCACCGCCGAGACCCCCGCCGAGCCGATAAGTGGGTTGATTTTGTTGGTGCTGAACAGGTTCATCAGCTTCGCCATCAGCACGCCAGCCGCTGTCCCGATGCCAAACGCAATCACCCCCAGCAGCAGAATGCCCAGCGTCTGCGGCTGCAGGAACTTATCCGCCACCAGCTTCGCGCCCACCGACAGCCCGAGGAATATCGTCACGATATTAATCAGCCCGTTCTGCACCGTATCGCTCAGACGCTCCACCACCCCGCTTTCCCGCATCAGGTTGCCGAAGCAGAACATCCCCAGCAGCGG
>NZ_JABBJF010000086.1 GCF_014218705.1 Kluyvera sichuanensis | reverse complement strand
TTCTTTAAGGTAAGGAGGTGATCCAACCGCAGGTTCCCCTACGGTTACCTTGTTACGACTTCACCCCAGTCATGAATCACAAAGTGGTAAGCGCCCTCCCGAAGGTTAAGCTACCTACTTCTTTTGCAACCCACTCCCATGGTGTGACGGGCGGTGTGTACAAGGCCCGGGAACGTATTCACCGTAGCATTCTGATCTACGATTACTAGCGATTCCGACTTCATGGAGTCGAGTTGCAGACTCCAATCCGGACTACGACATACTTTATGAGGTCCGCTTGCTCTCGCGAGGTCGCTTCTCTTTGTATATGCCATTGTAGCACGTGTGTAGCCCTACTCGTAAGGGCCATGATGACTTGACGTCATCCCCACCTTCCTCCAGTTTATCACTGGCAGTCTCCTTTGAGTTCCCGGCCGAACCGCTGGCAACAAAGGATAAGGGTTGCGCTCGTTGCGGGACTTAACCCAACATTTCACAACACGAGCTGACGACAGCCATGCAGCACCTGTCTCA
>NZ_JABBJF010000084.1 GCF_014218705.1 Kluyvera sichuanensis | reverse complement strand
TATCGCAGATTAGCACGTCCTTCATCGCCTCTGACTGCCAGGGCATCCACCGTGTACGCTTAGTCGCTTAACCTCACAACCCGAAGATGTTTCTTACGATTCATCATCGTGCTGCAAAAATTTGAGAGACTCAAACACACCTCAGTCTGTTCTTATTACGGAGAACAGAGTTCAGTGTGCTGTTTCAATTTTCAGCTTGATCCAGATTTTTAAAGAGCAAATATCTCAAACGTCACCCGAAGGTAAGTTTTGAGATATTGGGGTCGGCGACTTTCACTCACACAAACCAGCAAGTGGCGTCCCCTAGGGGATTCGAACCCCTGTTACCGCCGTGAAAGGGCGGTGTCCTGGGCCTCTAGACGAAGGGGACACTGAAGTCTCAATCGCAAGACGCCTTGCTATTTACTTTTCATCAGACAATCTGTGTGAGCACTTCAAAGAACGTTTCTTTAAGGTAAGGAGGTGATCCAACCGCAGGTTCCCCTACGGTTACCTTGTTACGACTTCACCCCAGTCATGAATCACAAAGTGGTAAGCGCC
>NZ_JABBJF010000083.1 GCF_014218705.1 Kluyvera sichuanensis | reverse complement strand
CTGATGGAGCTGCACATGAACCCATTCAAAGGCCGGCATTTTCAGCGTGACATCATTCTGTGGGCCGTACGCTGGTACTGCAAATACGGCATCAGTTACCGTGAGCTGCAGGAGATGCTGGCTGAACGCGGAGTGAATGTCGATCACTCCACGATTTACCGCTGGGTTCAGCGTTATGCGCCTGAAATGGAAAAACGGCTGCGCTGGTACTGGCGTAACCCTTCCGATCTTTGCCCGTGGCACATGGATGAAACCTACGTGAAGGTCAATGGCCGCTGGGCGTATCTGTACCGGGCCGTCGACAGCCGGGGCCGCACTGTCGATTTTTATCTCTCCTCCCGTCGTAACAGCAAAGCTGCATACCGGTTTCTGGGTAAAATCCTCAACAACGTGAAGAAGTGGCAGATCCCGCGATTCATCAACACGGATAAAGCGCCCGCCTATGGTCGCGCGCTTGCTCTGCTCAAACGCGAAGGCCGGTGCCCGTCTGACGTTGAACACCGACAGATTAAGTACCGGAACAACGTGATTGAATGCGATCATGGCAAACTGAAA
>NZ_JABBJF010000082.1 GCF_014218705.1 Kluyvera sichuanensis | reverse complement strand
GCACTGCTCTTTAACAATTTATCAGACAATCTGTGTGGGCACTCGAAGATACGGATTCTTAACGTCGCAAGACGATAAATGAATACCAAGTCTCTGAGTGAACACGTAATTCATTACGAAGTTTAATTCACGAGCATCAAACTTAAATTGAAGAGTTTGATCATGGCTCAGATTGAACGCTGGCGGCAGGCCTAACACATGCAAGTCGAACGGTAGCACAGAGAGCTTGCTCTTGGGTGACGAGTGGCGGACGGGTGAGTAATGTCTGGGAAACTGCCCGATGGAGGGGGATAACTACTGGAAACGGTAGCTAATACCGCATAACGTCGCAAGACCAAAGTGGGGGACCTTCGGGCCTCACACCATCGGATGTGCCCAGATGGGATTAGCTAGTTGGTGAGGTAATGGCTCACCAAGGCGACGATCCCTAGCTGGTCTGAGAGGATGACCAGCCACACTGGAACTGAGACACGGTCCAGACTCCTACGGGAGGCAGCAGTGGGGAATATTGCACAATGGGCGCAAGCCTGATGCAGCCATGCCGCGTGTATGAAGAAGGCCTTCGGGTTGTAAAGTACTTTCAGCGAGGAGGAAGGC
>NZ_JABBJF010000081.1 GCF_014218705.1 Kluyvera sichuanensis | reverse complement strand
TAGGTGATGCTGCCAACTTACTGATTTAGTGTATGATGGTGTTTTTGAGGTGCTCCAGTGGCTTCTGTTTCTATCAGCTGTCCCTCCTGTTCAGCTACTGACGGGGTGGTGCGTAACGGTAAAAGTACTGCCGGACATCAGCGCTATCTCTGCTCTCACTGCCGTAAAACATGGCAGTTACAGTTCACATACACAGCCTCTCAACCCGGTACGCACCAGAAAATCATTGATATGGCCATGAATGGCGTTGGATGCCGGGCAACCGCCCGCATTATGGGCGTTGGCCTCAACACGATTTTACGTCACTTAAAAAACTCAGGCCGCAGTCGGTAACCTCGCGCATACAGCCGGGCAGTGACGTCATCGTCTGCGCGGAAATGGACGAACAGTGGGGCTACGTCGGGGCTAAATCGCGCCAGCGCTGGCTGTTTTACGCGTATGACAGGCTCCGGAAGATGGTTGTTGCGCACGTATTCGGTGAACGCACTATGGCGACGCTGGGTCGTCTTATGAGCCTGCTGTCACCCTTTGACGTGGTGATATGGATGACGGATGGCTGGCCGCTGTATGAATCCCGCCTGAAGGGAAAGCTGCACGT
>NZ_JABBJF010000080.1 GCF_014218705.1 Kluyvera sichuanensis | reverse complement strand
GGATCTCGAAAAAAGTAATACCCCTCTGGAGGCCACAGACGGCGGGGCCTCCAGAGCACTTTGTCGTTTTTGGACGGAAAATCCCTAGAACCCCAGATGCGCGAAATGCCGAGTGAAGCCCGTCCATTCGTCCACCTCCAGCAGCAGTTCGGTGATCTTGACGTGCGGCAGGATCATTGCCGTCTGGTCGATCAGCGCTTGGGCGGTGTCGGGTACCGCCGCGTCGAGCGGCGTGATCTTCAAGCCTGACTCGGTGATGATGGCGTCCGGCAGCTCGTTGGCCGTCGCCATACGGTTGACGGTGGCAAGCTGTGTTTCCAGCAGCGTCAGCCGGTCGTTCAGGTACCGGTTGCAGTCGGTGGCCACGGCCAGCGGCAATTCGCTGGCCTGCTTGAGGCTGGCGAATTTCGCGGGCGGCACCAGGTAGTCCTCGAAGTCCTTGAACTGGCGCGACCCCTGCACCCAGATGTCGCCGGAACGCAACGCGTTCTTCATCTCCGACAGCGCGCACAGTTCGTAGGGCACTGTTGCAAAGTTAGCGATGAGGCAGCCTTTTGTCTTATTCAAAGGCCTTACATTTCAAAAACTCTGCTTACCAGGCGCATTTCGCCCAG
>NZ_JABBJF010000079.1 GCF_014218705.1 Kluyvera sichuanensis | reverse complement strand
CGCCGCCCAGTTACGCCAAGGAGCCGAGCAATGAGCATCGAAGAACTGAAAGTGGGCCGCTGTTATCGAGCTAAGAAACCACGTCCAGCGGGTCAATTCACCTCATATGCTAACGACCGTCAAATCGTACGTATCGGTATTGATTATGTGCAGTATGACGGACCAAGCGTTCATGCTGGCCGTCATTACCCAACCATAAGCAAAGAAAAATTTCTTGAGTGGGCATCGCATGATGTGACTGACGAATTGCCGCCTGGTGAGTGGCAAGCGTGGCCTATTCCAAAAGGAGCAGCCCAATGAACGATATCACCGCACTGGCGCAGCGTATGGAAAAAGTAGATCCGCGCGATGCATTCGAAAAGCTGTTTCCTTTGCCAGCATTTTGCGTTCGCTGCGGCACCGGCTATGCATCAACATCGTTTAACGGTTGGGATGCGAATAAGCACCAGGCTAGATGGGAAGGATGGAAAGCTGCAATGGCTTTGATGGAGTCCCGCACCGTCACCGTGAAGCTGCCAGAGCTATGCGTGGGTGTTGTTCAAGGTGGGCATGCGGTAATGGTGCCATATGCCGCAGGACACTGGTTTAACAAGACGGCGATTTTGGAAATGCTCGCCGCCGCTGGCATCCAGGTTATC
>NZ_JABBJF010000078.1 GCF_014218705.1 Kluyvera sichuanensis | reverse complement strand
ATTTAGGCATAGTTAAGAGATACCCATTTTATCGGCAGGAAATGAGGGTTTTTTAGTTGAATTTTGGGAGGGGCAAGGTTCCATATTGGTCGAGGATTCTGGAGCTGACCGGCAACGGCCAGCGCGGCTATGGGCCATGCGGTGGTTGAGCATAGAAAGGATCTTCTTGAGTTCCTTTTTTTCTACGCGTAATCTCTTGCTCTGAAAACGAAAAAACCACCTGGGGAGGTGGTTTTTCGAAGGTTAAGTCAGTTGGGGAACTGCTTAACCTGGTAACTGGCTTCAGCAGAGCGCAGATACCAAATACTGTCCTTCCAGTGTAGCCGTAGTTAGGCCACCACTTCAAGAACTCTATAGCACCACCTAAATTAACTCGCTCTGCTAATCCTGTTACCAGTGGCTGCTGCCAGTGGCGCTTTGTCGTGTCTTTCCGGGTTGGACTCAAGACGATAGTTACCGGATAAGGCGCAGCAGTCGGACTGAACGGGGGGTTCGTGCATACAGTCCAGCTTGGAGCGAACTGCCTACCCGGAACTGAGTGTCAGGCGTGGAATGAGATAAACGCGGCCATAACAGCGGAATGACACCGGTAAACCGAAAGGCAGGAACAGGAGAGCGCACGAGGGAGCCACCAGGGGGAAACGCCTGGTATCT
>NZ_JABBJF010000077.1 GCF_014218705.1 Kluyvera sichuanensis | reverse complement strand
CCGGCTGCCAGCACTATCGGCGATATCCTCAAACGCCAGGGGATGGTTCCGGACAGAAAGCGCAAACACAGAACGCCCGGGAATCGTCAGCCGCTGACCACTATCCAGGATATTAATCAGGTCTGGAGCGCTGATTTTAAAGGGAAGTTCAGACTGCTGAGCCGGGAGTACTGCCACCCGTTTACGCTGACGGATAACCACAGCCGCTACCTTCTGAGCTGCCGGGGTAATCATCACGAGAACACCGCCTTTGCCCGACAGTGCCTCACCGACGCCTTCCTTGAATACGGTCTGCCGGATGTGCTGCGAACCGACAACGGGCAGCCCTTTGCTGGCGTTGGGGTGGCGGGTCTCAGCCGTCTGTCGGTCTGGCTTATCAAACTGGGCATCAGGCCCGAGCGAATCAGAAAGGGGCATCCGGAGGAAAATGGTCGCCATGAGCGGATGCACCGTTCGCTGAAAAGCGCACTGAAACACGGGAATATCTTCAGAACACTGGAAGAGCAACAGGCCTGGTTCAGTCATTACAGAGAAGAGTTCAACCAGGAGCGTCCACATGAAGCACTGGGAGGAACCACGCCGGGTGAGGTATGGCGGCCATCATCGCGCAGCTGGGACGGTAAAGTACCTGAGTATGAATGGCCTGAAGGAGCGCGGCTGTACAGAGTGATGTCGAAGGGGGTGATACACATCGGCAAGGAGGTGTTCCTGAGCGAAGCGCTGCTGGGGGAATACATCATGCTGGAAGAAAAAGATGATGGAGTTGAGGCCATCATCTTTAACGGTATAACGCTTGCTTACTATGACCGGAAAAGCCGTAGTATTATCCGGATAGACTAGGAAAGTGTTACCTATGTTCCCGGTCTGAAGTGTTACCTATGTATCCGGTCGTACA
>NZ_JABBJF010000076.1 GCF_014218705.1 Kluyvera sichuanensis | reverse complement strand
CCCGTCAGCGAAAAGTAATACCCCTCTGGAGGCCACGGACGGCGCGGCCTCCAGAGCACTTTGTCGTTTTTGGACGGAAAATCCCTAGAACCCCAAGATGATGCCGCCGATCAAACAGACGGCGAAGGTAAAGAAAATGAGGATGCTGCGGAAGCGCCTGAAGACAGTGAGTCAGGCTTTGTTCCTGCTCCGGATGAAATGACTCTGGAGGACGCACTCAAGGCGCTCGACGAGATGGAAGACGGAACCGGTGAAATGACCGAAGACGCACTGTCGGCCACCATCAGTAAGGAGCTTATGAGCACCTCGCTTTCTGAGTATCGCCCATACGATCGTTCATACGACTTTATCGGGCTGATTGATGAGGCTGAAGAGCATGTTAAGCGCACAAGAAAGACATTTGGCGCAATCCCAATGCACTCACCTGTCGATCGCTACCGCATGGTTCCGGAAGGCAGAAAACTCTTTGAACTGAAAATCGAAAAACATCTGTCAGCAGGCGTTTCTTCGACTCTGGCCAAAGACCTGGAGCGAGCTATCGCCAGCCGCAACCGAGTTCAGTTTATCCCAGGCCAGAGACGTGGGCGGATACATGGCGCGAACCTGTATCGTCTGGCAATGAACGACGACCGAGTGTTCCGCAAGAAAGAAGACCACAGAGCGGTGAACGCGTGCGTCCAGCAGGTGATCGACTTGTCCGGCTCAATGGGTGGCAGGAAGATTCAACTGGCACTCGCCAGCGCCTACACCATTGCAGATGCCCTAGATCGTATCAATGTGCCTAACATTATCACCGGCTTTACCACGTTTGGTAGCCCTGATTATGAAACCATGTCGAAGCGCGGATTTACACGTTTCGAGGCGCTCATGCTGCCCATTATCAAAAACTGGAATGAGAAAGCTAACTCTCCAGAGATCCGCGCCCGCATGGGCTGCGTGTGTGAGACGTTCCCCCTGCTCAATAAGGAGAGCATGAAAAACCTCGGGGCAGCCATCGAATGATGCCATCTACAGGGGTTAAAATAACCACCATCATTTCATAACAATACCTGCTGACTAT
>NZ_JABBJF010000075.1 GCF_014218705.1 Kluyvera sichuanensis | reverse complement strand
ATGTAAAAGCCTCAGGCTGCCCATGCCCGACATTCTGGCACAAGGACTTATCCTTGTTAACGACAGCCTGACAGGGCTTGAACCGAGAGCAATACTTCCCGAAAGCAAGCAGCACACGCTTCTTTCAGGTGCCATTCGACGGGCCGCCAGGAAGTCAGATATCTATTTATATAAAGGCACGCCTTATTTTATCGATAACATAGGAATGAGTACTTATAGCTTCAAATACAGGAAATGGTCGTTTAGCCCAGACGCCAATTGTGAAATCTTCTATAACGATGGAATTAAATAACATAAGGAATTATTTATTATGACACTTAAATGGCATTCCATTAATAATTTTACTGATACTCTCTATACTATGCTCTTAAAGACGTGCTGATAACCATTCATATATTAATTCTTTATAGGTTCCGTTTAGTCTTCCTGAAGGTTATTCATAAACATCACTTATAAATCGCTCTATTATTTCATAGGACATCAATCATGCATATTATGCATAAATGAGAAAACAGAGACGCTCCACAGTTTTTCATCCTGACATGGAATATAAAATCATATCAACAGTTAAAAAATACTTATTCATAACCTAAAAACAAACTTAGGATAGCAATATTTATAAAAACAATAGTATTTCATCCATAAATTAAGGCCGACATAAATAACGTATTTAATATATTTATTTAATCAATATAAACAGGACACCGGAGGTCTGATGAAAACATCTTCACCCTACAAGCCATTGTTGCTCACATTAGTCGCACTCAGCCTGACGGTGCTTCCTGCGCAGGCCGGAAAAGGACGCTGGCAGCAGCATACCGGCAAGGGATACCTGATGTGCGATGCCATGTTCAAAGAGCTAAAACGTCATGATTTTTCGAGGACAAAATCTGAAGAATCATGCGCCATTTACCAGGTACTTCCGCAGGCAAAATCATTCCGACGGCCGGAATGGAAAAAACTGGACCCGAATCAATACCGGCCGCTTCTGCGCCGTATCTTTGCCAGAGACTACTATCGGATTGATTTACCAGAAAAAGATCGAGGGATGTTACGACTGTTCGATAATGACCTGTATCAGCCAGATAGTGTTTTGGACTCACTGACTGCTGAGCAA
>NZ_JABBJF010000074.1 GCF_014218705.1 Kluyvera sichuanensis | reverse complement strand
CGTCAGTGAATCAGGTGCTCGGGCGCAGGATCTCCAGGTCAGTCTGTGCGCAACACTGCTGGCAGAAGCCTGCAATATAGGGCATGAACCCCTGATAAAGCATAATATTCCCGCGCTTACTCGCCATCGTCTGAGCTGGGTTAAACAAAATTATCTCAGGGCAGAAACGCTGGTCACCGCTAATGCACGGCTGGTTGATTTTCAGTCCACGCTGCCGCTCGCGGGGTACTGGGGAGGTGGTGAGGTTGCCTCCGCAGATGGTATGCGTTTTGTCACACCGGTTAAAACGGTTAATTCCGGACCAAATCGTAAATACTTTGGTTCAGGACGCGGTATCACCTGGTACAACTTCGTCTCCGATCAATACTCCGGTTTCCATGGCATTGTAGTTCCCGGGACGCTTCGTGATTCCATCTTTGTACTGGAAGGGCTTCTGGAGCAGCAGACCGGGCTGAATCCGGTAGAAATTATGACGGACACGGCAGGATCCAGCGATATCATTTTTGGCCTGTTCTGGTTACTGGGCTACCAGTTTTCCCCTCGTCTGGCCGATGCAGGCGGGGCGATATTCTGGCGGGCAGATAAAACGGCACATTATGGTGCCCTGAATGAGCTGGCCCGGGGATGTGTTGAACTGTCAAAAATAGAATCCCAATGGGATGAAATGATGCGAATGGCGGGCTCACTGAAGCTTGGGACCATCCATGCATCAGAGCTTATTCGTTCACTGTTGAGAAGTAGCCGACCATCTGGTCTGGCTCAGGCGATTATGGAAGTGGGCCGGGTCAACAAGACGTTGTATCTTCTCAACTATATCGATGATGAGGATTACCGGCGTCGGATCCTCACTCAGCTCAACCGGGGAGAAGGACGCCATGCAGTGGCTCGAGCCATTTGCTACGGACAACGTGGTGAGATTAGAAAACGCTACCGTGAAGGGCAGGAAGATCAACTCGGTGCTCTGGGTCTGGTGACCAATGCGGTTGTGCTGTGGAATACACTTTACATGCAGGAGGCGTTGTCACATCTTCGCAAATCGGGGGAAACACCTGAAGAGGAGCATCTGGCAAGATTATCGCCGCTGATACATGGCCATATAAATATGCTGGGACATTATACGTTTTCGTTACCGGAAGATATTCTGAAGGGCGAGTTAAGACCATTAAATTTGAATACAAACAATGAATTAACCTCTTAGCGTGGTTTTTTACATCATTGGACCTCGAACCCC
>NZ_JABBJF010000073.1 GCF_014218705.1 Kluyvera sichuanensis | reverse complement strand
TTGGTTTAGGAAGTTTGCCAACATTCGGAACGGCAGCATCAAAAGATGTTGGTACCGGAGCTGGTCAAATCCCAGATATGTCGTCATTTCCTTGCCTGCTTGAGGAAAATGGATGGGAGATTTTGCCAAATGGCAAAATTAAGCAGTGGGGACTGGTTCAGATGAGCTCATCAGAGGGCGGAAATAAAGTTGTTCCACTCCCAATCCCTTTCCCCGGAAAAGCCTTGAATGCGCATGCGACAATCAATGCCCCAACAAACTACAGCGGCAATATTGCTGTTTATGTAGTCGATGCGACAAACACAGCAATAACCCTGGTTCAGGACAACGCAACGGCGACATATATCGCTAAAGTCTATTGGGAGGTAACCGGCAAATGACAGACTATATCTACAGCCCGTCAATAAATATGTTCTACCCGAACGCACTAAAGAACCGCTATCTTGCCGCAGGCGCATGGCCCGATGATGGCATTGAAGTGAGCACTGAGATGGTGATTGAGTTCACAACAGATCGCCCTGGCTGGGTTAGGGTTGCGGGGAGTGATGGATTGCCTGCCTGGACCGAAGCGCCAGTACCGACAATCCCTGACACTCAACCTACACAGGAAGTGTAGGCCACTTATCCGGCGCATCTGCTGGGTTTACTGCTTCAAGTTCATCCAGATAATCGAGACAGGCGTTATATTGCGCCTTCTCATCTTCCGACAATCTCCCGAGAGCGGCTTTACCAGACCACTGCTTCAACCCAATGTACTCATTAGCTTCAACAATCAACCGCTTTTGTTTTGCTGCTGCTTGATCAACTAATTGCTCATGCGTTGGAGTGGGTTTATCAATCCATGCTGGCATCACATCTACTACGCCGCGCGTCTTTCCTTCCGGTGGGTTAGCAATGAACTCAAGATAAACTTCATAAGCCACATCAACGCCGTCAACCGGCCATACCCCTGCTTTCTCATAATTAGGTTTCAGCACGACAGGAAAAAACTTGTTCTGACTTGGGCTAAAGATTATTTCCATTTATTTACCCTCGACTTCGTAGTACACACTTGGCTTTATCTGTGATGTTGCAGAATCAGGGACAAGTGTTATTGTGCTATTTGTTATTGCCGCCACATATACATTCATAAGCCCACTTACATTATTCGCGTATTGAACCGTTGCGTGTGCGTTTAAAGCTTCGTTCGGGAATGGGATCGGTAGGTTGAAAGTTTCCGGTGGCCCCTCATAGCCGGACAATGTTACATATCCCCACTGGCGAATTTTCCCGGACGGTAGTTTTTCCCACCCGTTCCTCTCAAGAGAAGCAGCGAAGTAGCTCATATCTGGGATTTGACCAGCTCCGGTACCAACATCTTTTGATGCTGCCGTTCCGAATGTTGGCAAACTTCCTAAACCAA
>NZ_JABBJF010000072.1 GCF_014218705.1 Kluyvera sichuanensis | reverse complement strand
TCTTTCGCCAAAACATCTTCGGCGTTGTAAGGTTAAGCCTCACGGTTCATTAGTACTGGTTAGCTCAACGTATCGCTACGCTTACACACCCAGCCTATCAACGTCGTCGTCTTCAACGTTCCTTCAGGACTCTCAAGGAGTCAGGGAGAACTCATCTTGGGGCAAGTTTCGTGCTTAGATGCTTTCAGCACTTATCTTTTCCGCATTTAGCTACCGGGCAATGCCATTGGCATGACAACCCGAACACCAGTGATGCGTCCACTCCGGTCCTCTCGTACTAGGAGCAGCCCCCCTCAATTCTCCAGCGCCCACGGCAGATAGGGACCGAACTGTCTCACGACGTTCTAAACCCAGCTCGCGTACCACTTTAAATGGCGAACAGCCATACCCTTGGGACCTACTTCAGCCCCAGGATGTGATGAGCCGACATCGAGGTGCCAAACACCGCCGTCGATATGAACTCTTGGGCGGTATCAGCCTGTTATCCCCGGAGTACCTTTTATCCGTTGAGCGATGGCCCTTCCATACAGAACCACCGGATCACTAAGACCTGCTTTCGCACCTGCTCGAGCCGTCACTCTCGCAGTCAAGCTAGCTTATGCCTTTGCACTAACCTCCTGATGTCCGACCAGGATTAGCTAACCTTCGTGCTCCTCCGTTACTCTTTAGGAGGAGACCGCCCCAGTCAAACTACCCACCAGACACTGTCCGCAACCCGGATTACGGGTCTACGTTAGAACACCAGCCATTAAAGGGTGGTATTTCAAGGTTGGCTCCATGCGAACTGGCGTCCACACTTCAAAGCCTCCCACCTATCCTACACATCAAGGACCAGTGTTCAGTGTCAAGCTATAGTAAAGGTTCACGGGGTCTTTCCGTCTTGCCGCGGGTACACTGCATCTTCACAGCGAGTTCAATTTCACTGAGTCTCGGGTGGAGACAGCCTGGCCATCATTACGCCATTCGTGCAGGTCGGAACTTACCCGACAAGGAATTTCGCTACCTTAGGACCGTTATAGTTACGGCCGCCGTTTACCGGGGCTTCGATCAAGAGCTTCGCGTTGCCGCTAACCCCATCAATTAACCTTCCGGCACCGGGCAGGCGTCACACCGTATACGTCCACTTTCGTGTTTGCACAGTGCTGTGTTTTTAATAAACAGTTGCAGCCAGCTGGTATCTTCGACTGATTTCAGCTCCATGGGTAAACCACTTCACCTACATATCAGCGTGCCTTCTCCCGAAGTTACGGCACCATTTTGCCTAGTTCCTTCACCCGAGTTCTCTCAAGCGCCTTGGTATTCTCTACCTGACCACCTGTGTCGGTTTGGGGTACGATTTGATGTTACCTGATGCTTAGAGGCTTTTCCTGGAAGCAGGGCATTTGTTACTTCAGCACCGTAGTGCCTCGTCATCACACCTCAGCGTTA
>NZ_JABBJF010000071.1 GCF_014218705.1 Kluyvera sichuanensis | reverse complement strand
CCGCCTACATGCTTAAACCGGGACAACCGTCGCCCGGCTAACATAGCCTTCTCCGTCCCCCCTTCGCAGTAACACCAAGTACAGGAATATTAACCTGTTTCCCATCGACTACGCCTTTCGGCCTCGCCTTAGGGGTCGACTCACCCTGCCCCGATTAACGTTGGACAGGAACCCTTGGTCTTCCGGCGTGCGGGTTTTTCACCCGCATTATCGTTACTTATGTCAGCATTCGCACTTCTGATACCTCCAGCATCCCTCACGAGACACCTTCGCAGGCTTACAGAACGCTCCCCTACCCAACAACACATAGTGTCGCTGCCGCAGCTTCGGTGCACAGTTTAGCCCCGTTACATCTTCCGCGCAGGCCGACTCGACCAGTGAGCTATTACGCTTTCTTTAAATGATGGCTGCTTCTAAGCCAACATCCTGGCTGTCTGAGCCTTCCCACATCGTTTCCCACTTAACTGTGACTTTGGGACCTTAGCTGGCGGTCTGGGTTGTTTCCCTCTTCACGACGGACGTTAGCACCCGCCGTGTGTCTCCCGTGATAACATTCTTCGGTATTCGTAGTTTGCATCGGGTTGGTAAGTCGGGATGACCCCCTAGCCGAAACAGTGCTCTACCCCCGAAGATGAGTTCACGAGGCGCTACCTAAATAGCTTTCGGGGAGAACCAGCTATCTCCCGGTTTGATTGGCCTTTCACCCCCAGCCACAAGTCATCCGCTAATTTTTCAACATTAGTCGGTTCGGTCCTCCAGTTAGTGTTACCCAACCTTCAACCTGCCCATGGCTAGATCACCGGGTTTCGGGTCTATACCCTGCAACTTAACGCCCAGTTAAGACTCGGTTTCCCTGCGGCTCCCCTATACGGTTAACCTTGCTACAGAATATAAGTCGCTGACCCATTATACAAAAGGTACGCAGTCACACCCCGAAGGATGCTCCCACTGCTTGTACGTACACGGTTTCAGGTTCTTTTTCACTCCCCTCGCCGGGGTTCTTTTCGCCTTTCCCTCACGGTACTGGTTCACTATCGGTCAGTCAGGAGTATTTAGCCTTGGAGGATGGTCCCCCCATATTCAGACAGGATACCACGTGTCCCGCCCTACTCATCGAGCTCACAACACATGCAATTTTGTGTACGGGGCTATCACCCTGTATCGCCGGCCTTTCCATACCGTTCCACTATCACACATGCTGATTCAGGCTCTGGGCTGCTCCCCGTTCGCTCGCCGCTACTGGGGGAATCTCGGTTGATTTCTTTTCCTCGGGGTACTTAGATGTTTCAGTTCCCCCGGTTCGCTTCATTACGCTATGTATTCACGTAATGATAGTGTGTCGAAACACACTGGGTTTCCCCATTCGGAAATCGTCGGTTATAACGGTTCATATCACCTTACCGACGCTTATCGCAGATTAGCACGTCCTTCATCGCCTCTGACTGCCAGGGCATCCACCGTGTACGCTTAGTCGCTTAACCTCACAACCCGAAGATGTTTCTT
>NZ_JABBJF010000070.1 GCF_014218705.1 Kluyvera sichuanensis | reverse complement strand
CCTGGGCGAAATGCGCCTGGTAAGCAGAGTTTTTGAAATGTAAGGCCTTTGAATAAGACAAAAGGCTGCCTCATCGCTAACTTTGCAACAGTGCCATAGAAAGGTTACATTTCTAAAAATTATAACGCTGACCTGGGGACCGGGAATATGTATTCATTTATCGCACGCCAGCCTATTTTTGACACAAAAATGCAGACCGTCGCTTATGAGCTGCTTTTCAGAGACGGAATGAACAATGCCTTTCCCGATGTTTCACCAGAATACGCCACGTCCAGAATGATTTCTGACCAGTTTTTATGCATCCCTGTTCCCCGTATAGCCAACAATCACAGTTCTTTTATTAATGTGCCGCACCAGATGATCATTAACGGACTGGGCGATACGCTGCCGAATGAAAAAGTGGTCATCGAAATTCTGGAAAATGCAGTCCCGGATGATGCGCTTTTCTGTGCCGTAAAGGATATGCACGACAGGGGTTACCAGCTTGCGCTCGATGATTTCACGATGGATGATGAATGGGACCGCTTTATGCAGTATATTTCTGTCATCAAATTTGATGTCAGAGACAATGACTATGAAGATATCCGGCAATATATCCACAGAAAAAGTCAGCTTCTGCAGGGCATAAAATTCCTTGCTGAAAAAGTGGAAACAAGGGACGAGTTTGAGCTTTACAGCCGGGCGGGTTTCGCGCTTTTCCAGGGATTTTTCTTCAGTCGCCCGGAAATCCTCAGAAATAAATGCCTTTCCCAGAACCCCCTGCCACTCTCCAGGCTGATGATGGAGGTGAACAGGGAAAACCCGGACTTTGCCGCGGTCGAACGTCTGCTTAAAACCGATCTGACGCTGTCATATAAAATCATGCGCTACGTCAGAAACATGCTGTTTAAATCACATGGCATAATTCAGGCGGACAATCTTACCCTGAAAGAAATGCTGATGTATATGGGGGGCAAAGAACTCCGGCGGTTTGTTGCGGTGGCCGCCCTTTCAAATATGGGGCGTTCCGGCATCAGTGAACTTTATCATCTGAGCATGGTTCGCGGAAAATTCTGCGAATTAATTGCCGAAAAAATAAATAATGTTTCATTATCCTATAACGCATTTATATGCGGTCTGTTTTCATTGCTGGATGTCATTCTTGAACTCCCCATGGACGATTTAATTAAACAGATTTCAATCCCGCAAAACGTAACTGCCGCGCTTTGTGAACATAAAGGTGAACTTTTTGACATACTGACCCTGTCGTTATGTTATGAGAAACTTAACTGGGAGGAAACCGCGAAAATATGTAATACCCTCAATATCAGCGAGTTCACTGTTATAGAAACCATGCAGGCCGCAACAAAATGGGCGGACGAGCTCGCCGTCTGTTAAGGATATTTATCACAAGACAAATCAGTCATACACATCATTTTTTTAATTAAAGAAATACCGGTGAACGCCGTTATATCCGCTTATCCAGACACAACGAGACACTATTATCATGGTAATAACTCCAACTTATTGATAGTGTTTTATGTTCAGATAATGCCCGATGACTTTGTCATGCAGCTCCACCGATTTTGAGAACGACAGCGACTTCCGTCC
>NZ_JABBJF010000069.1 GCF_014218705.1 Kluyvera sichuanensis | reverse complement strand
GATAAAATGGGTATCTCTTAACTATGCCTAAATAAATAAGGATAATTTTGAAAAAAATATTCATCCTATCGGCAGCGCTGATCATGGCAGGATGCGCAACAAAGCAATATCCACAGGCCGCGAACGTCACCGGTCCAGAATCTTCCGCAATGGATTGCAAAGCGGTAGCTCTGGAAATCGCCAAAACGCGCAGTGTACAACAAGAAATTGAGGCAACCGGCGAATTTGACGGGCGCACCGTATTAGGTTTCCTGGGTGATTTTGGGATAGGAAATGGCATGGCAAAAGGCGAAGCCCGCAAAAAAGCAGCTAACCGGCTAAATCAGCTGGAAGCCCTGAAGGCTGCAAAGTGTGCAGATCAATAAGGTACAAAAAAGCCCTGCCGGGCTTTTTTTGTACCTGCCAATCAGCTGGATTTACCATAACATCTGTTGCGTGCACCGCCTGAGAGGCTCTCAGGGCGTTTCTACGACCTCACCTGCAAAAGAACACATCTTACCCCCTGAAAACCGCTCAGAAACGCGCTGATGATTTCTGCGTACCTGCATGGCTATGCACTCAAGTGAATGAAGTAAGATTTCAGTCTGCGATCACCATAAAACCGGGAAAAAACCGTATGACAAAACAGGAATCAGCCGCACTGAACATGGCAAAATTTATCCGGGCGCAGTCGCTGCTGCTGCTCGAAAAACTCGACGTGCTCGATCTTGATGACGAGGCAGCCGACTGTGAGCGAATGCACGAACAGGCAGAAGCGCTTTATCAGAAGCTGAGCGCACGCTTCGGTATACAGGACGGCGAATAAAGAGACGAAAAGAACGCTCACTTAGACGAAAAGCGTATCCAGGGCAACTATGTATATCCACCGTGTACATAGTCATGCCTGACGCTTTCGAGCAGGTCGAGCATGCAGGAACGACGAGCTTGATTGGTATCGGACACAATATGGCGATACGCCTCAAACATAACAGCACCCGCATCACCGCCCGAACGGCGAAGCATAGCGGAAATCATCCGCACAAAGAGCAGACGTTCATCGGGGCAAAGGTTCATAAGTTCTCCTGGTGAAAAACCAAACATGAAAGCACCCATCTATTAACGTCAGCTGTGAACGCTTCATTAGAAGAAAATAGGTAAACCCGGGAAAAAGATCCAAACGTTAACATCACAGGTAAACAGAAACGTCGGGTCGATCGGGAAATTCTTTCCCGGACGGCGCGGGGTTGGGCAAGCCGCAGGCGCGTCAGTGCTTTTAGCGGGTGTCGGGGCGCAGCCCTGAACCAGTCACGTAGCGCTAGCGGAGTGTATACTGGCTAAACTTCAGAGATGCCAAGGAAGGGACAGGATATGTTTTGTAGCACCGCCACCACGGTGGCGATACTCCAAAACGCCTGGTCAGGGCACAGCCCCGACACCCCAGAGCCGACTGTAGGTCACTGGACGAACGCGGCGGAATGATGTCGGATGACGTCATTTTGCGGCGTTTGCCCTATCCTGCATCGTATTAAAAAATGCAGCACTGGCGCGTACGGTGCCGAAGATAAGTCCGGGGATATTCCGCTTCCTCGCTCACTGACTCGCTACGCTCGGTCGTTCGGCTGCGGCGAGCGGAGGGAACGGAGACATTAAGGCACAGGCAATGAGAGAGGATCGAGAGGCAAAAGAAAAGGCCGCGGCGTTGCCGGTTTTCCATAGGCTCCGCCCCCCTGACAAGCATCACGAAATCTGACGCTCAAATCAGTGGTGGCGAAACCCGACAGGACTTAAAGATACCAGGCGTTTCCCCCTGGTGGCTCCCTCGTGCGCTCTCCTGTTCCTGCCTTTCGGTTTACCGGTGTCATTCCGCTGTTATGGCCGCGTTT
>NZ_JABBJF010000068.1 GCF_014218705.1 Kluyvera sichuanensis | reverse complement strand
GAACAGGGCAAAGCTGAGATTCTTTCCCACTACAAAGCCCGCGCAGAAGGTTGAATCGTCAACTTCTAAATCGGGGGATCCCTTTAGGGTTCCGATTTAGTGGTTGTACGACTGCACCCCTCATACCCTTGTGATGGGTGATGGTTCACGTAGTGAGCCATCGCCCTGTAAAGCCGCTTTTACCCCCTTCAAGGCATTGCCTGTGGGGTAGGTGCGCAAGCCCTGCCCTACAGGTGATGCCGTGGGGGTATCCTCGTTTTGCTCGGTGTGCCTTGTTCGTTTAAATCTGCCATGAAGAGTGTGAGGGGTCATGTCGTGCGGCCGCGATGAGGAACGGGGATTGCCCCCGCAGCTCTGCGAGGAGGCATACGCCGTTCGGAAGCGGGGTCCACTCTGTTTAATAGTGGACTCTTGTTGCGATTTGCAACGGAAACAGCCGCGTGCAGTGAATGTAATACTGCACGTTTGTCTCATTCTGATGCTCAGTTGCGAGTGTTTGAGTGCTTTCATGTTTGAGTGTTTGAATTCACTTTTTGGGGTTGGTTTTTCGGCCCTGAAAGGGTCGGAATCCTTGTATTTATACTTAAGGGATAAATCTGGGATTGAAATTCGTCTCCAGCCCTTGTGCCGCAAGGCCTGAGCCGTGATTTGCTCCGAAATGGGTTTGTCTGTATTATTTTTGGCAGGTGATCGTGTTCGCTGACTAAATTTTTATTACTTCGGGTGGTTCCGAAGACCTTACTTACACGATGATATGATGAAGAAAACCCCTGCAAGTGCTACCAACACTTCAGGGGCGCGATCACCTGGACAAATTCGGTTTAAGACTCTCTCTACAGGTGATACGGAAATGATAACACACCCTTTCTGTGCCTGCCCATACCGGAGCAGGTGCCATGCAGAATCCTAAGCTAAAGAACCTTACTGACTACAGTCCCGACGATAAGCCGTGGGACGTTCACAAGTCGCAATCTGATGATGTTGGCGGTATCTATCTGCGTGCAGCTGAATTTGAGGCGTATGCGGCTCGTATGCGCGATTGTGGCGGCTTGCTGCGTTTTGGCTGGTCTACCCTTAAAGACACCGGAGAAACGCGTTTACGGCTTCGTGAGGCGCATTTCTGCCGCGTTCGTCACTGCCCTGTCTGCCAGTGGAGGCGTTCCCTGATGTGGCAAGCCCGTTTTTATCAGTCTCTGCCGAAAATCGTCGCTGATTACCCTGATGCCCGCTGGATGTTCCTCACGCTCACCGTTCGCAACTGTGCGATCGAGGATCTCGGGGACACGCTTACTGCCATGAATGCCGCATTCCAGCGAATGAAGGATCGCAAGGAATTTAAACCCGTACAGGGTTGGATTCGCACGACAGAAGTAACCCGCGGGCGCGATGGCTCTGCACATCCCCACTTTCACACCCTGATGATGGTTCCTCCCTCAATGCTGTCCGGCGATGGTTACGTTAAGCATTACCGATGGGTTGAGCTGTGGCGCGACTGCCTGCGCGTTGATTACGATCCGAATGTTGATGTCCGTGCAGTGAAACCCCGCAAGCCTAAAGATGGCCAGACGCTGGCATGTGCAACTGCCGAACTTGTGCGCGGTGCCGTTGCTGAAACCCTGAAATATTCGACAAAGCCGGCTGATATGGTTGCTGACCCGGACTGGTTCTTAGAGCTGACCCGGCAGACGCATAAACGCCGCTTTGTTGCGACAGGTGGCGCGCTTAAGGACGTTCTGAAACTGGAGCAGGAAACGGATCAAGACATGGTTATCGGGGATGATATTTCCGATGGCGAAGATGATGGTTCACGCCTCGCCTTTGGCTGGGATTCGACGCCAAGAAAATACGTCCGATTGCCTGAGCGCGATAAGTTTAAATCAGATCCTGATTAGGGTGTCGGGGCTTGCCCTGACCAGGTTGTTTTTGGATGCCGCTGCGTGTGGCGGTACTCCAAAAACACATCTTGTCCGGTACACAGATTTCCTTTGGCATTCCTTCGGGTTTCCCTGAGATTTCCACTCTGCATGCATACACGCATACATGCATAACCAACGGCAGAATTCGGGCAGGATATGTAAAGTGGGCCCACTTTACGCCTGCCTTATTCGCATCCTGCTCAAAGGAAAATCAATGACAAAACAGCAAAGGATCGACGGGTTTCGTAAGGCGGAAGCATCGCTAAAGCTGGAGGGGATGGATCCTTCTGGAACTCCCTTTTATGAGTCTGTAAAAGCCCGAATTATCTCCGGTGAAATCACCTACGAACAGGGCAAAGCTGAGATTCTTTCCCACTACAAAGCCCGCGCAGAAGGTTGAATCGTCAACTTCTAAATCGGGGGATCCCTTTAGGGTTCCGA
>NZ_JABBJF010000067.1 GCF_014218705.1 Kluyvera sichuanensis | reverse complement strand
GAGAGCATAAAAAATATTGGGGCAGCGTGAGCTATGCTGCCATCGCTGGTCCCTTCCCGTCACTTTGAAAACCCGGATACCAGCAGACAAATTTATCCTGCAGTTCGTTATTCAAAACGGCGGTCCGGGTCTGTAACAAATAATGAGCCCCTTTTCTGCTCCACTGCATCTGCTGCTTTTTGGCCATTCGTCTGGCGATCACTTCATTGATCGTGGATTCCACAAACGCGGTTGATACCGGCTCTCCGTACCGACGCATTTCGCCGTAGTTTGGGATCATCATCTTATTATTCCGGATGTAGGTATACATTTCATCCAGATGTTTTTGCAGGGATTTCAGGCTAGGATAGCTGAGTTCAGGGTCATCGCAATACATAACGCAATTATCAATATGTTCCAGCGCAGCGACAACATTGCCATGCCAGAGATATCGTTTAATGCTTTCCAGCAGTGCCAGAACTTTACTCCCCGCCTCTGGATCTGATACCAGCAGTCCCCGGGCATATTGCATGAGCACCGTCAGCCTCATGGTGATATGAAACCAGTCCAGCACATGCGTTGACTCAGGGTACATACCGAACTGGAGGTCCCTGAGATTATCCGCGCCGTCGGACAGAAAAAATATCTGCTGGTTGGCCTGCATTCCCTGCGCTGAAAGGTGGGTCATGAGCCTGCGTTCCGGATGACAGTCATCCTTCTGAACAAAACCGAAGCGGCGGGTGTCAGCAGGCGCACCAACGGAAAAAGACTTCCCGGCAATAATTTCAAAATTACGCTTTTTGTCATCCCGATCGCGAACATAACCACCATCTATACCCACCACAAGCGGTTTTCCTGGCCTGGGCAGGTTCCCCCAGTCGCGGGGGCAGCCGGAAAGAAAACCTGAATGAGCTTCAGCCTCAGCGTCAAGACGCTGCGCCACCTGGCATAAATGATTCCTCACCGTTGAGGCATTCAGGCTGTGGCCCACCGGCAGAATATCTTTCAGCAGACGAGTCGTCATTTCATAGGAGATCATCGAGGCCCAGCGGGTTTCAATATATTTCAGTGCCGGGTGAGAATAATCGCCGGCCCAGTCGCTGAGCAAACTGACTGTCTTTGTATCACTCTCTTCACAACGGCACCGGTACACCCGAAGCCCGGATACCGGAATAACGCCAAACAGCGTCCGGTACCGTATTTTCTGTTTGCCTTTGATTCTGCGCGCAGCAAGGCAGTGAGGGCACCGGATATGGTGTTGAGTATATTCGTCTGCCTGCAGCTGGACCACCGACTGCTGGACCGTATTCAGCAACAGCTTGGATTCTGACACCGATAATCCGATGTCGTTCCGGGTCTCCCCTGATTTCTGGATTGTCATCAGTTCCTCCGTTCGACTGGAGCCTGATTCATCGGTGATGACTATCTGGAGCGTCAGTTGCATCATTGCCTCCTGCTGTGGTGGATGACTATCTCCCGGCTACTGGTTGTTCATCTGGTGACGAAGCTTATAATATGTGGAAACGCCAAGGCCCGCATGGTCGCAGGCGATCCTGAGCCTGACCCCTCTGCTTCTGAGTGCGTCAATTTCCTGGATCTTTTTGATATCGGCGCCGGGGCGCCCTGTTTTTTCACCCCGTGCTTTTTTCGCGGCGATGCCGTCGGCCTGCCTTTCCTTCAGTAAGGCTCGTTCAAACTGGCTGAATGCCGACATCATGTGCAGCTGCAGTTCCTGCATCGGATTGTTTGTGCCGGCGCTGAACGTCAGCTGCTCTTTCAGAAAAATAAGGGTAACGCCCTGGTCACGAAGCCGGGTGGTGACAGCGCACATATCCGACATATTCCGGCAAAGGCGATCGATGGAATGAACCAGAAGCGTATCACCAGGGCGTAATTGCCCCAGGAGTTCCTGTAACCCCGGGCGGTTTGTGTCCTTCGCGCTGGCATGCTCAACACAAATTTTATCAGGCTGAAAACCCGCCTTTGACAATGCCTCTTCCTGACGGGCCGTATTCTGATCGGCCGAGCTTACCCTGATGTAGGCATATTGCACGCAAAACCTCCGGAAGGTCTTTAAACATCATAGAGATTTAAAGAATAATCCATAAACACTGATTTAGGGAGGTTTATAGACATTTTTTCGGGGATCTGAGAGGCATGCTGAAAACGTATACCTTTATAGACATCAGTCAGCGACGACGGCCCAGCCAGATAACTTCAGGCTCCAGTACCGGAGATGCAAGGTCGAGCCTGCTCAGTTGCCGGTTGATTTTGTGGCGGTTGAACCTGACAGCATCCAGGTCGTCAGCAAAAGGGCGGATCTCGCCGACCGTTGTTTCATCATCCGCATTAACGATAGCTTCAAGAAACGCCAGGGTTTTATCGAACTCATCCGCAGCTGTGGCTCCGGGCATACCATGGCCGCTTATACAAAACGGCGCTTTCAGCGTAGAGTTTTCATAAATGGCCTCAACACGAATGTCATGAAGCCAGTGCTCAAAGAAATTGTATTCATAGGTAAAGCGATCGCCAGCATCAAAAGCAAAATCATCAATCACGACCCGGAACGGATTATCGACAAAACCGATGCCTCCTTCGTAGGAGATACCGTAATCTTTGCCATAAATGTGAAATTGATGGAGATGGTCGTCCCCCCAGCCCTGCACTATCTGGAAAATGAAGTGAAGCGCGGCCAGTGACGTGTCGGCAGCAATTCTCAGCCGACGCCAGACCATCGGACTGACTCCATGAACTGCTATTTTGATGACGTAGATCTTCATAGTCAGCAGGTATTGTTATGAAATGATGGTGGTTATTTTAACCCCTGTAGATGGCATCATTCGATGGCTGCCCCGAGGTTTTTCATGCTCTCC
>NZ_JABBJF010000066.1 GCF_014218705.1 Kluyvera sichuanensis | reverse complement strand
CTGGGCGAAATGCGCCTGGTAAGCAGAGTTTTTGAAATGTAAGGCCTTTGAATAAGACAAAAGGCTGCCTCATCGCTAACTTTGCAACAGTGCCGAAGCAGATTATGCGTTCTCATAATGCGATACACCCGCTTTGCATTAACCACAGGCAGGCCGTCCCGCTCCGACTCCCGTCGCAGCAGCGCCCACACACGGCGATAACCATACGTCGGCAGGTCAGCCACCGCCATGTTTATCCGGGACAATACGGTGGTATCGTCAGAACGGGGCTGCCGTCTGCGATCCTGTCAGTCAGATGGCCGGTGAACCCGAATGCTCAACTGCGCACGCGACACGCCAAGACTTCTGCAAACGTCGCTTATTCGTCGTTCCCAGGCAACGAGGGCGCATGCGCAATCCATTTTTTTGCCCGGCCGAACTCCACGGCCTCTTTGAGTATCTCGGCTTCCATCGTCTTTTTGCCCAGAAGGCGCTGGAGTTCGCGAATTTGCTTATTGGCGGCAGCGAGTTCGGAGGCCGGCACCACTTCCTCGCCCGATGCAACAGCCGTCAGTGAACCGTCTTAATATTGCTTGCGCCATTTGAATATCTGGTTTGCATTGATGCCATGCAGGCGCGCGACATGAGACACGGTCATACCGGGCTCCATAGTCTGCTGAATAATGGCAATTTTTTCCTGCGGTGTACGACGCCGACGCCGCTCAGGTCCTGATAACACTCCAACCATCTTATCGTTCTGACTGGTATTAAACATAGTTCCAAGACTACCTCTTATTTTAAGAGAGTCGAAGTGTCTGGTGATCTATGGGGCCAGTCTAGCCCTCTTCCAAGTGTAGGGAGATATAGTCAAAGTTTGCTTCTCCGCCGATGAGTCCGCCCTGCGTCGGATAGTCCGATTTTTTACCGGCGAAGCACGGCTCTCCTAACCCTATCTAAAGCGAATAACTTTTTTCAACAGGGCCGCGTGCCAATGCAAGAGCGATAGGCGCTCTACGCGCCAATTTGACCACTTAAAACAGGTAAATTGAGGGGTTGTAATGTGTTGATGTAACAGGCTTTTATTTTAATGTCTTGGCATATGTATAATGGTAGTCTAGCCCTCCTTTCAACAAGGAGTACTCATGGAAACCTACAATCATACATATCGGCACCACAACTTTTCACATAAAGACTTAAGTGATCTCACCTTCACCGCTTGCACATTCATTCGCAGCGACTTTCGACGTGCTAACTTGCGTGATACGACATTCGTCAACTGCAAGTTCATTGAACAGGGTGATATCGAAGGCTGCCACTTTGATGTCGCAGATCTTCGTGATGCAAGTTTCCAACAATGCCAACTTGCGATGGCAAACTTCAGTAATGCCAATTGCTACGGTATAGAGTTCCGTGCGTGTGATTTAAAAGGTGCCAACTTTTCCCGAACAAACTTTGCCCATCAAGTGAGTAATCGTATGTACTTTTGCTCAGCATTTATTTCTGGATGTAATCTTTCCTATGCCAATATGGAGAGGGTTTGTTTAGAAAAATGTGAGTTGTTTGAAAATCGCTGGATAGGAACGAACCTAGCGGGTGCATCACTGAAAGAGTCAGACTTAAGTCGAGGTGTTTTTTCCGAAGATGTCTGGGGGCAATTTAGCCTACAGGGTGCCAATTTATGCCACGCCGAACTCGACGGTTTAGATCCCCGCAAAGTCGATACATCAGGTATCAAAATTGCAGCCTGGCAGCAAGAACTGATTCTCGAAGCACTGGGTATTGTTGTTTATCCTGACTAATTGCTTTGATGTGTGATTTTAAACGCTCAAATTTATAAAACGAATAATATTGTCAACCTTGCAATAATAGACATAGGGACAACCATGTATAAATTTTTACCCTCAGGCGTCTTCACAATAGAGCCATATAGCAGTGGGTCACTTAGTGGGCTTAATTTTTCCATTAAAGATAATATTAATATTGCTCAGTATAAAACATCATATGGTAGCCCATCTTGGCAAGTAAACATAAGGCTGCCATTTATAAGGCACTGTTGCAAAAATGTGGAGGTGATAGGGGTACTACGCCGGAACCCCAGATTTTTCCGTCCGTTCAAATTATCCACGGTTGAACAGCTTGATCCCGTCCGCCCGCAGTTGACCAACAGGGGAAATATGCCTGTACAAAGTTTGCCGGGTTATCCCAAGTTCCTGGCATAGCGTACTGACCTTTGTTTCTGATTGTCCCATTGATGCCATTGCCAGTCGCAGTTTGACTGGCGTCATTTTATAAGGTCGGCCGCCGTTCCGCCCACGGGCTCTTGCTGATGCCAGACCTGCAGTCGTTCTTTCAGCAATCAGTTCGCGCTCAAACTCCGCCAGTGCGGCAAAGATACCGAAGACAAGCTTGCCAGCGGCCGTTGTTGTGTCGATAGTCGCCCCGTGACCGGTCAGCACTTTCAGACCGGTCCCCCTCGCGGTCAGGTCGTGCACTGTATTAATGAGATGACGAAGATCACGACCGAGGCGGTCCAGCTTCCATACGACCAGCGTGTCTCCGGGTCGTAGTGCTTTCAGACAGGCTGTAAGTCCAGGACGCTCTTCTCGTTTGCCCGATGCCCGGTCCTCATAAAAATGTGCGGCATCAACACCTGCGGCGATCAGTGCATCACGTTGTAAATCATTCGTCTGCGAACCATCCGCTTTTGACATCCGAATATATCCGATGAACATATTTCCTCTGTCACATATACGTTCGATTATGTGACATTCTGATTTGGGTACCATAATCTGTCAACGGTAGTCACATTACCCGTAATTTAAATTATGACACGTAAAGGTTCTATGTTAATGATAATGTGACAAGCGCGTTTAAATAGGCATAAGGATCAGAGATGCCTACTAAAAATAAGCTCCTCAGTATTCTTTCGGACGCCGAGCAGGAAGCGCTCTATGGTCTACCTGATTTCGATGATGCACAGCGGCTGGAGTTTCTGGCGCTGAATGAATATGAACTGGCGCTGGCCTGCAGTCGCCGGGGGCTTCACGCTCAAATTTATTGCATCATCCAGATCGGAGAGCATGAAAAACCTCGGGGCAGCCATCGAATGATGCCATCTACAGGGGTTAAAATAACCACCATCATTTCATAACAATACCTGCTGACTAT
>NZ_JABBJF010000065.1 GCF_014218705.1 Kluyvera sichuanensis | reverse complement strand
CGCTGAAAATGCCGGCCTTTGAATGGGTTCATGTGCAGCTCCATCAGCAAAAGGGGATGATAAGTTTATCACCACCGACTATTTGCAACAGTGCCAAAAATACCCTCAGCAATTAGTGTACTGAGGGTATTGTTAACCATCCGTAGGATCGTTCAACTGATCAATGCCTTAACTGATCGGTGTTATCCCGATTGGGAGGCTTTACAAAATAGCTCATTTTTATCTTACGCTTGCGCTTTCTTAGGCAAAGAAAAGTGCAGTAAGGCATAGCCAAGTAATGCTGCTGTCGTAGAACCCATTAAGATACCGAGTCGAGCATAGGTATCAAATTCAGGACTTACATTTCCGAACGCTAAAGAGGAAATGAAGATAGACATTGTAAAGCCAATACCACACAACACAGATACCGCAAAGATATGCTTGAAGTTAACGCCTTCAGGTAACTTAGCAACGCCCATTTTTACCGCTGCCCAGCTAAAGGTAAAGATACCTAGAGGCTTACCAACCAGTAGACCCAAAGCAATACCGAGTGGCAGCATTGAAGTTAGACCTGACATCGATACGCCTTCTAACGAAATCCCCGCATTGGCAAATGCGAATAGAGGCAGAATACCAAATGCCACGTATGGGTGAAGCGCGTGCTCCATATGTTTAAGTGGAGAATGTTCGCCCTGCTTTCCCTTTAGTGGGATAGCAAAACCAATCACTACACCTGCCAATGTTGCGTGAACACCAGATTTAAGCACCGCGAACCATAAGATCGCACCGACGATCATGTATGGCGTAAGTTTTGTTACTTCCTTCGCATTCAACATGAATAGGACACCAGTCATGATGAAGCCAACAAGCAACGCCATGGTCGACAGGTCACCGGTGTAAAATAGCGCGATAATAACAACTACACCTAAATCATCGATGATAGCAACCGCCAGCAAGAACACTTTTAGGCTTACTGGTACACGCTTACCTAATAACGCCATGATACCTAAAGCAAAAGCGATATCTGTCGCCGCTGGAATTGCCCAACCAGAAATCGCCTCAGGATCGTTGGCATTAAAGGCTACGTAAATAAGAGCAGGAGTTAATATACCGCCAACCGCTGCAATCGCAGGGAAAATTGCGGTTTCTTTTGATTTTAACGCACCTTCAAGCAGCTCTCGCTTAACTTCAAGGCCAATGAGTAAGAAGAAAACAGCCATTAGGCCGTCATTAATCCAGTGAGAAACTGACATACCAAATACATAAGTATGCAGTACAGATTGATAAGTTTCGCCCAGCGGTGAGTTAGCAATGGTCATCGCAATTGCCGCGGCAATCACGAGAAGAATACCACCAGCTGATTCCATTTTGAAAAAGTCACGAATGACATCGTTCATGGTTTCGTCCTTATATTTATTATCTTAATAAACGATTAACAAAGAATGATAAGAGTGTATAGCGGTCGAAAACTTTAGAATAATTGAATCGCCACGGATAATCTAGACACTTCCGAGCCGTTGATTGGACTGACCCCACGCCCGTAGACAAATTCTGTCCTCACGACGAGGCCTGTTCGAAGGCCTCCGGACTGACGCCGCCGAGGTGACTGTGGCGCCGGGCCCGGTTGTAGAACACTTCAATGTAATCGAAGATATCCGCCCGGGCTAGATCCCGGGTTTTGTATATTCTCTTCCTGATGCGCTCTTTTTTCAGTGAACTGAAGAACGATTCGGCCACCGCATTGACGCTCCTATGTCAAGAGCGGGCGATTGGCATATGTGAGATCTGATAAAATCAATGGGTAGAGTTCACGGACGATGTAGCGTTTTAGACATCTCAGGATCTCTTTGGTCGATAGCCCTTCACCAGTTCGTCTGTCGACATAGATTCTTGTCCGCGGATCACTTCGCATACGCACAAGGGCTATTGTCCACAGGGCATTGTTTGCTTCACGTGAGCCACCTCGATTTAATCTGTGCCTGACTGTTTTTCCTGATGATGCTGGCAGCGGATTTACGCCACAAAGCGATGCCAGTGCTGCTTCATTTTTTAAACGTTCGGGATTATCACCTGCAACTGCCAGCAGTGTGGCTGCCGTCTGTGGCCCTACGCCAAACTGGCTACGAAGGTTACTGGCATATTTACGGGTCAGTTTATCCAGCGATTCGTCCAGTTCATTCAACTCTTCAGTCAGTGCCCCCCATCGTTTCGCAAGGCTTCTAAGCGTGCTGTACAGAGCTATACGCAGTGGAGAGTACTCTGATACTTCGCAGTTAATACAGGCAGCTACGCACTCGTGTGGTTTCGATTTCCAGAGTTTGTCGCGGACATCCTGCGGTGCACTAACCAGCAGCGAACGAAGCTGGTTAATCGCCTGAGTACGGGCTTTTACAGCGCTACGTCGGGCAACGCTAATTATCCGGAGAGCTTCACACGCGCCGGATTGCATTTTGGGTATGGCTTTGCTGCTCCCCGAAAGTACGGTGCGGGCTGCATTCTCTGCATCCAGTGGATCTGACTTTCCTTCAAGGCGGCGTTTTGAGCGGTCTGGTCGGTTAACTTCAACAACATAAATACTATTTTTAATAAGAAAACGTGTTAATGCAGCACCATAAGTTCCGGTTCCTTCAATACCTGCTCGTTCGAGAACTCCAAAAGATTTAGCCCAATCAAATAGCTCCTGATAGCCAATTTGATTTGTTTGAATAATGCGAGTACCAAGCAGCTTACCCGCCTGACTGATAACAGCACCGACATGAATATCAAGGTGTGTATCGACACCCAGGATCACGCTTTCAGGAGATTGAAAATTGTTTTGCATGGTTTACCCCCCAGATATCAGTAGCACAACCATCCCCATCGCAGGACAGGACACTCAAGATGCAGCACAAAGCTCCTATCAGGTCACAAACGCTGGGCCCGGCTATGCCCGGGAAATACCAGAATCGGACGACAGGTCAACACAAAGGCATTCGAGCCAATCCCAGCACGGGTCAGTCCGATCCGGTATTTGAAAGTATATTAGAATGAGTATCCCAGCAGTTGCCACGCCGGCTCATGCTCGGGACCAGGTTATTAGCCCGGCAGAAGGGTGATGCTGCCAACTTACTGATTTAGTGTATGATGGTGTTTTTGAGGTGCTCCAGTGGCTTCTGTTTCTATCAGCTGTCCCTCCTGTTCAGCTA
>NZ_JABBJF010000064.1 GCF_014218705.1 Kluyvera sichuanensis | reverse complement strand
GTTCCGTTGTGCCTCAAAGCCCATTTCTGTCAGGCTGAAATCTATAACCTTCGCGGGCATGTGTCAAAAAATGGGAAAGCAGACTCTATTCTGACTGTCGTTTTCAGAAGACGGCTGCACTGAACGTCAGAAGCCGACTGCACTATAGCAGCGGAGGGGTTGGATCCATCAGGCAACGACGGGCTGCTGCCGGCCATCAGCGGACGCAGGGAGGACTTTCCGCAACCGGCCGTTCGATGCGGCACCGATGGCCTTCGCGCAGGGGTAGTGAATCCGCCAGGATTGACTTGCGCTGCCCTACCTCTCACTAGTGAGGGGCGGCAGCGCATCAAGCGGTGAGCGCACTCCGGCACCGCCAACTTTCAGCACATGCGTGTAAATCATCGTCGTAGAGACGTCGGAATGGCCGAGCAGATCCTGCACGGTTCGAATGTCGTAACCGCTGCGGAGCAAGGCCGTCGCGAACGAGTGGCGGAGGGTGTGCGGTGTGGCGGGCTTCGTGATGCCTGCTTGTTCTACGGCACGTTTGAAGGCGCGCTGAAAGGTCTGGTCATACATGTGATGGCGACGCACGACACCGCTCCGTGGATCGGTCGAATGCGTGTGCTGCGCAAAAACCCAGAACCACGGCCAGGAATGCCCGGCGCGCGGATACTTCCGCTCAAGGGCGTCGGGAAGCGCAACGCCGCTGCGGCCCTCGGCCTGGTCCTTCAGCCACCATGCCCGTGCACGCGACAGCTGCTCGCGCAGGCTGGGTGCCAAGCTCTCGGGTAACATCAAGGCCCGATCCTTGGAGCCCTTGCCCTCCCGCACGATGATCGTGCCGTGATCGAAATCCAGATCCTTGACCCGCAGTTGCAAACCCTCACTGATCCGCATGCCCGTTCCATACAGAAGCTGGGCGAACAAACGATGCTCGCCTTCCAGAAAACCGAGGATGCGAACCACTTCATCCGGGGTCAGCACCACCGGCAAGCGCCGCGACGGCCGAGGTCTTCCGATCTCCTGAAGCCAGGGCAGATCCGTGCACAGCACCTTGCCGTAGAAGAACAGCAAGGCCGCCAATGCCTGACGATGCGTGGAGACCGAAACCTTGCGCTCGTTCGCCAGCCAGGACAGAAATGCCTCGACTTCGCTGCTGCCCAAGGTTGCCGGGTGACGCACACCGTGGAAACGGATGAAGGCACGAACCCAGTGGACATAAGCCTGTTCGGTTCGTAAACTGTAATGCAAGTAGCGTATGCGCTCACGCAACTGGTCCAGAACCTTGACCGAACGCAGCGGTGGTAACGGCGCAGTGGCGGTTTTCATGGCTTGTTATGACTGTTTTTTTGTACAGTCTATGCCTCGGGCATCCAAGCAGCAAGCGCGTTACGCCGTGGGTCGATGTTTGATGTTATGGAGCAGCAACGATGTTACGCAGCAGGGCAGTCGCCCTAAAACAAAGTTAGATGCACTAAGCACATAATTGCTCACAGCCAAACTATCAGGTCAAGTCTGCTTTTATTATTTTTAAGCGTGCATAATAAGCCCTACACAAATTGGGAGTTAGACATCATGAGCAACGCAAAAACAAAGTTAGGCATCACAAAGTACAGCATCGTGACCAACAGCAACGATTCCGTCACACTGCGCCTCATGACTGAGCATGACCTTGCGATGCTCTATGAGTGGCTAAATCGATCTCATATCGTCGAGTGGTGGGGCGGAGAAGAAGCACGCCCGACACTTGCTGACGTACAGGAACAGTACTTGCCAAGCGTTTTAGCGCAAGAGTCCGTCACTCCATACATTGCAATGCTGAATGGAGAGCCGATTGGGTATGCCCAGTCGTACGTTGCTCTTGGAAGCGGGGACGGACGGTGGGAAGAAGAAACCGATCCAGGAGTACGCGGAATAGACCAGTTACTGGCGAATGCATCACAACTGGGCAAAGGCTTGGGAACCAAGCTGGTTCGAGCTCTGGTTGAGTTGCTGTTCAATGATCCCGAGGTCACCAAGATCCAAACGGACCCGTCGCCGAGCAACTTGCGAGCGATCCGATGCTACGAGAAAGCGGGGTTTGAGAGGCAAGGTACCGTAACCACCCCATATGGTCCAGCCGTGTACATGGTTCAAACACGCCAGGCATTCGAGCGAACACGCAGTGATGCCTAACCCTTCCATCGAGGGGGACGTCCAAGGGCTGGCGCCCTTGGCCGCCCCTCATGTCAAACGTTGGGCGAACCCGGAGCCTCATTAATTGTTAGCCGTTAAAATTAAGCCCTTTACCAAACCAATACTTATTATGAAAAACACAATACATATCAACTTCGCTATTTTTTTAATAATTGCAAATATTATCTACAGCAGCGCCAGTGCATCAACAGATATCTCTACTGTTGCATCTCCATTATTTGAAGGAACTGAAGGTTGTTTTTTACTTTACGATGCATCCACAAACGCTGAAATTGCTCAATTCAATAAAGCAAAGTGTGCAACGCAAATGGCACCAGATTCAACTTTCAAGATCGCATTATCACTTATGGCATTTGATGCGGAAATAATAGATCAGAAAACCATATTCAAATGGGATAAAACCCCCAAAGGAATGGAGATCTGGAACAGCAATCATACACCAAAGACGTGGATGCAATTTTCTGTTGTTTGGGTTTCGCAAGAAATAACCCAAAAAATTGGATTAAATAAAATCAAGAATTATCTCAAAGATTTTGATTATGGAAATCAAGACTTCTCTGGAGATAAAGAAAGAAACAACGGATTAACAGAAGCATGGCTCGAAAGTAGCTTAAAAATTTCACCAGAAGAACAAATTCAATTCCTGCGTAAAATTATTAATCACAATCTCCCAGTTAAAAACTCAGCCATAGAAAACACCATAGAGAACATGTATCTACAAGATCTGGATAATAGTACAAAACTGTATGGGAAAACTGGTGCAGGATTCACAGCAAATAGAACCTTACAAAACGGATGGTTTGAAGGGTTTATTATAAGCAAATCAGGACATAAATATGTTTTTGTGTCCGCACTTACAGGAAACTTGGGGTCGAATTTAACATCAAGCATAAAAGCCAAGAAAAATGCGATCACCATTCTAAACACACTAAATTTATAAAAAATCTGGTAATGACTCCAACTTATTGATAGTGTTTTATGTTCAGATAATGCCCGATGACTTTGTCATGCAGCTCCACCGATTTTGAGAACGACAGCGACT
>NZ_JABBJF010000063.1 GCF_014218705.1 Kluyvera sichuanensis | reverse complement strand
TGGGGTTCTAGGGATTTTCCGTCCAAAAACGACAAAGTGCTCTGGAGGCCCCGCCGTCTGTGGCCTCCAGAGGGGTATTACTTTTTTCGAGATCCCTATTTGGGCTCTGTTTGAGTAAGATTTAGTCTTTTTGGGCTAAATCCATGGCATTCGAAGAACGTGTCCAAATCTTGTCCGAGGCAGAACAAGATGAGTTATATGGACCCCCCGCTTTCACCTCCGCCGACCAACGCTTCTTTTTCTCGCTGAACGATAAGGAACTGGCGATCGCTAAAAGCCTCCGTCATCGGGGCCAGCGTTACATGCTGGTGGTACTGCTGGGCTATTTCAAAGCCAAGCCGGTGGTGCTGAATCCCGGCTTTCATCAGATCAAGCAGGACCTCAAATACGTTTATCAAACCGTTCTACCAGGCCCAGGCTGTAGACCCTTTAATCTCACGCCAAAAGAGAACGAACGGATTTACCAACGTGTTTTCCAGCTCTGCAACTACCAGCGCTGGAATGTCAAAGACCATGGAGCGGCGTTGAGAGATTACTTATCCCAGCAAGCCAGAGCCTGGACAGCGCCTAGGCACCTCTTCGATGCGGCCATTGAATATTGTTCGGGGCAGAAGATCGCAATCCCTGCCTACAGCACGCTGCAAAAGATCATCAGTCAGGTGGTGGGAGACGAACAGGAACACATGGCCGCGCACCTTGAGCGTGCAATGTCACGCGGTCTTAAGCAAGCACTGGCGGAGCTCGTGAACGGCACAGGTCCACTGCCGTTCCGACAGTTGCGACAATCGGCTCGTAACTTCACCGGAACCGAGTTGGAGAAAGAACTGATTGTCTATCGCCATATCCAGCATTGGATGCCGGAAGTGGATCTGCTGTTGAGCACGCTATCACTGTCGCAGAAAAATCTGCAACACCTGGCAGAGAAAGTCGACTACTACGGTGCCAAACTGAAACGTCAAACCGTAGGCAGCCAATGGCTGTATTTATTGTGCTATCTTCAAACGCGATGGCAGCAAGCGCTGGAACGTATTGCCGATGGCTTTGTGCATCATGTCAGACAGACCAAACAGAAGGCAAAGGATTATGCGCAGGAAGCGGTGTTTAAGGATTGGCAAAAAGCAGCTAAAAATGTCAGCAAGGCAGCTGAAGTACTGCACCTGTTCATTGATGACAGCATTGATCTGCAACTACCGTTTGCAACAGTAAGACAGCAAGCACTGAGCCTGCTGACCAAAAGGGATCTGGAATCTGTATGTCTCTTCCTGAACGAGCAGCGACGATCGGTCGATGAAGCCATGTGGCAGTACTGCGACGAGAAAGAAAGTCTGCGGAAAGGTTTGCTGCGAGAGTTGTTCCTATGTCTGCGCTTCGAAGGCTGCGACGGCACCCAGCACTTAGCGGCCGCCTTGGCGAAAACACAAAACGAACTCAACGGCCAGGACGCTCAGTTGCAAACTGCCGACACCAGACTCCTTTCCAAAAAATCACGTGAATTCCTGCTGGATGGTGAAGGGAATATCCTGATCGATCGTTATGAGTGGTTCCTCTATCAACAGATTCCTGATCGCCTGAATGGCCAGCTGACGCTGCCTGATATCACTAAATACCGGGCACTCGACGCCGACCTGATCGACGGGGAACATTGGCGAAAAAACAAATATACGCTGCTTCAACAGAGCCATTTTACAAAATTAGCGGAGGAGCCTGAAAAGCTGATCAAACAGATGGCCATGGAATTGGATACCCGTTTGTACGAAGTCGGCGAATATCTTGAACAGGAAGACAACCGGAATATCATCTTGCGTAATCCGCAGGGTAAACGCTTCTGGCGCCTGCCTTCGGCCAGCAAACATCATCTGGTCAACAATCCCTTCTTCCAGCAAATTCCCACAACGGGGATTGCGGATGTACTGCGCATGGTTGATCGTGACACCGGTTTCATTGACTGCTTCGCTCATGTGCTGGGTTCCCAATCCAGAAGCCGTTCCCATGAATATGACCTGTTGGCAATTCTGGTCGGCAATGCAACCAATCAAGGCATTTACGGCATGGCACAGATCTCTGATCGTACCTATGATCAGCTCAGCACTATCCAGGCGAACTATCTTCGCCTGGAAACATTGAATGCTGCTAACGACAACATCAATAACGCGACAGCCAAGCTACCCATCTTCCGGTACTACAACATCCAGGAAGATGTGATCCACGCCAGTGCCGATGGTCAAAAGTTCGAAGCCCGGCGCGAGACCTTCAAAACCCGTTATTCGTCGAAGTACTTTGGCACTCAAAAAGGTGTTTCTGCCATGACCTTGATCGCCAATCACGCTGCGATCAACGCCAGAGTGATCGGCGCCAACGAACATGAATCGCACTACATCTTTGATTTGTTGATGAGCAATACGTCAGACATCATTCCGGATGTGCTCTCAACCGATACCCATGGGGTGAACCATGTGAACTTCGCGTTACTGGATCTGTTCGGATACCAGTTTGCCCCACGCTATGCCCAGGTTGGCAAAGTGATCAATGACATGTTTGATGTCAAGGAAGACAAAGAACACCGAATTCAGCTGTGCTTAAAAAAGCCAATCAATACCCATCGTATTGCGCAGCACTGGGATACCATCCAACGGATTGCAGTATCACTTAAGCAGCGGAAAACAACGCAAGCCACCTTGGTGAGAAAGCTCTCGGAGTACAAGCGCAATCACCCGCTGCTGGAAGCCCTGACGGAATACAATCGCCTGGTGAAAGCGAATTATCTACTGTGCTACATCGATGATGCCAGTTTAAGAAACTATGTTCAGCGCGCGCTGAACCGGGGAGAGGCCTATCACCAACTGCGTCGGGCCGTGAGCAGCGTCAATGGGGATCAGTTCCGGGGCAGTTCAGACGAAGAAATCCAGCTATGGAATGAGTGCGCTCGCCTGGTCACCAATGCCATCGTTTACTTCAACTCCAGGATACTCAGCCAGCTGTTGACCAGCTTCGAATACCAAGGAGATACCAAGAGAATAGATATCGTCAAACAGGCATCCCCTGTGGCCTGGCACAACATTAACCTCAAGGGGACTTACCACTTCGAATTGAGCGAAAAATTGCCAGATCTGGAGGAGCTTATGCGCTCAATCGAGGGATATTTACCCGTCAGCGAAAAGTAATACCCCTCTGGAGGCCACGGACGGCGCGGCCTCCAGAGCACTTTGTCGTTTTTGGACGGAAAATCCCTAGAACCCCA
>NZ_JABBJF010000062.1 GCF_014218705.1 Kluyvera sichuanensis | reverse complement strand
GCTGAAAATGCCGGCCTTTGAATGGGTTCATGTGCAGCTCCATCAGCAAAAGGGGATGATAAGTTTATCACCACCGACTATTTGCAACAGTGCCCTCGTGATGATGGCCGTAAAACGCTTCGCTTGAATAGTGATAGTTTCGTTCTCCTTCAGTTCGCCGTAGTGAGTCTCCAGCAGAGAACCCAGGCGCCACAGACCGTCATCTATGCGTTTATCGCTGGCAAATCTGATCAGCAGTAGCTTTACGATTAACTGACCAATGTAAAAGGCATATCCGAAGCCGGCCGCCACAAGGTAGGTTGCCAGCCACCAGTCGAAAGAGGTCAAATTGCTCATTTCCGCGCTCTCGTCTCGTGAACAACCCGATACAGACGCTTACCGATGCGAAGCGTTTTGGTTTTCAGTACCTGCCTGACCAGATCGCGACAGATACTGAAGCCGAGGGCCACGCCCCCAGCAAAAGATAACAGGATGTATGGAATCATCAGAACGCCCCCGCCTCAGTCAATTGCTGCAACAGTGAGTGTCCTTTTTCAGTGAGCTGATAGTTCTCCACACATCCCTTTGGCGAAACGTTAGCGACAAGATTCATACGTTCCAGTTTGGCGCGGGTCTTTGGCTTCCAGTTGGCGTAGAACTGTTTCCACTGGCTGATTTCACGCAGAGTTTCTTTCTCCCGTTTACTTAACATGATCATCCTTAATCTCCTTCAGTGTGTGCGTGATATCTACAATGCGGTAAATGCGGCCACGTCTCTGCATGACACCGGCTTTTACGTAATCGTTGATGCAGCTGGACGTAACCAGACTGCCGATAACAATGCCGACGACCAAAAATACAATCATCCAGCCGAGCATCAGTCTTTATCTCCAATACGGTCTTCGGTATCTCGCAGACATTTCGGCCACTTCAGACGTGGGTGGCGTAAGCTACCGTCTGGCGTTTTCTCATGGCAGTGAACCTCAACGATGCGTCCACGATACTTCTCCTGATTGTTCCAGATCTCGTCCAGGTACTTATGCTTGATACCGCTGGCACGAACGATGACGCCGTTTTCCAGACGAATCACTATCTTGCCCAGCGTATGCGCAAAGCCAGAGTCCGGGTCGCCTGGCTCAAAGTCGATGATTTCACCGTCTTCAGAATCCTCGTCTTTCAACTTCCACCAGCTGCGGGTACGCTTGAATTCGTAAACAGAGTCCGGATCTTTCCCCATCTCCCCTTCTTCGTTCTCGTCCAGGCGCTTCATAAAGCGTTCGATGAAGTCTTCATGGCTATGGATGATGTAGAAAGGATGCAGGTGGATATCTGGCGCATAATCCTCTCCGCGAGTGTTGCGGAACAACGCCACCAGCTTGGCCAGGCGCTCTTTCAGCTTCATGCCGGTTTGCAGGTACTCTTTGCTTTTTGCCTGAGCACGCCACTCTGGTAAGAAAAAATCGAAGATGTGGTAAACGGCACCAATAGCTTTCACGCTCTTCTTGCGAAGTGCCGACACAGACTGGTTAAACGTGCCTGCAGTCCCCTCACCGTCGAAGAAGATGTGTTTACAACCTGAGAGTCTGCCCAACTCCAGCATGGCTGGTTTAAGGTGATCGAGTGACGTAATCGGATTGCCGGTACGCGTCAGGAAGTTCACCTCTTCCTCGTCAACGATGACTTCGCAGATAACCCGGAGACCATCGAGTTTGAGGCTGCCGATCATTGGCCACTTGGCCTTTGGATTTGGTTTAAATGGGTATTTGTCGCCTTTCTCCTTGTACGGAGACGCCAGCTGTACCTCAAACTTCGGAATTGGGTTTTCGAACACCTTGTTGCACAGGCTGATACCGACGCCGGCTTTCGGATCTTTCAGCAGGAAGCGACGAAACACGTCCTGCCCGTCAGCGCACATTGAGGCAACGAGTGATTCGACAGCAGTAATGGCCGCGTTCCCGGTCAGTTCGCGCGCCGCCAGCTTCTCCAGCAGCTCGACTACCTTCTGGTCGCTGGGTACGGAAGTATCGAGTGGCTCGGCCACTTTGTACTTCTTCACACCGAATCGAATGAATGGGTTGAGCATTAGCGAGACCATGCTCTGCTCAAATTCATCAAGGTTGGCCAGTGCCTCTTTCTTGGCGTTGGTTCCCATCGTTTTTATGGCATCCAGCTTGTGCTTTAGGGCGATCAGTTTTTCCATTAGTGTTTAACCTCCATCGGTCGCTCGGGAGTTTTCATGTGTTTTCTTTGGTTGCTTCTTCAATGAGTGCCGCGTACACATCAGTGACGGGCGCCAGTGAATCGGTGGACGTGGTTTCGGGTTTGGCTGGTTCTGTTTTCTTCGTGCGTTTAACCAGACTGTTAATCGTCATGGTGTTGCGCTTCCGGGTAAGCGTTCTGGCGTGGTCGTTTTGCTCTTCCACTTCTTTGATAAGCGCAGCCATATCGATGAAGTAGAGCTGTTCGCCTTTGCGGATCTCTTCGACCATCATCTTCAGTGCCTGGCATCTGCCAGCAGAAATGGCCGCAGCGCAGGACTGGAACGATGTCGCCGGGAGACGCTTCTCTTTGTAGGCAAGGATGGTGTGCTGGCAGACTGTATAGCTGCAATGGGCCTCATGGCCGTTGATCTTCACTTCCGGACAGCGCAGCGAATAACCGTTGTTTCCGGAGATAGACGGGATTTTCGACAAATCTGTTCTTGTGGACATGCTTCTAACCGTAGTCGTGTACTTACTTATTAAGCGCAGTTTAAAAAAGCCCCACCAGGGGGCTAAATGGTTTTTCGAGGCTTACCAGGTCGCCCAGCCAGTCATTTTGTCCTGAGCGGCTTCGAACCGGTATGGCCCCAGTAAATCGTTGGCATGGTGGACGGCGTAGGATTTTGCCTCCTGTTTAATCATCGGCAGCTCGTTGGCCAGGCGTGCCACCTGCCCTGCAAAACTGACGAGCACACCGTCACATGCCTGACCAGCATCAACAATGATGCGCACCAGGTCTAAGTCGCTGCGGCACATATCGCAGATGATGCCGTATTCCACCTCACGAATGCGCTCAACGGGGAGCCCGCAGAATTCGGAAAAAATCGTACGCTAAGGTTTTCCGGGCATCCGTAAGGGCCGAAACTTCCCGTCTTCCAGTCTGCGGCTCTGCCGCCAGACGTAATCGCCGGTTAGGTTGATGTGCTCCCAGCCCAGCGGCGACAGGAATTGCAGCAGCTCGCCGTCCACCGGCTTGCCGGCCTCGACCAACCCCTGGGTGGCGCGTTCCAGGTACACCGTGTTCCACAGCACGATAGCCGCCGTCACCAGGTTGAGGCC
>NZ_JABBJF010000061.1 GCF_014218705.1 Kluyvera sichuanensis | reverse complement strand
TCCACCGGCTTGCCGGCCTCGACCAACCCCTGGGTGGCGCGTTCCAGGTACACCGTGTTCCACAGCACGATAGCCGCCGTCACCAGGTTGAGGCCGCTGGCCCGGTAGCGCTGCTGCTCGAAGCTCCGATCCCTGATTTCCCCAAGGCGGTTGAAGAACACCGCCCTGGCCAGCGAGTTGCGCGCCTCACCTTTGTTCAGGCCGGCATGCACGCGGCGGCGCAGTTCAACACTTTGCAGCCAGTCCAGGATGAACAGCGTGCGCTCGATCCGGCCCAGCTCGCGCAGGGCCACGGCCAGTCCGTTCTGGCGCGGGTAGCTGCCGAGCTTGCGCAGCATCAGCGAGGCGGTGACGGTGCCCTGCTTGATCGAGCTGGCCAGGCGCAGGATGTCGTCCCAGTGGGCACGCACGTGCTTGATGTTCAGGGTGCCGCCGATCAGCGGGCGCAACGTCGGGTAGGCTTGCACGCCCTGCGGCACGTACAGCTTGGTTTCGCCGAGGTCGCGGATGCGCGGCGCGAAGCGGAAGCCTAGCAGGTGCATCAGGGCAAAGACGTGATCGGTGAAGCCGGCCGTGTCGGTGTAGTGCTCCTCGATCCGCAGGTCGGACTCGTGGTACAGCAGGCCGTCGAGCACATAGGTGGAATCGCGGACGCCGACATTCACCACGCGGGTGCTGAACGGCGCGTACTGGTCGGAGATATGGGTATAGAACAGCCGTCCCGGCTCGCTACCGTACTTCGGGTTGACGTGCCCGGTGCTCTCGCCCCGGCCACCCGCGCGGAAGCGCTGGCCATCGGAGGATGAGGTCGTGCCGTCGCCCCAGTGGGCGGCAAAGGCGTGGCGATACTGGTGGTTGACCAGCTCGGCCAAGGCCGCCGAATAGGTTTCGTCGCGGATGTGCCAGGCTTGCAGCCAGGACAGCTTGGCGTAGGTCAGGCCGGGGCTCGACTCGGCCATCTTGGTCAGCCCGAGGTTGATCGCATCACCGAGGATTGCGGACAGCAGCAACGTCCTGTCTTTGGCCTCGGCCCCGTCCTTCAAGTGGGTGAAGTGGCGGCTGAAGCCCGTCCAGTCGTCCACGTCCATCAGCAGTTCGGTGATCTTGATGCGCGGCAGTAACTGGCTGGTTTGGTCGATCAGCGCCTGCGCCCGATCCGGCACCGCCGCATCCAGCGGGGTGATTTTCAGCCCTGACTCGGTGAGGATGGCATCGGGCAGCTCGTTGTCCTTGGCCAGGCGGGTGACGGTGGCCAACTGCTCGTCCAGCAGCTGCAAACGCTCTTCCAGGTACTGGTCGCTGTTCGGGTTGATCGCCAGGGGCAGGGCCTGCTCGCGCTTGAGTGCGGCGAACTTCTCGGCCGGCAGCAGGTAGTCGTCGAAGTCGCGGAACTGCCGCGAGCCCTTGACCCAGATGTCGCCGGAGCGCAGGGCGTTCTTCAGCTCGGACAGGGCGCAGATTTCGTAGAATTTCCGGTCGAGGCCTTCCGGGGTGATCACCAGCGGCTTCCAGCGCGGCTTGATGAAGGCCGTGGGTGCATCGGCCGGCACCTTGCGCAGGTTGTCGGCGTTCATCTCACGCAGGGTCTGCACGGCTGCCAGCACGCCTTGCGCGGCCGGCGCGGCGCGCAGTTCCAGCACCTCCAGCAAGGCCGGCGTGTAACGGCGCAGGGTGGCGAAGTTCTCGCCGACCAGGTGCAGGTGGTCGAAGCCTTCCGGCCGGGCCAGCAGCTCGGCCTCGCTGACGCTCTCGGTGAACTCGTCCCAGGGAATCACCGCCTCGATGGCGGCATAGGGGTCGCTGCCGCTTTCCTTCGCTTCCAGCAGCGCCTGGCCGATCCTGGAGTACAGGCGCACCTTGTCGTTGATCGCCTTGCCCTGCTTCTGGAACTGCTGCTGATGCTTGTGCTTCGCGCCGCTGAACAGCTTGACCAGGATGCGGTCATGCAGATCGACCAGCTCATCGATCACGGTCGCGGTGCTCTCCAGCACCACGGCGGCCAGGGTCGCGTAGCGGCGCTGCGGCTCGAACTTACCGAGGTCTTTGGGCGTCATCTGCCCACCCTCGCGGGCCAGCTTGAGCAGGCGGTTCTGGTGGATGTGCCGGCCCAGGCCTTCGGGCAAGTCCACCAACTGAAATGTCTTCAGCCGCTCGATGTGTTCCAGCATGTGCCGAGAGTTGGGTTTCAGCGGTGCCTGGCGCAGCCAGGTCAACCAGGTGATGCTGCTGCCGGCCTTGAGCTTCAACAGCTCGTCCAGCTTGGCCCGATGCGAGTCCGTGAGTGGTTCGACCAGGGCGCGGTAGACCCGCCGATTGGCTCGCGCAATGGCTTCCGAGCAGGCCCGGTCAATCACGCTCAGCGCCGGCAGGATGCGTCGTTTCTGCCGTAGGCTCTCCAGGGCCTGACCGGCCAGCAGCAAGCCTTTGTCGGTCTGCTGGGCCAGCTCGGTTAGCTCGCGCACCAGGGCGCGGAAGTCGGACAGGCCGAACGGGGCCAGTTGCAGGTAGGTGCGCAGTTCCTGGGCATGCTCGCGACGGGTCACGTCGCGCTCGCCGTACTTTGCCCAGCTCGCCGGCTCGGCCTGGACTTGCTTCGCCACCCACAGGATGACCGGCTCGGGCAGCTCGCTGTCGGTTCCCAGCGCGTAACCGGGGTAGCGCAGCAGGCAGAGCTGCACGGCGAAGCCGAGGCGGTTGGCGTCGCCGCGTCGCTGGCGGATCAGCGACAGGTCGGAGTCGTTGAAGGTGTAGTAGCGGATCAGGTCATCCTGGCTTTCCGGCAGCGCAAGCAGGGTGTCCCGCTCCGTGGCCGAGAGGATCAAGCGACGCGGCATGTGTCAGTCGTCCGTGCGGAGGTACTGGTAGAGGGTTTCCCGGCTGATGTTGAACTCGCGGGCAAGCTGCGCCTTGGGCTCGCCGGCCGTCGCTCGCTGCCGCAGGGTAGCAGCCTGCTCATCGGACAGGGCTTTCTTGCGGCCCCGGTACGCGCCACGCTGCTTGGCCAAGGCGATGCCCTCACGCTGCCGCTCGCGGATCAGGGCGCGCTCGAACTCAGCGAAGGCCCCCATCACCGACAGCATCAGGTTGGCCATCGGCGAGTCCTCGCCAGTGAACACCAGGCCCTCCTTCAGGAACTCGATGCGCACGCCGCGCTGAGTCAGCTTCTGTACCAAGCGACGCAGGTCATCGAGGTTGCGGGCCAGCCGATCCATGCTGTGCACCACCACTGTATCGCCTTCGCGGACGAAGCTCAGCAGCGCTTCGAGCTGGGGGCGCTGGGTGTCCTTGCCCGATGCCTTGTCGGTGAACACCTTGCTCACCTGGGTTTGTTCCAGCTGGCGTTCCGGGTTCTGGTCAAAGCTGCTGACCCGGACGTAGCCGATGCGGTGCCCCTGCACGATGTCTCCTTGGTTGAAGGCGGCTTAAGTGCACTTTCTGTTCCGTTGTGCCTCAAAGCCCATTTCTGTCAGGCTGAAATCTATAACCTTCGCGGGCATGTGTCAAAAAATGGGAAAGCAGACTCTATTCTGAC
>NZ_JABBJF010000060.1 GCF_014218705.1 Kluyvera sichuanensis | reverse complement strand
CCATATGAAAGTCTGCTGTAAATTGTGCTCATTCGGGTCATAGCCTCACCTCCGGACAAATCGGATGGTGCTGTGTGTTTTAAAGGGGTTCAGGCTCGCGGGCTGATTTAACAACAACACACGTCGAGGAGTTTTCCCGGAGCCTGAAAAAGAAAAGGCCCGCCGAAGCGAGCCTTAAGAATGGAGCGGTCAGCGGGAATCGAACCCGCATCATCAGCTTGGAAGGCTGAGGTAATAGCCATTATACGATGGCCGCAATCTGGTATGCAGTGCCGGGTGCCTCCCGGTGAGTCAGCCAGTCGAACTGCCTCGCGCGAGCATTTGAACATTATCAGTTTTGACTGAGCGCCCCGCCGCATAGGGGGATTCACTGCATCAATAACGTAAAACATTTTCATAAATCGCGTCAATGTATTGTGGTGGCGAGCGCCCATCTCTCGCTTAACTCCAATCAGTATTTGCGTACCGCTAAGTTATTGGCCGGGTGTTAGCCGATATGTTCTTTCACCGCAATGGACAGAATGCTTGGCACTTCCTCCTAAACATCCTGTCCGCTGCAATGAATTTGCCACTACCCGGAGTGGACACGCTCATTTATCCTTTTCTGATTATTTCAGACAACAAAAAACCCGCTCGATGGCGGGTTTATAAAACTTTGGCAACATAACAAATATGCTTCAAATATGACTTATTTTGTTGCATTTTGCAAGCGAGATTGGCGGAGATAATGAAATTTACCTCACATTTCTACCACTTTAAGCACCTCTTCGGCCTCATAGTGATCTAGCGCTAATCCCAGCGCATGTTCGTCCAGATCCGTAAAGGCCGCCTTTAGCCCCGCCCAGTGGGCCGAGTACACACGTAGCCATGTAGAACGGTCAACGCTAACCATCCGTGCCAGCGCGGCGCCAGCATAGTCTTTATGGGTTTCATTGTTTCTGGCGGCGGCAATCTCCTGCCCCGCCAACCATACCAGGCCGACCAGCTTCTTAACTACGCGCTCCTGGATCGAGGTTTCACCCAGGCATTTTTGATATGCCTTCCAGACGTGTTCACACATCATCACCTGGTGTTTATAGCTCAGGTCGAAACCGTAGCAGTACCGCAGCCAGGCCTGCTGGTATTCGCTGAGCGCGGAAACAGCCCGGCGCCACGGCGCTGACTCAAACTCAGCATCTTTTATCGGTGGCATTGGCCTGCGGCGGCTGCGCGTTTCCAGCACATACAATGGCGCGGCCAGCGAGTTAACAAAGCGGATCCCCTTCTCTCCCTCGAGTTCTACAAGGTGGACGCCCCGGCGCGGTGAGGCGTTTTTGTCTGCTGGTGGGTGTTCACTGAAAGCCTCAAGCTGACCTTTTGTTGCCCCGGAGAGATCAGTTAACGCGCGGCGAAGTTCGATTCTTACAAAATTCAGGTTCTGTTGATTCATGCGGTTTAGCGCTCCATACACTTAAGCTTTCGCAATTACGCCGATTGCCAGCGCCCGATCCAGAAAACGCAGCAACATCTCTAACTGAGTGCCATGCTTCTGTTCGAATGCCGATACACCGGCGTGTAGTTCGTCGTGACACTCTCTGCACAGAGGGATCACGAAGAGGTCGTGGGCTTTTGTCGCTGTACCGCCCATACCGTGCCCAACGATATGATGCGGGTCGTCTGCTGGCCGCCGGCAGCCCTCACAAGGCTGAGTTTTCACCCAGCGGGTATAGGCCTCATTCACCCAGCGGCGGCGCTTAGGCCGCAGCAGGAACGACTCTGGTGATTCTGGATCCGCTTTTAATGTCAGAACCGGCTTCACCTGTTCAACCGGGATACGCGCCTTACTCTGTAAAATGCTGGTGGCGGGCAGCGCTGGCACAATGTCACTCTCCCGCATGACAGATTGATGTGGTTCCTCCGGCAATCGTAGCGCCCGCTGCGCCATCCCTTCGGTGATAGCATCAGCGATGCCAGACTGAACGGCCCACCAGCAAAGTTCAGCCAAAGAGAGAGAACGCTCTTTGTTGTAACCCAGCCCCGCCTGCACAATATCAATAATCCATTCGGCGACATTGCCCAGCGCAAGCGCCTGTAACTCTTCCGTCGTCTGCCCACGCAGTTTGTTATCACAATGCCAGCACACCAACAGCGCGCCAGGCTGATGCCAGAAGGTAGTTAATTCCGCATGGTGGTAATCCGGATCCGGGTTCTGGCACTTCGTTACGCGCTGGCGCAGCCAATGTTCAAGACCAGCCATTCCACCAGCAGCTGCAATAACCCGTTCATCAGTGAAGAAGGTGTTTAGCCGGGCATCTTCCAGCAGCGGCTGGCGAGCATTGGGGATCCGGCCTGACGGAAACCGAGCCATGTTTTCTGGCTCACGTTCGACCAGCACCCGTCCAGATGCAAACAGGTGCATTAACTCCCGACCAGGCTTGAACAGAACCACTCCGAGGCGCGGTACTATTTCAGGCGTGAGTAATGCTCTCAATGGTCGCCCCCGGCCAGCTCTTTATCGTGAGTAAAGCTGCCGTTCCACGTGACCTTCATCGGAAGCTTACCTTTCAGGTAGTTTTTGTAGATCCAGATAGCACCTTCCCGGAGCAAGACAGGTTGATAGGTGGTGAAGCTAACAGCTGAATTTGGTGAGACTTTGCTGCTTTTCTCTGTGAGGTATTTGTCGCGAGCATAGGAACGAACACGCCATTGCGCGCTGCGCCCGTCTGGGTTGTCGTCGTATAGCCAATTAGCAGAGACAAGCCAGGCGCTGATCTTGCTAGTGTTTACGCCATTCAGACGCTTGCAGAACTGAACAGGAGAGAGTCCATCGGTGAAGAGGCTCTCGAGATGCTCGATATATTCGGCCTGCTGGTGGGTGATCGCTTCAGCCTGCTGTTTCGCCTCCATTGCATCTGCCCAGGCACGGGCCAGAGTGATGGGATCGGACATATTGGGCAGCATGACACCGTGAACTTCTCGAAGGTTGAAATAATGATCCTCAAGCTGTTCGAAAAAATCCCATGCCTGCTCAGTTTCAAGCATCTTTGCGTGGCGGGAGGCACCGCGTTCAGTCCAGAGATATAAGCTGCGGGCCTTTGGTGATATTTGCACACTGCTGAAAGAGTTGCGCAAATTTTCAACTTCCTCACCCTCAATTCGAAAGTAGTGTTTACCCTCAACAAAGCGAATTTTATTGCGGTTGAAATTGTTGGTGATATTTTGCGCTGTTGTACCGTAGCCACTAGCCAGGGATTCTGTAGTCACTACGCGCTGATTGCGATAAGTGATCACCGGCACCGATGAATGATTTACAGAAATTACGGTTGGGATGCCATTTTTGGGCGTAGCAGTGCCCACAACATGATTATTGGTCATATTCTCTCCATACACTGATTGTTGCGAAGGGCCTGCACGCCCATTTCGCTTGCACTGTCCGACATTACTGCCATCACGCCAGTCATTCAACCCACAGTTGGACATATATTTTCCCCTTATTTGAATGGCGTAATGGTTATTTCTACCCGCCCTTTCGGCGTTATTGGCCCCCACTCCACCAGCATGCGCTTCACCTGGCTGTCGTCCTCCCAGACACCTGCATGCGTCAGCGCGTCAAATAGCGCTTTGTTGTAGTTGTCCAGATCACGGCGGCGCGCGTCCGGTGGGTACAGGGTGATTTCTACGGCAGCCAGCTCTGCTGACGGTTTAGGGAGGCGGCGAAGCTGCTCAATGATTGCCGCACACGCCGCGCTCTGGTATTTGCGACCGTCGGCGCTAACCATATGGCGACCGGCCAGCGGCCCTTTGTTAGGGGCGCGCCAGTAGGTGTTAACGCTTGGAGGAAATGGCAGTACAAGCGTCATGCCCTGCCCGGCATTGTTCTTTGGCTTTGGTTGAGTAATGGAGATCCCGCGGGAAACGCCGCGAGTGATAGAGATAGCCCCCTTTTTCTCTAGCGCGCGGAGGTGATCCGCCGCAGCGTTGGGAGAGCTGCATCCCAGCAGCCCCGCCAGTTCGAAGTTAGTAGGTGGGAAACCATG
>NZ_JABBJF010000059.1 GCF_014218705.1 Kluyvera sichuanensis | reverse complement strand
AGATAACATGCAACTCGCATAAGATATATGCGAAAAAATACAAAAAAACAAAGCGATAAAAACTTTCATATAGACCACCCCATTACTGTTGCAATTAATAGTTGGCCCCTAACAAGTTAATGTTGGCAGGGGAATCAGTGAACCAAATGCATTAAATAATGTACCGGTAAGAATAATAATAATACCTATACCTTCATCATTAGCTCTCCTGATTACACTATTACGATACTTCTCATCCTTTAAATACTCATCCATAGGGCCTGACGCTTGTGCCTCACCTCCATCGAGTGCGCGAGCCATTTCTACTAAACTAGTTAAGTTTTTTAAGTAATGATTTTTTATAGTTAAAATTAGACCTAGAAAGGTAACTACTGATGAAAAGGATGTTAGGAAAAAAATCTTTGATGCAAAACAATCTAGAATGTAACCCGTGAACAATAAAAAACATGAAGCGCACAAACAAACATATCGATTTGATATACATCCAAACAAAATGGAAATAACCTTCCATACAAACGGATATGGTAATTTAACTTGACTAACTTTCTGCATTTTTCTTTTTCCTATACCAAGTAGCTCGACTAACTCCTTCAATTAACCATGGCGTTCCTACTTTGACTTTTCGTCCGCCACCTTTACTTTTCATACCCCGTTTAGACTGAATTTCTGATGAATGAGTTCTGGATATATAATCGTTAAATCCTTCATTAGAAAAACGTGAGAATGTCCATTTAGCAATGCTTTTAGCAATGCCGCTTATTTCTTTCTCATCTAAAGGAGCTGCAAATTGCAAATTGTAGGCGCTGGCACGTTCATAACAGGCTTGCAGCCAGTGGTCATACTCAGGCCAGCCTTGACGAATGGCGCGGTACGCCCATTTTCTAGTTTTATCAAACAGGGTGCAGTTACGGCCTAAGCCGTAGTCGGTAACGATTTCTTTGTCGTTGGCGGCGTTGAGGTCGAGGTAGTCAGCTAGCCAGTCCAGTGTGTAGAGCTCCGGCTGCCATACAGCAATTTTCCAGTGGCTGTGGTTCGGATTTTTGCAGATTAGTCCCGAATACCCCGTATCGGCCTCTAATTTTTTACGTAGCGCGTTCTCTACAGCTGCGGCGTAGCGCAGTGGCTTCATTTTTCCGTCTGGCGCGGTACGGATCGAGGTTTTCAGCGCATAGAGCAGGTGCGCGTGTCCGTTTTCAGGATTAGTGATGGTCAGCGTAGGCGCGGGCGCATTGCGGTCGCTCCAGTCGATGGCGGCACCGGCGCGATCCACGTCGAATCCCAGCCAGAACATGGCGTGAGGCTGATTGAACTGGATGTATTTCGCTAGGATGGCGCGTTCCTTACCGGCAATGCGCACACCGAAGTGCAGATCGTCCGAAAAGTACGGCTTGTGCGGCAAGCGCTCGTTGAAAAGGTTAAGTGCGGCGTTACTCAATGCGCCCTGCGCTTATGGCGGGCTGTTGTCTGGCACGGTTCATGTGCTAAGATTCCTTCAAGGTTTCGACCTGGCCCTGGTTATCATGCGATCCGCCAAGATATGACATGATTTCCGGGGCTTTGTTTTTTCTGGCTCTAACGTTACACCGTCCGGTGACTTCTGTCGATCCCACAACGATTTACCATAACATCCCTTGCCCGCACCCCCTGAGAGCCCCTCAGCGCGATTCTGCGGCCTGACGGCCGTTTCCGTCACCTTTACCCGACTCAAACCCTGAAAAACGCCCCTGGTGATTTCTGCGCGTCTGCATAGTCATGCAGCCGGGTGAATGGCTCAGGCTTTCAGCGCAGATGTCCGCCGAAAGCCCCATTTTATCCGGTTATCACAGTGAAGGGCCGTTATACGTCCGCTGTCGCTGAGATCGCTCCAGCTCCAGCGCTTTCTGATGCCGCGCCGCGCGCTCCTGCTGCTGACGCAGCTCGACGGCATTCAGCCGTTCGACAACCGGCGCAGCTGCTCGCTCAAACTCTGCACCTGCCTGCTCAAGCCCGTGACGCGCTCGCTCAGCGCCGCGTTCTCCCGTTGCATAAGACCAGACATCGTCCGCCATTCCGCGAAGGCGTTCTCCCACTCGTCCAGCCTTTTCGAGTAGTCCTGCTGTAGCTGCTCTAATGCGCTCAGCAACTGTTTTTCCAGCTCCGTCATGATGCTCTACTCCCGTACCAGTCTGATGCCGATCTTCGTGCCGCTGTCGAACGTCCAGTTCGTGTCCGCTTTCACGCCCTCCGGCAGCACCAGAAATCGTCCCTGGCTGTCTTCCTGGTACCTCACGCCCCACGTTCTCGCGTTCAGCTTCTCCAGCGCGTCCTTCTGCTCCCGGATACTCGTGTAATTGTCGATCATCTGCTGCCCCTGCCACCACAGAACACCCGCGCTCGACGCTATCAGCAGCACGGAGACCAGGACGATGGTCAGCCACGTCTGGCTGACCATGCGCACCATGCCCTTCGTGCGCTGGCTCATGGCCGAGGACAGCTTCCGGTCGTGGTCGAGGATGGCGGCGCTGATTCTCTTCTCGCTTTCGCTCAGTTCCGCTCTGACAGACTTCTCGTGCTCGCTGAATGCGGCTTTCAGCATCTCGCCGGTAGTCTGCTGCTGCGCTTTCGATTTCTGCTCTAAGTCCTTCGCCAGCGTTAAAAGACTGTTCATAGATGGCTCCCTTCAGTCGGATGTTTCGCCCCCCGTCCGGGTCGGCAATGCTGATACTGCTTTTTGTGGTGCGCACCACCTCAAAACCCGCGCTTTCCAGCGCCTCAGTGACGTCCTGACGGGTTTTCAGCTCCCCGGATGAGGCAAGGGCAAGCAGGCCGCGCGTAATCGCCTGGGCGGCTTCCTGCTTCGCTTCCGGCAGCGCGGACGGCGTGACCAGCGCCCGTCGATTTTCCGGCGCGTTCGGGTCGTGCAGCCCCAGCCTGCCGTTCACTATGGTCTGCCAGGCGTCGATGCGCGGACGGTCGGCGCGGTCGTAATACGGCTGCAGTCGTTTACCGGTCAGCAGCTCCGTGTTCGGGATCAGGAAATTCAGCTCCAGCCGGCCCTTGTCCCGGTGCTCAACCCACAGCACGCTGTACTGGTCTTTATCGAGTCCGGGCATCAGAACCCGCTCAAAGCTCGCCATCAGCTTTTCGCGCTGGCCGGACGGTAAATCCTTTTCGGCAAAGGACAGGACACCGGATGTGTACTTTTTGGCGTAGGACGAGGCGTCGATAAGCTCCCGGACTTCCTCCGGCTTACCCTGCAGAACGCTGGCACCGTCGCGCTGCCGGTCTTTCCCCAGCAGATAATCCACCGGACCGGCGCCACCGCCGCGGCCTCTGGGATGAAATTTAACGATCATCGTCTGCCCCCTTTTCCAGCACGGCGTGCCTCAGCCGCTCGAGTCCGGCATCGATGGCCATCAGCGCGGCGACAAACTGCACGCGATCATGCCCGGTACCGCCACCGGCGTTAACCTGCCGGGCAATCTGGTTGAGGTTGTTACCCATACCCGCGAGCTGACGAAGCAGCGCCGGCGAGATCGACGGGAGTTTGCCGGCACGGGCAGGCTTCTCGTCCAGGCACGTCTGGCGCATCCAGGCCGCGAGCTGTTTACCGTCGCAGCGCTCCAGCAGTCGGCGATGCTCATCCTCAGTAACCCACATCGTGAGCATTTTGCTGCGTTTGTCTGCCAATCCGGCCTCCTGATAACGCCGGGACGGATGGGAAATCTTTTCCCGGTCGGCGCGGTGTTGGGCAAGCCGCAGGCGCGGCAGTGGTTTTAGCGGGTTTCGGGGCGCAGCCCTGAACCAGTCACGTAGCGCTAGCGGAGTGTATACTGGCTTATAGTACATTGCAGTATGTCAGATCCTATGCTGGCTGCAAAAAAAGCCCTCTGCAAGAGAGGGCTGTTATCTGATATAGGTTGTTTTGTCTCACACGAGAGAAAGAAAGAGATGACTCTATTTTTTATTCAATTCGACCACCGGTTTACTGCCACAGGTTTGACGCTGAAAGATGTAATTGATGGATCATAGTTCAGATATTGATCCAAGGAAAAAACATAATCCCCGGTAGGGATATTTCGAATGCTAGCAGGCCACAATTCTTTTGTAGAAACAGGCGCTCCTGATTTGTCATATGACGTTATTTTTATTTGAACCCCAATTGCCTCAGGGCAATTATTTTCCAATGTAGCCACGCCTTGTAAATGAGGACTGCATTTATTTACACCACACTGGTCAACAAAATTAGCCTTCACTGAGGTTATCTTTATATCAGATAACATGCAACTCGCATAAGATATATGCGAAAAAATACAAAAAAACAAAGCGATAAAAACTTTCATATAGACCACCCCATTACTGTTGCAAT
>NZ_JABBJF010000058.1 GCF_014218705.1 Kluyvera sichuanensis | reverse complement strand
ACGCCTGGTATCTTTAAGTCCTGTCGGGTTTCGCCACCACTGATTTGAGCGTCAGATTTCGTGATGCTTGTCAGGGGGGCGGAGCCTATGGAAAAACGGCTTCGCCGCGGCCTTATCGTTTCCCTGTTAAGTTTCTTCCTGGCATCTACCAGGAAATTTCCGCCCCATTCGTAAGCCCACACCGCTCGCCGCAGCCGAACGACCGAGCGCAGCGAGTCAGTGAGCGAGGAAGCGGAATATATCCTGTATCGCATATTCTGCTGACGCGCCGGTGCCGCCTTTTTTCTCCTGCCACATGAAGCACTTCACTGATTCCCGCACCCGTGCCAATATAATAAGCCAGTATACACTCCGCTAGCGCTACGTGACTGGTTCAGGGCTGCGCCCCGAAACCCGCCAAAAGCCTGACGCGCCTGCGGCTTGTCCAACCCCGCGCCGACCGGGAAAGGCTTTCCCGCCCGTCCCGGCGTTATCAGGAGGCCGGTTTGTCAGAGAAACGGAGCAAGATGCTCACCATGTGGGTGACGGAGGACGAGCACCGGCGGCTGCTTGAGCGCTGTGACGGCAGGCAGCTGGCGGCGTGGATGCGGCAGATCTGCCTGGACGAAAAGCCGGCACGTTCCGGAAAGCTCCCCTCGATCTCGCCGGCGCTGCTGCGCCAGCTTGCCGGCATGGGCAATAACCTGAACCAGATAGCCCGCCGTGTTAACGCCGGCGGCGGCACCGGCCATGACAGGGTACAGATTGTGGCGGCGCTGATGGCCATCGATGCCGGCCTTGAGCGGCTGCGGCACGCCGTTCTTGAGAAAGGAACGGACGATGATCGTTAAATTTCATCCGCGCGGCCGCGGCGGTGGCGCCGGGCCGGTGGACTATCTGCTGGGTAAAGACCGGCAGCGTGAAGGCGCCACCGTCCTGCAGGGGAAGCCGGAAGAAGTCCGGGAGCTGATTGACGCGTCGCCTTACGTTAAGAAATACACCTCCGGCGTTCTGTCGTTTGCGGAGGCCGATCTGCCTCCCGGCCAGCGGGAAAAACTGATGGCCAGCTTCGAGCGGGTTCTGATGCCCGGACTCGATAAAGATCAGTACAGCATTCTGTGGGTGGAGCACGCGGACAAGGGGCGTCTGGAGCTGAACTTTCTGATCCCCAATACCGAGCTGCTGACCGGCAGGCGGCTCCAGCCTTACTACGACCGCGCCGACCGGCCGCGCATCGATGCCTGGCAGACTATCGTGAACGGCAGACTGGGGCTGCACGACCCGAACGCGCCGGAAAACCGCCGGGCGCTGGTCACGCCGTCCGGGCTGCCGAAAACGAAGCAGGAGGCCGCAGAAGCCATTACCCGGGGACTGCTGACCCTTGCTTCGTCCGGGGAGCTGAAAAGCCGTCAGGATGTCACTGACACTCTTGAAGGTGCAGGTTTTGAGGTGGTGCGCACCACGAAAAGCAGTATCAGCATTGCCGACCCGGACGGGGGGCGAAACATCCGACTGAAGGGAGCCATCTATGAGCAGTCTTTTAACGCTGGCGAAGGACTTAGAGCAGCAATCGAAAGCGCAGCAGCAGAGTACCGGCGAGATGCTGAAAGCCGCATTCAGCGAGCACGAGCAGTCTGTCAGAGCGGAACTGAGCGCAAGCGCGAGGAGAATCAGCGACGCCATCCTCGCCCACGAGCAGAGTATGAGCGAGGCGATGGAGAAAAACCGGCGGAGCGTACTGCGGACTGCCGGGCGGACATGGCTCACCATCCTGATGGTGTCAGCGCTGCTGATCGGCACGAGCGGGAGCATTCTGTGGTGGCAGGGGCAGCAGATAACCGACAATTACACGCATCTTCGTCAGCAGGAAGATACCCTGGCGAAAATGACCGCCCGGACGTGGGGAGTGCGCTATCAGGAGAGCAGCGACGGCCGGAGGTTTCTTATCCTGCCGCCGGGGATGCAAACCGAAGCCATCCCCTACGACGGGACGACATGGATCCGCCTGAAACAGGAGTAGCGGAAAATGACAGAGCTGGAAAAGCAGTTGCTGAGCGCATTAGAGCAGCTACAGCAGGACTACTCGCAAAGGCTGGACGAATGGGAGAGCGCCTTCGCGGAATGGCGGAGCATGTGTGGTCTTATGCAACGGGAGAACGCGATGCTGAACGAGCGCGTGTCGGACTTGAGCACGCAGGTGCTGAGTTTAAGCGAGCAGCTGCGCCGCTTGTCCGGGAACTGAATGCCATCGAGCTCCGGCAGAGGGAGAATGAGTATCAGAAAACACTGGAGCTGGAGCGCCAGCCGCAGAAAACCTACCGCGGGCCGACACTTTAAACCATCCAGGCAGCTGACAACCCGCACGAAGAGGGGCTCTTATTTCTCCCGCTAAATAGGTTCGTGATCAAAAAGGTCACGACTTATTCAGGAGCGGGAAATGAAGCTGTTAAATCTTATTGAATCATTGCTTAACTGCCTGTATCTGGCGGCGGAGCTGTGGGACTGGCTGGAGAAGCATTTGTCGGTTTTTAAGGCATTGGCGCGGATTTTAGTGTGACTTTAACATCCATGCATCTGGCTGCATGACTATGCACCAGTGTAATATTCAGCGGCTGCGTTTCTGGTGTTTTTTCGTTATGTCTGTCGCCACTTTCTCGCGTCTGGCACCGGAAACGCAGCCAACCCCGTTTCAGCGGTGCGGGCAACAGATGTTATGGTAAATCAACCGTCCGTTGATAAAGGTTCTGATAATACCCATGTAGGTGATGTTGTTTGCTTTTTATCTACACACTGCCTGATGGAGCTATTTATGAATGCTGATGAAGTTACACGAATTCTTGCGCAATCGAGTCAAAATGATTGGATTGTGGATGATGAGACAGGGGCGTTTACTTATAAAAATGATTTAGCACTGCACATTAAGAGAGCTGATTACGACGACTACAACTCGTTTAATGAGCCTTGGGCTGTTCGTCATCCTGATAGTAATGCGTGTTCAGTCGAGTACACCGTTCACTATGGTTCTTCGTTTGTTGATAGAAAAACCTTGGTTTCCGTCGATGGTCATCGTGCAACCTTGCCTATGCCTGCATCCGCAACGGATCTAAACGTGTCATCGGCTGATGTGAATTTCGCCAAAATTGTAAACATTGGCGATCGCGTTGATGAATACATTCAACGTTCTGGTCTTACGATTAAGCCCTAATTTAACGATAAGCCCGGCCTCCAAATGCGGGCTGTTCCTGCATGTAACCAGCATAACTAATCGGCTTTTTTCCTTACTGTATATATTGGCTTTTTATGTCGCGGCTTTCTTACTTGCTCGGACACAGAAGGACCAATTATGTCTAAATAATCTACAAGCTTTGTAAGGTCGTATATGTTGCGGCCACCATATCGGTTGTCGCTTTTTGATGTCGGTTTTTTATCTAAGAGATTGGCTTTTTCTAGGTCATTAATAGCCCTTTGCACCGTCCTTACTGACACCCCCATCCGTATAGCCAGGCTCTCCATTGAGGGGTGCGGCCACTCCTGTAGATTCCACCAGTGTACTATGAGATTCAGCAAGGTATTGAATGCTACAGGGCTCAATTTCTTCTCATTTTGTATAAAAAACAACACAGTAGGTACTGCAGTCCATCCTAATGACAGACCTCCAGCCTTCCATTTTTTTTCTATTGCGTAACCCATTGATTATCCTGTAAATATTTTTTTTGAGATATATATAATATAAGTATTCATATGAATAGGGTGACACCAGCGCCATTATTACACAACTATAAAAGGCTAATCTGAGAACAGAAAAACATTTCTATCTGCATTAAATACGGAGTTAGTGATATGAAAACCAAACAACATCATGATCTTGTAAAAGATACTGAAATATTTGGTGTATCCTTGTCTCTGTTGATTTCCAGAGCGAATGAGAGATCTGTTACAATGCCATCTGGTCTAAGTAGGGAGCAGAGAAGAGCATGGGCAGCGGATCAAGCACGCAAAATCCACAATTGAATGTTGTCTCTTTCTCTGAGACATTCAATCTTTATTACACATCCCGCTTTTCTCAAAAAACACTCGATAAAATCGATGACTTCATCGAACATTTCGAGAAGTACAATCTTTTTGGCGATGCCTTAAAAGGCCATCCGGCTTGGATTGGCAAGGTATCGCCATCTTGGAACGTGCCTGACAGTTACGAAAACAAAGAAGCTATTGAAGAACATGCCAGGGCTAATAAATTGTGGCATGCCCATATAGGCGATCCCGTTTTCATCGATACATTTCACGGGAAGTACAAAGTCTCTGATTGGGTCATCCACTTCCAACGTCTAGCGCCGAACCATATAAAACTGTTAGAGCTTGGGTATCATGACCCTATGCAACTCCCCCAAAATTTCGAATGATCTCTTGTTCGGATGAATGATCCCTTGAGATTCGTTGACCCTCGTCGTAATCTCTTGCGGTGAAAACGAAAAAACCACCCGGCAAGGTGGCTTTTTCGAAGGTTCGCAAGAGTTGACGCTCTTTTGAACCGCGGTAACTGGCTTGGAGGAGCACAGTCACCAAAACTGTCCTTTCAGTGTAGCCTTATCGCACCCGAAACTTCAAGACTCTCCTCCTCTAAACCTGTTACCAGTGGCTGCTGCCAGTGGCGCTTTGTCGTGTTTTTCCGGATTGGACTCAAGTTGATAGTTACCGGATAAGGCGCAGCGGTCGGACTGAACGGGGGGTTCGTGCATACAGTCCAGCTTGGAGCGAACTGCCTTCCCGGAACTGAGTGTCAGGCGTGGAATGAGACAAACGCGGCCATAACAGCGGAATGACACCGGTAAACCGAAAGGCAGGAACAGGAGAGCGCACGAGGGAGCCACCAGGGGGAAACGCCTGGTATCT
>NZ_JABBJF010000057.1 GCF_014218705.1 Kluyvera sichuanensis | reverse complement strand
TAAATTTGTCTGCTGGTATCCGGGTTTTCAAAGTGACGGGAAGGGACCAGCGATGGCAGCATAGCTCACGCTGCCCCAATATTTTTTATGCTCTCCGATCAGGGCGACGCCGCCGCCCGGGACGATGCCTTCCTCGACGGCCGCACGGGTCGCGTGCAGGGCGTCTTCGACGCGCGCCTTCTTTTCCTTCATCTCGACTTCGGTGGCGGCACCGACCTTGATCACCGCAACGCCGCCGGCCAGCTTGGCCACGCGCTCCTGCAGCTTCTCGCGGTCGTAGTCGGAGGAGGTCTCCTCGATCTGCGCCTTGATCTGCTTGATGCGCGCCTCGATGCCCGCGCCTTCGCCGGCGCCATCGATGATGGTGGTGTTTTCCTTCGACACCTGGATCTTCTTGGCGCGGCCGAGGTCCTTGATGGTGGCCTTCTCCAGCGACAGGCCGACTTCCTCGGAAATCACCACGCCGCCGGTCAGGATCGCCATGTCTTCCAGCATCGCCTTGCGACGGTCGCCGAAGCCCGGGGCCTTCACCGCGCAGACCTTGACGATGCCGCGGATGGTGTTGACCACCAGGGTCGCCAGCGCTTCGCCTTCGACTTCCTCCGCCACGATCAGCAGCGGCTTGCCGGCCTTGGCCACGCCCTCGAGGACGGGCAGCAGGTCGCGCACGTTGGAGATCTTCTTGTCGTACAGCAGGATGAAGGGATCATCCAGGTCGGCCGACATCGACTGCTGGTTGTTGACGAAGTACGGGCTCAGGTAGCCGCGGTCGAACTGCATGCCCTCGACCACGTCGAGTTCGTTGTCCAGGCCGCTGCCTTCCTCGACCGTGATCACGCCTTCCTTGCCGACCTTGTCCATCGCCTGCGCGATCAGGTCGCCGATGTTGGCATCCGAGTTCGCGGAGATCGCGCCGACCTGGGCGATTTCCTTGCTGGTCGACGACGGCTTGGACAGCGACTTCAGTTCGCCGACCGCGGCCTTCACCGCCTGGTCGATGCCGCGCTTCAGGTCCATCGGGTTCATGCCGGCGGCGACCGCCTTCATGCCCTCGCGGATGAACGCCTGCGCCAGCACGGTGGCGGTGGTGGTGCCGTCGCCGGCGTTGTCGGAGGTCTTGGAAGCGACTTCCTTCACCATCTGCGCGCCCATGTTCTCGAACGCGTCAGCCAGTTCGATTTCCTTGGCGACGGAGACGCCGTCCTTGGTGATGGTCGGCGCGCCGTAGCTCTTCTGCAGCACGACGTTGCGGCCCTTCGGGCCGAGGGTCGCCTTCACGGCGTTGGCGAGCACGTTGACGCCGCGCACCATCTTGGAGCGCGCGTCTTCGCCGAAACGAATGTCCTTGGCAGCCATTGCGAATTACCTCGAAAAATTATTCGGATGAGAAATGTGTGGGAGCGACGCGCGATCAGCCGAGGATCGCGAACAGGTCGTCTTCCTTCACCACCAGCAGCTCGACGCCGTCCAGCTTCACTTCGGTGCCGCTGTACTTGCCGAACAGCACCTTGTCGCCGACCTTGACCTGCGGCGCGCGGACCTGGCCGTTGTCCAGCACCTTGCCGGTGCCGACGGCGACGACTTCGCCCTTGATCGGCTTCTCGGTGGCCGAATCCGGGATCACGATCCCGCCGGCGGACAGCTTCTCTTCTTCCATGCGCTTGATGACCACGCGGTCGTGCAGCGGCTTGATATTGGACATGGCAACCTCGGTAAATGGTTGATTGACGTGGAAAAACCCGGCGATTTTAGCAGTCGCGCGAAGCGAGTGCCAAACCGCGGACAACAGAACCGGGCGAACCCGGCATGCCACCGAGATGGGGCGGGCCCGCCGACTTTCAAGGGCCGCACGCGGATGTCCGCCAGGCCCGCCGGATCGGGGCAGCCGCTACCCTATGCCGGTGAGCGCCCTGATCTGCTTCTGCACCTGTCCCGACGCCGACAGCGCCGAGCGCATCGCCACCGCGCTGGTGGCCGAGCGCCTGGCCGCCTGCGTCAACCTCCTGCCCGGCCTGCGTTCGGTCTATCGCTGGCAACGCAAGGTCGAGGCCGCGGCCGAGGTCCTGCTGCTGGTCAAGACCAGTGCCGAGGCCTACCCCGCCCTGCAGGAACGCCTGCGCCAACTGCATCCCTACGAACTCCCGGAGCTGCTCGCGGTCGAAGCCGCGTCCGGCCTGCCCGAATACCTGCAATGGCTGGCCGCCGAGAGCCGACCGGTAAACTGAGCCAATGACCGCATCCACGATCCGCCTGCGCCGCTGGCTGGCCGGGCTCGCCCTGCTGCTTGCGCTGCCCGCGACCTCGGCCGTCGCCCAGGACTTCGAACTGCCGCCGGTCGACGAGGTCTTCGTCCTGTCCGCGCAGGCCACCGCGCCGGACCGCATCGAGGTGCGCTGGCGGATCGCCGACGGCTATTACCTGTACCGGCACCGCACCTCGGTCAAGGCCGATGCCGCCTTCACCGGCGCGACCATGGCGCTGCCGAAGGGCAAGGCCTACCGCGACGAATTCTTCGGCGACGTCGAAACCTACCGCAAGGAATTGCTCGGCACCCTCACCGGCACGCCCGCGGCCGGCGCGAGCGCGACCACCCTGACCGTGAAGTACCAGGGCTGCGCCGATGCCGGCGTGTGCTACCCGCCGCAGACCCGCACCCTGAAGGTCGCGTTGCCGGGCGAAGCGGGCGCTGGCGGCTTCGGCTGTAAGGCGCGCGGGCTGCATGATTATGTCGTCAAGAACGGCTCTGCCGATCATCCCAACGCCGAGGTGAAATTCGCACTGGGTGATGTGGTCAACACCATGATCGGCTGCACTAATGGTGAAACGATCATGCTGTGCCACGACACCTCGCTGCCGCGCCCCTATTCTCTCGGCTTTCGGGTGCAAGGCACCGAGGGGCTGTGGATGGACGTCAACAAGTCGATCTATCTGGAGGGCAAGAGCCCACAGCCGCACCGCTGGGAGCCTGCCGAGGGCTGGTTTGCGAAATACGATCACCCGCTATGGAAACGCTACGCCGATCTGGCGGCAGGGGCCGGGCATGGCGGGATGGACTGGTTCGTGATCCACGCTTTTGTCGAGGCGCTGAAGGCCAAGGCCCCGATGCCAATCGACATTTACGACGCGCTGGCCTGGAGCGCGATCACGCCTCTGTCGGAACAATCGATTGCTGAGGGCAATCGCACGTTAGATTTTCCCGACTTCACCCGAGGGCAGTGGCGCACCCGCAAGCCGATCTTTGCGCTGAACGACGCCTATTGATCGACGCGATTTAGGCCAAGCGCACCGCAAAGGCGAAATTGGTAATCTTGTCGGTATCCTTGACGCCCGGCGCGCTTTCGACGCCGCTGGAGGTATCGACCAGCGGCGCTCCGGTGCGCGCAATCGCCTCGGCAACATTCGTCGGATTTAGCCCGCCTGCCAGCCCCCACGGCAAGGCACCGCGATATCCGGCCAGCAGCGACCAGTCGAACGCCAACCCCATGCCGCCGGGCAGCGCGCCTTTGGGGGTCTTGGCGTCGAACAAGATCAAGTCCGCCGCCCCGGCATAGGCTGCGGCGCGTGCGACATCGCTGGCGCTGGCGACGGGCAGCGCCTTCCACACCGGCTTGCCAAACCGCGCGCGCAACTGGGCCACGCGTTCGGGCGATTCCGAACCGTGCAGCTGCAGCGCGTTCAGCTTGGCTGCCACCAGTGCGTCGGCGATGACAGCATCATCCGCATCGACGAACAAACCGACCATGGCGATCTGGCCAGCTGCGCGCGATGTCAAAGCGCCCGCGACATTCGACGTAACCGCACGGGGCGACGCTGGATAGAACACCAACCCGGCATAGTCCGCCCGCGCCGCGATGGTCGCATCGAGCGCCTCGGGTGTGCTGATCCCGCAAATCTTGATTTTCGCGGGCATGCGGTCAGTCGGGGTTCTGGATCAGCCGCACCAGCGTGCAGTCGGGATCGATCAGGTAGCCGATCCTCAGGCCGCTCGCCTCCAGTTGCGGAGCTTTGAAGCGCGGCCAGCCGGTGCTTTTTTCCTCGGCTCCCGCCGCGTTCACCAATGCCACCATGGCATCGAGATCATCCAACCGCAGGCAACAGCCGAACGAGCTCGTAGCTGGGTCGAGGTCAGGATAGGGGAAGAATTCGAGCTGCAAACCGCCGCGCTGCAGGATCATCCAGCCGCGATCCTTCCAACTCGTCGCAAAGCCCAGCTTCGCATAAAACGCCTCTGTCACATCGAAATCGCGCGATGGCAGATTGGGGGTGACGTGGTCAGCCATGGCTCAGCGCAGCTTGTCGGCCATGCGGGCCGTATGAGTGATTGCGGCGCGGCTATCGGGGGCGGAATGGCTCATCACGATCATGCTGGCCTTGGGGAACGCCGCACCAAACGCGCGCGCTGACGCGGCGTAGTGCTCAGTGTCGGCATCACCGAGATTGCCGAGCGACTTGGCCTTGCTGTCCTTGATCAGGCAGCCACCAAAAGCGATGTCGGTGCCGTCGATCCCAACGGTGATATTGTCACTGGTGTGGCCGGGGCCGGGGTAAAATACCTTGAGCGGGCCAAAGTTGGGCGCGGTTGCTGGTTCGACCCAGCCATTGGCGGCGAAAGTCAGGCTGTGTTGCGCCGCAACCATCCCCTCTTGCGGGGCAAGCTGGTTCGACAACGCATTGGCATAAGTCGCAATCCCCGCCGCATGCAGCGCGTCCATACCGCCCATCTTGTCCTGATGCGCGTGAGTCACCACCGCCAGCGCGACCGGCAGGTTGATCTCCTGCTTGATCCAGTTGAGGATCTGGGCGGTCTGGTCATCGGTCCAGGCGGTATCGACCACCAGCACGCGGCCGCCATCCCTGACGATCAAACCGTTGGAAGCGACTGCCCCGAAACCCGGCATGTCGAGATAGGAAGTGTGCTGCCAGACATTCGGTGCGAGCTGGCGGAAAACCAGATCGCCAAACCGTTGGTCGCCAGTTTCCATTTGCTGGCCAATCGTCGGGCGGATTTCACCGGGCATGCACCCGCTCAGCATCAATGCAGCGGCTAATGCGGTGCTCAGCTTCGCGACCGGGTGCATAATATTGGGCAATTCCATCAAGTTTTCCTTTTATTCAGCATTAAAAACCCCGCAAATGCGAGGCCTAGTAAATAGATGATCTTAATTTGGTTCACTGTAGCAAAAATATGGGGCGAATTCAAACATGAGGTGCGACAGTTTCAAAAGCCATATGATAATCAACAAGCTGAGCAAATTTCTCTAATGGTGTAAGCCAATCTAACGCCTTTCTAGGACGAGTATTCAGTGACATGGCAACTTGATTTAAATAATGCTGATCTGCCTGATTTAAATCAATCCCTTTAGGTAAATATTGCCTAATTAAACCATTCATATTTTCGCATGTGCCTTTTTGCCAGGGTGAATGTGGGTCACAGAAATATACATCTATGGGGTTCTAGGGATTTTCCGTCCAAAAACGACAAAGTGCTCTGGAGGCCGCGCCGTCCGTGGCCTCCAGAGGGGTATTACTTTTCGCTGACGGG
>NZ_JABBJF010000056.1 GCF_014218705.1 Kluyvera sichuanensis | reverse complement strand
TCAGGGGTTCATGCCCTATATTGCAGGCTTCTGCCAGCAGTGTTGCGCACAGACTGACCTGGAGATCCTGCGCCCGAGCACCTGATTCACTGACGTGGCTGAATTCGCGGGTAAAACCGGTTCGGGCATCTATTTCAAGCAACAGCTCCGTCAGATCAACCGGAGGGATCAATTCTCTTACCCGACGATTCAATTGTATCAGTGCCGGTGGCTCATCCAGTTTATCCAGACTGCTAATCGTCAGTGAGGGATGCTTACCTTCATTGCTTATGCTGACCGCTGCGTTGCAGGCAAAACGTGAAGCCACTGATTTCCATGTGTCATCAAGCCGCGTAGCCAGTTGTTCTGCTGCTTTAGTTCCGTCTGATGGATGACCCAGCGCCCGACATACCGGGATGCGTTGTGCCTGCCATTCAGCTCCCTGAAGCAATTTTTGACGCGGGTCCCCCCACCGATCACTGTTCTCCAGCCAGAGATCACGACGGCGCAAAGAATCTTGAAGGCGCTCGAGAAGACACAGCGAGTAACCCGCTCGTAGAATCCTACCATCTCTGTCGTAGACCAGACGTTTCCATGGGCCGGAAATGATTTGCTCTGGTGCATCGTCGAGAATTCGCTTTTTTGAGCCACTCAGTTCGGCCAGATAATGGATTGCTGACAACGTGAGCTCCCCGGCCGGGGCGGCCTGAAAGTGTAAGTCACGCAACATCGCGGACAGGAAACGCTTCACCCGTCCATATTGTTCCACCATTTCATCCTGAAACTGAGTATCTTGCGGGCGCGCCAGCTCATTTACCTTGCCGACGGATTCAGCCAGTTTGTCCTTTGGTATGCGGCGAAAAATAGCCTGCCGCAGAGCTGCTTCATCGGTGTTCTCATCAAGTAATAACGTGCATGCCCGTGCCAGTAATAGCGCGGCACGATCAAGATCTTTCAGGGTCCTGAGCCGCTTTTTCTGCCCGATATTTTTTGCAGAACGCGTGATATCCAGAATAAGCATATCCAGCACATCCACGGCCTCGTCAAGCGCCGAAATTTCCTGTGCTTTCACAAACGCAGTAAGCACGGCCAGTCGCCGTTCGTCAGGCATTCTTGAAATGTATTTCACCGAAGCCATTCCGGCATAACGGGCCAAATTCCGCAGCTGGATGGCAGGCAGACCGGAGAAATTCAACCGGGAAAACTCCATGCTACGCAGTCGGGTATATCGCTCCAGGGCGTCTGTAAATGACGGCCCACTGATAGTGACAGGACCTTTTCGCATCTCCTCCAGCACCGATATACGCTGCCCTTCAGGTATTTCAAGTAAACCGTCCAGTTGTGTTTTCTGCCAGCTGTCAGGCAACAAAGCCAGCCTTCGCCATAATCGTCGACTTGCCCGTTCGCGTACTTCGCCAATCAGCCTTGTCAGAGTCGAGGCTGCGGGTAGCAGGATCTTATTTTGCAGCAACCATGCGGTAGCAAAATCAAACAGCAGACCTGGACGCTCATTGCTGAGCCAGGCGCGAGTATAGAGCAAACGCTTCAGTCTGAATGTCCAGGGGAAATCACCAAAATCATGATAATCATAATAGAGCTTGATAAGCCCCTGATGCTCCCAGCGGGTATTTTCTCTTTCAGCATACCGGGAAAGGATCTCTGGTCGGCTGATGTTCAACTGTGCCGCAATGTAAAAACGGATGAATGAGGGAATTTGAAGGGGATCAGGAAGAAACGTTCCCAGAAAGCGCGCCGTAGTCAGCTGAAGTGCAATCCCCAGCCGGTTATGTTTTCCCCGTCGCTGATTAATAAAAGCAAGGTCACGCTCATCCAGATGAAAATACCGAGCCAGCTGAACCTCATTTGGGTCTGCCACATAGCGACCGTAGTTTTCTGTCTGTTCGCTGGTAAGAAAGTCATCACTCATTGCGCATCCTTTCGTAAACGGGAGTTCTGTCCTTTTTTTAACCGTCTCAAATATTATAAATTGTGAGACTGCTCAAAACGGCATCATACATTAGTATCAAAAATCGCGATTTATACCTTATGATACTACGCAGTATCAATATCGATTTATGAGACCAAAATGGCATTATTAGGATATGCAAGAGTATCAACCAGCCATCAGAAACTGACGAGCCAGATTACTGAACTCAAAACAGCGGGAGTGAGGGATGATCGTGTATTTACTGACATGATGTCAGGAGCAACTGATGAGCGTGCAGGGCTACAGAGACTCCTTGCCAGAGCGGAGAAAGATGACATCATCCTCTGTACTAAAATGGATCGTCTAGGACGTAATACCGCTGATATGATTCGTATTGTGGATACTTGCTATAAAAAAGGCATCGCTATCCGATTTCTAGAGAATGGTCTTAGTACTGAAGGCACAATGGGAAAAATGGTTATCCAGATACTAGCAGCTGTTGCCGAGGCGGAACGAGAAAGGATCTTGGAGCGAACTAACGATGGGCGGAAGACCGCTATGATTAAGGGGGTCAAATTCGGAAGAAAGCCTCACAAGAAGGCTGAATTAGCTAATGAATTGATTAATAAGGACGTACAAGTTAAGGAAGTAATGGAAAAAACGGGTATATCAAGGGCGACCTATTTTAGGCTGAAAAGAAAAACAGCTATTAACTCTAACGAAGGATGAATTCAAAGTGAGTCAATACTTAAAGCTTGGAGATGACCAGTCTCCGGTTCAGTTGGATCCACACAGCGAAGTTGGTGCATTTAAAGTTGTTGGACACTGCTCATGGGCAAAACCAGGAGATAAAATCACTCCTGATTTTTTGCGTTTAAGAATAGAACCTTGGTTAACTGCTCTTTTTCAGTCTGAACACCTAAATATACTTATTGGCGCGGGACTTAGTTCAGCAATCCAAGAGTCAGCGACAGGCACGAAACCTCAAGGCATGGGATGGATTAATGATCTCAAAGTTTGCAAGGCTGAAATAGATAGTTATGTAGCTAAAACAGCTGAAGCCTCAGGAAGAGGAAGAGGTAATATTGAAGACCAAATCCGTTCAATTAATGAGTTAATTAAAGGATTAGAGATTTTAACTGCGCAAAATCTCCCACTTCCAGAACCGCCTCCTGGTGCTCTCCCATATCGAAATTTAAAAAGTGAGTTAGTTGAGTTAAATAATGAGCTAACAAGATGTTTGAAATTATTCTCAGATTCAGTTAGTAATGGGGAAAAGTTAATTCGCGATGCAAAAAACGATTTAAAAACACAAACGTTTAATTATTTAGTAAGTTTTTTGATGAGTTTTTCAAGTCGAACAGCGACAAGGGATCGATTACATATTTTCACGACGAATTACGACAGGATAATTGAAGCAGGAGCTGAAATAGCAGGTATTCGACTAATTGACAGATTTGTTGGTACTATAGCGCCTATTTTCAGATCTTCGCGACTAGAAGTCGACTATCATTATAATCCACCGGGTATTCGTGGTGAACCAAGATATTTGGAAGGTGTGGCGCGCTTTACTAAATTACATGGCTCATTGGACTGGTATACTACCGAAGGAGCCATAAGGCGATTTGGATTACCTTTTGGTGCGAGTTCGGTGGAACCCTTTTTACAAGTGGAGGCTGCTGGAGCAGCGAACTATCATCAATTAATGATTTATCCAAACTCGGTTAAAGACCGAGAAACATCAGAATACCCTTATGTTGAACTATTCAGAGACTTAGCATCTGCAACATGTCGTCCTAATAGTACTTTGGTAACATATGGTTATAGTTTTGGAGATGAACATATAAACCGTGTTATTATTGACATGCTGACAATACCCTCAACGCATATAGTAATAATTGCCTACGGCGATCCACTCGGTAGAATTATGCGCTTTGTAAACGAAAGTGGAAGAAAAGCTCAAATATCTTTATTACTTGGTGACCACTTTGGAGATATCAAGAATTTAGTGGATTTTTATCTTCCTAAAGCAGCGATAGACAGATCATCAATTCGTATGGCAGAACTATTGAAATCAAGGGGTTTATATCGTACAACAATTTCAAATAATAGCGAGGATGCTGAATGAACTCATTTCCGATTGAACAAGGTGAGCAACTCAGGGTCGGCACTGTAGATTTTGTTTCACCTAATGAAATTAGAGCAATATTAGAGATTGACTCACCTGATACTGTTGCTTTGAATGCAGGAACGCCTAGAAACTTTCCAAGAGTAAACAGTTATGTATTAATATCATGTGATAATGGTTACTTAGTTGGGCAAATAGAGTGGCTTGCTGTAGAACATTCGCCTTATCCAAAACAAAGAGATGTTCAAGAATTTGGTTTAGTAAATCTACCATTCCCCCGAAAAAAAATAAGTTTGAATCCGGTGGGAATGCTTAAACGTTTGTCCAAAGATGGTACTGATTATTTCAGATTTCAACGAGGTTCTGAATCGTTTCCTTCTATTGGGGCTGCTATTTTACTACCGACAGATTTACAACTTAGATCAATAGTCGAATCTGGAAATAATAGGCGAGTGATCATTGGACAAAGTCCACTTGCGAACAATGCAAATGTAGCTGTAGATCCTGATAGATTATTTGGTCGTCATATAGCAGTGCTCGGAAATACTGGTAGCGGTAAGTCTTGCTCTGTATCTGGATTAATCCAGTGGTCACTCGAATCTGCATTGGAATCACAAATAAAACCAAATGCCAGATTTATCATCCTAGACCCCAACGGCGAGTATGCACGTGCTTTGGGGCCAACGACGAAATTTAAAGGTAGAGTATTTAAGGTTGAGGCTGAAGGCAGTGAAAACCAATTACAAGTACCCTCATGGTTTTGGAATAGTTCGGAGTGGGCATCATTCACGCAAGCAAGTCCTAAAGCACAACTTCCATTACTAAAACGCTCCTTGAGAGCAATGAGAAATGAAGAATTTGATTTACAAAAGAATATAGATATAGAAGTTAAAAAATACCTAGGTACAATTTTGGTTTCTTTAAAAGCGGATAAATCTAAAGGAGCAGCGGCACTTAATGATTTCCCTGGAGCCAAAAATCTTTTGGCTAAAATTAATATTTGGCGTCAGAGTCTGGAAGAATACAAAGCGAGATTAACTACACCATGCCCTGAGTTAGATAAATTAATCATCTCTATTCAAGATTTTTGTGGGCAAAGAGAAGGCAGATATCCAGATTACAATGCTAAAGTTAGCGCAGTTGATAACATCATAAATGGAGTGTTATCTTCATTTCAGAGCCTTGGAGGCGATGAGTGTGAACTCCTTCCTAAAAACGAGGATATCCCCGTCCCTTTTGACGGAAATAATTTAGTCTCCTATTTAGAGGCGTTAGCACAAGAAAATGGTAGCGAGCAATATGTTGAATATCTAGTAGCTAGAATACGCACAATGCTTGCGGATACAAGAATGAAACCCATAACCAATGACTCAGAGCATAGAGTTGACTTGGCTAATTGGTTAGAAACATATATTGGGAAAGATGGTGATGGTGATAGCTGCGTTTCAATTATTGATCTTTCTTTAGTACCAACTGAAATTACTCATCTTGTGACAGCTGTCATTTCAAGAATTATTTTTGAATCATTGCAACGTTATAGACGACTATATAACAAATCTTTACCTACGGTACTTGTTGCTGAAGAAGCACATACATTTATTAAACGGTATCGTGAGGACAGTGAAAATCAGGATGTCGCAGCTGTTTGCTGTCAAGTATTTGAGAAAATTGCACGAGAAGGCAGGAAATTTGGTCTCGGTATGGTTATTTCTTCGCAACGACCATCAGAATTATCACCTACAGTTTTATCTCAATGTAATACTTTTCTTCTGCATCGAATTAGCAATGACAAAGATCAGGAGCAAGTTCATAAAATGGTACCCGACAATTTGCGAGGATTACTCCGTGAATTGCCTTCATTGCCATCTCAACATGCAATACTGATGGGCTGGGCATCTGAACTTCCTGTCTTAGTTAAAATGAAAAATTTGACGAAAGAGCAGCAACCCCATTCTGATGACCCTGATTTCTGGGATGTTTGGACAAGAAAGGATGCTGATGGGAAATTGGTCGAGAGAACGGCCAATTGGGAAGCTGTTGTAAAGGAATGGCAACAAAATTGAACTGAAGTAGGATGTGAAAACGGGAGGGCAGATCGGAATTGAAGGAACTTTATGCAATCAATCTACTTGGTATTGCGTTCCATCGACCATCAGCCCCATGATCATTGGAGTAGCTGTAAATGCAGCACCTAATAATTAAAATAAAACAATAGGTTAACCTATTAACGTGGTTTTTTACATCGTTGGCCCTCAAACCCCTTATTGAGGAGAGCATAAAAAATATTGGGGCAGCGTGAGCTATGCTGCCATCGCTGGTCCCTTCCCGTCACTTTGAAAACCCGGATACCAGCAGACAAATTT
>NZ_JABBJF010000055.1 GCF_014218705.1 Kluyvera sichuanensis | reverse complement strand
CTGAAAATGCCGGCCTTTGAATGGGTTCATGTGCAGCTCCATCAGCAAAAGGGGATGATAAGTTTATCACCACCGACTATTTGCAACAGTGCCGTTTACTCATATATACTTTAGATTGATTTAAAACTTCATTTTTAATTTAAAAGGATCTAGGTGAAGATCCTTTTTGATAATCTCATGACCAAAATCCCTTAACGTGAGTTTTCGTTCCACTGAGCGTCAGACCCCGTATAGTGTTTTGCAGTTTAGAGGAGATATCGCGATGCATACGCGGAAGGCAATAACGGAGGCGCTTCAAAAACTCGGAGTCCAAACCGGTGACCTCTTGATGGTGCATGCCTCACTTAAAGCGATTGGTCCGGTCGAAGGAGGAGCGGAGACGGTCGTTGCCGCGTTACGCTCCGCGGTTGGGCCGACTGGCACTGTGATGGGATACGCGTCGTGGGACCGATCACCCTACGAGGAGACTCTGAATGGCGCTCGGCTGGATGACGAAGCCCGCCGTACCTGGCTGCCGTTCGATCCCGCAACAGCCGGGACTTACCGTGGGTTCGGCCTGCTGAATCAATTTCTGGTTCAAGCCCCCGGCGCGCGGCGCAGCGCGCACCCCGATGCATCGATGGTCGCGGTTGGTCCGCTGGCTGAAACGCTGACGGAGCCTCACGAACTCGGTCACGCCTTGGGGGAAGGATCGCCCGTCGAGCGGTTCGTTCGCCTTGGCGGGAAGGCCCTGCTGTTGGGTGCGCCGCTAAACTCCGTTACCGCATTGCACTACGCCGAGGCGGTTGCCGATATCCCCAACAAACGGTGGGTGACGTATGAGATGCCGATGCTTGGAAGAGACGGTGAAGTCGCCTGGAAAACGGCATCGGATTACGATTCAAACGGCATTCTCGATTGCTTTGCTATCGAAGGAAAGCCGGATGCGGTTGAAACTATAGCAAATGCTTACGTGAAGCTCGGTCGCCATCGAGAAGGTGTCGTGGGCTTTGCTCAGTGCTACCTGTTCGACGCGCAGGACATCGTGACGTTCGGCGTCACCTATCTTGAGAAGCATTTCGGAACCACTCCGATCGTGCCTCCGCACGAGGCCGTCGAGCGCTCTTGCGAGCCTTCAGGTTAGAGGCCGTCGACAATGATAATCTGGATCAACGGACCTTTCGGCGCCGGAAAGACGACGCTCGCTAAGCGGCTGCGCGATCGGCGTTCCAAATCGCTGATCTTTGACCCCGAGGAAATCGGGTTCGTGGTGAAAGAAACGGTCCCCATGCCAGCGAGCGGAGACTATCAGGATCTCCCCTTGTGGAGGGGACTTACGATCGCGGCGGTCAGGGAGATTCGAAGGAATTACTCGCAGGACATCATCATCCCAATGACGCTCGTGCACCCGGACTATCTGACTGAGATACTCGACGGGGTAAGGCGGATCGACGATCAGCTGCTGCACATCTTTCTGACGCTCAACGAGGACCTATTGCGTCACCGGATCGCGAACCAGACCATGCATCCTGACCCGAATCGAAATGCGGAGATTCGAGAGTGGCGATTAGCGAATGTCGCCCGATGCTTGGCCGCAAGGGAACGGCTTCCATGCACAACCCGTGTTCTCGATAGTGGTGCACACACCAGCGATGAACTCGCAGCGATGGTGCTCGACGGAATCGATGGGCGCACCTGATCGCCTTCGACGCCTGCGCAAAGCGTAGCGCGAGGGTGGCGGGCTCACGACCAAACGCCCAGAGGTCGATCATCGCAGGGATGTTTGGCTTTGTGGTGCGGACGACGGGACTCGAACCCGTACTCTCACAGAGAAGCAGATTTTCGTACCACCTCGACTTTCGCCGCCGTCTGATGACGTTCGTGGTCTGGACTGTCCCTTCGCCATTGCCCGAAGGCTTTAGGCGCCGCCCGTCCAGTCTCTACACCTTCCCCCGAAGGGGCTTGGCTCGGGATTGGCTTAGGGTATTGCCCGTTAGCGTTCCCCGACTTTGAGCGGTTCTACTCCGCGGATTTCCCCGCGGGCACTCCAATTTTAAAGTCTGCTGCGTCTACCGATTTCGCCACGTCCGCCTTTTTTCGCCGTTCCTAGCGCTCGTGCGATGCACCTATGTTGCACCTAGCGCCGAATCGTTCTTCGTCATCCTGAAAAACCACGTCTCCTAAAGCCTTGCATAGCTTATCTTTTCTCCACCACGAACTTTTTTGTGGGATGGTAGAAAAAAAGACTTTTTAAGTCCGCTGGCTTGCCAGGCCTTGTTAGCTTGTACGGTCATGGTTATCGGGTAAAGAATATTGACGGCATCGCTGGTGTCGGTGGCTGAAAAGCCGGCTCCCATCAGGGCAATAGCCATTTCAGATGCAGGCGTACAGGGCAATGGTCAACAGCTACAGCCTGTCTGACGATTCCGGCGTCATGGCTGCGGCGGCTATCACGCATTTTTTGTTCGGTCAGGCGGTGTTTTCGTACCTCAATGGTTGGAGCGTGTTGATCGGACCTGGTACAGGTTTGGACAGCACGGGCTGCAAATACGCAAGGGATTTAATGGGCCTGGTGGCGTTCACGGCTTTTATCGTGACGTTTCTGTTCAGGGGCTACTCATAATCTCGTGGCTCGGCGGTTCCCGGCACACCATGACAGTAAGGAAGGACCCTGTGTCTCAACTCTCCCAGCTTCGAAGCCCCGCCGCCGTGCAGGCTGCCATCGATGAGTTCGTGCAACTGGGCCGCACGAAATTCCTGGCGCGCCACGGCTACGGCAAGTCCCGCGACTTCCTGGTACGTGATCCGAAGACCGGCACCGATTGCGATTCCAAGGCCATCGCCGGTGTGGCCTTCGGCAAGCAATTTCCCGAGCAGGGCCCGCTCACTGCTGACAGCTTCTCCGGTGGCGAGACGACCGTCGTTCCGGCGCTGACGCGGCTCGGGTTTCGCATCATTCGCATCGGCGAAGACTGGTCCGAAGAAGAGGTCCTGGCCACGGTCGAAGACTATTTCGACATGCTGCGTGCCGAGGCGGCTGGGGAGCCGTACCACAAGTCCGAGCACAACCAGGCACTGCGCCAACTGCTGAACGGTCGCAGCAAGTCTTCAGTCGAGCTCAAGCACCAGAACATTAGCGCCGTACTCGATGCCCTGGGCCTGCCCTATATCAACGGCTACAAGCCACGCGGCAACAGCCAACTGCTGCTGCGTAAATCCGTACACGCCTACGTTCTGGAACATCAGCAGACGGTCGGCGCTCTTGTCGATGCCCTGGAGGAGGTAAAACTTCCGGGTGACAAAACCTACCGAGCGGCTTTGGTAGAACCACCCGCCCGTGAAGTGCTTGTGCGTACCCCGGCATCTCTACGGCAACGCCTACCGCGAAAGTTCGATTATGCCGCTCGCGATGAAGCCAACCGCAAGCTGGGCCGGGCAGGGGAGCAGTGGGTGATTGGCTACGAACAGCAACGCCTGACCGAGCTCGGCCACCCAGAGCTTTTTCAGCGGCTGGATTGGGTGTCCGACACCCAGGGAGACGGTGCGGGGTTCGACATCCTGTCGTTCGAAGAGGACGCCCATGAGCGCTTCATCGAGGTGAAAACCACCAATGGCGGGGTAGGCTCGTCTTTCTTGGTCAGCCACAACGAACTCGAATTCTCCAAGGAGGCGGGCGATCAATTCCATCTGTATCGCGTGTTCCAGTTTCGGGACGGTCCGCGCCTGTTCACGCTACCCGGCGACCTCAGCCAACATGTGCATCTCAAGCCGACGGACTACCGGGCGAGTTTCCGGAGTTTGGTGGGGTAAAGGCAGGGTTCTGTTGAGCCGAATGGCTGTGTGCGGCCGATTCTGTTGAAAAAGTAGCGGCCTCCCCATGCCGTTGGCAAAATTGCTTTGTCAGCGAGCGTGGGGGCGAACAGCATGATGGGACAGTTACCGGGAGGACAGCAGCGCCTGTTCTACTCGTTCAATCTGGAAGATCACGTCCCGGCCCAACATCTCCTGCGCAGCATCGACCAGTGCTTGGATCTCAGTGATCTACGTGCCTACCTGGCAGATTTCTATAGCCCCATCGGGCGTCCCTCGATTGACCCGGAGTTGATGGTGCGCATGCTGGTCGTCGGCTACTGCTATGGCATTCGTTCCGAGCGGCGATTGTGCGAAGAGGTGCACCTGAACCTGGCCTATCGCTGGTTCTGCCGGTTGGGTCTGGAAGACGAAGTCCCCAATCACTCGACCTTCTCGAAGAATCGCCATGGGCGTTTTCGTGACAGCGATCTATTCCGCTGGTTATTCAATGAGGTGCTGCGGCGCTGCATGGCAGCCGGCCTAGTCAAGGGTGAAGGTTTCGCCGTCGACGCCAGCATCATTAAGGCGGATGCCAGCCGGCAACGTGGGGTGGCGGGAGATGAGGTCGATTGGAACGATCCAAAGCTCAGCAGCCGCGCAGTGCGCGAGTACCTCGAAGCCCTTGATGAAGAGGCGCTGGCTGAGGCTCTTCCCAAGAAAATTTCGCTCACTGATCCTCAGTCCCGTTGGACAGCAGCGCCAGGTGGCCCGGCCTTTTTTGCCTACTCCACGAATTACCTGATCGACACTGAGCACGGTGTGATCATGGACGTGGAAGCTACCCCGGCGCACCGTACCGCCGAAGTCGATTCGACTAGGACGATGGTCGAGCGTGTCGAGGCGCAGTTCGATCTCACACCGGAACGCCTTATCGGCGATACCGCTTATGGCACCGCCCCGATGCTGGCCTGGATGGTCGAAGAAAAGGACATCGAACCGCATGTGCCGGTGTGGGACAAGACCGAGCGCAAGGACGACAGCCTCTCCAGTAACGACTTTCACTGGAGTCAGGACGCCAATGAATATCGCTGCCCAGCCGGCAAACCGCTACGCAGTGAATGGCGCGCCTTCACCCAGCAAAGGTCGCGGGTAACTAAGGCCAAAACCGTCATTTACCGCTCCAGCCAAACCGACTGCGCCACCTGCCCGTTGAAAGCGAAATGCTGCCCCAACACGCCGAATCGGAAGATCGTCCGCAGCATCCATGAGGCTGCCCGCGACGTGGCTCGACGCATCGCCAAGACACCGGAGTACCTCGTCTCTCGCTGCGAACGAAAGAAGGTGGAGATGCTTTTCGCCCACCTCAAACGGATCATGAAACTCGACCGTTTACGACTGCGTGGCCTAACGGGTGCCACTGACGAATTCACCTTGGCTGCGATGGTGCAGAACCTGCGCCGCATGGCCAAGCTTTTGCCTCAAGGGCCACCGCTGACGGGATAGGTATGCCTGCTACGAGCAGAAACCCTCAAATTAACCCTTAAACCTGAGCAAGGACGCTCAGTGAAACGCCGGAAGGCAACTTGAAGTGGCTTGCAGCCACTTCGACAGCAGGCACACCTGATCGGCAGGCTGCCGCTAAAGCTACTTTTTCAACAGAATCGGCCGATTTGTGCCGGTCGTCAAGGACCGCTTCGGATCACTCTCAACCGGATCGCGGGCCAGCTGATTTGCTAAAACCCGCGCCAAACTCAACGAAGGATTTCGCATGATCCGTTTTTTTTGGCGATCACGCTCGGCCTGATGGTTGGCTGCTCGTCGAGTTCAAGTTCGATCTGATCAGTGAGCGGTAGCGCAAGTGGATCGCCTCAGCCAAGCAGCGTTGTTGCCGGCGGCCGGAAGAAAGCCTTGAACTAGTAGCGGAAAGGATGAAACTTTATTTTTACGATTCTCAGCATTTTCCAAGGTTGAGCGAAAATTAGGATGATACTTTAATGATTCCGGCCTCCATCCCCACAAAACGCTTGCAGATGGCAGAATTGAAATAAGTCATTGTTTTAAATGGATTTTTGCAGGAATTGCTACGTTGCAGGGTCCTGTAGTTAGGATGACACTTTATTTTCCTCCCACAGGCCTCGTGATACGCCTATTTTTATAGGTTAATGTCATGATAATAATGGTTTCTTAGACGTCAGGTGGCACTTTTCGGGGAAATGTGCGCGGAACCCCTATTTGTTTATTTTTCTAAATACATTCAAATATGTATCCGCTCATGAGACAATAACCCTGGTAAATGCTTCAATAATATTGAAAAAGGAAGAGTATGAGTATTCAACATTTTCGTGTCGCCCTTATTCCCTTTTTTGCGGCATTTTGCCTTCCTGTTTTTGCTCACCCAGAAACGCTGGTGAAAGTAAAAGATGCTGAAGATCAGTTGGGTGCACGAGTGGGTTACATCGAACTGGATCTCAACAGCGGTAAGATCCTTGAGAGTTTTCGCCCCGAAGAACGTTTTCCAATGATGAGCACTTTTAAAGTTCTGCTATGTGGTGCGGTATTATCCCGTGTTGACGCCGGGCAAGAGCAACTCGGTCGCCGCATACACTATTCTCAGAATGACTTGGTTGAGTACTCACCAGTCACAGAAAAGCATCTTACGGATGGCATGACAGTAAGAGAATTATGCAGTGCTGCCATAACCATGAGTGATAACACTGCTGCCAACTTACTTCTGACAACGATCGGAGGACCGAAGGAGCTAACCGCTTTTTTGCACAACATGGGGGATCATGTAACTCGCCTTGATCGTTGGGAACCGGAGCTGAATGAAGCCATACCAAACGACGAGCGTGACACCACGATGCCTGCAGCAATGGCAACAACGTTGCGCAAACTATTAACTGGCGAACTACTTACTCTAGCTTCCCGGCAACAATTAATAGACTGGATGGAGGCGGATAAAGTTGCAGGACCACTTCTGCGCTCGGCCCTTCCGGCTGGCTGGTTTATTGCTGATAAATCTGGAGCCGGTGAGCGTGGGTCTCGCGGTATCATTGCAGCACTGGGGCCAGATGGTAAGCCCTCCCGTATCGTAGTTATCTACACGACGGGGAGTCAGGCAACTATGGATGAACGAAATAGACAGATCGCTGAGATAGGTGCCTCACTGATTAAGCATTGGTAACTGTCAGACCAAGTTTACTCATATATACTTTAGATTGATTTAAAACTTCATTTTTAATTTAAAAGGATCTAGGTGAAGATCCTTTTTGATAATCTCATGACCAAAATCCCTTAACGTGAGTTTTCGTTCCACTGAGCGTCAGACCCCTATATAGAAAGAGCCATAGATTCTCTGAAGCGAAAAGGGATCCCACTAAATGAACAGCTGATTTCTCATCTGTCCCCGCTGGGATGGGAACACATCAACTTGAGTGGAGATTACGTCTGGCGAACAAACCTCAAGCTGGAACAGGGAAAATACCGTTCGTTACGCTCAGTAGATAGCAGTCTGTATAAAAAACAGGCTTAACGTAGGATATTCCGTTTTCCAAGCGGGCCCCTCCACCGGCTTGCCGGCCTCGACCAACCCCTGGGTGGCGCGTTCCAGGTACACCGTGTTCCACAGCACGATAGCCGCCGTCACCAGGTTGAGGCC
>NZ_JABBJF010000054.1 GCF_014218705.1 Kluyvera sichuanensis | reverse complement strand
GTCGCTGTCGTTCTCAAAATCGGTGGAGCTGCATGACAAAGTCATCGGGCATTATCTGAACATAAAACACTATCAATAAGTTGGAGTCATTACCCTTTTCCCCCTATTTTTTATAAAAGAGTAGACAAAAGAGGTTCGCGATATTAATCTACCAACTAGATGGTTGGTACTGATTGCACCAGCTATACCTTTTATCGTGAAATTACAGGAGCCATTATGTCTACTACCGTTAAACCTTCTGCAGACGCAGCTGCGATCCACAATACCCGTGAAGCAGTTCGCAGCCAGCCTGGCCTGGGTAACCTGACTTTCCAGATGAAAGCCCGTTCCAGCGGCGGATTAACCGTTCGCACAGAGACCGGCGCCACAATCCAGAACGGCGTTATCGATACCAGCCGTGTGGGGAAATTTTCTAATATCGGTGATGAACCCGCAGGTTTACTCGGCACCGATACCGGCATGAGCCCGACTGAATACATCATGCAGGCGCTGGCTGGCTGTTATACCGCTACCCTTACCATGATGGCTGCTGAAAAAGGGATCGACCTGGACGGTATCGAGCTGGATCTTAATTTCGATATCAACCTCAACGGCTTCCTTGGGCTGGACAGCAACGTGCGTAAAGGTGCGAAATCTATTCGCGTCGATGTTCACCTTACGAGCAAGACCGCCAGTCGCGAGGAGTTAGAAGCGCTGGTCAGCGAAATGCAAAAGAATTCGCCAATCCACGATACTCTGGCTAATCCGGTTGAAATGATTACACGCCTGGCGTGATGTCAGAGATGTAATGCTGCCATTCAGAATGCAGGATGGCAGTGACGTTCAGCTCTGCACGATACTGAGTCAGTGATACAACTTGCTACGGAAAAATAGCAACAATATAATCTATCAACTAGTAGATTATATGGAGTAATTATGACAACCATGACACGGGAACGGCTGCTCAGCGAAGCAGAACACCTGATGCGCGAAAAAGGGTATTCAGCATTCAGCTATGCTGATTTATCAAAAATAGTGGGTATCACCAAGGCCAGTATTCATCACCATTTCCCGACCAAAGATATTCTGGGTGAGCAGGTGGTAATACAGGCGTTCTCTGATACACAACGCGTATTTGAGCAGATAGAGGCGACTGAGAAAAGCGCGGAGAGAAGAATTGCGGCTTACATCGATATCTTCGCGCAAAGCCATAAAGCTTCGCTACTGCCACTGTGTTGTGCGTTGTCAGCAGAGACCGCCAATCTGCCTCAGGCAATTACTGTACAGACATCACTTTATTTCGATATGCAAATCGAGTGGCTCACAAAAGTCGTCAGGGCGGGCATGGAGTCAGGTGAGTTTTCATCCCATGCCGAACCATCAGATATTGCTTTGATGATCATTAATGTCTGTGAAGGCTCAAGCGTAGTGGCGCATGCAACGGCCAGACCCGAAGTCTTCGCCAACAGCCTTAAGTATATAAAACTGCTTCTTAATACCCCTCATTCAGGAGAATGACACTATGCTGGACTGGAACAACTATCGCTCAGAGTTAATGCAACGTTTAGGCGAGTTGGGCAAACTGACCCCCGAGACCATGAAAGGCGTGGTTGCCCTGGGCAACGCAGGTAACAAAACTGACCTTTTGGGCGCAAAAGTGCGTGAACTCATTGCCCTGGCGTGCGCAGTCACAACCCGCTGCGACGGCTGTATTGCTTTTCACGCCGACGCCGCTGTGAAAGCCGGTGCAACCGACGCTGAAATTGCTGAAGCGCTGGGCGTGGCGATTAACCTCAACGCTGGCGCGGCGGTCATTTATTCAGCCCGCACTCTGGATGCCGTCGGTCAGGCACGCGGTTAAGCATTAATAAATTCCACGTTAAAAGGGCATTACTGCCCTTTTTTTATGTCCGCAATAGCCTGAGCATATACCGATGCAGGTTTCACACCCGGTATGCGTTTAACTAATTGCCCTTCATGAAATATCAGCACAGACGGCAGCCCCCAGATCTCGTATTTGGTTGTCAGCACCGGTGCCTGATCTACATTGACTTTCCCCACCTGAATATCTCTATCGAGCCGGTCTGCAAACTGACTGAACATTTCTTCGCTGGCCTGACAGGGCGGACACCAGGGTGCAGAGAAACGTACCACCGATATTCCTTTGTACTGCTCTATCTGGCGGAAATTATCTTCGTTATAAGCTGTTAATGTACGCATGGTGATGACCTCGCAAAATGAGTGACAATTCAGAAATGGCTGCGTTATGACAAAAAAATACGACACAGCCATTGACCTACCTACTAGATGGTTGGTATATTGCCACCCATCAGATGTTTATGCAACTCCAGTGCGCGACGTCCAGTCGATGATACTGCCGGGCTGTGCAAATCCCTGCCGGGATACTCCTTTTTGTTTTTTGTGAGGTATACGATGAGTAAGCTTTTCACCCCCTACAATCTGTCTGGCCTGGCGTTAAAAAACCGTGTAGTCATGGCACCGATGACCCGCACCCGCACCATGAATGACGTGCCGGATGAGGTCGTGGCTTTGTACTATGCACAGCGTGCTTCTGCTGGCCTGCTCATCACCGAAGGGATGCCGGTTTCAGAAGAAGGCCGGGGTTACCTTTATACCCCTGGTATCTACAACGACGAACACGTCCAGGGCTGGCGTAAGGTGACACAAGCGGTTCACGCCAAAGGTGGCCGTATTTTCGCGCAGCTCTGGCACGTCGGCCGTATGTCTCACGTCTCTCTTCAGCCAGGCCACATAGCGCCGGTTTCAGCGGGCACCGTTCAGGCGGTCAATACCACCGTTTTTGCGCTGACCGAATCCGGAGAACCGGGCCCGGTTGTACCAAGCCAGCCACGCGCGCTGGAAACGCATGAAGTTAAACGCATCACTGCAGACTTCGTGCACTCCGCACGCCTGGCGATTGAAGCCGGCTTTGACGGCGTGGAAATCATGGCGGCAAACGGATTCATCTTTGACCAGTTCCTCAGTAGCGAACTGAACACCCGCACCGACGAATACGGCGGCTCGGTGGAAAATCGTCAGCGTTTCCTGCTGGAGACCATTGACGCCGTGGCGGAAGCCGTGGGTAACAGCCACGTTGCCGTGCGCCTGTCACCGTTCGGCCGCATTTATGACCTCGCGCCGTATGAAGGTGAAGAGCAAACCTGGTCAGCCATCACCGACGCGCTCGGTCAGCGGGAACTGGCCTACGTACACCTTTACTATCAGCCGGTGTACACCAAAGCGCCACTTCCGGAAGGCTTCCGCCGCCGTTTTCGCAACACGTTTAAAGGCACCATCATCGCTGCCGGCGGTTTTACCCGTGATATCGCAGAGCAGGCTCTGGAAGATGATGAGCTGGATCTGGTGGCATTTGGTGTGCCCTACATCGCTAACCCGGATCTGGTTGAAAGAATGCAAAACGGCTGGCCACTGGCAGAAAGTGACCGCGCCACCTACTACGGCGTCAGTGGTTCCCCGGAAAAAGGCTATACCGATTACCCGGTCTGGCAGGCGCAATAAATCCCATACGGTCGCGGTTCTCTGATAAGTGAGATCCGACCGCCCAACGTCTTTGAGGAATCATTATGCAAACGCTGAAACCCACCCTTACCATCGATATCTGGTCAGATTTGGTCTGCCCGTGGTGCTGGATTGCTAAAAAAAGATTTGAACAGGGTCTGAATCGCTTTGAATTTCGCGACCAGGTGGTGATCCGCCATCACAGCTACCGTCTGGCCGGTGGTACTCCCGCGATGCCTTTTAAGGATGCCATCGTTAAAAAGCTGGGCAGTCAGCATTCAGCGGAGCTGATGATGAATCAGGTGGGCACCGCCGGTAAATCTGAAGGTCTGATCTACAACTTCGACGGCATGATGTTTGGTGATACAGAAGATGCACACACCCTGCTGGTTGCCGCGCGTAAGGCCGGAATTGCGGACGCGGTGGAAGAACGTTTTTATCATGGCAGTATCACCGAAGGTCGCTCTCTCTTTGACCGTCAGCAGCTCGTTGCCATGGCCGTAGAAGCCGGTATGCCGAAAGCTGACGCTGAAGCCGCCCTGGAAAATGACGATTTTCGCGCCACCGTTTCCGACGATGAAGCCCACGCACAGTCTATTGGCCTCAGCGGCGTTCCGGTTTTTGTGATGAACGAAAAATATGCCATCAGCGGGGCTCAGGCAGCAGATAACTTTTTGAATGCCCTGCGTCAGGTCTGGGATGAACAGCAAACCGAATTTTCAGCCACTGCGGGTCAGACCTGCGGAACGGATGGCTGCAGTATTTAATCCGTCAACCGCCGGCAGTTTCACGCTGCCGGCAACGTCTTACCCACCAGTAATGGAGTCAGAAAATGAACACTTTTTTCAAAGGTAAAAAACTGCTCGTCGTCGGCGGTACCAGCGGCATGGGCCTGGCCGTGGCACGCATGGTACTGGAAGCGGGCGGCAGTGTCGTGCTGACCGGGAATAAAAAAGACAAAGCCGAAGCGGTGCAAAAAGAACTGAGCCCTCTGGGACCGGTTGCGGTCATCGCGGCGAACCTGATGACCGAAGAAGGTATGGAAACTATCCGTCAGGAAATTAATGCTCACCATCGCGATATCAGCCTGATGGTGAATGCCGCCGGTATCTTCATGCCCAAAGGATTTACCGAGCACAGCTTTGCCGATTATGACATGTATCTTTCGCTGAACCGAGCCACGTTCTTTATTACACAGGATGTCGTGAAGAACATGCTCGCCGCGAAGCTCGAAGGGTCTATCGTCAACGTCGGTTCGATTGGTGCTCAGGCTGCACTGGGTGACTCGCCGGCCTCGGCCTATTCAATGGCAAAAGCGGGTCTGCATGCCCTGACGCGTAATCTGGCGATTGAGCTGGCCAGCGCGGGTATTCGTGTCAACGCGGTGTCTCCCGGGATTGTTCATACGCCGATATACGAAGGCTTCATGGACAAAGCGGATATCGCAGATGCTATGAAGTCGCTGAACGATTTCCACCCGCTGGGACGCGTCGGAACTGCCGAAGATGTGGCAAATACTATTCTCTTCCTGTTGTCTGACAAAACCTCATGGGTGACGGGCGCTATCTGGGATGTCGATGCGGGCATCATGGCGGCCAGACGATAACCCCGTGACGCTGGCATAAGCCGCCCCTTAAGGGCGGCATTTTTTTGTCGCCAGACATGTCATCAGCAGGCTTCACTAAGAATATTCACGACCTGTTCATCCGTGCCTTTTGTGTTCCCGGCACAGGGTGTTATGCCGGGTTCTGACGACATCCTGACAGGACAAAACGGCCAGAGAGAAAGGGGTTATACACGATGAGGAGCCGGTAACGGAGAGTGATTCCCCTTTAAATAATCCGTGGATCACCATCGCAAACTGTACGGCACCAAAAAGTAACAGCGCACCTGCCCCGGTATCGAGATGGATATAGGCGACAGAGAAGAGCACTGCGTACACCATGAGGTAAAATCCGCTCAGCGGACGCCACAGCGATAATGTAGTTTTTGCGTGATAAAACAAGAAAGGTGACAGGACGAGTGCACCACTGGCCAGCCTGAGGCTGCTGAATGAAAGGGGATCAATGTGGCCTCCCTGCAGGGCCAGACGGCACAGAATAGAGTTTGCAGCAAACGCCAGCATTGCCAGGGATATTTTAAGAATGAGCGCGCAATTGGCCATTCAGTGAGACCTCATAAAATTCTTGTAAACTACCATCTGGTTGGTAGCATAGCGTAAGTGATCACCGAACAGGAAGCAATAATCAGCTTTCAAACTGGAAGGTGAGGACAGGCATTCGGAATGAATTCTGTTTCACATCCCCAGTAGAGGAAGGAAAACGCGTAATGCCAGATGCAGAGCAGAAGATTATTTTTCCCTGCGATCAAACATATGAAATCAGTTTAAGACCTGGAATATCCTATGAAAAAACTAAAATTTACGTTCAAAAATACGGCTGGTGAAGAACTGGCCGGATTGCTTGAACTTCCTGAAAATCCTAAAGCGTTTGCGCTGTTAGCTCATTGTTTTACGTGTGGCAAAGACCTCAAAGGCGCGGCGCGTATTGCGCGGAAACTGACAGAGAATGCTATCGCCGTTCTCCGGTTTGATTTTACTGGTCTGGGAAACAGCGAAGGGGATTTTTCCAACACCAACTTCTCATCCAATATTTCGGACCTGCTTTGCGCGGTAGATTATCTCCGCCGACAGTACGAAGCGCCTTCTTTGCTCATCGGCCATAGCCTGGGGGGATCGGCCATTCTGTCTATTGCCGGCGAAGTTCCTGAGGCAAAGGCCGTTGTCACCATAGGATCACCCGGAGAACTGACACACGTAAAACGTCTTTTTAAGGATGATGTTGAAAACATTAACCAGCATGGAGCCTATCCCGTTGAGCTGGCCGGGCGGGTATTTACCTTAAAGAAACAGATGCTGGACAATATTCAGGAACACAAAATCGCTCATAAGGTGTTCGCCATGAACAAGCCTCTGCTTATTTTTCATGCGACTGAAGATGATACTGTGTTAATTGAGCAGGCCGAAAAAATATTCAAAGCAGCAAAGCATCCCAAGAGTTTCATTTCGTTGGGTAAGGCGGATCACCTTCTGACTCATGCTCAGGATGCTGAATACGTTGCCGATATCATTATATCGTGGAGCGAATGTTACCTATAAACAGAGTAAATGCGTTCAAACTCGTAGCGCAGAGGGCGATTTTCTGCAGAGATCGGACGCTGTTTATGCTGGACTGATTTTGCGATAAAGGCTTAGGCCGATGCATACAGGCGGGGCTGAATAAGGGTGAGGCCCTTGGGCGAGCATCCTTCATGCACCGGCTGAATGAAATCAGGGATCTGGGGGTGGGAGGATCAGCGTTACCACGCCACCGGCGCTGACACTACATACGGCGGCGATAACACTCTGGAATACGGTTTATATAGAAAGAACCATTGAGCCGCTTAAGCAAAAAGGAGTCCCTGTTAATGAACTGCTGGTCTCTCATCCTTCTCCACTGCTGTACAAAATATAGTCTTAGCGTGGGATAATTTCCGTTTTCCAAGCGGACCTCTTTGAGGTCGTGGTATGGATGACGGATGGCTGGCCGCTGTATGAATCCCGCCTGAAGGGAAAGCTGCACGTAATCAGCAAGCGTTACACTCAGCGAATTGAGCGGCATAACCTGAATCTGAGACAACATCTGGCAAGGCTGGGACGGAAGTCACTGTCGTTCTCAAAATCGGTGGAGCTGCATGACAAGGTCATCGGGCATTATCTGAACATAAAACACTATCAGTAAGTTGGAGTCATTACCAGAAAATGCGCTGGCGTGATACCGCGCATGAACATCAAGCATAGACCAGGAAAATTAATGTGAGATGGGTCACTGCGAAGGGTGCGAACTGTATTACCGGGTAGCGGCTACGCCTTACCCGGCCTACAGAAACGTAGGCCCGTGCAAGCGCAGCGCCGCCGGGCATTAAGGGCTACAGGGAGGAATTATGCCGGTTCCGGCAGTCTGAAGCTGGCGATGCTCTGGGTCAGGTGTTTCGCCTGCTCTTCCAGCGAGGCGGCCGCAGCCGCGGACTCCTGCACCAGGGCGGCGTTTTGCTGGGTGACGCCGTCCATCTCGGTTACCGCCTGGCCGACCTGGCCGATGCCACGGCTCTGCTCTTCCGACGCCACCGAGATCTGCTCCATCAGCGCGTTCACCTTATTGACCGAATTGATAATGGCATGGATCACCTCCCCCGAGCGATTCACCAGCTGAGAACCGTTTTTCACGCTGGAGACCGACTGGGCGATCAGGTTTTCGATATCCTTCGCCGCCACGGCGCTCTTCTGCGCCAGGGTACGGACTTCCGTTGCCACCACCGCAAATCCCCGTCCCTGGGTGCCGGCGCGGGCAGCTTCAACCGCGGCGTTCAACGCCAGAATATTGGTCTGGAAGGCGATGCTGTTAATCACGCTGGTAATATCTTCGATACGCTGGGAGTTAGCGGCGATGGTGTTCATGGTCTCGATCACCTCGCGGGTCACGGCCTCCCCCGTGCGGGCGTTATTCACCGCATCCTGCACCAGCTTCCCGGCCTGATACACATTGTCGGTATTATTGGCGACGGTAGCGCTCAGCTGCTCCATGCTGGCGGCGGTTTCCGTCAGGGCTGACGCCTGCTGCTCGGTACGCGAGGCCAGATCGATGTTGCCGGAGGCAATTTCCTGCGAAGCGTAATTGACGGTACGGCAGGCTTCACGCACCTGAGAGATAGTCTCCAGCAGGGCCAGACGCATCTGCTCCATCGAGCCCATCAGCAGATCGATTTCGTTGTTCGAGCCCGCTTTTTGCGGCACCGCTTCCGTCAGCTGACCGGCAGCGATCTGGCTGCAGTGCGCCCGCGCCAGGTTAATCGGGGCAAAGACAAACCGCTTCATCAGTACGCTCACGCCGATAATCACCACCACAAACAGCGCAGCAAAGGCGGCAATAATGGTTAAGCCAGAGGCAAAGTGGGATCGCGCATCGTCATTCAGCTGTTTCGCGTATTTCTGGTGCACGGAGAGCACCTGGTCGAGGACGATTTCGTACTGGCGGTCGAGACGGGAGATCTGCGGGATCAGGGCATCAAATTTTGCCGCGTCATGCGCCGAGGCCGCATCAATCAGCGGTGCCAGTCCCTGATTACGGTAGGCAAGCCAGGCGTCGTCGTAATTTTTCACTAACGGAGCTTCATCCGCCAGACGCGGCGCGGCATTAAAGGCGGCAAACGCGCCATCGGCCTTGGTCAGCGCCAGCTTTACCGAGTCCAGCTTCTCCGCAAGACCGGAGGTATCTCCGCTCTCCGCCTGCTTCATGTACTCCATGACCCGCACGCGCAGGGTACGGCTGTGGTTAATGGGATCGATAATGGATAACACCACCTGGATCTCTTTATTCACGTTATCCAGTGAATCATTGCTTTTAATGGCCAGCCAGACATTGGTTGCGGCACTGGCAACAAAGAAAAACAGCAAAGCGAGCAGAATGGCAAGGGACGACTTTTTCAACGACATAACTACCTCAGATATAAAACGCTCTAAAGTGTTATCGGCATCCGCCCCTTAATATTGAATTAAAGTTATTTATTTAGGCTATTTGCATTCTAGGGTTGGGTAATGACTCCAACTTATTGATAGTGTTTTATGTTCAGATAATGCCCGATGACTTTGTCATGCAGCTCCACCGATTTTGAGAACGACAGCGAC
>NZ_JABBJF010000053.1 GCF_014218705.1 Kluyvera sichuanensis | reverse complement strand
CTGGGCGAAATGCGCCTGGTAAGCAGAGTTTTTGAAATGTAAGGCCTTTGAATAAGACAAAAGGCTGCCTCATCGCTAACTTTGCAACAGTGCCGTCAGCAGTCCCTAGATATTCAAATTAGAGCACTTAAGAACGCGGGGGTAAAAGCCAACCGTATTTTTACGGACAAGGCATCGGGAAGTTCAGCTGCCAGGGAAGGACTTGAGCTGTTGCGCATGAAGGTGGAAGATGGAGATGTCATTCTGGTGAAGAAGCTAGACCGTCTTGGTCGTGACACTGCCGATATGATTCAACTAATAAAAGAATTCGATGCCTTGGGTGTGGCAGTCCGATTCATTGATGATGGGATCAGTACCGATGGAGAAATGGGGAAGATGATCGTCACAATTCTATCAGCAGTGGCACAAGCAGAACGTACTCGCATCTTTGAACGAACAAATGAAGGAAGAATTGAGGCCAAGTCTAAAGGAATTAAATTTGGCAGAAAACGGAAAATAGACAGGAATAAAATAAAATTTATGCATGATAAAGGAACTGGAGCAACTGAAATAGCTAAGCATATGGGTATTGCGCGTTCAACCGTATATAAAATTATCAATTCAGAACGTTCACCAATCAATGATTGATTATCTTACAACTGACAAGGTGGAATTGTGAGAACATTTGTTATAATTTGGACGATAGCTTTCATTGCGGTAATTGCTGTAATGTGTACAGTGGATCTTTCATTATATGTACCTTCAATTTACACCGTATTTAATAAAAACAAACCTTTAGTAACTGGTATTATATATATACTACTAATATCTATTTTTATATGGCTAATTGTAGCGTTATATCTTTTAAAAAAATACTCATTTAAAGTAGAGAAATTAAGTTTAGGCGGCGTTAATGTTCTGTTCAATGAAAGTGGTACGTTATATCGCAAAAGTATAAAAAATCATCTGGATTCAAAAAGAGCTATCTTTAAGTTGAAGAAAAATGTGGACGCATTCGATGAAGTTATCTCATCATATTATCAGACATATCAATTTATTAGAGATGAAATGAAACTATTGAATCCAAAAAAAGACAATGAGTTATATAATATTAGCAATGATATGTTAATGGTGTTAAATAAATTTTTAACTAAAAATCAAAATAATTATAAAAGATGGTATAAATATATATCAGATAAGGATGAAGTTATTGATGTTATAACTAATACACCATTAAAAGTTCACCTGACGCCTATAAATAAAATACAAAAGCAATACTATAACTACAGTAAAATATGTAACGATTTTAAAGTAGTAAATGATTTTTTCACATCACGGGTTCAACAAACATTTAACGTGAACACCACCAAATGGGATTGGTAACAAGTAAAGGGGAGTATCATACTCCCCTTTACTGTTTCTGCTAGCCATTACGCATTCTCATTGGGGTAGAAAAAACGTATTCGCACTTATCTTTATCTTGATATGTTAACTCAATCATTTTTCTAAGGTTTTCTGGGTTATTGTGTATCTGATCCCAGTTGACTATTGATATATATGACTTTTCACTCATCAAGTTATCGATAACTCTTTCAGGCATATATGGATATATTTCTTTATATGTTGTTCTGTCGTTGATTGTTATCCACTCGGTTATATTAGGATGAAATTCATTTTTTTCATTTTCACCATGACTGGCTCTAATGTTGTTTGTCCCTGTTGAAGGAAGATTTATAATAAAAATACCTGATTTGCCGTTTCTGGGACTATCCCTCATGGATGAATATAATTCCCAATCAACATGCTTTCTATTTTTAGTCTCAGTCCCAACGAGTAAAATAAGAGCGGATGTATCACGTAAATATTCATCCCTTATTATTTCTCTGATCTTTTGAGGTTCTTCTTCTTCATCAATGTCACCAAGTGATACCGAGCGATTCACAAAAATATCAAAAACATCATTCATTTTTTCAAGTTCGTTTTTGTACCATTGGTCATTAGCATGGTGGTAACTGATGAAAACTTTGTGCTTGGTCACGCTTTTTCCTCATTTATTCTCTGGTTTACGGATTTTACATCTTCATCCATACCGAGTAAAAGTCTTATAATTTATTTTTTCACACTAAGAGATACTCTCAACCACTGGATACAGTATAATCAGGAAGTGGCTACATTCTTCCAATTCAAATGAAGAGAGCAGACTTACATGCAATTCATCCATAATGATCTTGGTCAAAGAAAAAGAGGGGAGATTGTTGAAATCACCCTTACCAGTGGTGCAAATGTTAGACTAATGGATAGTTCTAACTTCAGTAGTTATAAGAATGGCCGACGACATTCCTACATTGGTGGGTTAGCAAAGCGCTCCCCCATAAGGTTACAGATCCCTTCATCAGGCCATTGGCATATTGCTGTAGATATGCAGGGATTAAGGGGGAGTACCAGGGCTTCTGTTCGCGTTCTTCCAGGGGTTCTTCCTGAAATTCAGGATAGGCCGTTAAGCGAAGTTCCTAGTCTGGTAAGAGATAACAGACCACCGTCAACAGCACAGAGCAACGAGATACATGACGTATTTATTTCGCATGCCTCAGAGGATAAAGATGATTTTGTTCGCTCTCTGGCAAACTCATTAATCAGTCACGGCCTTAATGTATGGTATGACGAAATGACGTTAAGAATTGGTGACAGCCTGAGACAAAAAATAGACAAAGGTTTAGCAAACAGTCGTGTTGGGTTAGTAGTTTTGTCTCCGGCGTTTATAAGCAAAGGTTGGACAAATTATGAACTTGATGGAATCGTCACTCGTGCTATTTCTGGTGAGCAAATATTGCTTCCCATATGGCATAATATTACAAAACAAGAAGTTGTCGATTTTAGTCCATCATTAGCAGACAAAGTTGCTCGTAGTACTGCAACTCATACAATCGATGAAATTGCTCATGAGATAGCCGAGCTACTGCATTCTCGTGGTTAATGTTTATCGAAATTCAAATAGCAAAACAAAAGGATCAATCAGCGATCCTTTTTTTATTTTTATGAATATCAATAAATTACATTCTTAACGTACGTTTTCGTTCCATTGGCCTTCAAACCCCGTGACTGCCGGAAGATTACCGGCAGCAAGCAAAGCCTAACGGATGATGATTTTTTCCTTAAAGAGCTGCACAGCAGCGAAAAATGGCCCGCATTCCTGCAAACCGCCGTTGAGAAGAAACGCACTATCGTGATCTGCGGTGAAACCGGGTCGGGGAAAACGGTACTCACGCGCGCGCTGTTAAAATCGCTACATAAAGACGAGCGTGTAATTATTTTAGAGGACGTTCACGAAGTCACGGTCGATCACGTTGTAGAAGCCGTTTATATGATGTACGGCGATGCAGGAAAGATCGGCCGCGTCAGCGCCACTGATGCCCTGCGAGCCTGTATGCGTCTGACACCGGGCCGTATCATCATGACTGAGCTTAGGGATGATGCTGCGTGGGATTATCTTAAAGCACTTAATACCGGCCATCCAGGCGGTGTTATGTCAACGCACGCTAACTCTGCGCGCGATGCCTTTAACCGTATTGGGCTGCTTATCAAGGCGACCCCTATCGGCCGTATGCTCGATATGAGCGATATTATGCGAATGCTCTACTCCACCATTGACGTTGTGGTGCATATGGAAAAGCGGAAAATCAAAGAAATTTATTTTGACCCTGAATATAAAATGCAGTGTGTGAACGGGAGCCTGTAATGAAAAACTTAGCAACCTGGCTTCTGGCCGCAGCATTTACGACAGCCGCCCTGCCCGCCTTTGCGGTGGAACCATCCGTTCAGGTTGGCTACTCGCCTGAAGGAAGCGCCCGCGTTCTCGTCCTGAGCGCCATTGACTCCGCAAAAACCTCGATACGGATGATGGCTTATTCTTTTACCGCCCCGGATATTATGAAAGCACTGGTAGCAGCCAAAAAACGGGGAGTTGATGTGAAAATCGTAATTGATGAAAGGGGCAATACGGGGCGCGCCAGCATTGCGGCCATGAACTACATAGCGAACAGCGGCATCCCTTTGCGTACTGACAGTGATTTCCCTATCCAGCATGACAAGGTGATCATCGTGGATAATGTGACCGTTGAAACTGGCAGCTTTAATTTCACCAAAGCGGCCGAAACGAAAAACTCGGAGAATGCGGTGGTGATCTGGAACATGCCTAAGCTCGCTGAATCATTCCTCGAACACTGGCAAGACCGCTGGAATCGGGGGAGAGACTACCGTTCCAGCTACTGAATACTGACCGCCAAAAGGCGGTTTTTTTGTTCAAAGAAACTGATCTCAGTATCGCGCCCGGGGCAGCTGGCCAACGTCGCCGGCATCGCGCCGGCAAAAATCGAAAAACAGAAATATCAGCAAGATAGCTTAAACAGGTGTCGGGAAATTTCGTTGAGATATTTTGAAGGAATCACAGTGTAAGCAGGCGCTTTTTCAGGGAGGCGCGTTCTTGCGGGTTGCGTCCCTTGTGATTGGCGATGCGATCCGCCGTGGCGGCCTGGCGCTTGACGGGCCAGTAGGAGCGGCCATCCTTGCCCATCGACCAGACGCTGCTGGCCTGGTTTTCCAGCAGGGGCAGATGGGCGCTCAGGGCTTCGGGCGACGCGCTGGTCAGCGCCGTGCGCTCACGGGTGCGCCAGCGCTGATGCCAGAGCTTCTTGTCCTCGCGCTCGCTGCCGCAGGTCGTGTGCCCGACGATGGGTGTTTTGCGGCGGCTGCGGCTCATAACGTAGTGGTCTCCAAGAACATTCAGGACTGATCCCAGGCGTCGATGGTCAAGACCTGATCGGCAGGACAGGCGGCTACGCGGTCGGGAACTGGATGGTGTTCAGTCTCATGCCGACCCCATTCGATTGATCGCGTCGCTTGCGGCACGCTGCGACGCAAGGAGGTTTGCGACCTGGTTTAGCAGCCGTGTCCGCTGCATGTCTGTTACCTATCTCCCCGACCGCTCATTGGACCAACTCCAGAGATTGGGCTCTATCGCTCAGCCAATACGAAACCGGCATTGGCTGATGCCACAACCGAGACTAACACAAATGGCTCGGTACCTGTATTTCGCGCCCCGTGCACTTGGCCCGGTCTTGCCACGGCTATCTCACCTTCCCTGAGGGCACGAACAATCCCATTGCCCTGAAAGTAATCAGCCATTCCCGACAAAACAGTCCACGTGTCTTGGCCGTGAGGATGAATGTGAGCCGCAATTTCCTGCCCGGGATGGACATGCCAAACCACGATAATTGAGTCTCGGGTTTCAAGCACAACGGAACGAATAGGCTCGCCTTCGGACGGTTGAACATACTCGGCTACAGAAAATATTCTCGATTCAACAGTCATCGGAGATCCCTCTTTCACAGTTGTCGTTACGGTCTTCATCGTCGGCATCCTGACGCACGGCGGGCAATTGCTGGAGCAACGCCGGCAGCCATTCCTGTACCGTCTCCCACACCACATCGAGGTTGATGTCGAAATAGCCGTGAGCCATGCGATTACGCATATTGCGCATGCTGCGCCACGGCACGTCGGCATGCGCCTGGGTGAACTCGACGTAGCCATCCATCACCTTTGTGGCCGCCTCGCCGATGACGATCAGGCTCATGATGACGGCCTGCTGGGTGCGCTTGTCGGCCAAGAAGTCGTCCTTGGCCATCCCTTCCACGAAGCTGCGCGCATCGGTTGCGGCCTGCTGAATGTGGTCGAGGTAATCGGGCAGGCGGTTCTCGCTCATATCGGTTGCGCCTCCGCGAGCACCTTGGCCCGGAACTTCGGCGGCAGGTCGCCGGGAGTCAGCAGATCGACGTCAACGCCGAGCAGCGATTTCAGTTCTTCTTCCAAATCGCCCAAGTCCAACAACGTGGCACCGGGCAGCGCATCGACCAACAGGTCGAGGTCGCTGCCATCCCGGTCGGTGCCATGCAGCACCGAGCCGAAGACGCGCGGGTTCGCGGCGCGAAAGCGGCCTACCGCTTCACGCACTGCGCTTCGCTTCATGTCAAGCACAACAGACGGTCGCATGCGCATCCTTTCTTATCGAAACTCGTTGAGATGATATGCAATCAAGAATAGAATTTCAAGAACTATTTTCGAGAATCGCAATGCCTTGATTCCCGTGCCGCGCCGGTTGCCTTGGCGGGCTTGTCACAAACCTACGTTTTCAAGAAGAAGGAAACCGCATGCCCCGCCGTTCGATCCTCTCCGCCGCCGAGCGCGAAAGCCTGCTGGCGTTGCCGGACACCAAGGATGAGTTGATCCGTCACTACACGTTCAGCGAAAGCGACCTCTCCATCATCCGGCAGCGGCGCGGCCCGGCCAATCGGCTGGGCTTCGCGGTGCAGCTCTGCTACCTGGGGTCGTCTCAGAATTCGGAAAATAAAGCACGCTAAGGCGTAGTCACCCCGTGACTCCCCCGCGCCGATGCAGCGAGCTTCGTTCCGTCTTGCAGTGACGCAATCAGCGGGCAGGAAACGTTCCCTTTCCGCGCGTGGCAGGCGCACACCAGTTCAGACAGCACGGCCTCCATGCGTGCCAAGTCGGCCATCTTCTCGCGCACATCCTTGAGCTTGTGCTCGGCCAGGCCGCTGGCTTCCTCGCAATGGGTGCCATCCTCCAGCCGCAGTAGCTCGGCGATTTCGTCCAGGCTAAAGCCCAGCCGCTGGGCCGATTTCACGAACCGCACTCGTGTTACATCCGCCTCGCCATAGCGGCGAATGCTGCCATAGGGCTTGTCTGGCTCCGGCAGCAGGCCCTTGCGCTGGTAGAACCGGATGGTCTCCACATTGACCCCGGCCGCCTTGGCAAAAACGCCAATGGTCAGATTCTCAAAATTAATTTGCATATCGCTTGACTCCGTACATAACTACGGAAGTAAGCTTAAGCTATCCAAACCAAATTTGAAAGGACAAGCGTATGTCTGAACCACAAAACGGGCGCGGCGCGCTCTTCGCCGGTGGGCTGGCCGCCATTCTTGCGTCGGCCTGCTGCCTGGGGCCGCTGGTTTTGATCGCCTTGGGGTTCAGCGGGGCATGGATCGGCAACCTGACGGTGCTGGAACCCTATCGCCCGATCTTCATCGGCGCAGCGCTGGTCGCGCTGTTTTTCGCCTGGCGGCGCATCTACCGCCCGGCGCAAGCCTGCAAACCGGGTGAGGTCTGCGCGATTCCCCAAGTGCGAGCTACTTACAAGCTCATTTTCTGGATCGTGGCCGCGCTGGTCCTGGTCGCGCTCGGATTTCCCTACGTCATGCCATTTTTCTATTAATCACAGGAGTTCATCATGAAAAAACTGTTTGCCGCCCTCGCCCTCGCTGCCGTTGTTGCCCCCGTGTGGGCCGCCACCCAGACCGTCACGCTGTCCGTACCGGGCATGACCTGCTCCACCTGCCCGATCACCGTCAAGAAGGCGATTTCCAAGGTCGAAGGCGTCAGCAAAATTGACGTGACCTTCGAGACACGCGAAGCGGTTGTCACGTTCGATGATGCCAAGACCAGCGTGCAGAAGCTGACCAAGGCAACCGGAGACGCGGGCTATCCGTCCAGCGTCAAGCAGTGAGCCACTGAACCCGAACCTGGGGCGATCATGGGACTGATTACACGCATTGCCGACAAGGCTGGCGCGCTTGGCAGCGTTGTTTCCGCGATGGGATGCGCTGCCTGTTTCCCGGCTATCGCCAGCCTGGGCGCGGCCATCGGCCTTGGCTTTCTACAGGAATACGAAGGGTTGTTTATCTCCAAGCTGCTGCCGCTGTTCGCAGTCGTGGCTTTGCTGGCGAATGCACTGGGCTGGCTGAGTCATCGGCAATGGTACCGCAGCCTGCTCGGGATGGTCGGCCCAGCCATCGTGCTGGCGGCCATGCTCTTGTTTTTTGGCAATTGGTGGACGGCGAACCTCCTCTATGTCGGTCTGGCCTTGATGATCGGGGTGTCGATCTGGGATCTGCTCTCACCGGCCAACCGCCGCTGCGAACTACCACCCAAACACGGCTAACTGCATTGGCAGTTGCCGAAACGAAAAGGAACGATGCAATGTATTTGAATATCACCGGAATGACCTGCGACTCGTGCGCGACACATGTCAAGGACGCCCTGGAGAAAGTGCCGGGCGTGCTGTCGGCGCTCGTGTCCTACCCGAAAGGCTCCGCGCAACTCGCCACCGATCCCGGCACCTCGCCAGAGGCGCTGACCGCCGCTGTGGCCGGCCTCGGCTACAAGGCCACACCCGCCGATGCCCCATCCACTTCAGCGCGGGGCAGACTGCTTGGCAAGGCGCTGGGATGGCTGGGCGGTGGCGACAAGGCTGGTGGTGATGGGGACGGACTGCACGTCGCCGTTATTGGCAGCGGCGGAGCCGCGATGGCGGCGGCGCTGAAGGCCGTCGAGCAAGGTGCGAACGTCACGCTGATCGAGCGCGGCACCATCGGCGGTACTTGCGTCAATGTCGGCTGCGTGCCGTCCAAGATCATGATCCGCGCTGCCCATATCGCCCATTTGCGCCGTGAAAGCCCATTCGACAGTGGCATCGCGGCGACTGTGCCTGCGATTGATCGCAGCAAACTACTGGCCCAGCAGCAGGCGCGCGTCGATGAGCTGCGCCACGCCAAGTACGAAGGCATCCTGGACAGCAACCCGGCCATCACCGTGCTGCATGGTGAAGCGCGTTTCAAGGACGACCAGAGCCTTGCCGTCCGTTTAAACGATGGCGGCGAGCGTGTGGTGGCGTTCGACCGCTGCCTGGTCGCCACGGGTGCCAGCCCGGCCGTGCCGCCGATTCCGGGCCTGAAAGAGTCACCCTACTGGACTTCCACCGAGGCCCTGGTCAGCGACACCATTCCCGAGCGCCTGGCCGTGATCGGCTCGTCTGTGGTGGCGCTGGAACTGGCGCAAGCCTTTGCCCGGCTGGGCAGCAAAGTGACGATCCTGGCACGCAGCACGCTGTTCTTCCGCGAAGACCCGGCCATCGGCGAGGCCGTTACAGCCGCGTTCCGTGCCGAAGGGATCAAGGTATTGGAATACACGCAAGCCAGCCAGGTCGCGCATGTGGACGGCGAATTCGTGCTGACCACCGGGTACGGTGAAATACGCGCCGACCAGCTGCTGGTCGCCACTGGCAGGGCACCGAACACGCGCAGCCTGGCATTGGAAGCGGCGGGAGTCGCTGCCAATGCGCAGGGGGCCATCGTCATCGACAAGGGCATGCGCACCAGTACGCCACACATTTATGCGGCTGGCGACTGCACCGACCAGCCTCAGTTCGTCTATGTGGCGGCAGCGGCCGGCACCCGTGCTGCGATCAACATGACTGGCGGCGATGCGGCCCTGGACCTGACCGCAATGCCGGCCGTGGTGTTCACCGACCCGCAGGTCGCCACCGTGGGCTACAGCGAGGCGGAAGCACATCACGACGGGATCGAGACCGACAGTCGCACCTTGACCTTGGACAACGTGCCGCGTGCGCTTGCCAACTTCGACACACGCGGCTTCATCAAGCTGGTCATCGAGGAAGGTAGCGGACGGCTCATCGGCGTGCAAGCGGTGGCCCCGGAAGCGGGTGAACTGATCCAGACGGCGGTGCTCGCCATTCGCAACCGTATGACCGTGCAGGAACTGGCCGACCAATTGTTCCCCTACCTGACCATGGTCGAAGGGCTGAAGCTCGCGGCGCAGACCTTCAGCAAGGACGTGAAGCAGCTTTCGTGCTGCGCCGGATGAGGAAAAGGAGGTGTTCAATGAGCGCCTACACAGTGTCCCGGCTGGCCCTTGATGCCGGGGTGAGCGTGCATATCGTGCGCGACTACCTGCTGCGCGGATTGCTACGGCCGGTCGCGTGCACCACGGGCGGCTACGGCTTGTTCGATGACACCGCGTTGCAACGGCTGCGCTTTGTACGGGCTGCCTTCGAAGCGGGTATCGGCCTGGACGCACTGGCGCGGCTGTGCCGGGCGCTGGATGCTGCGGACGGTGACGGTGCGTCTGCGCAGCTTGCCGTGTTGCGGCAACTCGTCGAGCGTCGGCGCGAGGCCCTGGCCAGCCTCGAAATGCAACTGGCCGCCATGCCAACCGAACCGGCACAGCACGCGGAGAGTCTGCCATGAACAGCCCAGAGCACTTGCCGTCTGAGACGCACAAACCGATCACCGGCTACTTGTGGGGCGCGCTGGCCGTGCTCACCTGTCCCTGCCATTTGCCGATTCTCGCCATTGTGCTAGCCGGCACGACGGCCGGCGCGTTCATCGGGGAGCACTGGGGTATTGCAGCCCTCACGCTGACCGGCTTGTTTGTCCTGTCTGTGACGCGGCTGCTGCGGGCCTTCAAGGGAAGATCATGACCGCTTCCCAGCCAGCCGAGAGTGGGCAGCTTTGAGCTTCGCTACCAATCTGGAGGAGTACCACCATGAACGCAAACGCCCCGAACACTGCCAGTTGCACCACCTGCTGCGTATGCTGCAAAGAAATTCCGCTCGATGCCGCCTTCACCCCGGAAGGCGCGGAATACGTCGAACATTTCTGCGGGCTGGATTGCTATGAACGCTTCCAGGCACGCGCCAAGGCCGCGACAGAATCTGACATTGCGCCTGTCCCTGGCGGTTCGCAGCCGTCAGATTGAGGCATACCCTAACCTGATGTCAGATGTTGAGCACAAACAACGTCAGAGTAGGGTATTAATTTATATTTATTGACACATTCAGCCAAGGGTAATAGATTTCATCCTGACATTTTTACCTTTGGAGGCATCTTGCAAGGTCAACGTATCGGCTACGTTCGCGTCAGCAGCTTCGACCAGAATCCTGATCGACAACTGGAACAAATAGAAGTCGGCAAGGTATTCACCGATAAGGCTTCAGGCAAGGACACACAACGTCCCGAACTTGAAAGGCTGCTGGCCTTCGTCCGCGAGGGCGACACCGTGGTGGTGCATAGCATGGACAGGTTGGCACGCAACCTTGATGACCTGCGCCGCATCGTCCAAGGGCTGACACAACGGGGCGTGCGCATGGAGTTCGTCAAAGAAGGGCTAACGTTCACCGGCGAGGACTCACCGATGGCCAATCTGATGCTGTCGGTCATGGGAGCCTTTGCTGAGTTCGAGCGCGCTCTGATCCGCGAACGTCAGCGCGAGGGAATCGTGCTGGCTAAGCAGCGCGGGGCCTACCGGGGACGAAAGAAATCGCTGAACAGCGAACAAATTGCCGAGTTGAAACGGCGAGTTGCGGCAGGCGACCAGAAAACCTTGGTGGCCCGTGACTTCGGCATCAGCCGCGAAACTTTGTACCAGTACCTGCGGGAAGACTGACCATGCCACGCCGCTCAATCCGGCACTGTTGCAAATAGTCGGTGGTGATAAACTTATCATCCCCTTTTGCTGATGGAGCTGCACATGAACCCATTCAAAGGCCGGCATTTTCAGC
>NZ_JABBJF010000052.1 GCF_014218705.1 Kluyvera sichuanensis | reverse complement strand
GTTCCGTTGTGCCTCAAAGCCCATTTCTGTCAGGCTGAAATCTATAACCTTCGCGGGCATGTGTCAAAAAATGGGAAAGCAGACTCTATTCTGACGAAGCGGCGCGGCCCTGCCTGACATCAAGTTAGGGTATAGCCTAGATTGACATGCGCGATGCAACCCTTAACTTGCTTGCACCTATCGTTTCCATGCTAGCTTTATCGTAACGCTCAAGAAATTGGGCTTAATGCCGAAAACAATAAAATAAAACAGCCAACCCTTGAGGTTCTTATGCGCCAGAATTTACCAGTGACGGGTCGAAACTTAGAACTCCCAAAAGATGCCAATATTCTTTCGACTACCTCCCCTCAAAGCCATATCACGTACGTTAATCCTGACTTCATTAAAATCAGTGGTTTCACTGAGGAAGAACTATTAGGCCAGCCTCACAACATCGTAAGACACCCAGATATGCCGCCTGCTGCATTTGAGCATATGTGGAGTACATTAAAATCTGGCCGCTCATGGATGGGGCTAGTAAAAAATCGCTGTAAAAATGGCGACCACTATTGGGTAAGTGCTTATGTAACGCCAATAGCTAAGAATGGTTCGATTGTTGAATACCAGTCTGTAAGGACCAAGCCTGAACCTGAGCAGGTTTTGGCTGCGGAAAAATTATATGCTCAATTGAGAAGCGGGAAGGCCGCGAGGCCGAAATTGGCTGCTAGCTTTTCCGTGAAAATACTCTTGCTCATATGGGGTAGTATTATATCAAGCGCAATGGCTGCCGGCATGCTTACTGATACATCAATAAGCAGCTTATTGTTACCAGGAATCAACGCCTTTACCCGCTGCCGGAGCCTCACCTCAATAGCACTCTCCGGCAGCCGTATTGTTACAGCGAATCAAACTGATAGCTGACCGATAGCCCAACGCCATAGTTACGGCCCGGCGCCGGTTCATAATAGCGTCCGTTGCTCTCGTTGACGATAACAGAGCCGACGTAGCGCTTATCAAACAGGTTATCAACGCGCGTATAGAGGTCGACGGTCCAGTTATCTAGCACATATTTATAGCCGGTATTCAGTGCCGTCACCGTATAGGCTGGAGCCTGCTCGCTATTGGCATCGTTGACCTGAATATCGCTCATATAGCGGACTTCAGCGCCAGCGTACCATCCCTCTTCCGGCACCCAGCCAAAGGAGGCATAGGCGCTATTACGTGCAATCCCCGGGATCCGATTGCCGCTCTGAATAGCATCGCCGGCGTTTTCACGGTAGGTCGCATCCAGCAGCGTCCACGCCAGTTTGGCGCGCCAGGCGGGCGCAAATTGCTGATCCCATCCCAGTTCGACCCCGCGGCGGCGCGTCTTGCCCGCGTTCTGATAGGACGTACGGCCATTGTCGCTGGCGGCAACGACAATTTCATTTTTCGTGTCCGTATTGAAGACGCTCAGGCTCGCCATCCCGGTGCCCACCTGCCATTTACTGCCTGCTTCAACGGTGGTGTTAGTGGCCGGTTGCAGAGCAAAGTTAAGCCCGGACTGACCATCGGGACGATAGGACAGCTCGTTAATGGTCGGCGTTTCAAATCCCCTCCCGGCAGAGAGGTAAACGTTCCACTGCGGCGTCATGGCATACTTCAGCGCTGCCGCCGGAAGCCACTTGTGATAGCTCGCTTCGCCGCTATCATCACCATTTTTACCTACAACATAACGATCGTTGGAATCAAACCATACCGAGCTATAGCGCGCCCCGGCGTCCAGCCCCAGGGCTGAGGTGAGCTGCCAGTGCGTTTGAATGTAGGGATCGAGGTTCCACATCAGGTTACGTTCGTTACGTCGCATATCACCTTTGGTGCCGAGATCGTAAACGCCGTTCTGATAAACAAAGTTCTCATAGCCTTTGCGCTGTTCGGTCATCGCCTCGTAATCAAGGCCGGTGGTGATGGCGTAAGGGATAAAACCGCTGTCATCGTGGTGTGTCCAGCGCGTGGCTTTGTTGAATAAATCAGATTTCGGGTAAGTCTCCCCCGTAGCGGGTTGTGTTTTCAGGCAATACGCACGCTTTCAGGCATACCTGCTTTCGTCATTTTGTTCAGCGCTCGTACCAGGGCCATAGCCTCCGCAACCTGACCATCGTAGTCACGCAGCGTCAGTGAACCCCCGAACAGCTGTTTTACCCGGTACATCGCCGTTTCCGCTATCGAGCGACGGTTGTAATCTGTTGTCCATTTCCACCGCGCATTACTCCCGGTCATTCGCTGATTAGCCACTGCACGGTTACGGTCTGCATATTCACCGGGCCAGTAACCCGCACCTTTTCGGGGCGGGATAAGCGCGCTGATTTTCTTACGCCGCAGTTCATCGTGACAGAGCCGGGTATCGTAAGCTCCATCGGCGGCGGCTGACCTGATTTTCCGGTGGGTTTGCCGGATTAACCCGGGGAAGGCCTCTGAGTCCGTAACGTTGTTCAGCGACAGGTCAGCGCAGATGATTTCATGTGTTTTACTGTCAACTGCCAGATGCAGCTTACGCCATATACGACGGCGTTCCTGGCCATGCTTTTTGACTTTCCACTCGCCTTCACCGAAGACCTTCAGCCCGGTGGAATCAATTACCAGGTGTGCGATTTCACCCCGGGTGGGCGTTTTGAAACTGATATTAACCGACTTTGCCCGCCTGCTGACACAGCTGTAATCCGGGCAGCGTAGCGGAACGTTCATCAGAGAAAAAATGGAATCAATAAAGCCCTGCGCAGCGCGCAGGGTCAGCCTGAATACGCGTTTAATGACCAGCACAGTCGTGATGGCAAGGTCAGAATAGCGCTGAGGTCTGCCTCGTGAAGAAGGTGTTGCTGACTCATACCAGGCCTGAATAGCTTCATCATCCAGCCAGAAAGTTATGGAGCCACGGTTGATGAGGGCTTTATTGTAGGTGGGCCAGTTGGTGATTTTGAACTTTTGCTTTGCCACGGAACGGTCTGCGTTGTCGGGAAGATACGTGATCTGATCCTTCAACTCAGCAAAAGTTCGATTTATTCAACAAAACCAGTTACAGCCCTTCGGCGATGATTCTCGCCGCTGAAGCCAGCACATCGCGGCGGCTCTCTGCGTTCTGTTGCGGCTGGGTAAAATAGGTCACCAGAACCAGCGGCGCACGACCCTGCGGCCAGATCACCGCAATATCATTGGTGGTGCCGTAGTCGCCGCTGCCGGTCTTATCACCCACAGTCCACGACGTCGGTAAGCCGGCCCGAATGCTGGCTGCGCCGGTCGTATTGCCTTTGAGCCACGTCACCAACTGCGCCCGCTGGGTTTCGCCCAGCGCATGACCCAGCGTAAGCTGACGCAACGTCTGCGCCATCGCCCGCGGCGTGGTGGTGTCTCTCGGGTCGCCGGGAATGGCGGTATTCAGCGTAGGTTCAGTGCGATCCAGACGAAACGTCTCATCGCCGATCGCGCGGGCAAAAGCCGTCACGCCTCCCGGGCCACCGAGCTGGGCAATCAATTTGTTCATGGCGGTATTGTCGCTGTACTGCAACGCGGCCGCGCTCAGTTCTGCCAGCGTCATTGTGCCGTTGACGTGTTTTTCGGCAATCGGATTGTAGTTAACCAGATCGGCAGGCTTGATCTCGACAGGCTGATTAAGCAGCTGCTTTTGCGTTTCACTCTGCTTAAGCACCGCCGCGGCCGCCATAACTTTACTGGTACTGCACATTGGAAAGCGTTCATCACCGCGATAAAGCACCTGCGTATTATCTGCGGTATCGATGAGCGCGACGCCCAGCCGCCCTCCGCTGCTTTTCTCCAGCGCCGCCAGCTTTTGCTGCACCGCACTCGTCTGCGCATAAAGCGGCGCGCTGCCCAGCAGCAGCGGAATGCACGCCGCCGCCGCGAACATCATCCGTTGCACTCTCTTTGTCACCATCTCAAACTCCCAATACGGTCAATCCGTGTTACATCAGTATTCCCTAAATTCCACGTGTGTTTTTTATTAGCTTCAAAAATCACTATTTCACGAAGAATTTAGACTGCTTCTCACACATTGTAACATTATTTACAACCACCTTTCAATCATTTTTGATAAATCATTGATTTCATCTTTGCTGCAATGATACTTAATAAACTCTGCAAGTTATCCACAGAGCAACACTCAATTTTATTGATGATATTCTTATTATACCAGACATTTTTCATACACTCCCTTGTACGGATAGTTTTCCGACAACTTCATGATTACATATCTTGCGGTTTTGATTATTTTTGCTGCAAGAAATACATACTTCAAACGAAAGGTCTTTATTTGCTGTCTGTATTCTGAAGAGTCCAAGGAATCAAACTTGAACAACAAAAATAGGTTATATGAAAGCATCATCATTTGAAACACGGCTTCATTCGCCCAAAATGACTTTAGCAAGAGATGACCCACCGCCATGTCGTATTTGGCTTCTTTGATATAGTTTTCAGCATTACCACGCTTTTCATAGTATATAACTACTTTTTCAGAAAGCAAGGTAGTATTTGTTACAAAGAAAAAGTAGTCGTATTCGGAACCTTCTAAAAGTGATAATTGTGCTCTTTCTTTTTCTGGTTTCAGTACGCGAGATACGACAAATCTTCTGTCTTTTTCCCATTTAACTAATTTTGTATACAGTTCTGTAGTTTCTCTACCTTCTTCTCCTTTAACGAATACAATTGATGAATTCGTTGCTTGTGAGGTGAGTGTAGAATAACTTTTGGCTTTAATTAAATATTTGCATCCAAGAGATTCTATCGTTTCGATAATTTTTTCATCAAAGTAGCCACTATCCATTCGAAATAAAATTTCTAAATCGTCTGATTTGATGTTAGCAACAATTTCTTTGATCATTTCCGCAGCACCGTTTGCAGTGTAAGTATTGCCACTTCTTACAAATCCGGTAACATATGCTTTTAATTCGTCGCAAAATGCAAATTGGATATTGTAGCATCGGTTTCCCAGTTTCTTAGGATTATATCCTTTTGACGCACCTTCTTGATGACCTTCTACGTTAATTACACTACTATCAATATCAATCGTAATGGATGTCAATTTACTTTTAGTGAGCAGTTTTTTAAAGACTTTAAAATTAATGTCTCTAAACATTTGGGTTGTCTTGAAGTTGAAGTTTCCTAGAAACCGTGACACTGTTTCAGGTTCTTTTACGGAAATATCAAACTCGTTGACGAGGGGATCATTTTGAAGTAGCTTTAGACGTTCTAACTTATCAATGCCAATGAAGTGACCGCAGAGCATGGTCTTTATATGATTCATCTTGATTTTATTTGTTGAGTCATTATCAAATACGAGGTCATTTTCAATAAAATCAAAAATCCCATTGCTTTTTGCATTCTCAAGGAGCAGAAAAAGACCTGCATTTGATGTTAGATTCTTAGCTTTGAAATCAATTTTATTAATCATAATTAGAACCCCTTTTTACTACTTTTCTTACTATTATTTTACCATATATCGAGTCATAAAAGCTGATAATTTAACATATTTTTGAGCACTTTTCTTTCACCCAATGGGTGAAAGCTGAATTTCGAAGGAATGCATATTTATCAAGGCTTTGATTATGCTTTTTGAAGTACTGACGTAGAATCTAGGTGTTAGCCACTTTAATGTCAGGAAGCTTAAGCTCTGTTAGTGTTTTGGCTATTCTCTCTCCTCTTGGAAGACTGGTTGAAAGAGCCAGGAATATTTCCAATAACCCATTAAGTCAATCCCTCTACACTGGGCGCACCGATGAGTTTGGCCAAATAGAGTTTGCTTTACGAATGATGCAAGCTGAAACAGGCGCCATAGTAGGTCGCATAGGTGATGCATCAAATCGGCTTAGCGAACACACCCGAGGCCTACTAAAGGATATTGAGTCAAGCAATGTACTTACAGTTGAGCAGCAGGCAGAGACAGATCAAATAGCAACGGCAGTAAACCAAATGGTGGCAAGCATTCAAGAGGTTGCGAGCAATGCACAGCATGCTGCAGATGCGGCCGGAAGAGCAGACACTGAGACGGCATCTGGCCAGCGTCTGGTAGCCCACACAAGCCAGTCAATCACTGCCCTTGAAGGTGAAATTAGGCAAGCCACTCAGGTTATTCATGAGCTTGAAGGTCAAAGTAACGAGATATCAAAAGTTCTTGACGTTATACGAGGGATCGCCGAGCAAACGAATTTGTTGGCACTCAACGCAGCAATTGAGGCCGCGCGTGCTGGTGAGCAGGGGCGTGGTTTTGCTGTTGTCGCCGATGAGGTTCGCAGTCTTGCTGCTCGCACACAGCAATCGACAACGGATATTCAAAGCATGATCAGCGCTCTACAAGAGCGAGCGCAATCCGCTGTTACAGTCATGGAGCAAAGTAGTCGGCAAGCGCACACGAGTGTAGCTCACGCAGAGGAAGCAGCTACAGCTCTTGATGGAATTGGCCAACGCGTTAACGAAATTACCGACATGAACGCGCAAATAGCGACTGCGGTCGAGCAGCAGGGAGCAGTAAGTGAAGACATAAACCGCAGTATTATCAATATACGCGATGCTGCTGATACCAATGTACAGACCGGGCAGAATAATTTGCAAAGTGCGAAATCTGTCGCTCAGTTAACTAGCGCTCTGAGCGAACTGGCAAAACAGTTTTGGGAAAAACGAGGATAACGCTTTTCAGTATCTCGACAGGGATAACTTACTTTACCATCGGTTATCCCTTTTAGCCGCACAAATTTTAGCCATGGCTTTTCAGGAAGTCAGGGCTATCAGAATGGCCTTAGAAAGCCTAGTCAAAGAGCTGTCACGAGAACACCGTTAGCTTAGCGTACGATTTTTTCCGAATTCTGCGGTTCCCCCTCAACGGCTTTTTTGGTATCGCCACTGACCACCAATTCCAGCAAACCAGGTGGTGTTGTCAGATCGGTAACGCGTTCGGTAACTTCAGGCAGTTCGACAATGCTCAGGAACGCCGCGATAGACGGATCATCCTCTACACCAGCCCTGCCTTTGATCGCGCGAAGAGTTGCGTCGACAATTTCCTCAAATCGTTCACCTTCATCACACACCGCCTGATTGGTGTAGACAACGCGACCGTCGTACCATGCACCGGCACGTACTTCGACCGTTGCGTCCTTCATTTTGCGAGTGAACGCCACGAGTGCCGCGCGTTTCTGTTTAACACCAGGCAGCTCCGGGGACTCTCCAAAACGAACCCATACCCGCATGTATTTCGAGCCTTCCCCAAGAGGTGCGGTGCTCACAGACGTGGCGATGTGCTCCAGCGCAGTTTGGATCGCCTCATCGATAATCTTCTGGCGCTCTTCTGTATCAATTTCTACGCCTGATTTGTCGATAATTTCGGTAACAGACTTCTGAATATCTGCTTTCATAAAGGTTCCTCAATTCCTTCGTCGAGCATATTTTTACAGAAACATAAGTATGTATCTACTTATCATTAAAGGCGTGCAATTTATACAAGAGCTTTAATGCCGAGTACCTTGCTTTGTAGCTCCAACTGTCTGGAGTACGGCTTGGCACGATAATAGGCTTTTAGTATCTGCTCTGGCGTCGCGTCGCCGGGGTCGAGACCTTCTTCGCCCAGACAGGCCACTTTGACATTCAGCCCGATGCTGGTGAGACGTTTGGCCGCTGACATGGTGTTGCGGATCGCTTGCTTTTCGCTGTCCCACATCATGATGACGTTGCGTAATCCACGCGCCTTGAGCGTCAGGAACGCGCCTAACTGATCTTCAGCGTCCTCATTCATATTTCCGGACAAGTGCATCCCGAACGTGCCAATTGGCTCTACATAATCCCGCAGCGTCTCTTCGTCGAAGATGGCTCGCTTCACGCCCATTACGTCAAATGCCCCTTCACACACAACGACCGTTTGTTTTCCGACTGCGTTGTGGCCGTTGTAGAGAAACTTACCCGACGCCGGCAGCTGCATGGGGAAGAGGTAACGGCGTTCCGCTGCACCGGTAATGTCACGCCCCTGGAAGGTCTTCATCACGCCATCCAGATCGTAAACCGGTATCAGGATGCGCATGTCGAACACTTGTCCTTTGACCTGGTCTGTGTACGGATCGACGTATGCGTGCTTGCCTTCGACGCAGTAACGCAGATCAAAGTATCTGGCCAGCTCCGGGGAGATATGGCGCTCCACCAGATAATCAGGAAGACGACCGTCAATGGGGGGTTCGTAATGGCGCGGGAGAGCTACTGGCCCTTCGAGTTCAACCTTGCTGGCCAGCACGATCTCTTCTTTCTTCGGCGCCCATCCTTGTGAGATCAGCGCGTTCTGGACGTACTCTTCAAAATCGCGACGGGATTTGCCGCTGTAGTGTTTGAGGAAGACCAGCTTATTGAACTGAATCTCTTCGGGATGATCACCAGCAAAGCATTTGCCGACGCCATTGGTCAGATTGAAATATACCTTCCAGTTTGAGCTGCCGCATACCGGGCACTCCTTGATGTTCACCTCACGTCCACGAGTGCTGACACCACCACGACGGTAGATGATCCCCTCCATATCGAGCCATTGTTCGAAATCCAGCTCAGTCAAAAGTTCTTTGAGGTCACTCATTGTTTAACCCTATTTTTTGCAGGTAATATCTTGATAAGCCTCAGCATTTGAATACCATAAAGGCTCATGTGTTTTTTCTTTTGTGGTTGGCAAAAGGAAGTTTTTCTCTGATGGGAACAGGCGTGGAGGTTCTTTCCACGCCTTCTTTTTTATAGGACGTCCATAATGCGTTCGATGAATCGCATTTGTTCGAGGTTCTGCTTAACGCGGATGCTTACGCCGCCTTTCTGGTTACGTGAACCAGCGAAGTAAAGACGCGCTTCACCTTTCGCTTCTTCCTCTTCCGTTTTGTTGATCGTGATAACGAGGTCAGCGATACGCACCTTCTCGATGTTGTCCGCTGCGTGCATCATTGTGGCCACCTCTGAAGCACCACCTTCCCTGTTAGTCTGCGATGCAGTGATGCCGGCAACGTTGTGTTTGTCGTACAGCGCACGCAGGTCAGTGTAGATGTTGCGAATGTTGGCTCGGTCGTCGCGGAGGTCGTAGCTGGCACGCATCAGGTCGGCGTAGTCGACCACGACCATGTCGGGGATCATGCCATTGGCTTTCATACTGCCCAACATGCGATCCAGATCTGCAGGCGACATGCTTCCGGATGGTCGCTCAACAATCCACAAGCTCCCCACGCCTTTCGTCGCGCCCAGCTCTGCCAGTTTGCGATGGACGTCGTCGCGGCGCTCCACCAGCTTGGACATTTCGGTCTCAGACAGACGGGCGTCAAAGCGATCTGACAGAATGGATGTGTGAACTTCCAGCGACAGATACAGGACGTTGTAACCGGCAAGCGTAGCGTTGATGGAGAACTCACCCATCGCCGTCGATTTACCAGACTTCGCGAAGCCCATGAACAGCACCATTTCACGCTTTGCCCAGCCTTTCTGATAAAGCAGCTTGTCGAGCAGCGGTAGACCCGTTGTGATGCTGTTTGGCACGTAATCGTCGGATGCTTCGTACTCACGCGCCTTGTAACGCTCTGCTGATTCAGAGAAGTAATCGTAAATGCCGGTCGCTTCGTTAGAGCCGATTTGCTGGACTTTGGCCATGATTGCCATCGCGCCCTGGAAATCGCCCTTCTCTTTCATCTCAGCCGCTTTAATCAGCGCGTCGTCGAACGCTACGCTTTTGGCAAACGTCGCGACCTGGTCGACCATATACGCCGTGTCTGACAGCTTCTCAGCGAGAATCCGCTTAAACGCCTCAACGACGTCGGGGAACAGCTCTTCGCGGATCGTCTTATCGCGTTTGGCGCGTTTGAGCATGTCGAGGATGGCCGACGATGACGGTGCGCTCTTATACATTCTGTAGTAGCCCGACACCATGTTCACCAGAATGGCGTTGGCCGCATTGGAGAACTGGTTTGGCGCAACCAGATCACCGGCGCGGGTCAGAAACTCATGGTCGCGACAGAAGTAGGCTGCGAGTCGATTCTGGAAGTCGTCGTCGAACTCTTCAGACAACCCTCGTCCTGTGTGGCAAAGTTCGGTCATGTGCTTTCCTTTGGTGCTTAAACAATTTGTTTTCTAATACTAAAAAAGCCAGATAGGGGATCAACAGAATCGCCGTGCTTCTTCCAGTTCTTCCGGGAAGTGCGCGTAAATCACACGCTCAGGCACGATTTCCATCAACCAGACAGCGGAGAAGATGATACGGACGCGTTTGTCTCGGGTAATGCCACGCAGACGCTCCAGAACCCACTCAAAATAGCGTTCTTGAATCGGGTCGTGCTGCATGTCTCCCAGATGCTTAAAACTCACCAGAGAGTCATCCAGACGGGTTACAGCGCGTTTGGCTATCTTCTCTTCGAATATCTCGATCAGCTCGGGCTGCCAGAGATGCTGAGGGCGAGGTAATTTGTCCCACAGACGGCGTGCAGCTGCGGAAAGAACGGTAGAAATGAAGTAGTCATAAGAGCAGCAGTACTGGTCGGCAAACTGGCGTGCTTTCCAGAGAGATGTTTTGTTGGCCGTCGACAGCTCCTGATACGGCACACGTTTCAAACCGGTAGTGAATTGGGCCGTCTCATAGTGTTCGCGGCCATGCGACAGCATGATGTATGAGTACTGGCGCTTGTATGCCTCAGTGAAGAGGCATGTGGCCATAAGCGGGTGCATGTCGCGGTAATCAAACCACTTTGTCTCGAACAACTCCGCCTCATCCTTGCAGCGTGACAGCCCAATATTCTCGGCCACCCACTTGTCCATGACTGTGGTGTCCCACTCGGTCATGAAGTCGTACTGGTCGTTGTTAATAGTGTTAAAGAAGATCTGGCTCATGTGCTCCGTCGATAGGTAGTTACTTACTTATCATAATGGGCGAATCATAGCGACTGGAGACTGTTTTTGGAAGTGGAAACAGAAGGGAAGTTGGCTTAGGAAAAGACCTGCTTCTGTATATAAATACTAAGTTACTTGTTATTATTTATACAGAAGCAGGTTCAAAAAGTACCCACCAGAACTGGTTTTGTTCTCATAGTATGAAGCCTTATGATCTGCTTCAAAGCAATTACACGCCAGACGGTTGCAACATTGTTAAATGTAACAAATTATTGTGGATTACCAGACACAAAATAGCGTCCACAGCTTAAGAAACGTCCAGAAATAAACGATATACCAATCACGTAGAAAGGGAATTAAGAATGAAGACGAATAAGTCAATGGCACTTTGGGTTTTATTATTAGCCGGTTGCGCGCAGCAAAGTAATCCGCAACAAAATACAACTGTAAGACCAATCTTAACCCAAGAAATATCGCCGGCATATAACGTTGAGTCAAAGGCGAAAATGGGCGACCTTGCCGTTTATAATACTCTTGTGTCAACGTTAAAAACCGACATGGTCACTCTTGGTAACGCTTCTGGTTCGATGTCTGAAATTAAGGCAGGCAACTATTGCCACGTTGGTGGTGGGATCTACCGCAACTTTGAAGACCAAAATGCTGTAGGTCTGAAGAGCATTGCAGGGCAAGTAGTGAGCCATACTGATAACGTCAAGTATGACAAGGTCAAAAATACTATATCGCCACCTAACACCACGACATTCGACTCCACCGAAATATCTATCAAATTCACGCAGAATGTCCCCTGCCATGTAGAAAAAAAGATTGTACAGTCTAGGTAATGACTCCAACTTATTGATAGTGTTTTATGTTCAGATAATGCCCGATGACTTTGTCATGCAGCTCCACCGATTTTGAGAACGACAGCGA
>NZ_JABBJF010000051.1 GCF_014218705.1 Kluyvera sichuanensis | reverse complement strand
GACGGCTTACGCCACCATCAAAGGTATTGAGGTGATGCGTGCACTACGCAAAGGCCAGGCCTCAGCATTTTATTATGGTGATCCCCTGGGCGAAAAGCGCCTGGTAAGCAGAGTTTTTGAAATGTAAGGCCTTTGAATAAGACAAAAGGCTGCCTCATCGCTAACTTTGCAACAGTGCCGTTTGCATCACTTCAGGGAGCGAATAATTGTATCTTAGGTACCTGTTGTCGCAGGGTGTTGTAATTCATGTCTTTTACAAAAATCAGGAGGCCACGGCCTCCTGAACAACATCAGATCCTTCCACCCACCCCTTTGAACTTATCAATGAATGCTGAGACCTTCTGAAACACCGTCTTTTTCTTGGTTTTATACTGTGGATTTAGCGGACTGAGTTTCGGTAACGCTTCATTCAGAGCCGTCCCGTTTTCAGTGGCATATTCACGCTTGAGTGACGCACTGATATAACGCCTGGCAGCATCGTGATTGAGATTCTCTTCCTGAATCAATGCCTCCGCTTCCCGCTGCTGAGCGGCCTGAGCGAAGGTGTAGAACTGCTCTATCACGGACTCTTTATTCGGCAGGTTATCTATATCTGTCTGCCCGATAAATTCCAGCATCAGCCCTTCTTTCGCCCGGTTCCCCAGGCTGGCACGGATAAGCCGGGTGACCTCTTCCTTCAGTGTCTCTTTGTTCGGGTGCTGTTTGTTGTATTCAAAAATCAGTTCAAGAATGTAATCGAGATTGATTTCCTGAGACTTCAGCAAGTCAACTTCAAACACCACGTCATCCCAGCTGACTGTCGTATTGCCCTTCACATTACTTTCGCGCTCCTTGCGCTGCCAGTCACGGATATCGTTGTAGCTTGAACGATAGTCCTGTACTTCTCGTTCGGAAGGTAACCGGATGGACTGGAGTGCTGCCAGTTTTTCATCATCAAGGAAATGTTCAGCCTTAAAAGCGTCAACGGCGACAGGGTCATTGATATCCACTGTCTGAATCGCTCTCAGTGCCGTGAACTCATCGTAGTTTTGCAGAATATTTTCAGCCCGCAGGTATTCGCCAAACAGTTTGATGAAGGCTTTTTTCTCTTTTTCAGAAGTGATGTCTGCCGGGTCAGGAAAGCGGGTCTCCAGCTCACGGACAATATCGATAAAACCACGGCGTGTTTCACCCGTGACTGCATCAGTGAAGCCTTCCATGTATTCGGTATAGCTTTTCTCCATTACCACGCTTTTGGTATTGCTCTTCCCGAACAGGGTAATGGCATCAATGGTCGCCTGCTCTAAATCCCGAAAGGTGACGATATTACCAAAGGTTTTCGTGGCGTTATAAATCCGGTTGGTACGCGAGAATGCCTGCATCAGCCCGTGATAACGCAGGTTCTTATCGACAAACAACGTGTTCAGTGCCGGAGCATCAAAGCCGGTCAGGAACATACCCACTACAATCAGCAGGTCCACTTCCTGAGACTTAACCCGTTTAGCTAGGTCGCGGTAGTAATCCTGAAAACCGTTGCCATCAGTGCTGAAATTCATTTTAAAGGCGGCGTTATAGTCAGCGATGGCAGATTCCAGAAACTCACGGGAGCCTGGGTTCATCTCTGAGGTATCAATACTCTCATCGTTAATATCACCGATAGCATCCTGTGCTTCATTGGCAGCATACGAGAAAATGGTCGCAACCGTCAGGGGCTTATAACTGCTGTCCTGCTCAGCCCTTAACTTCTGGATGTGCCTGAAGGTTTCATAGTAGGCTTTGGCGGCATCTACGCTACTGACGGCGAACATGGCATTAAAGCCCTTAGCACCGGGGAAGGCCCGATGGGTCTTTTGCCGGAAGTGCTGAAGAATGTAGTTTGTCACTTCCTCAATCCGATTAGGGTGCAGCAGGGCGTGTTTGTTTTCTGCCGCAGTAATTTTCTTCTCGTCCGTCTCGGTTTCTATCGCCTTAAATTGCGGGCGCACATCATTGTAATCCACCTTAAATTTCAGGACTTTTTCATCACGGATGGCATCGGTGATGATATAGGCATGCAATTCCTTACCAAATACACTGGCAGTATCTTCCGCACCCAGCGCATTTTTACCGGCAAAAATCGGTGTGCCGGTGAACCCAAACTGATAAAAACGTTTGAATTTCTTCTTCAGGTTTTTCTGGGCTTCCCCGAACTGGCTGCGATGACATTCATCAAAAATAAAGACGACCTGTTTCTGGTAGACGGCTAAATCTGCATCCCCCTTCATCAGGTTATTCAGCTTCTGGATAGTCGTGACAATGATTTTATTGTCATCTTTATCGATATTACGTTTCAGTCCCGCGGTGCTGTCAGAGCCGTTGACGCTGTCCGGTGAGAAACGCTGATACTCTTTCATGGTCTGATAATCGAGGTCTTTGCGGTCAACCACAAAGAAGACTTTATCAATGAAATCAAGTTCAGTTGCGAGTCGGGCGGCTTTAAAGCTGGTCAGGGTTTTTCCTGAGCCTGTCGTATGCCAGATAAACCCACCCCCGTCAGTGCTGCTCCATTTCTTTGACTGAAACGCACTGTTGATTTTCCAGAGGATACGTTCAGTGGCTGCAATCTGGTAGGGGCGCATAATCAGTAGCGTGTCGCTGGTATCAAATACCGAGTAATTAAACAGGATATTCAGCAGGGTATGCTTCTGGAAGAACGTGGCAGTAAAGTCTCTCAGGTCTTTAATCAGAGTATTGTCAGACCGTGCCCAGTTCATAGTGAAATCGAAACTGTTTTTATCCCGCTTTGTGGTATTGGCAAAGTAACGGGTATCCGTCCCGTTGGAAATCACGAAGAGTTGCAGGTATTTAAACAGGGAGTTATCGCTGTTAAAGCTTTCCTTGCTGTAACGGTGTATCTGGTTAAAGGCTTCACGAATCGCCACGCCACGCTTTTTGAGTTCGATTTGCACCAGCGGAAGGCCGTTGACCAGAATGGTGACGTCATAACGGTTAGCGTGTGAGCCAGTCTGCTCAAACTGCTGAATGACCTGCACCTTATTGCGCAGCAGGTTCTTTTTATCTATCAGATAGATGTTTTCCAGACGGCCATCATCAAAAGTGAAATCACAAATGTAGTTATCATGAATCTTACGGGTTTTATCGATAAGAGTATCACTGGGGTTATCGAGATAACCCTCGGTAAATCGTCGCCACTCCCCTTCGCTAAACACCACCTGATTCAGCGCCTGAAGCTGCACCCGCACATTGGCCAGCATAGCCGACTGAGAGGTTAAATCAGGCACAAACTCATAACCCTGATTACGTAAATCCTGAATCAGCTCACGCTCTAACTCCGCCTCACTCTGGTAACGGTCACTCGCTTCCCATTCCGTGACGTATTTATCCAGCACGATGAAGTTATTGGATTCGGCGATGGTTCTGGTCTGCTGCGTCATACTGCTCCCTGCTGTCGTTGTACTGCGAAGGGTGAAACGATGCACTTAGGGCTTGAGCATCGGGTAATATCTGTGCAAAAGCACTGCCAGTCAGAGGTTCTCACCGGCAGTGTCGCTGATGTCAGTTCGTTACGGAATCAGGTTTCGGGAAACTGAAAAGTAAATCACGGTAGTATTCGTATTGTTTCTGGCGCAACTCGATTTCACGCGGGAGACCTTCAGTGATGGAGTTGGTCAGTGTGTCGAATTTATCCAAAATTTTTGCAGTTTTCTTTTGAGTCTCGATACAGGGCAACGGTATTTTTAGCGTTTGAATCTTACCGACAGCAAGCCCTGGTTGAGCAGACTGCGAAGCATATTGATTGAGGTTCATTGCACTTAACATGTGAAAAGCCCAATCAACGTCAATTTCATTGCCAGCAGTTACTACAACAGCATGCTCAGTCGCATAGAACATGCCTTTCATTCGCTGAACATTTCCGCAAAGAGCACCTTGCCGACCAATCAACAAATGTTCGCCATTATGACTTTTGTCCTTAACAAAGCCCCGGACACCATTACCACCAAAGCATGGATAGGAACACTCATCGTTTGGACTGGACATTATTTTGCTTGCAGATATATGTTGACCTGCTCGCATATTAAGAACTTCGCCCAATGCCCGCCATTCAACCTCTTTCCCCTCAAAACTCAACAACTGGTCACGATAGTAGTTGTACTGTTTTTTCCGTGCGGTAAGCTCAGCGGTAAGCTCAGCGGTAAGGGCGGTAAATTTATCCAGAATCCGCACGATTTCAGACTGGATAGCCAGCGATTTTTCCGGGTTGCTGGGGCAAGGGATGGGGATTTTTAGTTCGTTTAAAACTGATTGTGTTTGGCTTGGAACACCACCTGCTTGGTTCATGTTCCCCAACCCTACTGTTGTCAAAAAATAGTAGAGATACTTTGGCCAAATTTTCGTTTCATCGATTATCGTATAAAATATAGTGTCAACAGTCCAAAATGGGACATCAACAAAAAACAAATTACCAAGAGAACCCTTTCTTGGAATCAAAACAGAGGGCTTGTCATACGCATAAGTATCTGCATATCGCATAACACCTCCAGAGCCATAAACCGGGAAATCACCTTCGCCAAGCGATTTATGGTCCTTACCATTTTTGATACGGACCAAATTACCTAAACGAATCCATTCAACCTCAACGCCATCCAGCAGCTTTTCCAGATAATTTAACTCGCTCATTTCTGCCCCTCGCCACCTTCAATTTCAGCCACAATCGCATCGATATCAGTACGGAGTTGGTCAATTCTGGCGACGGTCTTTTTCAGTTCAGCATTCAGCTCAGCGATATTAACGATTTCACGGGTATCTTTAGCTTCCACATAGCTGCTGACGGACAGGTTGTAGTCGTTAGCGGCAATCGCTTCAGCGGTGACAGATTTTGCAAGATGGTCGGTATCGGCTTTGCTGTCGAACACCGCCATGATTTGTGCAATGTGCTCATCGGTCAGGATGTTATTATTGGTCTCTTTTTTAAACAGGCCGCTGGCGTCAATAAACTGAACGTTGGTATCCGTTTTATGTTTAGACAGAACAAGAATGTTTACGGCAATGGTGGTGCCAAAGAACAGGTTCGGAGCCAGTGAAATCACGGTTTCGACATAGTTATTGTCAACCAGATACTGACGGATTTTCTGCTCCGCGCCGCCACGGTAAAAAATACCCGGGAAGCAGACAATCGCAGCACGACCTTTGGCCGAAAGATAATTCAGTGCATGTAGTACGAATGCAAAGTCAGCTTTAGATTTTGGAGCCAGCACACCCGCCGGTGCAAAGCGGTCATCGTTAATCAGGGTCGGGTCATCACTGCCCACCCATTTCACGGAGTACGGCGGGTTAGACACAATCGCATCAAACGGCTTCTGGTCTTTAAATTCAGGGGCCAGTAATGTGTTCCCTAACCGGATATCAAACTTGTCGTAGTTGATGTTGTGCAGGAACATATTCATACGCGCCAGGTTAAAGGTCGTATGGTTAATCTCCTGACCAAAGAAACCGTCCTCGATAATGTGATTATCAAAGTGTTTCTTGGCCTGAAGCAGCAGAGAACCTGAACCGGCCGCAGGGTCATAGATTTTATTGACGGAGGTCTGTCCGTGCATGGCCAGCTGAGCAATCAGCTTAGAGACATGCTGCGGGGTAAAGAACTCACCGCCGGACTTACCCGCATTGGCGGCATAATTGGATATCAGAAACTCATAGGCATCACCGAACAGGTCAATCTGATGGGCATCAAAATCCCCGAGAGCCAGCCCCTCAACCCCTTTCAGTACCGCAGCAAGCCGGATATTTTTCTCTTTAACGGTACTGCCCAGCCGGTTACTGGTCGTATCAAAATCAGCAAACAGTCCCTTAATGGCGGCTTCTGACGGATAACCGGATGCAGAGCTTTCAATCGCAACAAAGATACTGTTTAAATCAGCATTCAGGTGGTCATTCGTATTGGCACGCTTCGCCACATTACAGAACAGCTGGCTTGGAGCGATAAAATACCCCTTTGTTCTGACCGCATCGTCCTTAATCTCATCACCAATATCACTGTCAGCCATTCCGGCATACTGAACACTGTCATCACCGGCTTCGATGTAACTGGTGAAGTTCTCACTGATAAAACGGTAAAACAGCGCCCCTAAGACGTATTGTTTAAAGTCCCATCCGTCAACGGCACCGCGAACCTCGTTCGCAATAGCCCATATCTGACGGTGTAATTCGGCGCGTTGTTGCAGGCTGGTCATCTGCGTTTTCCTGATTAATAGAATGTGTTGCCCACGGTTTGGTAGGTAGATTAAATCACTAATAGGATTAGTATATTACGATTATGCGGACATTGTGAGAACTATAGAGTCGACTGTTAATCATTGATGATTTTTGAGCAGGTGACTGAATTTTTGTTGGGCAATCAGGTAATTTGCGAACGCTGATCAGATAAAATGTGAAAGGGGCTCCAAATCAGATGCAATTACGCACCTCCCTGCAAAGCCCTAATCTCGCTCACCGCCACGCAACTGCCGCACGTCCCCCACGGGGGTGCGTAGTGGGCGCCGCGCGCCTGCGCGCGGGAACGGCGGCCCGCCTTCGGGTCGCGGCGCCGTACTGCGCGTTAGCGGCCGCACGCGGCCGGTTACGGGGGACACTCCGCCATACGACCAGCGACCCGCTGAGCTGCACAATCCACGGATAACACAAGCTACATACATGTCGATATGGGAATCGGCCCACCTTGCCAGGCGACGCTGTCGTGTGGGAATCGGCCCACCTTGCCGGGCGAGGCTGCGTGCGCCAGCCCGGAGAACTTTGATCCGGAGATCGGGCGTAAAATTGCACGCCAGAACGCAATTGCCAAAATCTGGCCCCTGGAAGGCTATCTTCTCAAGCAGCAGCTGCACGGGGTGAAGTGATGAAGGTCGTTATCTACGGACGCGATAATTGCTCATACTGCAAACGTGCGGTCGAGCTGGCGAAGCAGCTGCACGGCCACGGCTTTGGCGATTACGAATACATCGATATTGTGTCTGCCGGCATCGACAAAGAGAAGTTGAGCGACCTGGTTGGCAAACCGGTGGAAACCATACCGCAGGTGTTCGTTAATGGTGAACCTATCGGCGGCTATACAGAATTTGCTGCTTTTGCGAGCACTCTGTAATACAATACGGCTCCTTTTGGGGCCGTTTATTATTTGTCGCTTTCATCAACACAGCGTACACTTAGTTACGAGCCATTGAGTAGTTAAGAGGTTTTATGCGTTTAGAAAATTGCCTGGAAGATATGAGTGTCATTAGCAATGCCCTTGCTACTGTGACCTCTAACGCCTCGCGCTTTTCAACTGCAAAGCCTAAAGCTAAATCTGGGCGTGCCTTTATTGAGCCGCTTGGCTATCGACGCTTCCGTGGCACGGTGAAGCACTCTGCGAAATTTGCTGGATTCAAAGAACAAGCCTATGTGAGAACCGCAGGTATCCCTGTTCAAGAGAACAGCGATGCGGCACAGCTGGCAGAGATCGAAAGCAAACTCGCAGAATTGACAGCGAAACACGTTCGCCTGGCTAATGCCATCTCTGGATGGAAAGCGGAAAAGATTCGCAGCAGCTTCGGTGAAAGCCGTTACGAAGAACTGAAGAACGTTGACCTGACCATTCGTGGTTTGGAGGGATTCGTTAACAAGTTGATTCGTGACTCTGAGCAACCTCATCCATACTTGAAGCGCCTGAGCGATTCTGTAACTGAGTATCGTTTGGCTATCTCTGATCTGCTATTGATTTTAAATCAGTGTTTTAACGACGTAGACGTCATCGAATCGCAGACAGGCCTCATTGATGAGGACGTCTTCGCCAACTTCTCATTCCATTGAGGTTGATCGATGAAGGTCACATGGAACAGTGCCAGTTACGCCCAATTTTTACAGCCGACCTTCGATATAAAGCCTGATTTAAAGATCACGTTACTCAACGATTTCACGTCGCTTAAACAAGGCATGTACCCAACCGTATTCGGGAAAGATGGCCCGTATACGGCTCCGGGTGCTATTGTGTCCTCCCGCGTTTATCACGTTCATCTCTTGTTCACGAAGCAAGAACGAACCAGCAGCCGCAACAGATTCAATTGCACAAGCGACCGCGCACTCGTTTACAGTCAACATGCACATTTCCAAGATGTGTATAGTCTATTAGCAATCTTCCCGGGCAATGCACATCAGTATGCGAAAGATCCAAAAATCATGGCCGATATCGCTGCATACGCCGCCGCATTTCAAGCTCTCACTAATCCGTGACAATCACGCTAATAAAATCTCAGAATTTAAATTTCCAGCCTTAAATGATTCCATACCTATTAAGTATGGAATCATTGGATAAAACAGGCTATTTTATGGTTGATCATACAAAAACTTATGCCTAATATACTGTTTATACATACAGCAAAAGGGCTTCACTCAGTGAGTGGACGATGAAAAACACCTTTGATAAAGCACGCGCAGCAGAAAATACCTCTCGGGAAGCCATCGAGTACCTCGAACGCGCTTCCGGTTTGTCGGCAGTGTCGACCGCCAAATTCGACGGAGACATGTCGTTTTCTTCCGCCTTCATGTTATTCACTCGCTTATCTTTACTGATAACGAGGCGTCGACCTGAAATAGCCGTTCATTGTGTTTTGATACATGTAATGCCGCATATCTCTGATGTAAAGGTAAGTGATATAAGTAGGGTCTTGGTCAACCAGCTGGTGAACCCACTGATACTGGAAGGTAAGATCGTCCAGGGCAGACGCGTGTTCTCCCTGATGAAACAGTTCCTGAGCTGGTGCGCTTTTCAGGGGCTGATTGATACATCCCCGTTGCATGATATGTCGCTCAATAGAGTTGCCGGTGGTGCAAAGCCAGTACCGCGCGAACGTAAACTGACCGACGCCGAGGTCTGGGTATTCTGGAACGTCTGGGATTACTTCAATGTGTGCGAAGGCACAAAGTGGGCGGCCAGGCTCTGTCTTGTCGCTGCCAGACGACCCGATGAAGTGCTCCGGGCCAGAAAGGATGAGTTCAACCTTCAACGTGATGTATGGAATCAAGGTACGCGAAACAAATCGGCCAGACAGCACGCGCTGCCATTAAGCCCATTGATGCGCCAATGCGTAGAAGAGTTGTTTGAGTACGGGAAAGGCAGCCAGTGGCTCGTTCCTTCGAATAAGAAGAAGGGCGTGGATACGCCAATGTCTAAGGTGGCCATTGCCCAGGCACTGAGAAGGATACTGGAACGACCTGAGTTGATGGAGGTTGAGTCATTCACCCCACGCGATCTGAGACGTACAGCGCGTAGTTATTTCCCTGCTCTGGGGATTAATCAGGAGGTGGCCCGTAAGATTATGAACCACAGTCTTGAAGGGATAGATCGCGTCTATGATCGCCACGATTATATGGATGAGATGCGAGACGCCTTGAATAACTTCTCAACGTACATCGCATCTATCGTTAATCAAACAGACTTAGACGAGATAGACCACAAATTCAAGGGAGATCGTCTAGCCACGGAGCTTATTCGTGTAAATTTCTCACAGTGACTTGATGGCCTCTACCACCTTTTCTGACGCACCCTGTTGACCGTCAAAACGGTTACGGAACGCTTCTAGAACGAGTTTTTCATCAGCGGAGAGAGGTGCAGTGCCCTCTTCGCGAAAAAACTCAAGCAGCTCAGGATGACGTTCTTCCAGAACCATCAGCATCAGTCGAACCGGATCTGCCTCCAGTGCTTCGGCTAAAGCTCGAACCTTATCGACTGGAAGTGGGATTTTGCCGCTTTTGATGAGGGAGAGGTTGTTGGCGTTCTTGTACCCAACCTCTTTGGCAATGGTAGCCTGACTTTTAGGCGAGATTGTGATTAACGAGTCAATGTAAGCTGCGTAGCGACCTTGTTTGATCTCTGTTTCGTTGGTAGCCATGTAGTGAACCTTGCGTGTTTTGTTTATCTCTGGTAAGTGCTTACTGATATTACAGCAAAGGCCAGGGTTGTAAAGACTTATCTATTTAATTTCGATAGGCACAAAACCCCGGCATACCGCCATTATACTATGGTTTTTAAGCAATTTGTCACCATTCGCTTACAGAAAAAAGTAAGACGCATCTGATATAGGTGCATTCCATATTGATACAATAGGTAGTAGTATTGCCGAACTTTCAAATGTGTTCAGTTGGATGATATGAAATGAAAAATATAACTTCTAAATTGACCGCCCTTGAGGTTGGACACGCATATGCGATTGGACTGGATGGCGTCGCGACGATCCTGACAGAACTAGAATCTGAAGAGCTTCCCGTGGAGATGGTTGATACGACGGTTTTCACTTTTGAGCTAAAAAATAAACATTTCACTCTCATCAATACCGGTTGCGGCTCCCTTGCCGTGAGAACCATTTAAAACACATTCCTGCCTATAGATGCCTGTGCGAACAGCTTAGTTGCCTGTTCGTACAGTGATAAATTACGCACATCAGAAAACAAATTGTTTTAATAACAAGGAAATTCTCATGTCCAAAGCCATGACCAGATCTGTGCTGAAAGAGGTACAGGACTTTCGCGACTGCGTAAAACGAGTTGTAGCGATGCTATCAGGCAAACAGATACCTGTTGCAGAGCGAGGTAATGAAGCATATGTCCGCTACAACCGGCGCGGCGAACCAGTGCTGGTAAACATCCCATCTATACCGGACGACGCGTCACCAACCCTCATGAACGCAGTACGTGGTTTTCTCGACCATGAGGTAGCCCATATCCTCTTTACTGATCCGAAAGTCGCAATGAAGATGCGCGAGAAAGGAAAGGCTCCGTCTACCGGGCTTTGGAACGCGCTGGAAGACGTTTTTATTGAACGCAGAATGGGACAGGTATTCAACGGAACTCGTCGCAATTTGCTGGCCACACAGAACCTGGTGATCGACAAATACTTCAAGGGCAAAGTTTCAGAGGCGGTTTCAATCTGCCACGGCAACCAGCGTGAATTGTTCCTGAAATTCTTCCTTTGCCCGGTCGTTCGCGCCTGGGATGGCCAAAGCCCTTTCATCGACTTTATGGAAGAACACTGGTACCTCATCGAGAAGCCTGTGGCCTTGCTCAAAGAGCATGGTATCGACGTGGCCGTTCGCAATATGTCGAACACAGAAGACTGCGTGAAGGTAGCAGCTGCTATCGCCCAAATCATGCAGGATATGAAAGACAAGCCAGAGGGCAAATTACCAGAGCTTAAATCGTCTGCTAGGAAGCCGTCGAAGAGTGAGGATGAGTCAGAGGAAACCCCAGAAGCCGGTGACGAACCGACTCATAGTGAATCAGCACCAAAGCGTACCAAAGGCGAAGACGACGACAAGGAAGAGCAAGAAGATGATGCCTCAGAAGAGGAAGAGTCTGGGGATTCTGATTTGCCTGAATCAGTAGATAAGGACTTACCTACAGAAGATAAAGAAATTAGTGATACAGAAAGTAAATATACAGAAGCAGGCGAAGAGGAATCAGGAGACACCCCAGAATCCGATGATGCCGGCATGGAATCAAGTGATTCTGATGACGAAGGTGGTAGTGATGACACTGGCTCTCCAACGCCTGGTGATGGCATTCGCGAAGACGCCGATGACTCCGATGGTTATGGCTCTGGCGCCGCTGGCGATGGGGATGGGGATAGTGATAGTGATGACGGCGAAGACTCCGATGCCGGTCACGGGGAGTCGGAAGGAGAAGGCGAAGAGGAAGATGGGGTTCTAGGGATTTTCCGTCCAAAAACGACAAAGTGCTCTGGAGGCCCCGCCGTCTGTGGCCTCCAGAGGGGTATTACTTTTTTCGAGATCC
>NZ_JABBJF010000050.1 GCF_014218705.1 Kluyvera sichuanensis | reverse complement strand
TTGCTCAGCAGTCAGTGAGTCCAAAACACTATCTGGCTGATACAGGTCATTATCGAACAGTCGTAACATCCCTCGATCTTTTTCTGGTAAATCAAGCCGATAGTAGTCTCTGGCAAAGATACGGCGCAGAAGCGGCCGGTATTGGTTCGGGTCCAGTTTTTTCCATTCCGGCCGTCGGAATAATTTTGCCTGCGGGAGTACCTGGTAAATGGCGCATGATTCTTCAGATTTTGTCCTCGAAAAATCATGACGTTTTAGCTCTTTGAACATGGCATCGCACATCAGGTATCCTTTGCCGGTATGCTGCTGCCAGCGTCCTTTTCCGGCCTGCGCAGGAAGCACCGTCAGGCTGAGTGCGACTAATGTGAGCAGCAATGGTTTGTAGGGTGAAGATGTTTTCATCAGACCTCCGGTGTCCTGTTTATATTGATTAAATAAATATATTAAATACGTTATTTATATCGGCCTTAATTTATGAATGAAATACTATTGTTTTTACAAATGTCTTTGTACTTAATTTGCTTTTAGGTTATGAGTAATAGTTTTTAACCGTTGGTATGATTTTATATATCATATTGGAGTGGAAAAACGTGAGGGGTCTCAATTCTATTATTTACACATAATAGGCATGATTGATTTTATGCAGAGTAAGATGAAGTTTGATAAGGTGGCGGTATAAGTAAGATGTCGGTGAATAAATCGGAAGCTATAAATATTCATCAGCATATCTTTGATAAGCGCTTATCAATTATTTTGATACGCGCTTAGTTTTATTATTGGCGACAATAGTTCAGTAATGCAGTGCGTGCAGCATCCTGAGATGATAGTTTGACCATCCAGGGGCTGAATGCCCAAGGGGTTGCGCGCAATCCCTGTAAAATGTTCTCAAGTTCACACCATTGGTAGTCCATCACCTCGTCGCTATTTACCTGTAGTTCACTTGTTACCTGTGCGGCATAGACCGGGCAAACTTCGTTTTCCACGATGCCGTTTGGCGCCACCGCGCGATAGCGGAATTCGGTGGCGACGGGGGTGATGTCGGCAATCTCAACGCCCAGCTCAAAACGGCAGCGACGGATAATGGCCTGTTCAAAGGTTTCGCCCTGCTGCGGATGGCCGCACACCGAGTTGGTCCATACGCCGGGCCAGGCGACCTTGCTTAAGGAGCGGCGCGTTGCCAGAAACTGGCCGCGTTCGTTGAATAACCAGCAAGAGAAAGCAAGATGCAGGGGAGTGGAGAGGGTATGAGCGGCGTACTTCTCCAGAATACCTGAAGGTTTATCGTGCTCATCGAGCAAAATGACGTGTTCGCCTGTCATGACGACTCCTGAAAATGAATGATGACCCGGCATAAACCCGCCGGGCCATATACTCAGGCAACCAGCGTAGCCCATAAATGGGAAAAAGGCATTACCAAAACAAGCCCTGGCAACATGTTAGCAACCGGGAAAAGCTTAATGTTACAGATACGCAACCCGGTGGCGACCATCAGCAGCCCACCGGCGCAGGAGAAGTCGGCCATCATCGATGGGGTGATCATCGGCATCAGGAATACCGCTAGCATTGCCAGTGCCAGCTGAATCACCAGCTGTGGGATGGCGATGGTCATCACTGCAAAGCCAAGCAGGGTGGCGAAAATCCCGGCGGTAAACAGATCCAGAATGGTTTTGATATACAGAATCGACGGATCGCCGCTCATCCCTTCGGTCATCGCCCCGAACACACCTGTGCCGCTGGCGCAGAACAGCACCAGAATCGCCACAAACTTCTCGGTGAACTCTTCGTGGCTTAACCCCTGAACCGGCGGAAAGACTTTGTTGATAAGGCCGCGGGTAGAGCCAGCCGCTTTACCAATACCGCTTTCCAGATGCAGCAACTCACCAATTAGCGCGCCGACGATCATCGCCAGCACCACCGCAGGCATATATTTCACCTTCAGCACCAGCGTAATACCCAGGCCTACTGAGCAAAGCCCAAAGGTCATTGGCAACGCCGTTTTCACGCGGTCCGGGAGTTTTCCCCCGGCAATGGCGCCGACCAGTCCGCCGATAATCACGGCAGACCCATTTACATAAGGACCGATTAACATGAGAGCATTTTCCTTCGTCGCACTAGCCGTCGTGGCGCAGTGATCCTTCGCCCCAGCGCGGAATGTTGTCCACGTCGATGTCGAACAGATCCAGCGCGCGATTTACGCTGTGCGTAATAATGTCGTCCGCCGTTTGCGGACGCTGATAGAGAGCCGGAACCGGCGGGAAGATAATCCCCCCCATTTCAGTCACGGCGGCCATGTTGCGAATATGGCCGAGGTTGAGCGGTGTTTCACGCGCCAGCAGCACCAGACGGCGGCGCTCTTTGAGCACCACGTCCGCTGCCCGAGTCAGCAGATTATCGGTAAGACAATGTGCAATGGCGCCCAGCGTTCTCATCGAACAGGGGGCGACCAGCATCCCCAGTGTTTTAAAGGAACCGCTGGAGATCGCGGCACCCAGATTACCGATGGGATGGACAACATCAGCCATCGCCATCACCTCATCCAGACGGAAGTCCGTTTCCAGTTCACAGGTTTTTTCTGCGCCTTTGGAGACGACCAGATGAACCTCTAGCGGAAGCGGCTGAAGGAGTTCCAGCGCCTTAACGCCATACTGAAAGCCGGATGCGCCGCTGATGCCGATGATGATGCGTGGTGTCATTGTCTATTCCTCTTACTCGAAGTCCGGCAGAAAGCGTTTTACGTCCACTTCTTTGAATTTAGAACGCTCAAAGTGATGCTTCAGGTGGAACGGCACGGTGCAGTCGAAGATGGTTTTGCATGACATCCCCTGCTGGAGAATGCTTGGGCTGTACTCAGGTACCTGAGACGGATCCAGCGGGTGGCAGCGAACGCCCGGAATGGTGATGGTATCGACATCGCCCTGATAGCGGGTTTGCATCGCCCACAGCACGTCGTCACTGTCGAAGATATCCACGTCTTCATCGACCAGAATCACATGTTTCAGTTCCGGGAACGCTGAGAATGCCAGCAGTGCCGCCTGACGTTGACGGCCTTCGTCCGCTGGGGAGAATTTTTTAAACTGCATGACGGCCAGCAGCTTGCCGCCGCCTGTGGAGTGGGCGAAGACGTTCAGCAGTTTGCCCGGCATCGCGCGGCCAACCATATCGAGAATGCTCGCTTCGGTTGGGATACCCGCCATGTTGACGTGTTCCTCACCTGGACCGACGGTGGTGCGCCAGATGGGGTTATGACGATGGGTGACGGCTTTCACTTTAATCACCGGCAGCGCATCTTTCGATTCACCGGTATAGCCTGGGAATTCCGGCATTGCGCGGCCGGTGTTGGTGTTCTGGTCTTCACGAACGCGCACGTTTGGCAGCAGCTCGCCTTCGATAATGATTTCCGCATGGGCAATCGCTTTTTCATTGATGGTCAGGCACTTCACCATCTCGACGGCCTGGCCGCGCAGTGAACCCGCAATGCTCAGTTCGTCAAAGCCGAGCGGGGTGGTTGGCGGTTCAAAGCAGGCGGCAATTTCAATCGCCGGGTCAACGCCGATGCTGATAGAGATCGGCAGCGGCTGCCCCATCTCTTCCGCCTTCATGCGGAAAGCATCGATATGACGGCCTGGCGTCAGCCACATAGAGAGTTCATCTCGGCTCTGGACGCACAGACGGTGAATGGTGATATCCGATTCGTGGGTTTCCGGGTCGGAGGCATAGCACAGACCCATGGTGATGTACGGGCCCGCATCCTCTTCGGTATTGGTTGGCGCAGGCAGCAGTTTACGCAGGTCGAAATCGGCATCGGTTGCCAAATGGACGACTTCCTGAGCCACGGCCTTTTCATTGGGCAAAACCGGTGGAATCGGGCTTTGTACGGAATCTTTCAGCAGATGGCCCAGTCTTTCGGGCGGGCAGTCCAGGAAGTGGCTAACGCGTTTACGGGAGCCGTTGATGCCGATCGCCACGCTGATGTCGTTAAAGCCTTTGATCTTGTTGAACACCATCACCGGGCCATTTTTGCGGGTTGGGCGCTGGCAGGTGCCGCCGGCTCCAACGTAACGATATACGCCGGATAGCTCCGCATGCGGATCCACTTCAGTATCGGTTTCAACGTATTCGCCCGGCAGCGTTTTCAGCAACGCTAGCGCGGAGCGCAGGTCGCGAACGGTTGTTGTATTTTTCACGGTTTGTTCCTGTTGATAATCGGAAATAATGTCTGCGCTAACCCTATTCCTTACGGAAATAAGGGGCAAATACCGTTTCGCTTGGTCAGGCAAGATCAAAAAGATGTGGCTACAACAACAGGCTTCGTGCGTAAACTATAGCAAAGCGGATATACAGCGAGGGCGGCATGGATTTAAAGCGATTACGGTATTTCTGCCGGGTGGTGGAGCAGGGGTCTATAAGCCAGGCGGCAAAGGTGCTGAACATGGCACAGCCGCCGCTGAGCAAGCGTATCCAGGAGCTGGAAGACGAACTGCAAACGCCGCTGTTTTTACGCCACGGCAACCGCATTGAGCCGACCGAAGCGGGCTTTTTTCTCTATCGAAAAGCCTGTGAGATTCTGCGTCAGGTGGAAGATACCGCCAGGGAAACGATGGAGATCGCACAGAAAGACCGGCTTCAGCTGCGTTTTGGGATGAGCCATCTGTTCCAGTCCTATTTCAAACCGCTGCTGCTGGCGCTGTATCAACGTCACCCGGAAATCGAAATTAATATCTCGGTGACCGACTCCAGCCATCTGGAGATGCTGCTCAATGAAGGGGCTATCGATCTGGCGTTTATTCAGCGTCCCTACCGCAGCGAAGGGTTCGACTACGTGTCGTTCGACCCGGTGAAGCTGGTGGCGGTTATCAATAAAACATGTCTGCCAGAGCCGCCTGACAATCCGTTTGATTATGCCGCACTGGGGGCGTTGCCACTGGTGCTGCTGCATCGGGCGAAAGACTCTGGCACCTATGAGATGCTGATCGACTTGTTTCGCAAAGCAGGCGTGAATCCTAAAGTGATTATGCATATCACCCAACCGGGGGTGATCCTCGACTGGCTGGAGTCGGGGCTTGCCGCCGCGACGCTGCTGCCGTCGTCTGAGATCTGCGCTGAAAAGCTTAAGAACTGTTATGTCGTGGATGTGTTCCCCTCACCGCAGATTTTCTACCCGGCCATGGTGAAAATCCCGGCGGTAAACTGGTGCCCGCAGGTGATGGAGCTGGTGGCGGAAGGCTATCCGTTTCCCATTAACACCCAGGGTTGATGGTTTGGCATCCAGCGCGAGCCTGCTATTATAGGCCACCCGAACGTTTATGACCTGAGGATTCGTTTTGCGAGCAGGACGCCAACTCTCTTCCCCAATACGTCTGTTAATGTGCCTGATTATCGGGCTTGCGCTGTCTGGCTGTGCTGGAAAATCATCCAATTCGGAAGGCAGCTATAGCGGCTCGGTTTACACCGTCAAGCGAGGCGACACGCTGTCGCGCATTTCGCGGATGACGGGCACCAGCGTCGGGGAACTGGCTCGCCTTAACGGCATCTCGCCGCCGTATAACATCAATGTCGGCCAGAAGCTCAAGGTGAACGGCTCGGCGAAATCCTCCGGCAGCAAAAAATCCAGCACGACCCAAACGGCGAAAGTCACGCCGTCTTCCGCCGTTCCGCTATCCTCATGGCCAGCAGTGGGCCAACGCTGCTGGCGCTGGCCGGCTACCGGTAAGGTGGTGATGCGTTACTCCACCTCGGAAGGCGGTAATAAGGGGATTGATATCGCAGGCAGCCGTGGTCAGCCGGTCTACGCGGCGGCGGCGGGGAAAGTGGTCTATGTCGGCAACCAGCTGCGCGGTTACGGCAATCTGGTGATGATTAAGCATGATGAAGATTACATTACCGCCTACGCGCACAACGATAAGCTGATGGTGAACAACGGTCAAAACGTAAAAATTGGCCAGCAGATAGCCACTATGGGCAACTCAGACGCCGATTCGGTAAGGCTGCACTTCCAGATTCGCTATCGCGCCACGGCCATCGACCCGCTGCGCTACTTGCCGCCGCAGGGCAGCAAGCCGAAGTGCTAAGCGGTTATTTTATCATCACTTAGCTGCCTAAAGGCTTGCCAGGCGAGGAGTAACGTTTATAATGCTCCTCGCACACCTTTGCGGGCGTAGTTCAATGGTAGAACGAGAGCTTCCCAAGCTCTATACGAGGGTTCGATTCCCTTCGCCCGCTCCATGACCCTTCTGAATCACCTCTATCTTATTGAATCCCTTGGTGATACGGCGAAAGCCTGACCGCAGAGTTACTAACTGTAACCTTCTGTGTAACCCTTTATAGGGAATTACTCGTATACATATGGGACTCTCTCCTGCTAATCACGCAAGAACCACTAGCCACTCTCAAGCAATGCCATTAGAGCTATGTGCTCGTGCTGTCTGCTATCTCTATCAGCGCAACGGAATCTACTATTGCCGACTGAAAGTACACATAATCAACGACGTTTGGACGGCTAAATGTAATCCTGTCAGAATATCCTCGGTCTCGTTAAGGACAAGGAACAGGAGAACAGCTATGCGTCAGCACCATCACATCAAGTCAGCACTCAAGGCCATTCGCGCCGATAACCCATTGTTGACCTATGAAGACATGCGCGGTCATCTTCGAGAGCTCGCTGAGATGGAGCTATCGTTAGGCCGTTCAGATATCTTTGAACCGGATATGATGGATATTTACCGTGACCAGTATGGTGAACTCGGGGAGAGTCTTGTTGAAGCTATAGCTAGTGAACCATTAACTGTTGACCAGCATCGCTACATCAATGAGGCCCAATGCGTCCTCAAGGCTTGCATGGCGAGAGTTGAAGGGAATAGCCAGCCGCTGATTGATTACATTGACGGATTTGATGAGCGCATAGAGTCGCGCCCTCAGGTGCAACCAGTAGTAGGGGCGGCATCGACCAAGCTACGACCACTGGTCACATTGAGTTTCCTTGTTGAGCAGTACGAAAAAGAGAACATTCAGAACTGGAAGCCAGCGACTCTAAAAGAGAACCAAGCGTCACACGGTACGCTCATTGAAATATTCGATTATCTGGGGCTGACGGACCTGACTGCAATTACCCGAGCGAACATGCTTGAGGTTCGTGATGTGCTCCAGAAGATACCGAAGAATCGTAAACAGCGCTTCAAGGATGTCTCATTGGTTGACCTGCTGGCATCAGAGGAATCCTTCGAGTGCATGGATGTCGTGACAATCAATAATAAGTATCTGGTCAAGATGGCAGCTTTGTTTAAATGGGCTGTACGCAATGACCTGTTAATCAAGAACCTGACCGAAGGGCTAGAGCTAAAAGCGCCGCCAAGAAAGGCCTCAGAAGCCCGTAAAGCGTTCTCAGCAGGACAGGTGGGTCAGCTTATTGATGCCGCTAAGATATACGCTCAGAAGCCCTCTGGTAAACCGTATCATTATTATGTCGTTACGCTGGCAGCTATCACCGGGGCGAGACTTAATGAAGTCGCTCAGATTCAGGTTAAGGATGTCAGGACTACCAGCCAAGGGACCGCTTATATTCATATCAATGAAGACGATAGCAGTCTACCCGGTAAGAGCATCAAGAACCCATACAGTGAGCGCTGTGTGCCTCTGGTTGATGGAGCCTATGGTTTCGCATTGGCTGACTTTATGGCGCTTGTAGAGGCCCGTAGAGGCGCTGGAGGTGAGGACTCAATGGTGTTTGACGGTCTGAAGCTAATGAAGAATGGTTACGGTGAGCAGGTCAGCAAATGGTTTAACCGGACGTTGTTACCTAAGGTTGTAACTGACCGTGACGGATTAGCGTTCCATTCGTTCAGACATACAGTTGCGACTCAGTTAAAACAACATGGTGTCGAATTGGCGTATGCTCAGGCGATTCTTGGTCATAGCTCGGGGTCTATTACCTATGACCGATACGCTAAAGAAGTTGAGGTAGAAATACTGAAGGATAAACTATCGGAAGCACTATCGGTTGTTTAGTAGTTGAATATGGATGCTCGAATGAGAGGATATAATGGTCAAAGAGTTTTTAGTTAGCAAAGAAAATAAGCCATCATATGAATGCATGATTACAGCTGAAACATGTTTAGGGTTAGCTGGTATGACAACCGAAGATTGGCTACGTGACCATCATTGCCGCACTGGTATCATATTCACTGCCTTTGCTATTGAAGCAATGTTCATCTTTTACAGAAAACAGGTTGATTCGAATTACAATAAGAAGCAGAAAGAAGACCGGAAGACAATGCACAAGAATACATTAATGCTCTGTGGTATTAATGATTATATTGGGACAAGACCGTACCAAATTGTCAAGGAATGTCTTGATGTAAGAGATGCAATTGCTCATGGTGATTCATATACTTCCACTTTCAATTTCTCAACGAGCGACATTAATAACCAAGACGATATTACACGCAGCGTCATTGCTGTAAACTCAGAGCAGTTTCGAGGATTAACGATTGAGAGTCTTGAGAAATACATTGAGATGGCAAAGCATATTGACTATGAAATTTCTGATAAAGGTTACAGACCCTTTGAAAGTGATCTTCAGACAGATGAGCGTAGTAAGCTGATATTGGCTTTCGGTGTCAGTGGGGTATCAATGTGGCCTAGTGCCTAATCAAAATTTTCCTTCAGGTGTGTGGATGTGATTTATTGTTCTAATGGGGGGGGGTTATCAACCCGCACTACAGAGAGACATGCAGTGCTAGCGTATCGTAGGTACAAACAGGTATAAGTCTGAAGAAGCTATGAGGACCTGTCTTTGGAAGATTTCTTCTTGATGGGTATATAATCAATATTTATGAATGGAAATTCACTTCTGGTGATCTTTGTGTTTTTGGTTAACTTTCTGTTTTATATGTGAATTTTAATTAACCCACACTATAGGGAGAGACACCCATAGGAATAACATAAAGTTTATTCATTCACATACATGCTTTCATATACGGATTGCTCATATGGTTAGACTTCAGGTTGAACCAAATGGCTTCTCGTATCCATCCATATACGCAATGTCCACTTTGCACGTTAGCAGCACGTTCGACGACGTTTGCATTAATCCTCACTAAGGGGAGGAGAGCGACACGTTCGCGACTGCACGTTCGAGACACTTCCAGTTCCCATATTCGCGCCTTAGGTCCATACCTGAGGATTCCACTAATTACGTACCTATCGCCCGCCTTGAGGGAGCGGAAAGACGACATACAGCAATAGCCCGAGGTCTGAACTTGGTTAATTGGCGCTGGTCTGATAGGGAATGGCAATATTACGAGACAGTATTTATTACTGACCCTTGATTACAGGAGGGGGTAAACCTAAAGTATTCTTATAAGTTAACTTGAAGTTTAAATACAGAGTTTATTAAAGAGACTATATTAATAGATAACCTAAAGTATACTTGAAGTCAAAACCTAATGTTAATACTTATAGTTATTCCTAAAGTTGAACATTAGCTGTCACTCGGTTACTCTCAATTAATATTGGTCTTATGAAATAAGCCATAATAACCTTGAGTCCTCCAACGCTGTACACGCTAGGTCCTGCCCTATTGGTCTCACCGAATACCATAACTAACAGAGAGAGGTAAACCATGAGCATTTCAATTATGTCATTCAAGCAGGTCTCTCGGACCTTAGGCATCACTCGTAAGCGTCTTCTTGTACTTCTTAAGAAATCAGGGATGATACAAACAATAGGTCACGAATTGGTATATCAAAACAAGAAAACTGGAAAGGAATCATTTAGCACTGAGCGTTTCACAGGTAAGTATATTGTCAATAACGAATCCCTGTCTTTTAATAAGGTACATGGCGGTCGGATACCTCAGCAATTTCTAGATAGTCGCGTGATTAATATCTTACAATTAAGTGTATCAAAAGAATAAACACAGAAATATACCAATGGTCTACGCCAAGACCACTATCAATTACAGCTAGCCGTTTAATATAAGTGTCTTCCATTTGCCTGATAGGTTCCTTTGTTGTGGGACTAGCTGGCTTATCAGGAGGCGACTTATAGAGGACGCTTTTATTAGAAGGAGTCACAACATGACCATTGTTAAAAATGAATCAGGCGTTATCACTTCCGTTGTACTCCCGGTCATCGTTGACGGGTACGAATGGGAATGCAACAAGGACCGCATGTGGAACCTTAATGAGTTACATAAAGCACTTAGGCTTGATGAGAATCAGCGACCATCTGAATGGGACAATAAAGTTTCTCGTGAGTTACTGTCTTCCGGAAATTTGCGGAAGGTGGATAAGGTGGGTACCTATGCGACTGAGCAAGCCGCTATTGCGTATGCTATGTGGGTCTCTGTCCCGTTCTATATGACCGTCATTAATGCCTTTATTGAGCTACGCAATGACAACGTTATAAAAGCCTCTAATCTCGCTAAACAGAACCAGACCATTCAACCTATTAGTAACGTTGAGTTCGACAAATTGCGGTCACGTGGTTGGTCTATTACGGATGCTATTAAGAAAGCTGGTATTCCTAATGCGGTCCTTGTTAACCGTATGCTCAAATCTGGTCAGATGCATAACCCATTCTACGCTAAGCGTAAACCGAGAGACCTCTCAGAAGTCGCTAAGGGTGCATGGGGTGCTAACGAGAAAGGCCGCATTAATGGCTACTGGAAGAAACCAGAGGGTGACGGACGGTTTAACAATGATGGCGTTAAGGTCATTGAGAGAGGCTTCGAGTGGTTCAAAGAGCACGCACCTGAGATTAATCGTCAGGTGGCGATCATGAAGGGCAACGCTAAGCGTCGTAGCAGACGATAAGTTAGCTCATAGATAACGCCGATCGATAGCTTTCCACTGATCGAAACAAACGATCATCTCACTTCGTATAATTGGTTATCCTTTGGCGACACTCATTGTTGATTCAATTAGGATACTAATATGTCGAGGAATATAGGGACGCTTGTGGTGCTTCTTTTAGTTTTATTGGGAGTTGGCTATCTGGCTGGTTATATCGTTGAACGAACTACAATGCAGACATACTGGAAGGTAGGACGAGCAGTTAATGCCTTCTGGATTGCCTCGCTGGTACTATTCGTCGGTGGGATAGTCTACCGTAGCGTCTTCAATAAGCTGTCACATGTAAACGGTGTGCTTTTATTTATTGTCCTGTCTGGTACTTTATTACTTCAAGGTTTTTACTTGGGTATTATTCCTGATTGGCGCTTACGGTAGCGGGGTGAACCACTTCCCGGAATGAAAGTAGATGTCCTCGGTCCACTTGTGGTATTTAAAGACCTACACACACGCGCTCTACATTAAAATCTGGAAGGTGACACCCTACGTTATCTTCCAGATTTACCGTAGAGTCGTCTTTTTCAAGGACCATATTAATTCACTATCTGATACATATGCTTCGCTGTGGTCTAATTGATCACTTTATGTTCATTCTCCCTTTCGATAAAACTCCCAAAAAGATCTGAGAATAAGTACCTAGGGTATTCCCTTAGATTGTAGCTGGTCTTTGCTACGCTATACTTTCGGCTGCTCATCGTGCCTCTTAATGAAAATTCTACAGAAATTTGTCTCTGGTCACTATGTGAACTTAAACGGGCAATCTTCCCCATTGGCTTCTGGAGACAGCTCTGGTCAATCAGGGAAGGGGGTCTTTGTGTTTCTAGTGCAACAGGTATCGCTTGGTCGATGCTGGGCGTGGCTGTTTGTTACTTGCTGCTAGTGATGTTGAGTACCAATTGAGTACACCCCATTGAGACTAGCCAGCAGTATCGTATTGAGTATCATAATGTGATTGTTATAAGTCTAATGATGCGATATCGTTAGTGTCAGTTAAATGATACTTAGGGCAGGGAGAGACATAATGAGCAAGACTTTCGGTTACATCCGAGTGAGCAGCAAGGACCAGAACGAAGCGCGGGCACTGTTGCAAAGTTAGCGATGAGGCAGCCTTTTGTCTTATTCAAAGGCCTTACATTTCAAAAACTCTGCTTACCAGGCGCATTTCGCCCAGG
>NZ_JABBJF010000049.1 GCF_014218705.1 Kluyvera sichuanensis | reverse complement strand
GCCTGAACCCCTTTAAAACACACAGCACCATCCGATTTGTCCGGAGGTGAGGCTATGACCCGAATGAGCACAATTTACAGCAGACTTTCATATGGAACAGGCACCACGCTGACCGGCTGCGGTGTATCAGCGAAGGCATACGCCGAAACAGCTAAAACAGCAAAAGAGGTGTCCTGGATGTTGGCCGACAGAATTGCAGGGTTAAGCCTGAGCGACTGGGCAATCATTGTCGGTATCGCATGCACCGTTATCACCTGTGCAGTGAACTGGTACTACAGGCAAAAGGAAAGGGAGGACCGGCTTAATGGCAATGTCACCAAAGCTGAAGAATAGCGTTATTGCAGCTATACCCGCTGGCGCTATTGCTATCGCTGCGGCATTGATTACTGGCCCAACGGGTAATGATGGCCTTGAAGGTGTGCGCTATCAGCCTTATCGGGATGTTGTTGGAGTGTGGACGGTATGCTACGGGCACTCTGGCAGCGACGTCAAAATCGGGAAGACGTACACCGAGACAGAGTGTGCCATTCTGCTCACAAAAGACCTGAATACCATCGCACGTCAGATTGACCCCTACATCAAGGTTCCGATCCCGGCAACAATGCGGGGTGCACTTTACTCATTCGCGTACAACGTCGGTGCTGGCAACTTCAAAAACTCCACGCTGCTACGCAAAATCAACCTGGGCGACACAAAAGGAGCTTGCGAACAACTGCGGCGCTGGATCTATGCTGGTGACAAACAGTGGAAGGGTTTAATCACCCGGCGTGAGATTGAGCGTGAAGTTTGCCTGTGGGCAGAAAAACCTCAGGTTCTTGGTGATGGGCTCGGGCCGCTTAACCCAGGCATTCCGGTATCAGTTCCGGGGGTATTCTGATGAGCCCGAAACGCCAGATTATTGTTGGGTTGCTGCTGGTGGCCGTCGCATTCATCGCCGGCAGTGCATGGAGCAGCCGCGGTTGGGAAAAGAAGTGGGCGGAACGTGACAGCACGGAATCATCGCAAACAGCTAACGCACAGACCGCTGCCCGCTGGATTGAACAAGGGCGCATAATTGCCCGTGATGAGGCTGTAAAAGATGCACAAGCACAAGCCGCTAAATCGGCCGCTACTGCTGCTGGTTTGTCTGCCACTGTTAGCCAGCTGCGCGCCGAAGCAACAAAACTTGCCACCCGCCTGGACGCCGCAAAGCACACCGCAGATCTTGCCGCTGCCGTCAGAAGCAAAACAGCCGGAGCCGACGCCGCAGTGCTCGCCGACATGCTCGGACGCCTTGCAGAAGAAGCTCGATATTATGCTGGACGAGCTGACGAAAGCTACCGCGCTGGAATGACGTGTGAGCGGATTCATGACTCGGTGAGAGAGTCAAATAGCCAACAATGAGCTTCGCAATCAGCAGTCGCCAGATGAAAGAGAATAAGCATGTACTGGCTGTTGAGCATGAGTACATTATGCATCCACATTTGCTAGTTGGATGACAGAAATTGGTTAATAATTGAACGGAATGCGGTATGATAAACCACATTCATTAAAAGGTCAGCCATCATGTCATTCTTCGATTACGCAATGCAGCGTGTTGGGCTTGTAGCCAATATGACTGTCACGTGTCCGATATGTGGACATAAATCTACTCAGTCGACCACGAAAGTACGTCAGCAACAGGTATTACTTTGCCCAAAGTGTAAATCGCTTTTTATCATTCACAGGTAGTCGGTCGCGATACAAATAACCCTAGGCCTCGCAATAGCGGGGCTTTTTAACAACTGAGGTATGCGAATGACAGTAGTTCTTACAGCTACGCAGATTGAAGACCTGGCAGCATTCGCGAAAGAAGATGGCCAGCCACAATACACTATCACTACCGGGACAATCCCTGAGTTCGAAGCTGATGATGGTGAGGTTATCCCCGAATATAAAGGACTACTCGCTTACTCAGATTCACTGGATCACGGTGTATTGCAGCTTGACGACTAACGGCATTACAGCAGGCATTCCATGAGTGTCTGCGATAATGCAAATTGACGGACTCGTCAGAAATCCTTTACAAAACATGATGTTGACTTAAATTGTTGCGTGGGTTAGCTTGAGGTTAGTTCACACAGGAGGTCATATGTCACAATCAGCGCTTGCTACTGAATTAGAACTCACTGACGATGAGTTGGATTCCATACCTCTATCACCTGAAGACCTTGAGGAGAATACAGGGCATTCAGGCGATATGGTATATGAGTACTATTTCTATGTTCCCGATACTACCCCTGAAGATATTCTTAGCAAGAAAGGATGGGAAATAGGTGAGTGTGTTTACTTATCTATTAATGTTTTTGATGACCCGGATTCGGAGCAAGAATAGAACGATAAGCATAATGCACCGCCTCCGGGCGGTTTTTTTATGTCAGTACACTGGAGCGTTTATGGCAACACTCAAAGACCTTTCTCAGCAATTAAAGAAGGTACAAAAGCAGGTGCCATATGCTACAGCACTAGCTATGACAAAAGTTGTTCGTCAAATAGAAACGGCACAGAAAACAGCGTTCGAACGACATCTGGAGAGCCCGACACCGTTTACCGTTAAATCAGTTGGTTCGGTGGCGGCAAGGAAGAACAACCTGACTGCAAAGGTTTTTGTCCGCGATACCGCGGCTGGTTATCTGGAACCATTCGAGTTAGGTGGAGAGCATAAGCTCAATAGCCAAGCGCTATTGAACCCCAAGAACGTCAAGCTAAACAAATACGGCAACATGCCGCGTAATAAGCTCTCACAGCTTAAAGCAAAGGAAAATGTATTCGTAGGTGAGGTTGATGGCGTTAACGCTGTCTGGCAGCGTAAGAAGCCGATGAAAGCTAAGAAGCGACGGGCCAAACGTTCCGCTAACGGGACGCGAAGACCGAAACGCAAACAGCGTTCTCCAAAGCTTTTGATCCGGTTTGGTGATGCGCTACCTGTGACTCCAGTGCTGGGGTATATGGATAGGGCCCGTACCATGGCGAACGCACTGCTACCGTCTGCTTTAAATCAGGCGATAGCAGAAGCCATCAGGACGGCAAAATAAAAGCAGTAACTTATAAGTTAATTTCGCAAGCTTTTATGAAGCTGTTTACTGCAGTTGTCGATCCAGAAACATTGGCTGACATGGAATGCTGGTTTCCGCCATCCTTTGTTTGCACACCAACTAACACTTTGGATTTCGCCCCCTGAAGCTGCTTAAGCACTGTTTTTAGTTGGTCCGCGTCATCCGATTGAATCTGGAGGCTCTGAACATTACGTCTTGAAAGGGTAGCATCGAGCTTCACTGCGGTATTCCCGTCGACCTTCATTATCAGGTCCATTGGTACCTCTGATAGTGATTCGGTGCTTTTATCCATTTCAACGTATGCCGCCGATAGCTTTTCTTTAGTGCAGTCAAACACAATGGCGCCATTGTCGGATGAAACCTCGCCAAGCATCATTGCTTTCTTACCACCAGAGAAAAGGTCATCTTCAGTATTAGTTACCCACTGGGCATGAGCAATTGGTGATGCCAGCACTGCGGCTACGAAAGTTATTTTGATTATATTGTTACCCATTACATTCTCCTTGTATTGAATAGGAATAATCATAGTCGGAGCGAATGGTCGAAGCCATTAAAAAAATGGGTCCTTCCTGAGACTTTTGTAAGGTACGGGCATTGCGCGCCGCGGTGTTTTCCTAGCTACAACTTTCAGATTTGTGTCCCATGTCCCACCTCTGGCGATCATTACGGACACCTCGCCAGCTCTGGCTATTCCAGTTTATTCCAGTGGGACATTCTGGTGGGACATGGCAAAAATGTCCCAGGCGAATGTCCCACCCCAGAAAATGTCCCAGGTGATGTCCCATGACCACGATGAACCAGAGTCAGTACGCACAACATTCAGGTGTGGATCGCAAAACAATTGGTCGGTGGATTAAAGCCGGGCGCTTCATTGTGATGGACGGAGACCTGATTGACGTAGAGGCCAGCGATGCGGCATTGAAGAAAAACCGCGATGGCAAAGACCCGCGCGCCTCGAACGCGAAGAAAAAGAAAACTCCCGTCGTTAGCGATAACGATGATGACGGTGATGAAATCAATAAAACTGTCCGCCAGATAATGCTCACTGAAGGGGCAGATCTTTCGAGAGAGGAAGCGGGACGTATCCGCGAGAATTACATGGCCCTGCAGGCAAAGCTGCAGTATGAAAAAGACAGCGGCCAGCTTATTGAGCTGACAGCAGCCGAGGAGGTTTTATTCAACGCCTTTCGCCAACAGCGTGATGCCTGGCTTAACTGGCCGTCCAGGGTGGCGCCGCTAATGGCTGCTGATCTGGATGTACCGGCGGACAGGATGACAGAGGTGCTGATTGAACATGTCCACAAACACATCTCAGTCCTCGGAGAGCCAGAGTTTAACCCGGCAGAAGATTGAGCGTCTTGAATTAAGCGTCCGCAAAGGCTGGACACCCCCGCCGCGTATCAGTGTGCCGCAGTGGGCAGATGACTATCGTAAGCTGGCAAAAGAGGCTGGGAGCACTTCGGGAAACTGGGAAACATCGACGGTAGAAATTGCCCGCGGACCGATGCTTGCCGCGACGGAGTCCGGGGTTCATATCATCACTGTAATGTGCTGTACCCAGTTGATGAAGACAGCACTGCTGGAAAACCTTTTTGGCTATTTTGCCCACCTCGATCCTTGTCCGATACTGCTGCTGCAGCCGAAAGAAGAAGCCGCTGAACAGTTTTCGAAAGAGCGTATTAGCCCGCTGGTAAGGGTGACGCCGGTACTGCGTAAAATCATCGGTGATTCGAAACAGAAAAGCTCGAAAGAAACCATTCTTTACAAGGCATTCACTGGCGGATTTCTGGCGCTGGCGGGTGCTGGTAGCCCTGATAACCTTGCGCGTCGTCCGATTCGTGTCCTGCTGGCGGATGAAGTGGACAAGTACCCGATAACCCGCGAAGGCGATCCAATTGCGCTGGCCGAAGAGCGTACAGCGACATTTGGCCTGACCTGGCTGTCTGTACGCGCCTGTTCGCCGACGGTGGAGGATGAGAGCCGCATTGCTGACAGCTACGCCGACTCCGATCAGCGCCGGGCATCTGTGGTTTGCCCGCACTGTGGCCACCGCCAGTTCCCCGACTTTTTCAAACACGTTCAGTGGCCGAAAGAGGGAGATAAACACCTGACTAAATCGGCGATGCTCTATTGCGAATGCTGTGGTAGTGGCTGGTCCGAAGGACAGCGCCTCAGAGCTCTGCACACTATTCGATGGCATCAGACGCGCCCATTTGAGTGCTGCGGGGAGCGGCACTCACCGCTGATGGATTATGACCTTGCCTGGCGGGCGGCAGACGAGGGCAGCGTTGAAAAGGTCTGGCAATGGTCAGAGTCGGAACGGCATGCGGTCTATCGCGCAATCTGCCCCTCCTGTGGAAAGGAGGCAGTCGATAACCACCACGCGGGGTACCAGGCATCCAAGCTTTTCAGCCCCTGGCAAAAAGATAAGCCGTCGGATATTGCGAAAAAATATATCGATGCGAAGGGCGATCCGGATAAGGAACAGGCGTGGTGGAATACCCAGATGGGGCTTCCGCACCGACCTAATCATGGGAAACAGCTCCCTGTTGATGTTCTGCTGGCGCGCCGGGAAATATTTCCGGCCGTCGTTCCGGACGGGGGGGCATTGTTAACAGCTGGAGTTGATACCCAGGACGATCGCTTCGAAATTACGATCACCGGCTGGGGGAGAGATGAAGAATCGTGGTCGGTCGCGCATGACGTTATTTATGGTGACCTTGAGACGGAAGAACCCTGGAAGCGACTGGATGCATACCTGAAACAGATCTGGCGACGTGGTGACGGGCGCGGCCTGAATATCATGGCAACGTGCATGGACTCCGGTGGCCACCATACGCAGAAGGTATACGAATTCGCCAAAGAGCGTCTTGGCCGTCGTGTCTGGGCAATTAAGGGGGAGTCTGCACAGGGAGGTAAACGCAATCCTGTCTGGCCGACCAAACGACCATCATCGAAAAGCAAAGCCAGTTTCCGCCCTGTCATTCTGGGGGTTAACTCAGCGAAAGACGTGATACGCGGTCGCCTGCATCTTGAGCCACCCAAACCTGGCGCCGCCGCTGCGGGTTATATGCATTTTCCTGACGATCGCGATCTCGGGTACTTCAATCAGCTGCTGGCGGAGCGACTGGTTTACAAAGTCATTTCCGGGCAGCGGTACAGTATCTGGGAAGCAATACCAGGACGAGCTAACGAAGCGCTTGACTGCCTCGTTTACAGCTATGCCGCGCTGTGCGGTCTCAAACATATGGGGTTAAAACTCAACGTCCGGGCCGCCAACCTCGAAGCCGATCCGGATAAGTTCCTGCCAGCGCCAGTTGGACAGGAAGAAAAAATCAATTACGAGCTGCCGGGTGCGGTTATTGAAGAACCAGCGCCGGTCAAACGTAAGCGAATATCGCAACTCCTGCCGAAATAAGGAAAATCATGTTCAACCGGAACACCAGCCTGCTTGCCGGCGCAATGACTGACGATCAGCTCAGGGATGCGCTTGCGAAAGCTCAGCAGGCGTACATTGATTTAGCAACCGGGAGCCACGGTGTTTCGTTTTCCTATACGCAGGGAGACGGGACGCGATCAGTGTCCTATCAGCAAAGCACCCTGGCTGATCTGCTGGCCCTGATTCAACTTCTGCAGGCGCAACTGGGGATTATCTCTCGTCCCCGGAAACCAGCGAGGTTTAGATTCTGATGAATAAAGTACAGATACTGGGCTCTGATGGGCAGCCGTTGCGACAGCAGCGTCCCTCTATGCTGGTGGGGGGGAGCCGCGTACCTTATGACGCAGCTGACTCTTTCAGCGATCAACTGGCGAACTGGCAACCCGCGCTGTGGTCCCCGGACAATGAAATTAACATTTACCGGGATCGCATCGTGTCCCGCGCACGCGATCTGGTCCGTAATGACGGCTGGGCAAACGGTGCGGTCACACGTCTGCTGGATAATGCGGTTGGTGCCAACTTCCGCCCCATCATGAAACCCGATTACCGTGTTCTCAGAATGATCACCGGAAACAAGGCGTTTGATGCGTCCTGGGCGGAAGAGTACGGAAAAGCACTGGACGGGCACTGGCGGACCTGGAGTAACGATCCTGGCCGGTATTGTGATGTTGAACGAAAACTCACCGTGTCGCAGATGTTACGCCTGGGATTTCGTCATAAGCTTATTGACGGGGATGCTCTGGCCATTCTCCAGTACAGAACTGACAGGCTTGGTCCCGGAAGAGGGCGTTACGCCACCACGGTACAGATTGTCGATCCTGACCGCCTCAGTAATCCTCAGCAGAATTTCGATATGCCAAATGTCCGTGGTGGCGTTGAAATTGATGCGGACGGTGCGCCGGTTGCTTACCACATCAGGGAGGCCCATATCGGTGACTGGTGGAGCGGGGCTAAAACCATGACGTGGCAGCGTATCCCGCGTGAAACTGACTGGGGCCGCCCGCATGTGGTTCACGATTTTGATCATGAGCGTGGCGCGCAGCACCGCGGTAACGGCATCCTGACTCCGGTTATTCAGCGTCTGAAAATGCTGGTGAAGTATGACCAGAGTGAGCTTGAGGCAGCAATTCTTAATGCCATATTTGCCGCTTACATTGAGTCACCCTATGACCCTGCGATGGTTCAGTCTGCCCTGGGCGAGACCTATGACGAGTCGGAGTTAGGCACTTATCAGGACGGGCGTGTTGAGTTCCATAACGATCGGCGTCTGACACTTCAGAATGGTGCCCGAATGCCCATTCTTTATCCTGGTGAGAAAATCACGACGGTTAACGCGGCGCGGCCCTACAGCAATTTTGAAGTCTTCGAATCTGCTGTTCTCCGTAATTTTTCTTCAGGAACAGGGTTGTCCCCACAGCAGGTCACCCAGGACTGGTCTGACGTTAACTACAGTTCTGCACGCTCCTCGTTGCTGGAGGCATGGAAAACACTGACTCGCCGCCGGGACGATTTTTCTACCGGCTTCGCTCAGCCCATTCTCACCGCCTTTGTTGAAGAAGTTCACGACAATGAGGATTTACCCCTGCCCGCAGGCGCACCTGATTTTGTTGACGCCAGAGCCGCGTATTCTCGCGCGCGCTGGATGGGGCCAGGGCGCGGCTGGGTGGATCCGGTTGCAGAGAAAAAAGGCGCCATTCTTGGTCTGGATGCCGGACTTTCCACCCTCGAGATTGAGGTGGGTGAAAACGTCGGTGAAGACTGGGAAGAAGTGCTTGATCAGCGCCAGAGAGAAATTGAGTCATGTCTTAAACGCGGATTACCGCTTCCGAGCTGGGCACAGGCTGACCAGTTTGCGAGCCAGACCATTACCGATCCGGAGGAAAAGTGAATCTACCCCATCTGGCCCAGCGATTATTTAACACCCCGCTGGCGCTGCACCCGAGTAAAGCCGAAGTCATCATGGCATCCGTAATGGACCGATTTGGTATCAGTAAAATCGAATCTTCTCTTGCCATGGAGGATGACTGGTACGGATATGACGATAACCGGGGACGTGAATCCCGTAGTGATCCGGGTTATGACAATGTGCTGGGTGTCGCCGTCATCCCGATATGCGGAACGCTGGTGCAAAAACTGGGCAGTCTGCGTCCGTACAGTGGAATGACAGGGTATGACGGCATTCGTCAGGCGTTTCTTACTGCGATGGAAGATCCCGACATTTCGGGCATTTGCCTGGATATCGACTCACCCGGCGGCGAGGTCGCTGGATGCTTCGATCTGGTTGATGTCATTTACGGCTCCCGGGGGAAAAAGCCTATCCATGCCATTCTGACGGAAAGCGCTTATTCCGCTGCGTATGCCATTGCCAGTGCAGCGGACCGGATTTCTGTTCCGCGCACCGGCGGAGTGGGTTCTGTGGGTGTGATCACCATGCACCTTGACTGGACGCAGCGGATTAAAGATGACGGTCTTAAAGTTACGATCATCACCTATGGATCCCGCAAGGCTGAAGGTTCGCCGCTGAGAGAGTTGTCAGATGAAGCGCTGGCCGCCATCCAGCAGGACATTAACACCATGGGCGAATTGTTTGTGAACACTGTTGCCAGAAACCGGGGGATTAGCGCAAAGGTTATAAAAAGTACCCAGGCCGCCTGTTTTATGGCTGCTGATGGCGTTGAAATTGGACTGGCTGATGAGGTGTGTCCTCCTGACGCTGCGTTCAAAAACTTACTTGAAAAAACAGGAGCCTGAAATGGCAAAGAAAAAGACGTTTAGTTTTGCTCACCTCATTGGTCTTGGCCCTTCCGCTTCTGAGGAAGAAGAGGATAAAAAAGCCAAAAAAGCGAAAGCCCGTCGCGCGGAAGAGGACGAGCGCGAAGATGATGCCGATGATGATGAGCGCGACGACGACGCGGAAGAAGACGAACGCGACGATGATGCTGAAGATGACGGCGATGATCCGGATGCGTCAGAAGATGATGATTCTGAAGACGACGGCGACGACGATCGCAAAGAGAGTAAGGCGGTAAAATATGCACGCGCTGCTGAGCGTAAACGCTGCGCCCGTATTTTCGGCAGTAAGCATGCAGCTGCGAATCCTTCACTGGCCGCGTCACTGGCTTTCAATACCGGGATGAGTTCTGCGGCAGCAATTAATGTCCTAGCCTCTTCGGCTCCGGCCGCAGCCGCATCTCAGCCATCCCGTAAACGCTCTCTCGATCAGCGTATGCAGGAAAGCCACCAGGTCCGGCTTAATCCGGATAGCGGACAGAAAGAGACCGGAAAGTCTGCGCTGGTAAGTAAAATGACCGGCCTCTACAACTCCACAAGAGGAGAGAAATAATGGATCAGTTTGGTCAGAATGCGTTTGCGCCTGGCATGAAGAGCGCGCTGTTTGTTCCGGATCAGCTTGTCGCTGGCACACTCCAGCTGGTGACTGACACCGGGATCATTACGGGCGGTGCCTTTAAGCGTGGTACTGTCCTGGGCCTGGTGGCTGCCAGCGGGAAATACACGCAATGTGTGAAAACGGCTGAAGATGGCAGTCAGTTACCCGTTGCTATTCTGGTTGATGATGTTGATGCATCGTCTTCCGATCAGAACGGCGGCCTGTATCTGATGGGGGAATTCAACCAGCACCGAATTATTTTTGATAACTCCTGGACGACCGCTGACCTGAAAAAAGCGCTCCGACCGCTGGCTATCTTCCTGAAAGACAGTGACCAGGCACCTGTAACCACCTCCTGATTTCCCCCACGGCTCTCCTGACGAATGCTTTAACCGGCAGGGGCTGGCTCGTTTAAATTTTTTGCCAGCTGCGGCTGGCACTATCAAGAGACTGAATATGGAAAATATTTTTGATACCAGCGTGCTGGTGCAGGTTGTTCCTAACCTGAAAACCAGTCAGAACTGGCTGCTCGATCGCTTCTTCCCGAATGTCGTGACTTACGAGACTGAAGAAGTGGCGATTGATGTTGATGTCGGCCTGCGTCGTATGGCGCCGTTCGTCTCCCCGCTGGTGGAAGGTAAGCTGGTCGAATCCCGTAAATACCAGACCAATACCTTCAAACCGGCATACATCAAAGATAAGCGCGCGCCGGACCTGCGCAAACCTATCCGCCGCCAGATTGGTGAGCGTATTGGCGGGGAATATACCGCTGCCGAGCGCGAAATGCTGAACCTTCAGTTTGAAATGACTGACCAGATTGACATGATCAACCGTCGTCTGGAATGGATGGCGGCGAGTGCGCTGGTGTCTGGGACCGTAACCGTCGCCGGGGAGGGCTATGAAACTCAGGTGGTGGATTTCGGGCGTGCTTCGGATCTGACCATCACTCTTAGCGGCTCGGATAAATGGCCACTGACCGTTGCAGCTGGCGCTACCAATACCCAGCCATCAGATGACATTGAAATCTGGCAGACTACTTTCCTGAAAGAGTCCGGCTCTGTCGCCACGGATCTGGTCTTTACGAATAAGTCATGGCGTGCATTCCGACTGGATACCACCATCAAGGATAACGCCATTACATTCCCGGCGCTGAGCCCGTTTGGTAACCAGATTAACGCCGGCCCACAGGTAATGAAGGGCGCAATTTATAAAGGGCGCTGGGGTAACTTTGACCTCTGGTTATATAACGACTGGTTTATTGACCCGCTGGACAACGTCGAGAAGCCTATGATCCCCGATGGCGCTGTCATTATGAGTGGTGCCGATCTGATGGGTACCCGCGCATTTGGCGTTATCCTGGACCCGGCTTTCAACTACGGTCCGCTGGCTTATGCGCCAAAATCCTGGGTGAAAGAAGATCCAGCCCAGCGTCTTATCCTGATGCAATCCTCCCCGCTGGTTATTCCGAGCCGGGTAAATGCATCCCTCTGCGCAACGGTGGTCTGATATGGCAAAACAACCTAATACCGGGCTGGCTGATGATCTGAATGCAGAAGGATCTGCCAAAGACGGCCTGAGCGTTGACGACCTGAATGCTGGCGATAACACCCAGGAAAAACAGCCTTTGAGCAAAACAGATGATGCCGAATTGTCTGTTGATGACGATGGTGGTGACGAAAAATCCGGAGACACTGAATCGCAGGAGTATGTGGTGTTGAAAGGGAATTGCATTCGTCATGACGGGGAGATGTACCGCGAAAATATGCGCATCCCTGTAACCGGCAAAGATGCTGAGCGTCTTCTGCAGTCCGGCGTTATTGCTGATGTTGATGTGCTTCGTAAGCGAGTTCTTGCTTCTCAGCCATCAGTTTCAGTTACGACAGGGTAATGACATGGGCGTGGACTGGGATTCTCATCTTCTGAGTCCGCTGCATGATGTCTTTGGCGATGAGCACGAGTACCGTCCACGTAACGGTACTCCTTTTACAATTAACGGGATTTTTGACCGTGGTTATGCGCAGGTTGCTGAAAACCTTGATGGCGATTCAGAAATTAACACCTCCAGCCCGATGTTGGGTGTGCGCGATGCTGAATTTCGCAAGCTGGGTAAATCGCAACCTGCTGTATCTGACCGGGTATTTATAAAGACGGTCGGTGGTCACATCATCAATCAGTTATTTGTTGTGTCAAACGTCGAACCCGACAGTCATGGCGGATCTCGTCTTGTCCTCAATGTGGTAAAACCGCGATGAATTCAGCAGCGATACGGCAAATGGTTGTCACTGCACTAACCGGGACAACCAGCGCGGGCGACCGCGTATTCTCTCCACGCGACTGGTCAACTTCACCAGATATGTATCCTGTGTTGTTGGTTCAGACGCCTTTTGAACAGAAAAAATCACAGGGGCGTAATACCCCTGCTTTTACCACCCTCACCACTGTCAGGATCACTGGGCGCGTTCAGGAGTATGACGGCGATACAGTGGATGATGGAGCCATGCGGGCAGAGCTGGCGCTTGAAAGCCTTCGCGAGCAGGTGGAGCGCGCGGTGATCAACAGCTACGAACTGACGCGGAATATTCAGAAATACGCGGAAGTTCGTTCAACCATCAATGTTGATTCAGAAGGAGAGGCCCATATGGGGCAGCTTCTTTTCGAGATCGACATAGAGCATTACCAGGGGCCGGAAGATTTTTATCCTGTCCAGTCGGTTCCCCTTGAGGGCATGGATATTGCGGTCGACATGCCAGACGGCACAGTTAAACCGGGTATCAGCCTCAATCTTCAGGAGTAATCCATGTTTGTTAAGCCGAACAACGGGCTCAGCGTTCGCTGCCCCGTCAAGGGCATCCCATTGCCTAAAGAGGGTGCTGAAGTACCTGACAATATTTTCTGGCGTCGCCGTCTGAGCGATGGGGACGTGATCCTCTCTAAAAAGGATGAGGGCGCGCCAGAGAAACAATCATTACCTAAAAAAGCGGGAGAAAATGAATGACCGTACCTTTCGCTCGTGTTCCCGATAACCTGCGGGTAGGGCTTTTCTTCGTTGAGTTTGATAACTCAATGGCGAATAACGCCACTGCCACGCAGCGCACCCTGCTTATCGGTGGGATGCTCAGTACCGGCTCAACCCTCCCTGGTATTCCGCAGCGAGTTTCCTCTTCGGATACCGTCGGTGAGCTGACAGGAAAAGGGGGAATTCTGCAGGCCATGATGGCGGCGTATCAGAAAAATGATACCGCAGCCGAAGTCTGGATCCTGCCGCTGGAGGAAGACTCCGATTCCATGGTGGCTGCAACCGGCACCATTAGAGTGAGCAGCGCACCGACGGCAACCGGAGTGATCTCCCTTTATATTGCTGGTGAGCGCATTCAGTTGACCGTTGTAGCAACAGATACGGTGGCAGCAATCGCCACCTCTCTGGCCGCGGCGATTAACGCAAAAACCACGCTACCTGTAACCGCCAGTGCGACTACGGATACCGTAACCCTGACCGCGAAGAATCTTGGTGCTACGGGTAATGGGATCGACATTCGCCTGAACTTCCTCGGCTTACCTGGAGGCGAGTCCACACCTGCAGGCCTGGAACTGACGATTACTGCTATGTCTAACGGAGTCGGGGCTCCGGATATTACCGGCGAGCTGGCAAACCTGCAGGATCGGACATTCGATTTCATCATCAACCCTTACGACGATACAACCTCGTTGAATGTGATGAAGGAGTTCCTGTCAGACACTGGCGGTCGCTGGGCATGGGACAAGCAGCTTTATGGCCATTCCTTTGGTACCACCACCGGGACTTACGCCCAGCTCGGTACCAAAGGTGAGCTGCGCAATAACCAGCATGAGACCCTGCTGGGCGTAAATAAATCGCCGTCCCCTTCCTGGGCATGGTCTGCAGCTTACACCGGCGCAGCTGCGGTGAGTCTGAGTAATGACCCCGGCCGCCCGCTACAGTCGCTCGCTGTTCAGGGGGTGCTTGCGCCAGAACTGCAGGATCGCTTTGAGCTGACCGAGCGTAACAATCTGCTGTACAGCGGCATTTCGACATTTACGGTCGATGACGATGGCACGGTGCGCATTGAAAACCTGATCACCACCTACCAGAAAAACAGCTATGGCGATGCAGATGACAGTTATCTGGAAGTGGAGACGCTGTTCAGCCTGATGTTTGTGACCCGCTACCTGCGCACAGCGGTGACCAGCAAGTTTGGCCGTATGAAGCTTGCTGCGGATGGAACCCGATTTGCACCTGGCGCGGCGATCGTCACGCCAAACATTATCAAGGCCGATCAGATTGCCGAGTACCAGACTCTGGTATGGAACGGTTATGCGCAGGATGCGGAGGCATTCGCAAAAAATATCATCGTCGAGCAGAACGCCAAAAATCCGAACCGCGTCGATGTGCTGTGGCCGGGAACCCTCATGAACCAGTTGCGCATTTTCGCGCTGCTCAATCAGTTCCGCACTCGGGCTGAATCAACAGGAGCTTAAACGATGGCAGGTGATACTACTAACCGCCTGGCGGGAACCGCCTATGTCACTGTTAACGGTGTGACGGTAATGGTGGAGGGCTCGTTTAAATACCAGGCTGCCACCGTAAACCGTACCACCCTGACAGGGATGGATGGTGTGCACGGATATAAGGAAAAACCTGTGGCGCCATACATTTCTGCCCGACTGCGTGACAGTGGCGGAACGAATGTGCAGGGCTTTAACCAGCAGACGAACGTCAACGTGATCGCCGAGCTGGCTAACGGGAAAACTATCATTGGCCGTTCACTCTGGACGGTCAACGTCCAGGAAGTGGAAAGCGAAGATGCAGTATTTGATGTTCGCTGGGAAGGCCGCGACGTAACGGAGAACTAAGATGGCTGAGATTGAACGCGTCAAAATTATTCCCTTAACCGTAGCGCTGGATGATGTCGCGGAGAAGACCACCTATACGCAACTGGAGCTGAAAGCGCCAACGCTAAGCCAGGCGGAGCAGTTTTATGAGAAACAGGCTGCGTCAACGTCGCTCGCGGCGATGCGCCTGCTTATTGCGCTGGTTTCCGGTACGCGTGAAAGCGTGCTGCAGCCGATGGATTTTCTCGACTTCCGTAAGTGTGAGGAGTATCTGCTCAGTTTTTTGACCTGGAAGCCCTGACAACCTGGCAGGAAATGGCCGCTGACGTTACCTTCTATTTCCGCTGGTCTGAGGACAGGGCGTGGGGAATGACCCGCGCCCGGCTGAAATGGTGGGTGGCGCAGGCATCCCGGATAAACAAGCTTAGGAAACCTGAAGACGATGAGTAATTCTTTTGATTTTGAGCTGGTGGCCAGCGACCAGGTTAGCGAGGCTATAGACCGCATTAATGAGGCTGTCCGTGACCTGGAGCCGAAGCTAGATAAAACTAAAGAAGGGCTCAAGTTAGGCGGTCAGGAAACAGCCGACGGACTGAGCGGTTTTATTTCTCGCCTCGAGAATATGTCGAAGAGCGCGCGGGATAACGTGCAGTTTATTGGCGATATGGTTCCCCCACTGAAAATGGTGGGGGAGCTCACGGGGAAGATGGGGGCGCTGGGGTTAGCCGGTGCTGCCGGCTACGGACTGAAACAGGTCGCTTATGGATTTCGGGAGGCATCCCGTCAGGCCTATAATCTTGATGTCTCGGCAAAAAATGCGGGAATGCGCGTTGACGATTTTACCCGACTTTCCGGGGCAATGCGTATTCTTGGAGCAGACAGCGAGAGCGCTAATGCATCAATAGAAGGTATTTTCAAAGCATTCAATGAGGCTGCCAGCGGTAAAAACGAGGGGGTTATGGCCGCGATGGCGCAAATTGGTGCGCAAATCCAAAAAAACAGCGATGGTTCAGTAAATACCCTTAAAACACTGGAGTCTATCGCAAAAATTTTTCCAACCTTACGACCTGAACAGCAGAAGTCCGCCGCTGATGCACTTGGACTCACGCCCGAATTGCTGGCGCTAATGCGTGACGGTGAGCGCATGAAAAAGCTGCTGGCGAAATCGGATGAATTTGGTCTGACCGTGGATCCGGCACTGAATCAACAATTGAGTGAAGTGAACGGCACTATGAATGAGCTCAGCGCATCCTGGGATGGTCTGTGGCAACGTTCAAAAAACAAGGCACTTAAGACCATTCTCTCGGATGGTTCAGTCAAAGACGGCCTTGAAGGTGTTACCGATCTGTTCACGAATGGTGATTTTACTGGGCTGTCTCATGCTCTCGGTTTTATCAACAGCAATGATGCTGAGAAACTACGGCGCATTCAGAACGATAAGGAACTTTATAACAGTTTACCCCGCAGTGAACGTGGACAGGTTGACGCGGGTTTCATGACTGATGCTGTAAGAAAGCGGTACGATGCAAATTACCGCGCGACCGATTCTGCGATTCAATTGCAGAATGATATGGCTGCAGTAACGGGCCCACGTGCTGCCGGAAGCAAATATGTGCCTTACCGCCAAAATGGCCAGTATGATGACTTGCTGAATGAAGCTGGACAGCAATACGGTGTTGATCCTCGTCTACTGAAAGCCATTATGACTCAGGAATCTGGTGGAAATCCCAATGCTATCAGTAGTGCTGGTGCGAAAGGATTGATGCAAATTATGCCGTCCAATTTCCGTTCGACCGGCGTAACAGACTGGACGGACCCTCGGCAGAATATTATGGCCGGGGCAAAAATCATGGCCGAAAATCTGAAAAGTTCTGGTGGTAATATCCCGCTGGCGCTTCGTTATTACAACGGTGGTTATGATACAAGCCGCTGGGGGCCGCAGAACCGGGCTTATCCTGGGGCGGTTCTTGGGCACTATCAGAAAATCATTAATGAAGAACCTCTGACCCGCGATGCTATCCCTGAAAATCATGCTAATGAGCAATCAACAGCTATGGGTATGAACCTTCCAGTTCAACCTGGTGATGAATCGGCTTCTCCTGATGGCGAGGTTAAAAGTAAATCGACTGGTACGGGAATTATCCAGCCCCCACAGCCTGGCACAGAACAAAATCAGGCTTTGGCCGATAAACTCACCAGCTCATTTAAAAGCGCTGTCGAAGATCAAAAGCTGAAGCTTGAAATCACCATGGTTGACAGTAAGGGGGGCAGAAAGGAATACAGTACACAGAACGGCGGGAGGATAACGCTTCCAATGCCCTACTAAGGCGGTATTATAGAGCACGATAATATTTCATATTGGATGGGTTATATATGTCAAAGCTCTCTGTTTTTATTTTTACTCTGTTATTTTGTTCATTGCCTTTCCGCTCATACTCGGATGATTTTAGCAATAAGGCAGTTAAATCTTATCAGGCTGGTGATTGGGTTGTTGTTGAGTTCGCGGCTGACAAACAGCTTGTTTATAAGATGGCGACAGAGGCCATAAATAAAAACCTCAAAGAAACATATCTTAGCTTTTATTTTACGCCTCCACAGAGTTGTAAGCCTACAACCGCTGAAATAGTTATGTTTATGGGTGGGTATAATGATGCTCTTGATGGAGGCAAGGTCCCTATGGCATTCAAAATCCCTGGAGGGAAAGAGGATGTGGAGGTGGTCGACACAAGTATGCAAAAAAATGATCAATTTGCATTTTTCAAATTCCAACAGTTAACAGTTCAGAAACTAATGAGTTCGCCAGGTAATGGGAATCTTGCTGTCTGGATCCCTTCTAGTGGTGACAAAAGAGTGAAAGGTTCATCTAATATGTATTTTTCATTAAACGGTTTCAAACAAGCTTATGCAATAGCGAATAAATTGTGTACTGATAACCTCTAACCTAAACGACAAGAGTAAATTTCAATATAAGCCCGCGTTTATACGCGGGCTTATTCTTTCTGGAGGCGCGATGCCGTCAATTATTCAGGATGCAATAACTTCTCTTTTGGGGGGAGATGCCAGCGATGACTGGCAGGGGCAGTTACGGCCCAGCTCATTCAGAGGTGTGCCATTTGCAATTGTTGCTGAGGAAGGTAGCCACGGTCGACGCCAAGCGGTACATGAATATCCCTACCGTGATACAGCCTGGATAGAGGATATCGGGCGGGCAACACGGCGATTTGTTATTCGCGGTTTCTTGATCCAGAACAGCCAGGTTTACGGCGGCGGCGATGCAATCACACAGCGCCAGTCACTGATTGAAGCCTGTGAACAAAAAGGTAGCGGTACGCTTGTCCATCCGACACTGGGCGAATTAACGGTTTCCATCCCTGAGAATGGTTTGCGTATTTCCGGGTCGATGGAGAACGGGCGAGTATTTGAATTTACTCTGATGGCAATTGAATCAGGGCTTAAAGTGTTTGCCGTCACGGGCAGTACCGTTGCAGGTGCCACGGTGAAAACCAACTATCTGAAACTGGTAAGCACTGCTGTGCTGAGTACGATTGCCAGGGTTAAGAGTGAGATCCGCGGTGTCACACAGGCTATAAACACCATCAGAGGTACGGTCACGTTCTGGACTAACATGGTTGACAATACCATCAGCCAGGTAACGAATCTCAGCAATGTCCTGAACTCCACGTTCGGGAATACCCGGTACGGACGTTACAGTAAAGGCTCTGTGGGCGGTAGTTCCTCTGCTGTTGCTGGCAAATCGTCAGTAGCTGATGTGGATGATGAGAGAGCACTGGCTGACAAGGTAACAGCCCAGTCGGTAATGGACCGGAAAAATGTTACCGACAGGTCGAGCCAGCTTAGCAGCTCCAACACACCTGATGAGTTTGTCCAGGGCGTCGCCGACGTGGTAAACGCAATTCTTAACAGTGCCGGCAGCGTTAATGACCGAATCACAGCGCTGGAAAAACTGGCTAATTCAATCAGCACGGAGTACCAGCAGTCCGACAGCAGCAAAGCGATTTCGGCGACCATGAACACGCTGATTGTTGTGCTATGTACTGGTGCCATGACCAGTGCCGCTGCGGACTCCAGACCTGCCAGTACAGACGAGGCAGAAGAGTTAACGCAACGAGTTTCTGTGCAACTTGATACGGCGCTGGTTCTGGCTGGAGACCGCGCTGACGATGATATGTATAACGCGCTTCTCGCCGTCAGATCGGCATTCCTTTCTACGATGAGTGAGCGTGCTTCCGGTCTGAGCGAGCTTCTGCAGGTTACTACCGCTCAGCCGCTTCCGGCGCTGACGCTGGCAAACCGATTATACCAGGATGCCGCCCGTGCAGATGAACTGGTGCAGGAAGCGCGCGTACCGCATCCGGCGTTTATGCCGACAAACATGAAGGTACTGAGGCAATGAATGCAGACAGCGATCTGGATGTTGTTTCTTTGACGGTCGACGGCAAAATCATCGAGGGGTGGGATTCTGTCCGGGTAACGCGGGGTATTGAGCGTTTTCCCTCTGATTTCGATCTTGGGCTAATGGATTACTTCCCTGGCAACGAAGATCGTCAACTTGTTGAAGAGGGAATGTCCTGTGAAGTTCGTATCGGAGATGATCTGACACTGACGGGATATGTTGATGACTGGGAGCCCGCACTATCGCGCTCCCGCCATGAGGTCCGCGCCACGGGCAGGAGCAAATGTCAGGACCTGGTGGATTGCTCAGCCGAGTGGCCTAACAACGTCATTAATGCCAGTAATGCGCTTGAAATTGCTTCTCGCCTGGCATCCTACTACGGCATCACCGTAACCACGGATGTTGATGAACTTGTGAAGGTACCCCAGTTCACTCTGAACTGGGGTGAGTCTCCGCAAGAAGTCATCGATCGGGTGGCCAGATGGTCTGCTCTGCTTTACTACGATCAGCCCGATGGAAACCTGTTACTGACCCGGGTGGGAACACGTCGTGCGGCGAGTGGGATAGCCGAAGTGGTAAATGTCGAGCAGGCATACTACCGCAAATCGATGGCTGACAGGTTTTCAGATTATGTCGGTGTATCAATGAGCGTTTCTCCAATTGCAGGGTATTCGCCTGATACGGCCTATGACGCTGTGACTCTGGCAACGGCGAGAGATCCGGAGGCCGCCCGCATGCGGTACCGAAAACATATATCGATTGTGGAAAGTACCCTGATGGCTACTCAACAGGCACAAAGTGCGATCGACTGGGAAATGAACCGGCGGTACGGACGTTCAAAACAGCTCTCGGTAACCATCGATTCCTGGCGGGATAAAGACGGGAAACTGTGGGAACCAAACACATTGATCCCCGTTGATCTTCCCACCTTACGGTTGCCGGAGACTGAATTGCTACTGGCAGAAGTCACCTATATGCGCGATGACTACGGCACCCATGCACGCATGACGCTGATGCCGCCTGAAGCATTCGCCGTTCAGCCATATGCCTTCTACCAGAACCTGGCGGGATTCAATACATGAAGCAACTATTTAAACATGCAGCGACTAGGATCGCCGGCATGCTGGGGATTGGCCGGATCACGGCTATGAAAGATGGTGGGGTGGTGCAGTCAATCCAGTACCAGACTCCGCTGGAGGTGGCCAGCGCACCGCGGATGGCTGAATTTGGTTTTTCATCCGGCCTGCCGTCAGGGACTGACGTGGTTCTGGCTTTTATTGGCGGTGATCGTTCCAGCGCGGTGGTAATTGCGTCCAACCATCAGGGGTTTCGTCATACAGGCCTGAAAGCGGGCGAAACGGTCATGTATAACCAGTGGGGTCTTAATATTCTCCTGACGGAGAAGGGGATCTTCCTGGATGCAAAGGGCCAGAATGTTGAGGTCAATAACGCCACTAACGTGACCATCAATGCCAGCCAGGGGATTCTTGCAAATACCCCGATCCTGAGGTGCACGGGTGACATTGTTGATAACTGTGAAACCAATACCCGAACACTGAAAGAGCTGCGGGATGCACATAATGACCATGATCATGTGGTTAAAAATGCCCAGAGTGGCAATGACAATATCCGCAGCCAAAAAACAGAGGATCAGGTGACATGAGTGACATCGCTTCATTCTGGAATGTGGATGAGATATTTGCTGACTGGCAGAAAGGGCTGGGTGAACTCACCACGGGGAACGATTTACAGACTGCAATACTGGACAGCCTGTTTACCGACAGGCTGGCGCGCGCTGACGATGATTATGAGGATAGCGATCGCCGCGGCTGGTGGGGGGATTCCGGGGAGGAATCCCAACTGGGATCCCGGCTGTGGCTGCTACGGCGGAAAAAACTGACCCCGGATGTAGCAAAAAAAGCGGAGGAATACTCGAGTGAAGCGCTCAACTGGTTAAAGGTTGATGGCGTTGTCAGCGAGGTTATTCCTGTTGCAAGGATCGTCCTGCCTGACCGGCTCAATCTCATTATCCGCTATCAGGCACCGGGGAAGGACTGGCAGGAATTCAGGTTTTACTGGATATGGGAGCAACGTTAATATGCCGTTTAAACGACCGACGCTGAGCGAACTCCGCGACGGAAACCGGAAATTTATGCAGGCGGAGCTTGAGGATGTTGGTGCGCTCCTGCGCTTCGCGAACCTGAAGGTACTGGCTGACATGGATGCGGGGATGGGGCATCTGCATTACGCCTACCTTGACTATATTGCCCTGCAGACAAACCCGTTTACCTCTACCGATGAGTATCTCGCCGGGTGGATGGCCCTTAAGCAGGTATTCAGAAAACCAGCTGCAGCGGCGAAGTCGCCTGCGGTACAGGCTAGTGGCAGTGTTGACTGTATTATCCCTGTTGGCTCGATCATTAACCGCGGGGACGGATACCAGTACCGGACGGATGCAGATCTTAAAATTCAGGCAGATGGATTTGGTATCGTCGCGGTGACGGCCATACTGCCGGATATTACCAGTGATGTAACGGGTGGAGGCGCACGCGGTAACGCTGATGCCGGGACCATAATGACCCTGGACGCGAATATTGCTGGCGTGGATCCACAGGTAACGTTACTGTCCGCTGCGACCGGCGGAGCCGATATTGAAACGGAAGAGGATTTTCGCAGTCGTGGCTTGCTGGCATGGCAGAATCCGCCTCAGGGTGGAAGCGACGCCGATTATAAAAAATGGGCGCTTGAGGTTTCGGGCGTCACCCGCGCGTGGGTAAAGCGGCGTCTGAACGGGGCCGGGACCGTTGGCGTGTATATCATGTGTGATCGGAATGACAATGGTGGGTTTCCGGTCGGTACCGACGGAATATCCCAACTTGAGGACTGGGGGGCTGTTAAAGCCACCGGAGACCAGCTCGCTGTCGCCGACCACATCTATCCGCAGCAGACAGACACTGCCATTGTTTTCGTATGTTCCCCGATCAAGAAAGTCATCAATATTGAAATCTCTGGGATCAAAAATGCCGACAGCACCACAGTTCAGGGGATAAAAGACGCGCTGACGGCGCTGTTTTTTGATGAAGCTAACCCTGATGGTTCCGGGAAAGTTTACCTCTCTGATATTAACGGGAGTATCGGCGGTGTTAGCGGCACGACGGGCTATATTCTTAACTCTCCGACGGCCAATATCACCTTTGCTGTTGGCGAAATTCCGGTGCTTGGCGGGGTGAATTTTGTATGAGCCTCTTTTCAAAAAATGATTATGCCGGTGCGCTTGGTGCGCTGCTACCGACGGGCAGGGCGTGGCCCCGGTCGCAAAGAACGGTACAGGCTGCGGTATTACGGGCACTGGGCAGCGCGTTTCAGCGTTCTGACAACGATGCGCAAAGCCTGATTACTGGTGCTTTTCCCCCTACAGCGACGGTAATGTTGTCAGAATGGGAAAGCTCTCTGGGGTTACCAGATGATTGTGCGATTGGTGAATCCGGTGGCGTCAGCGATCGCCAGCGCGCCGTGGTGGCAAAGTTAATCAGCACCGGCGGCCTGAACCGCGATTATTACATCCGGGTGGCTGCAGCTCTTGGTTATACCATCACTATCACACAGTTCCGGCCCGCTATGAGTGGCATGTCAGTATGCGGTGATGCGCTTAACGGTGACGAGTGGCCATTTACCTGGCGGATAAATGCGCCACAAACAACGATCAAGTATTCGCTTGCTGGCGCGTCCTACTGCGGAGATCCGCTCGCATCGTGGGGCAATAAACAACTGGAGTGTTCAATCAACAAAATTGCCCCATCCCATCTGAACATCATTTTCAATTATTCATAACTGATATTTCCCCCTCTGATTTTATCGCTTAACACTAAGTGAGGATTAACTATGCTCCGAATCGGGCAAGTCGAAGCCACTGCAACGCAGGATGGCAAATATACTGATGGAAGTGTTGCTGGTGGTATTGCCGCAACGAGGCTGCGGGCAGCAGCGTTTAATGCCATGCAGGAAGAGTTAGCGCATATCGTAGAGTCAGCAGGATTGGCGCTCGACATTAACGATATGACTCAGGTTTTAAAAGCCATTCAAAAACTCACACTGAGCCGTGCAAACCCATTTGCCGATATCAAATCAGATGGTACTGCGGCGATTTCTACGGCTCTCGCAAACCTTGGTTTAGGAAGTTTGCCAACATTCGGAACGGCAGCATCAAAAGATGTTGGTACCGGAGCTGGTCAAATCCCAGATATGTCGTCATTTCCT
>NZ_JABBJF010000048.1 GCF_014218705.1 Kluyvera sichuanensis | reverse complement strand
AGCGGAGCAGGAAGGACATCTGATGGAAATGGAAGCCACGCAAGCACCTTAAAATCACCATCATACACTAAATCAGTAAGTTGGCAGCATTACCTGTTCTGCGATAGCGTCACCAATGAAAGCACCAGGAAAGCGTTTAGCAGAAAAAGTCTGGACGCCATCGATATTTTCACGTTTTTTGCGATCGTACGGATAAACAGCACTGGGACAAGTGACGGTACGTTTATCAGCAGCGCCATGAAAATCACCCAATAGATAGAATTCATAACATTCTTCCTTTACTTACATTGCGGTCCAGCCGTTATTGGTTTTAACCAGAACAATTCTAGCTTCTTCTGGTTCTGACATTCCTTTCACGCTGGAAAAAGCATCTTTGTCAACCCAGCCAGGAACATCTGACAGTTTCCATGTATAGGATACCTGCGTTACTTTTTGACTGTCAGAGTTACCAGGTTCGGTCCACTCTTTTATTTCAGCAACAACTCTCTTCCCTACGCAAGCCCCATGCTCCTGATCCCAGAATTTAGCTTTAACACCTTTGTCTGTAGCCGATAAGACGGCAACAGGCCCGGACAGTTGCTGTTCGTATTCAATATCGATTAAACCTGATTTTTTAAGCCCCGCTAAGATAGGGCCGACATCATTTCCTCGAACATTGACTCTGACTAAAACGCCAGCCTCGCTGAAACGATAATACGCAGCGCTGTTATTTTGTTTTGAATTAAAAGAATAACAAACAGGCTCTTTGCTAATGGTCTTATTAATCGCAGTTTCAATATCCCCTTTATCTCCACAACCCGCCAGCAAAGTTGCAACTCCCGCAACTATCACAATCTTACGCATAGATGAGTCCTCTTTAATGGTCGATAGCGCCATTTCACAATAAAACCAGACGTACCGATATATCGGCGTTGTTTACCGTAGCGAATCCACGAACGTTAACCTAGTGAACGGTTCCTGTAACGCTGACTTTCTGCCCTTTCTTATCGATAAAAACAGTATCATCAAGACCAGAGTCGTCATCCAGGTAGGCAATACCGCCCCGTTGTTGGTATCAGATGTGTGCAAAAGTATACACAATAGAAATACATTACTTTAATTATTTTTTATTTTTCAATAATGTTTTCACAAAACCATTACACCTATTAAAACCTAACCAATGATAGTTAATATCTATTGCTTTTGAATTTATATAAAATGCATTGATCCTGGCTTTTGATATTTATGTGCCCAGTAGCGCAAAGCAAGTATCAAACGTTACCAGGCTTATAATCACATATCAGGATAGACCGTCTGTTTTTATCGAGCCCTATAGTTTCTTTTTTTCGTTTATTTTCTTTCTGCCGACCCGATGCATCGTAATCGCACAACGTTCCTTAAGTGAAATATCTGAACCTGAACGGTTGTCAGCCCGAAAAATATCAATATAAAAATGCCCATCAGACTCATTGATACCTGACGAATTTGCCCAAGCATTAAATCGCTGGTGTTTTTGGTGGTTGTTATAAATACTTTTGCCCGCAGGGAGTTGGTTAGCAAATGTCGGTGGTGCATTAATAAACAAACCTCAACATGGTGCCATCAGGGGTTCAGAATTGACTAAGTTGTTGTTAATAGTGTGAGCTTGTGAGCTAAAGAGGATAAAAGTGGATGCCCGACATGAGGCAACATGATAAAAATGGCTGCGTTAGAGGTAGGGAAACAGAGCGAAAGTCAGAGATTTCAATGCCAGCATTGATGCATGACAAAATCAACATAGTTTGTTACTTATTGATTTTGGTGAATGATTGGCGGAGAGAGGGGGATTTGAACCCCCGGTAGAGTTACCCCTACTCCGGTTTTCGAGACCGGTCCATTCAGCCGCTCTGGCATCTCTCCGTTTTGATGGTTGCCATCATGCCAGGTTATTTGGCATTTTAACAGACCCAGTCTCTTCAATTGCGTTCAAGTGACGAGTTTGCGAGCAAAACGATGATTAAATGGCCCTGGAAAGCAAGTGACACTGCCGAGATAACCGACTTACCGTGGGCGGAAGCTCTGGCGATCCCCCTATTAGCGAATTTGTCTGACGACGAGCAGGTCAAACTGGTGCAGTTGGCCGACCGTTTTTTACAGCAAAAGCGGCTGGTGTTTCTGCAAGGATTGACGGCGGAGCCTATCATCGAGACGCGTATTGCCCTGCTCTTCTGTCTGCCGATTCTGGAACTCGGGATCGAATGGCTCGATGGATTCCATGAAGTGTTGATCTACCCGGCGCCTTTTATTGTTGACGACGAATGGGAAGATGATATCGGACTGGTGCACAATCAGCGCGTTGTTCAGTCTGGTCAAAGCTGGCAGCAGGGGCCGATTGTGCTCAACTGGCTGGATATTCAGGACTCGTTCGATGCCTCCGGTTTTAACCTCATCATTCACGAAGTGGCGCATAAGCTGGATACCCGCAACGGCGACCGCGCCAGCGGCGTGCCTTTTATCCCGCTGCGCGAAGTCGCTGGCTGGGAGCATGACCTTCATGCTGCGATGAATAACATTCAGGATGAGATTGATTTAGTTGGTGAAAACGCGGCCAGCATCGATGCCTATGCCGCCACCGACCCTGCTGAGTGCTTTGCCGTGCTCTCTGAATACTTTTTCAGCGCACCTGAACTTTTCGCCCCGCGTTTCCCGGCACTGTGGCAGCGTTTCTGCGGCTTCTATCGCCAGGATCCACTGCAGCGGTTGCGCGATAACAGCGGACAGGATGAAGATCCCCCAGTAGTTCACTAAAACAACATCTTGCGCTAAATTCATCCATTCGAATCAGCGAGTTAAATTTAGTGTTGACACAATTATCGGGGGCCAGTACTATGCGCCTCGTTCACACGATTCCTCTGTAGTTCAGTCGGTAGAACGGCGGACTGTTAATCCGTATGTCACTGGTTCGAGTCCAGTCAGAGGAGCCATATTTAAGAAGCCTGCTTAGGAAACTAAGCAGGCTTTTTGCTTTTCTGCCTTTGCCCCCCCAGTACAGTTCACCGCGCCCTTCAGGACAGATTAGCCCGCAACGACAATTTCATTTCCTCACCACGAGGATTATGATGACGCTTATTATCCTTTCTGTTCGTTGTCACCGAGAAATTGATGGACTTCATCAGCATCATTATGTCGGCGGGGAAAACCTCCGTCGATGTAGCGCTCTATACGCTGCTGCCGATCATGGTAGTTATGCTCATCGTCATGAAGTATCTGGAAGTGCGCGGCGTACTGGACGTTATCGTACGCTGGCTCGCCCCGCTGCTTAAGCCGTTTGGTCTCACCGGAATGAGCGCCTTTGCGCTTATCCAGATGAATTTCGTCAGCTTTGCCGCTCCGCTGGCAACCCTTGCCATTATGGACAAACGCGGCGTTTCGGACCGGCAGATGGCCGCTACGCTGGCGATGCTCTTCGCGATGGGCCAGGGAAACGTCTTCTATCCGCTCACGCCGTTTGGCCTGCACTGGCTGGCCTCCATCGTTATCTCTATCGCTGGCGGGCTGTGCGCTGCTGCGGTTACCTGGCACGTCACGGGGCGTCGGCTATCGGTGGTAGAGAACGCCAGAGCCGAGGCATTACCTGATGCCGAGAAAAACAATCAAGGGATTATTTCGGTGATTAACAGCGCGGGCTCCGACGCCATTCGTCTGGCGCTTGGCGCAGTACCCATGCTTATCCTGTCGCTGGCTATCGTTGGCGTAATGAAGTCGGCAGGCCTGATTGAGATGCTCCAGCAACTGTTGATGCCGTTACTGGTGTGGTTGCATATTCCGGTTAACTTTGTACTCCCCGCGCTGGTCAAATGCGTAGCCGGCGGCACGGCCTACTTTGGCGTCGTCTCTGAACTGGTGCAGCAGGGAAAAATCACCGTGAGTCAGATTAACGCCTCTGCCGGGCTGTTAGTTCAGACCTTCGATCTTCCCGGCATCGGAATTTTTCTGGGTGTGAGTTCCCGCTTCGTTCGCCTGTTCCGCTACGCCGCCACCGGCGCGCTCGCCGGGATCGCTGTCCGCACCCTTTTGCACCTTGCCCTGTTCTGACACCGCTTCCCGGAGGCAGGCGATAACATCAGGCCGCTCGCTACAGGCAATATGCTGTTGAACGCGCGCCATCATCCACGGGAAAAAGGGGTTGGAGGTAACGCGCATCAGCGTATCCAGCCCCACGCTCAGTGTAGCCGTCTCTCCGCGCAGCGAAATTGTGCCCAGACTAATGCCGTAACGATTTTTCTCCTGCGGGTTTCGACCATAAAGTGAGTCGGTCAGCGGGAACGGCACCGCCACGTGCGACAACGAATACATATCCTGCGGCCAGGCGATCTGCAGAGGCGCCACGGTCTCCGTCAGAGCGCCAGCCTCCGTTGAGCGCGCCACCGTTTGATTGGTGTCCGGCGCGGCGTTGGTGATAACCGTGGTCGTGTATAGCCTTGGGGCTGGCGGCAGCAAGGTGTTCACCGCCGAGTAGGACGACGGCCTGAACAGCGCGCGTAAATTCGCCGCCTGGTTAATATCGAAAATCACCAGCTCACTGCCGTTATCCGGCAAATAGCGATAGAGCGAATCCACCACCGCCCGGGTGCTCACCGTGGAGTCCATTACCGATTGAAACGTGAGTACCGGCGCCAGTTCAGCCAGCCGCTTATTTTGCGACTCCTGCACGATTTGCTGCTGCAGCGCCTGAGATAACAACCACGACTGGCGCGCGGCCTTAACCGGGAACGAGTTATATTTATAAGGATTAAACTCCGGCACGACGTTAAGCCACGCCGCACGAGCAAAGGCAGGGAATATCGCGGGCAGTCCGGCAAGCCCGGCAAAGCGCGCAAACGCGGTGACCCCGATCATCGGCGATAGCAGGATTATCTGCTGCGGCCGACGCAGCGATTTATCCTCCAGGCTATCGAGAGCATATTTCATCGCCAGCGCTCCGCCGTTGGAATACCCGACAATATGCAGCGGTACATCATTTCCTGCCAGCCGCGTCGCTTCGCGCACGGCCATGCGCGTTGCTGCTATCCACTGTTCGCGGTCAACGCCGGTTAATGCCCCCGGCGCGGTACCGTGCCCCGGTAGTCGGGGGACAACGGCAATAAACCCCTGCTGCTGATACCGTTGTGCCAGATAGCGTACGCTATACGGGGAGTCCGTCAGGCCGTGGAGCAGCACCGCCGCACCGCGAGGTTTGCCCTCGGGCTGCAGAATAAAAGAGCGGTTCCAGTCAGGCTGAAACTTATCCGGATAAACCAGACTTTGGGCATAAAAACGGTTAATCGCCGTTTTCTCGTCGGCGGTCAGCGTGTCGGTAATCTTATTTTTCATATCGCGGAAAATCGTCGCTTCCCGCGTCAGATAGTCCGCAAACGTCGCGTGATCGATCTCCCCGGCGGTCATTTCATCCGCCGTCCAGGTATGCCAGCGGTGCAGCGCCGGGCCGCGCTGGGATTCATAGATGCGACCGATAAAAAAGACAATGATGACCACAACCAGGCCAATAAGCGCCTTTTTTGCCCATGAGAGCATTCTCTTGCCAGACGTATTCAGCAGTTGGGTTAAACGCATCATTGCCATAGTGCTATCCAGTTTATCTCTCTGTTCGTAAGGGTTTATCGTAAAACCAACTGCGATCCTGCGATGTGCCTTTTAAACATAGACTAAACCAGCGGCCACTTTTCGTGGCCCAGAATAGGATGAGGTAATGAGATGAAACGGTATGGTGGGGTAAGCAGCAGCGCCCCCCAGAGGGCGCGGCGTTAAATCTGGTAATCCAGCACTGACTCTTCCAGCTCCATCGCCTGGCGTTTAATCTCTTCCAGAGACAGCCCGGCATTACAGAGCTCAATAAAGCGCCATACATAGTTGCGCTGTAGCTGCCCGCGCTTAAGCCCTAGCCAGACGGTATTGGCGTCGAACAGGTGATGGGTATCCAGACGCACCAGGCTGCCGGACTCCTGCGGGTCGCCGGACTGCTCCGCCACAAGACCAATGCCGAGGCCCAGCTCAACGTAGGTTTTAATCACATCAGAGTCCTGGGCGCTCAGCACGATATCTGGCGTCAGCCCCTTGCGATTAAAGGCTTCATCAATACGGGAACGCCCGGTGATCCCCTGGCGATAGGTAATAAGCGGCCAGCGAGCAATGTCTTCCAGCGTCAGCGGTGAGGTGTGAGTCAGTGGATGATCCTGCGGAACCAGCAGGCTGTGATGCCAGCGGAACCACGGGAAGGCTACCAGCGTCGCATCGTTACTGAGGCGCTCACTGGCAATCCCGATATCCGCTCCGCCGTTATGCAGCAACGCATCAATTTCCTGCGGCGTACCCTGAATCAACTCCAGACGCACGTCTTTGAAAATTTCCCGGAACGCTTTAATCACCGGCGGCAGGCTATAGCGAGCCTGGGTGTGCGTGGTGGCAATCGTCAGCACGCCGGACGCATCGTTGGTAAAGAGATCGGCCAGACGTCGGACGTTGCTGGCCTCGTTCAGTATGCGTTCGGCAATCACCAGCAGGGCTTTGCCCGGCTCCGTCATCCCTAACAGGCGCTTACCGCGACGGATGAAAATCTCAATCCCCAGCTCTTCTTCGAGCTCACGAATATGTCGGCTTACGCCGGACTGCGATGTATAAAGCATATTGGCAACTTCGGTCAGGTTGTAATCCTGCCGTGCCGCTTCACGAATTATTTTGAGCTGCTGGAAGTTCACGCTTCTCTCCGGGTCAATCAGACGTTGAACTATTGTTAAAGTCTGATGCCCTTGTGAACAAATAATAAAAACCAGCAAGTTATATCTGAATGGAATATAAGCTTAGCTCACCAGCAGCAGTTCACGGTTATCCAGCATTGGTCGGCTGACCAGCGACATCAGGATCTCTTTCACCGCCTGCGCCTGCGGGCTCAGTTGACCGCGCGCCGACACGTTTAACGACAGCGGCAGGCTCATCGACGGGGTCGTGATCCGCGCCATCCAGCCGTTTGCCGCGCTGCACAGCGAACGCGCCGCCGATTCTGGCAGCACCGTCACGCCCATTCCGCTAGCAATCGCAGCAGTCAGCGTAGAGATAGACTCAATTTCACCAATGATTTTTGCCGTTAATCGACGCAGCGAGAAAGCCTCATCGACACGAGCGCGAACGGCGCTGTAATCCCGCGGCAGGAACAGGTTCATCTCCGCCACCGCGGTGAGATCGACACTTTGACCTGGGCAATCGCGTGTACCAACCAGATAGAGATCTTCTTTCAGCAGCGGTTGGCTGACGATCCCCGCCAGCGGCGCGCGATCGTACAGCACCGCCATATCCAGCTGACCGTTCAACAGTTTGTCATTCAGCACGGTACCGCTATTTTCATGCAGATAAACCAGTACTTCAGGCAGTTCGTTACGCACCGCCTGCAGCAGCGGCATAGTAATAGATGACGCTGCCGTGCCTGGTGCAAGGCCAATAGAGACCGTGCCGCTGAGAGTCTGACCGACGTTATTCACCGCCAGCTGCGCCTGTTCGCACTGGCGTAAAATTGTCCGGGCATGGGTATATAACACCTTGCCCGCTTCCGTTGGCGTGACGCCGCGCTTGGTGCGAATCAACAGTTGCTGATCGAGTTCCCCTTCCAGCGTCGCCACCTGCTGGCTTAAAGCGGGCTGCGCGATATGCAACACTTCTGCGGCCTGAGTCAGGCTACCGATATCGACGATTTTCACAAAGTACTTCAGCCGTCTTAAGTTCATTTTTGCCTCCGGTTCGGAATCACTGCCACGCTGGCGTTAAGTAATCGGAGGAGTTGCAAGATGCTTGCCAGTTTTAAAATTGCCTGTAAAACCGTGTAAACCTATCGCTCAGGCCCTTTTTCGCGGCTATCAGAAGTTTGTGATCTGCCCCATAAGGGGTAATTCTGCACTTTCACGGTGCAGAACAGTCAAAAAAACAGCAAATGACGCGGAATTGCTGAAATTGTCAGCAAACGAACTTATTAGCGCTTTTCACCCTTTGACAAGCCGGGGTGACATCGATAATATGCGCCCCGTTCACACGATTCCTCTGTAGTTCAGTCGGTAGAACGGCGGACTGTTAATCCGTATGTCACTGGTTCGAGTCCAGTCAGAGGAGCCAAATTTAAAAAGCCTGCTTTCGAGAGGGCTTTTTGCTTTTTTGCGTTTGTATTCGGTCAATCCGCGTTTATAGCGAAATACCATAGTGCGAACCGTCCGGCAGTTCGATATCCAGATTCAGCTTTCCACCCGCCGCCTCAACATAGCGCTTAAGCGTTGAGAGCTTCACATCGCGCCCTGGTTTTTCCATACTGGCGACGGTCGGCTGGCGAAGCCCTAACGCTTCGGCCATTTCAACCTGCGTTTTCCGTACCCTTTCCCGCAGCTCTGCAAGATGAATATTCAGCAAGATATCTGCAGCCTGTGTCTGGGCATCGGCCACTACGTCAGGCTTTTCATCCGCAATAATCTGTTCCAGCGTTCTGCCCATCGCGTTACTCCTTCTTTTTTAATGTATTCAGCCAATATGTAAATTCCCTCTACTGCCAGGAACATTTAGCTCATTACCAACACAATGTAATAGCGCCAAACTAGCATTCAAACATATGCGCTGTTTTAAACGCCCATATGGGCTCTCTTTATAAAAATAGGTCACTATCTATATAGATAAAAGTCTATATAGATATAAATCTATATCAACCAGTTTCCATATCCCCCTTACCGACTCATCTCATACTCAACCTCTTCCCTCACCGCCACCAGCGCCTCACGCAGGCTCTCCAGCGGCACCGACCCCAGTGCAACGCGTAATGCCTGCGGGACGTTGATTGAAGTTGAGAACGGTTCAGCGGTGGAGACCAGAATATGGTTATCCATCAGAGCCTTCACGATGCGGTCGGCACGGCACTCATCGGCCAGCGGTAACCAGACAAACCAGGAGTTTGGGTGGCCGATACAGGGCAGCGGGTACAAACATTCACGGGCTAGCGCCTGTCGTTGACGGGCGTCGTCTCTTTTTAAGACCGTCGTCCGGGCCACCGTGCCGTCCTGAATCCAGTGGCTCATCAAGGCGGTGAGCAGCGAAGGCGTATTCCAGGTGGTGGCCCGGATCGCCCGCTCCAGCGCTGGTTTTAGCGAGCCGGGGCAAATCGCTACGCCAACGCGCAGTCCGGTCGCCACATTCTTTGAAAATCCGCTGACATAGACCGTTCTTTCCGGCGCGTAGCAGGCAACGGGAGGCGGCGGTTGTTCGACTAAAAAAGCGTAGGCGGCATCTTCAATAATCAGCAGATCATACTGACGGGCAATAGCGGCCAGCTGCTGGCGCTGTCGGTGGCTGAGCACCCAGCCTAGCGGGTTATGCAGCGTCGGCATGGTGTAAACCGCCCGTACGTGGCGCTGCTGGCAAATAGTATCGAGAGCATCAAGTTCCGGGCCATCGGCAAGCGATGGGATAGCGAGAAGTTCCAGGTGATACAGCGCCGCCAGCGCTTTAAATCCGGGGTAGGTTAACGCGTCTACCGCCACGACATCACCGGGCTGTAGCAGCCCCATTACCGTGACCGCCAGACCATGTTGGGCGCCGTTAACCAGCAAAATATTGTCGGAGTCAGGGGTAAAACCCAGGCTCGCAAAATAGCGGGCGACCATCTCGCGATCCGCTTTGCGCCCGGCGTGAGGCTGGTAGCGCAGATGCGATTCAATATCGCCGACGTTGGCGAGCTGTCGCAGGGCGTCACGCAACTCCTCGCCCTGCCCCGGCTGCGATGGGTAGTTAAAGTTCAGGTCACGCACGCCAGGCATCATCACCTGCTGGTCAACGCCATGACCCGCCGCGAGGGTAATTTCGCGCACAAAGGTGCCGCGCCCGATTTCACCACTCACCAGCCCCATCGCCTCCAGTTCGGCATAAACACGCGTGGCGGTGGCAAGAGAAATACGTTCCTCCGCCGCCAGCCGCCGGTGCGTGGGCAGCCGGGTTCCGGCTGTGAGTTGTCCATCGCGTATCCGTGCGGCGAATCTGTCGACGATCGTTTTGTATCGCGCCTTCATACAATGTATCCATGACAATAATTTGATTGTATTAGATTAAGAAAACTACCATCGCGCTGTTAATGACTCAACGGTGAGGTGGACAAAATGAAGGCAGCGGTATTTCAAACACACACAGCATCCGGCTGGTTTAACGGGCTGCTGGGCGTAGTGATTTTTAGCGGTTCATTGCCGGCAACGCGTATCGCGGTCGGCGCTATGGACCCGTTTTTTCTGACCTTTCTGCGGGCGTCAATTGCCGGGCTTCTCGCCCTGGCACTGATTGTCATCTTTCGTGAACGGCGCCCCACGTCCGGACAAATTTTTCCGCTGCTGGTCGTTTCACTCGGCGTGGTGGTAGGCTTTCCTCTGCTCACCGCCATGGCGCTTCGCTACGTTACGGCAGCGCACTCGATTGTCTTTCTTGGGCTTCTGCCCCTCTCCACGGCGATTTTTGGCGTGCTGCGCGGGCGGGAGCGGCCACATCCGGCGTTCTGGATCTTCTCGCTGCTGGGGAGCCTGCTGGTTGCCGGGTTTGCTCTTTCACAAAACGCCAGCGCGTCGTTAACCGGCGATCTGCTGATGCTTGCCGCTGTGGTGGTCTGCGGGCTGGGCTATGCGGAGGGGGCCACGCTGACGCGGCAGTTGGGTGGCTGGCAGGTGATTAGCTGGGCGCTGATTTTATCGCTGCCGATAATGCTGCTGGCGACGTTACTGACGTTACCTGCTAACCCCGGTGCCATTACGGGTCAGGCGTGGCTGGCGCTCGGCTACGTCTCGCTGTTCAGCATGCTGATTGGCTTTATCTTCTGGTACAAAGGTCTGGCGGAGGGCGGAATTGCCGCGGTAGGCCAGCTCCAGCTTTTACAGCCGTTTTTAGGGCTGGCGCTGAGCGCCCTGCTGCTGCACGAGGCGGTGAATCCGCTGATGATGCTGGTTACGCTTGGGGTGATCTTCTGCGTTATCGGCTCGAAAAAGTTTGCCCGATAGCAAAGCCCGGCGGCGCGATACCGGCCGGGCGTTACCCACTACAGCGCGGCGCGAATCATATCCAGTACCTGCATATTACGCACGGTTTCATCCAGCGGGATCAGCCGCGACGGCTCGTTGAGGATCGCGCTGGAGAAGTGGCGGATTTCAGCCTGGTAACGGTCCGACTCGCTCACCGGCAGCTCGCGTACGCCCTCGCCGGTATGCAGCTCCAGCGCGCCGGCATCATCGAGGAAAGGCTTATCGATAATCAGCATCCCTTTGCTGCCAATAATCTCCGCGTAGTTGCGACCAAAGGCGTTAAAGCCGCAGTGAATGTTGGCAATCAGGCCATCATCATATTGCAGCAGCGCGGAGAGATTGGTATCCACCCCTTGATCTGTTTCGCTCACCGCTTTGCAGCTCACCGGCAGACGTCCGGTCACCATGCCGATAAAGTTCACCGGGTAGCAGCCAACGTCATACAGCGCCCCGCCGCCGAGCGCGGGCTGCATTTTGATGGTGCCAGGCCGGTCGAGGAAGAAGCGGAACGAAACGTTGATATGGCGCAACTCACCCAGCTCACCGCTCTCCAGCACCTGTTTAATCACCCGTACCCGGTCGGTGTACTGGTACATAAAGGCTTCCATCAGCAGGCGGTTATGCTGCTGCGCCACCCGTTGCATGTCGCGCGCTTCATCGGCGGTAAGGCCAATTGGCTTCTCGCACAGCACGTGTTTCCCTGCCTCCAGCGCCCGGATCACCCACTCTTTGTGCAGCGAGTTAGGCAAAGGGATATAGACCGCCTGGATCGCCTCATCGGCCAACAGCGCCGCGTAATCGCCGTAGCTTTTCTGCCACTCCCCCACCGGCAGTTCGTCCTGATGACGCGACGCTACGCCGTAGACGCGCGCGTTATCGGCACGTTGAATCGCCGGAATAATGGAATTTTTTGCGATTCGGGCATAGCCCAGCACGCCCCAGTTCACGACATCGCTCATTCAATGCTCCTTTTGCCAACCCTGGTTAAAAAGTCAAAAACCCGCAAATCGCGGGCTTTTGGCGTTGAATATAGACAGGCTTACAACGCGTTATGCGAGGTGCTGATATTGACCGGCATGCCGGAGCGCCTTTCGAGCGCGCCTCTTGCCCGACTACCATCCACGCCCTCACCCTGAGTAAAACTACGCAGCGCGGGCGTAATAGGCAACGGAACTTTGTTATCAGACTCATATTCTGTGCGGTTGCGCGATAATGGCTCATGCACTTCCACCCAGCGACTGCCGTCTGGCTCAACGGTGTATTTCACCGGCTGGTCGATAATCTGCACACGCGTGCCGACCGGCACGTTATCAAACAGATACTTGATATCATCATTGCGCAGACGGATGCAGCCCTGACTCACGCGCAGCCCGATGCCAAAATTCGCATTGGTGCCGTGAATGGCGTACAGGCGGCCAATATAGATGGCGTACAGGCCCATCGGGTTATCCGGCCCGGCGGGGACAAACGCAGGCAGGCTTTCGCCACGCTTAGCGTATTCACGACGGGTGTTTGGCGTTGGCGTCCAGCTCGGTGCTTCCTGTTTGCGCTCGACGGTCGTCACCCAGTTACGCGGTGTTTCTCGCCCCGCCTGGCCGATACCAATGGGCAGCACTTCAACGGTGTTACCCTCCGGCGGGTAATAATAAAGGCGCATTTCCGCGACGTTCACCACAATGCCTCGACGCACCGTGTCGGGCAAAATCAGTTGCTGTGGCACCACCAGCGTGGAACCCGATTTTGGCAAGAAGACATCTACGTTCGGATTCGCCTCCAGCATATTGCTGAGCCCTTGCCCGTACTGCGCCGCAAAGGCCTCCAGCGGCAGGTGGTTATCCTGCGGCACCGTGATATTCAACGTGCTTCCCACAAGACGACTCCCCTCCGGTGGAAGCGGATAGGTCACAGCCAGCGCGCCCTGGCTACAGAGTGCCAGCGCGAACGCACACAAGAGTTTTACACGAGGTTTCATTTCCCTTTCCTCAAATCACAGCAGATGTCGGTTGATTATAGCTTTTTTACTCCGACGCGCAGCCTTTAACCGGATGAGAAATCACCCGGTTAAAGGTTAATCAGTTGTTACATCGAAACCGGCTTACGCTTTTGTTTCATCATCGGCTGGCATACTATCGATAAAAGCCGCACACAAGGAGCGAACGATGAGTAATACGGGCGTGAGTCTGACCCCAGAACAAGCGCTGGAGAAACTCCAGGCGCTGTACGATCAATCGGTAAGTGCATTACGTGACGCTATCCGTCTGTTTATTGACGACCGCTCATTACCAAGCGCCGAAGCGCGGGCAAACGGGCTATTTGTCTACCCGCAGCTTTCGGTCTCCTGGAGCGGCAACGCGCACAAGGCGCAGAAAACCCGCGCGTTTGGCCGCTTTACCCACTCCGGCTGCTACACCACCACCATCACGCACCCAGTGTTGTTCCGCAGCTACCTGCTGGAGCAGCTAAGCCTGCTGCACGAAGATTACGACGCCCATATTGAAGTCAGCCTGTCGCAGCATGAAATTCCCTATCCGTACGTGATTGATGGCCTGAACCTCGATCGCTCGATGAGCGCTGACCTGACGCGCTTTTTCCCTACCACCGAGCTGTCGCAGATTGGCGATGAAACCGCGGATGGCCTGACCCACTCCACCGATTTCTATCCGCTTTCGCACTTTGACGCCCGCCGCGTGGATTTCTCGCTGGCGCGTCTGCGTCACTACACCGGCACCCCGGTCGAACACTTCCAGCCGTTTGTACTGTTCACTAACTACACCCGCTACGTCGATGAGTTCGTGCGCTGGGGCTGCAGTCAGATCCTCGATCCTGACAGCCCGTACGTATCGCTCTCCTGCGCAGGAGGGATCTGGATCACCGCCGACACCGAAGCGCCGGAACAGGCTATTTCCGATCTGGCGTGGAAAAAGCACCAAATGCCAGCCTGGCATCTGATCACCAAAGATGGGCAAGGGATCACCTTAATTAACATCGGCGTCGGCCCGTCGAACGCTAAAAATATCTGCGACCACCTGGCGGTGCTGCGCCCGGACGTCTGGCTGATGATCGGCCACTGCGGCGGCCTGCGTGAAAGTCAGTCGATTGGCGATTATGTACTGGCACATGCCTATCTGCGTGACGACCACGTGCTGAACGCCGTACTGCCGCCGGATATTCCCATTCCGAGCATTGCCGAGGTGCAGCGTGCACTGTACGACGCCACCAAGCAGGTGAGCGGGATGCCGGGCGAAGAGGTTAAACAGCGACTGCGTACCGGGACGGTGGTTACCACCGACGATCGCAACTGGGAGCTGCGCTATTCCGCGTCGGCGCTGCGCTTCAACCTGAGTCGCGCCGTGGCGATTGATATGGAGAGCGCGACCATTGCCGCGCAAGGATATCGCTTCCGCGTGCCGTACGGCACGTTGCTGTGCGTATCAGACAAACCGCTGCACGGTGAGATTAAGCTGCCCGGTCAGGCGAACCGTTTTTATGAAGGGGCAATTTCCGAGCACCTGCAAATTGGCATTCGGGCCATCGACCTGCTGCGTGCGGAAGGCGATCGTCTACATTCACGTAAGCTAAGAACCTTTAACGAACCGCCGTTCCGTTAAGCCAACATCAGCCGGACTCTGGTCCGGCTTTTTTTTATCAAACGCAGAAAAGCAAAAAGCCTGCTTAGTTTCCTAAGCAGGCTTCTTAAATATGGCTCCTCTGACTGGACTCGAACCAGTGACATACGGATTAACAGTCCGCCGTTCTACCGACTGAACTACAGAGGAATCGTGTGAACGAGGCGCATATTATCGATGTGCCCCATTGTTGTCAAAGCCTGATTTGCACAAAATAATTCGTTTGCCGATTTATTCTTCGATTCGGCTGAAAACTGACTTTTATTGCCGATTTTCACCGCAATCAGGCTGTTACGCGGCGTCCGTTTTCTTGGTCGGCACGTATTTCCACGCCCAGCGGCCGGTTATCAGACGACGGTAGAACAGCACCGCACGTGCGCCCCAGTCGAGGAACATCCCCATCCAGACGCCGACCACGCCCCAACCCAGAAGAATACCCAGCACGTAGCCTACAACCACGCGACAGCCCCACATGCTGAGCATGGAGACCCACATGGCGAAGCGTACGTCTCGCGCCCCTTTAAAGCCCGCTGGCAGCACCCAGGAGGCGGCCCAGATTGGCATAAAGGCAGCGTTCATCCACAAGAGAATTTTCACCACGTCTTTGACGTCCTGCTCGTGGGTATAGAACGACGCGAACAATCCGGCAAACGGCGCCGTCCCCCAGGCTATCAGGGTCAGTACAATGGTCGACATCCAGAACACGTGACGGAGCTGACGTTCCGCCTGGGCAAGCTGCCCAGTCCCCAGCCGCTTACCGGTGATAATGGTGGATGCCGAACCCAGGGCGTTCCCCGGCAGGTTAATCAGCGCCGCCACGGAGAAGGCGATAAAGTTACCGGCGATAACGTCGGTCCCCATCCCGGCGACAAACATCTGTGTCAGCAATTTACCGCTGTTAAACAGCACCGACTCGACGCTTGCTGGAATACCAATCCCCATCACTTCCCAGATAATGGCGAAATTGAGCGGCTTGAAATAGCTTTTGAGCGGAATACGCAGCGCCGGGTTAAAGCCAACCATCAGCACAATAATGGTCACTACTGCGCCAATGTAGCGGGAAATGGTCAGCCCGAGCCCTGCCCCGGCAAACCCCATGCCGTGCCAGGAGAACGCCCCGTAAATCAGGAAGCTACTGATCATAATATTGAGGATGTTCATCCCGCCGTTAATCATCAACGGGATTTTAGTATTCCCTGCCCCACGCAGCGCGCCGCTGCCGATAAGCGCAATCGCCGCCGCCGGATAGCTCAGCACGGTCAGCTCAAGGTAGGTCAACGCCAGCCCTTTCACTTCCTCGGTGGCATCACCGGCAACGATATTAATAATTCCGGCACCAAAATAGTGGATTACCGCCGCCAGGATGGTAGCGAACAGAGTCATGATCACCAGCGATTGCCGTGCCGCCGCTCGCGCCTTACGGCGGTCACGTTTACCAAGGCTGAAGGCAACCACCACGGTCGTCCCAAGGTCTATCGCGGCAAAGAACGCCATGATCACCATATTGAAGCTATCGGCCAGACCCACGCCCGCCATCGCCTCTTTACCCAACCAGCTGACGAGGAAGGTACTCAACACCCCCATCAATAAAACGCAGGTGTTTTCCAGAAAGATAGGTACGGCAAGGGGGGTGATTTCACGCCAGAAGAGAACTCGATAACTTTTGCGTTTTTTGTACCAGGGCGTGCGGGCGACGGCCTGGCGAAGTGCGGCGGTGACGTTCAAAATGGGCCTTAGATCAGAAAGTTGAAACTCCATTTCAAATGATGATGGAGAATTCCCGATCCTGCAAAGCATTTTTCCTTAATTTTTGTCGGGAATGGCGACAAATTGTTGATGGAATAGGCAGTCGCGTCACAAGACCAGAATTGATGTTTGACAAAAATTTTTTCGCCGCTAAGATACGACTCCACACCGATTCCTCTGTAGTTCAGTCGGTAGAACGGCGGACTGTTAATCCGTATGTCACTGGTTCGAGTCCAGTCAGAGGAGCCAAATTTAAAAAGCCTGCTTTCGAGCAGGCTTTTTGCTTTTTAACCCCTATCCGTTTCAGCAATTCGCACCAGCACCAGCACCAGCCCCAGCAGCGTCAAATCGATGACAACCGCAAAGGCAAACCCATAGCCATGTATACCCGGCGCCGCATTGGCCTGGATAAGCAATACTGCGACTAGCGCTGCCAAGCTACTCAGCGCATTGGCAACTTTGTTGCCAGCCATCAACCGCCCATGTGCCAACCCCAGCCCCAGGCCACCGGCGACGATTCCCGGCAACAGCACCAGCCCCGTTTGCCCACCAAGCAGGCTAAGCAGCACCAGCAGCCACCCCACCGCCGAAAGCGGAAAACCGTAGCGCACCATACTGCCTGTGCTTGCCAGCATCATCCCTACCGCAAAGCTCAGGCCCAGCGCAAAAAGCTGAGCCAGACTTTGGATTACGCTGACCGCCATCGATAGCTTCACCAACAGCCCCGCTCCGGCAATCGCCGCACTCATCGCTATTGCCCGCTCAGCGATATTTTTATTCATTGGCGCAGTGTTGTTTACCCGTACGCTCATCGTTTTCCCCTTCGGTATTATCATGAGATTAACTCACCCTCTTGTTTCTGCTGGGTAGACTACGCCGCCTATAAGGCGTAAAACAAACGCATAGTTTTCAGCCATAGATGAGAAAAACTCAGCCATGAGAAAAGTCAGATTGCCACCGCTTGGGGCGCTAAGGGCGTTCCATGCGCTGGCGGAACAGCTCAGCTTCAAGCGCGCGGCAGATGTCCTCGGCGTGAGCGCAACGGCGGTCAGCCATCAAATAAAACTTCTGGAGTCGGTACTGGAATGCCGGGTCTGTGAACGCAGCGCTCAGGGCGTTAGCCTGACCGATAGTGGCAAAGTGCTTTATGCCGGCACCCAACGCGCCTTTAGTGCACTGGAAGAAGCGACGGCGCAGGTGCTGCAAGCCCATCAGCCACCCGCGCTGACGGTCACTACCACCTCTAATTTTCTCACCCACTGGCTGGTGCCGAGACTCGCGGATTTCAAAGCGGAATGCCCAACCATCGACCTGCGGCTGCATACCAGCGTCGAGCGTGTCGATCTCAGCCAGCATACCGTTGATGTGGCTATCCGCTATCGTGAGATGCCGGAATCCTCGCTGCACTGCACTCTGCTGCATGCAGACCGCTTTATCGTTGTGGCGAGCCCCGCGCTAGCGCTGCAAAAGCCCGAAGATTTAGCCAACGTCCCCCTATTTCACGTGGAAAACCGCCAGGTTCCGGCCGATGAACCTAGTTGGGCAAACTGGAAAAAGCGCTACGGGCCTCAGACATTAAACCTTCAGGCGGGGTTGACCTTCAGCGATGAAACGCATGCGCTGCAGGCGGCGGTAGCCGGGCAAGGCGTAGTGATTGCCAGCGAGTTACTGGCGAGAGATTTACTGCAACGTGGGGTGCTGACGATGCCGTTCGACATGTCTCTGCCGGGCGCGAACTATTATCTGGTGGCAACTGAAGAGAACGCGCAGCGCCGGGATATTACGGCGCTACGCGAATGGCTTTTGCAACAAATGGCGGGAGAATAGCCGTTACGCTGGCAGCACGATATTGCTGCCCGCCAGCGTTCCCATGCGGTTGTACATGGTGCAGGCCGACTCAACGATATGCATCGCCATCGCTGCACCGCTGCCTTCACCCAAACGCATCTCCATATGCAGATACGGTTCCAGTTCCAGATGCGCCAGTGCGATACGCGCGCCCTTCTCGGCGGAGAAATGGGAAGGGATCAGGTAGGGTTTCACGGCAGGCGCAATACGGCAGGCAGCGAGTGCAGACGCGTACGACAGGAAGCCGTCCAGCACCACCGGCAGGCCACACGAGGCAGCGCCGAGCATCACGCCTGTCATCCCCAGCAGATCGTAACCACCGACCTTCGCCAGAACCTCAAGGCCGTCAGCGGCGTTGGGCTGGTTCACTGCAATAGCGCGACGAACCACATTCACTTTATGCGTTAGCTGCGCCTGCGGCAGGTTGGCGCCAATGCCCACCACTGCCTCCGGCTCGCTGCCGGTCAGCACGCTGACTACCGCAGCGGCTGGCGTGGTGTTTGCCATGCCCAGCTCGCCCACGCCAAACAGCGTCACGCCCTGCTCTGCCAGGCTACGGGTATAGTTAATTGCCGACAGCAGCACGGTTTGCGCCTGCTCGGCCGTCATGGCCGCCGTTTGAGCAATGTTGCCGCTGCTGCGTGCCACTTTCATGTCGATAAGGCCTGGGATGGGGTCGGCATCGATGCCCACGTCAATCACGTGTACGTCCGCGCCTGCCTGTGCAGCGAGAACGCAAACGCCGGTATGGTGGCGGGTCATATTCATGGCCTGAATCGCGGTCACCACCTGCGGCGAAATGGCGACCCCTTCGTGCCAGACGCCGTGATCGGCGCACATGACCAGAATCGCTTTCTTGTCGACGCTCGGCGTGCCCTGTAGGCCGCGCATGCCCGCAAGCTGTACCGCCAGCGCTTCCAGACGCCCGAGGCTGCCCGTCGGTTTTAATAGCCCATCAATATGCTGCTGCGCCTGCGCCATCGCGGCGCTGTCCATTTCTGGAATAGTCGACAGCAGTGAAGCCAATGTTGTTTGCATTATTATTCCCACGTAGTCATACGCTGGCTTACAAAAGCGCCAGCAAGAAAATCACTTCGCCCAACTCGATACTTGCGCCCAGCGTGTCGCCGGTTTGCCCCCCCAGCGTACGCTTCAGTAACTGGCCCAGAATAAAGACGCCGACAAAGGCCACCAGCAGCGCTTTCAGGCCATGTACGCCCAGCATGGCGGTGACCAATGCCCCTGCAATGACTAACGTCACCCAGGTCTGGCGGAAGCTGATTTTACCGATAAACAGATTACCCAGCCCTTCTTCGCGGGCGTAGCGGTGGCGATACATCATCAGCACCGAGGCGCCGCGACCGGCGATACAGGCGCTGGCGATCGCTGCCAGCATAGGAGTGTCACGTAGCGCCAGTTCGCTGACCGCCAGCACTTTTGCCAGCAGCACAAAGATCAGCGCCAGACCGCCGTGGGTGCCCAATCGGCTATCGCGCATAATTTCCAGCATCTTCTCGCGGCGACGTGCGGAGAACACGCCGTCGCAGGTGTCCGCAAGGCCATCCAGGTGGAAGCCGCCGGTCAGCAGCGCCAGCGCCAGAACGCTAAAGAATGCCGCCAGCGGAATACCACACCAGCTCTGCACAATCATGAAGACCAGGCCGCTTATCGCCCCCAGTAACAGGCCAATAAACGGGAAGGTAATGACGCCGCTCACGTAACGGTCCAGATCCAGCCCCTGTGACCAGCGCTGTGGCACCGGTAGACGGCTCATAAAGGAGAGTGTGGCGAAAAACAGTCGACTCATTTTATTTTGACTCCAATCCCTGATACCACCAGCCAGACGTCATCTGCCGCCTGCGCCAGCTTTTGATTTACGCGCCCGGCAATGTCGCGAAAATGCCGGGCCAGACGATTCTCGGGCACAATGCCCATTCCCACTTCATTGGTCACCAGCACAATCGGCGACGGGCAGCGCTGGCAGGCCGCGATCAGCGCATCGATTTCACCATTGACCTGCGCCTCAAGCGCCGCGAAGTCCCAGCGCTCAATCTCTTCCTCGTTTCCCGAGGCAAAGAGAATATTGGTGACCAGCGTGGTGATACACTCCAGCAGAATCGCTTCTGAAGGATCGTTATCAGGCGTAATGATGTCGGCAAGATGCTGCCAGCGCTCTTCGGTGCGCCAGTGTGCAGGACGGTCGTCCCGATGATGCTGGATGCGTGCGGCCATTTCGGCGTCGAAGATTTGTGAGGTCGCGATATAGCAAACCCGGGGGTATTTGCTGAGTAACGATTCCGCGTGACGGCTTTTTCCGCTGCGCGCGCCGCCGGTCACCAGTATCATGATTGCGCTTCCAGATGTTGCTGCATTGTTGGCGAGATCCTTTGATATCAACACGTTCCCACATAACCGTGGCTAATATATCAAACAGAAAGCTTTATACTCCGCATTGCTCGCGATGTCACTGGATTGTCGAAAGGTCGAAGAAGAGAGAGTGCAGGAAGGAATAAAACAAGGACCAGGTGGCCGCTGGCGCAGCCACCCGTTAATGACGGTTACTCGCCTTTCTGCTCGCCCATCACTTTCAGTTTCTTGGAGATGTCGCGGCGTTCTTTGGACAGCTCAGCATTTTTGATGATGTAATCATCAACGCGATCTTCATAGTCGCCTTTCATGCTGGCAATGATGCCCTGAATAGCTTCAACGCTCATGCCTGGTTTGATGTAGTCGCTGAGGTTATCCAGCAGCAGCACGCGTTTCTGGTTGTCACGGATCTTTTTCTCAACGTCCTGAATTTCACGCTGCAGTTTGTTCTTACGACGGAACAAACGTACGAATTCCAGTACGTCCTGAAACGAAGGTTTCGTGGTTTCCATTTTTATACCCCTGATATGTTGAGACTCGGATTCGTTAAACAACGGCTACACGATAAGGTACACATTAGTCATATACCCTTCAACCTGTATGATTTTTCGTACTGCCGTTGTAGCAAACAATCATTTTTACTTTGGGTTCATCATAACCCTAAATCTAGCTGAATCGAAACAACCTGGCGCAAAAGCCTGTGCATCTGCCTTTTATTTACGCAACGCGCGACACATCAGGTTAGATAATAATTCCAGCTGACGCGCCAGCTCCATGCTCAACCAGACGTAGCCATGAATGGACGTCTCAGCCAGATGGTCATCTTTGTACTCATGCACCAGCTGGCGCAGCTCCGAAACAATTTCATTGAGCTTTTCGCTGTTCGCTTTGATAGGACGCGGGTTGCCTTCGTACAGCGCATGGGCAATCGCCAGCAGCGTTTGCTGGGTCATCAGTTGGGTTTCGCGCAGCGTATGGGCGTTCAGCATCAGCAGGTGGCCGGGACGCGACGCCCAGTGGGCGTTGATTTGCAGCTCCAGCATGCAGACCAGGTTGCGGCTGACGGTCTGAATGGCTTCAAAGATGCCCTTATGAATGTGCGTCTCTTTACTCGCAGGCGTAATCAGGCCGCGCATTTTCACAACGTCGTTGAGGACTTTTTGCAGATGCTTTTCCAGGCGAGGTCGCTCAATCAGGTTCGGCGACAGTCCTGCCTGATAGATACGGTTAAACTGCGTCACGAACGAGGCCATCTGGATACGCCAGTGAATAAACGCCCGCTGCGGCCAGATACCGGTAAAGAGCATGGCTAACAGACAGCCGAAGATGACGTCGCCGCTTCGCCACAGCGCGGTGGTCATATCCCCCGCCGGTGCGCCAACCACCACCCCGAGGGTAATGCCGATAAGTAACGCCTGATACGGTTTTTTCCCCAGCGCCAGCCAGCCGCACAGGAACATCGCCGCAGCGCACCAGATAAGCATCAACGGCAGGGAGAAAAGCTCAAGTTTGAGGGCTATCAGGCCCAGGGCGGAGCCGAGCACCGTACCACCGATACGCTGAAACGCGCGCGGCACCACGTTGCCCCAGAAGGAGATGGGCCCCATCACCACCACCAGCGTGATCAGCGGCCAGGAGCCATCGGGCACGCCCAGCAGGCGGACTATCAAAAAGGTCAGGACGAAGGCCAGCGCAATACGCGCCCCGTGCACGGTACGATAGTGACGATATAAACGAATTTCAAAAGGACTGAGTGACTTATCCGGACGCACACCCACTCTCCGACAAGACTAAAGCGCGAATTGTACCTGCTCCTGCAACAAGAAAGTAGCCCGGCCGATCAAGGTGATGCTGGGGTTGGCACCGGGCCGCCCCGGCGTCGGTGCTAAAGCACCTCGGCCGGGCTACATATGATCAAGTAGCCCGGCCGAGCAACGCGACGCCGGGATTTGCACCAACGCCTGGTTAGGCTTTATGGTGCAGATAATCACTCATGCGCGAGAACAGCCCACCTTTGCCCACGCTTTCCAGCGTCACCAGCGGCCACTGCGCGACAACCTTATCGCGGTCGAGCAGTTGGATCTCACCGACGCGCTGGTGCGCAGCAATCGGGGCATCCAGCTCTTTAGTATCAAGCACATATTTCGCTTTGATATTCGGCACTTCCGCCTTTGGCAGCGCCAGCCAGAAATCCTGGTCGGTACCCAGCGCGATATTCTCTTTATCACCGTACCAGATTCGCTCGGTGCCGACTTTCTTACCGTTTTGCAGAATCTGTACGGTATCGAAGTTCTGCTGGCCCCAATGCAACAGCGTACGCGCCTGATCTTCACGCCCTTTCGGGCTATCGGCCCCCATTACCACGGCAATCAGACGACGCTGGCCGTCTACCGATGAGGCGATCAGGTTAAAGCCCGCGCCGGAAGTGTGACCGGTTTTCAGACCGTCGATGTGCATCGATTTTTCCCACAGCAGGCCGTTACGGTTCTGCTGGGTAATCCCGTTCCACGTCAGGCTCTTTTCGCTGTACATGTGATAGAAGTCTGGCTCGCCGTGAATAATCGCACGGGAGAGCACCGCCAGATCGTAGGCCGAGCTATGCTGACCCGGCGCATCCAGGCCGTGAACGGTTTCGAAATGGGTATCGCGCAGGTTCAGTTTCTGCACGTAGTCGTTCATCATCTTCACGAACTGCGGTTGGCCGCCCGCCACATAATCTGCCAGCGCCACGCAGGCATCGTTGCCGGAGTCCACAATCAGGCCGCGGCTCAGATCGCGTACGCTCAGGCGATCGCCCGCCTTGAGAAACATCAGTGAAGAACCATCAAACACCGGGTTACCCGCCGCCCAGGCATCGCGCCCCACGGTCACCATATCGTCTGCCGTAATGCGGTGGCTATCGATAGCACGGTCAACCACATAGCCGGTCATCAGCTTGGTCAGGCTCGCCGGATTACGCTGTTGGTGCTCATTACCAGCGGTCAGGATCTGCCCGGTGGTGTAGTCCATTAACACCCAGGCACCGGCTTTAATCGGTGGCGGTGTGACGGAAGGAATCGCGGATTCGCCAGCAAAGGCACAAGAAACGCTCGAAGCGAGCAAAGAAACGGCAATAAAAAAACGGGCTTTCAACGGTAAATCCTCAACATTCACAAATTCGTTGTCCTTTTTACGGAAGTTCGTGCTTTGTGACAGGCTTAAATTGCAAGAAAATATGACATGTATCTATCTGGACTCGAAAAAATACCCTGCGCGCCCTCTTCCAGATTCGGTTAACGCCCTTCTGATGCACTGCCAAATCGTTTACCATGAACCTTAAATGCCATAGACGGACACTGTTAACGCCATGCAAGAGACTTCAAGCGCGCCGGGATTCCTGTTTCACGACTATAAGTAAATACAAACAACGGAATGATAGATAAGGAAAATAAAATAATGTTTAATTCGTTTTGTACTTATTTATGTACTCAAAAATCAAAGTCGCATTCATCTCGTTGCGTTACTTCTCCGTGGTCGTATAGGATTGCACTCAGCGCCACGGCATGAACACCAGGCCTACAGCTGTGGGTCGTGGCGTAAAATCACGACCCACAGCAACTATCTAGCATCCAGCGGGAAACTTCTTATACAGCGTGGACAAGCCAACATTGTACCTGCTGGCAATACTCTGTCTGGATTCTCCGGCAGCTATCAGTTCACCAATTTCCTTCCACTGATCGTCAGTAAACTTTGGTCTTCTGCCACC
>NZ_JABBJF010000047.1 GCF_014218705.1 Kluyvera sichuanensis | reverse complement strand
GCTGAACAGGAGGGACAGCTGATAGAAACAGAAGCCACTGGAGCACCTCAAAAACACCATCATACACTAAATCAGTAAGTTGGCAGCATCACCCTCATCACATTGTACCTATGTCCAGGCAAGATGCTTTTGACACATCTCTTGATGTTGAAGAAAATATCATATCTCTGTGTTGCAATTGCCATAAACAAATTCACCTTGGTCAGGGTTATGAAGATATGCTGAAAGAAATATACACTGCGCGAAAAAGGTTATTAAAAAAAGTTGGTATTGATATATCACTGGAAAACTTGATTCTTTATTACAAAATGGAAAGTAAGTGAGATTCAAACGAGAGTGATACCTTCGTTTTATTGGTCGGGATGAACAGCAGATGATGTTTCCGGCAAGTATCGGGTCCAGAAACTTTCTGTTAAAAAAGAGGTAAAAGTAGTCTTGAGCCCTGACTGCGAATTGCCATTGCGCATGACCAGAGAACAGGACGAACCCCTGCCAAACCCAGGCATGAGAAACACCTTTAAAACATAGACTTAATTAAAATCAGCAATTTCCATCGAAATAATAAGCAAGCAGAATTGGCTCAGGTGAATTTCACTCGGTGCAGTGCATGCGTTGGGGGGGGTAAAAGGAAAAACCCGAAATGAATCGGGTTTTGATTAATTAACGATTAACAGGTTCCCGTGCCCGGGAACACTCTGACTGTACGCGCAATATATTATTTCCGCAATCATTATTTTTGATTACCAAGCCATTTATTCATCTGCTCAATTTCACCTTTTTGAGCTTTAATGATGTCCTGCGCGAGCTTTCTCATTTCCGGATCTTTTCCGTATTTTAGCTCGGTCTCAGCCATTGCTATTGCCCCTTCATGGTGTGCTACCATGCCTTTCGCAAAAGCCTTGTCGGGATCGGACTCTTTTACAGCGGCCATCATTTTGTCATGCATACCTTTCATGCCGGACATATATTCCTGTGACGATGACGATGACGATGACGATGACGATGCCGATGAGGATATATCTGACATTTTCATTTCTGAATGTTCTGCGGAAATCGCTGGCAGGGATAACATCAGTATAACAAAAAGCGAATTTGTGATTTTCATATAATAAACCCTTTCAGATGGTTACCGGATAAGTTTAGCTGAGTCAGACAAAAAAGCCCCCTGAAGGGGGCAAAAAATAACAACATATCCGTATAAGGGACAATCTATCAAGGAAAGGGTAACCGCACGGAAACTTCAGTTGTCATCAGCCCGCATTGATCATGCGGCGGTGTGCATCAGCCATAGCCTGATGGGGGCCGGACTGACCGTTATTCGTAAATTCATGGGCAACAGCTGCTCTTTCATGTTCATTCATCGCCGCAAACGAAGTCGCCGGACGGGAAGCGTTAACGGTGCCAGTTCCCATCATCTTCTGATGACTTTCCGCCATTTTTTTATGTGCATCTGCTGAACCATTGTTCATGGTTTCATGAACAATAATAGCCTGTTCATGCTGATCCATACCGGCCATCCGTGGAGCTGCCCCCTGGATGGCGGCTGGAGTTGAAGAAGACTGCATCTGATGGGCCGGAGCCTGAGCATTATTGACACGCTCATGGATATTTACAGTTTCAGTGGCCCAGGCCGTAGAAATTAAGCTCAAACCTAACACTGATGCTAAGACGATATTTTTCATGGTAACTCTCCATTTCTGAATTAGTGATGTCCGTGAATTTCGATCTGTGTCCTCAGTAGTACAACTGACAACTCTACAGACCTTATTCCGCCAGGATGAGGCTTTAATACAACTCCTGGCTTGTGCTGATGCCGTGTATGGATGAAGTAATAATGCCTTCCTGATAAGTTGCACTAATTATATCGAATGGCTTCTGTTTGCTGCATGACAGGCTAATGACATCTTTGTCATTTAAATCTTTATTCTCAGTACTGGGTTTCCGGAATCATTTTCTCCAGTCTGGGCACGGATAGGATAAAACGAGTTGAACGTACGTCCGATTCCACCTGCACTCTTCCGTGATGTGCTTCCACGATGGACTTCACAATCGCAAGGCCGATGCCGCTGCCTTCTCCTTTTCGTTGTCTGGACGGATCTACCCGATAAAAACGGTCAAACAGCCTTGATAAATGCTCTTCAGGGATTGGTTTCCCCGGATTTTCAATCACAAGGTCAAAAAAGCTCTCCTGCTCTCTTATTGAGACGGTGATTGCCTGTCCCTCCGGGGTATAACGCAGGGCATTGGATAACAGATTATTGATCGCCCTTCTGAACATTTGTGGATCTCCCTCAACCAGGCAGGGCATCCCGTTAAATTTGAGCGTGATATTGCGTTCTTCGGCCCAGGCTTCGAAAAACTCGAAGACTTTCATGACTTCCGCTCTGAGGTCAAACATGACCCTGTCAGGTATCAGCTGATTATTATCTGCCTGTGCCAGGAACAGCATATCGCTGACCATTTTGGTCATCCGGTTATACTCTTCAAGACTGGAATAGAGGACATCCTCAAGTTCCCTCTGTGTTCGATCCTGACTCAGTGCGATTTCAGTCTGCGTCACCAGATTGGTGATGGGCGTTCTGATCTCATGCGCGATATCGGCAGAGAAATTGGCCTGGCGGGTAAAGACATCCTCAATCTTTCCAATCATATGATTGAACGAGATAACCAGTTGCTCCAGCTCAATGGGAACGCGTGTCGGTTCCAGTCGCGCATCAAGATTCTCGGAGGTGATGTTTTTAATGGCATTGCTGACATTACGAAGGGGCAGGTGCCCCTGACGGACAGCGATTCGAATGATCAGAACAATCAACAGGCTTATCACGACGGCAATCGCAATCAGGTTCTTTTTCAGCGCATCGAGGTAATGGAGATGGAAATTAATGGATAGGCCAGTCAGCATGACATAGTTCTGCTGTTTGCCCTGAAATATCGCCTGACCAGAGGAGGCGATAATCCTGTATGTTTCCATCTTCATTTCGGACCCGGTATCCATCGGTCCCGCAGGATCCTCCACCGTCCAGAGAAAGACATCCCGTGCGCGGCTGTGCTCGCTAAAATCTGCTGAATTCACTGCCGGGCGTAGTGCCGCCCCCTGAGCTGAGCTAAAGAGCACTTCACCCCTGGGATTGAGGAGCAAAAGGGCAACGTTGCGGTAGCTGGCAATTGATTCCTTTATTTTGCTTATTTTTTTATCATCCGGATCCACCGGGGACTGCAGTATACGGTTCAGTGTGGTGCTGATTTGTTGAAGATCGCTGACATCCTGCTCGGCAAAATGATTTTCAACAGAATGCAGCATAAACCAGGTGAAGGCGATAAAAGCCAGTATCGTGGACAGGCTGATAAAAAAGGTCAGCCGCAGCGCGAGCGAGAACGGGCGTCTGGACGGTTTGCTATGCATCCGGGACCTCCAGCATGTAGCCCACGCCCCGGACTGTCTGGATCAGCTTTGTCCCGTAATCGTTGTCTATTTTCGCGCGAAGTCGCTTTACGGCGACATCAATCGCGTTAGTGTCGCTGTCAAAATTCATGTCCCAGACCTGAGAGGCAATCAGGGAGCGGGGTAGCACTTCACCCTGATGGCGAATGAAAAATTCCAGCAGGCTGAACTCTTTACTGGTGAGCACAATGCGGTTTCCGGCGCGACTGACTTTTCTGGAGACGAGATCAACCGAGAGGTCAGCCACCTTAAACTGACTTTCCGTGATCAGCGTGTTTCCCCGCCTCAGTAGGGTCCTTACCCGGGCGAGCAGTTCGGCAAACGCAAAGGGTTTAACCAGATAATCGTCCGCACCCAGTTCCAGTCCTTTGACCCTGTGTTCGATCGTGCCGAGGGCCGTCAGTAGTAAGACCGGCATACCCTTTCCGGCAGTGCGCAGCATGCGGATGATATCCCAGCCGTTCACATCAGGCAGCATGATGTCCAGAATGACTAAATCATACTCGGCTGTCATGGCGAGATGATATCCGGTAAGACCATTATCAGCGTGATCCACTACGAACCCTGCCTCTGTAAGCCCTTTGCTGAGATATTCACCTGTTTTAATTTCGTCTTCGACGATCAATATTTTCATCTTGCTCCCCGTCTGGCTGCTAATGTCATTCTATTGCGCACACGATCGTAATCAACGAATTACCGTAAAAATGACAACATTGTCATTATTCTGTCACCCGACAAACAGAGTGCATTCTGTAAAGTAACCCTGGTAATACTCTGAACTTCATTTGAACCATTTACCAGGTCTGCCTGGACGAGAAGCGTTATGTTCAAATTAAAATTACTCAGCATCAGCACGATATTCATCCTGGCTGGTTGTGTCTCTCTGGCACCTGAATATCAGCGCCCGGCAGCACCGGTACCCCAGCAGTTTTCACTGTCCCGAAACAGCCTGACGCCAGCAGTGAATGGTTATCAGGATACGGGCTGGCGTAACTTTTTTGTCGATCCCCAGGTTACCCGGCTGATCGGGGAAGCCCTTGCTAATAACCGTAATTTGAGAATGGCTGCCCTGAAGGTTGAAGAGGCCCGGGCCCAGTTCAACGTCACGGATGCAGATCGTTATCCCCAGCTGAATGCCTCATCCGGGATCACCTACAGCGGTGGTCTGAAAGGCGACAAGCCGACCACACAGAAGTACGACGCGGGTCTGGAACTCCGCTATGAGCTCGATTTTTTCGGCAAGCTCAAGAACATGAGTGACGCTGATCGCCAGAACTACTTTGCCAGCGAAGAAGCCCGTCGGGCTGTACATATCCTGCTGGTCTCCAGCGTTTCACAAAGCTATTTCAGCCAGCAACTGGCGTATGAACAACTCCGTATCGCGCGGGAAACGCTGAAAAATTACGAACAGTCCTATGCTTTCGTTGAGCAACAGCTCGTGACCGGGAGTACGAATGTGCTGGCGCTTGAACAGGCCAGGGGACAAATCGAAAGTACCCGCGCTGAGATAGCCAAACGAGAAGGCGATCTGGCTCAGGCAAACAATGCCCTGCAACTGGTGCTGGGAACGTACCGTGCACTGCCGCCAGAAAAAGGGATGAAAGGCGGTGAGATCGCGCCAGTTAAACTGCCATCAAACCTGTCGTCACAAATTTTGCTGCAGCGACCGGATATTATGGAGGCGGAATACCAGCTGAAAGCGGCTGATGCGAATATTGGCGCAGCGCGGGCGGCCTTTTTCCCGTCCATTACCCTGACCAGTGGCCTTTCCGCAAGCAGTACGGAGCTGTCCAGCCTGTTTACGTCAGGAAGTGGAATGTGGAATTTTATCCCTAAAATTGAAATTCCTATATTTAATGCTGGCAGGAATAAAGCCAATCTGAAGCTGGCTGAAATTCGCCAGCAACAGTCGGTGGTTAATTACGAACAAAAAATTCAGTCAGCCTTTAAGGATGTTTCCGACACGCTTGCGCTGCGCGACAGCCTTAGCCAGCAACTTGAGTCACAGCAGCGTTATCTTGATTCACTTCAGATAACTCTCCAGCGTGCCAGAGGATTATATTCCAGTGGTGCTGTCAGTTACATTGAAGTGCTGGATGCAGAGCGTTCTCTCTTCGCTACGCAGCAAACCATTCTCGATCTTACCTATTCCCGGCAGGTTAACGAAATTAATCTGTTTACCGCACTGGGTGGCGGTTGGGTAGAGTAAATTTATTTCATTAATCAGGAAATTTAAAATGCGTAATTCACTTAAAGCCGTTTTATTTGGTGCCTTCTCTGTCATGTTTTCTGCCGGTCTTCATGCTGAAACACATCAGCATGGCGATATGAATACTGCCAGTGATGCTTCGGTACAGCAGGTTATCAAGGGCACCGGTGTCGTTAAAGAAATTGATATAAATAGTAAAAAGATCACCATTTCGCACGAAGCAATCCCTGCGGTGGGCTGGCCTGCAATGACCATGCGCTTCACTTTTGTTAATGCAGACGACGCTATCAATGCCCTGAAAACCGGCAACCATGTCGATTTCTCGTTTATTCAGCAGGGTAATATTTCTTTACTTAAAAGCATTAACGTGACGCAGTCCTGATTGGCTGTCCGGAGCGATTACATCCTGTGCGCCTGTACATTCACATAGGTATATGTGTGAGTTAACCGTCAGGCGCATATGCCAGGTGTTTTGATTTTTTAGCGGAAAATTGTATGGCTTCTTTAAAGATAAAATATGCTGCAATAATTATCAGCAGCCTCATAGCAGGGGGGCTGATATCGGTTACTGCCTGGCAGTATGTAAACTCAGCACAAAAGACAGAAAAAACAGAACAAAAGGCACCGGAACGAAAGGTGCTTTTCTGGTATGACCCAATGAAACCGGATACCAAATTTGATAAACCCGGAAAATCGCCCTTTATGGATATGGACCTGGTGCCAAAATATGCTGATGACAGTGGCGATAAAAGCAGTGGCGGGATCCGTATCGACCCAACCCAGGTTCAGAATCTGGGATTAAAAACGCAAAAAGTCACGCGAGGAATGCTGAATTATTCTCAGACAATCCCGGCTAATGTCAGCTATAACGAGTATCAGTTTGTTATTGTGCAGGCGCGTTCTGACGGGTTTGTCGAAAAAGTCTACCCCATGACGATTGGCGATCATGTGAAGAAGGGGACGCCACTTATCGATATTACCATTCCGGACTGGGTGGAAGCACAGAGTGAATTCCTTCTGTTATCCAGCACCGGTGGTACTTCCACGCAAATTAAAGGCGTTCTGGAACGGCTTCGCCTGGCAGGTATGCCGGAAGAGGATATTCAGAGACTGCGTTCTACCCGGAGCATTCAGACCCGTTTTACCATTAAAGCACCTATTGATGGTGTCATTACTGCATTTGACCTGCGCACCGGCATGAATATTTCGAAAGATAAGGTGGTGGCTCAGATTCAGGGGATGGACCCGGTCTGGATCAGCGCTGCAGTGCCAGAATCTATCGCCTATCTGCTGAAAGATACGTCGCAGTTTGAAATTTCGGTACCGGCTTATCCGGATAAAACATTCCATGTCGAAAAATGGAACATTCTTCCCAGCGTGGATCAGACAACCCGTACGCTTCAGGTCCGTCTCCAAGTTTCTAATAAGGATGAGTTTCTCAAACCGGGCATGAATGCCTATCTCAAACTGAATACCAGAAGCCAGGAGATGCTGCTGATACCAAGCCAGGCCGTTATCGATACCGGCAAAGAACAGCGCGTGATTACTGTTGATGATGAAGGCAAGTTTGTGCCGAAACAGATCCACGTTCTGCATGAGTCACAGCAACAGTCCGGCATCGGCTCCGGCCTGAATGAAGGCGATACCGTGGTGGTCAGTGGCCTGTTCCTCATTGACTCTGAAGCCAATATTACGGGCGCACTGGAACGTATGCGCCACCCTGAAAAAACAGAAAGCAGTATGCCAGCAATGTCTGACCAGCCTGTAAATATGCATTCAGGGCACTGAGGAGACGACGATGATTGAATGGATTATCCGGCGCTCTGTCGCCAACCGTTTCCTGGTCATGATGGGGGCCCTGTTTCTCAGCATCTGGGGCACATGGACGATTATTAACACGCCTGTCGATGCCTTGCCTGACCTGTCAGATGTGCAGGTCATTATCAAAACCAGCTATCCCGGCCAGGCCCCGCAGATTGTAGAAAACCAGGTCACCTATCCACTTACCACCACCATGCTGTCCGTGCCTGGCGCAAAAACCGTGCGTGGTTTTTCACAGTTCGGTGATTCGTATGTGTATGTCATTTTTGAAGACGGCACCGATCTGTACTGGGCCCGTTCCCGCGTGCTGGAGTACCTGAACCAGGTACAGGGAAAACTGCCCGCCGGTGTGAGTTCTGAAATCGGCCCGGACGCCACGGGGGTGGGCTGGATATTTGAATATGCCCTTGTCGATCGCAGCGGAAAACACGACCTTTCAGAACTGCGTTCTCTGCAGGACTGGTTCCTGAAATTTGAGCTGAAAACCATCCCGAACGTGGCTGAGGTCGCTTCGGTTGGCGGCGTGGTGAAACAGTACCAGATTCAGGTCAATCCGGTAAAACTGTCCCAGTACGGTATCAGCCTGCCCGAAGTGAAACAGGCACTTGAATCGTCTAACCAGGAGGCCGGTGGCTCATCCGTTGAAATGGCCGAAGCGGAGTATATGGTCCGTGCCAGCGGTTATCTTCAGAGCATTGATGATTTTAATAACATCGTCCTGAAAACAGGTGAGAACGGCGTGCCGGTTTATCTGCGGGATGTTGCCCGCGTGCAGACCGGGCCCGAAATGAGGCGTGGTATTGCCGAGCTGAACGGCCAGGGAGAAGTCGCTGGCGGCGTGGTGATCCTGCGGTCGGGTAAAAATGCGCGCGACGTTATCACGGCAGTGAGGGATAAACTGGAGACGCTGAAGGCCAGCCTGCCGGAAGGCGTTGAAATCGTGACCACCTACGATCGCAGCCAGTTAATCGACCGGGCGATTGATAACCTCAGTTCCAAACTTCTGGAAGAGTTTATCGTGGTGGCCATCGTCTGTGCTCTGTTCCTGTGGCACGTACGTTCTGCCCTGGTGGCGATTATCTCTCTGCCGCTTGGCCTGTGTATCGCCTTTATCGTCATGCACTTCCAGGGACTGAACGCCAATATCATGTCGCTGGGAGGGATAGCGATTGCCGTCGGTGCGATGGTGGATGCCGCCATTGTGATGATTGAAAATGCGCACAAACGGCTTGAGGAGTGGGATCATCAGCATCCGGGTGAGCAGATTGACAACGCCACCCGCTGGAAGGTGATTACCGACGCCTCCGTGGAAGTGGGACCCGCGTTGTTCATTAGCCTGCTGATCATCACCCTGTCCTTTATTCCTATCTTTACCCTGGAAGGGCAGGAAGGTCGTCTGTTTGGCCCGCTGGCATTCACGAAAACGTACTCCATGGCGGGAGCGGCCGCACTGGCCATCATCGTCATTCCTATTCTGATGGGATTCTGGATCCGGGGGAAAATTCCTGCCGAGACAAGTAACCCCCTGAACCGGGTGCTGATCAAAGCGTATCATCCTTTGCTGCTGCGGGTCCTCCACTGGCCAAAAACAACCCTGCTGGTTGCGGCCTTGTCCATTTTCACCGTTATCTGGCCGCTGAGCCAGGTGGGCGGTGAGTTTCTGCCGAAGATTAACGAGGGCGACCTGTTGTATATGCCGTCGACCCTGCCGGGTGTCTCTCCGGCTGAAGCTGCAGCGCTCCTGCAGACGACGGACAAGTTAATCAAAAGCGTTCCTGAAGTGGCCTCTGTATTTGGCAAGACCGGTAAAGCAGAGACCGCCACGGATTCCGCACCGCTCGAAATGGTTGAAACCACGATCCAGCTCAAACCAGAGGATCAGTGGCGTCCAGGCATGACGATTGACAAGATTATTGAAGAACTCGACAGGACCGTCCGTTTACCGGGGCTGGCAAACCTCTGGGTGCCGCCAATCCGTAACCGTATTGATATGCTCTCAACCGGGATCAAAAGCCCGATAGGTATCAAGGTGTCCGGAACGGTTCTGTCCGATATCGATGCAACGGCGCAGAGTATCGAAGCGGTCGCCAAAACCGTACCCGGCGTAGTGTCTGCTCTCGCAGAGCGACTGGAAGGCGGGCGCTACATTGATGTGGATATCAACCGGGAAAAAGCCTCCCGCTACGGAATGACGGTGGGCGATGTGCAGCTGTTCATCTCATCAGCCATCGGCGGCGCGACGGTAGGGGAAACGGTTGAAGGCGTGGCCCGGTACCCGATTAATATCCGCTATCCGCAGGATTACCGGAACAGCCCGCAGGCCCTGAAACAGATGCCGATCCTGACCCCGATGAAGCAGCAGATCACGCTGGGCGATGTTGCGGATATTAAGGTCGTTTCCGGGCCGACTATGCTGAAAACGGAAAATGCCCGTCCAGCCAGCTGGATTTACATTGACGCGCGCGGCAGGGATATGGTGTCGGTGGTTAATGACATTAAAACGGCGATCAGTCAGAAAGTGAAACTGAGACCGGGTACCAGCGTGTCATTCTCCGGACAGTTTGAACTGCTTGAGCATGCCAACAAGAAACTGAAGCTGATGGTGCCGATGACGGTGATGATCATCTTCATCCTGTTGTATCTGGCATTCCGCCGGGTTGATGAAGCCCTGCTGATCCTGATGAGCCTGCCGTTCGCCCTGGTTGGCGGGATATGGTTCCTGTACTGGCAGGGCTTCCATATGTCTGTCGCAACCGGAACGGGGTTTATCGCTCTGGCCGGGGTGGCAGCAGAGTTTGGCGTGGTCATGCTGATGTATCTGCGTCATGCCATTGAAGCGCACCCGGAATTGTCCCGTAAAGAGACGTTCACACCGGAAGGTCTTGATGAAGCCCTCTATCATGGTGCCGTGCTGCGTGTCCGGCCGAAAGCCATGACCGTGGCGGTGATCATTGCGGGTCTGCTGCCAATACTCTGGGGAACCGGTGCAGGTTCAGAAGTCATGAGCCGTATCGCGGCACCCATGATTGGTGGGATGATCACGGCTCCGCTGCTGTCCCTGTTCATAATTCCTGCCGCCTACAAATTAATCTGGCTGCGCAGACATAAAAAAAGCGTGTCATAACCCTGTAAGGGCATCCTCTGTGGGTGCCCTTCTGTACTGATTCACCCTGACGTCAGGGGTTATATCGATAATATACAGAGGTGAGTATGAAAAAAGTGGTCCTGGTGGCCCTGGCTCTCGGCCTTTCACTGCCCGCAATGGCGAGTGAAAAAGTGATTGATATGTACAAATCTGAAAACTGTGGCTGTTGTTCCCTGTGGGGCAAGGCGATGGAAAAAGACGGGTTTGAAGTACGAACTCACGTCATGAATGATCAGGCGCTGTCAGCCCTGAAAGAAAAGCATGCTATTCCTGCAGGACTACGAAGTTGTCATACCGCGGTTGCCGGTAATTTGATCATTGAAGGCCATGTGCCTGCGACAACGATACATAAGGCAATGCAGTCTGGTTCGGGTATATACGGTCTCGCCACCCCCGGTATGCCAGCAGGAAGTCCTGGAATGGAGATGGGAGCCCGAAAAGAGGCTTACGATGTTATCGCATTCTCACCGGATGGAAGTAAAAAAGTCTTCCAGCGAATCGAATAGTCAGCGGAACGGCTGATAACGGGACGCCGGTAGCAGGCACTCCTGTGCCGGCGATATTCGTGGTAATCGCATCCATGACATACCCTGAAGACAGAAGATGCTTCGGTATGCATAAGGAGAGTTACTGTGAAAAATGACAATGCAGTGCAACACAACAACCAGACTGCTTCTGAGCAGACATTATCCCCGGACGAGGGCCACGTATTGCATAAGGTGAGAGATCCCGTGTGCGGGATGGCCATCCTGCCCGACAGGGCGCACAGCAGCATTCGATACCAGGACCATCAACTTTATTTCTGCTCCGCCAGCTGTGAGAGTAAATTTAAAGCCCATCCCGATCGTTATCTTACCGAAGATGCCAGTGAACATTCCCATCACCATCACCACGATCATCACGAAGTCAGCCCTGATCAGATAAAACAGCCTCACCACCAGGCGGAGAAAGAGAATTCTGAAGGTGTGTGGACATGTCCGATGCACCCGGAGATACGCCGCAGTGGTCCCGGAAGCTGTCCTGTCTGTGGAATGGCACTGGAGCCGCTCGTAGCTACGGCATCCACGGGGCCAAGTGATGAACTTCGCGACATGACAAGACGCTTCTGGCTGGGGTTGTTGCTGGCGTTTCCGGTTCTGGTACTCGAAATGGGATCTCATCTGTTTCCCGCCTTGAGGAATACAGTACCGCCACAGTACAACACATGGCTGCAGCTGCTTCTGGCCTCTCCTGTCGTGTTGTGGTGTGGCTGGCCATTCTTCGCCCGGGCCGGAATGTCGTTACGTAACCGCTCCCTGAATATGTTTACCCTTGTTGCAATGGGCACCGGCGTAGCCTGGGTGTACAGCGTCATTGCAACCGTCTTCCCCTCCTGGTTTCCTGCATCGTTCAGAAACATGGATGGCCTGGTGGCCGTTTATTTTGAAGCCGCAGCAGTTATTACGGTGCTTGTTCTGCTGGGACAGGTTCTTGAGCTGCGGGCACGGGAACAAACCTCAGGTGCCATTACTGCACTACTGAATCTTGCCCCCAAAACCGCCAGGCGGCTGGATCATGACGGTCATGAAACGGATATTAATGCGGAAGATGTTCTGCCTGGCGATAAGCTCCGCATCAGACCAGGAGAGAGTATTCCGGTCGACGGTATTGTGATCGAAGGCAAAACAACCGTTGATGAATCGATGGTGACCGGGGAATCTATGCCGGTTACCAAAACGGAGGGTGACCCTGTCATCGGGGGGACCATTAATCAGACAGGGAGTCTCATCATCCGTGCAGAGAAAGTCGGTGATGAAACAATGCTCTCACGAATTGTTCAGATGGTCGCTGATGCACAGCGTTCGCGTGCCCCCATCCAGAGAATGGCTGACAGCGTTTCAGGCTGGTTTGTTCCTCTGGTGATACTTATCGCGGTTGTTGCTTTCGTGATCTGGTCTGTCTGGGGGCCCGAGCCCAGGATGGCGCACGGTCTCATTGCGGCTGTGTCGGTCCTGATTATTGCCTGTCCCTGCGCGCTGGGGCTGGCCACGCCGATGTCGATAATGGTGGGGGTGGGCAAAGGAGCCCAGGCCGGGGTGTTAATCAGGAATGCCGAAGCCCTTGAGCGTCTTGAAAAAGTGGACACGCTGGTTGTCGACAAAACAGGCACGCTCACGGAAGGTTCGCCTACGGTGACAGGGATTATCAGTCTCAATCCGGGTGGGGAAACATCTCTTTTGCGTGTAACAGCCGCAGTGGAAAAAGGCTCGCAGCATCCGCTGGGTATGGCAGTAGTTAAAGCAGCACAGGAAAAGGGGATCGCAATACCCGCAGTCACTCATTTCGATGCACCGTCGGGTAAAGGTGTCTCAGGCGATGTCGAAGGTCAACGGGTTGTTATTGGTAATGAACTGGCTATGCAGGAAAACAGTATCGTTATTGATAATCAAAAGGCCGTTGCGGATACGTTGCGGATGGAAGGCGCTACCGTTATCTATGTGGCCACAGACGGGGACCTTGCAGGCCTGATAGCTATCTCGGATCCCGTGAAAACAACCACGCCGGATGCGCTTAAAGCTTTGCGTCAGGCGGGGATCCGCATTGTTATGCTCACCGGGGATAACCAGCTTACTGCTGAAGCAGTCGCACGGAAACTGGGAATAGATGAGGTTGAAGCCGGGATTCTGCCTGATGGCAAAAAAGCAGTGATAACCCGACTGAAAGAGTCTGGTCATGTGGTTGCGATGGCCGGAGACGGTGTGAATGATGCCCCGGCGTTGGCGGCGGCTGACGTGGGTATAGCCATGGGAACGGGTACAGATGTGGCAATAGAAAGTGCCGGCGTTACCCTTCTCAAAGGCGATTTGATGATACTGAACAGAGCACGTCATCTGTCAGAAATCACCATGACAAATATCCGGCAGAATCTGTTTTTTGCATTTATCTACAACGCACTTGGCGTGCCCGTGGCTGCTGGTCTGCTTTACCCGGTATATGGAATACTGCTGTCGCCAGTTATTGCGGCGGCGGCCATGGCTCTTTCCTCCGTCAGCGTCATTGTAAATGCGTTGCGTCTGAAAAGGGTCAGGCTCGGGAAATAACCCTGAATGAAGAGCCAGTTACGAACAGAAGGAGTCCGGAATGAAAAGTACAACTTATGCTCTTATTGCAGTCGCCGCGATCGCGGCATTTGCCCTCCTGCGCGAACACTGGTCACATGTGGCAGGTTACTGGCCATATCTGTTATTGCTGGTCTGCCCGCTAATGCATCTTTTCCACGGACACGGAGGGCATGGAGATCATCAACATCACGGAAGTGAAAACGATAAAAAAAATTAATCCGGCAGACGGGGCCGCGTCGCGGTCCCGTTATCAGTCCAGGTATCGTTCGTAGTCTCTGGCATGCGCAAAGGCATGCTGTTCGAGTTTGTTATCAGCGGGTACCGCTGCCCGGAACGCCAGCGAGTTAACAGGATTGTTATTGATGACCAGCTCGTAATGTAGATGAGGACCGGATGAACGTCCGCTGTTACCGGATAACGCAATAGCGCCTCCCCGGGTAACCCTGGCCCCTTTAGTAACGAGTATTTTATTGAGGTGGAGATAGCGAGTTTTAACACCGGCTTTTCCCGTTACTTCAACAAAATATCCCATAGTACTGTTGTATTCGGCCCGGGTGATTTTTCCGTCGATGACGCTAACTATTTTCGTGTTCATGGGCATGGAATAATCAATGCCATTATGGGGACTCACTTTTCCCGATACCGGGTTAAGTCTTGCAGGATTGAAAGGCGAACTTAGTCTTGCTGTGGTCGGTAACGGATAATCGAGACTGCCTTTCCCGGAAGTATCGGAAAGGTTATAGAACTTTTTGTCTGATATACGATACGCCGTGTAATTAAATGAACCGGACGTAAATTTATAGGCTACGACACGTGATTTTCCCGCTTTCTTTTGCAGTACGAGTTTTAATGATTCATTTTTTTTCAAATGCCGAAGATTAAACCGGGAAGGCAAAGAGCGCTGAAGGGTAGCGATCTCGTTCGATTCCAGGCCCGAGCGGGTGGCTGAAAGGTAGGCATTTTCTTTTACGACATCGGTAGAATACATTTACTGGAATTCGCCGTTAGCATGAACACTGCGGCGTATGCTAGGGGTTTTCTGGAGGCGTGTCATCTGTCAGTTAATCGGGAGCACCGTTGATGGTCATCATTTTTGTAACATATCTTGTTTCCCGTTTGCTCCTGAAGCTCTGGGAACTGTATGACAGGCCCGATAGTGATGAGTAGCGTTAATTATGCAGGTCACTATGCCGTAACCCCGCATAGTGACCTGCCAGTAAAATCGTCACCTCATCCCAGGGGGGAGCAGAAGTCGCTTACTGCTTGCCGCTTTCATACAATTCTCGAAGTTTTTTTGCCTGTATTTGATGAGCTTCGGCACCTGCATTATTGACACTCTCATGTATAAGTGCAGCTTTCTCACCGGCATTCAGTTCGCTAAAGGATAAGTTTTTTGTGTTTGCTTCACTTTCGTTCAGCATTTTTTTATGTTCCTCAATCATTTTTTGATGTGGATAAGAAGCGCTATTATTCATAAATGAATGAGCAATAATAGCTCTTTCATGTTCATTCATTTCAGAAAACGGAGTCGCTATATCTTTATTTTTTTCATCAGTATTCTGTTCATGCGTAGCCGCGTTCACATGGGAAATTGCAGAGGCATTATTGACGAAACGATGTGCGTCGTGCGCAATGTTACTGGACTGGGCAAAAACCGCCCCGGATAATAAAGAGGTTAACGCAGTGACAGCAATTAATGTTTTCATAATAAAATACCTTTCCTGACAAATAAAAAGAGGCTCACATAATCATATATAAAAATAACAGACACGTGGGAAAGATGACATAAATGTAATATAGCCAGTTACATTACACAATTGTAATGAATTTGTTTTGTAAGGTGTGCTAGCTTCATTTCATTGCAGGAGAATGAATCTAATTCAAATCGGTTCTCTATCTCTGCCATTAACCATATTTTAATTAAGGGATCGCCATGCAACTCAAAACGTCTCGACGAACTTTCCTGAAGGGGTTGACCCTCTCTGGTGTAGCCGGAAGTCTTGGCGTATGGAGCTTCAATGCACGTTCCAGTCTGAGCCTGCCACCTGCAGCATCCCTGGAGGGTACTCAGTTTGACCTGACCATTGGTGAAACGACCGTCAATATCACCGGCAGTCAGCGCCAGGCCAAAACCATCAATGGCGGCCTGCCGGGGCCCGTCCTTCGCTGGAAAGAAGGTGAAACTATTACCCTGAAGGTCAAAAACCGGCTCAATGAGCAGACATCCATTCACTGGCACGGCATTATTCTTCCGGCCAATATGGATGGTGTACCGGGACTGAGTTTTATGGGCATCGAGCCTGATGACACCTACGTCTACACCTTCAAGGTTAAGCAGAACGGGACTTACTGGTACCACAGCCATTCCGGTCTTCAGGAACAGGAAGGGGTATACGGTGCCATTATTATCGATGCCCAGGAGCCTGAACCTTTTGCTTACGATCGTGAGCATGTGATCATGTTGTCTGACTGGACCGATGAAAATCCTCAGCATCTGCTGAAAAAATTAAAAAAACAGTCGGATTACTACAATTTCAATAAACCAACCGTTGGCTCTTTTTTCCGTGATGTGAATACCAGGGGGCTGTCAGCCACCATTGCCGATCGGAAAATGTGGGCTGAAATGAAAATGAATCCAACTGACCTCGCGGATGTCAGCGGTTACACCTACACCTATCTCATGAACGGACAGGCCCCGCTGAAAAACTGGACCGGACTGTTCCGTCCGGGTGAAAAAATACGCTTACGGTTTATCAACGGCTCGGCAATGACCTATTTCGATATCCGCATTCCCGGGCTCAAAATGTCGGTTGTGGCTGCAGATGGTCAGTATGTCAATCCGGTCACCGTTGACGAATTCAGGATTGCAGTTGCCGAAACCTATGATGTCATCGTGGAGCCTCAGGGTGAGGCCTATACCATCTTCGCACAATCCATGGACAGAACCGGTTACGCTCGCGGGACTCTGGCCACAAGAGAGGGGTTAAGTGCTGCCGTTCCCGCTCTCGATCCTCGTCCTCTTCTGACCATGGAAGATATGGGTATGGGAGGAATGGGACATGATATGGCAGGAATGGATCACAGCCAGATGGGAGGCATGGATAACAGCGGACAGATGATGTCTATGGATGGCGCTGACCTGCCGGAAAGCGGGACATCCTCCGCGCCAGTGGACCACAGCAACATGGCCGGTATGGATCATTCCCGGATGGCCGGAATGCCGGGTATGCAAAGTCATCCTGCGTCAGAAACGGATAACCCACTGGTTGATATGCAGGCGATGAGCGTCTCTCCGAAATTAAATGATCCGGGTATTGGTCTTCGAAATAACGGAAGAAAGGTTCTCACGTACGCGGATTTGAAAAGCCGCTTTGAGGATCCTGACGGACGTGAACCTGGCCGTACCATAGAACTGCATTTAACCGGCCACATGGAAAAGTTTGCCTGGTCATTTAACGGAATCAAGTTTTCAGATGCCGCACCTGTGCTGCTGAAATACGGTGAGCGACTCAGAATCACGCTGGTCAACGATACCATGATGACTCACCCCATTCACCTGCATGGTATGTGGAGCGATCTGGAAGATGAAAACGGTAATTTCATGGTGCGTAAACATACAATAGATGTTCCTCCTGGTACCAAACGCAGTTACAGAGTGACAGCAGATGCGCTTGGCCGCTGGGCATATCACTGCCATTTGCTCTATCACATGGAAATGGGAATGTTTCGTGAAGTTCGGGTGGAGGAATGATGCGAATGAAGAGAAATTTTAAGGCCATACCGGTTTTGTTCGCCGGTTTGTTTACCTCACAGGTTTCGATCGCAGCGGGCTCAGTGTCTGCAGACCCCCACGCCGGGCACGACATGTCAGCTATGCAGATGTCAGCGGATGAGAACTTCACTGAGATGACGTCCATGGAGCCCGTTGTGACAGAGAGCAGAACGCCAATTCCGCCAGTTACCAATGCCGACCGAAAGGCTGCATTCGGCAATTTACAGGGGCATGCAATTCACGACAGTGCAATTAATTATCTGGTTCTGCTGGATCAGCTTGAATGGCAACGGTCGGATAACAGCAACAATTTCAGCTGGAGCGTTAACAGCTGGATCGGAGGCGACACAGACCGGCTTTGGCTAAAGAGCGAAGGTGAACGAAGCGGGGGAAAAACAGAGACGGCAGAAGCCCAGTTACTCTGGGGACATGCGGTTGGCCCATGGTGGGATTTGGTTGCGGGTGTCAGGCAGGAATTCAGACCTGAGTCAGCCCAGACCTGGGCTGCTGTCGGTTTTCAGGGACTTGCGCTCTATAATTTTGAGTCTGAAATTACGGGTTTTGTCAGTAATGGTGGAAAAGCCGCTCTGCGTCTGGGAGGAGAATACGACGTTTTACTTACTAACCGGCTCATACTCCAGCCATCCTATGAGGTGAATTTCTACAGTCAGGATGATGAATCGCGGGGGCGCGGCAGGGGATTAGCTGACACAGAGCTGGGGCTCCGGTTGCGCTATGAAATACGCCGCGAGTTTGCACCCTATGTAGGCGTCTCCTGGAATCAGCTTTACGGGAAAACATCCGATATGGCGAAAAGAGAGGGTGAGAAAGACCATCAGGTAGTATTCCTGGCGGGAGCCAGAATCTGGTTTTAATGCATTGACTTAAAACACTCAACTAAACAGGTAAATAATATGTCGATTTTACATAAAGCCACTCTTACAGGTGGCCTGGTTCTGGGCGTCGCTTTTTCTGCTATGGCCCATCCGGAATTAAAAAGCTCGGTTCCACAGGCTGATTCAGCTGTAGCGGCCCCGGAAAAGATTCAGCTAAATTTCACGGAAAATCTGACCGTGAAATTCTCAGGTGCAAAATTAACGATGACGGGTATGAAAGGCATGTCATCACATTCTCCGATGCCAGTCGCGGCAAAAGTGGCACCAGGCGCTGACCCTAAATCGATGGTCATTATTCCGCGAGAACCTTTACCCGCTGGCACTTATCGTGTTGACTGGCGCGCGGTTTCTTCAGATACGCACCCGATTACCGGTAATTACACTTTCACAGTGAAGTAATATCATGAACGAACTGATTATGATTGTTATTCGTTTTCTTCTTTATCTTGATTTGATGGTAATATTTGGATTGCCATTTTTTCAGATATATGGAATAAGCGGTGTAAGACATGAAGCGTATAACCTGACTAATTTCAGGTCGTTTATAACCTTTGCTGTTGTTGCAGGCATCATTCTTACTGGCATTAATATGCTCCTGGTATCTAATGCCATGAGCGGAGTAACTGATCTCAGAGAATTATCCATCCATATTATCGAGATGGTTATAGAAGAAACTGATGTAGGTATTAGCTGGATTGTCAGGCTCTGTGCCCTGTTTACCACACTCGGTGCTTTGTTCCTTTACACTAATAAGAGAGTATTGTCCTGCCTGCTAATGACGATGAGTGGGGGCGTGGCGCTGGCTACACTTGCCTGGGGAGGACACGCCGTCATGCATGACGGTCTGCATTACTACCTCCATTTACTGGGCGATCTGACTCATCTCGGCGCTGCAGGTGCCTGGACAGGTGCTCTGGTTGCATTTGCTATCCTGCTGATGCGCAGAAACGCGCATAATGCACAGAGCGTCAGTGTGATATCTGACTCTCTGGCAAAATTTGCAACCGCAGGAACGGTGATTGTTGTGGCTCTGATCCTGAGTGCGCTGGTCAACTATCTGTATATTGCTGAAGGTAACTTAACCCCCTTGTTCAACAGTGCCTGGGGGGGCATATTGCTTGCTAAAACGGCTCTGTTTGTTCTGATGCTTCTGCTGGCTGCAGCAAACCGGTTTCACCTTGGCCCCCGCCTTGAAGTTATGGTCAGGGAAGGGAATTATGTTCGCAGCGTTGCCATGATGCGAAACAGCATCCTGACAGAATTCTTCGTTGCGGTCGCCATTCTGGGGGCTGTATCTTGGCTAGGAACGCTTGCTCCGTCTCAGGCAAGCTAGTGATCCGTAATATTTTTACCATCATATCATCGAGTTAACCATGCAGCGTATTTTAATCGTTGAAGACGAACATAAAACAGGTAGTTACCTGCAGCAGGGACTGGTTGAGGAGGGCTATCAGGCCGATCTCTTTGATAATGGCCGCGATGGTCTCGGGGCCGCGTCGAAAGGACAGTATGATTTGATAATACTGGACGTGATGCTGCCTTTCCTCGACGGGTGGCAAATCATCAGCGCACTGAGGGAGTCCGGGCACGAAGAACCGGTCCTGTTTTTAACCGCAAAGGACAACGTACGGGACAAAGTGAAAGGGCTGGAGCTTGGCGCAGATGACTATCTTATCAAGCCCTTCGATTTTACAGAGCTGGTTGCACGGGTAAGAACCTTATTGCGCCGGGCCCGTTCACAGACTGCCACGGTTTGCACCATAGCTGACATGACCGTCGATATGGTGCGGCGGACAGTGACACGCTCAGGTAAAAAGATCCATCTCACCGGCAAAGAATACGTTCTGCTTGAACTGCTGCTGCAACGCACCGGAGAAGTGTTACCCAGAAGTCTTATCTCGTCACTGGTCTGGAATATAAATTTTGACAGTGATACGAATGTGATAGATGTTGCCGTGAGACGGCTCAGAAGCAAAATTGACGATGACTATGAGCCAAAACTGATCCATACCGTGCGCGGTGCCGGATATATTCTGGAGATCAGAGAAGAGTGAGATTCAAAATTTCCCTGACCACGCGCCTGAGTCTGATTTTTTCTGCAGTTATGCTGACTGTATGGTGGTTATCAAGTTTTTTACTGATTAGCACCCTTAATGGCTATTTCGATAATCAGGATCGGGATTTTCTGACAGGTAAACTTCAGCTTACTGAAGAGTTTCTGAAAGCAGAAACGTTCCAAAATAAAACTGATATTAAATCATTATCAGAAAAAATAAATGATGCGATGATAGGGCACAGTGGATTATTCATATCTATAAAAAACATGGAAAATGAAAAAATCGTGGAGCTGTATGCTAAAAATTCTGCGGTCCCTGAGATCCTGTTAAATAAGTCAGGTGATATTCTCGACTATATGATCCAGACTGAAGAAAATAATACTGTTTACCGCAGCATCTCACGTCGGGTTGCAGTGACTCCGGAACAGGGTAAAAGCAAACATTTCATCATTACGGTTGCCACGGATACAGGGTATCACACCCTGTTTATGGACAAACTCAGCACCTGGCTGTTCTGGTTCAATATAGGTCTGGTCTTTATTTCAATTTTTCTGGGCTGGCTGACCACACGTATTGGTCTGAAACCGTTACGGGAAATGACCAGCCTGGCTTCCTCCATGACGGTGCATAGCCTGGATCAGCGTCTTAATCCCGATCTGGCTCCGCCGGAAATCTCTGAGACCATGCAGGAGTTCAATAACATGTTCGATCGCCTGGAGGGGTCATTCCGGAAACTGTCAGATTTCTCGTCTGACATCGCGCATGAATTGCGCACACCGGTCAGTAATCTGATGATGCAGACGCAGTTTGCACTGGCTAAGGAAAGGGAGGTTTCGCATTACCGCGAAATTTTATTCGCTAACCTGGAAGAACTGAAAAGGTTGTCACGAATGACCAGTGACATGCTTTTTCTGGCACGTTCAGAGCATGGTCTGCTGCAGCTGGAGAAACATGATGTGGATCTGGCCGCCGAACTGAATGAATTACGTGAGTTATTCGAGCCCCTGGCAGACGAAACAGGAAAGACAATCACGGTTGAAGGAGAGGGCGTTGTTGCCGGAGACAGCGATATGCTGCGACGTGCTTTCAGTAACCTGCTCTCCAATGCTATCAAGTATTCTCCCGATAACACCTGTACAGCGATACGCCTTGAGCGTGACAGTGACTGTGTGAACGTGATGATTACCAATACGATGTCTGGCCCGGTTCCCGCTAATCTTGAACGTTTGTTTGACCGGTTCTATCGCGCAGACTCATCAAGGGTCCACAACACGGAAGGCGCGGGGCTGGGATTATCAATTACAAGGTCGATCATTCATGCTCACGGCGGCGAGCTGTCAGCAGAACAGCAGGGGCGGGAAATTGTGTTCAAAGTGCGCCTGTTAATGGATTAATCCCGTTATTCAGGAGAAACCTGAAAGGTGACAAAATTGTCATCATTCAGTCACGCGATAAACAGAGGCGGTTTTTTATAATCAGTCATAAATCAGGACCAGCGTGATAACCCAATCGCCCGGTTCCTGGAGTGATGATTAACCAGCCCTGTAATCAAATGCTTTAGCATTGATTGTTCGGGTATGAAAACACCGGAGACCCAACCATGAAAAAGATTCTTGTATCCTTTATTGCCATGATGGCTGTCGCTTCATCTGCCATGGCTTCAGAGACAATGAACATGCATGACCAGGTAAATAATGCCCAGGCACCGGCCCATCAGATGCAGTCTTCAACTGTTAAAAGCACAGTTGAGGGAGAGAGCATGAAAATGATGGATATGAATGACCACGATAAGGCAGCAATGTCCCATGAAATGATGCAAAACAGTAATTCTGCCGCTCACCAGGACATGGCTGAAATGCATAAAAAAATGATGAATGCTAAACCAGGGGCTACCAACGAAACAGCAAAGTCATTTTCTGAAATGAGCGAGCATGAGAAGGCCGCAGTAGTGCATGAGAAGGCGAATAATGGTCAGTCTTCCGTTGTTCACCAGCAGCAGGCTGAAAAGCATCGCAGTCAGATCACCCAGAATTAACCCGCAGCTCCACTTGTAAGACCCTCATTTGACGCCAAATTCACTGGCTTACGCTCCTGCCCGGGAGCGTTTTTTTTATGCTTCACTACAATGTAGCCGTGAAGCCAACAACGACTATTTGTCCCCCACTCCACAGAGCATGTTTTCTATCCTTACATGAAATAGCCCTCCCATATAGATACGAAAAAACATATGTGTTTTTTGACTTTTAGCCTCAGAAGCGCGAAACTCGCCATTCAAAGCAGGAGAGTATAATGACACAAATTTCATCCCTACAACTTTTCAAAATCCTATCTGATGAGACCCGTCTGGGTATCGTACTGCTGCTCAGAGAGATGGGAGAGCTATGCGTGTGCGATCTCTGCACGGCACTGGAACAGTCACAACCCAAGATCTCCCGCCATCTGGCGATGCTTCGGGAATGTGGACTGTTGCTGGATCGCAAACAGGGCAAGTGGGTTCACTACCGCTTATCCCCACATATTCCTTCCTGGGCCGCTCAGGTGATTGAGCAGGCCTGGTTAAGCCAACAGGACGACGTGCAGACCATCGCCCGTAAGCTGGCATCAGCCAACTGCTCTGGAAGCGGTAAGGCTGTTTGTATCTAAAAAATTTGCCTGAACATATATGATTTTACGAATGTGAGGTATCAAAGATGAAAACGTTAACCGTGTTTGATCCGGCGATGTGCTGCAGTACCGGCGTTTGTGGTTCAGATGTTGATCAGGTTCTGGTCGATTTTTCTGCTGATGTGCAATGGCTGAAAGGGCGTGGGGTTCAGATCGAACGTTACAACCTGGCGCAACAGCCGATGAGCTTCGTTGAGAACGCTAAAGCGAAAGCATTCCTTGAAGCTTCTGGAGCCGAAGGGCTTCCGCTGCTGTTGCTGGATGGCGAAACGGTGATGGCAGGGCGTTATCCCAAACGTGCTGAACTGGCTCGCTGGTTAGGTATTCCGCTGGAGAAAGTGGGCGTGGCTCCGACAAGCTGCTGTGGTGGTAACACTTCCTGTTGTTGAGTATGTCAGGAGAACATATGCATTTTTTACAGAATATCCCGCCTTACCTGTTTTTCACTGGCAAAGGAGGAGTAGGTAAAACCTCAATTTCCTGCGCTACAGCTATACGCCTGGCAGAACAGGGCAAGCGCGTCCTGCTTGTCAGTACCGATCCGGCTTCTAACGTTGGTCAGGTATTCGATCAGACTATCGGGAAAACTATCCAGCCCGTGACTGCTGTGTCTGGTCTTTCGGCTCTGGAGATTGACCCGCAGGATGCCGCCCAGCAATACCGCGCCAGAATCGTTGACCCTATTAAAGGTCTTTTGCCTGATGACGTTGTTAACAGCATCAGTGAACAGCTTTCAGGAGCTTGTACGACAGAGATTGCTGCGTTCGACGAGTTTACTGGCTTACTGACCGACGCTTCTCTGCTGACCCGCTTCGATCACATCATTTTTGATACTGCCCCAACGGGCCACACTATTCGCCTTCTTCAGCTTCCCGGAGCCTGGAGCAGCTTCATCGAAAGTAACCCAGATGGTGCTTCCTGTCTTGGGCCGATGGCGGGGCTGGAAAAGCAGCGTGAGCAATATGCTCATGCGGTTGAGGCATTATCCGATCCTGAACGAACTCGCCTTGTGCTGGTCGCGCGATTGCAAAAATCAACACTGCAGGAAGTCGCTCGTACTCATGGCGAATTATCAGCTATTGGCCTTAAAAATCAGTATTTAGTCATTAACGGTGTCCTGCCTGCGAGCGAAACAGAACGTGATGCACTGGCCGCTGCAATATGGCAACGGGAGCAAGAGGCGCTGGCAAATCTTCCTGCCAGATTATCTGATTTGCCGACAGACAACTTATACCTTCAGCCGCTGAACATGGTTGGTGTGTCCGCATTGAAAGGCCTGCTCAACGAACACGCTGAGATAACATCGCTTCCTGAACAAAGCACACAGAACAAGCCAGAGAATATGTCGTTGTCTGTCCTGGTTGATGATATCGCCCGCAGTGAACACGGTTTGATTATGCTGATGGGCAAAGGTGGTGTGGGTAAAACCACAATGGCTGCGGCTATCGCCGTCAGTCTGGCGGATAAGGGTTTTGATGTGCATCTCACCACCTCAGATCCTGCTGCACATCTCAGTACAACGCTCAATGGCAGCCTTAAAAATCTGCAGGTCGGCCGAATCAACCCTCACGATGAAACTGAACGCTATCGTCAGCATGTTCTTGAGACGAAAGGCAGGGATCTGGATGAGGCCGGGAAGCGGCTGCTCGAAGAGGATTTACGTTCTCCTTGCACAGAAGAGATTGCGGTGTTCCAGGCGTTCTCACGCGTCATCCGTGAAGCAGGCAAACGGTTTGTGGTCATGGATACGGCACCGACCGGGCATACGCTATTACTGCTTGATGCGACCGGGGCTTATCACCGTGAGATTGCCAGGAAGATGGAGGATAAAGGTCATTTTACCACTCCGATGATGCAGCTTCAGGACCCGGAACGTACCAAAGTCTTGCTGGTCACTCTGCCTGAAACCACACCTGTACTGGAAGCGGCAAACCTGCTGTCCGATCTTGAACGTGCGGGGATTCATCCCTGGGGCTGGATTATCAATAACAGCCTTTCGATTGCACAGACGCAATCGCCGCTGCTTTGCCAGCGCGCCCGACAAGAGCTTCCTCAAATCGAGGTTGTGAAAAACCAGCATGCAAGCTGCATAGCGTTAGTACCGGTAATGGCTGCAGAGCCCACTGGCATCGAGAAACTCAGAGAGCTGGCCGTTTAATTTTTTTGTATATACAGGGCGGCAAAGCCGTCCTGTCTGGAGGATTTATGTTACTGGCAGGCGCTATTTTTGTCCTGACCATCGTTTTGGTTATCTGGCAACCGAAGGGATTAGGGATCGGCTGGAGTGCGACGCTGGGCGCGGTACTGGCGCTGATATCTGATGTAGTCCATTTTGGTGATATCCCTGTAGTGTGGAATATCATCTGGAATGCGACGGCGACCTTTATTGCCGTGATTATTATGGGTAAGCGGATTAAATGGTTGATCTTACCGGCACTGTTGCAAAGTTAGCGATGAGGCAGCCTTTTGTCTTATTCAAAGGCCTTACATTTCAAAAACTCTGCTTACCAGGCGCATTTCGCCCAG
>NZ_JABBJF010000046.1 GCF_014218705.1 Kluyvera sichuanensis | reverse complement strand
ATGACCGGAAAAGCCGTAGTATTATCCGGATAGACTAGGAAAGTGTTACCTATGTTCCCGGTCTGAAGTGTTACCTATGTATCCGGTCGTACAGCCGCTCGCCCGGGCTACGAGTTATAGGCCGGATACGGCGTTAACGCCGCCGCCCACCCAGTAGACTACCCAACATCCCACGCACAATCTGGTTCGTCACCTGACGCACGGCGCTTTTCGCCGCCGTTTGCACCAGACCATCGTGCTTGCCGCCGCGCGGCCCGGTGGTGCCGAAGATAATATCTTTCAGCCCGCCAAGGATGCCGTCATCAGCACTCTGCTGGCCTTTAGCGGGCGGAGCATCTGCCTGACCGGCGCTATTCTGTACCCCTTTTTTCAGCATCTCGAACGCCGACTCGCGGTCTATTTCATCTTCGTACTTACCGTACAGCGGTGAGTTATTAATAAGCCCATTGCGTTCATCGTCGGTCACCGGCCCCATGCGTGAACACGGCGCGATAACCATCGCTCGCTCAACGATGGACGGGCTGCCTTTTGCATCGAGGAACGAAATCAGCGCCTCGCCGGTTCCCAGTTCCTGAATCGCCTGCTCGGTATTAAACGCCGGGTTAGCGCGCATGGTTTGCGCCTCCGTTTTCACCGCTTTCTGATCCTTCGGCGTAAAGGCGCGCAGCGCGTGCTGCACGCGGTTACCTAGCTGGCCCAGCACCGCATCAGGAATATCCGACGGATTCTGCGACACAAAGTAGACGCCCACGCCCTTAGAGCGAATCAGGCGGATCACCTGTTCGATTTTATCCAGCAGCACCTGCGGGGCATCGCTAAACAGCAGGTGTGCTTCATCGAAGAAGAAAACCAGCTTCGGCTTTTCGAGGTCGCCCGCTTCCGGCAACTGCTCGTAAAGCTCGGAGAGCATCCACAGCAGGCTGGCAGCATAAAGCTTAGGCATCTGGTAGAGCTTCTCTGCGCTGAGGATATTAATGACGCCTTTACCGTTGCTGTCGGTACGCATCCAGTCTTTGATATCGAGCATCGGCTCACCGAAGAAGTGCTCGGCACCTTGTTGTTCCAGCGTCAGCAGCCCGCGCTGGATGGCACCGACGGAGGCGGTACTGATATTGCCGTACTGGTTCTGGAAGGACTTGGCGTTATCGCCGATGTACTGGGTGATGGCCCGCAGGTCTTTGAAATCCAGTAATAGCAGGCCCTGATCGTCGGCGATGCGGAAGATAATATTCAGCACCCCGGACTGCACCTCGTTGAGATTCAGCAGGCGAGCCAGCAGCAGCGGGCCGAGGTCTGAGACCGTGGCGCGAACCGGGTGGCCTTTCTCGCCGAAGATATCCCACACCACTACCGGGTTAGCATGCGGCTCCCAGTCGGTCACACCGATATTGTTCAAACGCGTCATCAGCTTCTCTGAGGCCTGGCCTTCCTCTGCCACGCCGGTCAGGTCGCCTTTCACATCCGCCATAAAGACCGGCACGCCAATCTCCGAGAACGACTCGGCCATCTTTTGCAGGGTGACGGTTTTCCCGGTGCCGGTGGCGCCGGTAATCAGCCCGTGGCGGTTGGCCATATTAGGCAGCAGTTCAAGCTGCTTGTCCTGGGTGCGTGCGATAAGCAATGGTGCGCTCATGGGTAATCCTCCATTTATTCTGCGTCGAGTATAGGCAAAACAACGACATCTCGCGGCAGTAAATTGTCTGTTTTGCGGCGCGTTATCCAGCGCCGACTATGCTTTGCATACGGTTTACTTTTTTTTGGAATACTATGTCCAGATTCTTCTTTAACGAGCGTAAACACCTTGTGGATGATGCGCTTGAAGGCTTAGTGTTGTCCGCACCTCACGCGAACCTGGTGCGATTGGATATCGACCCGGCGATTCGTATCGTCGCCCGCAGCGACTGGGATAAAAGCCGGGTGGCGATAATCTCCGGCGGCGGTTCCGGCCACGAACCGGCGCACGCGGGTTTTGTCGGTAGAGGCATGCTCACCGCTGCCGTATGCGGCGATCTCTTTGCCTCGCCGAGCGTGGATGCGGTGCTGAACGCCATCGTGGCGGTGACGGGCGATCGCGGCTGCCTGCTGATCGTCAAAAACTATACCGGTGACCGCCTCAACTTTGGCCTCGCCGCCGAAAAGGCCAAACGCTACGGCCTGAAGGTCGAGATGGTGATTGTCGCCGACGACGTTGCGCTGCCGGATAACAAACAGCCGCGCGGCATTGCGGGCACGGCGCTGGTGCATAAAGTCGCGGGTTTTGCTGCGGAGCAGGGAAAATCGCTTAGCGAAGTACACGAGATAGCCCAACAGGCGAGCCGCGGCGTGTTCAGCCTGGGGCTGGCGATGGAGACCTGCAATTTACCCGGCGGCGAGACGGAAGACCGCATTAAGCCCGGTCAGGTGGAGCTGGGGCTCGGTATCCACGGCGAGCCAGGCGCTTCGACGGTCAGCAGTCATAACAGCAAACAGCTGATCGGCACGCTGGTTGAGGCTCTGAAAGCCTCGGTGGGAGATAACCGCGTGGCGGTGCTGATCAACAACCTCGGCGGCGTGTCGGAGCTTGAGATGGCGCTGCTCGCCAAAGAGCTTGCGCACTCCGCGCTGAGCGAGCAGATAGCCTATCTGATTGGCCCGGCGACGCTGGTCAGTTCGCTCGATATGAAGGGCTTCTCGCTCTCGCTGATCGTTCTGAATCAGGCCATTGAAGAGGCGCTGCTGGCCGATGTGGAGACCAGCGGTTGGGTGAAAGCCGTGGCCTTTGCGCCACTGAGAACCCTGGCGCATGCCAAAGTTCACGACGCGCTGGAGGTGCAGCCGTCGGAGAACCCGCAGGTGCATGCGCTGGTGGCACAGGCTACCCAGACGCTGTTGGGTTTAGAGAGTCGCCTGAATGCGCTGGATGCCAAGGTAGGCGACGGCGATACCGGCTCGACCTTTGCGCTGGGCGCGCAGGATGTCGCTACGTTGCTCCAGCAGAACGCCCTGCCGCTAAACAACCCGGCGCAGCTTCTACAGCTGATTGGCGAACGTCTGGCAACCGTGATGGGTGGCTCCAGCGGCGTGCTGATGTCGCTGTTCTTCACCGCCGCCGGGCAGACGCTGGCGCAGGGCGAACCGCTAGCCAATGCGCTACTGGCCGGGTTAAAGCAGATGAAGTTCTACGGCGGTGCCGCACCCGGCGACCGTACGTTAGTCGACGCCCTGCAACCGGCGCTGGAAGCGCTGCGTGATAAGGGGCTGGCAGAAGCGATTGCGGCAGCACAACAGGGTGCTGACAGCACGGCGACGATGCAAAAAGCGAAAGCGGGGCGCGCGTCGTACGTGAACAGCGAGAACCTGAACGGCGTGCCGGACCCAGGTGCCGTTGCCGTAGCGGAAGTCTTCGCGGCCTTCGCAAAAGCTTAACGGCGAAGAGAAGAACCGGCGGCAGAACGCCGCCGGAGTCACATCAGAAATCAGCTTTCAGCACCACGCGGTAACGGGCTTTACCGTCACGCACGTGCTGGATGGCATCGTTGATTTTCGACATCGGGAACAGCTCGGTAATTGGCGCGACTTTGCTGCGACCGGCAAACTTCATCAGCTTGCGCAGTTCGAACGGGTTACCCGTCGCCGAACCGGAGACACTGCGGTCGCCGCCAATCAGGGTAAACGCCGGTACCGGCAGCGGCGTCAGCACCGCGCCGACGGTGTGGAAGTTGCCGCCCGAGGCCAGCGCTTCGAAGTACGGCTGCCAGTTCAGGTCGACGTTGACGGTGTTGATGATCAGGTCAAACTGACCCGCCAGCGCTTTGAGCGCTTCCGGCGAACGGCTGTTAACCACGTGGTCCGCCCCCATCGCTCGCACTTCTTGCTCTTTCGACGGATTGGAGCTGAACGCTGTAACTTCAGCACCCATCGCGCGCAGCAGCTTAATGGCGATATGCCCCAGACCACCAATCCCAATCACCCCTACGCGGCTGGTGGCGGTAACGTGATGCATCAGCAGCGGTTTAAAGACGGTGATCCCGCCGCACAGCATCGGGCCTGCGGTTTCGATATCAATGTTGTCTGGCAGAGGAATAACCCATTGCCAGTCGGCGCGCAGCTTATCGGCAAAGCCGCCATGGTTGAGGATGGTCGGCACCGAGCCTTCGGTACAGTTAATCTGGTTGCCATCGATACAGGCATCGCAGTGGCCGCAGCTTCGCGCCGTCCAGCCAATGCCCACGCGCTGACCAATCTTCAGCCCCTTACTCTGCGCTGCGCTGCCCAGCGCCACCACGTGACCAATCACCTCGTGGCCGGCAACCAGCGGATATTGAGAGAACCCCCATTCGTTGTCGATCATCGACAGGTCCGAGTGGCAGATCCCGCAGTAATCCACTTTCACCTCAACGTCTTCCGGCAGCAGCTCCCCGGCATCGTATTCCCAGACTTCCAGTTCTGCCCCGGCATTTTTCGCGGCGTAGCTTTTTATTATGGACATCGTGTATCTCTCAGTGTGGTGTTGAACTGAGAGTGTAGAGCATGTGGGGGCGGGGCGCTTGGCGGAAGGGGGGATTAAGAACGCTTCTGTAACAGTGCGTTTAACCACATCTCGCTGCGATCGGGACGCTTGTCTTCCGTTATCCAGTGACCAACAAGCGTGATGCCCGCAAGCCCTGCCAGCAGAGTATTCAGCCCTTGCTCATTGAGGTCGGTAAAGTGACGGCCATCTTTGACTCGCTCGCCGTCACCATGCTTAAAGGAGACATACCAGATGCCGCCGGGCTTAAGCGCTCGCGCCAGTTTTGCCATGGCATCTGGCAGTTCGGCGGCGCTGACGTGCAGCAGCGAGGCGCAGCACCAGATACCGTCGTAATAATTAACAGCATCGACGTCGCTAAAGGTCATCTGTTTAACCGACAGCCCAGTATGCTGGCTGGCAAGCTTTGCCATTTCTGCCGTCGCATCGAACGCCTCAACCTGATAGCCCTGCTGTAAAAACGCTTTGCTATCGCGCCCGGAGCCGCATCCTGCATCCAGGATCCAGCCGCCTTGCGGGATGCGCTCCAGAAAAGGCGCATAGAGCGAACCCATATCGACGTTGACCGTTGAGTTAAAAAAATCGTCGGCATGGTGCTGGTAGTATTCAAGCGTCATCAGAAAGTATCCGTTCCCTGTGCGACAGGTTCCCATTGGTGAAAAAGCACTTGTAGCGCATCGTTCCAGCTGGTGGCCAGGAATTTTTCACGCTGCGCCGTCGCCGTTCCGGTTTGCCGGATCAACGTTTCGCGCAGTGGCAGGTGGCTATTGATAAAGTACTCGTTTCTATCGTGCAGGCGCTGAAGCAGCTTACGGGACGGCAGGCGCGCGAACTTGCCTTTCTCGCCCCGGTTGCACTCCTTACATGCCAGCACCAGATTCCAGACACCATTCACGTTACGCACCTGCTCACGTGCTTTCCATGGGATAAAGTGGTCAACGTCAGCAAATTGTTCATCATCCGGCTGTAGGCTGATGGGCGCATAGCAGTAGAAGCAGCGCCCCTTCTGGTAGCCGTTGAGGCTATCGCGACAGCTCGAGATGGCCACGCGGCGATCGCTACTGCGGCTAAACAGCATCTGATCGTTATCGTCGTACTCTACGTTGATAAGCTGGCTGGAGATATTCATCGCCCACGCCTGCTCGACCAGGCTCCAGCGTGCGTTGGTTTCAAAACTGAGGTTTTGATACTGCAGGCGTTCACCCAGACGGTAAAAATTCTCCGTCAGGCGGATACCCTTGTGGGGTTTGCGCTCATCGATAAAAAAACGTTTCTCAATCTCACCCTGATTCACGTTGTGGAAGGCATCAATCACATTGTTGAACCCCTGACGCACCGTAATCGCGGTTAATGCATCACGGGTGATTTCTCCCGCATTGAACTGCGAACAGGCGCTAATAAACTGGCTGCTGCGCGAGGTTATCTGCTTAGGCGCATGCTGCAGATGGCGACAGAGATGATCGCTGAACGGCACCGCCAGATCGTCCAGCAAGATCAGATCGCTACCTTCAGGTTTGAGATCGTACAGCGCATGCGCCAGCGCGAACTTATAGGACGCGACGTTTTTGCCAAAGAGAATAATCCCGCGCCAGTAATTCTCCAGCGTGGGTTCAACCTGATAGAAGCGCATAGCGATGCCCTGAGCACAATGGCTGTTGTTACGAGATTTAGTAACGCGATCTCATATCAAACGAGGGCAAATGTAAACCGACCCGGTCACGTTGCATTTTTTTGCGAGGCGGATTCCAGGAAAAAGCGTTGGCTGGGGGCAGAGTTAGCGGCGGTTAAGGGTTTTGTGGGGGATGCGACGGTTTTTTAGACACTTGGTGGGGGAGTAGGTGACTGACGCTTGCATGGTGGCGCGTGACAGGTATAATCCACAACGTTTTCCGCATACCTTTCCGTGCCGGAGTGGCGAAATCGGTAGACGCAGTTGATTCAAAATCAACCGTAGAAATACGTGCCGGTTCGAGTCCGGCCTTCGGCACCATTAGTACTTCCAAGACCATCCGAGAAAGTCCAATTATCCCTTAAAAATCAATGCTTGCAGCGATTTTTACGTCCTGAGTTGTCCGAGGTTGTCCGTTGAAATCCGGATGTCATTGGGGGCATAATTGGGGGCATCTTAACTTCGATTAGAAATGTGCCCCCAAATGAAGCTCAACGCCAGACAGGTCGAGACCGCAAAGCCAAAAGACAAAACCTATAAAATGGCCGATGGTGGCGGTTTGTATCTCGAGGTTTCGGCCAAGGGTTCTAAATACTGGCGCATGAAATACAGACGGCCCTATGACAAAAAAGAGGATCGCCTCGCTTTTGGTGTTTGGCCTACGGTAACGCTTGCTCAGGCAAGAGCAAAACGCGATGAAGCTAAAAAGCTCTTAGTGCAGGGTATAGACCCCAAAGCCGAACAGAAAGAAGCTCAGGCCGAGAATTCGGGGGCATATACTTTCGAAACTATCGCTCGTGAATGGCATGCCAGTAATAAGCGCTGGAGCGAAGACCATCGATCGCGCGTTCTTCGCTATCTTGAGCTTTATATTTTCCCTTATATCGGTTCGTCCGACATTCGCCAACTCAAAACCAGTCACCTGTTAGCCCCGATTAAAAAAGTTGATGCCAGTGGTAAACATGATGTCGCTCAGCGCCTACAACAGCGCGTCACGGCCATTATGCGTTATGCCGTACAGAACGATTACATCGACTCAAATCCAGCAAGTGATATGGCTGGTGCGCTATCGACAACCAAAGCGCGACATTACCCCGCTTTACCTTCAAGCCGGTTCCCTGAGTTTCTTGCTCGTCTTGCTGCATATCGCGGTCGGGTAATGACGCGGATCGCGGTCGAGCTTTCCTTACTAACTTTTGTGCGTTCCAGTGAGTTACGTTTTGCGCGTTGGGATGAGTTCGACTTCGATAAATCTCTCTGGCGAGTACCTGCAAAACGAGAGGAAATTAAGGGTGTGCGTTACTCGTACCGTGGCATGAAGATGAAAGAGGAGCATATCGTTCCGCTTAGTCGACAGGCGATGATTTTGTTAGACCAGTTAAAGCAGATTAGTGGTGATAAAGAGCTGCTTTTCCCCGGTGATCATGACGCAACTAAGGTTATGAGTGAAAACACGGTAAACAGCGCTTTACGTGCAATGGGTTATGACACGAAAACTGAAGTCTGCGGGCATGGTTTTAGGACGATGGCTCGTGGTGCATTGGGTGAGTCAGGGTTATGGAGTGACGATGCCATTGAACGACAGCTAAGCCATACAGAACGTAATAATGTGCGTGCTGCATATATTCACACATCTGAGCATTTGGATGAACGTCGATTGATGGTTCAGTGGTGGGCTGATTATTTGGAAGCAAATAATACACATGTTATTACTCCATATGATTTCGCAAAAAATAATTATTAGTTGGCTCTTATGAGAGCCAACTATAATGTAATTGTTGGGATTCTAGCGTAAGTTTCTTTGAATAGAACGTTTGAGATTATTCATCCATCGGTCATTGGGCCGATTTTTTAATTCAGATTCTAACCATTTCATACTTAGCTCTAAATACCCTCTTTTTCTAGATATGTCAGGATATTTTGACTTGAATTTGATGGACTGCTCAGCAAAAATCCTAGCGTGATAAATTTTTCTGTAATCATCATTATAACAACGTTGTAATATTTCCATGCTTTCTTCCAAGGTTGATAACACCTCGGGAGAATTAGGTTTATCATAGTTTGCATTGAACAGTATTACAGCATAAGTATTTCTGATTGTTGGATTGTTGTTGCCAGTGATTGATTTGGCTTCATCAATCCATATGAACGCTAACTCATATTTTTTTTTGTGAGCTAAATATAATGCTCCTTGTTGTTTTAATGAGTGTGTTCTGTCACGAGTGAAAGCTTCCTCATAGAAAGATAATCCTCTCTCCCAATCAGGAAATGCACGCCCCATTAATTTTGCATCATAAGCGTATCGTTTAAAAATATCATATCTACTTATTCTGGCTGGAGAGACTTCTTGATGGAAAGTCTCTAACATTTTGGCCATATCTTTATGGTAGGTTTTCTTCATTACTATTTCTGACACTGTTCTTGAACGCGGAACAAAATACGCTTGGTTATCCTCGCTTAACTGCCCTTCGTATGGATATAAAAATGTATCCATATTAGATAACATGTTAAATGCCTTTAAGGCGTCGTAATTATAATCTCTCAGATATGCAGCGGCGATATCAACCGAGATAGGAATTCGGCAACTGTATAAATAACATGCTAATAATAACAAGTCATGCTCTGGTGCGGCGGTTTTTTTAAATGCTTTGAGTGCTTCTACAAATCTATCTGCTAATGCGTTGTCTTTAATGATGTGTGTCATAACCTCAAGAAAGCTTGGTTCAATATCCATATCTCCTTCACTATGAGAAAATGAATCATTTTGCTTGTTAATACCTTGAGGAATGCTATCTATAATCGATTGTATATCGAAATCATTTAAGCCAGAGACATCTAGAATATTAAATTGTTGAGGGGTAAATCTATATGAAACAGTGTCATAAATAAAATCCCTTTCAGCAGCTATTATTTTAATATTAGGGAGATTCACTAGAGTTTGTATTGCTTCAGAAGAATCTACAGCATTATCAATAAATACATAAACCTTCTCATTTGAAGTTTTAATCTCTCTAGAAAGTAACTGTGCTTTTTCTGGTGTAATCTCATTAATATATAAAACTGAGCCAAGTTCTTTTGCTTCAACAGATAATTGTTTCAGTAATGTTGACTTGCCAGTTAAAGGTGCTCCAATAATTAATACGTGCTTGGGTTTAAATGATTCGTTTTTTGTTCTTTGCAAATGGGTTGTTTTATGGATTTTATTTGTAAAAATATCATACCATATTGGCTCTGCACCTAAGAAGAACTCTGAGAGAGAACGTACAGGTACTGAGGTCAGTGTTGGTATTTTGTATTCTTCAAACTTACTTTCAATTGTGTTCTTCTGAGGGCTTGATTTATTATCGATTTTAATTTTTGAAATATAATTAAGTAGTTCCTTTGTTTCTCCAATTATTATTTGAAAACCTAAAGAGGAATAGTACTCTCTAGCTTCTTCATCATCTTCTCTTAATACGATCCAGGCATCAGCTCTTTGCCTGCCTTTATTAGACGTGTTTGATAAAGCTTGTAATACTCCTGCATCTTGGACTCTATAACCCCAATATAGAGTTGGTGAGGTTTGAATTTTACCTACGTAGGTGAACCACCTATCTTTATCTCGTTCAAAACTAGAAGAGATTTCTAATGGTGAAAAAGCAAACTCTGAACCAGGGTATGCCACGCAGCCATGAAGCCCTATATAATCAATAGCTTCACCGTTGCTTATCGCTGGGCCCCTCAATTGGATGTCGTTTATATAATATTTACTACTGTCCTTGAAAATTTTGAAAATTAAGTCATCGATGTTGGTTGTAAAAATGGATTTTATTTTAATACTTTCAAGGGATTTGTAAAGCTCATCAAATTCTGTGACTGTAAAACGATTTATGAAAAAGTCTTTAAGTTCTTTTTTAGAGGAGCTACTTAATATTTGACAAAGCTGAGGGAGATCTAGAGATGATGGTTTTTTTCGTTTGAAATGATCAAGTAATTCATCTTTTAAATTATCTCCAACTGGAAGCTTCCCACTTTTTGAGCTTGCTTCTACTGAAAACCCAGCACCAAGGAATAAATTAATACCACTTTTCAAGTGGTGTTCAAACAAAGGTTGGTTGTCAATTTTCATAGTTTTCCCATCTATGCATGTTTATGTTGATCTATCTGAATTATGCTTATAAACGGACTTGATGCAATATCAATTCTTGCGTTCAGCCCTAATACTTTGATGAGTGTATCAAATCATAACATCATGGTTAGTTACCTTCATTTAAGTGCCGTACTTGCTGCAAATTTTATGAAGTCAACACGCTTTTATTATGAGAACGAATTTAACAATGCTGGCGCGCAATGCTCTCCCCGCCACGCCTGCCCGCTTCTGGAGGCGCTTTTAATGCAGATGCATGGAAGGGCTCATGCCGCGCCAGTGCTGGTGCGGCGGGGTGTGGAGAATTCAGGGTTTTGCATGCAAAGCCATGCAGCTTATGCATGCATGGCTATTTTTCTTAAAAAGACGGGTATTTTCGGGGCGGTTTATGCGGATTTTTTGCGGGTCTGCGCGGCCTGTCGGCACATGAAAATCTGACTCTGTTCAGGTGTATATTTTGCCCGATTGTCTCCTCTGGAGGCTCTGTCAGGCCGGAACCCGATGGTAGTCAGAATATCCCGGTCATCCTGAACATAATGAATATCTCTTCCGCTGGCCAGATGAACCGATAGCGCTTCGCGAACGATGGCGGCCGCCCGGTCGAGAGCCCGTTCTCTGACGATTTCAGGCTGCTCTCTGAGGTGCATTAATTCCGGTGCCAGTGCTGCGGCCAGCGCGTCGCCACTGACCTGCATAAAGGCGTGGAGCTGACGACGCATGCTGACACGCTGCACGGCCTCATGTGACCGGATATACCGACCGGCAGATTGGTTTACTGCCCATTTTTTCAGGTCAATATCATCACGCAGCGCCTGTACAGCGTCAGGCTCATAACGGGTACTGGTGAGCTCATGTTCTTTCAGCGCCATTTCAGCCCGTGCCAGTGCTGACTTGCTGCTCATCCAGTCCGATTTATTCTTCTGACAGGTTTCAAAGGCCTGCTCCAGTGGTGCTCGTATCATTTCCTTTTCTCCTGAATCAGTGGCGCAGCGATGAGCGAGCGCAATCCAGAATTCGGGGCGGTGTCACTGACGCTGTCTGCGCCGGTTCTGGCTTTTCCGCCGCTGGTAGCCGTATCACCTCATCGATAGATTCAATGGTGCGAAAGGTCGCGGAGCAGAAGACATTCACACACTGGAGATAACTCTGTTTGACGTTATCCGACAGGTAACGACTGGTGCGAACATGGGCAGACTGTTTGCAGTACGGGCAGCGCATCATGACTGCACCCCCTGCGGTTGTTTCTTCTGTGCCAGCGATTTAGCTCGCGCCATTCTGAGGGCGGGACTTTTAAAGAGCTTCATGTCTACGCCGGTGAGTGCCGGGCGATGAAGGCCAATCTGTGAAATCACCGGCTCATTTTCCATGTTGAATGCGTAATATCGACTCTGTGTCAGTACATTCTCGCCCAGCTCCTGAATCAGAATTGTGTGAGGGTGTTCTTCCCCCTTAATCTCAAGCTCACGCAGACGTAAAGCAAATGCGCGTACCAGTGCAGGGGGAATGTCTTTCATTACCACCGCCCACTCATTCCGGGCATAGGCAGAGAACACATCTGAATGAGCGCTGACGTATTCTTTTCCTGATGTACAGGCGGCCAGCATAGTACGGGCTTTATCATCATTGAGCTCATCAATCAGGGTGGCGAATTCCTCAGCCAGCTCACGACCGGCCACTCGCTGACCATGTTCCGCTTTCAGTTCCGGGGTCATCATGCCGCGCAGTTCGCGAAAACGGGCGCGCCAGTTCTGTTCCGCTTCAGTGCTCTCATTCAGCGCGTTCTGACGTTCTTTCTCACTGCGGATAATGGCGGCCTCGATATCATTCAGTTTCAGCATATTTTCCGTGTGTGCGGATTTAGCCTGGCTGAACGCATCAAGAGCGTTATTTATCGCAGTCTCTGCGCTCTGGTTGGCTTTCCCGTTAAGAGTATCCAGTGCGATCTCGATGGCTGTACGGATTGTCTCATTCTGTGTGCTGCCAATGGTTTTCATTACTGAAGTAAGTAAGTCTGCTTTCATCGTCGGGCTCTCTGTGTGTTTTCAACCTGACGCCATTCTGCCGCCCCTCAGACAACAACTCGATTCATTGCGGTTGTAGCAGTCATGGCACAAACAGGACTTAAAAACCCGGCTTGCCAGAGAAAGGTCGAAGGAAAACCCTCTCTCTGTTTGTTTTTTTACTAATAACTATTCACTACTGTTCACTTAAAGAAAAAAGATAAGTAATACAGTAAATTAAATGGTGAACAGTTGAGAGGGAAGTATTCACAAACTGTTCACTACTGTTCACCATCCTTCTATTTCTAGAACCTCCCTTTAACTCTGATTTTGGATGTTAATATCTATTAATAATAATCAATCAATAGTTTCAATTGACCTTTACTTTCTCAGAATGTGCGAGGATGTGCGAGGATGCACTTCAGTGCACTCCATTTCTCTATTGGGTGATTTTTAGCCAGTTACACATGTTGGGCAGCATTACCCCCCCTTGTTGCAATACTCAATTTTATGCTGAAAATAGAGAGCTACCCGAGGCCGGACGGACACGACCGGCACTGTATGGACTTAGTGAGGTAGCCCGATGCATACTGCTTTTTCTTCCCCGTCTTCCGCCCCTGCCGCGCCGCTGATGCCGGTTTCTGATACCGTTCACGAGCGCTTTATCCGTCTGCCCGAAGTGATGCATCTGTGCGGCCTATCCCGCTCGACCATTTACGACCTCATCAGCCGGGAAACCTTCCCAAAACAAATCTCCCTCGGTGGTAAAAACGTGGCGTGGGCGCAGTCAGAAATTACCGCATGGATGGCTGACCGCATTGCCGAACGCAACCGGGGCTATGACGCATGATGATGACCGTTCAGCAAACAGCCCCTTTTTCTGGCTTGCTTCTTTTCGCCGTTTCCAGGTATAGTTTTCCTGCTGTCGCAAAATCGGCAGCCGGAATTGGCGTTCCGAATAACTTCAAGGCGACACGACACGCGCCATGCGTGTTTTTTTATGTCGTTGCTCAGGCACACCCATTTTCAGGGCTGTGGTGTTTATTCGTGCACCCGAGTCCTTTTCTGATAATGGTAGTCCGGGCGGGGCAGCCTTCGGGCTGGCCGGTTTCCTTGAAGGCCGGTTACGCCAACCCCGTTCGGGCTGCCACCAGTGAAATTGGCGTTTCCGGTGGTAGTTTTTCAAACTACTTCAAGGAGGCTGCCATCATGGCTACTATCCTCACCCCGTCGTACCCGCAGTTTGTCTTTGTGTTTGCCGCCGTTCGTCGCGCAGACCGTAAACCCCGTATTTGTATGCTTCGCACCGTTGCCGGTGATGAGCACGCCGCACGCCTTTCTCTTGTTCGCGATTACGTTCTCTCGTTCGCTGGCCGTCTGCCAGTTGCGGAGGTGCGCGCATGAGACACACCACCATTACCGCCCGTGACCTCGAATGTCTGGAGCATATGCGCAATGTCGGCCAGCTCGTCGGCGACCTGATGCAGGTGCAGGACTGCGCCACCGTTCGTCGTGACCCCGCGCAGCAGTTACAGCTCACCTCCGTGATTTACCTCATGACCGCCCAGCTCGACAGCGTGGTCGAACGCTGCAATCAGCACTGGCTGACCGGGGAGGGTAACGTATGAAAAAGCCATTACCGCCCGTATTACGCGCCGCGCTGTATCGTCGCGCCGTGGCCTGTGCATGGCTGGCTTTATGCGAACGTCAGCGCCGCTACCCGCACCTCACCCTCGACGCGCTGGAAAGCACCATTGCCGCCGAGCTGGAGGGCTTCTACCTGCGCCAGCATGGCGAGGAAAAAGGCCGCCAGATTGCCTGTGCATTACTGGAAGATTTAATGGAAGCCAGCCCGCTGAAAGCCGCGCCGTCGCTGTCTTTTCTCGGCCTCGTCGTACTGGATGAACTTTGCGCCCATCACATTAAATCACCGGTATTACACTGAGGGAGAATAATCATGAATATGAACGTAACGGAAACCGTAAAACAGGCATGCGGCCACTGGCCGCGCATTCTCCCGGCGCTGGGTGTGAAGGTCATTAAAAACCGCCATCAGGCCTGTCCGGTATGCGGCGGATCTGACCGCTTCCGGTTTGATGATAAAGAAGGGCGCGGGACGTGGTTCTGTAACCAGTGCGGCGCGGGTGATGGCCTTAAGCTGGTAGAGAAAGTCTTTGGTGTATCGGCCTCTGAGGCCGCCGGAAAGGTGAACGCCGTCACCGGCAATCTGTCGACGGTTTCCCCGGAGGTGATTGCGGCCACCGAGGCCGGAACGGAAGCCGACCGCAAAGCAGCGGCCGCGCTGGCCGTAAAACTGATGGAGAAAAGCCGACCGGCCACCGGCAACGCCTACCTGACCCACAAGGGGTTTCCCGCGCTGGAATGCCTGACGCTCACCGCCACACATAAAACCGGCGGCGTGACCTACCGCGCCGGTGATGTGGTTGTCCCGCTATATGATGACACCGGCGCGCTGGTTAATCTCCAGCTTATCAATGTTGACGGTCTCAAACGCACCCTGAAAGGCGGTCAGGTCAAAGGGGCATGCCATATCATTGAAGGGAAAAAACAGGCCGGAAAACGCCTGTGGATAGCAGAAGGCTATGCGACCGCGCTCACCGTGCATCACCTGACGGGTGAAACCGTCATGGTGGCGCTGTCATCCGTGAACCTTCTTTCTCTGGCGAGCTTTGCCCGGCAAAAGCACCCGGCGTGTCAGATTGTGCTCGCTGCCGACCGTGACCTCAACGGCGACGGTCAGACAAAAGCCGCAGCGGCCGCAGAAGCCTGTGAGGGAATTGTCGCCCTACCGTCGGTCTTTGGTGACTGGAATGATGCGTTTATGCAGAGGGGAGAAGATGCCACGCGTAAAGCGATTTATGACGCTATCCGGCCACCGGGAGAGAGCCCGTTCAGTACCATGAGCGAGGCTGAATTCACCGCCATGAGCACCAGTGAAAAGGCGATGCGGGTACATGAGCATTACGGCGAGGCGCTGGCGGTGGATGCGAACGGCCAGCTCCTGTCACGCTATGAAGCCGGGATATGGAAAATCATCCCACCGTCGGATTTTGCGCGTGATGTGGCCGGGCTGTTCCAGCGTCTGCGAGCGCCGTTCTCGTCGGGGAAAATTGCCTCGGTGGTGGATACCCTGAAGCTGATTATTCCCCAGCAGGATGCCCCGGCGCGCCGCCTGATAGGTTTTCGCAACGGTGTACTCGATACCAGTACCGGCGTATTCAGTCCTCACAGTAAAGCACACTGGCTGCGTACACTGTGCGATGTGGATTTTACCCCGCCGGTTGAGGGGGAAGCACTGGAAACCCACGCGCCAAACTTCTGGCGCTGGCTCGACCGCGCCGCCGGTTCACGCGCGGATAAACGTGATGTGATACTCGCCGCCCTGTTTATGGTGCTGGCAAACCGTTATGACTGGCAGCTTTTTCTTGAGGTGACCGGCCCCGGCGGCAGCGGGAAAAGTATTCTGGCCGAAATTGCGACTATGCTGGCCGGAGAGGATAACGCCACGTCAGCGACCATTGAAACGCTGGAATCCCCCCGCGAACGCGCGGCGCTGATTGGCTTCTCGCTGATACGTCTGCCTGACCAGGAGAAATGGAGTGGTGACGGTGCAGGGCTAAAGGCCATCACCGGCGGCGATGCCGTATCCGTTGACCCGAAATACCGGGATGCGTATTCAACGCATATTCCGGCGGTGATTCTCGCCGTGAACAATAATCCGATGCGTTTCACCGACCGCAGCGGCGGTGTGTCACGCCGTCGGGTGATTATGCACTTCCCGGAACAGATTGCCCCGGAAGAGCGGGATCCGAAGCTGAAAGATAAAATTGCCCGTGAGCTAGCGGTCATTGTGCGTCAGCTTATGCAAAAATTCAGCGACCCGATGACGGCGCGCACGTTGCTCCAGTCCCAGCAGAACTCTGATGAGGCACTCAGTATCAAGCGTGATGCTGACCCGACATTTGATTTTTGTGGCTATCTGGAGGCGCTGCCCGAGCCTGACGGGATGTACATGGGAAATGCGAATATCATCCCACGACAGCCGCGCCTGTACCTCTATCACGCCTATCTGGTCTATATGGAGGCGCACGGCTACAAGAACACGCTCAGTCTCACCATGTTCGGCAAAGGGCTGTCATCGATGCTGAAGGAGTACGGGCTGAATTATGGCAAGCGGCGAACGAATCAGGGGATGCAGACGAATCTCGCGCTCAGGGATGAAAGCAACGCCGACTGGCTGCCCCGATGTGACGAAACCACAGCGCCATAACCTATCCTGACCGGCATTAGCCGGTCTTTTTTTGCCTGAAATCCCTGAAAGTGAACAGTAAAGTGTTCACTGTTCACGGACTATTCACCTTGTATCACATTGAAAAGTAATAAAAATAATGATGAGTGAACAGTGTGAACAGTTTTCGTGAAAAAAAGTTTTTTTCTGTTCCGGTTCGAATCCGATTAACGGATCCAAACCGAGAATGATAATTTCAGAATTTTTTCTGTTAAACCAATAAGTTGAGGTAGGTATGGTCACAATGTGTGTTGGGGGCACAAAAGGGGGCACATTGTGGTGTGATTATTAATTATTTATTATATTTCATTGTGTTGAATGATGATTTGAGTCCGGCCTTCGCACAATACCCTTACGGACTTCCCCCCTAAACCCCATACCGCTTATTCCCTCCAGAAGTAATGCAATACCTCCCCCCACGCGGCCCAATACACACGTTCCCTGAAGAGCAAGAACAAGACGAACTATAGGATGGAGAACTCACGGGCTGTTTTACCGGTGCACTATGCCGTTTCGCTGGTCGTTTCTTGACTGCAGGAGCGCTCTGCGGGCGATCATTCTTGATATAGCATCCCGCCACTTCACATAAGTATGCCGAACCAACCCAGCGTTCTTGCTCTTTAGCTGCACTTATCCGGCTCCATGTATCGCGCTGCTCATACACGTTGACGGATGTTCCTCTTTTCAATGTATCGAGTGCGTTTCCTTTCGGGGAACTGCGCACCTTCAAAGTATCAGCATTCACATAGCGGTGCTCGGGTTGTCCAGACCCAGTAATGTCCGGTATTTTCTGGGCTACCGAAAGTGAACTTGATGTAGATATGTCTGAATTTTGAACACTACTTTCGGTAGCTGGTACTTTATCATTTTTGGCAAAGAGCCAGACAAAAAATAAAATAATAACAAACCCAATGGTTTTATTCTTCATAGTCGCCTGAATACGTATCATGATATGTGGGAAATCATAGCGTATTCAATGTGCTGATAATTGTGTTCTAACTCATAGTACTGGAAGTAAGTGGTAAATATCTCAGTGCCAAATAACCATAAATACGGCTTTCCTAAATAAGCAGCCAACAAAAAAGGCGCCTCTCAGCGCCTAATCTCACCCCTTCAACCCCGGCTCCCTTTCCCCCCAATCACCCCAATAAACTCCCTAACCTGCCTCCGCTTCCTCACCGATAACTTCCCCACCACCCGCGCCGTCTCCAGCACCTCGTCAGCCTCTGCTTCCACCGCCGTCAGTACTATACACCCCTTCATCACCCGCACCTCAACCTTCGTGCCGGTGGCAAACCCCGCCGATTCCAGCCATTGCCCCTTCATCATCACCGCCGGAACGCGATGGTAATCTGGCGCGCGGCTCGCATAACTCACGGTTAAATTCCGCTTATTTCCATCCACTACTTCTGGTTCAAACGAATCTACAATACAATCGACATCAGTCATGGTTACTATTCTCCTTTAATAGCAATTGTGATTAGCGATGCGGGCGTGTTGGCGCACACCCGCATCGCGCAAAATAACACCTGTAAATATACCCGGTGCAGAAAATAAAAGCCAGCCGAAAATAAAACGTAATAAACGCCATTAAATATAAAACCGGAAACCATTATTAATATTATCTATTAAAAACAGTCCCTGTATTAATAATAAAAATAGATAACCATAAAATCACGACATCACCATCGCCGCCTGAATATACCGCTGCGGCGACACCCCCAGCTTCTTCCTGAACATCGCAATAAACGCGCTCGCGCTGGCATAGCCCAGCTCCTGCGCCAGCGTATTCACCGCCACGCCGCGTGCCAGATTACACACCGCTTCCAGCAGCCGAATCTGCTGCCGCCATTCGGAAAAACTCAGGTGCGTCTCTTCGCGGAACAGGCGTGCCAGCGTGCGTTCGCTGGCACCGACCTTTTGCCCCCACCAGGCGAGGGTCGCGGTGTGATCCAGCTCGCGGCACAGGGTATCGCAGACCTGGCGCACCCGGCGGTCGCTTGGGAGGATCACGTGGCACAGCGCGGCGGCGGGTAAACGCTGTAGCTCGTCGGTCAGTAGCGCCTGAAGCAGGGCCATCCGCTCTGGGGGAATGGCATCTTCAAGCCCGGCATCAATCAAGGTGTGGAGTAGGGGAGTGGCGGCCAGGCCGCGGCACTGATTGCCAAACAGGCGGGAAGCCTGCGGGCTAAGGTACAGGTTCTGCGTCACCACGCGATCCACGGCCTGAAGCCCGTGCGGCAGCCCGCCGGGTAGCCAGATTGCGCGGCCGGGCGACAGCAGCCAGATATGCTGCGGGGTGACGATTTTCGCCACGCCGCTGAGCGGATAAATCAGCTGCCCCTGCTCGTGCTGGTGAACCGGCTCTTCGCTGCCCGGAGCGTATTTGAGCTGGCGCAGCCCTTCAATCGCCTGTGGAATGGTCATCTTCACCTGCCCTCTGTCTGATTCTCACCATTTATGCTTACTGCTGCGTTTAGAGACAACTTTTGTCCGAATGGCGACATCCTGATGGCCAGTAACGCCATTCTGCCACGGAAGGGCTTCTCTTTTAAACTTGAATAATTATCATTTCCATCCAATTCTAATAACAGTCGGAAATGCTATGAATCAGGTTGGCAAGCTTTTCAGGGATAAACCGTTGAAAGTACTGGCATGTACGATCATCGCAGGGTACAGCGGGCAAGCGTTCACTGCGGATAACGGTCACGATAGCACAAAAGGACAGACAATAGTGGTCACCGCCGCGGAACCGTCGCAGGGGCAGGATGATGAGAGTTCACTGGTGGCGCACAACGCGGCTGCCGGAACGAAATCCAGCCAGCCGATAAGCCGTACATCGCAAAGTATCGCCGTCGTTACACAGGCGCAAATCGCGGCGCAGGCGGCGAAAACCATTCCGGAGGCGCTGCGCTATGTCTCCGGCGTGGCATCGGAAAACGCCGGGCCGGATACCCGTTTTGACACTATCGTGGTGCGTGGTTTTGAAGCCGACGAATATCTCGATGGCCTGCGCCTGCCGCGCGAAGCCTGGTGGAGCCGCCCGGCGTGGGACCCGTTCCTGCTGTCGCGCATTGAAGTGGTGAAAGGCCCATCGTCGGTGCTGTACGGCCAGGCCAACCCGGGCGGGGTGGTCAATATGGTGAGCAAAACTCCGCAGGCCCAGCCGGGCGGAGAAGTGTATATGTCCACCGGCAACAACAACCTGTTTGGCACCGGTTTTGATGTCACCGGCCCGCTGACCGACGACAACACGCTGCTTGGCCGCGTGGCGGGGACCTTCTTCGATACCGAAACGCAGGTCGACCACACTCGCTATCAGCATTACGACATTGCGCCATCCTTCACCTGGCAGCCGAGCGATCGCACCAGCCTGACGGTGCTGGCGCAATTGCGTAAAGACCCGGACAGCGGCTTCTACAACCAGATGCCCACCTCCGGCACGCTGACCTATAACCCGAACGGGCAGATCTCCAGCAAGTTCTACGGTGGCCAGCCTGGCTTTGACAGCTATGAGCGCAAACAGGGCAGCATCGGCTATCAGTTCCGCCACGACTTTAACGACACGGTGACCTTCCGCCAGAACCTGCGCTATATCAGCAGCACCGGCGATTACCTGATGGTCTACCCGTGGGGCGTTCATGCGGATGCGCCGCTGATCGACCGTTACTCGATGAACCTGCAGGAGACCATGGTCAACTTCGCCGTGGATAATCAGGCGGAGTTCCATCTGCAAACTGGTCCGGTACAGCATACGCTGCTGGCCGGGATTGACCGGATGCATAGCTCGGTGCGCAGCCGTGCAGGCTACGGTGATGCGAGCCCGATTAACTACCTCAACCCGGATTACAGTACGCCGGTTGAAGTGCCAGCCTTCACCAGCAGCACCCACTCCACGCTCGATCAAACCGGGTTCTACCTGCAGGATCAGCTTGAATGGGCAAACTGGATAATGAACCTGGCCGGGCGTTACGATGCGGCGAAAACCAAGAGCACCAACCTGCTGACCGACGCGCGTACCGAAAGCAACGACTATGCGACCACCGGGCGCGCCGGGCTGCTGTATCACTTCGATAACGGTTTAGCGCCGTACGTCAGCTACTCGACCTCGTTCGTGCCGAGCAGCACGACCGATTTTTATGGTCACGGCTTTAAGCCGACGGAAGGCAAGCAGACGGAAATGGGCCTGAAGTACGACCCGGTTGGGCTGGATGCGTTGTTTACGCTGGCCCTGTTTAACCTGCGGGAAACCAACGTCGCGACGCCGGATCCGGATCACGCCAACTATAGCGTGCAGACCGGTGAGATCCGATCGCGCGGGATCGAGCTGGATGGCAAGATCAACATCACCCCGGCCTGGTCTGTGCTGGCGTCCTATGCGTTGACCGATCCGGAAGTGATCAGCGCGAACGACGGTACCGAAGGTAAACATCCGGTCGGCATTGCGCGCAACAGCGCTAAGCTGTGGACGCAGTATGCACTGAGTGGCCCGCTGGACGGCTTCTCCATCGGCGGCGGCGTGCGCTATGTCGGCAGCAGCTATGCCAATACCGACAACAGCCTGAAGGTACCGGCGGCCACGGTCTACGATGCGCGTCTGGGCTACGACTGGCGTGAATGGGGCGTTGCGCTGAACGCGGCGAACCTGACCAACAAAACCTACCTCGCCACCTGCCAGAACAACGGCTGTGAATATGCGATGAAACGTCAGCTGACGGCGACCGTTAGCTACAAGTGGTAACGATGCTCTCACGACGCACGTTATTAACCGCAGCACTGCTGGCTCCCGCGATGTCGTGGGCCGGGAGTGCTGCGGTCCCGCAGAGGCTGGCGGTGCTGGACTGGGGGCTGACGGAGATGATCCTCGCGCTCGGTATCACACCTGCTGGCGTCTCGGCGCCCGACTGGTATCGCAAACTGATCCCGCAGCCTGTGCTGCCTGCAACGGTGCAGGATTTAGGGTTGTTGTTCCAGCCGAATCTCGAAACGCTGTATGCCTTAAAGCCCGACCGCATTGTGATAACCCCTCAACATACGTTGCTGAAGCCCGCGCTGGAAAAAATCGCGCCGACGCTGACGCTGCCCACCCACGGGCTTGCTTCCTTTATCGATGCCACGCGTCAGCTGGGTGATGTCTTCAGACGAGAAACGCAGGCGCAGGTATTGCTCAATAATCTGCAATCGCAGCTAGCTCGCGTGCGCAAGGTTGCCCAGACGGTGCGGCAACCGGTGTTCTGCGCCACGCCCGTAGATGCGCTGCATCTGCGGCTCTATACCCTGGGAAGTTTGCCTGGCGATGTGCTGGCGGCCTGCGGCCTGCGTCATGCCTGGCAGGGGAGCCGTGGGGCGGAAGGGACGGTGCTGGTGGAGTTGACCCGCATTGCCACGGTGGATGCCCGGCTTATCCTGCTGGTCGATGATGACAAGCGTGACGCCGTTTCCCGCTGGCGGCAGAGCACGCTGTGGCAGCGCCTGCCGGTGACGTCGCGGTATCCGATGGCGGTGATTGAACAGCCGATTAGCGATACTGGTGCGCTGATCACCGCCGGGCGCTTCGCCGATATCCTCTCTCCCTTTGTTGCGGGGTGGCGCGATGTATGAACCCTATTCCCGCCGTCTCTCATGGGGGCTGATCACGCTGCTGTGGCTGGCGGCGCTGTTGCTCGCCGGTAGCGACGTGCTGCGTGAAGGTGGCCTGCGGGCGCTGCTGTATGCCAATAACCTTCAGCCCACGGCGATTATTCTGCACAGCATGTGGCTGCCGCGGCAGGGTATGGCGATTATCGGCGGGGCGACGCTCGGGCTCTGCGGCTGGTTGATGCAGCGGGCGCTGCGCAATCCGCTGGCGGAGCCGATTACGCTCGGGATGACTTCCGGCGCGACGCTGGCGCTGGGGCTGACATCGCTCTGGTTCCCACTACTACTGACCGAAGCGAAAATGGCGGTGGTGGTCGTGGGGGAACTGGCCGCGCTGCTGCTGGTGCTGGCGCTGAGCTGGCGGCAGCGGCTCTCGCCTTTAGTGATGATCCAGGCCGGGATGATGATCAACCTGTGGTGTGGCGCGCTGACGATGCTTATTGCCATCATCAATGACCGTTTCCTGCTGACCGTGTTGATGTGGGGCGGCGGTTCGCTGGCGCAGGAGGACAGTCATCTACTGATGTCGCTGCTGCCCTGGCTGGCGCTTTGCCTGCTGGTGCTGGCTTTTTTGTGGCGACCGCTGAATCTGCTGCAACTGCCGGAAACCATGGTCAGTAGCCTGGGTGCCTCACCGCTGAAAATTCGCAGCGCGGCGGTACTGCTGGCGCTGGTGATGAGCGCGCTGGTGGTCAATGCCGTCGGCGTGATTGGTTTTATCGGCCTGGCCGCACCGCATCTTGCCCGCTTTGGCGGTGCGCGCACGTCGCGCCAACTGATGCTGCACAGTGCGCTCACCGGAGCGGGGCTGCTGTGGTTTACCGACCTCTGCGTGTCCCGGGTTTCGCTATTGAACGGTCAGTTGCTGCCGGTGGGCATGCTGACCGCGCTGACCGGCGGGCCGCTGTTGATCCTGCTGGCGCGTCATGCCCGGCAACATGTTCCGGATACTTCCCCGTCGCCACTGACGGCGGATGCCTCAACCCACCGCTGGGTGCCGTGGCTCGCTGTTGCCGTACTGCTTATCGCCATTGTGGTTTCACTCTGTCTTGGGCTGGGCCTTGGGCACTGGCATTGGGCAAGCCATGAGGAGCTGACGCAGCTGCTGCCGCTCAGGGTGCCGCGCCTGCTGGCCGCCATCAGCGCCGGGGCGCTGTTAGCGGGCGCGGGGGTACTGATGCAACGCGTAAGCGGCAACCCGCTGGCGAGCCCGGAAGTGCTGGGTATCGGCGGCGGCGCGGCGATGGGCGTCACCGTCTATATCCTGCTGTTTCCCACTCAGGGCAGTGCCTTTCTTCTATTAAGCAGCCTGGCGGGGGCGCTGATCAGCTTGTTATTGACGATGTGGAATAGCCGACGCAGCGCGTTTAATCCTCAGCGCGTGTTGCTTAACGGGCTGGCGCTGAATGCGTTATGCCAGGCCGCCGTGAGCATCGTGATGCTCAATAACCTCTCCGCCAGCGCGGTGCTGCTGCCGCTGATGACCGGCAGTACCTACTACATCAGCGCGTCTCTGGCGCAGGTGCTATTTATCGCCACGCTGGTGCTGCTGGTCATCACACCGCTGTTTCGTCGTTGGCTGGTGCTGCTGCCGATGGGCAGCGTAGCCGGTTCGCTAGGCGTCTCGCTGCCGCGTGCCCGCTTCAGTGTGCTGGCGCTGGCGGCGCTGATGACCGGGCTTGCCACCTTATTAGTGGGGCCGGTGTCGTTTATCGGGCTGCTGGGCCCGCATCTGGCGCGCCGGGTTGGCGTGAAGGGCGTACTGGCGCAGCTCTACACCGCGGTGCTGCTTTCCGCCTGCATCATGACCGTTGCCGATTGGTTGGGGCGCAATGCGCTCTATCCGCGCCAGCTGCCGGTGGGGCTGGTGGCATCGCTCATCGGCGTACCGCTGCTGGTCTGGCCGCTGATTCGTGGCCGAAATAGGCCGTCATCTCATCAGACGTAATAAAGAAGCAAACTATAAAAAGGAATGAGCATGTCGTTGTTGTTGATGTTGTTTCGGATGGTCGGCGGCTGGCTGCTGCTGGCCGTGGTTGCCGGGCTGATTAGCGGGCTGAGCAATGCGTCACTGCTGGCGATGATTAACCACAGCCTGAATCTGCCGCCAGCACACGGCTGGCTGGCACCGGGAATACAGTTTGCGCTGCTGGCCTGTCTAATGCTGGCAACCCGCGTTATCTCGCAAACCACCTTTATGTATCTTGGGCAGAAGGTAAAAGCACGGCTGCGCAGTGAGTTGACGCATCGGGTGAGTGAAACCCGCTGGCTGCAGCTGGAGCGTTCCGGAATGGCGCGGACTATCTCGGTGCTGACGCAAGATCTCGATACGCTGGTGGTCTTTTTCGTTAACCTGCCGAATCTCTTCATCTATAGCGCGGTGATCCTCGGGTGCCTGATTTACCTGGCGACGCTCTCTTTTAGTGTGCTGGGGCTGGCGCTACTGGCTATTGCGCTCGGTACGCTGGGGTATCAGGCTGCACACGGGCGCGCGCTTGGGTTGCTGCGACAATCCCGGCGACGGGAAGATACATTGATTCAACAGTGCAAAACGTTGTTCGACGGCGGGCGCGAATATCGGCTTAACGCCGCGCGTCGGCGGCATTTTGTGGACGGCGAACTGGCGGAGAATATTGAGGCGGTGCGCCGGGAGCGGACGCGGGGTTACATCCTGTATGGGCTGGCGACGAGCTGGGGCAGTATTCTGTTCTTTGTGTTTATCGGCCTGGTGCTGTTTGGCCTGCGCGAAGCGCTAACGCTGCAACCGGCGGCGATTACCGGCTATGTGATGATCTTCCTTTATATGATTGTGCCCGTCGAGGGTGTGCTGTCGTCGCTGCCGACTATCGCCAGCGCGCGGGTAGCGATGCAGAGGGTGCAGCAACTTCAGGCGGCGCTACCGCCGGAGCAGGCGCAGCGTCCGTTGCCAGAGGGGCCGTTCACCTCGTTGGCGCTGGAGCAGGTGAGCTATCAGTATCAGGGGGAAGATGGTGAACGCTTTACCCTGGGGCCACTCGACCTGACGTTTCATCCTGGCGAGCTGGTCTTTATCGTCGGCGGTAACGGCAGTGGGAAAACGACGCTGGCGAATCTGCTGGTGGGGATCTATCCGCCCGACAGCGGAACGCTGCGCTTAAACGGCCAGTGGGTTGCCGATGACCAACAGGAGGCATATCGGCAATGCTTCTCGGTGGTGTTCAATGATTTCTTCCTTTTCGATAACGTGGCGTTTGTGCATGAGCGCACGGCGGAACAGGTGGGGGCGCTACTCGAACGGCTGAAGCTCAGCCATAAGGTCCGTTTTGCCGATGGGCGTTTCTCTACGACGGCGCTTTCGCAAGGGCAGCGCAAACGGCTGGCTTTGTTGCAGGCCTGGCTGGAAGCGCGGTCAATCTACCTGTTTGATGAGTGGGCCGCCGACCAGGACCCGGAATTCAAAGCGGTGTTTTACCAGGAAATCCTCCCAGCGCTGAAAGCTGAGGGGAAAACCATTATCGCGATCACCCATGACGATCGCTATTTCCACCTTGCGGATCGGATTATCAAGCTCGAGTCGGGACGTATCGTTGAATAGTAGGTGGGGGCGATAAGCCATTTTCCCTCTATATAAAGAAGGGGAAAATACGCAGAGACCATAAGAATAGATGAGATTTGTGGATAACTCTGTGTGTAAATAGGTATAAGGCGGGGTTCTGCTGGGGATTGCAGCAGTCAGTCATTTTTCTGCAATTTAAGGGTTGCGGCACTGAAGAAACTCCCTATAATGCGGCCCCACTGAGACGGAACAACGGCAAACAAGCCGCCGGGTCAGCGAGGTTCTCCTGAGAATCTCGATAGAGAAAAGCGAAATTAAACGCTTGACTCTGAAAGAGGAAAGCGTAATATACGCCACCTCGCAACAGTGAGCGAAA
>NZ_JABBJF010000045.1 GCF_014218705.1 Kluyvera sichuanensis | reverse complement strand
GTGGGCATGCGGTAATGGTGCCATATGCCGCAGGACACTGGTTTAACAAGACGGCGATTTTGGAAATGCTCGCCGCCGCTGGCATCCAGGTTATCGAAAGAGAAGGACAATGAATCTCCAGCTTGCAGTTAAAGGTGAGTATTTCGACGCAATGAAGCGCGGCGAGAAAACTGAAGAATACCGACTGTATAACGAGTATTGGCGTAATCGCCTCATAACCGAGGCATGGAAGGATTTCCCGCGCCAGTATGACCGTCTGATTATCACCAAAGGCTATCCGCGCAAAGACGATACCAGCCGCCGTCTTGATGTGAAGTATAGCGGCTATGAAATCAAAACAATTACACATCCTCACTTTGGCGATAAGCCGGTGAAGGTGTTTGCTATCAAGGTGGTGTTAAATGACCAATAACCAGTTAACTGAGGGCTTCCTGCAAGATATGTACGCCGTGGCAGTATCATGTGAGACCGCAGAGCGTAACGGGGCATATATGGCAGCATTCGATCTTCTATGCAAAATGGACGAGGCGGGAGGAACGGCGCACGTAGTGCGTAAACTTATCGACATGCTCCGCGAAGGACGTCGAGAACACAGGAAGGTAAAGGTCGAGCCTGTTTACCAGATTATGTACGGGACCGAGTGGCGCGATGTTAATCGTAGTCAGTACGACGACCATGTGGAACACGACTCTCCCGTACGCATCCTCTATACATCACCACCAGCACTGATTGTGCCGGAGGATATACCCGACAGCGTTTACGAAATTCTCTGCCAGGCTTGCGGTGGAAAAGCCTGGATGTATGAGGAGGCTCTCTGGAACGCCTGCCGTACTTCAATGCTCAATGCAGAAAAACTTAATAGCGGCGTTAGAAAAACTAAAACAGCTACAACAGCACCAGAACAGGAGAATATTTAACGTGAACCATTTAATGATCGACCTTGAAACTATGGGCACAAAACCAAATGCGCCCATTGTCTCCATCGGTGCTGTTTTCTTTGATCCCTCTCTCGGTGAGCTGGGGAAAGAGTTCTACCAGGTTGTCACCCTTAAAAGTTCAGTAGATGGCGGCGCGGTTCCCGACCCAGAAACGATTATGTGGTGGATGCAGCAAAGCGAAGAGGCCAGGCTGGCTATCTGCGATAAAGAATCCGCAGCAAGCATAGCTACGGCACTAAGCAGCCTAAGTTGCTTTATTCGTGACAATGCCAATCCTGACAAAGTCCAGGTATGGGGCAACGGAGCAACGTTTGATAACGTCATTCTTCGAGCCAGCTATGAGCGTGAATGGATACCTTGCCCATGGCCATTCTGGAATGATCGTGATGTCAGAACTATCGTCGAACTGGGAAGGCAAGTAGGAATTAACCCGCGCCGGGACATTCCGTTTGAAGGGGATAAGCATAATGCCCTAGCTGATGCCAAACACCAGGCTAAGTATGTTTCAGCCATCTGGCAGCGGATTATTTTAACCCCTAAAAACAGCGAGGCAGGACATGACTGAACAACCTGATGATCTCCTCACTCCAGACGAGGTTTGCCAGAAGCTGGGGATAACGCAAAAAACATTATGTAAATGGAACGTAGAGCATCGCCACCGTTCTACATTAGCCCCGGTAAAGTTCAGCGCTAAAGTCGTTCGCTATGAACGCCGTAACGTAGAGGCTTTTATCCAGAAATGCCGGAGCCAATATTAATCTGGTATGGGGCGACTGTTCTACAATAAGCGCCCCTAATTTAACTTTTGTTGGATTTAGACGCTATTCTAACTCCACACATAAAATCACCAAGACCTGCACCAACACTGGTTCCATCAGCAACATAGTCACCTTTAAAAGAAAGGCTTCCATCCATGTTAAAAAATCTCATTTCCCCATATCCACTATCACAATCAACATCTTTAATAGTAGCTTTGTAATACTCCACTTTTTTATCTTTTGTTTGAACCATGAATAAAGCCGATGACTCACCCTTTTCGTTTTTAAATGTGCCTTTTTTTACTGAAAAACTTCCTGCATCTGTAGTGGCAATCTCAATCCAACTACTTGTTGTTTCAGCAAATGCTACATTCGCTACAATAAGAGTAAAAAAGCCTAGCAGTGCAATTTTTTTAGCCATAAACGACGTTCCATTTATTTAGGATTTTTCTTGAGTCTATATGCCTTTTAACAAACGTTCAACGTGACATCACATCCACTATTGAAGAACGTTAATCTCCCCTCACCCCCGTCGTCTAAGTAGCGCAACCTGCGCGAGTATGCTGCGCTCATGTGCCTCAAATGCTTCGCGCTTTAACGCAATCTCTTCCTGCAAAATCTCATCTGAAAAGTCGTAATGCTCCCCCATCGGGTCATCTGACTTGCTGGAGTGGTGAAGGCACAGAAGGCTTATTTCCCTTCTATCTGATCGGGAGTAGCCTCTTTCCTTCATCAAGGCAATGACATTGCTCTTAAGGAACTTGCGACACATCGTATTAAATGCCCCCTCTTTCCCTTTTATTGTCCCATCGTGTTTCATACCTTTGACCGCGCCTTCCGGGCTGTATGTTTTAACAAGTTTATCCAGAGACCGTTTTGAAAACGCCTGCATAGGGTCGCGCGGCTGCAAGAAAACATAGTCTTTATTGCACTCTTGAACTGAATCACGCCAAGCTTTCTGCTCGTCGATAATCCGCCTGATTTCTGGCGTTATCGGTAGACGGAAGGCCTTTTGTGTTTTCATCGCTCCCCTCATACCGATAACGCCTTCTGGATACACTATTTCGTTAGCATCCTCGTTAACGTAATCCCAGCGCAGGTTATTAATGTTTATTGGGCGAACGCCAGTAATGATCATAAATCGAACTGCATTCTTCTGATGAATAGAGGTGCAGGCAGCCACATTGAGCCAAAGCCGGGCGATTGATTCAATATCGGTAAACAGCCGTGTTGGGGTTGGTTTCTGCACACGAGATGAAACGTAATCATCTGGCAAGCTGGCAGCAATGTTACGGCCATTACAAAGTGTAGGTGCGCAAAATTTCCAGAACCGGCGAAGCTCAGCGAATAACTCTAGCGCGTTATTGTTAGAACGTGTTGCGATCCACTCATCCAGTATTTCCACCAGCCGGTTGTAAGTTACATCACTGAATACTTCACGCTCGCCAAATGTGGCTTTGATTCTGTCAATACGCACCCCATAAGTAGTAAAGCTATCCGGGCTCAACTTTTGCCTGGCAACTTTTGCTTTAAGATCGTCACGGTACATTTCCAAAGCAGCGTGGACGGATTCAGCACGTAGACCCCCTTCAGCGAGCTCGGATGCTTTCTCTCTTGCGATTTGAATTGCGAGTTCAGGCCACTCGCCAAGTTTCTTACCTTTCAGTCCCATCTTTTTGGGAAATTCGGCATAAAATGTAACTTTGCCTGCTTTACTAAAATCAATACGGAGATAGTTTTCTTTTTCGTACTTAGAGCGGCGAGCCACGCCGGAGGCTGAGAGGATAGTTTTGGCGGCAGCAACACAGATTTTCATGTGTGCGCTGGTATAGGGAGGTTTACAGGCGTCCCACTTTTCAGATGCGACTAAAACATCGTCATTATTGGGGCTATCCGGTTTATGTGTTACAGTGCGCGGCATTCTCAATCCTTATCCACAAAGGCACAGAAAGCAAGCTCACACATGCACACGTTTTATTATGCTCCACGCGCCATGTGTTGCTGTTTTGTGTTACTGGGCTGAGTTTATCAGGGTTAAATACACTGTATCAACATACAGTAAGTAAATAATAGAGAATGATACGAAAACTCTTTAACTTACTGATTTCAAAATGATTTAACGGTAATTCATTGAAATGTCATTAATAATTACTAAACGCTGTATCAATTGCGATATGTGCGAGCCGGAATGCCCGAACGAGGCGATTTCGATGGGTGATAGCATCTACGAGATCAACAGCGATCGCTGCACCGAGTGCATTGGCCATTACGACACGCCAACCTGTCAGAAAGTGTGCCCGATCCCGAATACCATTCTTAAGGATCCGGCACATTCAGAGAGCGAAGAGCAGCTGTGGGATAAATTCGTCCAGATGCATCACGCGGACAAAATCTAGCTTTCGATAATCACCGTTGCACAGGCGTAGTGGCGTTCATCGGCGAGCGTCACATGCATATGCGCCACGCCCATTCGTTCCGCTAACCGCTGCGCTTCACCCCAGAGTCTCAGCTTCGGTTTACCCAACTCATCGTTGTAGACTTCGAACTGGTTGAACGCCAGGCCGTTGCGAATGCCGGTGCCTAACGCTTTTGAAGCGGCCTCTTTCACCGCAAAGCGCTTGGCCAGAAAACGCACCGGCTGCTGGTGCGTCTCCCAGATAGCCCATTCATTGTCGCTGAGCACGCGTCGCGCGAGACGATCGCCGCTACGGGCGATCACCCCTTCAATGCGGGCGATCTCGACGATGTCGGTCCCAAGCCCCAGAATCGCCATTACCCGCGCGCTTCCAGCATCAGACGTTTCATCTCGGCCACCGCCTCTTTCAGGCCGGTCATTACCGCGCGGCCAATAATCGCGTGGCCAATATTCAGCTCATGCATTTCCGGCAGCGCCGCAATAGCTTTGACGTTGTGGTAGGTCAGACCGTGACCGGCATTCACCTTCAGCCCCAGGCTGGCGGCATAGGTTGCCGCTTTCGCGATGCGCTCAAGCTCTTTCGCCTGTTCAGCATCGGTAGTGGCATCAGCATAGCAGCCGGTGTGGATTTCGATATACGGCGCGCCAACGTCGGCCGCGGCCTTAATCTGCGCGTTATCCGCATCAATAAACAGCGACACCAGGATGCCCACATCGGCCAGACGCTTGCAGGCATCACGCATTTTGTCGAGCTGACCGGCGACGTCCAGACCGCCTTCAGTGGTCACTTCCTGGCGCTTTTCCGGTACCAGGCAGCAGAAATGCGGCTTGGTTTCGCAGGCGATGGTCAGCATCTCTTCGGTGACGGCCATCTCCAGGTTCATGCGGGTGTCCAGCGTCTGACGCAGAATGCGCACGTCGCGGTCGGTGATGTGGCGACGGTCTTCGCGTAAATGCACGGTGATGCCATCTGCACCGGCCTGTTCGGCGATAAATGCCGCCTGAACCGGATCGGGGTAAGCGGTGCCGCGCGCGTTACGCAGGGTGGCAATGTGGTCAATATTGACGCCTAACAGTAATTCAGCCATGACAATCCTCGTGTCTTTATTTTAACTTTCGTTTCCCCTCACCCCGGCCCTCTCCCCTAAGTGGCGAGCGGGAAAAGCGGGATAAGTGCAATAGGAGTTACCGCTTTGGTACAAACTGGCGAAACAGCTCGCGGCTCTTTAACGGCTTGCCACCAAGATACGGCTTCAGCGCCATGCGGGTAAAGCGTTTCGCGGCGCGCAGCGAATCCACATCAGGAAATTCCCGGTTTGCCAGCGCTTTCAGGTGGTGCCCAGTAAAGGTGTTGTTATCAATCACGACGCTTGCGATAAACCCTTTCTCTTCACGGTAGCGATAGGTCATGGTGTCATCGACCTCATCGCCGCTACCCGCGCAGTGGAGAAAATCCACGCCGTAGCCAAGATGCCCCAGCAGCGCCAGCTCAAAGCGACGCAGCGCAGGCTCAGGGGAGCCCGTGGCACCGGCCAGCGCCTGAATGCAGTGCAGGTAATCGAAGAACAGTTCAGAGAAGCGGGTTTCGTGCTCGAGTACGCGAGAGAGCAACTCGTTAACGTACAGGCCGCTATAGAGCGTAATACCGCTTAAAGGGAGTGCCAGCGAGACGGCTTCCGCGCTGCGCAGCGTTTTGACTTCGCCACGCCCGCCAAAGCGAACTAATAAAGGGGTAAAGGGCTGAAGCGCACCTTTGAGGTTGGAGCGTTTGGAACGTGCGCCTTTAGCAACAAGGCGCACGCGACCCGACTCTTCCGTGAAGACGTCCAGTATTAAACTGGTTTCGCTCCAGGGACGACTATGCAGGACGAAAGCGCGCTGCCAGCCTTCCATCGGGGGTTATTCTCAGAGATCGTCGGTATAACCGAGACTACGCAGTGCGCGCTCGTCATCGGCCCAGCCAGATTTCACTTTCACCCACAGTTCCAGGTGAACAGGCGCCTCGAACATCTCCTGCATATCTTTACGGGCTTCAATACCGATGGTTTTAATCTTGGAACCTTTGTTACCAATCACCATCTTCTTCTGCCCTTCACGCTCAACCAGAATCAGACCGTTGACGTCATAACCGCCGCGTTCGTTAGAGACGAAGCGTTCGATTTCAACGGTGACCGAGTACGGCAGCTCTGCGCCCAGGAAACGCATCAGTTTTTCACGGATGATTTCAGAGGCCATAAAGCGCTGTGAACGGTCGGTGATGTAATCTTCCGGGAAGTGGTGAATCGCCTCAGGCAGGTGCTTACGCACGATGCTCGCGATGGTATCCACGTTCAGACCGGTCTCTGCAGACATCGGTACGATATCGAGGAAGTCCATCTGGCTGCCGAGGAACTGCAGGTGTGGCAGCAGATCCGCCTTTTCCTGAACGTTATCCACTTTGTTCACGGCCAGAATCACCGGCGCTTTACCGCCGCGCAGTTTGTTCAGCACCATCTCGTCGTCAGGCGTCCAGCGGGTGCCTTCAACCACGAAAATGATCAGCTCAACGTCACCGATGGAACTGCTCGCCGCTTTGTTCATCAGGCGGTTGATTGCACGCTTCTCTTCCATGTGCAGACCCGGGGTATCAACGTAGATAGCCTGGTACGCGCCTTCGGTATGAATACCGACGATACGGTGACGCGTAGTCTGCGCTTTACGGGAAGTGATGGAGATCTTCTGCCCCAGCAGTTCGTTCAGCAGCGTGGATTTGCCGACGTTCGGACGACCGACGATGGCAACAAATCCGCAGTAAGTTTTATCGATGCTCATTCCAGCTCCAGCTTTTTCAACGCCTGTTCGGCGGCAGCCTGTTCCGCCTTGCGACGACTGGAACCTGTGCCGACCACCGGTTCACTCAGGCCGCTAACCTGGCAGTGGATAGTAAATTCTTGATCGTGTGCTTCACCGCGCACCTGAACCACCAGATAAGACGGCAGCGGCAGGTGACGACCCTGCAGATATTCCTGCAGGCGCGTTTTCGGATCTTTTTGCTTATCGCCTGGGCTGATTTCATCCAGACGCGTCTGGTACCAGGAGAGGATCAGCTTCTCAACGTTCTGAATATCGCTGTCGAGGAACACCCCGCCAATCAGCGCTTCAACCGTATCCGCGAGAATAGATTCCCGACGGAAGCCGCCGCTCTTCAGTTCACCCGGCCCTAAGCGCAGGCATTCACCCAGCTCAAATTCACGGGCGATTTCCGCCAGCGTATTGCCGCGAACCAGCGTCGCACGCATACGGCTCATATCGCCTTCATCCACGCGTGGGAAGCGGTGATAGAGCGCATTCGCGATCACATAGCTTAAAATTGAATCGCCCAGAAATTCTAAGCGCTCGTTGTGCTTGCTGCTGGCACTGCGGTGCGTTAATGCCTGTTGCAACAGTTCCTGATGAACAAAAGTGTAGCCCAGCTTCCGTTGAAGCCGATTAATTACGATGGGGTTCATGCGATACCAAATAAATAAATGCGTCAAAAATGCAGCACACGAAACAGACCTGAAGGAAACCAATGCGGTTTCGTGTGCCGTGTCCCAGATAAGAGACATCCGAAACTTCGGGGGGATATTCTATACGCAACGACAAGGGATGTCGTTAGTTTGAATGGATTAAAACACGAAATAATTCACGTGGCGGCTATTCAGCCGCCACGTGAAGTCAGACTAAGAATTAATGGATCCCACCGATGCGGCTTAAGCGCACGCCGGTTGGCCATTGACCCTCTTGTTTTTCGAAGCTCATCCAGATAGCGGTAGCTTTACCGACCAGGTTCGCTTCCGGCACAAAGCCCCAGTAACGGCTGTCCGCGCTGTTGTCGCGGTTGTCACCCATCATGAAGTAGTGGCCCGGTGGGACGATCCAGGTTGCCAGCGGCAAACCTGACTGGTGGTAATACATGCCGACCTGATCCTGCGCGATGGGTACGGTCAGGATACGGTGATTAACATCACCCAGCGTCTCCTGGCGCTGCGTCAGGCGTACGCCGTCGGCTTTGCTTTCACCCTGCGGCATCTCAAAGAAACCACTGGTCGCTTCACCGCCGTTGCTGCGGGAGAAGGTCTGGACGAAATCGCTCGGTTCAACGTTGGAGTAAGTGACCGGCAGCGCGCTACCGCACGCCTGACCAGAGCTGCATCCTGGCTGAATGGTCACCTGTTTGGCAATCGGATCGTAAGTGACTTTATCCCCTGGCAGACCCACGGCACGCTTGATGTAATCAAGACGCGGGTCTTCCGGGTATTTAAACACCACAATGTCGCCACGTTTCGGATGGCCGGTTTCAATTAACGTTTTCTGGTAAATCGGATCTTTAATCCCGTAGGCGAATTTTTCCACCAGGATAAAGTCGCCGATCAGCAGCGTTGGCATCATCGAACCAGACGGGATCTGGAACGGTTCATAGATAAATGAACGTACGATCAGCACGATGGCGAGCACCGGGAAGACCGACGCGCCGGTTTCCAGCCAGCCCGGTTTCGGGCCCACTTTCTTCAGCGTCTTTTTATCCAGCGCTTCGCCGGTGGCAACCTGCGCTGCCGCCTGGCGTTCCCGCCGCTTGGGCGCGAAGATAAACTTATCAACGCACCACAACAGGCCCGTGACCAGTGTGGCAATCACCAGAATCAGGGCAAACATGTTCGCCATGCCAACTCCTTAGAGATTATTTGTTGTCTTTACCGACATGCAGAATGGCGAGGAAGGCTTCCTGCGGCAGCTCGACGTTACCGATCTGCTTCATTCGCTTTTTACCCTCTTTCTGTTTTTGCAGCAGCTTTTTCTTACGGCTGATATCGCCGCCGTAGCATTTTGCCAGAACGTTTTTACGCAGCTGCTTGACGGTTGAACGCGCGATAATGTGCGTGCCAATAGCCGCCTGAATCGCGATATCAAACTGCTGACGAGGGATCAGATCTTTCATCTTCTCAACCAGTTCACGGCCACGGCTCTGCGAGTTATCGCGGTGCGTAATCAGCGCCAGAGCATCGACGCGTTCGTTGTTGATGAGGACATCAACGCGAACCATGTCAGAGGCCTGGAAACGTTTGAAGTTGTAGTCCAGCGACGCATAGCCGCGGGAGGTCGACTTCAGACGGTCGAAGAAGTCGAGCACCACTTCCGCCATCGGGATTTCATAGGTCAGTGCCACCTGGTTACCGTGGTAAACCATGTTGGTCTGTACGCCACGCTTCTCGATACACAGGGTGATCACGTTGCCGAGATAAGCCTGCGGCAGCAGCATGTGACATTCCGCGATTGGCTCACGCAGTTCGTAGATGTTGTTCAGCGGCGGCAGCTTGGACGGGCTATCAACGTAGATAGTCTCTTTTGCCGTGGTTTCCACTTCATACACTACGGTTGGCGCGGTGGTGATCAGATCCAGATCGTATTCACGTTCCAGACGCTCCTGAATGATCTCCATGTGCAGCAGGCCGAGGAAGCCGCAGCGGAAGCCGAAGCCCAGCGCCGTAGAGCTTTCTGGCTCATAGAACAGGGAAGCATCGTTCAGGCTCAGCTTGCCGAGCGCATCACGGAAGTTTTCGTAGTCATCAGAGCTTACCGGGAACAGACCCGCATAAACCTGAGGTTTTACCTTTTTAAAGCCTGGCAGCGGTTTGTCAGCCGGGTTACGGGACTGGGTCAGGGTATCGCCCACCGGTGCGCCGAGGATGTCTTTAATGGCGCAAACCAGCCAGCCTACCTCGCCGCATTTCAGCTCGGTACGGTCAACCTGTTTCGGCGTGAAGATGCCCAGACGGTCGGCGTTGTAGACCTGACCGGTACTCATCACCTTAATTTTGTCGCCCTTACGCATGGTGCCGTTTTTAATACGCACCAGCGAGACCACGCCCAGGTAGTTATCGAACCAGGAGTCGATAATCAGCGCCTGCAGCGGGCCTTCCGGATCGCCTTCCGGCGGCGGAATGTCGCGCACCAGACGTTCCAACACGTCGGTCACGCCCACGCCGGTTTTCGCCGAGCAGCGTACCGCGTCGGTGGCATCGATGCCGACGATATCTTCAATCTCTTCCGCTACGCGCTCTGGGTCTGCGGCTGGCAGGTCAATTTTATTCAGAACCGGCACCACTTCCAGATCCATTTCCATGGCGGTATAGCAGTTCGCCAGCGTCTGCGCTTCTACGCCCTGCCCGGCGTCAACCACCAGCAGTGCGCCTTCACAGGCCGCGAGAGAACGGGAAACTTCATAAGAAAAGTCGACGTGGCCTGGGGTGTCGATAAAGTTCAGCTGATAGGTTTCCCCGTTGGCTGATTTAAAGTCCAGCGTCACGCTCTGCGCTTTGATGGTAATACCACGTTCGCGTTCCAGATCCATTGAATCCAGAACCTGGGCTTCCATTTCGCGGTCGGAAAGGCCACCACAAATCTGAATAATGCGGTCAGACAGCGTCGATTTACCGTGGTCGATATGTGCAATGATGGAGAAGTTACGTATATTCTTCATATATTAAAATATTTATGCCTTACGGATACTTTGAGGCCGCGGTACGGAGCCTGACATTATTGTCGTTCGAAAACGCCGCATTCTACACTACAACCGCGTAACCAGGAAATGCTCTTCCCGCAAGCATAGCGCTTCCTGCGAGAAGCGTTCCAAAAATAATAAAGCCAGCGTAATCACTGGCTCATTTCGGTTGAGGATGCGGTGCGAATCAGGTCGGGCGGAAGCCCCACGCTGATGATGATGGGCTGCCAGGTTTCTTTCGCGGCGAGCCGAGGCGAGAGGCCTTTGGCAATCAAGAACCCGCCCACGCCGCCGAGCACTGCGCCGCACAGCGCCGCAATGTCGGTGCCGAACAGCACCTGAAACAGCGCCGCGACCACAAACAGCCCCAGCAGCGGTGACATGTAGACCAGCATCGCTGAGCCAAGCAGACTGCCTTCGGTGATCCCCAGTTCGACCTTTTGCCCGGCAACCAGTGGCTCAGCACTAGGCACGGAAATCGTGTGGGTCGTCTGCGGCCCCAGCTTGTTCAGCACGCGGCTACCACAGCCCGCACGTGATGCGCAGCTATTGCAGGAGGCTTTTACGTCGCAGCTAACCTGCGCAACGCCGTTATGCCAGGCGATAACGGTAGCCCACTCTTTAATCATTGCGCACCCTTGAATTGAATACCGTCAGCAACCCGCTTCGCCGTTGGCGGCGGAAGTTCACCAACAATCGTGATGTCGGCCTGGTTACGGATGGTCGTGGTGACCGTACGGCGACCGGTGCGCAGCATCTGCTCACTGCTGTTGGCCGTCGCGCGGCTGATGTTCACGGAGAAGCTAAACAGGCCGTCGGAATAGAGACGGGATTCAACCGGACTATCGACGCTTGGCAGCGTACGGCGGCTGCTAGAGACCTCTTTAAAGCCCTGCGGCAACCAGCTTGCTGACCAGTTAAAGGTAGCGCTGGTGCCCGTTGGCAAGGAGAGCTGCGGCGGCAGGTTGGCTTTCGCCAGCCCCTGCATGCTGGTGCTGACCTGGTCGCCCGTGGAGAACGAAACTACCCGGAATTGCTCGAGGGTCTCACCGTCACGGTCGAGGAGGTCTACGCGCATTGGCAGCTTGCTTTCAGAGTCCATCCACACGATATAGCTATAGCGCGTACCGTCACGCGCCACGACGCGAATCACATCGCACATGCGGTCGGCAATACGCGTACGGCCTACGGAGATAAAGTCATAGTAAGGCGCAAGGCGTTTGAAATCGGTATAAACCAGGGAAGGCAGCGAGTCGACGATGTAGTCGCCGTTCAGCGTGAAGGGATCGAGCCCCGGCTCAAAGTAGCTGATTTCACTGCCGCGCTGGACCACTTCGCGGCGTGGGCCGTCCATCTGCAGCAGTTCCGCCAGCGGTTGCCCGTTAAGGCGCACGTGACGATAGCGCAGTGATTCAACGCCTGATTTATTAATGCTGACGAACGACAGCTCGTAGTTGAGTGACTGGCTGGCCAGATTCATCTCCTGCAACAACGCCCCGGACGATACATCAGCCGAGGCGTTGGCGGTGAAGAACAGGCTACCAGCCACAAGGGACATGGCACACCAAAGTTGCTTCATTACTGCGATTGCGTTCCTAGAGTTTGATAGCCTGGCACTTGAACAGCCGCTTGCTGGGTTTGTGCCTGCTCAAACTGAAGCTGTTCTGAATGCAAGCGACGCTGCAATTCGTAGTCCTGCAGCATAGCGTTAATGCGACGGCGCTGTTCCTGAACCTGTTGCGGCCCGGTGCTGCCTGCCGACGCGTCCGAAGGAACCCCCAGGCTGACCGGACTGGCTTTACCCATCATCGGCAGCGTATTGAATACCGGTGATTCAGGTTGGGAGGATTCCGGTTGCCCATTATAGTGCTGAACGCCGACAATAACAGCAAGCGATACGCAAGCTGCCACGCCCATCTGGGTAAGCGAACTGGCCCATGGACGAACCTTGCTCCAGAATGGCATCTTCTGCCATTGATGCGGTGCTGGCTGGGCTTCAGGAATAAGCGGCGCTGTCTTAAGACGAACCGGCTCATTTTCGATGGCGGCCATTACGCGAGAGGAAATGTCGAAGTGAAGCACGTCACCCGTGTCGCCGCGAAGCGAATCGCGGATAAGGTGATAGCTTGACCAGGTTTCCTGTAACTCTGCCGAGCGCGTCAACTCTGTCAGCAGCTCGTTATCCAGCGTTTCACCATCCATTAAGGCGGAAAGTTGTTCTTTCTGCATGCCTAATACCTTTTCCAGTATCCCGCTTCCATCAACGCCTGATAAGCGGTTGAACTTTATTATCGATAGCTTCTCGCGCACGGAAGATACGTGAACGTACCGTACCAACCGGACAATCCATGATGGCCGCTATCTCTTCATAGCTTAGGCCATCGAGCTCCCGCAAGGTAATTGCCATGCGTAAATCTTCCGGAAGCGCATCAATGGTACGAAAAACTATCTGTCTCAGTTCTTCTGACAACATTAAGTTCTCAGGGTTCGAAATTTCTTTCAAAGCGCCACCGCTTTCAAAGTTTTCGGCATCGTTCGCGTCAACATCACTGGACGGCGGGCGACGCCCCTGAGCAACCAGATAATTTTTAGCCGTGTTGACCGCAATGCGGTACAGCCACGTATAGAAAGCACTATCTCCCCGGAAAGAATCCAGCGCGCGATAGGCCTTAATAAAAGACTCTTGCACCACATCCGGCACGTCGCCAGAGGGCACATAGCGGGAAACCAGGCTCGCAACCTTATGCTGATAGCGCACTACCAGTAGGTTAAAAGCTTTCTGATCTCCTTTCTGGACCCGTTCAACCAGGACCTGGTCCGTTAACTGCTCGCTCATCCGAGGTAATGTCTCCCCAAACCTTATTCCCATGCGTAATCAGAATGCCACTCCACCACTGCATTATGAGCAAGCAGAGACTTAGAGTGTTCGAATTTCGTAAAGTTCCGTTACGCTTTGTTTTTTGTTTAGCTCAGACCGTTCATTGTCTATCATTATAAGTCTGCTGATGCCTACCAATACGTAAGTTGCGAAATAAAAACGCAAATCCCGAGCAGAGTAACGTAACCCGGCTTTTATTTCATCATAAATACGTCTTAAAACTCATAGCGTTCCTCTTATTTTTCATTCTCCCACCCCCTCCTTTTCCCCATCAAATGTTTAGTCATTACAACCATAGCGCAAAAAAACCCTGCCCATGTCGCTTTTATAGTGCTACTCTCCGCTTACCGTGTTTAGTAAATTAAACAAAGATGATGAACTCACTTCCAGAACTTTCTTGTGATGTACTGATTATCGGTAGCGGCGCAGCGGGTCTGTCGTTGGCGCTCCGTCTGGCAGAGCACAGTTCGGTTATCGTGCTGAGCAAAGGGCCGATTAGCGAAGGTTCTACCTTCTATGCCCAGGGTGGTATTGCCGCCGTCTTCGATGAGACCGACAGCATTGAATCGCATATCGATGATACGTTGATTGCCGGTGCCGGCATTTGCGATCGCCAGGCCGTGTCGTTTGTTGCCAGCAATGCCAAACACTGCGTGCAGTGGCTTATCGATCAGGGCGTGCTGTTTGACACCCAGGTACAGGCAAACGGGGAAGAAAGTTATCATCTGACACGCGAAGGCGGGCACAGCCATCGCCGTATTCTGCATGCTGCCGATGCTACCGGGCGCGAAGTCGAAAACACCCTGGTCAGCAAAGCCATTAACCACCCCAACATCCGCATTCTGGAACGCAGCAACGCCGTTGACTTAATCATCTCAGATAAAGTTGGCCTGCCTGGCACCCGCCGTGTGGTTGGCGCCTGGATTTGGGATCGTAATAAAGAGAAGGTTGAAACCTGCGCGGCGAAATCGGTTGTGCTGGCGACCGGTGGCGCTTCGAAGGTGTATCAGTACACCACCAATCCGGATATCTCCTCTGGAGACGGTATCGCCATGGCATGGCGCGCGGGCTGCCGCGTAGCGAACCTCGAGTTCAATCAGTTCCACCCTACCGCGCTGTACCATCCGCAGGCGCGTAACTTCCTGCTGACCGAAGCGTTACGCGGTGAAGGCGCACACCTGAAGCGCCCGGACGGTAGCCGATTTATGCTGGACTTTGACGAACGTGCCGAGCTGGCACCGCGTGATATCGTCGCACGCGCCATCGACCATGAGATGAAGCGCCTCGGCGTTGACTGCATGTATCTCGACATCAGCCATAAACCGGAAGATTTTGTACGCCAGCACTTCCCGATGATTTATGACAAGTTACTGGGCCTGGGGATCGACCTGACCCAAGAGCCAGTGCCGATTGTGCCAGCGGCGCACTATACCTGCGGCGGCGTGATGGTTGACGACTACGGTCGCACCGACGTTGATGGGCTCTATGCCATCGGCGAAGTGAGCTATACCGGGCTGCACGGTGCCAACCGCATGGCATCCAACTCGCTGCTGGAGTGCCTGGTATACGGCTGGTCAGCGGCGGAAGATATTCATAAGCGCATGCCGTATGCGCGTCAGGCCGAAAAACTGCCCGCGTGGGATGAGAGCCGCGTGGAAAACTCCGACGAACTGGTGGTGATTCAGCATAACTGGCACGAACTGCGCCTCTTTATGTGGGACTACGTCGGCATTGTGCGCACCACCAAACGGCTGGAGCGCGCGCTGCGCCGTATCACCATGCTGCAGCAGGAATTGGACGAGTACTATTCCCGCTTCCGCGTGTCGAACAACCTGCTGGAGCTGCGTAACCTGGTGCAGGTAGCCGAGCTTATCGTGCGCTGCGCGATGATGCGCAAAGAGAGCCGTGGCCTACACTACACGCTGGACTACCCGGAGCTGTTAGCCGAATCAGGCCCGTCGGTGCTCTCTCCGCTGGTTCACATAAATAGATAGAACGCCTGGGTCAGCGCAGTGTAGCCTTCCGAGTACTGCTGCTCTGGCCCGCGGATCACCAGCCTGTCGCTAAAGTACTCGCCGCCCTTCGGTGAAAACGCGAGTAATACTCGATGCGGCAGGCGCATCTCCGTTTCCGCCACATCGGTGCGCAGGCGCAAATGCCAGCCCATCGATAACGCCTGTTGGGTAAACGTCTGGCCGATATTTTCCGGCAGCACCACGCAGAAGAAACCATCTTCGGTAATCGCGTTCGCCGCGCAGGCCAACAGCGCTTCATGGTCGAGTGAGGTGGTGTAACGCGCCTGCTCACGCTGCGGCGTTGCGCACTCCACCCCCTGCTCATAGTAAGGCGGGTTGCTGACAATCAGGTTATAGCGCGTGGTCAGCCCGGCAACCCACTGCTGAATATCTGCCGTATGTACCTGAATACGTTCCGCCCATGGGGATTCAGCCACGTTTTCACGCGCCTGCTCCGCGGCGTCTTCATCCAGCTCAACGGCGTCGATCGCCACGCTATCATCGGTACGCTGCGCCAGCATCAGCGCGAGTAAACCGCTGCCAGCGCCAATATCGAGGATCCGGGTAACTCTCGCTATGGGTGACCAGGCACCCAGCAAAATACCGTCCGTACAGACCTTCATGGCACAACGATCGTGAGCGACAAAAAACTGCTTAAAGGTAAATCCGTTGCGGCGCAGCGCGGATTTAGAATCAGAGATCATGGTCAACCTTGCCAGGGGAACTGCATAAGCTTTTATTGATATGCACAATACCCGAGAACAGATAGCCATACAAACAGATGAAGATTAGAGCCGTAACGTCTATAATCAGCGCCTCACACAGAGGTAATCATGACTGTAACGACTTTTTCCGAACTTGAACTTGACGAAAGCCTTCTGGAAGCCCTCCAGGATAAAGGCTTTACACGCCCGACTGCCATTCAGGCTGCCGCCATTCCGCCTGCGCTCGATGGACGTGATGTTCTCGGTTCTGCGCCAACCGGCACCGGTAAAACAGCGGCGTATTTGCTGCCTGCGTTGCAGCACCTGCTCGACTTTCCGCGCAAAAAATCTGGCCCGCCGCGCATCCTGATCCTCACGCCTACGCGTGAACTGGCGATGCAGGTCGCCGATCATGCTCGCGAGCTGGCAAAAAACACGCACCTGGATATCGCGACCATCACCGGTGGCGTTGCGTATATGAACCACGCCGAAGTGTTCAGCGAAAACCAGGATATCGTGGTGGCGACGACCGGTCGTCTGCTGCAGTACATTAAAGAAGAAAACTTCGACTGCCGCGCTGTTGAAACACTGATCCTCGACGAAGCAGACCGTATGCTGGACATGGGCTTCGCCCAGGATATCGAGCATATCGCCGGTGAAACCCGCTGGCGTAAACAGACGCTGCTGTTCTCCGCAACCCTCGAAGGTGAAGCGATTAAAGACTTTGCCGAGCGTCTGCTGGAAGATCCGGTAGAAGTGTCTGCAACACCGTCGACCCGCGAGCGTAAGAAAATTCATCAGTGGTACTATCGTGCCGATAACTTCGAGCACAAGGTTGAGCTGCTGAAACACCTGCTGAAGCAGGAAGATGCCACCCGTACCATCGTGTTTGTGCGTAAGCGCGAGCGTGTGCACGAGCTGGCGGAAATCCTGCGTCAGGCTGGGATCAACAACTGCTATCTCGAAGGCGAGATGCCGCAGATTAAGCGTACCGAAGGCATTAAGCGTCTGACCGACGGCCGCGTCAACGTGCTGGTTGCAACCGACGTTGCTGCACGCGGGATCGATATTCCCGACGTCAGCCACGTCATCAACTTCGATATGCCGCGCGGCGCAGATACCTACCTGCACCGTATCGGCCGTACCGGCCGTGCCGGTCGTAAAGGGACGGCGATTTCTCTGGTGGAAACGCACGATCACCTGCTGCTGCTGAAAATCGGCCGCTATGTCGAAGAGCCGCTGAAATCTCGCGTCATTGACGAACTGCGTCCGACGACGCGCGCACCTAGCGAAAAAATGACCGGCAAACCGTCGAAGAAAGTGCTCGCTAAACGCGCCGAGAAGAAGAAAGAGAAAGACAAAGAAAAACCGCGTGTGAAGGTCCGTCACCGCGATGCCAAGAACGTTGGCAAACGCCGTAAACCAAGCGGCAGCGCTGCGCCAGAGCAGACTAACGAAGAGTAAAGCAAACGCCGGGATAACCTCCCGGCGTTTTCATATTGGAAGGTAACGGAAGCTGACCATAAAGAAAAAAGAGTTTGTGACTCAGGATCTCCTCAGCAAAACCTACCGGCAGTCGCAGGGCTGATTTATGGCTCTGCGCCCACTCGTGCCGACGGTACATTGCCGGGTGCTGCAGCGCCAGCGCTTCATCTATCACTAGCGCTCTTGCTTCCGTGTTTATGACCTTCTTTGGCGTGGTCATCGCACTGATCCTCTCCTTTACGCTCACTACCGTTCTGGTAGGACGCGAAGAAGCAAAATAAAAAAAATCCCCCCGCAGGCACCCTGCGGGGGGATTCATCTACTGATGTCGGGCTAGCCCGACACGCCACTTTCCCACCCCTGAGAAATTACAGGCTCTCAGTAAAAGTACGCGCAATAACGTCGCGCTGCTGTTCTGGGGTCAGCGAGTTAAAGCGCACGGCATAACCAGACACACGAATGGTCAGCTGTGGGTATTTTTCTGGATGCTCAACCGCGTCCATCAGGGTTTCACGACGCAGCACGTTCACGTTCAGGTGCTGGCCGCCTTCAACGCGGACTTCTGGTTTCGCTTCAACCGGGATTTCACGGTATTCGATGTCGCCCAGCGCGCTGACGGCAACAACGTCATCTTCTGCGTAACCGCCTTTTGCACACAGGCAGCGTGCTTCGCCTTTCTCGCTGTCGAGCAGCCAGAATGAGTTCAGCAGGTCGTTGTTTGCAGCTTTAGTGATTTGGATACCTGTAATCATTTGATGCCTCCCTAAGGCTCTTTATATTCGTTTTTAACCGGCCTGACCGCGGCCAATTGGTAAAACCATTGTTGCTTGAGTGTATATATACCCCTCAAACACCCCTGATTCTTTGATTTAAATCAACAAAAACCACACCATAAAAAAGGTCATACGGGAAAATACTTGTTTTGCATCAAGTTACGTCCTGCGGCACGCGCAAAAATCTTTGTAAATATTCAACTTTTTTTAGCCCACCAGCAGCAAGCGCTGCCTTCCGATTTTGTGATGTCGAAAGAAGCAGTTAAGCTATACCGATAGCAATTCGCAGGAGAGTGAGATGACCACCCCTTTAACCTGGCACGACGTGCTGGCCGCTGAAAAAGCGCAGCCTTATTTTGTGAACACCCTTGCCACCGTCGCCAGCGAGCGTCAGTCCGGCCAGACTATCTATCCGCCGCAAAAAGATGTTTTTAACGCCTTTCGCTTTACCGAGCTAAACGATGTGAAGGTGGTGATCCTCGGACAGGACCCGTATCACGGCCCTAATCAGGCGCACGGTCTGGCCTTCTCCGTGCAACCAGGAATCGCGACACCGCCTTCCCTATTGAATATGTATAAAGAGCTTGAAGGAACCATCCCCGGTTTTACCCGCCCGAATCACGGCTATCTTGAGAGCTGGGCACGCCAGGGCGTGCTGCTGCTCAACACCGTGCTGACCGTTCGCGCAGGACAGGCGCACTCGCACGCCAGCCTCGGCTGGGAAACCTTTACCGATAAAGTGATCGCGCTGATTAATGAACATCGCGAAGGCGTGGTGTTCTTATTATGGGGATCGCACGCGCAGAAAAAAGGCGCCATTATCGACACTCAGCGCCACTGCGTGCTGAAAGCACCGCACCCCTCGCCGCTCTCCGCGCATCGCGGGTTCTTTGGCAGCAACCATTTTGTGAAGGCGAATGAGTGGTTGCAGCAGCGCGGTGAAGCGCCGATTGACTGGATGCCGGTGCTGCCGGAATAGTTCGGAGGTTTTCCCGGCGTCGCGTTGCTCGGCCGGGCTACCGTTCACATGTAGCCCGGCCGAACGCAGTGACGCCGGGGAACTGTGTAGATATAAAAAAACCGGTCGAGTCGCCTCTTCCGGTTTTTTTTCAACATCGCGTTTGCTTACGCTTTATGCTGGCGCCACCATTCGGCTAACAGCACGCCCGTCGCCACGGAGACGTTCAGGCCTTCAACGGCACGCGTCCCGTCGATAGAAACGCTCATGTCAGCGATAGAGGCAGCCGCTTCGGAAACGCCATCGCGATCCTGGCCCAGCGCCAGAACCATCTTCTTAGGCAGCTCGGATTGGAACAGTGGCATGCCACGGCCGTTGCCGCTGGCCGTTACGATGGTGTAGCCCGCATCGCGGAACTGCTCCAGCGCGTCGATGAAGCCGTCGCCGGTAATTGGCTCAACGTGTTCAGCACCACCTTCTGCGGTACGGATAGCGGCACCGGATTCCAGCAACGCGGCGTCCTGCAGTACCACACCTTTCACACCGAAGTGCGCACAGCTGCGGATCATCGCGCCGAGGTTGTGCGGGTTACCTGCATCTTCCAGCGCCAGTACGCAATCTTCTTCACCGCTTTTCGCAACCCACTGCTGTACGGACGTCCCGTTACGCTTTTTGATCAGGAAGCACACGCCGCCGTGGTGCTCAGTGCCGGACGCTTTCGCCAGCTCTTCTTCATCAACCACGTGATAGGCTTTACGGTTCGCCGCCATCCAGCGCAGCGCTTCTTTAAAGCGTGGGGTGACGCTCTGTACGAACCATGCGCGAACGATAGCGTCCGGGCGGCTCTGGAACAGCGCCTGACAGGCGTTTTCACCGTAAACACGGGTCTCTTCTGCGCGCTGGCGACGCAGGACTTCTGGATCGATAAAGCTTTTACCGCTGATCCCGCCGTGATCGGCTTTCGCCGGTGCGTTGTCACCAGGAGCACGGGAAACCGTACGCCATGGGGAGCCTTCACCACGATCGCGATCGCGTTCTACATCGCGGTCACGGCCACGTTCACGGCCGCGTTCGCTGTTAGGACCCTTTCTCTCATCACGGGCAGGGCGACGACCGCCTTCGGCACGGGAAGCACCAGCACGGGATGTGCCAGGACGGCCTCCGCCTTTACCAGTACGAGGATTTTGGGTGCGTTTGTCCGAGTCATCGTCACTGCGGACGTACATCACTTTGACCTTGCCGTTTTTGTTTTTCAGTTCGTCGCTCATGTTTTTCTCCACCTGCGCTGCGCGAAGCGCGCAGATTACCTGATGTGTTAGCGCTTAGCCATTACTTCATAAAAAAGACCACGACTATTATATCCATCGGATAAAACGCCTTGTTGATTAATACAGTCTTGTTGATAATGTGTAACATTATAGAAACATCCGGCAACATTGCCGTTCTGCAACACGATGACCCAGAGGTGAGTTATGAATACCGTTTGTGCCCACTGCCAGGCGCTTAATCGCATTCCAGAAGCGCGTATTAACGAAGCGGCAAAATGTGGACGCTGTGGTGAAGACCTGTTCGATGGCGAAGTAATTAACGCTACGGACAGCACGCTGGATAAACTGCTGAAGGACGATCTTCCCGTTGTTGTTGATTTCTGGGCGCCATGGTGCGGCCCATGCCGTAACTTTGCGCCAATCTTCGAAGATGTCGCCGAAGAGCAAAGCGGCAAAATTCGCTTTGTGAAAGTGAACACCGAAGCGGAACGCGAGCTCAGCGCCCGTTTCCGCATCCGTAGCATCCCGACCATTATGATTTTCAAAAATGGTGAAGTTGTCGATATGCTCAACGGCGCGGTACCGAAAGCGCCGTTTGAAAGCTGGCTGAACGAAGCGCTGCAGGCATAATCCCACCGGGGCACATCTTGTGCCCCGTATTCGCCTCTGCGACAATAGCGTTTTTGCCGTACGATTCCCATGATTGATAACGCCGTTCTTCGGTTGCGCGCCGAGCGACTTGCCCGCGCGACTCGCCCTTTTCTTGCCCGTGGTAATCGGGTTCGCCGCTGCCAGCGTTGTCTGCTGGTGCAACGCTATTGTCTGTGCGACACCATCGCCCCACATCCGGCAAAGAGCCGTTTTTGCCTGGTGATGTTCGATACCGAACCGATGAAACCCAGCAATACCGGTCGCTTGATTGCCGACATTTTGCCGCAAACCGAGGCTTTTCAATGGTCGCGTACCGAGCCGCCGCAGGCGCTGCTCGAGCTGGTTAAAAACCCGGACTACCAGCCGATGGTGGTTTTCCCGTCGTCCTACGCAGACCCAGACCGTCAGGTGCTCACTACGCCACCCGCCGGAAAACCGCCGCTGTTTATTATGTTAGACGGAACCTGGCCAGAAGCGCGGAAAATGTTCCGTAAAAGCCCGTGGCTGGACAATCTGCCGCTTATCTCCGTCGACCTGTCGCGCGTATCGGCCTACAGCCTGCGCGAAGCCCATGTCGAAGGTCAGTACTGCACCGCCGAAGTCGCCATTGCGCTGCTGGATTTAGCCAACGACACTGGAGCTGCTTCTGCGCTCAGCGGACACTTTACCCGCTTTCGTGAGCACTACCTTGCAGGAAAAGCTCATCATCAGGGGAACATCACAACAGCCGAAGCGGAAAACGGTTAAACTCATCAGATTACTGTCGCGTAAGGAAGACGGCTATGAGTCAACGTGGGCTGGAAGCACTTCTGAGGCCAAAATCCATTGCGGTGATTGGCGCCTCAATGAAACCACAGCGGGCCGGTTTTTTGATGATGCAGAATCTACTGGCCGGCGGCTTTGCTGGCCCCGTTCTGCCCGTTACCCCGGCCTGGAAAGCGGTGCTTGGCGTTCTTGCCTGGCCGACGATTGACAGCCTCCCCTTTTCACCGGATCTCGCGGTGCTATGTACTCACGCTCGTCGCAACCTTGAGTTGCTGGAAGCGCTGGGGGAGAAGGGCTGCAAAACCTGCATTATTCTCTCTTCTACTCCCGATCAGTTCAGTGCGCTAAAAGCCTGCGCCGCCCGCTATCAGATGCGTCTGCTGGGGCCAAACAGCCTCGGGCTACTGGCGCCCTGGCAGGGCCTGAACGCCAGCTTTTCCCCGGTACCCATTCGCAAAGGCAAGCTGGCCTTTATTTCTCAATCGGCCGCCGTTTCCAATACCATCCTCGACTGGGCGCAGCAGCGGGAAATGGGGTTTTCTTACTTTATCGCGCTGGGCGACAGTCTGGATATTGATGTCGACGACCTGCTCGACTATCTGGCGCGAGACAGCAAAACCAGCGCTATTCTGCTCTATCTGGAGCAGCTCAGCGATGCACGGCGCTTCGTATCCGCCGCCCGTAGTGCTTCACGTAATAAGCCGATTCTGGTGATTAAAAGCGGGCGCAGCCCGGCCGCTCAGCGTCTGCTGCACGTGAACTCCGGGATGGACCCGGCCTGGGATGCGGCCATTCAGCGTGCAGGTCTGCTGCGCGTGCAGGATACCCACGAGCTTTTCTCCGCCGTTGAAACCCTCAGCCATATGCGCCCGCTACGCGGCGAGCGTCTGATGATTATCAGCAACGGTGCGGCTCCGGCCGCGCTGGCGCTGGACGAGCACTGGGCGCGCAACGGGAAGCTTGCCACCCTCAGTGACGATACGCGCCAACAATTACAGCAACTCTTGCCGGACACCGTTGAGGCCAATAACCCGCTGGATCTGCGCGATGATGCCAGCATCGAACACTATTTAGCGGCGGTGAATATACTGCTCAATAGCCCGGACCTGGATGCCCTGATGGTGATCCACTCTCCTAGCGCTACGGCGCCGGGCAGCGAAAGTGCCACCGCGCTGATTGACCTTATCAAGAAGCACCCTCGCGGGAACTACATTAGCGTGTTGACCAACTGGTGCGGGGAATATTCCTCACGGGAAGCACGCCGTATGTTCAGCGATGCGGGCATTCCAACCTACCGTACCCCGGAAGGGACGATTACCGCCTTTATGCATATGGTGGAATACCGACGTAACCAGAAGCAGCTGCGGGAAACACCGGCGCTGCCACATAGCCTGACGGCCAATACCAGCCAGGCGCACGAGCTATTACAGCAGGCAATAGACAGCGGCATCAGCGCGCTGGACACCCACGAAGTGCGTCCGATTCTGGAAGCCTACGGGCTGAATACGCTGCCAACCTGGATTGCCTCAGACAGCGCCGAGGCGGTGCATATCGCCGAGCAAATTGGTTATCCGGTGGCGTTGAAACTGCGTTCGCCAGACATTCCGCACAAATCGGAAGTTCAGGGCGTCATGCTCTACCTACGTACCGCCACCGAGGTGCAGCAGGCCGCTGATGCGATCCTGGACCGCGTAAAAATGGCCTGGCCGCAGGCGCGCATTCACGGCCTGCTGGTGCAGAGTATGGCTAACCGTGCTGGCGCACAGGAGTTGCGCGTGGTGGTCGAGCACGACCCGGTTTTTGGCCCGCTGATTATGCTGGGCGAAGGTGGCGTAGAGTGGCGCGCGGAAGATCAGGCCGCCGTAGCGCTACCACCGCTGAATATGACGCTAGCGCGCTATCTGGTTATTCAGGCCATTAAAAGTAAGAAAATCCGCGGCCGCAGCGCGCTCCGCCCGTTAGACATTCCGGGCTTAAGTCAGCTCCTGGTGCAGGTTTCGAACCTGATTGTTGACTGCCCGGAGATCCAGCGTCTCGATATTCACCCGCTGTTGGTCTCCGGTAACGAATTTACCGCGCTGGATGTGACGCTGGATATCGCCCCATTTAGTGGTTCGAGCGAAAGTCGGCTCGCCATTCGTCCGTATCCTCAGCATCTGGAAGAGTGGGTCACCATGAAAAACGGTGAACGCTGCTTGTTTCGTCCTATCCTGCCGGAAGATGAGCCGCTATTGCAGCAGTTTATCGCCCGGGTCACAAAAGAGGATCTCTACTACCGCTACTTTAGCGAGATTAACGAATTTACCCATGACGATTTAGCCAACATGACGCAGATCGACTACGATCGAGAAATGGCCTTTGTGGCGGTTCACGGCTCTGGCGACGATACCGAGATCCTCGGCGTGACCCGCGCGATTTCCGATCCGGATAATATCGACGCGGAATTTGCCGTACTGGTTCGTTCCGATCTAAAAGGCCTTGGGCTCGGCGGGAGGTTGCTGAATAAGCTTATCGGCTACACTCGCGCTCATGGTTTACTGCGCCTGAACGGCATTACCATGCCCAATAATCGCGGGATGATAGCGCTCGCGAGAAAGCTCGGTTTTGACGTTGATATTCAGCTGGAAGATGGCATCGTCGGTCTATCCCTAAGGCTGAGTGATGACTAAGTTGCTGGAAATGCTGCCCTTACCCGACAGAGATGGTATCATTGACCGCTTACGTCGTCTGCCAGGTACAGAGGACCCTTCACTAAACCAGAGAAGAAACGCACTGTGATGTTGTCAAAATTTAAGCGTAATAAACATCAACAACACCTTGCCCAACTACCCAAGCTTTCACAGTCTGTTGATGATATTGAGTTTTTCTATGCTCCAGCAGATTTCCGTGAAGCTCTGCTCGCAAAAATCGCCAGCGCCACGCGCCGAATTTGCATCGTCGCGTTGTACCTCGAACAGGACGACGCCGGAAAGACGATTCTGCAAGCCTTGTACGAAGCCAAGCGTCAACGCCCGGAGCTTGAAGTCCGCGTGCTGGTTGACTGGCATCGCGCACAGCGTGGGCGTATTGGTGCTGCCGCGTCTAATACCAATGCGGACTGGTACTGCCGTACTGCGAAAGAGAACCCGGGCGTAGAGGTTCCCGTTTACGGCGTGCCTATCAACACCCGTGAAGCGCTCGGCGTGCTGCACTTTAAGGGCTTCATTATTGATGACTGCGTGCTGTACAGCGGCGCGAGCATCAACGATGTCTATCTGCATCAGCACGATAAATATCGCTATGACCGCTATCAGTGCATCCGTAACCCGCAGATGGCCGACATCATGTTTAATTGGGTGTCGGAGAATCTGGTTGAAGGTCGCGGCGTTAACCGCCTCGATAATACCGAGCGTCCGAAAAGCCCGGAAATCAAAAACGATATTCGTCTTTATCGTCAGGAGCTGCGCGATACCAGTTACCATTTTGAGGGTAACGCTAGCGATGACGAGCTCACCGTCACGCCGCTGGTTGGTCTGGGCAAAACCAGCGTACTGAACAAAACGATTTTCCACCTGATGCCGTGCACTGAGGAAAAGCTCACCATCTGCACGCCATACTTCAACCTGCCTGCACTGCTGGTGCGGAATATTATCCGCCTGCTGCGGGATGGGAAAAAGGTCGAGATCATCGTCGGCGATAAGACGGCAAACGACTTTTACATTCCAGAAAACGAGCCGTTTAAGATTATCGGTGCGCTGCCTTATCTGTATGAGATTAACCTGCGCCGCTTCCTGAGCCGCCTGCAGTATTACATCAATACCGATCAGCTGACCGTGCGCCTGTGGAAAGACGAGGATAATACCTATCACCTGAAAGGGATGTGGGTGGATAACGAGTGGATCCTGCTGACCGGCAACAACCTTAACCCGCGCGCCTGGCGACTGGATCTGGAAAACGCCGTGCTGATCCACGATCCGAAAAAGCAGCTGGCGTCTATGCGCCAGAAAGAGCTGGATCTGATCCGCAAACACACGACGGTGGTAAATGACTTCCGCGATCTGCAAAGCATCGCTGAATACCCCGTTAAGGTGCGTAAGCTGATTCGCCGTCTGCGACGTATTCGTATCGACCGACTGATCAGCCGTATCCTTTAAATTGTAGCCCCGTTTCGACGGGGCTTTTTTTCAAGGAGCCATAATGACCCGCATCCTCGTCCTTTGTAGCGTGCTCGTATTAAGCGGCTGTAGCCATATGGCAAACGATAGCTGGAGCGGGCAGGATAAAGCCCAGCACTTTATTGCCTCCGCCATGCTTTCTGCCGCCGGTAACGAATATGCGCAGCACCAGGGCATCAGCCGCGACCGCAGCGCCGCCATTGGCTTTATGTTTTCCGTCAGTCTGGGGGCATCAAAGGAGCTGTGGGATAGCCGCCCGGCGGGAAGCGGCTGGAGTTGGAAAGATTTTGCGTGGGATGTCGCCGGCGCCACAACCGGCTATGCAGTGTGGCAGCTGGCGCAGCATTAGCGTGCTAAAGGCGTAACCCCTTCCCTTTGCGGTGCAGCTTCAGCGATACCAGGAACGCCAGCGCCGCCATCACCGTGACATACCAGAAGAAGGCCGTCTCAATCCCGGACGACTTCAGCGACAGCGCAACGTACTCAGCTGAACCACCAAACAGCGCATTCGCGACCGCATAAGAGAGCCCGACTCCCAGAGCGCGAACCTGTGCCGGGAACATTTCAGCTTTCAGAATGCCGCTGATAGAGGTATAGAAGCTGGTAATCAACAGTGCGCACATCACCAAACCAAACGCGGCGTAAGGGGAAGTGACATTTTGCAAAGCCGAGAGAATGGGCACGGTAAACAGCGTCGCCAGCGCACCAAAGCAGAGCATTGAGGTACGGCGACCGACTCTGTCCGACAGCAGGCCAAAGAACGGCTGCACCAGCATGTAAACAAACAGCGCTGCCGTCATAATCACGCTAGCGAGGTTTGCGCTCATGCCTGCGGTATTCACCAGATACTTCTGCATATAGGTGGTGAAGGTATAGAAGCTTAGCGACCCTGCCGCGGTAAAGCCTAACACCATCACAAAGGCTCGACGATTACGCCATAATCCTTTGAAGGAGCCCGCCTCTTTTAACGTACGCGTCTCTTTCTGCGATGTTTCATCCAGTTGACGGCGCAACCACAGCGCAACAATCGCCAGCACTGCGCCCATAGCGAACGGAATACGCCATCCCCAGGCGTGGAGGCTTTCGCTGTCCATCACGTTTTGCAGAATAACAACAACCAGTACCGCCAGCAGTTGGCCACCGATTAAGGTGACGTACTGGAATGACGCATAGAAGCCTTTGCGCCCTTCAACCGCGACTTCGCTCATATAGGTTGCACTTGTGCCGTATTCCCCACCGACGGAGAGTCCCTGGAACAAGCGCGCCAGCAGCAGCAACGCCGGAGCCCAGGTGCCAATCACGCTGTAGCCCGGCAGGCAGGCGATCACCAGCGAGCCAAAGCACATCATACAGACGGAGATAAGCATTGAAACTTTGCGTCCGCGACGGTCGGCGATGCGGCCAAACAGCCATCCGCCGATAGGGCGCATCAGAAAACCGGCGGCAAAGACGCCTGCGGTTTGCAGGAGTTGGGTGGTGGTATTTCCGGATGGAAAGAAGATGTGGGCAAAATACAGAGAACAGAACGAGTAGACATAAAAATCAAACCATTCAACGAGATTCCCCGATGATGCCCCGACAATTGCCATGATACGACGGCGAGTATCGCTGCCGGTAAGCGTCCCTTCTGGGGTCACACTGGTTACAGCCATTTGTTAACTCCTGCCAAAAGCGATCTCCTGCCTTAACCGGGCGTAACACGTCACGCAGGCAGATATTTTAGTAAATGAAATGTTATATAATTGTTATATTTAAATTAGTGACCAACGTCACGTTTTTCATTAGCAAGATCACGATTTAGGAGTAACTTCAGTGGTGAGGGTCGTTTGAAGGGCGAAACGAGAGGAGTGGATATGCATCCGGTAGTGTGCCTGGCCCCGGAGTCGGCGTAGAACGCCTCGTCCGGGCTACGATTTGTGCGTTATCCGTACACATTATCACCGTCTGTAGCCCGGGCGAACGCAGTGACCCCGGGATTTTCACCGCACTTTCATTTCCCGCAGACGCAAAAAAGCCCATCCGTCAGGATGGGCTTCTTCACTAATTGATGCCTGGCAGTTCCCTACTCTCGCATGGGGAGACCCCACA
>NZ_JABBJF010000044.1 GCF_014218705.1 Kluyvera sichuanensis | reverse complement strand
TGACCCGCTGGACGTGGTTTCTTAGCTCGATAACAGCGGCCCACTTTCAGTTCTTCGATGCTCATTGCTCGGCTCCTTGGCGTAACTGGGCGGCGAACTCAGCAGGAGTAGCTATACCGTTGTTGTCCATTTCCCTGAGATACAATTCCACACCCTGCGCCTTCAGTTCTGCCATGAAAGAATTGGTAGCCGGGATTTCCATATGGGATGCCAAAACCTCCAAAGCCAGCCCTGCAAACTCTTCTTTGGTGCCATCCTCGTAAGCAATCCCATCGACCGTGTGCAAATGACCATGGTTGTAACCAGCGGCGTAAACTTGTTCACATGCCGCAATAACACCTGATATTTCTGCTGCCATTGCGTGGAACTTGTTGTGAGCTAGTTTTATTGCATCATCGGCCTGTTTTAGTGACGCCATCGCTTTCTGGTTATCGGCGTTAGCTGAAGCCAATTGCTGAACCAGTTCTGAGTATGTTGGTTTCATTTCTTCAATTCTCCCCATTGCTCGATCAGTTGATCCCTGGCTAATTTTTCGCTGCCAACGTGGTAGCTTTTTCTGATGCCGTGATGATCAGCAGGGCATTTAACAGTGACGAATCTGATCGCCGATCCCGTTCCCCGCCACAGCCACTCAGCAGACATTCCGCACGAAGGGCACTTTAGATTTATGGCGTTAGTCATGCTGCTGCACTGTCCGCGGATTTATCATCAGCATCCGGCTGGTGGTCGTCTGGATCAGATGATGGCGCATTCTCATAGCGGAACTCTTGCAGAATGGATGCCATTTCGGCCTGTAATGCTGGTGGCACAGTGAACGTCATCCCGTCATCACGGTTGTCCTGGCAGGTCGACAGTAACTCGAGAAAACGTCTCGCCTTTCCTGCGTTGAATTGAGGTTTCGCAATGCTCTTGGTCACTTTCTTTTTCCCAGCTGCCTCAGCTTTTTTCATCAAACGAGAGGCTTCACGATCGGCATATACGCCGTGCTCGCGGGAAATACCGATCGCTATGGCGTAGTTCATAGAGCCAGCCCGGACCAGGCTTTTTATATACGGGGTGCATTCGTGAAGCTGTAAGTGCTGGAGAATGTCAGATTCAGAGCGTTTAACCTTCACAGCGATTTCAGAAGGACTCCACCCCTGATTCTGAAGACGGTGATAAGCGGCACCACGTTCGAGGGGAGTCAGCGCCAGCCCCTGCGAACTGGTGACCATGAATGCAATTTTATCGGCTTCGGAGCCTGTAAAATCTTTGCACTCAAGGCGAACAATCTCATGCCCCATCGCAACCGCAGCCAGCGCACCATGATAGCGGTGGTGACCATCTATCACCTTCACGCCCTGTTCGGTGACTTCGACGGCCAGTGGCGGGATGTATTCTCCGGCAATGAAAGCATCACGGAATTCGATCACATGCGCCTGGTTAAGCTCGCGAACGTTATAGCCGTCTTCGGCGTAAATCTTATCCAGAGGGACGTTGTAGGTTTTGCGGGTAGTTAACCCTGCATCTTTATCGTTATAGAGCTGGCCTAAGCTAGGCATGATGCCTCCTTCAAATAGTAGGGGAGTGCTTTGCTATGCGCCCACAGTGCAGGCGCATAAAACAACACACGAGGTGTTTAGGGTTAGATAGAGCCTTCGTAAATCGGCAGTTCTTCGCCGAGCTGGCTTTCCATATCAGTGACGATCTCCTGGAAAGCATGCTCAACAACTTTTTTCGGTTCGATCAGCTCGTACCAGAGAACTAACTGACCGTCGCGGAGGCGGTAGCGAATACGGGCATCGACCTGGTACGGCGCGCCGTTGTGGAAAGGTGAGATAGCCAGGCTGATTTTTTCAGGCATCTTGGTGTTACCTGAGCCAGATTTTTCATCGCTGAACTGGAACTGGCAGGTACCATCGGAAAGGCGCTTAACAGACTTAAACTCAGATTTGCGAGTTTCCTGGAACGCCAGCACCATTTCGAGCAACTCGGTACCAGACGGGCCAGCGTAACCTTCACCGACCGGCGCAACATTTTTGATGTTGTTCTCCAGAAATTCTGCGAAGTTAATCTGGTCCATTTTGCTGCCATCGTTAGCGGCCCACGCTTTCCAGTCATCGGAGAACGGGCAGTCGTAAACAGCTTTGTGCGCACCCCATGCCGCATTGTTTGCGTTCTGGTGAAAATCCAGCACTGCAACGATGCGAGTTTTCGTTTTATCGGCAAACACCACGGTTCGCTCGTCCCGGAAACGCTGGATATAAGCGATCAGTGAACCCGGAGAAATAAGACTGACGTTCTGACGGATGCGGGAAGGGGCAAGCTGAAGGTGTTCCAGAGAACTTACTTCGTAGCCTTCCGGCACAACAACGGACGGGATGTCGGTTTTGGTTAACAGCGTGGACGCCGCCAGATCACGAATTTCTTGTACGGCTGAGCCTTCAATTTGAGACATTGAATATTTCCTTTTTGCGGTTGGTGTTTAAGTCGGGGAATTACTGGGCCAGCTTAATTGGCGCTGGTTGAGCTGGCTGCTCAATAACTTTTAAATCGAGCTGAGTTTGAGCCGGGTCATCACGCAGAAGATCGCCATCAGCGGTAGAGAACATGATGGTATCGGCGCGGTCCAGCTCAGGAATATTGCGGGTTACCTTTGGCGTAACCTTCATGGTGTTTTCGTCGCGGGTGTTCAGCATCGAACAATTAAGCGTGAGCGTTACAGCTCCTTTCTTTCCGGTTTCACGGACGGCTTTAATTACTTCTGCCAGCGCGTCAGTTAATTCGGCATCGAGTGTGCCTTTATTAATGTAAGCAAGCTGCTGAGAGAATGGCGTAGTGTTTTTATTTTCAGACATAAACGACTCCAGGTTGTAGGTTTCGGATTGCGTACAGCCTGGGTGACAACTGGCCCACGCATCAGATCGCCTTTGGGTAAATAAACGTTACGTAAATCCATGGGTGATACCTTTGATAGGGTGTCCGTCAGGAGTTGAACCCGACTCGGGGAGGGAAGCCAGATCGATACCGAAAGCGGACACATAGAAGAAAAAGGGCGGCTACCCGTCAGAACATTGTCGCCTTCCTCCGGTTAGTTGGTTGAAGACCAGATAGCAGCCAAATTGGTTGGTTACGCGATGAATTCGATAGTATCTACGAGTGCATAGAAGTTCAGACAATAGCCCAGCGTTTCGCAGTACCCAAAGCCAGTCAATTCCGTATGTCCTTCGTGGTCAGGAGCTGCAAACTCGACGTCGTCAAGATCGGCCTCGTACACATGGCCCATCAGTGATGTGATGCGGACCTTCGGGCGAACTACACGAAGGTGGAAACGAGAACTTTCTTCCGCGCCAATTGCATCGATCGCGTCATAGCGCCACTGGTCAGCCGCCGCTTCAGCGTCGTCTGCGCTACGTGAATCATGGAAGGGGAAATATTTAACTTCGGTGTTACCGTTCAGAACTACCGCAAAGCATGCTGACATGATTTAAACCTCATTCATTAACGGCACATTGCCGAGATATTGTTGAAATACTTTGTAGTGCAGCGCCGGGTGCTTATCTTCCGGTTGCTGTCATGGCAGCTGCAATTCACCGCACTACAAAGTACTTCGCCACACTCTCGCAGTGGCCGCGCTCATGCCCTTGAGTCTCTGCCGCTCATCGCCGCTCATTACCGGTGCGCGTCTGGCGCTCGCGCTGCTTTACCGGCATGCCCTTTTCCTCGATTAACCCTAACCAGCGGTATGTCGCAGTTCGGACCTGCGTCTGGCTCTCTCATGGAGACTCGGGGCCGCATCACTACTGCGGCTCATACGAGCGGTCTATCCGCTTTACTGCTTCATTGGAATCACCCCTCTAAGTTGAATCAGCGCCAACTCTCTGCCAGTGTTGCCCGTTCTCACGCCGTTCTCGCTCCCGCGCGGGGATACTCTCTCACCGACCGGATCGCGCCCGGTGATACAGCACATTTTTGTGTTGGGGTCTAAACAGGTCATTGACGCTGTAAGTGTTCACATTGTTAAAGAGCGGCATAGGGCTTAATCAGCGAATCATCCCGATCTTCATACGCCTCGGGCGGCTACTTCGTGGGCGTCCTGCCTGCTCGCTTGCTTAGATAAAATCTAACTTAACTTAGTTTTGCGGTCAAGAAAAAACACCAAACTAAACTTAGATTGGTGTTAGAGGGGAATCATGGAAGGGTTAGATCTCGTATTGAACGCCTTTAACGACGCCAATGATGATGCAGTTACCGTTGATAGGTATATTTGGATAACGGGGATTAAGAGGTACTAAAAACTTTTGCGGCCCATCAATAACAAGCTTCTTAACGGTGGCTTCATTGGTCCCGTCAATACGAGCAACAACAATCTTGCCATGCAACGCCTCTGCATCAGGATCAACGATAACGGTTGAACCTTCTGGAATTGTCGGTAACCCATTCGGGTTAGTCATTGAGTCCCCTTTAACTTCCAAGGCAAAGGAGTTATCGCCAATTCTCAGGGATGTTTCCACCCATTTATCGGCATCAATGAATCTCTCTGTAGGTTTAGTCTCAGTGAAGCACCCAGCCTGAACCCAGGAAAGGACTGGTATTTTACGCATGTTTGTAATTAGCCTGCCTTCAAACTCAGTCCCATACAGTATGTAGTCCATGGACGTATTGAAGAACTTAGCCAGTTTTGACAAGGCCTCTCCGCTGGGCAGGTTCAAATCCTTTTCCCAGTAACCTACTGCAACATCGCTTACTCCACAGAACTTACCTAAATCTTTTTGAGAAGTTCTGGTGATTTTTCTTAACGATTTAATCCGCTGGCCAACAGTTTCCATTTTTCATCCCGAGACAATTCATTACTAAGTTATCTTAGTTTTTGTTGACCAAAGTTAGATTGGTGTTTAGTATCTAATAAAACTTAGCTTGGAGGGCGGCATGACAACCGACGACATTGAGAAGTATTTCGGCAGCGCAGAAAAGGTTGCTGCTTTTTTTAGCATCACAAGTGAAGCCGTATATCAATGGCGAAACAGACCTGGTCGGCTAATTCCCAAAGGTCGCGCTGCTGAAGCAGCTTATCGGACCGGAGGAAAATTAGTTTTTTGCCCTGCTCTTTACGAAAAGAGTAATCAATCAACGTTAAAAAAATAACCACAGAGTCAAGAGGTTAACCGTGGGTAACGAACCTGAGTGGAAAGTAGAACGCCAACCAGCATGGCTGGTGGCTGCTATCCGAAAAACCATTGCGGCATTGCCTGGTGGTTACGCCGAAGCGGCTGAAATCATTGATACAACACAGGATGCTCTCTTCAACCGTTTGCGTGCTGGTGGTGATCAAATCTTCCCTATGGGCTGGGCTATGGTGCTGCAAAAGGCTGCTGGCGTGAGCTATGTCGCTGATGCGTTTTCACGGCAGACAGATAACGGGATTCATATTCCCGGTGCTGCGCCTGATTCAGAGAACCAGGAGATCGGCTTAAAGCTCGCCGAGCTGGTGGGCCATTTGGGGGATTTGGTCAATGCCTATCGACACTATATCGACGATGGGGTGGTTGATAAAACCGAATGGGCCAGCCTGAACGACATAGCCTACGAGTTCAGGGTGACGCTCATGACATTTCTAAACCTGATTTCGCGTGTTTATTGCATTCCTGAACCGGATGACGACGCGAACTGAATAGGTAATTGCCCAATGCGCTAACCGCGCCGGAGGGCCAATGCACCACAACGAATTTAACTACATAGCCCTACCTGCGTCTTTTTCACGTGAGGACGGGCCATGGATACGAGAGAAGCTGGCAACACTGCCCGTAGGAGTACGGGAAAAAATCGCTTTAGCGTACTCGCAAGCGTGGCAAGAGGCGTTTGATACAGAACCGGTTTCATTCCGGAAAGATAACGCAGCCAGGCGAACGGCTAACCGCCGTTTACGTGAGTTTTGCACGAGGTATACCCCGGCAGTACAGGGATATACGTCGCTCCCACCAAGGGTTTGATTTTTTAGTCTTGGGTTTGGGGGAAAGGGGGCGGTGTTGGGTTTAGCCCGAAGGGCTGGAACAGCTTTACCAGAAGAAGCAGATCTAACAGATAGATCACTGCATGGGGTTAAAAACGTCGCTTGGAAATCCAGACGTTTAGCCATCCAAAGGAGTTGAAAGATGAACTGTTCAGACGTTAACGAAAAATGGGCTCCAGTGCCGGTAGCGCTTTACGCAAAAGCATACGAAGTGAGTTCACTGGGACGTGTACGCAGCATCCCACGTCTTGCCAATTCTGAATATTTTATTCGCCATATTCACGGCGGCTTCCTGAAAGGCCGCGAGCGCAAAGACGGAACCAAAACCGTTACGTTGTCAGTTCAGCGCCAGCGCACCAAATTTGTGATTGCCGACCTGGTCGCCATGGCGTTTGGGGAGGCATCAGCTAATGCTTAACATCCAACCCCGCGAAAAACAGATCGTTGCGTTGAATATGCTGCGCGGCGCTTGGAAGAAAAATAACTCATTCATGCTGTATGCCCCGGTTGGGTTTGGGAAAACGGCGATTGCTGCACTGATTGCTGACGGCTTTGTCAGTCGTCAGATGCGCGTAATGTTTGTGGCCCCGTATACCGTTCTGTTGGACCAGACAGCGGCGCGATTCATGGAATACGGCCTTCCTGGCGAAGAGATCAGTTACGTCTGGCGGGATCATCCGTCATACAACCCGACTGCGCTGATTCAGATTGCCAGCGCCGATACGCTTATTCGTCGGGAGTTCCCTGACAACATCGATTTGCTGATTGTCGACGAAGCCCACCTGAAACGTAAAAAGCTGCTGGAAGTCATCGACAATCTGACGCGCAACACCGCAACGAAAGTGATCGGTCTTTCCGGTACGCCGTTCGCGAAATTCCTGGGCAATTACTACCAGCGCCTCATCAAACCAACGACGATGAAAGAGCTGATCGCTATCGGGGCGCTGAGCAAGTATGAGTTTTATGCTCCCTCACACCCCGATCTGACTGGAGTCGAAACGTCATACGTCTCTGGTTATGGCAGCGACTACAAAGAAGGCCAGCTCAGCAAAGTCATGAGCGAAGCCAAGCTGGTTGGCGACATCGTTAAGAACTGGCTTGAGAACGGGGAAGACCGCCCAACGATCTGTTTCTGTGTTGATGTAGCCCATGCGAACTACGTCACGATGGAGTTTTCCCGCGCCGGGGTAACCGTTGAAGTCATGACGGCAAGCACACCCCATGAAGAACGCCAGTTGGTGATCCGACGATTCGAACAGGGCATTACCAAAATAATCGTGAATGTCGGTGTGCTGGTCGCCGGGTTCGACAGCGATGTTCGCTGCATCATCTTTGCCCGTCCGACCAAAAGTGAAATTCGCTGGATTCAGACGCTCGGTCGCGGCTTACGCGCTGCCCCTGGCAAAGAACACTGCCTCATCTTCGATCACAGCGGCACGGTCAACAAGCTGGGCTACCCCGACGATATTGAATATGACTGCCTCCCATCGTCATCTGACGGCATGGAAGAAGCTCCACGGCGTGTCGTAAAAGCTGATGAAGCGGAGAAGCTGCCGAAAGAATGCAGCCAGTGCCACTTCGTTAAACCAGCGGGTATTTATATCTGCCCTAAATGCGGATTTAAGCCGCTGGCCGGGGAAGATGTCGAAACGGACAAAACCCGCGGGCTGACAAAAGTCAGTAAAGCGGAAGTTAAGTACACCTCTGAGCAGAAGCAATCGTGGTGGTCACAAATTCTTTTCTATCAGCGCACCCGCGCAGCGCAGGGACGACCTGTTAGTGATGGCTGGTGTGCTCACACCTATAAGCAAAAATTCGGCGTATGGCCTCGGGGGTTACACCACACCCCACAGCAAACCACGCCTGAAGTATCGAATTTCATCAAATCAAAACTGATCGCATTTGCAAAACGCAAAGAGAACCAGGGAGAAGCGGCATGAACACCAGACTGAGCACCAAAGAAGCAGCAATAGGCCGCTGGGCAGAAATTTATAAACACTTTGGTCTTCCCGGCGTGACGGGAAAAAAACACTGGCCGAAAGAGTGCCCTGTATGCGGAAGAAAAGGGAAATTCCGCTGTGATGACAAGGATGGCACCGGGTCTTATATCTGCGTGTGTGGTTCTGGTGACGGCTGGGCGCTGCTGACGGCAAAAACCGGGAAGGAGTTCAGGGTTCTGGCGTCCGAGGTGGACGAGGTGATCGGCAACAAATACACCCCAGACCGCACCACCACAAACCCGGCGCGTACATCGCTGGCGCAGCAGCGCGAAAAGGTCAGTCGGAAATTTGCAAAACTCACCCCGTTACGCGGTACCGATGCTGAAGGCTATCTGAAAGGGAGAGGGATTAACTCTCTTCCGGTTGAGAGCATCAGATACTGCGACAAACAGCCCGTAGACGGGAAAAACCTCCAGGCCATTTATGCGCTGGCTACGGATGACAAAGGCGAGCTTTGCTACCTGCACCGCACTCTGCTTGACGGGGATAAAAAGGCCAAAATCGAAGGCTCAGCTAAAAAGATGATGAAGCTGCAGGAAGACAACTACCTCGAGTACGCCAAGTCCGTAGCAATCCGCTTGTTCCCTGTGGCCTCGACGCTGGGCATTGCCGAAGGCATCGAAACGGCACTGTCCTGCCATCAGATCACCAAGTGCAACACCTGGGCAACGATGAACACGGCTTTCATGAAAAAGTTCCGCGTACCTGCCGGGGTGAAGAATCTCATTATTTTTGCAGATGCCGACGCTAACGCTGCAGGTCATGCCGCTGCTTTTGAATGCGCAACTGCAAACCTCCACGCAAAAAACGATCTGGAGACTGTCTCCGTCCGCTGGCCAGCCCAGGGGGATTTCAACGACCTGCTGAACAATGGCTCCGAAGTCTACGAGTGGGTATTTCACAGAGGGATGAAGCAATGAAAAAGCCGGTAAAGGCGAAGGTGAAAACCTACAAACCGAAGGTATGCGCTCAGTGTGGGAAAACCTTCACGCCTACTCGTAACCTTCAGAAGGTGTGTGGTCCTCGTTGTGCCATTGATTACAACCGTGCGCAGAAGGCTAAAAAGGCTGCACAGGAGAGCAAAGCAAACCTGAAGATTCGCAAGAAGGCGCTTCAGCCTCGTGGGTACTTTGTCAGTAAAGCCCAAACGGCGTTTAACGCTTTCATCCGTGAACGAGACGAGGGGAAACCTTGCCCATCCTGCGGTAACTATCACCCACCAATGATCTATGGCGGTCAGTGGGATTGTGGGCACTTCCTGAGTGTTGGCTCGCGTCCGGAACTGCGTTTTGAAGAGAAGAACGCATACCGTCAGTGCAAGGCCTGTAACGGTGGCGCTGGTCGCTTTACCGCCAAAAACAAGACGGTACACGAACGCTACAGGGCGACGCTCATCGAGTGGTTTGGTCTCGAGCTGGTGGAATGGCTGGAAGGGCCGCACGAGGCGAAGCACTACTCACGAGAAGAACTTGAAGAGATAGCGGCTACTTACCGCCGTAAAACCCGCGAACTGAAAAAGCAGAGGGCCGCATGAGCTACGACCTTATCTATTGTGATCCACCCTGGGAATACGGGAACACCATCAGCAACGGCGCTGCCTGTAATCATTACGGAACCATGGGGATTGAGGAATTAAAACGTCTGCCAGTGTGGTCGCTGGCTGCTGAGAATGCGGTACTGGCCATGTGGTATACCGGCACCCATAACCGTGAAGCTGTGGCCCTCGCTGAGTCCTGGGGATTTAAAGTCCGAACGATGAAGGGATTTACCTGGGTGAAGCTGAACCAGCATGCCGCTAAACGTTTTGATAAGGCGCTGGCTGGTGGTGAGCTGGTGGACTTTAACGACCTGTTAGAAATGCTGGAAAGCGAAACCCGCATGAATGGCGGCAACCATACCCGAAGCAATACAGAAGATGTCCTTATTGCTACCAGAGGAACGGGCCTACAACGCGCCAGCGCATCGGTAAAACAGGTTGTACATACCTGCTTAGGCGAGCACAGCGCCAAGCCGTGGGAAGTACGGAACCGACTGGAGAAACTTTACGGCGAAGTGAAACGAATCGAATTATTTGCTCGGGAAGAGTGGAAAGGATGGGACCGCTGGGGAAACGAGTGCAACAACAGCGTCGAAATGATTTCAGGACAAATTAAACAGGTGAACCATGGGGAGTACGTTAAATGATTAATCCATCAGAAGTCGGGAAAAGCGGTGAAATGGTTCGCCTTCGGACGCTGGAAAGTATCTGGGTTCAAGGCAAGTTACGCATGTGGGGTCGTTGGTCGTACATCGGCGGTGGTTCTGGTGGGAACATGTTTAACCAGTTGCTGGTATCTGGTCAGTTCACAAAGACCGCAATCAACGAAGCGCTACGCCGTATGAAGAAAGCAGGTATCAGTAAACCCGAGCTGGAAGCATTCTTCAGGGAAATTCTTGAAGGGAAGAATAAAAGCGGCCTGGCCTTCTGCTCAGATGATGAAGGCTTAAAAATCGACGGTGTCATAGCTTCCGTTTTGATGAACGATGAATACGGTTCTCTCTATGGGGTGATCGTGGACCGACATCGCCTGCGTAAGAGCAAGCGCCAGATGGCCACTGAGTTACAGCAAAAACATCCTGAGTGGACCTTCATGACCTGCCGCCGTCGAATTGACACATGGGTTAGTCTTGCAGAATCGATGCTTTACGCACCACTTTGTGACGCGTTCGACACAAATAGCGGCAAGTTTTACTTGAAAAGTGAGCCAGCAAGTGCTTAAATTATGGTAGGCTCGGGACGGTAAAGCGAACTGAGCAACAGAACAAAACATAAACCCGCCATCAGTGCGGGTTTTTTCATTTAGAGGCTGCCTTCGGGTGGCCTTTTTTATATCCCCTCGCTTCTGAGAGGACTCACAGCAATATCAATGGGGGGATTATGTCTGATCCTGTTTCTGGCACCGGGTTAGCTGGTGGAGTTCTGACGGGAGCCAGCGTCTATGGAATGCTAACCGGCACCGATTACGGTGTGGTGTTTGGCGCGTTTGCTGGTGCTGTGTTCTATATAGCAACGGCTTCCGACCTGAGCTCACTCCGCCGGCTGGCGTATTTTGTCGTTTCTTACATCGCTGGAATTATTTGTTCCGGGCTGGTGGGGGCGAAGCTTGCAGCCTGGACGGGGTATAGCGATAAACCTCTGGATGCTATTGGTGCCGTAATCATTTCTGCATTAGCCGTCAAAATCCTGACGTTCCTGAACAATCAGGATGTCGGCTCGCTGGTGGCGCTGATAACGCGCCGGGGAGGTTCAGGTGGTACTAAATGATCCATCAGCGACCATCAACGCGCTGCTTTGCGCCGGGGTCGTGGTAACCCTGATGTTTTATCGCCGGGGTGATTCCCGTCACCGGCCATGGATTTCGCGTCTGGCATGGTTGCTCACTGTTATCTACAGCGCTGTACCGTTTGCCTACCTGTGCGGGATTTACCCGCATTCATCATTGGCAACCATCGGGGCAAACATCATTTTTCTTTCTGTGCTGGTTGCCGTCAGAGGCAACGTAGCGCGTCTTGTTGATCACCTGAGGCACTAATGACTAAAGACGATATTTTCAATGCCATCCTCGGGAAAGAGGGCGGCTACGTTAATCATCCGGACGACAAAGGCGGACCGACTAACTGGGGGATCACTCAGACAACGGCCCGCGCTCATGGTTATACCGGAGATATGCGCCAACTTACCCGGCAGCGGGCATTGGAAATTTACGAGGCTGATTACTGGCATGGCCCACGATTTGACCAGGTGTCAGTTGTTTCCCCTGCCATCGCAGCCGAACTCTGCGATACCGGCGTGAACATGGGGCCATCGGTCCAGGTTAAATGGTTCCAGCGCTGGCTGAACGCTTTCAATATTCAGCAGCAGTTATACCCAGACTTGCTGGCTGACGGGCAGATCGGCCCGCGCACCATCAGCGCACTAAAGTCATTCCTTGAACGCCGTGGAGCTGAGGGGGAGACAGTGCTTTTGCGCGCGCTGAACTGTAGTCAGGGGCAGCGTTATCTGGAATTAGCTGAACAGCGCCCGGCTAACGAGTCATTCGTGTATGGATGGGTGAAAGATCGGGTGACGCTATGACTCTTGAAATGTTTGTTGGTATGGCGGTGGCGGTGATAGCTGCTATCGCTGGCGCATTTGGCTTTGGTCATATTCGCGGTACCCGCAAGGCAGAAGCAAAGGCCGAACAGCAGCGCACCGAAGAACACGCCGCAGCGACTGGAGCAGTTGCTGAGCGCCGGGTTGAAGCAACCAAAGAGGCCAGCAATGTACAGCAGACTGTTAATCATCTTCCTGATGACGATGTTGATCGCGAGCTGCGGGAATCGTGGAAGCGTCCCGGTGGTCGTTGATACGGCGTGTGACTGGGTTAAGCCTATTTATCTTACCGACCACGATATTAGCGCCATGGATAAGCAAACGAAGCGCGATGTGCTGGCTCACAACAAATCGTGGAAGGCTAACTGCCAGAAGGTGAATTAATGCACCTGATTTTCATCCTACTGTCGATATGGCTCTGTCGACAACATGAGGAACGCTGCTGGCCTTCGGCCAGTTTCAATATCTCATTGCCGATGCTTTTAACCGAGCATCCGGCGCGCGGTAAAGGGCTGCGTTGAGATAAGAGCCTACCATTACAAAGCTCATCTACGGGTGGGCTTGATAATGGTATAATTCAGGCCTTCAACAACATTGGTGGGGGCAATATGCGCGTATGCACTTTAGTGAAAACAATTACCATATCCAACTCAATAGCTGGCGAACATAAGTTTGAGATTTACCAATCCGAAAATGAGTTCTATACGGATATATCAAAGAAAAACACCGATGGCTTTTGGGTTGTGATCAAGGATGAGTATGTATTAACTCGCGCTCTGGATGTCGATGATGCGGCTGAGTGTTGTATTAAGTATGTCGAAAACATTGAGGTCGACATGAAATCCTCACCAATTCTCTGAAACGTAAAAGCCACATATTCGCCGCCTTCGGGCGGTTTTTTACTGGAGCATTTATGCCGCCGCGCACACCAAAAGCTTGCCGTGTTCGCGGCTGCCGTTCCACTACTACAAGCCCATCAGGTTACTGTGAATCCCACAAAGGCGAAGGATGGAAAGGCTACAAATCAGGACAATCGAGGCATCAGCGCGGATATGGGACGAAGTGGGATGCTATACGCGCTCGCATACTGAAGCGCGACAAAGCCCTATGCCAGAACCATCTTCGTCAGGGGGTTGTAAAGCAGGCTTCCTGTGTGGACCACATTAAGGCTAAGGCTCATGGCGGCACTGATGATGACAGCAACCTTGAAAGCCTGTGCTGGTCGTGTCACGCCGCTAAGACCGCGCGTGAGCGGCTCAAGTGAGAATCAATGTCACCATCGCTCAGGGGAGGGGGAGGTCAAATCTCTGCGACCGCGCGCCTTCCGGACTGCCCGCCTCCTCGAATTTTTTTACCCGCGAAAAATCAAATTTAACCAGGAGTATCGCTTATGGCTGGAACGGCGGGGCGTTCCGGGCGTCGGCCTAAGCCAACGGCGCGCAAGGAGCTGGCTGGAAACCCCGGCAAGCGAGCCCTGAATAAAGATGAACCGGTATTCACGCCGATTAAAGGTGTGGAGCCACCAGAATGGTTTTCCGATGTAGACGATGGCTTGCCGCTGGCAACGATTATGTGGGAACTGACTACAAAGGAGTTATGCGGCCAGGGACTTTTATGCGTTACCGATCTGGCTGTACTGGAACGCTGGTGTGTCGCATATGAATTCTGGCGAAGGGCTGTGAAAAATATCGCCGTTGAAGGTCTTTCAGTTACCGGGGCCATGGGCGGTAAAATCAAGAACCCCGAACTCACCGCCAAAAAAGAGCAGGAATCAGAGATGAGTTCTACCGGTTCAATGCTTGGCCTTGACCCAAGCAGCCGTCAGAGGCTCGTTGGTTTGGCCGGAAAGAAACAAGCCTCTAACCCATTCCTTAAGATGATTAGCTCATGAGCCGGAAATCGTACCCCAACGTTAATGCCGCGAATCAGTACGCCCGTAACGTAGTGCGGGGAAAGATTCCGGCATGTCAGTTTGTCATTCAGGCGTGCCAGCGTCACATCGATGATATGGCCGCAGAGAAAAGTAAGAAATTCCGCTACCGCTTTGATAAGGATGCAGCGGAGAAGGCCGCAAAGTTTATTCAATTGCTGCCGCACACAAAGGGAGAGTGGGCGTTCAAAAGAATGCCGATAACCCTGGAGCCGTGGCAACTTTTTATCGTGTGCAGTGCTTTTGGCTGGGTACAGAAGGGAACGAAGCTTCGCCGTTTTCGGGAGGTCTATACCGAGATTCCCCGTAAGAACGGCAAATCTGCGATTTCAGCTGGTGTGGCGCTGTACTGTTTCACCTGTGATAACGAGTTCGGTGCTGAGGTTTACTCTGGCGCGACAACGGAAAAGCAGGCGTGGGAAGTATTCCGTCCAGCTCGCCTGATGTGCAAGCGTACGCCGCTGCTGGTGGAAGCGTTCGGCATTGAGGTAAACGCATCAAATCTTAACCGCCCGGAAGATGGTGCCCGCTTTGAGCCGCTGATCGGCAATCCCGGCGACGGTGCTTCACCGCATTGTGCGATTGTCGACGAATATCACGAACACCCTACAGATTCGCTTTACACCACTATGCTGACGGGGATGGGAGCGCGTCGACAACCGCTGATGTGGGCGATCACCACAGCCGGTTACAACATCGAAGGACCGTGCTACGACAAACGACGTGAAGTGATTGAAATGCTGAATGGCACGGTACCGAACGACGAGTTGTTTGGCGTGATCTATACGGTTGATGAGGGTGACGACTGGACTGATCCAAAGGTGCTTGAGAAAGCCAACCCGAATATGGGGGTCTCAGTCTACCGCGACTTTCTGTTGAGCCAGCAACAGCGTGCTATCAATAATGCTCGCCAGGCTGGCGTGTTCAAAACTAAGCATCTCAACATATGGGTTGCTGCTCGGGCCGCATTCTTCAACCTGGTTTCCTGGCAGAACTGTGAAGACAAGACGCTTACCCTCGAACAATTCGAAGGCCAGCCATGCATTCTGGCGTTTGACCTGGCGCGCAAGCTGGATATGAACAGTATGGCGCGGTTGTTCACCAGGGAGATCGACGGTAAGACACATTACTACAGTGTTGCACCTCGCTTCTGGGTGCCTTATGACACGGTTTTCAGTGTTGAAAAAAACGAAGACCGTCGCACGGCTGAACGTTTCCAGAAGTGGGTTGAAATGGGCTTGCTCACTGTGACTGACGGGGCAGAAGTCGATTACCGATACATCCTCGAAGAGGCAAAAGCGGCAAACAAACTGAACCCAGTCACTGAATCACCGATTGACCCATTTGGCGCAACTGGCCTTTCCCATGAACTGGCTGATGAGGGGTTGAACCCTGTCACTATCATCCAGAACTACACCAATATGTCTGATCCGATGAAGGAGCTAGAGGCCGCTATTGAGTCAGGCCGCTTCCATCACGACGGCAACCCGATTATGAGTTGGTGCATCAGCAACGTCGTCGGTAAATACCTACCGGGCAATGACGATGTGGTGAAGCCAATCAAGGAGCAGAATGAAAACAAAATCGATGGCGCAGTAGCAGAAATCATGGCGATTGGACGGGCAATGCTGAAAGAGCCTGGCGATTTCCTCTCATCCCTTGATCCGGACGACGATCTCTTAATTCTATGAAATCACTTATTACCGATGTTATCGGGCTGGCCGGTTTTGGTCTGCTCACGTCCGGGGTTTACCTGCATTTTGGTCTGGCCCCGGCGCTCATGTTCTCGGGCGGCCTGATGTTGCTGGGTGCCCTGGCGATAGCCAGAAGGGGGAAGCGTGCTGCTTGATGCCTTATTCAGAAGCGAATCACTGGAGAACCCGGCCACACCAATAACAGGGGAAGCCGTCGACACCGATGGACTGTTCAGCGCTGATGTATACGTAAGCCCTGAAACAGCCATGAAACTGGCAGCGGTATACGCCTGTATTTATGTCCTGTCCTCAAACCTTGCCCAGATGCCGCTGCACGTCATGCGAAAACACAACGGCAAAGTTGAACCTGCCCGGGATCATCCTGCCTTTTACCTGGTACATGATGAACCAAATACCTGGCAAACCAGCTACAAATGGCGAGAGCTGAAACAGCGTCACATTCTTGGCTGGGGTAACGGGTACACCTGGGTTAAACGCAGTCGTCGTGGTGAGGTCATCGGGCTTGACTGTTGTATGCCCTGGGAAACCACACTGATTAATACTGGCGGCCGATACACCTACGGTCTGTATAACGAAGAGGGGGCATTTGCCATAAGCCCTGAGGACATGATTCACATTCGTGCTCTGGGGAATAACCAGAAAATGGGCCTCAGCCCAGTTATGCAACACGCTGAAACCATCGGCATGGGTATGAGCGGGCAGAAGTACACGGAAAGCTTCTTCAGCGGCAATGCTCGCCCTGCTGGGATCGTGTCCGTTAAAAGCGCGCTCAATAAAGATAGCTGGGGCTGGCTTAAAGAACAGTGGCAGAAGGCGTCGCAGGCGTTACGCAGCCAGGAAAACAAAACCATGCTGCTTCCTGCTGACCTGGACTATAAGGCGCTGACAGTTTCTCCGATCGATGCGCAGATTATCGATATGTCAAAGCTCAACCGTTCCATGATTGCCGGAATTTTTAACGTACCGGCGCACATGATTAACGATCTCGAAAAAGCCACCTTCAGCAACATTACTCAGCAGGCTATTCAGTTTGTTCGTTATTCAATGATGCCCTGGGTGACGAACTGGGAGCAGGAGCTTAATCGACGCCTGTTTACCCGCGCCGAGCTGGCTGCCGGGTATTACGTCCGCTTTAACCTTACTGGCCTGTTGCGTGGCACACCGCAGGAGCGTGCGCAGTTCTATCACTTCGCCATTACTGACGGCTGGATGAGCCGCAACGAAGCACGCGCTTTCGAGGATATGAACCCTGTCGATGGCCTGGATGAAATGCTGGTCAGCGTCAACGCTGCTAACCCGGCCAATGATTTCAAAACAACCAAAACCGAAGAGGATAAAACCGATGAGTGATCGCGAGACTCGCTGTTACAGCGGTGAAGTCCGTGCCGAGCAGCAGGGCGAGCAGCCCACGCGAATTATCGGTTACGGCTCGGTGTTTAACAGTCGCTCAGAACCCCTCTGGGGATTCCGCGAAATTATCAAACCAGGCGCTTTCGATGACGTGCTTGGCGACGATATCCGTGGGTTATTTAACCATGACCCGAACTTTATTCTCGGACGCAGTGCCTCCGGCACGTTGAGCGTTAGCGTAGATGAAAAAGGTCTTCGCTATGATATTTCGGCTCCAGATACTCAGACTATCCGCGATCTGGTCCTGGCTCCGATGATGCGCGGTGACATCAATCAGTCGTCGTTTGCATTCCGGATCGCCCATGACGGTGAGAACTGGTATCAGGACGACGAAGGTATTGTTATTCGCGAAATTAATCGTTTTTCACGCCTCTTTGACGTTAGTCCGGTGACCTATCCGGCCTACCAGGAGGCTGATTCTGGCATCCGATCCATGAAAGCCTGGCAGGAAGCGCGCGACAGCGGCGCGCTGGCGCAAGCCATTAATCAACGAATGGCGCGCGAGCGCCTGCTGACTCTTCTTAACGCGTAAGGAAAAAACATGAAATTGCACGAACTGAAGCAAAAACGTAACACCATCGCCACTGATATGCGTGCTCTGCACGATAAAATTGGCGATGCGACCTGGACCGATGAGCAGCGCAATCAGTGGAACGCTGCAAAATCTGAGCTGGATTCGCTTGATGAGCGTATTTCCCGTGAAGAAGAACTGCGCCGTCAAGATCAGAACGTTGTTGATGATCAGGAACCGGAACAGCGCCAGCGTCAGAAAAACCCGGAGACCCAAGCCGACGAACGCCGCGCTGCTGCTTTTGACCGTCTTCTGCGCCACGGCTTTGGTGAGTTAACAGCCGAAGAGCGGCAGGCCGTTAAAGAGCTGCGTGCACAGGGTACCTCTCCTGACGATAAGGGCGGCTATACAGTACCTACCCAGATGCGCAACACCATCATTGATTCAATGAAGGCTTACGGCGGGATCGCGAGCGTTTCTCAGATTCTCAACACCTCGAATGGTCAGGATATTACCTGGTCCACTTCCGACGGTACCGCTGAAGAAGGCGAGCTGCTCGCTGAAAACACTGCGGCCAGTGAAGGTGACGTGACGTTCGGTACGGCGATTCTGGGTGCCAAAAAGCTGTCATCCAAAATCATCCGCGTCTCTAACGAACTGCTGCAGGACAGCGGCGTAGATATTGAAGCATACCTGGCGGGGCGAATTGCACAGCGTATTGGTCGCGGCGAAGCTAAATATCTGGTCCAGGGTACGGGCGCAGGCACACCGCTGCAGCCAAAGGGACTTGCGGCTTCAGTCACCGGTACCGTTTCTGCTGCGGCAGCGGCAACATTTACCTGGCAGGAAATGAACAGCCTGAAACACGCGATTGATCCGGCATATCGCGGCGGACCTAAATACCGCTGGGCATTTAACGACGGAACGCTTCAGGTGATTGAAGAGATGGTGGATGATCAGAAACGTCCATTGTGGCTTCCTGATGTTGTTGGTGGCTCCCCGGCGACTGTTCTGGGTATTCCATATGTGATCGATCAGGCAATTGATGCGGCAGCAGCGAGCAAGAAGTTTATTTTCCTGGGCGATTTTAACCGCTTCATCGTTCGCCGGGTTTCCTATATGACTCTGAAGCGACTGGTTGAGCGTTATGCAGAATACGATCAGACGGCGTTCCTGGCATTCCACCGCTTCGATTGTGTGCTGGAAGATACAGCAGCCATCAAGGCGCTGGTGGGTAAACCGGCCTAAGCGTAATTATTCATCCTGTTTTATATGATGCCGCGAGAGCGGTTTTTTTATGCCCGTCATCTGACGGGCACGGAGGTTTTATGCTTCTGACACTGGAAGAAATTAAACGTCAGTTGCGCCTGGAGGACGATTACGACGATGAAGATGAGCTGTTGACGCTTCTGGGCGGTGCGGTTAAGAAGCGTACAGAAAGCTTTCTGAATCGAACGCTATACGATGCAAATTCAGGTGTTTCAGATAATGATCCCGATGGCCTGATTTTAACCGACGATATCAAGCTTGGGATGCTGCTTCTCGTAACGCATTTTTACGAGAACCGCTCATCGGTTTCTGAGGTCGAAAAAACAGAAATGCCGCAATCCTATACCTGGCTCGTTGGCCCGTACCGGTTTATTCCGTTATGAAACTCCGACAAGCGCAAACCAGCGCAACTTACTTACTCCCTGACCCTGGCGAGCTCGATAAACGGGTGAGCATCCGGCAACGTGTCGATTCTCCGAGTGATGACATGGGGATTGAGCCAACTTATCCGGTGCAGTTTCCTGCCTGGGCAAAAGTAGTGCAAACCAGCGCCACTACCTACCAGGAGACAGCCCAGACCGATAACGTTATTACGCATTACATCACCATTCGCTGGCGCAGGGGGATCACTACTGATTTTGAAGTAGTGCTGAATGATCTCGTGTACCGGATTAAGCGAGTGCGTGACCTGAATAGCAAGCGTCGATATTTGCTTCTTGAATGCACTGAGTTGGGTGAGTTCCCGGTAAATACTGGAGGTAATTCCAATGGCGGAACCCTTTTTTCACGTTGATTTTCAGCAGCCGAATGACATGCGCTTTAATCGCGCTCGCGTTCGTCGTGCCTTTGTCACCATCGGTCAGCGTCATATGCGTGATGCTCGTCGCCTGGTGATGCGTCGCGGTCGATCTGAACCAGGCGAGAACCCAGGCTACCAGACAGGCCGCCTGGCTAAATCCATCGGTTACATGGTGCCTAAAGCGAGCGCTAGACGTCCCGGTTTTATGGCCCGAATCGCGCCAAACCAGCGCAACGGGCAAGGCAACAGACTGATTACCGGCGATTTCTACCCGGCGTTTCTTTTCTACGGTGTACGCGGTGGGGCTAAACGTCGTCGCAGTCATCATCGCGGTGCTTCCGGCGGCAGTGGCTGGCGGCTGGCTCCGCGTAACAACTTCATGATTGAAACGCTCAATAAAAACAGCCCATGGACGCGCTATTATCTGGCGCGGGAACTGCGTTTATCACTAAAACCGGAGAGACGGCGCTGATGAAACTTGCCCCGATAATTGCTGCGCTACGTGCGCGCTGCCCCATTTTTGAAAATCGTGTTGCTGGTGCCGCTCAGTTTAAGGATTTACCCGAAGTCGGGAAGATGAAACTGCCAGCGGCCTATGTTGTTCCCGGTGACGATTCACCAGGTGAACAGAAAAGCCAGACGGACTACTGGCAGGATTTGACCGAAAGTTTTTCCGTAATCGTTTTTGTCAGCAACGGTCGTGATGAGCGTGGGCATTTTGCATCTTATGACGTGGTTCACGACGTGCGGCAGATGCTGTTCAAGGCGTTGCTGGGGTGGAACCCGGAAGAGCGAGGTGAGCCCATAACCTATGCTGGCGGTACGCTGCTCGATGTTAACCGTCACGAACTCAGCTACCAGTTCGACTTTACAGTGCAGAACGAACTCAGCATTGATGATACGCGGCAGATTGATGAACTTAACAATCTGGACGAATTCAAAACGCTGGCTATCGATGTTGATTTTATCGACCCGGGACATGGCCCCGATGGGGAACCCGAGCATCACACCGAAATAACGCTTCCCACCTGAGGAACCCCATGTTTGTAAAACCCCAAAAAGGGCGGTCAGTACATGACCCTGCCCGAGGCGACCTTCTGCCTGTTGAAGGGCGAAATGTTGAAGAAAGCAGCTACTGGCTGCGCCGGGAAGCCGCTGGCGATATTAAGCGCGTGAACAAAATTAAACCGAAAAAGGTGGAAACCAATGACCGTTAGTTTCAGCACTACCCCAGCGAATACGCTGGTGCCGCTGTTCTATGCTGAGATGGATAATTCGGCGGCAAACACAAGCCAGGAGTCAGCGCCGTCGTTGCTACTGGGCCATGCGAACACCGGTGCGGCAATTGAGCCTGATTCACTGGTACTGATGCCGTCCGCTGATTATGCGACGCAGATTTGTGGCCCCGGCAGCCAGCTGGCGCGCATGGTTGCAGCGTACCGCAAAACCGATCCTTTCGGTGAGCTTTACGTGATTGCTGTCTCTGAGCCAGCGGCTGGGGCTGCGGCAACGTACACCCTGACCGTAACAGGCGCCGCAACAGCGAGCGGCACTGTAAATTTGTATGTTGGCCGAACTCGCATTCAGGCGGCAGTTGTCAGTGGTGATGACGTTGAGGCTGTGGCATCAAGCATTAAAGATGCAATCAATGCCGATCCTACGTTACCGGTTATCGCTTCGTCTGCTGCTGGCGTGGTCACGCTGACAGCACGTCACAAAGGTCTGAGCGGGAATGAAATCCCTGTCGTTCTGAATTATTACGGTTACGGTGGTGGTGAAGTGTTGCCTGCAGGCGTAGCAATAGCCGTCGTGGCTGGCGCTGCCGGAACGGGGGCTCCGGCACTCAATGGCGCTATTGCCGCTATGGCTGATGAGCCGTTTGATTATATTGGCCACCCGTTCAATGATTTGGCCTCGGTTAATGCATTTGTCAGCGAAATGAACGATACCAGTGGTCGCTGGAGCTACGCTCGCCAGCTGTATGGCCACGTTTATACCGCGAAACTCGGAACGCTCTCTGAGCTGGTTGCCACAGGTGATCAGCTTAACCAGCAGCACATCACTGTGGCGGGTTACGAGAAAGAGACTCAGACCCCAGCAGACGAACTAGCAGCCAGCCGTACCGCGCGCAATGCCGTCTTTATCCGGAACGATCCGGCGCGCCCGACGCAAACGGGCGAACTCGTGGATATGCTGCCAGCGCCGAAGGGCAAACGCTTCACGATGACTGAGCAGCAATCCCTGCTGTCGCATGGTATTGCAACGTCATACGTTGAAAGCGGGACGCTGCGCATTCAGCGCGACGTTACGACGTACAAGAAAAACGCCTACGGTGTTGCGGACAATAGCTATCTCGATAGCGAAACGCTGCATACCAGCGCATACGTGCTGCGTAAGCTGAAGTCGGTCATTACCAGCAAATACGGTCGCCATAAACTGGCAAACGACGGTACCCGTTTTGGCCCCGGCCAGGCGATTGTTACTCCGGCGGTAATCAAAGGTGAGCTTCTGGCAACCTACCGCCAAATGGAACGCGCCGGGATCGTTGAAAATTACGACCTGTTCAAGCAATACCTGATAGTTGAGCGTGACGCTACAGACCCGAACCGCCTCAACACTTTATTCCCGCCTGACTATGTTAACCAGCTGCGCGTCTTTGCGGTCGTTAACCAGTTCCGCCTTCAGTATCAAGAGGAGTCCGCATAATGGCGAAGATTGGTGGTACCTGTTTTTTTAAAGTCGATGGCCTACAGCTGTCGATGACAGGCGGCATTGAGGTGCCGATGAACAAGACGGTCAATGATGATGTCATTGGCCTTGACGGCTCGGTGGATCGTAAGGAAACCCACCGCGCGCCGTACATCAAAGGCACGTTCAAAGTGCCGAAAGATTTTCCGGTCAACAAGGTCACTACATCAGACCAGATGACCATTACCGCCGAACTGGCAAACGGTCAGGTTTATGTTCTGTCCTCAGCCTGGCTACATGGAGAAGCAAACCATAATGCCGAAGAAGGTACGGCTGATCTTGAATTCCACGGTGAAGAAGGGGATTACCAGTAATGAAAGAACTTGAGCTAACGCATTCAGTAACCGCGCATGGTGAAACGATCAGCGTCCTGGAGTTTAACGAACCGACGGGTAAAGACGTTCGTGAACTTGGTTACCCCTACCAGATGAATCAGGACGAATCCATCAAACTGCAGGCGCATATTATCGCGAAGTATATTGTGCGGCTGGCAAACGTACCGCTGAGTACGGTTGACCAGATGAAACCCGGCGACCTGAATAGCGCAGGTTGGCTGGTTGCGGGTTTTTTCCTCCAGGCCTGACAGCCGAATATCTCACTGATCGTTTTTTTGACTGCGCCAGCTACTGGCGCATTAACCCATTTGAATTGCTGAAAATGCCAATCAGTGAGATTCCGCTGCTGGTCAGTCAGGCAAACAGAATAGAGCAGGAGAAGAAAGGCAATGGCTGAATTTGAGCTCAAGGCCCTGATTACTGGCGTAGATAAACTATCTCCTGCGCTTTCACGTATGCAGAAGAACATCCGTGGTTTCAAGCGCCAGGCAGAGGAAGCTTCAAAGGGAGGATTGGCGTTAGCTGGTGGTTTAGCTGCAGGATTGACTGTATCGTTGAAAGCCTACGCGGATCAGGAGAACGCGGCTACTGGGCTTAAGGTCGCGATGATGCAGGCTAACGGAGAAGTCGGCAATAGCTTTGAAAAGATAAACAAACTGGCTGTTGGACTTGGGAATCAGTTACCAGGCACGACGGCTGATTTTCAGAACATGATGCAGATGCTTGTTCGCCAGGGGATTCCGGCTGAGAACATTCTGGGTGGGGTAGGCAAAGCGACTGCATATCTTGCTGTACAGCTCAAAAAGACGCCTGAAGCAGCTGCAGAATTTGCCGCAAAAATGCAGGACGCCACAGGCACCGCTTCAGATGACATGATGGGGTTATTCGATACCATCCAGAAGGCATTCTATCTGGGGGTGGATGATACGAACATGTTGTCGTTTTTCACCAAGACCAGCTCAGTTCTCAAAATGGTTAATAAGGATGGACTGAAAGCCGCTCAGGGACTTGCTCCGATAAGTGTCATGATGGACCAGATGGGGATGCAAGGCGAGTCCGCAGGCAACGCTCTTCGAAAAGTTATCCAGTCTGGCCTCGATATCAAGAAAGTCAACGGCGTCAATAAAGTACTTCAACGTCAAAAGCTCGGCGTGAATCTTGATTTTACTGACGGCAAAGGTAGTTTCGGTGGCATTGATAAAATGTTTACGCAATTATCGAAACTCAGAAAATTGACTGATGTTAAACGAACAGGGGTGTTAAAAGCCCTGTTTGGTGAGGATGCGGAAACAATTCAAGTTGTGAATGCTCTTATAGATAAGGGCAAAGACGGCTATGACCAGATTCAACAGAAAATGAACCAGCAGGCCAGCCTCAATAAACGTGTTGAAGCGCAGCTTGGAACCCTCGCTAACCTTTGGGAAGCGATGACTGGCACAGCAACTAATGGACTGGCTGCCATCGGAAGCGCATTTTCTGGTGACACTAAAAATCTGACGATCTGGCTTGGCGACTTAGGTGAAAGATTCACTACCTTTGCTGACCAGAACCCTAGAGTTATTCGTAGTGTGGCTGGCCTAGCTGCTGGACTTGCTGTGCTTAAGTTGGGAATTATGGGCGTAGGGCAGGCAATTACTCTCGCCAGTAGACTAGCATCAATGACGCCGCTTGGTATGATTCTTACCGGGATAGCGCTGGCAGCAGGCTTGATTATCTCTAACTGGGATGCTGTTGGACCATACTTCAAATCCTTCTGGGAGACAGTCTCTCCTTATTTCGAAATGGGATGGGAGCTACTCAAAACAGTATTCGGATGGACTCCTCTAGGGCTCATTATTAACAACTGGGGACCGGTGGTTAAGTGGTTCCAAGATATGTGGGAAAAATTAAAGCCAATTATTGGGTGGTTTACTGACGGAGCTAGCGACACAAGCGCATCGATGAATGCGGCGCAATATGGTGCTGGCGGATATGGAATGTATGGTTCTGGTACCCCGTACCAAGAGTACAATCAGTATGCCATCAATAGATCGCAGAAAGGTGCCGATGCCACTGTCACTGTAGATTTTAAAAATGCGCCTCCTGGCATGACTGTTACTGGAACTAAAACTTCAGGCATTGATGTTAACCATGATGTTGGATACACCAGAATCGGTCGGGTAGGCATGGGTGGGTAAGTTGGGATTTCAGCAAGGATCGGCTACTATCACGTTTCTAGCGTTTAAAGGGAATGTAATGATGATACGTTTAGCAATGTTTTTAATGGCCTCCTTGCTGTCATCTGGTTCAATCGCAGAACAATGTCGATTAAATTTTGTTGAGTCTGATCTTATAACTGCTATTGGGGTGAAGCCTAAATCAGTTGAGACTATTAAGGATGATGGGGCTGTAAAAAAACAATATAAATTCAGGAATGAACTATCAACTGATGAGTTACTTTCTGATGATGCTGATGAAAAATATGAGCCTCAATTTTATTTAACAATTTCTGAACCGTCGTGTTCAAAAGAAGTAAAAATTTGGTTTTATAAAGACAATAAAAACACAGTATCTCTTACCAATGAGGTCCTTGCATCTCGTGCCTTTAAACATTTGACTGGAGTAAATGAGTCAATTTTTGAGAATAAGTTAAATAAATTCTCCAGCGTTAATTCTTTCGAGTCATTTGATGGTAAGACACATTCAAGGTTTTTAAAGTCCGGTGATATCTATTCTGTTGATGTACTTTACAATGAATAGTTAAATTCAAAAATATACACCCGCTTCGGCGGGTTTTTTTATGCCCGGAGTTTATATGGCGTGGAGAGATCGGCTGGTGGACGCATCATTTCGTGGCGTTCCATTCAAAACTGAAGATGAGAGCCTAACCGCTGGGCGTCGTGTCGAAACACACGAATTTGTGAACCGGGATAAGCCGTATACGGAAGACCTCGGTAAAGCAACATCCCGGCCTAAGTTTTCGGCGTATGTCATCGGTGATGATTGTTATGAGCAACGTGACAGACTGATTGAGGCACTCAATAAGCCAGGGCCCGGGACACTAATCCATCCCGCATATGGTGAAATGAGCGTCTGCGTCGACGGCGAAATTAACGTGAGCTCATCGAGCAGTGAAGGGCGCATGGTGCGCTTTGATCTGCGCTTCGTTGAGGCTGGTGAACTTACTTATCCGACTTCTGGGGCCGCAACGGCCAACACGCTGGTTTCTTCCTGCTCTGCTCTTGATGACTGCATTAGCGATAATTTTGAAAAATTCGGCATGGACGGTATGGCTGACTTTGTTCAGGGGGATGTACTTGAGCGAGCCACCGGAATCCTGGATTTTGTATCTGACTCAATGGCTATGGTAGACAGTTACGTTGCAGATGCGGCAAGGCTTATGCAGGGTGATATTTCTGTTTTACTGCCACCCCCATCATCGGGGAAAGGATACGTAGAAGCCATTCAAAAAGTATGGCGCACTGCCAACCGGCTTTCCGGGAATGCATCCGATGTTATGAAAATGATTAAGGGGTTTGCTGGCATTACCCTGGGATCGGATATGGCACCTCGTGGTATCTGGAAAACTGACAGCAAAACTACGCAGAGTAGCAAGGAACAGGGTAATTATGTCGCAAGCGCTGTGCGGACAACAGCCATCAGCGAAGCCGTCTATGCCGTTACGACCTTGCCATCATCGACATCAAACCCTACCGAGCAAGTGCAACAGCCTACGGGTTGGCCATCAGTTGTTCACCCCGAGCTCAACAATGCGATGGATGATACAGCAACTATTGATTTGCCTACATGGGATGATTTGGTCGATATCCGAGACACATTGAATACAGCCATTGAGAAAGAATTATCTCGTACGACAGATGACAGTCTCTTTCTGGCATTGCGCCGCGTGAAGTCAGACCTGAATAACGACATAAAAAACCGCCTGGCTCAGACCCAGAAAACAGTGATCAGAACCCCGGATGAGGTGATGCCAGCGCTTGTTCTGGCTGCAACCTGGTTTGATAACGCTGCACGTGAATCTGACATTGTCAGACGTAATGCTGTGGCTCACCCCGGCTTTGTGCCGGTATCTCCACTGAGGGTACCTGTCAGATGAACGATAACGTAACTCTTCGTGTAAACGGTCGTGAGTGGGGAGGCTGGACTTCAATTCGGATCGGTTCCGGTATTGAGCGCCTGGCGCGCGATTTTAGCGTAGAGATCACCCGGCAGTGGCCCGGTGGTGATGGTGTTGCATCACTTCAGCCTCGGGTTAAAAACGGCGATAAAGTTGAGGTTCTCATCGGTGATGACCTGGTGGTTACCGGTTGGGTAGAAGCAACGCCGGTTCGCTATGATGCGCGTTCAATTAGTGTCGGAATTAGTGGGCGCAGCCTTACCGCCGATCTGATTGATTGTGCTGCTGAGCCGACTCAATTCAATGGACAATCACTCGTTCAGGTAGCCTCGGCGCTTGCCAGACCTTTCGGTATTACGGTGGTAAACGCGGGTGCTCCGGGTGGTGCTATTCCCGGTGTGCAACCCGATCACGGTGAAACGGTTATTGAAGTTATCAACAAGATGCTTGGACAACAGCAGGCTTTGGCCTACGACGACCCTCGCGGCAGGCTTGTTATCGGCGGCATTGGCACCACGCGAGCACATACCGCCCTGGTGTTTGGTAAAAACGTTATTTCCTGCGATACCGAGAAAAGTATCCGTGAGCGCTTTTCTACTTATCAGGTATCTGGTCAGCGCGCCGGAAACGATGATGATTTTGGCGCTGCGACAACAACGGCTCTTCGCGCAAAAACAACCGATGCATCAATCGGACGCTATCGCCCGATGGCTGTGCAGCAGACGGGACAGTCAACAGGAGCCAGTTGCATTGCGCGAGCTGAATTCGAGGCGCGCCAGCGCGCAGCCAGAACCGATGAAACCACATACACGGTGTGGGGCTGGCGGCAGGGTGACGGCACACTATGGCAACCTAACCAGCGAGTTATCGTTTACGACCCCATTTGCGGGTTCAATAACCGCGAACTGCTCATTTCTGAAGTGTCATTCACTAAAGACAACAATGGCACGATTACCGAGTTACGTGTCGGTCCGCCTGATGCCTACCTGCCTGAGCCTGAAGAGGACAGCAAGAAGCGTGGTAAAAAACGCAAAGTCAAAGAGGACCCGTTCTGATGGGCGTGATGCAAAGCCTGCAGAGGCAGGTGCTGGGACTTATAGGCCGCGCTGTAGTGAAGAGTATTAACGCGGCCTCTAAGTGCCAGATGATAGATGTTGAGTTACTGGCTGGACAGCAAAAGGCGGGCATCGAGCATCTTGAATCTTATGGCTTCACTTCTCGTCCCAAAGCGGGTGCTGAGGCTGTTGTGCTGTTTCCCGACGGTGATCGTTCCCACGCGATTGCTATCACAGTGTCTGACCGTCGCTACCGATTAAAGGGACTTAAGACTGGGGAAGTCGCTCTCTACGATGACCAGGGGCAGTCAGTCACGCTGACACGCGCCGGCATCGTTGTTGATGGTGGCGGGAAAATCATTACGTTCAAAAATGCCCCCAAAGCCCGCTTTGAAATGGATATTGAATCAACGGGTCAGATCAAAGACCTCTGCGATTCTGGCGGCCTGACAATGTCAGCAATGCGTATCTCATACAACGGACACAAGCACAAAGAAAACGGGCAGGGCAATAACACCGATGCCCCCGATAAACAAATGGAGGCGTGATGGAACTCTGGCTGACAGTTAACGGAACGCGGGTTAACGCCAGTTCTCAGCTCGACCCACTGACGCGCGCCGTAGTGATTTCTCTCTTCACTCATCGCCGCGCAGACCCTGATGATAATGCTGATGTTCCTATGGGATGGTGGGGCGACACCTGGCCAGCAGTGGCGAATGACCGCTACGGCTCAAAATTATGGCTCCTGCAACGTAGCAAACTGACAAACGCTCTGGTTAACACGGTGCGCACCTATCTCCGTGATGCGCTCCAGTGGATGCTGGATGACGGCGTGGTTTCGCGCATTGATATCGATATTCAGCGAACGGGCATCAACGAACTGAGCAATCAGATTGTGCTCTGGCGGCGTGATGGCCCAGTAATCATTTCTTTTAACGATTTATGGAGCGTGATCACCAATGGCGGACAGTGAATTTCAGCGGCCTACGCTGGCCGAAAACATCAGCATGATCCGCACCGACCTTTTCGCTCTTCTCGACCTCAACGATGAATTACGTCGGATGGATGAGGATGTCAGGGCGAAGGTATATGCGGGGGCACTGCATACGGTCTACGGCTATATCGATTACCTGGCGCGAAACATGTTACCCGATCTGTGCGACGAGGATTGGTTGTACCGCCATGCGGGAATGAAACGTTGCCCGCGGAAACAGGCCGTCGCTGCTTCAGGGTTTATTCGCTGGGATGGTGTATCGGACAATCTCACTGTGAGTGCAGGCGCTGTCATTCAGCGTGACGATCTGGTGCAGTACACCGTTCTTGCTAATGCAACCAGTGCAGGTGGCGTTCTTCGAGCTCCGATCGCATGTAGTGTCGCCGGTTCAACGGGGAATACAGATGATGGGGTTTCGTTATCTCTCGTTACGCCAGTGAACGGCCTTCCATCTGGCGGCCTGGCTGATACCGTAACTGGCGGGTTTGATATCGAAGACATTGAAGAATGGCGTTCACGCGTACTGGAACGTTACTACTGGACCCCGCAGGGTGGTGCTGACGGTGATTATGTCATCTGGGCAAAAGAGGTCGCTGGTATCACCCGCGCCTGGACATACAGGCACTGGATGGGAACGGGCACCGTAGGTGTTATGGTCGCCAACAGTGACCTTATTGACCCTACTCTGGATGATACGACCATCGCTGCAGCTCAGGCACATATTGAACCTCTTGCTCCTGTAGCTGGTTCGGATTTGTATCTGTTCACGGCAACGAAAAAGGTCGTCGATTTCACTATTGATTTGAACCCGGATAACGAATCGACCCGCGCAGCGGTGAAGGCTGAGTTGCTTTCATTCCTGCAGCGCGACGGCTATCCAGAAGGAACACTTGAGTTATCGCGCATCAACGAAGCAATCTCTATTGCGGCAGGAGAGCACAGCCACACGTTGATTTTTCCTACTGCAGATACGCCGATAGCGAAGAATGAACTGGCAGTCATGGGGATCATCACATGGGCGTAAGCGTAGATGATTATGTCCAGTTGCTGGCCGCGCTCCTGCCACCTGGACCCGCCTGGTCTTCAGATGATGTTGCGATAAAAGGGGCGGCACCTTCGTTGCTTCGAGTTCATCAACGGGCTGACGATCTCATGTTGGAACTCGACCCCAGAACAACCTCTGAGCTTATCAATCGCTGGGAGCGGTGTTGCGGACTTCCGGATGAATGCATTCCTGCCGGAACGCAAACATTACGCCAGCGACAGCAGCGGCTGGATGCAAAAGTAAACCTCGTTGGTGGTATCAACGAAGGTTTTTACCTTAATCAACTGGCTGCACTCGGTAAATCTGGCGCAACAATAACACGCTACAATCAGGGCCCCTTCAAATGCACATCATCCTGTACCGATGCTGTGTACTCCACTGAGTGGCGTTATTACTGGCAGGTGAACATGCCAGTAACCACTGATGCAACGTGGATGACCTGCACAGATGATTGCGCATCCCCTATCCGTTACTGGGGCGACACGGTAGCTGAATGCGTTATCAATAAGCTCTGCCCGTCCCATACCTACGTCGTATTCAAATATCCGTAATCGGAGACATTATGCATCGCATTGACACACCAACTGCGCAGAAAGATAAATTCGGCGCGGGAAAGAATGGTTTTACCCGTGGTAACCCGCAAACAGGCGTTCCGGCGACGGACCTTGATGATGATTACTTTGATTCCATTCAGGAGGAAATCGCCGGACTGGTGGAAGCTGGCGGCTTAACCCTGGATAAAGCGGATCGTGGTCAGGTTCTCAAGGCGTTGAAGCTGCTGTTTGCTGCAAACACCGATTCAATGGGAGCGCTTGCCTCTCTGGTGGGTGCCGCTAACAAACTCCCTTATTTTACTGGCCCGAAAGCTGCAGCCTTAGCTGACCTTACCGCTTTTGCCCGCGAAATCCTGGCACAATCTGATGCTGCAGGTGTTCTCTCAAAGCTTGGTTTAGGAAGTTTGCCAACATTCGGAACGGCAGCATCAAAAGATGTTGGTACCGGAGCTGGTCAAATCCCAGATATGTCGTCATTTCCTTG
>NZ_JABBJF010000043.1 GCF_014218705.1 Kluyvera sichuanensis | reverse complement strand
CAGTCCAGGGCATAGCGAGTCTCCTCTTCTATGCCTGTTATAACTGTTACCCATGTATCCGGTCTAAAGTGTTACCTATGTTCCCGGTTTGTACCTTCACTCGCCCGGGCTACTTTTCACATGTAGCCCGGGCGAGCGCAGCGACCCCGGGAATTCTTGCTATCAGATAAGCTCCAGCGCCAGCAGCTCTTCAATCGTCTGACGACGACGAATCAACCGCGCCACGCCGTTATCAAACAGCACTTCCGGCAGCAGCGGACGACTGTTGTAGTTCGATGACATCGACGCGCCATACGCGCCGGTATCGTGCAGCACCAAATAATCCCCCGGTACCACCGCAGGCAACAGGCGCGTTTCAACTTTACCGCCCTCCTGCTGGGTAAAGACGTCACCTGATTCACACAGCGGCCCGGCCACGACGGTCTCAATTTGCGGCACAGCATCCAGCGCGCGGCCATCGCCCGCCAGCGCGGAAATATGGTGATAGCTGCCGTACATCGCTGGGCGCATCAGATCGTTAAAGCCCGCATCGATCAGCACAAAGTGACGGCTACCCATCTCCTTCACGCTACGCACCTGCGCCACCAGCACGCCGGATTCCGCCACCAGGAAACGGCCCGGCTCCAGCTCTAGCTTCACCGGATGGCCCAGGTGTTTCGCAATCTGCTCACGCGCGGCGTTCCATAAACCGAAATAGTGATCGGTATCGATCGCCTCTTCCCCTTCACGGTATGGGATAGATAAGCCACCGCCCGCGGAGATCGCCTCAAGATCCTGACCAAATTCAATCACCTGGTGCACCATCGCGCCGCACACCTGCTCCAGATGGCCGTAGTCCACGCCGGAACCAATGTGCATGTGAATGCCCACCAGCTTCAGCTGATGACGCTGGATCACCTCAAGCGCCGCCGGGAGGTCGCTATACCAGATCCCGTGCTTGCTGTTTTCACCGCCGGTATTCGTTTTCTGGCTGTGGCCGTGACCAAAGCCTGGGTTGACGCGCAGCCACACGCGGTGCCCAGGAGAAACCCGGCCAAGCTGCTCCAGCATATCGATAGAGCCGGCGTTGACCGGAATGTGCAGTTCGCGCACGCGGGCCAGCGTGGCCTCATCAAGGGTATCGGCGGTAAAGACGATATCGTCCTTACCCGCTTCGTAACCGGCAACCAGCGCACGTTCGATTTCACCTAAAGAAACAGAGTCCACTTTTACGCCCTGCTCGCGCATCAGGCACAGAATATGGATATTCGAGCACGCCTTCTGGGCAAAACGCACCACGTCAAACTGATGCAGTTTGGCAATCTGCGCGCGGATAATCTGCGCATCATACACCCACACCGGACAGCCAAATTCAGCAGGCAGGCGCAGCAGGTTGTCAGCAGTGAGGTCGGTTTCAGTATTATTGAGCGGGCGTGGCATGGGCGGACTCCGGTAATCATCTTTTTTATGATTACGCCACAGCGCGAACCGAATAAAAAATATCGTTTTATCGCGAGTCTATGCAAAAATGATATGGAATACGTAGCCTGAGGGTCGCCCATGCCAGCCGTTAACCTGCGCCATATCGAAATTTTTCACGCCATCATGACGGCAGGTAACCTGACGGAAGCCGCCCGCCTGCTGCACACCTCACAGCCCACGGTCAGCCGCGAACTGGCGCGCTTCGAGCAGGTGCTGGGGCTCAAGCTGTTTGAGCGCAGCCGCGGTCGTCTGCATCCTACCGTTCAGGGGCTGCGGCTGTTTGAAGAGGTACAACGCTCCTGGTACGGGCTGGATAGGATCGTCAGCGCTGCGGAAAGCCTGCGCGAGTTCCGCCAGGGCGAGCTGTCGATTGTCTGCCTGCCGGTCTTTTCCCAATCCTTTTTGCCGCCGCTGCTGCAGCCGTTTCTGACCCGCTACCCGCAGGTGAATATTCAGATCGTGCCGCAGGAGTCACCGCTGCTGGAAGAGTGGCTGTCGGCGCAGCGCCATGATTTGGGCATTACCGAGACGCTGCATACGCCAGCAGGCACCGAGCGTATGCCGCTGCTGACGCTAAACGAAGTGTGCGTGCTACCGCAGGATCACCCACTGGCGGAAAAAGCGGTGCTGACGCCCGCTGATTTTCAGGGTGAGAACTATATCAGCCTGTCGCGCACCGACAGCTATCGCCAGCTGCTGGACACGCTGTTTAATGAACAGCAGGTGAAGAGAAGAATGGTGGTGGAGACGCACAGCGCCGCTTCCATTTGCGCGATGGTCAGAGCAGGCGTCGGCATTTCGGTGGTCAACCCGCTGACCGCACTCGACTACGCCAACAGCGGCGTGGCCATTCGACGCTTTAGCATCGATGTGCCGTTTACCGTCAGCCTGGTTCGTCCGATACACCGCCCCCGCTCCGCGCTGGTCGAAGCCTTTATGGCCCACCTGCAACAGAGCCTGTCGCAGATAACGACGCCGCTGGAGGCGGTGCTGAGCGAGCGTTAAGAGAGCATAAATTCAACCGCATCCGCTGCATGAATCGCCGCGGTATCAAACACCGGCAGCGGGCTCAGCGCTGTCGGCACCAGCAGGCCAATCTCCGTACAGCCGAAAATCACCCCTTCTGCCCCCTGACGCGCCAGGGTTTCAATCACGCTGAGATAATAGTCGCGCGAGGTGTCGCTGAACTCGCCCAGGCACAGCTCATCGAAAATAATCTGGTTAATCTTCTGGCGTTCATCCTGCTCAGGAATCAGCGTGTTAATGCCAAATTCCTGCTGTAAGCGCCCGCGATAGAAATCCTGCTCCATGGTATAGCGCGTGCCGAGCAGCGCCACGTTGGTCATCTTCTGCTGGCTGATAGCGCGGCCGGTCGCATCGGCGATGTGCAGGAACGGCACGTCACAGGCGGTTTCGATAGCCTCAGCAACTTTATGCATGGTGTTGGTACACAGCACGATACCTTCGGCTCCCGCCTGCTGAAGACCTACCGCCGCCTGGGCCAGAATATCGCCCGCTTTCTGCCAGTCACCCTGAGACTGACAAAGCTCAATCTCGTGGAAATCCACGCTGTGCAGCAGGATCTGCGCCGAATGCAGGCCGCCCAGTCGTTGCTTTACCCCTTCATTAATCAGGCGATAGTAAGGAATAGTGGATTCCCAGCTCATGCCGCCCAGAAGACCGATCGTTTTCATGCCGTTTACCTTGTTTGGTGTCGTACTGCTAGTGAACCAAAGTTGTGATCAACTTTCCACATCTGCGGCGATAGATTTCTTTTTGATCGTTTCTGAGATAAATTTAATGAAACAACGTTTCAACATACCAACAGGACCGCCTGATGTTTATTTTTCATAAAGAAACCACCCTTGAAGATCTGGGCAATGGCGTAACCCGCCGCATTCTCGCGCACGATGGCAAAATGATGGCCGTTGAGGTGAACTTCGAGCAGGGCGCCATCGGCCCGATGCACAACCACCCGCACGAGCAGTTAACCTACGTGCTGTCCGGCGAATTCGAATTCACCATCGGTGATGAAAAGCACGTCGTTGCCGCAGGCGACACGCTGTATAAGCAGCCGAACATCATGCACGGCTGCGTGTGCCTGAAAGCGGGTACGCTGCTGGATACCTTTACGCCGATGCGCCAGGATTTCCTTAAAGCCTGATATCGTATAAAAACAGCCGGGTGTCGTTTCACGATCCCCGGCTGTTTTTTTATTACTATATTCGTCCTGGCCCTGCTTGTTTACGCGTTAAATATTCGTTATTTCCGACGAAACCTATCACGTCTAATCATTATCCGCATACCGACAAACGGTATTCATTACCTTGCTCAACTTCATATTTATTGCTGCGGCACGCTATTTCCTGCACCGCTAAAAATTAGTGGGTTAATCATTTGAACGATCAACTATATCGTTTTTTTTAGGCCGTCAACTTCCATACCAGATCTCCCTGAAAGCGCTGTAATACCTGCAAAAACGCCATCGCCATCACTTTAATGAAACATCGTTTCGACTTCGATCACACTTTCACGATTAATCGAATGACGCAGAAACAAATCGCAATAAAATAAATTTAAAACGGCGTTTTATAAAAAAGCCCTCACAAAGAGCAAGATTTTAAAACGCCAACGAACCAGACAATGGATAGCGAAAAAAGATTTTGAATTACATTTACTTACAGGGAAAGGCTGAATGACCGATAACAAGCTAACACTTTAAACACCCAGGCGCCAACAGGCGCGGGGGATGTAACAGACACCCAATCCGTTTGACACACTTGTTCGCCAGGTAGGTATGTATGAATGAAAACAGAATGTTGGGATTGGCCTGGATTTCACCCTATATCATTGGGTTGATAATCTTCACGGCCTTCCCGTTCGTTTCATCTTTCTTCCTCAGTTTTACTGAGTATGACTTGATGAGTCCGCCGGTATTTAACGGCATTGAGAACTATCGCTACATGTTTACAGAAGATGCCCTCTTCTGGAAATCCATGGGCGTCACGTTCGCCTACGTATTTTTAACTATCCCATTAAAGCTCGCTTTTGCTTTAGGGATTGCGTTTGTTCTGAACTTTAAATTACGCGGTATCGGCTTCTTCCGTACGGCTTACTATATTCCGTCTATCCTCGGTAGCTCCGTGGCTATCGCCGTATTGTGGCGCGCACTCTTCGCCATCGACGGCCTGCTGAATAGCTTTATCGGCGTGCTGGGCTTCGATCCGGTTAACTGGCTGGGCGAACCGTCACTGGCGCTGATGTCCGTTACCCTGCTGCGCGTATGGCAGTTCGGTTCCGCGATGGTTATCTTCCTGGCCGCACTGCAAAACGTACCGCAGTCCCAGTATGAAGCCGCGATGATCGATGGCGCATCCAAATGGCAGATGTTCATGAAAGTGACCGTGCCGCTGATTACGCCGGTTATCTTCTTCAACTTTATCATGCAGACCACCCAGGCATTCCAGGAGTTTACCGGCCCGTACGTGATTACCGGCGGCGGCCCAACCTACTCGACGTATCTGTTCTCGCTGTACATCTACGACACGGCGTTCAAGTACTTCGATATGGGTTATGGCGCCGCGCTGGCATGGGTTCTGTTCCTGGTGGTTGCTGTCTTCGCAGGCATCGCCTTTAAGTCTTCAAAATACTGGGTGTTCTACTCCGCCGATAAGGGAGGCAAAAATGGCTGATATCCAACAAATCTCCGACGCAAGAACCATCGCAGAGCGTGAGGTTGCCCGCACCCTTCGTCGCGAGAAGATCAACGCCTGGATCCGTTACGTCATCCTGTTGATCGTCGGTCTGTTAATGCTTTACCCGCTGGCCTGGATGTTCTCGGCGTCGTTCAAACCGAACCACGAGATCTTCACCACGCTGAGCCTGTGGCCAGCACACGCCACCTGGGATGGCTTTATTAACGGCTGGAAAACCGGCACCGAGTACACCTTCGGTCATTACATGCTGAACACGTTCAAGTATGTGATTCCTAAGGTCATTCTGACCATTATCTCTTCCACCATCGTGGCGTACGGCTTTGCTCGCTTCGAGATTCCATGGAAGAAATTCTGGTTCGCTACGCTCATCACCACCATGCTGCTGCCGAGCACCGTACTGCTGATTCCTCAGTACCTGATGTTCCGCGAAATGGGCATGCTGAACAGCTACATGCCGCTGTACCTGCCGCTGGCCTTCGCCACGCAAGGGTTCTTCGTCTTCATGCTGATTCAGTTCCTGCGCGGCGTACCGCGTGACATGGAAGAAGCGGCGCAGATTGACGGCTGTAACTCCATCCAGGTGTTGTGGTACGTGGTAGTACCGATTCTGAAGCCAGCGATTATCTCCGTCGCACTGTTCCAGTTCATGTGGTCCATGAACGACTTTATCGGCCCGCTGATCTACGTCTATAGCGTTGATAAGTATCCGATTGCACTGGCACTTAAAATGTCCATCGACGTGACCGAAGGCGCGCCGTGGAACGAAATTCTGGCAATGGCGAGCATCTCCATTCTGCCATCTATCATTGTGTTCTTCCTGGCGCAGCGCTACTTCGTACAGGGCGTTACCAGCAGCGGAATTAAAGGTTAAGAGGGATATATCATGGCTGAAGTTATTTTCAACAAACTGGAAAAAGTGTACTCCAACGGCTTCAAAGCGGTACATGGTATCGACCTGAAAATCGCTGAAGGTGAGTTCATGGTGATTGTCGGTCCATCCGGCTGCGCCAAGTCCACCACCCTGCGTATGCTGGCAGGACTTGAAACCATCAGCGGCGGCGAAGTCCGTATCGGCGAGAAAATTGTTAACAACCTCGCGCCAAAAGAGCGTGGGATTGCGATGGTGTTCCAGAACTATGCGCTTTATCCGCACATGACCGTGCGTGAAAACCTGGCCTTCGGTCTGAAGCTGAGCAAGCTGCCGAAAGCGCAGATTGACGCACAGGTTAACGAAGCGGCGAAAATCCTCGAACTGGAAGAGCTGCTGGACCGTCTGCCGCGCCAGCTCTCCGGCGGTCAGGCGCAGCGTGTGGCCGTAGGCCGTGCGATTGTGAAAAAGCCAGACGTGTTCCTGTTCGATGAACCGCTGTCTAACCTGGATGCCAAGCTGCGTGCGTCGATGCGTATCCGTATTTCCGACCTGCACAAGCAGCTGAAGAAATCCGGCAAGCCTGCGACCACCGTCTACGTGACCCACGATCAGACCGAAGCGATGACCATGGGCGACCGCATCTGCGTGATGAAGCTGGGTCACATCATGCAGGTAGACACCCCGGACAACCTGTACCACAAGCCGAAAAACATGTTCGTCGCCGGCTTTATCGGCGCACCGGAAATGAACATCCGCTCCTGCAAGCTGGTGAATAAAGAAGGCACCCTGAACCTGGCGATTGGCGATGAGTTCATGGCGCTCAGCGAAGGGCTGAACCAGAAACTGGCCGGTCACGACAATGAAGAAGTGTTCTACGGTATCCGTCCTGAATTCGTCTCGCTGTCCGACGAGCCGTTTGCTGAAGGTGGCTGCAGCGGTGAAATGGTTCGCGTGGAAAATATGGGCCATGAGTTCTTCGTTTACCTGAAAGTGGCGAACTACGAGCTGACGGCACGAATCCCTTCAGATGAAGCTAAACCAATGATTGATAAGGGGCTTCATCGTAAGGTGTACTTCAAGTTTGATATGAATAAATGCCATATCTTTGATGCTAAAACTGAACAGAACCTCTCCCTATAATCTGGAGTATTAAAATGAAAAAAGTGCTTTTAAGCGCAGCAATCTCCGCCACTCTGGGTCTGACCGCCCTTCCTTCGATGGCAAAGGATGTTGACCTTCGTATGTCCTGGTGGGGCGGCAACGGCCGTCACCAGGTAACTCTGAAGGCGCTGGAAGAGTTCCACAAGCAAAACCCGGACATTAACGTGAAGGCCGAGTACACCGGTTGGGACGGTCACTTATCCCGCCTGACCACTCAGATTGCTGGCGGCACTGAACCGGACGTGATGCAGACTAACTGGAACTGGCTGCCGATCTTCTCGAAAAACGGCGACGGCTTCTACGATCTGAACAAAATGAAGGACGTGATCGACTTAAGCCAGTTCGATGCCAAAGAGCTGCAGTCCACCACCGTGAACGGCAAGCTGAACGGGATCCCAATCTCCGTTACCGCTCGCGTGTTCTACTTCAACGATGAGACCTGGAAACAGGCAGGCGTAGCCTACCCGAAAACCTGGGACGATCTGCTGGCGGCGGGTAAAACCTTCGAAAGCAAGCTGGGCAAACAGTACTTCCCGGTGGTTCTGGAGCACCAGGATACCCTGGCGCTGCTGAACTCCTATATGACGCAGAAGTACAACATTCCGGCCATCAACACGGACACCAAGAAGTTCTCCTACTCCAAAGAGCAGTGGGTTGAGTTCTTCCAGATGTACAAAAAGCTGGTCGACAGCCACGTGATGCCTGATACCAAGTACTACGCGTCCTTTGGTAAGAGCAACATGTATGAAATGAAGCCGTGGATCCAGGGCGAATGGGGCGGTACTTACATGTGGAACTCCACCATTAACAAGTACTCCGATAACCTGAAGCCACCAGCGAAGCTGGAGCTGGGTAGCTATCCAATGCTGCCGGGCGCTACCGACGCGGGTCTGTTCTTCAAACCAGCACAGATGCTCTCCATCGGCAAATCCACCAAGAACCCGGAAGCCGCTGCGAAAGTCATCAACTTCCTGCTGAACAGCAAAGAAGGTGTCGATACCTTAGGTCTGGAACGTGGCGTGCCGCTGAGCAAAGTCGCGGTGAAATACCTGACCGAAGACGGCATCCTGAAAGAGAGCGATCCTTCCGTTGCGGGCCTGCGTCTGGCGCAGTCTCTGCCAGCGAAGCTGAGCGTCTCTCCTTACTTTGACGATCCGCAGATCGTTGCCCAGTTCGGCACCACGCTGCAGTACATCGACTATGGCCAGAAATCCGTAGAAGAAGCGGCAGCGGACTTCCAGCGCCAGGGCGAGCGTATTCTGAAACGCGCCATGCGCTAATCGCGATTTAGCTATCAATACCCTGCAACTTCCGGTTGCGGGGTATTTTTTTATTCAAGGAGAAAGCACATGAAAGGCAAAATCATCCCGCTGAATTTCCGTACGCAGAAAGACAGCGAAACCGGTCACGAGGTGATCCGGATGACGCCACCGCACATTATTTGCCATCGAAACTACTTCTACCAAAAATGCTTTACCCGCGACGGCGGCAAGCTGATTTTTGGCGGCGCATTCGAGGGGCACTGGAACTACTATTTACTGGATATTGCCGCTCAGCAGGCGACCCAGCTTACCGACGGCGCGGGGGATAACACCTTCGGCGGCTTCCTGTCTGACGACGATCAATCCTTATGGTACGTGAAAGACACGCGCCAGCTGAGACGCCTGGATCTCTCGACGTTGGAAGAGTACGTGGTCTACGAAGTGGACGATGAGTGGGTTGCCTACGGCACGTGGGTCGCAAACTCAGACTGCACGAAGCTCGTCGGCATCGAAATTAAAAAAAGCGACTGGCAGCCGTTAACCGACTGGTCGAAGTTCCGCGCCTACTACTTTACCAACCCGGAATGCCGTCTGATTAACATCGACCTGAAAACCGGAGAACAGCGGACCATCCTGCAGGAAAAACGCTGGCTCGGGCACCCTATCTACCGCCCGTTTGACGATAAGACCGTGGCGTTTTGTCACGAAGGCCCGCGTGACGCCATCGACGCGCGCATGTGGCTGGTCAATGAAGACGGCAGCAACGTTCGCTGCGTGCGTCAGCATCAAAAAGGGGAAAGTTTTACCCACGAATTCTGGGTGCCGGACGGCTCCGCGCTTTACTACGTGGCGCACCAGGAGAACAGCCCGCACCGTTATCTCTACAGCGCCGACCCGCAGACGCTGGAAAATCGCCAGCTGATGGCGATCCCGCCCTGCTCGCACCTGATGAGTAACCATGACGGTTCCCTGGTGGTTGGTGACGGTGCGCCGCATAACACCGGCGACATCAGCCTGAACGATCCGTTTATCTGGGTATTCAATTTGAAAACCGGGGAGAAGACGGCGATTTGCCAGCATAACAGCAGTTGGAAGGTACTGGACGGCGACCGTCAGGTCACCCATCCGCATCCGTCGTTTTCGCCGGACGGTGAGTGGGTGCTGTATACCTCGGACGCTGAGGGAATGCCGGCATTGTATTTAGCGAAGGTGTAGAACGGAGCTTGCCCGGCGGCGCAGCGCCGCCGGGTTCCTGATTAGACGCCGATATCCCGCAATTTCTCGCCTTTCATCAGCTTACGTTCAATGTGCTCCAGCGTAACCCCCTTGGTTTCCGGAATCAGCCAGAAGGTCACGCCGATAAAGGCCACGTTCAGCACGGTATAGAGCCAGAACGTCCCCGCCGCGCCGATGGAATCCAGCAGCGTCAGGAAGGTTGCGCCGATAATCATGTTCGACACCCAGTTGGTGGTGGTAGAACAGGTGATACCGAAGTCGCGGCATTTCAGCGGCTGAATTTCAGAGCAGAGGATCCACACTACCGGTGCCGCGCTCATCGCATAGCCCGCAATGCACATCATGGTCATACCGACGGAGAGCCAGGAGAGCCCGCTGCTCGCGGTGCCATTATCAAACTGCATCAGGCAGTAGCCCAGCACCAGCGTACCGATAGCCATCACCGTAAAGCCAATTTTCAGCGCCGGTTTACGTCCGGCTTTATCGACGGTAAACACCGCAATAAAGGTGGCGAACATAAAGGTTAAACCGACCACCAGGGTGGCAATCATCTGCTGCTCGGTCGTAGTGAACCCCGCCATTTTGAAGATGCGCGGCGCGTAGTACATGATGATGTTCATGCCGGTAAACTGCTGCATCGCCTGCAGCAGCATGCCGAGGAACACCGCGCGGCGCACGTTGCGATTCACCTTAAACAGCGCCCAACCGCCCTGCTTCAGCTTCAGGCTTTCACGAATTTCATTCAGCTCGTCGCGCGCTTTTTCAGACGTGTCACGCAGCATGCGCAGCACCTCTTCCGCTTCAATATGACGGCCTTTTTCCGCCAACCAGCGCGGGCTGTTCGGCAGGAACACCACCAGCACAATCAGCACCAGAGCAGGCAGCGCCAGCACGGCGAGCATCGCGCGCCAGTTGCCGCTGTAGCTAAATGCGGTGTCGGAGAGAAACGCCATCACGATACCCAGCGTCACCATCAGCTGGTACATGCTGATCATTTTGCCACGCACGTTTTCACTCGCCATTTCGGACAGATACAGCGGCGCGGTATACGAGGCGATACCCACGGCAACGCCGAGGATAACCCTGGCGACCAGCAGCATTTCGACGTTAACGGCAAAACCGGAGCCCAGTGAACCGGCCACGAACAGCACGGCGCCGACCATCAGGCTGTATTTACGGCCCAGGCGGAACGACAGCCAACCGTTGAAGAGCGCACCGATGGCGGCCCCCAGCATCATACTGCTGACCACCCACTCCTGCAGGCGGTTAGAGAGCACGAAGTGATCGGTGATAAAGGGCAGCGCCCCGGCAATCACCCCGATATCAAGACCAAAGAGCAGCCCCGCCACCGCAGCGGCAAAGGAAACAAACATATTCATGCGCCGGGTATCGCGCTGGGCGTTCGGCATTAACGTTGAATCGTTGCTGATTGAAGTCATTTTTTTCCTGCCAGACAAAGTAAGACATGGAATGAAAATACGAGATAGGCGCACCAGACCGTCAGGCCATAAACGTTATTAATATGGATGATATTGCTGCATAGGTCGGTTTTGTGATGGACATTCGACTTTCGCATGGAAGTGAAACCCGTTACATATCGTCAAAAAACCCTACAACACATGCGTTACTATTTTTTGATAGGTGAAGGTGCATGGACGATATGAATATGTGGATATGGATGATTAAAGACCCCGACGTTGCCTGTGCCATCCGTAGCCCGGCCGGGCAAAGCGACACCTGGGATCCTACAGGCATAAAAAAACCTGCCGAAGCAGGTTTTTTCACATCCAGACGCTAACTTAGCGAGCCAGCCAGCCGCCATCAACCGCTACGGTGTAGCCGTTGATGTAGTCAGACGCAGGAGAAGCCAGGAAGACGATTGGCCCCATCAGATCGCTTGGCAGACCCCAACGACCCGCCGGAATACGGTCAAGGATCGCCGCGCTACGCTCTTCGTCAGCGCGCAGCTGCTGGGTGTTGTTGGTGGCCATGTAGCCCGGTGCAATCGCGTTCACGTTGATACCGTGTTTCGCCCACTCGTTCGCCATCAGACGGGTTACGCCCATCACGCCGCTTTTAGACGCGGTGTAAGACGGCACGCGGATGCCGCCCTGGAAGGAGAGCATGGAGGCGATGTTGATGATTTTGCCGCCGTTACCCTGCGCGATGAAGTGCTTAGCCGCAGCCTGAGACATGAAGAACACGCTCTTGATGTTCAGGTTCATGACGTCATCCCAGTCTTTCTCGCTGAAGTCGATCGCGTCTTCACGACGAATCAGACCCGCGTTGTTTACCAGGATATCGATATGGCCGAATTCAGCCACCGCGCGCTCCAGCAGTTCTGGAATGCCATCGATTTTACGCAGGTCAGCGGTCAGGCTCAGGAAGCGACGGCCCAGTGCGGTAACGCGTTCGATGGTTTCGGTTGGCTCAACGATGTTGATACCAACGATGTCGCAGCCCGCTTCCGCCAGACCCAACGCCATACCTTGACCCAGACCGGTATCGCAACCAGTAACCACGGCAACTTTGCCCTGCAGAGAGAATGAATCCAAAATCATTTTATATTCCTTGTCGTTTTGCGCCTGTACCGGACAGGCATCATTAATCTAATGCTTGCTGTCCGCGACTAGCGCAGATCCCTAACTGCTACATGATCCATGTCATCAAAGACCTGGTTCTCACCCACCATTCCCCAGATGAAGGTGTAAGCCTTCGTACCGACGCCGGAATGGATTGACCAGCTCGGTGAAATCACCGCCTGTTCATTGTGCATAACAATGTGACGCGTTTCCTGCGGCTGCCCCATCATGTGGAACACGCAGCTGTCTTCATCCATGTTGAAGTAGAAGTACACTTCCATGCGGCGCTCGTGGGTATGGCACGGCATGGTGTTCCACAGGTTACCTGGCGCCAGTTCGGTCAGGCCCATGCTGAGCTGGCAGGTTTCCAGCACATCAGGAACAAAGTATTTATTGATGGTACGGCGGTTGCTGGTGAGGTCATCCCCAAGCGTAACCGGCGCAACGTCTGCAGGTGTGACCTTTTTGGTCGGGTAAGTGGTGTGGGCCGGTGCGCAGTTATAGTAAAACTTCGCCGGTTTCGCCGCATCAATGCTGGCGAACACCACTTCTTTCGCGCCTTTACCGACATACAGGGCATCACGATGGCCAATTTCGTAGCATTTACCGTCAACGGTAATCGTGCCCGCGCCGCCAATATTGATGACGCCCAGCTCGCGGCGCTCGAGGAAATAGCTTACGCCAAGCTGCTTGCCGACTTCACCGCCGACGGAGACCGTTTTCGCCACTGGCATAATGCCGCCAACGATAATGCGGTCGATATGGCTATACACCATGGTGTATTCATCAGCAGTGAAAACCTGTTCAACTAAAAACTCGTCTCGAAGGCCCTGCGTATCCAGCGTCTTAGCATGAGCGCTATGAATGCTCTGTCTTACTTCCACCTGAACCTCCAGGAAAATGTGGTTTTGTCTTCTATCTTAGAAACGAAACTGCGTTCCGCTTTGTTTAATGCTTGTATCTTATCCCTGATGAAATGGGTTTTCAATTACAAATAAAACATCGTTTCATTTTTTCTGCGTAATAATATCAAAAATGCAAAAGCGATCACGAATATGCACTTTTGTCGCGTTGCAAAAAAACAAAAAATACTATTATTCATTTAGTTACAGGTTTCTTTGAAAAATTACCACTTTAGTAGAAAGGATGTCGTGAAAACAAAGGCGAGCTTGACAAGCGGCAGATTGGCTACACAAAAAAGTAGCAGAAATGATGATTTTTCGTATAAAGTGAGTCTGACATCACAAACAATGAAACGCTGTTTTGATAAATTGATACCCAATTTTTAAAATAACATCAGAATCGGCCAGCACGGGAGATAGCACCCTGCGACCGCTAGAGTGAGTGAAAGGAGAGCAACATGGCTAAAGGCATGCGGGTTAAATTGAACTATGAGGTCAGCCGCGACCCAGATACCGGCGCGGAGGTCACCCGCTTAACGCCACCGGAAGTAACGTGTCATCGTAACTACTTCTATCAGAAGTGTTTCTTTAATGATGGCAGCCACCTGTTATTTGCCGGCGAGTTCGATGGCCACTGGAACTACTATTTACTGGATGTCGCTAACGCCGAAGCCGTACAGCTGACCGAAGGCGCGGGTGATAACACTTTTGGCGGCTTCCTCTCTCCGGACGATAAATCACTCTACTATGTGAAGAACGACCGTACCCTGCTGGAAGTTAACCTGAAAACCCTGGTCGAGCGTGAAGTGTACCGCGTGCCGGATGAGTGGGTTGGCTACGGCACCTGGGTATCAAACAGCGACTGCACCAAGCTGGTTGGCATCGAAATCGCTAAGAGCGACTGGACGCCGCTGAACGACTGGCAACTGTTCCACGATTTCTTCCATAAAGGCCCACACTGCCGCCTGCTGCGCGTTGACCTGAAAACCGGTGAAAGCGCGACGATCCACGAAGAAAAAATCTGGCTCGGCCACCCAATCTATCGTCCGTTTGACGATAGTACCGTAGCCTTCTGCCACGAAGGCCCGCACGACCTGGTCGACGCGCGTATGTGGCTAGTTAATGAAGACGGCAGTAACGTTCGTAAAGTCAAAGAACACGCGGAAGGCGAAAGCTGCACGCACGAATTCTGGGTGCCAAACGGCTCCGCGCTGGTGTACGTCTCTTACCTGAAAGGGCAGCAGGGTCGCACCATCTACCGCTTTAACCCGGACACCAACGTAAACGAAGCGCTGATGCAGATGCCGGCCTGTTCTCACCTGATGAGCAACTTCGACGGCACGATGCTGGTTGGCGACGGTTCCGGTACGCCGGTTGATGTGAAAGACACCAGCGGCTACACCATCGATAACGATCCCTACCTGTATGCGTTCGACGTGGCGAAACAGGCTTACTTCCGCATTGCTCGTCACGATACGTCATGGGCAACGGTACAAAACAGCCGTCAGGTAACGCACCCGCATCCGTCCTTTACCCCAGACGACAGCGCAGTGCTGTTCAGCTCTGACAAAGACGGTAAGCCGGCGCTGTACATTGCCAAACTGCCTGCCGAACGTGTGTTAGTAAAAGCGTAATAAATCTAAGTTTTGTGTTTCTGTAACTGGCCTTGCCCTCCTCTGGAGGGCTTTTTTTTGGCTGTTTTTTCGATTGGAGCAGGAACCTTCACCCTAACCCTCTCCCTTAAAAAGGGAGAGGGTATATTCCGTGCCCCTTTGGGGAGAGGGTTAGGGTGAGGGGAAAACCGCACACTGCCACAAAAACGAAAACCCCCGGCTAAATGCTCCGGGGGGAAAACGGATGAGGGTCCGAATTTATTTAGAAGGAGTAAGCAACACCTACACGTAAACGGGTCTGACGCTCATCGGTAGATTTCACGCCCACGTTACCCACTTCAAAGTACGGGGACCAGTTCTTATCCCATTTATACGCCAGCTTAGCGTTATATTCGGTGCTGTACGGTTTGTTGTTGTTACGATACAGGCTCTTATGCTGATCGTCGGCTACCGTACTGCGTGCATACACGTAGTTCAGCTCTGCACGCCAGTCGCCCATCGCCCAACCAACCCAGGTATCCACTTTGTTAACTTTATCGTCAACGCCGCCACTTGCCGGTACGCGGGTGTATTCATAACGGTAACGAGCTGCGACGTAGAAACCGTTATCAAAGCTGTACTGCGCATGCAGATAAGGTTTGTAGATTGAGAAGCTGTCCTTACTCTCAATGTTAAAGCCTGGGTTCAGGGCAAAGTTATCTGTCGCCTTCCAGCGCCAGTTAATGGACTCTTCGTGACCGTTACCCACCACTTCGTTAAACGGACGATCCTGTTTATCAGCATCACCACCCGTTTTCCATTTTGCTTCCACGCCAAAACCAAGACCGTTATCAAAACGATGGGATACCGCAACACGGTCTGCGTTGGAGCCGCTGTCAATATATTCATGACGCAGGTCAACGGTTACCGCAGATGCAGCGAAAGACATACCAGATAATACGGCCAGGGCCAGAGTTTTCTTAAACATTTGCCATCCCTCAATTAAAATTATGTTTCTTTTTTATGAAATTGAATTTTATTTTTTCCGGTTTTGCATTTTAGTGATCAAGATCGTAATTATTTGTTTCAGAAAATCCGGCACACGAAGGACGTGATAAAGCTCAACAAAAAATCGAAGATCCCCCTTAAAAATAAAACTCAGATCACAAACTTTTATATAATTGTATTTTTAATTAAATTAAAATCCATTAATAACAGCAACTTACACAAAAACAAATAACCATAGTTATTCTTAGCAATAGTAATAATTTATGTTTTACTAATAATCTGCCTAAGCGTCATCTCATACACACCATTTACAACTGATACAAATAAACATAAATGCATAAGGGAATGAACTAGACAGAAGCCCATTTCTATTCTCATAAACTCAGGCATATAAACAAAAAAGACCTCAATTGAGGTCTTTCTGGAAGGGGGGGAATTAAGGGGAAACTAAAGCGTTATTACTGAGTATCGCGTTCGACGGCAAGCGCCACCCCCTGACCGCCGCCGATGCACAGCGTGGCCAGTCCTTTACGGGCATCGCGTTTCACCATTTCGTGAACCAGTGACACCAGGATACGGCAGCCCGAAGCCCCGATAGGATGCCCTAATGCAATCGCCCCGCCGTTGACGTTGACCTTCTGCTCGTTCCATTCCAGCATTCTGCCTACCGAGATCGCCTGCGCGGCAAACGCTTCGTTGGCTTCAATCAGATCGACATCGCTCAGTTGCCAGCCAGCTCGCTCAAGGCAGCGGCGAGTCGCATAGACCGGCGCGATGCCCATTAACGCAGGGTCGACGCCAACGCTGGCGAAAGCGCGGATCCTGGCAAGGATCGGTAGCCCCAGCTCCAGCGCTTTGCTTTCACTCATCATCAGCACCGCCGCCGCGCCGTCATTAATGGACGACGCGTTGCCCGCGGTCACGGAACCCGACTGATCAAAAGAGGGAACCAGACGCGCTAACGCTTCGGCGCTGGCATCGGTTTGCGGCTGTTCATCGGTATCGACAATGTGTGAACCGCCAGCCTGTAGATTGACGACCGGGACAATTTCATCGCGAAAACGTCCAGAGTCGATGGCCCGACGGGCCTTGTGCTGTGAGCTAAGCGCCCACGCATCCTGCTGCTCGCGGCTGATACCATACTCGCGCGCCAGGTTCTCCGCCGTCACGCCCATATGGTAATCGTTGAAGGCATCCCACAGGCCGTCGTGCACCAGGCTGTCAATCAGTTGGCTGTTGCCAAGCTGCGCGCCGGTGCGGCTATCGGTCAGCACGTGTGGGGCGCGGCTCATGTTCTCCTGCCCACCGGCAATCACCACGTCGGCTTCACCGCACTGAATCGCCTGCGTGGCCAGATGCAGCGCTTTCAGACCTGAACCACACACATCATTGATGGTAATCGCCGAGACGGTATTCGGCAGGCCGCCTTTAATCGCAGACTGTCGCGCCGGGTTCTGTCCGGTTCCCGCCGTTAATACCTGACCAATGATCACCTCATCGATGGTCGCGGCGGAAATTCCGCTACGTTCGACCAGGGCATTAATCACCAGGCTCCCCAACTCCACGGCGGAATGGCGGGCAAGCGCCCCCTGAAAACAGCCTATGGGCGTACGGACAGCACCTACGATAACGACGTCTTTCATCTCGACCTCAGCGCAAAATTATCCGCGTATAGTAGATGATTGTTATCAACTATTTTCGTAATTGTTTAAAAAAAGTGAGTTTTATCACAAAGGAAATTCACCCCGTTTCATTCAGGCTGAAACCTGCTGCAAATACTGACGCAGCCAGCTTCCCGCCGCCCCCAGCGGCGAGGCTTTATGCCATAGAAGGTCGGTCGATACCGAGATTGGCCAGCCCACAATATCCAGCATAGTCAGCTCCGCCGAGCGTGCAAATTCGTCCACCAGCGCGCAGGGCAATGCACACCAACCTAGCCCCTGCGCCGCCATGCTCAGCAGCATCAGGTAGTTTGGCGCAGACCACACGGGCCCACGCGCAGGGGTAGTGTGGTTCTCCAGATAAGTATTGAGTCGCAACTCACGCCAGGTGCTCAACTGCTCCCACTCCAGCCCTCGCTCGGCAGCCAGGGGATGCGTCGGCGACACGTAAATCGCCATACGCGTCTGCATCGGCAAACGGGTGTGGCCAATATCGGTAGGATAACTATCCCGCGCTTCAATTAAGCCAACCTGCGCACGCCCTTTTTGCAGCAGATCCACCACGTCGTCATCTTCCCCGACCAGGCACTCAAACTCCGTGTGCGGAAAACGGCGGTCAAACTGGGCCAGCAGATCTTCGAGCACGTCGGGATGCAGCGTATCGGAAAGCACAAAGGTCAGCCGCGCTTCGGTCTCACCGCTAAGCGACACCGCCAACTCATCCAGCCGTTCGCTGGCGCTCAGAATGGCCTGTACGTAGCTCAGCACCCGCTGCCCTTCGGCGGTCAGCAGCGGCTGACGCGTGGAACGGTCAAACAGCGTCACGCCGAGATCCGCCTCAAGATGAGCAATGGCGGTGCTGATAGTGGACTGGCTTTTCCGCAAACGGCGCGCCGCCGCTGAGAAAGAGCCGCAGGAGACGGTTTCGACAAACGCGGTCAGGGCTTCGGGAGAATAGCGCATGATGTATCTACTTTATCGATGGTTTCTATCTTTTACTTATCATATTTATCCATAAAATGCCCACTATCGCATTCCATAAATCAAAGGTCACAAGATGCAAAACGATTCATTACATCGCAGAAAACTCCCGGAGCGTATCTTCCATGCCGTGTGCTTCGAGGGGATCGCCACCGCGATCCTCGCTCCTACCGCAGCCTACCTGATGCAGCGATCCGTACTTGAAATGGGCGGGCTGACGGTCATTCTGGCCACCACCGCGATGATCTGGAATATCATCTATAACGCGGGTTTCGACCGCTTCTGGCCGGTGACCCGCGTTATCCGTACCGCTAAAGTCCGTGCGCTGCACGCGCTCGGCTTTGAGTGCGGGTTTATCGTCATCGGGGTGAGCATCGTGTCGCTGGTGCTGGGCGTGACGCTCCTGCAGGCGCTGACGCTGGAGATTGGCTTCTTCTTGTTCTTCCTGCCCTACACCATGCTCTACAACTGGGTTTACGACACCCTGCGCGAGCGCATCATCAAGCGCCGTCAACAGAACCTTTACGCGAGAAATTAATCCACTTTTCAGGCCGATAACAATCGGTCTGAAAATGTTCAGCCACACGAAAAGCTAATTATGGTAAATTATCCGCCATTTTTTTGGTTTTATGGTTGATATATTCAGATAATGTCTAAAATTTGGTCTAAAGAAGAGACGCTATGGAGCTTTGCCTTATATGGCACAGCCGTCGGCGCGGGGACCCTTTTCCTGCCCATCCAGCTTGGCGCCGCAGGTGCCGTGGTGCTGTTTATTACCGCCCTCGTCGCCTGGCCCCTGACTTACTGGCCGCATCGCGCCTTATGTCAGTTCATCCTGTCCGCTAACACCCCGGCAAGCGTTGGCATCACCGGTGCCGTCAGCCACTATTACGGCAAAAAGATCGGCAACCTGATTACCACGCTCTACTTCGTTGCCTTTTTCGTGGTGGTATTGATTTACGCCGTCGCCATTACTAACTCGCTGACCGAGCAGATTGGTCACCATATGCCGGTCGACCTCACGACACGAGCGTTGGTCAGTCTTGGCGTCGTACTGTTGCTGAACCTGATTTTCCTGACGGGCCGTCAGACCACCATCAAGGTGATGGGCATGCTGGTCTTCCCGCTGATTGCCTACTTCCTGTTCCTGTCTATCTATCTGACCGGAAGCTGGCAGCCGTCGCTGCTGACCACGCAGATGGAAGTCAGCACGCATACCTTGCACCAGGTGTGGTTATCCATTCCCGTGATGGTTTTCGCTTTTAGCCATACGCCGATTATCTCCACCTTCGCCATCGACCGGCGGGAGAAATATGGCGAGCAGGCCATGGGTAAATGCAAAAAAATCATGAAGGTGGCGTATCTGGTCATCTGCCTGAGCGTGCTGTTCTTTGTGTTCAGCTGCCTGATGTCGATTCCGCCGTCCTATATCAATACGGCGAAAGCGGAAGGCGTGACCATCCTTTCCGCGCTGTCGATGATGCCGAACTCTCCGAGCTGGCTGTCGATTTCCGGAATTGTGGTCGCCGTGGTCGCGATGTCGAAATCGTTCCTCGGCACCTATTTCGGGGTGATTGAAGGGGCCAGCGAGATGGTGAAATCGTCGCTGAACCAGGTCGGCGTTCGCAAGAGCCGCTCGTTTAACCGCGGGCTCTCTATCCTGCTGGTGTCAGCGGTGACCTTTATCGTCTGCTGCATTAACCCAAATGCGATTTCGATGATCTACGCCATCAGCGGCCCGCTGATTGCCATGATTCTGTTTATCATGCCAACGCTGTCGACCTACCTTATTCCGTCGCTCAAGCCTTACCGTTCTATCGGTAGCCTGATTACGCTGATTGTCGGTCTGCTGTGCGTGTCGGTGATGTTCTTCGGGTAAGCGCATCACGGATGTAAAAAAGCCTGCCAGGGTAACCTGGCAGGCTTTTTTGTAGGCCGGATAAGGCGAAGCCATCATCCGGCAATCACAATGCTATTACAGCGCCATGTCGTGCTGCGGTGACGCGCTCGCAGGTTGCTCTGCCGGTTTTGCCTGAGCAACCGGGGCGGCTGGCATCTGAATCACCGGCGGCTTGGTCAGCTCCAGCGTGGCGGCGGTGTCATCCCAAACCTGCTGGGTCAGCGCAACGTTGCCGTTCAGGTTCTGGCCAAAGCTCGGGACGATACCGCGAATTTTGCTCTGCCATTCCGGTGAGTTGAACTGCTCAGGGAACAGCTTTTTAATCACGTTCAGCGTGATTGGCGCAGCGGTAGAGGCACCCGGCGATGCGCCCAGCAGCGCAGAGATAGTGCGCTGTTGGTCAACCACCACTTCGGTCCCCAGCTTCAGCACACCGCCTTTGTCCGCATCTTTCTTGATGATCTGCACGCGCTGGCCTGCCTGAATCAGCTTCCAGTCCTCTTTACGCGCCTCGGGGTAGTACTCTTTCAGCGCGGCAAAGCGGTCGTCATCGCTCAGCATCACCTGGCTCACCAGGTATTTCACCAGGTCGAAGTTATCCAGGCCCACATGCGTCATCGGCATCACGTTGCTGGTTGTGGTAGTGCTCAGCAGGTCGAAGAATGACCCCTGCTTAAGGAACTTGGTGGAGAAGGTTGCGAACGGCCCAAACAGCACCACGCGCTTGCCATCGATAAAGCGCGCATCGATATGCGGCACCGACATCGGCGGCGCACCCACGGAGGCCTGACCGTAAACTTTTTCCATATGCTGACGAGTGACGTCCGGGTTTTCGGTCATCAGGAAAGAGCCGCCGACCGGGAAGCCCGCGTAGTTGTCTGCTTCCGGAATGCCGGTTTTCTGCAGCAGCTTCAGCGCCCCGCCGCCCGCACCGATAAAGACATACTTCGCGTCAATCGCGTGCTGTTTACCGCTGTTCACATCTTCAATGGTGACGTGCCAGGAGTTATCGCCGTTGCGTTTGAATTCAGTTACTTCAGAGGAGGTTTGCAGCGTGAAGTGGTTGTTCTTCTGCAGGCTGCCGATCAGCTGACGGGTAATTTCGCCGTAGTTAACGTCGGTGCCGACCGGCGTCCAGGTGGCAGCGACTTTTTGCTGCGGGTCACGACCGGCCATCACCAGCGGCGCCCACTGGGCAATTTGCTGATGATCGGTGGAGAATTTCATGCCCTGGAACAGGGTGGTTTTTTGCAGCGCGTCGTAGCGTTTGCCGAGGTACTCCACGTTTTTATCGCCCCAGACGAAGCTCATGTGCGGTGTGGAGTTAATAAAGGCATGGGGATTATTCAGAATGCCGCGCTTCACCTGCGAGGACCAGAACTGGCGGGAAATCATAAACTGTTCGTTAATTTCCAGCGCCTTAGTCACGTCGATGGTGCCGTCCGGGCGCTCCGGCGTGTAGTTCAGCTCCATATTAGCGGAGTGGCCGGTACCGGCGTTATTCCAGCCGTTAGAAGATTCCATCGCGACTTTATCGAGCTTCTCCACCATCACCTGTTTCCAGTCAGGCTGTAATTCCTGTAACCAGGTGCCCAGTGAGGCGCTCATGATCCCGCCGCCAATCAGCAGGACGTCGGTTTTTTCAGTGGTATTGGTATCTGCGTAAGCCGCTGAATTGACCAGCAGCGCGATGGTCGCCAGAGTAAATAGTTTTTTATTAATAGCAGGCATAATGATGATATTCGCATAGCTAAATGTAATGTGTGCGCTAATAGTAGCGCACTTTTACATTATTTTAAAATACCACTTACTTTCCACTTAGAGTTATTAACAAATTACTTTCTTTGCTTTTTTTAATTAAAAAAAGCATCCGCATTATTTGCGTGGAAATAAAACTCAAATAATTTAATTTTAATTCAGCAATTAATGCAGCCCGAATTCCGCCATAAGCTGCTGGCGTAACAGAACAAAATCCGTGCTGCTACGTTCACGCGGTCGCGGTAATGTCACCTCAATGGTGCGAATCGGGTCGCCTTTCATTTTTGGCAAAATAATCACCCGATCGGCAAGGTAAATCGCCTCTTCCAGATCGTGCGTCACCAGCACCATCGTCATCTTTTCCGCATCACGAATGCGCGCCAGCTCCTCCTGCATAGTGATTTTAGTCATCGCATCCAGCGCCCCGAGCGGCTCATCCAGTAGCAGGATCTCCGGCTGGATGGTTAGCGCTCTGGCAATACCGACACGCTGGGCCATGCCGCCGGAAAGCTGGTTGGGCAGCGCCTGCTCGCAGTGGCTGAGCCCCACCAGCTCAATCGCCTCTTTCGCCCGCGCCCTAGCCTGCTTGCGCGGCACGCCCTGCACGTCGAGGCTAAAGCTGACGTTTTCCAGCACCGTCAGCCACGGCAGCAGACGCGGCTCCTGGAAAATCACTGCCCGCTCGCGGCTCATGCCGTGTACCGCCTGGCCGTCAATCACCACGTCGCCCGCATCCGGCGTTTCCAGCCCCGCAAGTATTCGCAGCAGCGTGGTTTTCCCGCAGCCGCTGGGCCCGACGATGGCGATACTCTGCCCACTTTCAATCTGTAAGTTAAGGTCGCGGAAGACATCAAACGGCTTCCCCTCAAGGGAAAAAGTCTTACGTAAGCGGCGAATCGAGATATCGCCGCGGGCAATCTGCGTGGTTGATGTCATCATACACCTTCCGTTTTCAGCAAAATATTTGACGCTTTAAGCTGGCCTTTTTTCAGCACGCCGTCGCGCTCAAGAATATCCAGCCAGAACTGCACATCATGAGGTTCCGACAGACCGCCTTTACGTACACCGTAACCGGTGAAGTACTGCGCCACATCAGGGTTCTCGCCGCGTTCTTTCAGGATCTTCGCCATAATGTCACGCACCTGCGCCGGGTTGTCGCGGGCATAATCCAACGCACGAGCCGATTCAACCACGAAGATACGCGCCGCATCCGGGTGCTGTTTGACGAAGTCGGAACGCAGCACCGTAAAGCCACCGGCAATCGGCCCCAGCACGTCCGCATCGTTGAAGATTGGGCGCAGGCCGCCGTGGCTACGCGCCACGCCTTCGAAGGTGGTCTGCCAGTAGCCAAAGGCGGCCACGTCGACCTGACCCGAACGCAGTGTCTGTTCAAGCTGCGGGCCCGGAACCGCGACCGGTTTGGCGGCGTTTTCCGGCAGATTCGCCTGGTGCAGCGCTTCACGCAGGGTATAGTCCAGATGCGCACCCAGGGTGTTTACCGCCACGCTTTTTCCGACTAAATCTTTGATGGACTTAATCGGGCTGTCCTCCTTCACATAGAAGATAGATTTGGTGGTTTCGTTGATGCCGTTGGTCGGGTAAGCCGCCACAAAGTCGTTACCGTTAGCGATGGCATTAATCACCGCTGGCGTCGCCGCTGAACCAACATCAATGCTGCCGGAAGCCAGTGCAAATAAAGACTCCGGGCCGCCGCTGGCGTAGCCGGCATTTTTAATCGACACGCCGGTGCCTTTAAAATATCCCAGCGCTTCCGCCAGTTCGTGAGCGGAAATACCGCCATAGCTCGCCATATAGCGCATCGTCACTTCATCCTGAGCACGAACAGACGCACTAACACCCAATAAGAAAAGCACCGCAACCCACGCTGAATAGAACTGTTTTTTCATTATAAAAATTCCTTTATGGCGATAAGTAAAAACGCAAAATAACGTACAAAATTAACGGCTACGGATATTCCATCGACATAGGCGACGTTGCAGTACCACCAGAATCGCGTTCGCTAATAACCCGGCAAACGCCAGCAAAAATATCGCGGCAAACATCATGGGTATTTGGAAGTTATATTGCGCATTCATCACCCTGAAACCGATCCCCTGATTCGCCCCGATCATTTCGGCAGCAATCAGCAGCAGCAGCGCGGTGGTGGCCGACAGGCGCAGACCGATAAAAATAGAGGGAACGGAGGCGGGAACGATCACCCGGTAGAACAGCGTCAGGCGTCCGGCGCCAAAGGTGCGCGCCATCTCCAGCAACTTGGTATCCACCTCTTTCACGCCGCTGATGGTCGACAGCAGAATCGGGAACAGCGCCGCCCAGAAGATCACGAACACTTTGGAGGTTTCCCCTAAGCCCAGCAGCAGGATAAAGATCGGATACAGCGCCAGCGCCGAGGTCTGGCGGAACAGCTGTAAGATAGGATCCAGCGCCTGCTCCAGCGGGCGAATCTGGCCCATAAACAGCCCCAGCGGGATCCCCACCACGATGGCGGCAGCGAAAGCCAACCCCGCACGCTGAAGGCTGATAGTAATATCACCCAGCAGCGCGCCTTGAGTGATGCCGTTCCACAAAGCAACAAAGATTTTATCCAGCGGCGGGATAATCGCCGCGTTCAGCCAACCGGCGGTGCTAGCAATCTGCCAGCCGGCAAAGAACAGCACCAGCAGGCCATAGCGCGCAATCAGCGTCAGGCTGCGCTGATACCACACCAGGTAGGCAGGCTTAGCCTGTACGCGCGCCTTCAGGCGAATTCGGGTCGTGGAATAGAACATTGCGCCTCCTTAAGCCACTTTGCTGTTACGCACGGCGCTGTAGCGGTTGCTGGCAAACGGCAGCCCCAGATTTTCACGTAGCGTTTTGCCCTCATACTGAGTACGGAACAGCCCGCGTTTTTGTAAAATCGGCACCACCAGTTCAATAAAGTCGTCCAGGCCGCCCGGTAGCCACGGCGGCAGCACGTTGAAGCCATCGGCGGCTTCGTTTTCAAACCACGCCTGCAGCGTATCTGCCACCTGTTCGGCGCTGCCCACCACGGTGAAATGACCACGCGCGGTCGCCACCCACTGGTACAGCTGGCGAATGGTGAAGTTGTTTTCATCGGCAATCTGGCGAATCAGCTCGGGGCGCGATTTCATCCCTTCAGTTACCGGCAGCGGTGGCAGCGGGCCGTCTGGGTCGAATTTCCCGAGATCGATACCGCCACCGGCCAGGCCATTCAGCAGGGCGATGCCGTCGGCTTCGACAATCAGCGAAGTCAGCTTGTGATACTTCTCCTTCGCCTCTTCCTCCGTTCGCCCAATGAACGGCGCGACACCTGGCATAATCAGCACATGGTTCGGGTTACGGCCGACGGCGCGAGCGCGTGATTTGATATCGCGATAGAAGTCCTGCGCGGTGTCGAGATGCTGATGCGAGGTAAAGATCACTTCGGCCGTCGCGGCAGCCAGCGCACGGCCGCTTTCAGATTGCCCCGCCTGCACAATCACCGGCTGGCCTTGCGCCGAGCGCGGCACGTTCAGCGGCCCACGGACCTTAAAGAATTTGCCGACGTGATCGGTGTTGTGCACCTTACTGCGGTCAAAGAACTGGCCTGAGCTTTTGTCACGCAAAAACGCGTCGTCTTCAAAGCTGTCCCACAGTTTTTTCACCACTTCGACGTGCTCTTTCGCCCGCTGGTAGCGGTACTCATGGGGATGCTGGGTATCCAGATTAAAGTTGTGCGCCGCCGCTTCGGTGGCGGTGGTCACCACGTTCCAGCCCGCGCGCCCGCCGGAGATCAGATCCAGCGAAGCAAACTTGCGCGCCAGGTTGTAGGGTTCTTCGTAGGTGGTAGAGGCGGTGGCGATAAAGCCGATATTTTGCGTCAATGGCGCCAGCGCCGAAAACAGGGTAACCGGCTCGAAGCCCGCCACTTTCGCGGTACCACCGTCGGTCACGCCGGAAGCGGGGATCGCCAGGCCGTCAGCCAGAAAGTAGGCATCAAACAGGCCGCGTTCGGCGGTCTGGGCAAGCTGCTTATGGAATTCAAAGCTGGTCGCGCCATCAGCGGGAGCGTCCGGGTGACGCCACGCCGCGATATGCTGGCCGCCGCCGGGAAGGAAAGCCCCTAATTTGATCTGTCTGCTCATTCTGGTTTCTCCTGATTCGATGCCGAAAGTGGGCTGAAACCAAGATAGCCAGAATGCGCAGCCATTCTGAAATAACAAATATTGAGTTAGTTATTTACATTTTTGCAATAAACCAGTTAGCGGCGCTAGCGACGTCATGATGCTTTCGTTTCCTCAACGACGGTTTCAGGACGGTGACTTTCACGCTGCCAGGCAGGAAGGTCCGCCAACTTTATTCCTTCCGGCACAACGCTGTGCTTCAGGCAGGCTACCCGCTGGGAACGATAAATACCGGTATAGCCCGAGACCAGATAGGCCACCACGCAGGCCATCGCGGCATACACGCCGATATCCGCGCCGAACAGTTCAATCGCCATCAGCGTCGAGGCAATTGGTGTATTCGCCGCGCCGGCAAACACCGCCACAAATCCCAACCCTGCAAGGAAAGCAAACGGCAGATGCAGCAGCGGGGCCAGCGCATTGCCAAGCGTAGCGCCGACGTAAAATAGCGGCGTCACCTCCCCGCCTTTAAACCCGCTGCCGAGCGAGGTGACGGTAAAGACCAATTTGCCAAGAAAATCCCACGGCGCGAGCGGGTGCTGGAAAGCATCCACAATCACCGGAATACCAAGACCGATGTAGCGGTCAGCATGCAGCAGATAGACCGCCGCAGCGACCATTGCCCCACCGATAAACGGGCGCAGCGGCGCATAGGCAATCCGTTTTTTCATCATGCCGCCAATCAGGTGAGTGGCATCGGCAAACACCCGGGAAGCCAGGCCGAAGCAGCAGCCCGCCACAATAACGGCGCCCAGTACCCAGACCGACATCGTCGGAATAGATGACATCGCGTAATGCGTATGGTGCACGCCCCACATCAGGCCGACCTGATCCGCCACCACCGCCGCGACCAGACAGGGGAAAATTGCGGTGTAGTGCATGCGCCCTATCGCCATCACCTCAAGGCCGAAAATGGCCCCAGCAAGCGGCGTACCAAATACGGAAGAAAAACCCGCGCTGACGCCCGCCATCAGCACCATGCGGCGCGCATCGTTATCCAGCCCTAGCAGCGGCGTGAACCGGTCGGCAATTGAGGCCCCCATTTGTACCGCCGTGCCTTCACGGCCGACCGACGCGCCGAACAGATGGGACACCACCGTGCCGATAAACACCAGCGGCGCCATCCGCAGTGGAATGGTGTTCGCCGGGCTATGTACCTCTTCCAGTATCAGGTTGTTCCCCGCCTCTACCGAACGGCCGAGGCGCAGATAGATCCAGCCCACGGCAAACCCGGCGAACGGTAGCAGCAGGATAAGCCAGTGATGCTGAAGGCGCGTGGCGGTTGCCCAGTCGAGCGAGAAGAGAAATAAAGCAGATGCCGAGCCGACGAGCGCGGCAATAACCACAGCCAGCAGAAGCCACTGTATCAGAAAGAAAAGCGAGTTTTTACGAGCGAAGTGTTCAGAGTGCATTGACGCATCCTTAGATGAATTAATCATCCTGGACGCAGTAGAGGTGTGCCTGTTCATTCCCGGTCCAGGAATATAAACAGGCATCATCAGCCACACGGCGGTTCAAGGGGGAATGCCATCCCCTATGAATGAATATTAGCACACGAATCGTTTCAGCCAAATACTTTGTGGCCGGGGTTATTTCAGCGTCTCCAGCGGGAAAGGCCGGTCCTGCACCACCGTTTTCATCACCAGCGTTGAGCGCAGATGCTGCACACCCGGCATCGCCGACAGCTTTTGATCGTAGAGCTTCTGGAATGAGGAGAGATCGCGCGTCACCACCTGCATCAGATAGTCCGGGTCGCCGAACAGCCGCTGGGCCATCACGATCTGCGGGATCTCTTCCACCGCCTCTTCAAACGCGCTAACCGCCTTCCTGTCGCCCTCTTTCAGGGTCGCAAAGACCAGCGCGACAAAGTTAAAGCCCATTTTCCCTGGGTCGAGGTTAGCGCGGTAGCCGGTAATCACCCCTTCCTGCTCCAGCGCCCGCAGACGTCGATGGCACGGCGACAGACTCAGATTTACCCGTTCGGCAAGCTCAGTGATAGATAAACGGCCATCGGCCTGTAGCTGCGCAAGAATTTTTCGATCGATACTGTCCATTTAGAAGATTCTCTCTTTCAGGCCGGGTTTTCAGCATAACATTGAAAGCTCATTGCGCGGCAATATCGATATTCTTTCCTGACATTCAGTGAGGGTTTTCGGAGTTAACGTGATGAGCAAACGCGAGGCAATTCGGGTATGGAAATGAGTTTGGTGGCAGGGTTCTGGCTGGTCTCCTTTTTGCTTATCATGACGCCGGGGGCTGATTGGGCCTACACCATCAGCGCCGGGATCCACGGGCGGACCATTGTGCCTGCGTTGGCGGGACTGATGTCCGGTCATTTGCTAGCGACGATCATCGTGGTGGCGGGCGTTGGCGTGCTGATAGCGGGGCATCCGCTGGCGCTGTCGGCGATTACGCTGCTGGGGGCCTGTTATCTACTGTGGCTCGGCGTGTCGCTGTTACGGCATCCAGCAACGGTGTCCAGCGCCACGCAGCAAAGCGGCGGCTGGAACCAGTGGGCGCTGAAAGGCATGTGCATCAGCGGCCTCAACCCGAAAGTCTTTCTGCTATTTCTGGCGCTGCTGCCGCAGTTTACTGACCCGCACGGCCAGTGGTCGGTGGCAATGCAGATGTCGGCGCTCGGGGTAATGCATCTCATCACCTGCACGATTATCTATTTACTGGTGGGATACGGTTCACGCGCGCTACTGGCAAGTCGCCCGCAGGCGGCGCGGGTTGTCAGCCGTTTTTCAGGTGGGTTGATGGTGCTTATCGCCGTGGCGCTGCTGTTCGAACAGCTTCGCTAGTGAAGATGCGCCAGCTCACGCTGGCGCGGCGTTTCAGGCGCGAATATCGTCATACTCGCGGGTATTATCAAATTCATGTTTAGCAAATGGGCACAGCGGGATGATTTTGCGCTGTTCCTGACGCATCTTCTCTACCACCTTAGCCACTAACTGTTTGCCAACGCCCTGCCCCTTCAGACTCGCGTCTACATCAGTGTGTTCAATGATGCTCAGATGCTCGCCGGTGGGAACAAAGACAATTTCCGCCACCTGATTACCGTCGCTGTCGTTAACGTAGAACTTATTATGGCCTTCCAGAATGTCCATGTTTCCCTCTCTTAATCGTGATGACGGTATTTCAGCGCCGCGCTCGGGCAAGTGTCGATAACGCGCACCACCGTTTGCGCGTCAACCTCGTCCGGGATGATCCACGGTTTGCGCTTCAAATTGAACAACTTGCTGCTCCCACGAACGCAGTTCCCCGAGTGCTGGCACATCGTCGTGTTGAAGTAGACATCAATCTTCTCCCCGGTATAGACACGATAACCTGCGTCCAGTAGTTCCTTATCCATGACATTGCCTCTATTTTTTATATGGGTTCGAGACTAAGCATAGACCTGTCTGGGGGGGAGATTCATCACTTACGGCAAAAAACCACAGCGAGAAAGTTTTTATACGTGGGAGGGGAAAGGTGTCGATACGATGAAAATAATTAAAAATAGCTGGTGCGAATGCCAAAATAATAAAGAGTGAGCATTATCTAATGCGCTTTAATGAAAAGGCGTAACCCCGACAATAATGCCGGGGTTTTACCAGCGCGAAATATATTAGAACGAGTATGCTACGCCGACACGGAAACGGGTCTGGCGTTCGTCAGTCGTTTTCACACCGACGTTACCAATTTCGCCGTACGGTGCCCAGTTACTATCGATTTTGTACGCGACTTTGAGGTTATATTCCTGAGAATACGGTTTGTTATTGTTACGATACAGGCTCTTATTCTGCTCATCCGCAACCGTACTGCGGGCATATACATAGTTCAGCTCTGCACGCCAATCGCCGAACACATAACCCGCCCACGCATCACCACGGTTGACTTTGTCATCCGGAGACGTAGAGGTTGAAGGGTAACGGGTGTAGTCATAGCGGTAGCGAGCTGCTACGTAGAAGCCATTATCGAAGCTGTACTGCACGCGCAGGTTTGGCTTGTAAATAGTACGACTGTCGTTACTTTCAATATTAAAGCCAGGCGTCACAGAGAAATTCTTATTAGCTTTCCACTGGTAGCTGATCGTTTCTTCGTGGCCGTTGCCCACAAAGTCATTATAAGCCCTATCAGTATGATCGCCGCCTGATTTCCATTTTGCTTCAACAGAGAAACCTAGCCCATTAGCAAAGCGGTGAGATACGGAAACACGGTCTGCGTTGGTCTTATCTTTGCTGCCACCATCAATAAATTCATGACGAAGATCGACAGTGACTGCAGATGCTGCGAAAGAGGCGCCGCACAAAGCCATCATGACCAGAGATTTCTTAAACATGCAATAACCCTCAATTGAAATTATGTTTCATTTTTATGGAATTGCATTTTATTTTTTTAGGTGATTTGTTTTAGTGATCGAGATCGTAAAGATTTATTTCATGAATGTATTGATTACCAGGACGTGATGAGCCTCAAGTAATTAGCCGTTGACTTTCCAGAAATAGTGTCACAGATCACATCAAAGATTACCTTACATTAAATTTACATATCTTTATAATTATAATTTACCATTATAAATCAATGAGATAATGCAATTAGTCACTCACGTTATTTATTTCAGATTAATAATGACACTATCCAACAATATGAATGTTAAGCGTTAACGCTATAACTAGTTACATTTCTTCCTATTTATCTGCCTATTTCAGAATAAGAATCAGCCATTTTTGGTAGGCTATTAGACGCTCGACCAGGCAGACCTTAACCATGGTGATTTAACGCTCCACCGTAATACCCACCTCCTCCTTCCCTGCTTAAAAACACCAGTGCTGCATCACGAGATAGTTTTTCTTTATCGACACGCGATTTCTTCTGATTCGTCACGCTCGGCGCTCGCTGCCATCATGGCTCCACAGCAAACGGCATGTCGCCGTGAAATGAACAACCCATCGAGGTCAGCAATGAGCGCATTATTCTCCGGTAAAAAATTATTAGTGGTTGGCGGTACCAGCGGTATGGGTTTTGAAACCGCAAAACTGGTACTGAAAAACGGCGGCAGCGTGGTTCTGGTGGGTAATCGCCAAGATAAAGCAGAGCAGGCTCGCCAGGCACTGATGGCCGATGGTCAGGTCTCCATCATCATTGCCGACCTGATGAAAGAAGAAGGAATGCAGCACGTCATTAACACCATTAACGCAGAACATCAGGACATTAGTCTGCTGGTCAACGCCGCAGGAGTCTTCTTCCCGAAAGCGTTCACCGAGCACGAAATGGCGGACTACGACATGTATATGAGCATCAACCGCTCAACCTTCTTTATCACCCGTGACGTGGTGCGCAACATGGTGAATGCCGGTATTCAAGGCGCTATCGTTAATATCGGTTCGATGTGGGCGCAGCAGGCCATTGGCGCAACGCCGTCTTCTGCCTACTCCATGGCGAAAGCGGGCCTGCACGCGTTGACTAAAAATCTGGCTATTGAGTTGGGTAGTAAAGGGATCCGCGTAAACGCCGTCTCTCCGGCAGTGGTACACACCCCGATCTACGAAGGCTTCATTCCGAAAGAAGAGGTCGGTTCCGTTATGAACAGTTTTGACAGCTTCCACCCGATTGGACGCGTCGGTACGCCTGCCGATGTCGCTGAAGCCGTCTCCTTCCTGCTGTCTGATAAAGCAGGCTGGGTCACCGGCGCTATCTGGGACGTTGACGGTGGCGTGATGGCGGGTCGTAACGCCTGATTTTCAGGGCTGGATATCCATTCCGGATAGCAGCAAAAAATGACTAAAGCGCTCACTGACATCGAGCGCTTTTTGCATCAGGCGATGCATCGGTATGCCGCCCAGATGCGTTGTTGTTTTTAATAGCAAGTTGTGACAAACAGCCCGCCATGCAAAAACATGCGTAAACAAAATAAAACACGCAATTGATGATTCAAAAAATTAGTGGTAATGCGTAATTATGCCCGAAAAGATGGTAGGCGTTAAAAAGTGTACATGAAAAATGATGGTTTTATCATTGGGGAAATATGTGAGCCCATCAGAAACGGCGAGCCAATACTGGGCTATGACTTCAACGTAAGCCATCCGTGTATGCCACTATGATGAATAAATCTTAGACAGGAATAACAAGGCGTAGAAAAATCTGGAGCGGGCGAAGGGAATCGAACTGACAGTAGTTCCAATCGTTAACCATTTGATTCTAAAGCACCGAAGAATCCCTCGGGTTACATGGGAAGTTACAGCTAATAGGCCCTTATGGTCAATAAGTTCTGACGTTGAGTTAACAACTGATAGACGACTTAACAGATTGACCAAGGGAGACAGTGAGATTTACTTAGCAACCTCATTACTTAACTCCTTCTTAATTCTGAACACTGTAGCTCTCCCACATCCAGCAAGTTTAGCAATCTGGTCAGAGCTCAAGTCTCCACGGCCCAACAGCTTCACCACCTCAGTCCTTAACTGGTCATCCTTCTGACGGCCCTTAAACTTGCCTTGAGCCTTAGCTATCGCCACGCCCTCACTCTGACGCTGCCGGATGAATGAACGCTCAAGCTCACCTACAGCCCCCAACATGGTAATCATAAAGCGGCTGGTGGGCGTATCATCAAAGATCATCTGGTTATCAATGAAGCGAACCGTAACGCCAGCGTCAACAAGGGTCTCAAGGATGGTCAGAAGGTCCTTTGTGTTACGGGCTAAACGGTCCACACTCTTGACCACCACCACATCACCACGACGAACCACCTTGAGTAGCTCCTGTAGTTCTGGACGGTCAGCATTCTTGCCAGATACCTTGTCAATCATCAAGTCATCGCAAAGGCCCTTAAGCGCTTCCACCTGACGCGCTTCGGCACTGTTGCAAATAGTCGGTGGTGATAAACTTATCATCCCCTTTTGCTGATGGAGCTGCACATGAACCCATTCAAAGGCCGGCATTTTCAGC
>NZ_JABBJF010000042.1 GCF_014218705.1 Kluyvera sichuanensis | reverse complement strand
GTCAGCGTGACGATGGTCCCCGCCGGCGCGTCGCTGCTGCCCTGCACGTCGGTTCTGATCTCTTTCAGCTCCTCGTTATTGAGGTAGCCATCTTTTCCAATGGCATCGATGGTGATCTCCACCGACAGCGGTGCCGGAGCCACGTCCGTACTGGCACTCTCCGGCACCTCGTTACCGTACTTATCTGACACTTCAACCGAGGCCGTCACCGTCGCCCCGTCCTTAATCACCGAGGTGTCCACCGTCGTGCTCCAGCGCCCGTCTTTCCCGACAACCGCCTCACCAATCACCGTGTCACCGATGGTCAGCGTGACGATGGTCCCCTCCGGTGCGTCGCTGGTGCCCTTAACGTCAGTTCTGATCTCTTTCAGCTCGTCGTTATTGAGGTAGCCATCTTCGCCAATGGCATCGATGGTGATCGCCACCGACAGACTTGCCTGCCCAACGCTGCTTTGTTCACTGGCCGTCGCCTCATTACCGTAAGCATCGCGAGTCGTGACAGTGGCCAGTACATCGCCTGATGCCAAAAGATCGCTGGTATTCACATTTACCGACCAGCTACCATCTTCCTGAACCATCGCGAAGTAGTCATGTCCATTGATGGTCACAGTGACAGTATCGCCAGGACGAACATCAAGCCCGGTTCCACCACTAACCTTCGTGGTTTCCTCCTCCGCTTCACGCATATTAATAACGTTATCACCCGCAATCACATCAATCGTGATACTGGCTTCAGGCAATGGGTGAGGTTCATCATTGCTGCTGCTAACGACATCCGGTTTTAACAGCGTGATGTCTTCCACCGGCGCAATCGTCGCCGTATCCAGCCCTTCTGTCGGATAGCCTGCGGTTGGGTCAAGGATTTCACCGGTCAGGTCGAGGATAACGTGGGTATGGCCGCTATGGTCACCCGTCGGTGCGGATGACGAATCAATAATAGTGCTGTTACCTGCAGCCGTTGCTTCAAGAATCTGGGTTGGGTCAGCACCTTCAGCAATCGCCTGCTGCGCTGCGGCAATGGCCTGTGAGTCAACATCAGCAGACGCAGACGCTGGCGTTGCCTCGCTGCCCCATTCGCTTCCACGGCCCAGATCCATATTTTTGCCACTGGGAAGCGTAACGGTTACCGCTCCCTGATCGGTGACGACTAATTCCCCACGCATAACTTGCTCACCTTCCGTTGCCAGACGACGAGTACCATTAGACGCGACGATCCACACCTGTCCCATAACTGCCTTTATCGTTCCTATAATCGCTGACATAGCTGTCTCTCCTTAGAATGCAAATTACGCGGTAGAAAATGGAATAGCCCACTTATCAATCATATTTATCGTATTAATTACGTATCCATTGTTGGCGCTAGATATCAGTCTAAATTTTTAAACTCCAAATATATATATCATTTATCGCATTAGTAATAATATTCACGTGTTATTTTTGTATTTATTTTAAAGGTATCAACTTCATTATGGATTTCGCTTTCAGTATTAGCTAAAACGATGCTAATAGATTAATGAATCGAGAGTAAAAACAACACGTCGCAATCACCATCATAATGATTTAATTGATAATTTTTCATTAAATAATAATTTATTCATTTCAAAAAAAACCTAAACCACATTTTTCCCTTATGATTCCAAACCTCTTTCATTTAGATCTTTTAAGAATTGTACGTGATTATTATTAGCCGTGATTATAAAGAATTATTAAAGGCTCATATAAGCAATTCCTGCATGTATATCTGGTAAATTGCATCAGTAATCAAGTATTGTAATGTCTTTGGAGTCATTCCCCGGAATTTCAGGATAAGAAAGAACTAACCACCTTAGCCGGGTTTGTTATTAAGGATATAACTTATGACGCTACATTCCACAGCGGCTCACGAGAATGACGTAACAGAGCGACAAGACGAGATTAACTTTGATCAGCGCGAACTCTGTGACGATCCGTTGCTTGATAGTCTGATGACCATTTGCACGCTGCACGGGAAAGCCTCCAGCCGCGTTTCACTGACGGCGGGTTTACCGCTGAGAAACAACCGCCTTACGCTTCCCGTTTTTCCTCGTGCAGCAGCGCGGGCCGGGCTGCGAGTGCGGATGCTCAAACGCGAACTGGGTAAGATCAACGCATTATCTTTACCCGCCATCCTTATCCTGAAAAATAACCGTACGGCGGTCTTGTTTGGATGGAGTGAAAATGGGCAAGCACGGCTGCTAACCGGCGACACCAACGGTGGAGAAATTGCCGTAGAGCCATCCGTGCTGGCTGAAGAATATTCCGGCATCACGCTGTTTATTCAACCCATTCACCAGAGTGAACGAACTAAAGCCAGCCTGCTCCCGCGGACGCGAACCTGGTTTCGCGATACGCTGAAACTGTCACGCTTTCTCTATGTCGATGCCATTGTCGCCAGCTTTCTGATTAACGTGATTGCGCTCTGTACGCCATTGTTTGTCATGAACGTATACGACCGCGTGGTCCCTAATCAGGCCACCTCCACGCTATGGGTACTGGCAATCGGTATCACGGTCGCCTTCCTATTTGACCTATTGCTGAAAACGCTGCGCTCGCGCTGCCTGGATATTGCCGGCAAGAAAACCGACATGATTGTCTCCGCGTCGCTGTTTGAGCGCATCACCGGTATGGCGATAAAAGCGCGCCCGGCGCGCATGGGTAGCTTTGCTCAAAATATTCATGAAATTCAATCACTACGCGATTTCCTCTCGTCATTAACCATGGCGACGCTTATCGATATGCCCTTCACGCTGCTAATGCTACTGGTGATTGGTGTTATCGGTGGGCCGCTGGTGTTCATTCCTTTAGTCGCCTTCCCTCTGGCGCTGGCCGTAAGTTGGGCCATCCAGAAACCATTGAACCAGACTATTGATGACACCATGAAGCTGGCCTCTGAACGGCAGGCGGTGTTGATTGAAACGCTTAGTGGCCTGGATGCGATGAAGGCCAATAACGCCCAAAGCGAACGCCAGTACATGTGGGAAAGCACGCTGGTGACCCTCAGTAAAAAAGAGCTGCGCGTTAAAACGCTCTCCACACTCGCCGTTAACTTCACCGCCTGGCTACAACAATTCTCAGGCGTGGCGATGATCGTGGCGGGCGTCTACCTGATTATTGAGGGTCAACTCAGCATGGGGGGCTTGATTGCCTGCTACATGCTTAACGGACGCGCGCTGGTACCGATGGGCCAGTTAAGCGGGCTTGTCACCCGCTATCAGCAGGCCAAAATGACGATGAAAACCACGGAAGATATGATGGACCTGCCTCAGGAGCGTCAGGACGATCGTCCGTTGGTCGCCCGTGAGAAATTGCTGGGCGGCATCACCTTCCAGAACGTCACCTTTACCTACCCAGGCCAGAAACGCCCCTCGCTCAATAACCTCTCTTTTACCATCACCCCTGGAGAACGAGTCGGGATTATCGGCCGTAGCGGTTCGGGAAAAAGCTCGCTAGCAAAACTGATTATCGGCTTTTATCAACCCGACTCAGGTGAAATTCTGCTGGATGGTATGGACGCCAACCAGATTGATGTTAACGATGTGCGCCATAACATTGGCTACGGGCCGCAGGATATTCACCTGTTCAGCGGTACGCTGCGCGAAAACTTAATCAGCGGCGCCAGCTATGTCGAAAACGAGGCGTTGCTTCGGGCATCCCAGCAGGCGGGCGTCCATGAATTCGCACGCAAGCACCCGGACGGCTACAACATGCAGGTGGGCGAGCGAGGGCTCAACCTCTCCGGCGGCCAGCGTCAGGCGGTCATGCTGGCGCGTGCGCTGCTGCTGGAGCCGCCGGTGTTGTTGCTCGATGAGCCAACCAGTTCCATGGACAACACCACGGAAGATAGCGTGCGTCGCGCGCTAATGGACTCCATTAAAGGGCGGACGTTGCTGCTGGTCACGCATCGTGCCTCCATGCTTTCCCTCGTCGATAGGCTGATCATCATTGACCGTGGACGCATTATTGCTGACGGGCCAAGAGAGAACGTCCTGGTCGCGCTGAAGAAGGGGCAAATCCATGCGACACAATAAATGGCTAAAAAACCTGCTGCGCCGGTTAGGGCTGGGCTATAGCGACAACGATCTCACGATTAATGGCATTAACGGGCTCGTGATGGCGGACGGGCCACGTTCAGCCCGCACCACCCTGTGGTCATGTCTGGCGTTCTTTATTGTCTTAATCATCTGGGCTGCCAACGCGCAGATTGATGAGGTTGCCCGAGGAGATGGTAAGGCGATTCCATCATCACGTCTGCAAAAGGTCCAGAACATGGAAGGCGGCATCGTTTCTGAAGTCTTCGTCCATGAAGGTCAGGTGGTGGAAGCCGGGCAGCCCTTGCTACGGCTCGACGACACGCGCTTTAAATCGAATGCCGGTGAAAGTGAAGCCGACCGCTACGCCTTAATGGCGCAAATTTCACGGCTGGAAGCGCAAATTGCGGATAAACCGCTCGTTCTGAGTGACGATATCGAGCGTGAAGCGCCGAATATTGCTAACGGCGAGCGGGCGCTGTTCAATACGCAACGTGCGCGATTCAGCAGTGAAGTTGCGGGTCTGGAAGAGCAGTTATCACAGAAAAAACAGGAACTGCTCGATTATGAAGCCAAAAAAACGCAGTTCAGCCATAGCCTGGGGCTCATTCAGCAAGAGGTCAGAATGTCAGAGCCGCTGGTCAAAGCCGGGGCGATTTCAAAAGTGGAAATACTTCGCCTGCGCCGCTCTGAAGTCGATACCCGCGGCCAACTCGACTCCATCGTGCTCGCCATTCCTCGGGCCCGATCGGCGGTGAAAGAGATAGAAAATAAGATTGCCGAGTCTCGCGGACGCTATCACAGCGAAATGCTGGGACAGTTAAATGAAGCACGCACCAACCTTGTCAAAATTGAAGCCAGCGGCAAAGCCATTGAAGACAGAGTCAATCGTACATTAGTGACCTCTCCGGTACGCGGAATTATCCAGCAAATGCTGGTCACCACGATTGGCGGCGTTATTCAGCCCGGCAGCGAACTGGTTGAGATTGTTCCGCTGGATGACAGCCTGCTGGTTGAGGCCAAAATAAGGCCGCAAGATATTGCATTTCTTCATCCAGGACAGAAAGCGATGATCAAATTTACCGCCTATGACTACACCATCTATGGCGGCCTGCAAGGCTCTCTGGAACATATTAGTGCTGATACCATCACTGACAAAGAGGGCCGTAGTTTTTATCAAATTCGCTTAAGGACGGATCGTAATTATCTCGGCAGTGAGGAGAAGCCGCTGTTGATTATTCCGGGAATGGTGGCTTCTGTCGATATCATGACAGGGAAGAAAAGCGTACTCAGTTATCTATTAAAACCAATATTAAGAGCGAAGTCAGAAGCACTTCAAGAACGATAGTACCCCTATATACGATGGAAATTGATGAAAGGATAACATTATGAACAAACACATTCGGGTATTAACCAGCCTCTCTCTGCCGCTGCTGTTCGCTAACAACGTTAGCGCGGCCACGCTCGAACAAGCCGTTAAAGACAGCTTGCTCTGGCACCCGCAGGTGAGCGCGTCCGTCAACAGCCGCTATTCTGCCGATGAGGATTTACGGGCGGCAAAAGGCGGTTATCTGCCAACCTTAAATCTCTCCGCCGGCACCGGCTGGGAGCAGACCGATAATTCCAGCACCCGTGCAGCCAACGATCACCGTCGCAACCTGAACCGCAGCGAATCCAGCCTTAATCTGCGCCAGAATGTGTTTAACGGCTTCGCCACCACCAGCGAAGTGGCCCGGCAAAAGGCGACCGTGAACTCCCGGGCGTACACGGTAATGAACACCAGTGAAGTGACCGCGCTGAATGCGATTCAGAGCTATCTCGACGTTCTGATGCGTCAAAAAATGGTGCAACTGGCACAAAATAACCTGAAGAGCCACGAGCGCGTGTTTGACCAAATCCGCCTGCGTACCGAACAGGGCGTAGGCCGTAAGGCTGACTATGAGCAGGCGCAGGCGCGTCTGGCGCAGGCGAGAAACAACCTGCTGACCGAACAAACCAACCTCGAAGATGCCCAGGCTAACTACTACAGCGTGGTCGGCAAAGAGGCCAGCGGCCTGTCAATGCCGATGACGACCAACGTCCCGGGCTCTCAGGCCGAAGCCCGTAAGCAGATGCTGGAAAACAGCCCGCTGCTCAAGCAGGCCGACGCGGACGTTGAAGCCACCCGTCAGCAGTATGAAGCCGCGAAATCCCGCTTCTACCCGAGCGTGGATATCGACCTCGGCCGTCGCATGGATAACAACGTCGACGGCACGCGCGGTCACGATCAGGAGTGGCAGGCGATGGTTCGTATGAACTACAACCTGTTTAACGGCGGCAGCGATAAAGCACAGCTCTCATCTTATGCCTATAAAATGCAGGAAGCGCAGGACGTCAAACGCAATGCCCTTCGTCAGTTGGATGAAGAGTTACGTCTGTCCTGGAACGCCTGGCAGAACGCCAAACAGCAGGTGCCGATCGCCAAAGATTACGCCGATCGCAGTGCCGTGGTGCGCACAGCGTACCAGGAGCAGTTCAGCATCGGTGAACGTAGCCTGCTGGATATGCTGGACAGCGAAAACGAAGTGTTCAACGCCCAGCGCCGCTACGTCGAAATGCAGTTTGTGGAGATGTTCACCACCTACCGCATCAACGCCCGAATTGGCGATCTGCTAAAACAGCTGAATATTCAGGCACCAACGGCCGCACAGCCGGTTGAGGAACAGCAGACGGCACACAGCAACCTTCCTGAATTGAAATAATCGCTAGCCCATAGCGATGGTCTTCCTCTTCTCTGGCGGTGCCGGGGAAGAGGATGTTTGTTTTCCAACGCGGCGCGTCCCTCACGGTTGCCGTTCTACGCATGTTGTTCACTTCACTCGCAGTAAATCGCTGTACCTCGTTGTGTATCGCGGCGACAGCATCTCTCTTTTCATTTGCCACTCCTGTTGAATACCCTGCCCGGCAAAATAGAGCGTCCCCTTCCCGGCTTTCGTGTTGATGCGGTCCAGCACATCCATCAGCGGCGCGCTATTACACCTTGGTGCGTTATCATCAAACAGGTCGAGCTGCACAATGCCCTGGCTGTAAAAATCCCCCAACATGACGCCTGCTTTTTGGTAGCGATGACCGCTCTGCCATATGGCCTCCAGACAGCGCGTCGCGGCGGCGACAATGTCCCTGGTGTCCTGCGTGGGCGTAAGGAGTTTCACAGATGCGCTGTTTGCATAGTACGGCGCCCTTTCTGCAAACGGAGACGTTTTCACAAACGCAGAAATAAACCGGCAGTACTGATGCTCTCCGCGCAGTTTCTCCGCCGCGCGGACGGCATAGCTGCAGATAGCCTGTCGCATCTGCTCGTAATCGGTAATCCGCTCACCAAACGAACGGGAACAGATAATCTCCTGCTTCACGGGGGCAAACTCTTCCAGCGCAAAGCACGGCTCGCCGCGCAGTTCACGTACCGTTCTTTCCAGCACCACGCTAAAGTGCTTCCTGATAAAACGAATATCGGTGTCCGCCAGTTCAAGCACGGTGTTGATCCCCATTGCCTGCAGCGATTTACTTATCCGACGCCCAATCCCCCACACCTCATCAACCGGCAGCGCGGCCATCAGCTTACGCTGGTTCTCCACGTTAGACAGGTCGACAACGCCATCGGTCTGCTGCTGCCACCGCTTGGCGGCATAATTGGCCAGCTTCGCCAGCGTCTTGGTCTGTGCGATACCGACCCCCACGGTCAGGTGCGTGCGCTGACGAACGGTGCTGCGGATCTCACGACCAAAATCCACCAGATCACGGCAGTTGCTGACGCCCGTCAGGTCGCAGAATGACTCGTCAATTGAATACACCTCGCACCGGGGAGACATCTCTTCAAGGGTAGTCATCATCCGCAGACTCATATCGGCGTACAGCTCGTAGTTGCTGGAAAAAAAATGAACGCGTTCGGGGAACGCCACCCCTTTGAGCCGGAACCAGGGCGTGCCCATTTTGATGCCAAGCACTCTGGCGGCGTGGCTACAGGCAATAACGCAGCCGTCGTTGTTACTCAGCACACACACCGGTTTGTCCTTAAGGTCTGGCCGGAACACCGTCTGGCAGCTGGCGTAAAACGAGTTCGCATCAACAAGGGCAAACATCAGCCAACCGTCTTCAGGCTATGCGTAACGACGCCAAAAATATCCAGCGAGGCTTCGCCGCTGAACTGAATTGACCTATTCGAATTATGCATAATTTATCACCGCTCAAATTACTGTATATAAACACAGTAAAACAAGAGCTAGCGAAGGTGCAAGCGGCTTTCAGGGCGATAAACCAAACCCCCTGAAGTTTTAGGTAATTTAGTAAACGGCTAGTGCGTGCAGCCGGCATGGCAGTAGTTTACTGAATGGCTCTACCGCTGCCGAAACCAGAAGAAATTCCGGCTCCGGCAGACGTTTTTTCTCATTATCGACTTATCGCTCTAAGGCTCATACGCCGCGCTATGGAAATCAATTTCCCACTGCAGCACTTCACCATATAGCGCTGACAGCGTTTGCTTTTCGCTCTCACTGAGTGCTACAGCACAGCGATCCAACTCATTCTTCAGCCAAAGCGCCTGCTGATAAAACTCATCTTCCGCATGCATTTCTACCCAGCGCCGAACGTCAGCATCGCTCTGATGGCGCTCATTCACTCGTCGACACCAGGCGTAATACATCCATTCCGCACCGAACATCAGGGTAATAATCTGCTCATAGCTGCCTTGCTGAGCGGTTCGCAACATACCATCACGGAAACGCCGCACGCCGGGCAGATCGTCCGGATAATCGGCAGGATTAATCCGGCGTTCTGCTAATACCCGTTCAAACCAGGCTATCTGCGTATCAACCAACGCATTCAATACACCAACCAGCCAACGCTGCTGCTGAATACCCGGCGCTTTGCTGATCCCCAGGGCAAAAATTGCAATCGCCGTGGCGACAAAGTTTCCCTCGAAGACAAGGTAGCGGTTAAACACCGTTGTTGGCAGACGATCCTGCTCAATATCTACCACAAAACGATGCTGCTGCATGACCTGCCAGGCCTGCTCATGCTCACGTAGCAGCCGCTCGGTAAACGGTTCCATTATGCTTCCTCCAGCGCGGCCTGAGCGATAGACATAAAATGTTTTACCCGAGCCAAATCAACATCGTTCCACCAGACACCGTCCACTTTCATCGTACTGGCAACAATCACCCCCTGAGTACGCCCCAGAATCTGACAAACGTTAGCCGGCGTTACTCCAGAACCGACCAGCAACGGTAACTCTGTCGCTGCGCGAATTTCATCAATTTCTTCCATCGTAGCGCTATCACCCGTGCGTTGACCGGTGGCGATCACGGCATCGGCTTCAAAAAAATCGACATCGCGAGTCAGTTCCTGAATCGAACGATCGGCAACGATGGCATGGCTACCATGTTTGACGTGGCTATCGGCAAAAACACGGATATGTTCAGCGCGCAGCATACTACGGTAGCGCAGCGCTTTAGCCGCCGCCCCTTCAATAAACCCTTCATTGGCAATATAGGCGTTAGCCCACTGGTTTACGCGAACGAAATCAGCCCCGCCCGCCAATGCAGTTGCTAGCGCCGGGATCGCGGCATTAGCCAATACGTTAATACCTAGCGGTACCCCAAAGCGTTCGCGAACTTTCTCGGTAATGACCGCCATCAGTGCCGATGTTTCATGACCGATATCTTCTGGTTTGGAAAAAGGAATATCGCCATGGTTTTCAACAATCAAACCATGAACACCGCCTGCAATATAATTTTCCGCATCACGAAGCGCACGCTCAATAATATTGCCAACTGATTTCCCTTGATATTTAGGTGTTCCAGGGAAAGGATCGCAATGAATGACACCAATAACTGCTTTCTTACGTGAAAAAATAGCTTGTATTGCATTCGTTTTTTCTGCTGAGATAGCAACCATCTTATCCATCCTATTAAGGAAACACTATGCGTGTTTACGTTACTGGTAATATTACTGTAGATGAAACCTGGTCCATTTCGGACATACCTAAAAAAGGCTCATCAATTCATGGAATTAAAGTCTCGCAGGATATCGGCGGTAAAGGCGCGAATCAGGCGATCATATTATCCCGTTGCGGAATAGACACGCGTTTAATTGCCGCCACGGGAAGTGACAGCAACGGAATCTGGATCCGTCAGCAAATAAAAGGGGAGACGTTATCGCTGCTACCCGATTTTCATGTCAATCAACATAGTGACACCTCAATTATTTTAAATAGTGATGATGGTGATAATGCCATTATTACTACCACCGCTGCCGCCGATACATTTGGCATCGATGATATTATCTCGCACATGGCTGACGCCGCAGTCGGTGATATTTTGCTACAACAGGGTAATTTTTCTCTGGATAAAACTCGCTCCCTGTTCCAGTTTGCCAAAACACGCGGTATGACGACGGTATTCAACCCCTCACCGGTTAATCCTAATTTTTGCCATCTGTGGCCACTGATCGATATCGCCGTAGTCAACGAATCAGAGGCCGAACGGTTACAGCCTGATGGCGTGAAAACCTTAATCATTACCCAGGGCGCCGCTGGGGCCTGGTTGGTTCGGGACGGCCAGCGCCAGTTCTGTCCCGCCGTCCGCGCCGAGGCGCTTGATACTACCGGCGCAGGAGACACTTTCCTTGCCGTCATGCTCGCGTCCTCGCTGCGGCGTGGGGTAGAACCTGATACCCTGGCGCTTACCCACGCCAGCCTTGCTGCCGCGATTACCGTTAGCCGTCGAGGCACCTATAGCGCATTTCCAGACAACCATGAACTTGCCGCCCTGCTCGCAAAGGGCGGCAAGTAGCAACCTACTTAAACAGCGAACGGTAAGTGTCAACGTTCGCTTTGGTCACCACCGTGGCCGGAACCAGAATGGTTTTCGGCACGGTTTTACCCGACGTGATGCTGTTGAGCGCATTCAGGGCTTCCGCCCCCATTTTTTCAGGATCCTGCTGCAGCACGGCGGTAACGTAGCCACTATCAATACCCGAAATCGCCTTCGCCGTCAGATCCCAACCAAAGACTTTAATGTCCTTCTGGCGTCCCTGATTTTCCACAGCAGCAATAGCGCCCAGTAAAGCCGGTTCACCGGTTGCATATATCGCCGTCAGATCGGGGTTGCCGGTAATCAGGTTCTCCGCTGCGGTCATCGCTTTATCCTGCACGTTTTGTCCGTCAACAACGTTCGCAACCGTAATTTTAGGATTACTTTTCAGCGCCTCTTCAAAGCCTTTCTGCCGCTGGTTTTGAATAGCTGAATTTAACGCTCCAACGATCCCCAGACGTGCCTGGCCACCCATCTCTTTTTGCACATAGTCGACGAAGTATTTACCAATAATTCGCCCCCCTTCAATATTATCGACGCCGACTTGAGCAGCCTGAGGCCCGGCAGGTAATACGGCATCAATAGCAATGACAGGAATGTTCGCCGCCGCCGCTTCTTTGACCGCTGGCATAATTCCGTTAACGTCAATAGCGGCAACCAGAATCCCTTTAACGCCTTGCTGAATATAGTTTTCAATCGCATCATTTTGCGCAACGGGATTATCATTAGAGTTGAAAATGACTAGATTCTTGCCACTCGCTTTTGCTGCATCCTGCGCGCCTTTATTCATCAGATTAAAGAACAGAGCCTGCTGATTGATCTGCACCAACGCATAAGTGGGACTTTCAGCATTGGCTGCAGAAATAAAACTCACTGATGCCAGCATCGTCGTTGCTATAGCAATAAAACGCAGTTTTCCGGTGTTAAATAACATCATCAGTATCCTCGTCGGGAATAGTTGATAGCCAGCAGAGTTCCGCGTTGCATACGAACGCAGAAGGGTTATGTTTTGGCGGGCAAATATCGAGTTTGTAGCCAGAACCATCGAAAACTGTTCGGCTGGATCCCGCTTTACAACATTCCGGCAACCGGTCCGTTTCGGTGCGCGACTGGAACGTCTAAAGCTGGTTTGGGAATGACTTCCCGGATGATGCGGTAAACTGCCTATACAATTCTCTGCCGATTAAAATTTGTCAAGCATTAATTTCCACCTCATGGTTACCCAAGAAATTGCTGTATCCACGGCGCTTAACTATGTTACAGATAGCCGATTCTGGCAGAAATGGCGCAGCAAATGAGTATAAAACGCGTATTGCTATCCGATGTGGCAAAGCTGGCAGGGCTATCTAAAGCGACGTTGTCACGCTATATGAACAACAGCATTGTGCTGCCGCAGGACACTATCGATCGTATTGAAACGGCTATCCACGAACTGGACTATCGCGGCAACAGCCTCGCACGCCGCCTGAGCAAAGGGGGAAGCGAAACGCTTGGGCTGGTGTTACCTGATATCACCAACCCCTTCTTCGCTGAACTGGCCGATGCTGCCGAGGAGGCCGCTTCTGCCAGCGGTTACAGCCTGGTACTGTGCATCACCCGCAACAATCCTGATAAAGAGTGTCAGTTTATTCGCTGGCTGGATACCTGCCAGGTTGATGGTCTATTGTTCACCACTAACCGACCGGATAACGGTCTGTTGCGTAAAGAAATTCAGCTCCATGAACGCATCGTATTGCTGGATGAAGATATTCCTGGCAGCAAGGTACCGAAAGTCTTTGCTGATAACGTACAGGGCGGGCGAATTGCCACTGAAAAGCTGATCGCTGCCGGGCATCGACATATCGCCTTCGTTGGTGGGCCAGACAAACTGATGAGCGTCCGCGAGCGTTATCAGGGATTCTGCACCGCGATGGAGCAAGCAGGTCTGAGCTGGCCACCTGAGTGGATCATGTATGGCGACTATCGGCGAGAATTCGGCCAGCAGGCGCTGCACCACCTGTTTAGCCAGCCGACCCGCCCTACCGCTGTCTTTGCTGCGAGTGACTATCTGGTGCTGGGCCTGCTCGACGGGTTACGTGCCAGCGGGCTGCAGGCACCGGCAGCACTGTCGCTAGTCGGTTTCGATGATGCCAACTATGCCGATTTCACCCAACCCCGCATCTCAACTATCCGCCAGCCCGCCCGGGAGCTGGGCCATACGGCGGTGAGCATCATGCTGCGCCTGCTCAACAACGAGAAAGATATCCCTGCGGAAACCCGTCTGCCGGTTGAATGGGTCGGCCGCGATTCGATCAAGATTTGTTAAGCTCGTCCCAAAATGGCGCAAAAGCGCCCAGTTTTGGCGCAAAAAACGATCAACTCAAAAAACCTTCACTATAATCAGTAAACCGGTTTACCGTAGGGTAATAAATAAAATCTATTTATTACATAACGTTAGATCACAGGGCTGCTGTGTTGTTTCTGCCCTGGCACGGATGCTGCAATGTTCTTACTGGCGAATAAATATCTTAAATAGCGTTGGCCTGACTGTGCTTGTGAGTGCTTCATTCATCAGGTAAACCGGTTTACTAGATTGTAAACCGTGCTGAATGACGTATCTCGCGCAGGATGGCGAACATTTTCCCGGCAATAGCAATGGGAGTTATCAGATGCAGCAGCCACACACTACCCCGCCAAGGGTGGAGATGATTAATATCACCAAGACCTACGGGTCGATACGTTCATTGCGCGGCGTCAACCTGGAGCTGGCACCTGGTGAAGTACTGGGTTTGGTGGGCGATAACGGCGCGGGGAAATCTACCCTGACTAAAGTGTTATCTGGCGCGGTAATCCCTTCCAGCGGCACAATTCGTATCGACGGCGAACAGCACCAGTTTACCAATCCGGCGGATTCTCGCCGCTGTCATATCGAGATGGTGTATCAGGATCTGTCGCTATGCGACACGGTTGACGTCGCAGGCAATCTGTTTATGGGCCGCGAGCCGATGAAATCCGTTCTCGGTATCCCTTTTCTCGACGAGGCCAGAATGCACGCCGATGCCCGTGAGATGCTCAAAGGGCTCGGCATTTCTATTCCCGATACCCGTCTGCTGGTCAGGAACCTCTCCGGTGGTCAACGGCAGGCCATTGCCATCGCTCGCGCGGCGGCCTTTGACCCGAAAGTGCTGATTATGGATGAACCCACCGCTGCGCTTGCCGTCGCGGAAGTTGAAGCGGTTCTGGAACTCATCCGCCGCGTTTCCGCTCGCGGCGTGAGCGTGATTCTGATAACTCACCGCTTGCAAGACCTGTTCCTGGTCTGTGACCGCATCATGGTCATGTATGAAGGCACCAACGTTGCCGACCGGCGCGTCGCTGACACCAGCCTAAGCGATATCGTTAATCTGATTGTGGGCGAAAAGTTCACCGCCCGCTCTGCGGCCGCACATTGAGGTAACAGGATGAGTATCATGAACTTAAGCAGCTCTCGCATGATCCAGCATTCGCTGCCGCGCCGCCTGCTGCACAACCACTCTGGCGTCGTCAGCATCGCGCTGTTTTTTGTTTTCTGCTGCGTAGTGTTTTCGCTGATCACCAGTAACTTCCTCACCGGTACCAACTGGTTGAATATTATTCGTCAGAGCGCCCCACTGCTGATCGTGGCAACCGCAATGACGCTGGTAATTACCACCGGTGGCATAGACCTGTCGGTAGGCTCCACTCTGGCGCTGGTTGGCGCGCTTTCCGCTATCGCGCTGAATAACTGGGGACTGCCGTGGCCGGTTGTCCTGCTCGGCGGTGTGCTGCTCGGCGGTCTGGTTGGTGCCATCAACGGGTTCTTTATTGCCTATGAAGGGATACCGGCGTTTATCGTCACCCTTGCCACTCTGGCCGTAGTTCGCGGCATCGCGCTGTTGGTGACTCAGGGCTACTCCATTCCCGTCCCGGCGGACAGCCTGTTTACCTTTATAGGCCGCGCCTGGGTTGTGGGCATCCCGATGCCAGCGGTTATCGGTATTATGATTCTGGTTATCGGACATATCGTCCTGAATCATATGCGTTTTGGCCGCTACGTTACCGCCATCGGTGCTAACGCAGAGGGCGCACGACGCAGCGGTATTAACACGAAAGCCGTGACCATGAAGGTGTACATCATCAGCGGAATGGCCGCCGCGCTGGCCGGAATGATTATTACCGCACGCCTCGGCAGCGGATCTTCCAACCAGGGCGAAGGCTTCGAACTGCAGGTGATTGCCGCAGTGGTACTCGGCAGCACCAGCCTGTTTGGTGGCTTCGGTACCATTATTGGCACGTTACTCGGCGCGCTGTCGATTGCGGTCATTCAGAACGGACTGATCCTGTCGCATATTTCACCGTTCTACACCCAAATAGCGACCGGCACCATCATCCTGCTGGCTATCTGGCTGAACACGCGCATTCTCAATCCCACGCGCTCTGCAGCAAAAGGATAACAGATGAAAGGATCAATTTTTCGTCACCCTACTCCGCTTCCGGTCGGCGTCAGCAGCGGTTATGCCATGACGGTGTTAGGCCCGCTGCCCATTAGCGAGATGGGCGTGACGCTAATGCATGAGCACATCCTGCTGGATGCCTCCGGGAAATGGGTGCCACCCTGTTGCTGTAGCGATCGCCATCTTGCTGAAATGCCAGTGAAGATGGAAAACCTCGGCGAGCTGTCGCTGAATCCACTCATGAGTCGTGATAACTGCCAGCTGTTTGACGTTGATGTAGCGATTGAGGAGCTGACTAAATATCGTGCCCTTGGCGGAGAGACGGTCGTTGACCCGACCAATATCGGCATTGGCCGCGATCCGAAGGCGCTGGCGCGTATCGCTCGCCTGACCGGGCTCAACATTATTATGGGTACCGGCTTCTACCTGGAGCCGTCGCACCCTGAGTGGGTGAAAACCAGCAGCGTCGAGCAGTTAACCGAGCGCTTAATCTACGATCTCGGCGGCGCAGAGGAGAAACCGGAGGTGCTGGCTGGACTGATCGGGGAAATTGGCATCTCCAGCCGTTTTACTTCAGACGAAGAGAAGTCTCTGCGCGCAGCCGGCCGGGCAAGCGCCGCAACCGGTGTGCCGATCGAGGTCCATCTGCCTGGCTGGGAACGGCTGGGGCACCGGGTGCTGGATATTCTCGAGCAGGAAGGGGCCGATCTACGTCATACGGTGCTGTGCCATATGAATCCCAGCTTTGCCGATAAGCGCTACCAGCGCGAGTTAGCACAGCGCGGAGCGTTTCTCGAATATGACATGATCGGCATGAGCTACTACTACGCCGATGAGTCGGCACAGTCGCCTTCCGATGAAGAGAACGCCCGCGCCATTTGCGAGCTGATTGACGATGGCTATATCCAGCAGATTTTACTCTCACAGGATGTGTTCCTGAAAACCATGCTCACCCGCTACGGCGGTCACGGCTACGGCTACATACTCAAACATTTTGTTCCCCGTTTACGTCGTCACGGCGTTAGCGGGGAACAACTCGAAACCCTGATGATTGGAAATCCCCAACGGGTCTTTGGCGGATAAAAGGAACGTCATAATGCAGAAGAAAATTTTACTGGTGGGTGAATCCTGGACCAGCACATCAACGCACGTTAAAGGCTTCGACCAGTTTGCCACCGCGACCTGGCACACCGGGGCAACGGACTTTTTGGCCGCACTAGCCGATAGCCATTACGCCATCACCTATATGCCCGCCCACGCGGCAGCGGTCGAATTTCCAATGACGCTGGAAGCTCTACAGCAATGGGATGCCATTATTCTGTCGGATATTGGTGCCAATACTCTGCTTTTGCATCCGGATACCTGGCTGAAAAGCCGCCGTACCGCTAATCGATTGACGCTACTGCATGATTATGTCGCGGCTGGCGGTGCGCTGATGATGATTGGCGGCTACTACAGCTTCCAGGGCATTAACGGCGGCGCGCGTTATCGTCATACCGCAGTCGAGAAAGTGCTGCCGGTTCGTTGTCTGGCATGGGACGATCGTATTGAAACCCCAGAAGGTTGCTATGCCGAAATGACGGAGCCCCACGCGCTGTTTAACGATCTTCCCGGCGAATGGCCGTGGCTGCTGGGTTATAACGAAGTGGAAATGCATCCGGAAGGCAAACTGCTGGCGACCGTTGCAGGCACCGGTCACCCGCTGCTGGCCATTCGCGAATATCAACAGGGTCGTTCTCTGGTCTGGACCAGCGATATGTCAGCGCACTGGCTACCGGAAGAGTTTGCCAAATGGCCAGGCTACCGCCAGTTATGGGTTAACTGTCTCGACTGGCTGACGGAACGCGACTGATGAGTGCCACTCTTGAACTCGCCCAGCATCTGCTGGGCTTTAATACCATTAACCCGCCAGGCAACGAAACCGACTGTATGCAGTTCTTTGCCGATTGGCTGCGCGATCATGGCTTTACGGTTTCGCTATCGTCATTCGGCTCAAGGCGCAGTAATCTGATCGCCACGCTTCCCGGCACGAAAGCCGGGAAACCGCTGGCCTTTACCGGCCATCTGGATACCGTACCGCTTGGTAATGCACAGTGGCTGTACGATCCTTTCGGCTCGCAGGTTGACGACACTCGCCTTTACGGCCGCGGTTCCAGCGATATGAAAGCGGCCGTGGCGGCGTTTGCCGTCGCCTGCGTTCAGCACCGGGAAGCTATTCTCGCCGGGCGCGGGGTGGTATTGCTGATTACCGGCGGAGAAGAAACCGGCTGTGATGGCGCAAGCGCATTGATTGAGTCCGGCGCGTTACCGGAGATCGGTGCGCTGATCGTCGGAGAACCGACCGCCAATTACCCCGTCATCGGACACAAAGGCGCGCTGTGGCTACGTTGTGAAACCCGAGGGAAAACCGCGCACGGCGCGATGCCCGAACTGGGAATTAATGCTATCTATCTGGCGGCGGATGCGCTGGGCAAGATTCAGCATTTTTCACCGGGTGCACCCCATCCGTTAATGAAGCAACCCACGCTTAACGTCGGGCGCATTGAGGGTGGGCTAAATATCAATTCCGTGCCGGATCGCACGCGTTTTGATGTCGATATCCGCAGCGCCCCCAATTTGCAGCACGCGGCCATTCGCCAGCAACTCAGCACGCTGTTGGGCGAGCACGTGACGGTCACCACATTGGTTGATTTGCCTGCGGTATTAAGCGAGGAAAATCACGCCTGGATAAAACAGGTTTATCAGCGCTGCCAACCACTGCACGATAAACCGCTCGAACCGCGCGTTGTCCCCTACTTTACCGACGCGTCTCTACTATTGCCCGCGCTGGGTAACCCGCCCTGCATTATTCTCGGGCCTGGCGAACCGGCTATGGCGCATCAAACCGACGAATACTGTCTGCTCAGTCGACTCGACGACGCTGAGCGACTGTATGGGGAAATTATCAGTGACTGGATGACATAACATCAGCCGACCGTCTTCAGGATATGCGTCACGACGCCAAAAATATCCAGCGAGTCCTCACCGCTGAACTGAATCGGCCTATAGGACGGGTTTTCAGGAATCAGCATTACCGACGGGTGTGTTTGCAGGCGCTTAACCGTGAACTCACCGTCAACCGCCGCGATCACGATATCCCCGTGCTGTGCGGTTTTAGCGCTATCAACCACCAACAGATCGCCATTGCCAATTCCCGCGCCGCTCATGGAATCCCCGGCGGCGCGAACAAAATAGGTCGCGCTGGGGTGCCTTATCACCAGCTTATTTAAATCAATACGCTGCTCGACATAGTCCTGCGCCGGACTCGGAAACCCGCAGGGAACGAGGTCACCGAACAACGGCAGCGCCGCCATTTGGCCTGGGCCGGTGGGTGAATAAAACTTCATAATGAACTCACTCTATTGACACTGTTTATACATACAGTATATATACTGTCGTTATACCCAGTAAAGAGAGGCTAAAAATGTTCGTGGAACTCGTTTATGACAAAAGGAATTTTGAGGGTTTGCCTGGTGCAAAAGAGATCATTCTCGGCGAATTGAGTAAGAGAGTGCACCGCATTTTCCCGGATGCTGAAGTTCGGGTGAAACCGATGATGACGCTGCCGGCCATCAATACGGATGCCAGCAAGCATGAAAAAGAGCAGATCAGTCGCACGGTGCAGGAGATGTTCGACGAGGCGGAGTTTTGGCTGGTGAGTGAATAACGCGGTGCCGTTATCTTCTCTGGCACAACACCCGCTACGCGTCGTTAGCGCCAGAGAAGTTCGCGTCGCCCTTACAGTTTCAGCATCATATCGATGCAGCGCAATTGCGCATTCGCCGATGCAGAGAAGTGCACGCTTTCCTTCACAACGGTAAATCCTTGCGTCTCATAAAACCCTTGCGCATTGGGCGTAGAGGACAAGGTAATCGTTTGAAATCCACGGGCGCGGGCTTCTCTTTTTATTGCATTCATAATCGATCCGGCCAATCCCTTTCCGGTGTACTCAGGCAGAGTAAAAATAGCCTCTACGCTACCGGAAGTGAGATCGAGATAACCCGTTGCCACCGGTCGATCGCTATCGTCCACCGCCACAAAAAACGGATAGTTAACAATCTCCTGGCGATACTGCTCAGGCATATTGTCCGGCGTCCATGCATCAATGACCGTCGCATCATAGCTCGATGTGCATCCCGCGCGAATGGCCTGATTCCGAATATCCCAGCATCGTTCTGCTTCTTGCGGTGTAGCCTGTCTGATTTGCATCAGTATTTCCCTCGCTTATCATTATTGTCGTTTTTACAAGGCAAAAAAAACGGGAACCAACCGGCTCCCGTTTATCACGAACCCAGCAACTGGATTACATGTTTTCGATGATCGCGTCACCAAACTCTGAACATTTCAGCAGTTTAGCGCCTTCCATCAGACGTTCGAAGTCATAGGTCACGGTCTTGTTATTGATAGCGCCTTCCATACCTTTAACAATCAGGTCAGCCGCTTCGAACCATTCCATATGGCGCAACATCATTTCTGCGGACAGGATGATAGAACCTGGGTTCACTTTGTCCTGGCCTGCGTACTTCGGTGCCGTACCGTGGGTCGCTTCGAACAGTGCGCATTCGTCACCGATGTTCGCGCCCGGTGCAATACCGATACCGCCAACCTGAGCTGCCAGCGCATCGGAGATGTAGTCACCGTTCAGGTTCATACAGGCGATAACGTCGTATTCAGCCGGACGCAGCAGGATCTGCTGCAGGAACGCATCGGCGATCACATCTTTAATGATGATCTCTTTGCCGGTGTTCGGGTTCTTGATTTTCTGCCACGGGCCGCCGTCGATCAGTTCGCCGCCGAATTCTTCGCGAATCAGCTGGTAACCCCAGTCTTTGAACGCGCCTTCGGTGAACTTCATGATGTTACCCTTGTGAACCAGGGTCAGAGAATCGCGGTCGTTGGTGATAGCGTATTCAATCGCCGCACGCACCAGACGCTTGGTCCCTTCTTCGGAGCACGGCTTGATGCCGATACCGCAGTGTTCAGGGAAGCGAATTTTCTTCACGCCCATCTCTTCACGCAGGAATTTAATCACTTTCTCAGCGTCAGCAGAGTCAGCTTTCCATTCGATACCCGCGTAGATGTCTTCAGAGTTTTCACGGAAGATGACCATATCGGTCAGTTCTGGGTGTTTAACCGGGCTTGGGGTGCCCTGATAGTAGCGAACCGGACGCAGACACACGTACAGGTCGAGCTCCTGACGCAGCGCAACGTTCAGAGAACGGATGCCGCCGCCAACTGGCGTAGTCAGAGGGCCTTTGATAGCAACACGGTAGTCGCGGATAAGATCCAGCGTTTCTGCTGGCAGCCATACGTCCTGGCCATAAAGTTGGGTGGATTTTTCCCCGGTGTAAATTTCCATCCAGGAAATTTTACGCTCGCCTTTGTAGGCTTTCTCAACAGCGGCATCAACCACTTTCAGCATTGCTGGGGTGACATCAACACCGATACCGTCGCCTTCAATAAATGGGATAATCGGTTTGTGTGGCACATTCAGTTTGCCATCTTTCAGGGTGATTTTTTGACCTTCCGCCGGAACAACTACTTTGCTTTCCATTCACCTCTCCTTCGAGCGCTTCTGGTGTGCTCGTCATCCTTTACGCCACAGGTTCTTGCCGCTACTACGCCCACTCCACTTATCCCGTTTAGGTATAGCCTGGAGATGCACTGTCTTACCGTCTTCCTGCAACACAAAGAGTTAGAGCATTTTGTTAATGTTTTGTAATAAGCCTGTCAATACTACCTGATTGTTTGTCGCCATGAAAGACTCTCGTTATTAGGCTATAATGCGCGAATCTATAGAGCCTGAAAATACTATGATTAAGACTTCATTTAGAAAAAACCAGCTTGAGCGATTCAGCTCACGACAAGCCACCAGGACGCGTAAAGATAACCAACCAAAACGCGTTATTCTGTTCAATAAACCCTACGATGTGTTGCCGCAATTTACCGATGAAGCAGGACGTAGCACGCTAAAAGATTATATTCCTGTGCAAAATGTCTACGCCGCAGGTCGTCTCGACCGGGATAGCGAGGGGCTGCTGGTATTAACCAATGACGGCGCGCTGCAGGCCAGGCTCACGCAGCCGGGTAAGCGCACCGGGAAAATTTACTACGTGCAGGTTGAGGGTGAACCGACGCCGGAGGCTATTGAGGCACTGCGAAATGGCGTGACGCTGAACGATGGTCCCACCTTGCCCGCCGGTATTGAGCAAGTAGACGCGCCGGAGTGGTTATGGCCGCGCAATCCGCCGATCCGCGAGCGCAAAGCCATTCCAACCGCTTGGCTAAAGGTCACGCTCTATGAAGGACGTAACCGCCAGGTGCGCCGGATGACCGCCCACGTAGGCTACCCAACGCTGCGGTTGATTCGCTATGCGATGGGCAGCTATACGCTGGATGACCTGAAAAACGGCGAATGGCGCGATGCCGATGCATCGGCCGCAGAGCGCAGCTAACACCGCGCTCACAGGACAAGCCCGGTCAGGAAATATCGGGCACAATGATGTTCTTATATTTCTCCAGCACCGGGGCGTTAGCGTCTGACGGGTTTTGCAGTTGCCACAGGTTACGCGTGATCCCGTCATTCACCAGATAGATAACCCCGGTTTCAATCGCCGACATCAGGCAGAGCATCACCGGTTCATTCACCGTATAACCCACCTCGCCTTCCAGGATGCGCTGATAGTCGATATAGCGGAAGATCCCCGCCTGGAACTCATAGGAGAGGATCGTTTTGCTGGTATTTACCGATGAAAGCACCTCCCCGGTTCCGACGTTGACCACGCGCAGGTTCACCGCGATTTGATCAAGCTGGTACTGCGTGCTGGCGCCGATACCAAAATAGCGCGCCCCTGCCCCGCCCGTTTTCACGTTGCTTTCATAGCCGATAATCGACCCTTCGATCAGGATATTCGCCGCCACCAGCGACGGCAGTTGGGTGCGGTTGTTCACCGCCACGGTGCCGTTCTCCTGCGCCGCACGAATGATTTTGCGTTCGTTGAGCAGGTTTTGCAGTCCCTGTCGTTCAAGGGGAATAAACCAGTTGGAGTCTTTTAACGCCGACACCAGCATGGCGGTGGCGCTTTGCGGTACGGACGTCGAGAAGTTACTGGCCGGATAGGGTTTAAACTGCCCAGTTTCATCCTGAATATTATAAACCGAGACAAACAGCTTGCCCTTTGGCGACGGTAAATGGGTGAGGTCCTGGTAGCTTTGCGACCGCGGTAATAGCGTCGGTTTCGCCGCCTGTTTAGGGGGAGAGGTAATACAGCCCGTAAGCATAAACAGGCTAATAAAAATAACCACTGCGCCAGCTATATTTTTCATTTCTGCATCTCGCCACGGAGGTGATTAATTTGATGAAACACTGTTCAGACCGTCAACTTCGATGGTTGAGGATTTCCCGGTTTTACGATCGAGAATATTCATCAGGAGCCGACCGTCGACATTTTTAATATCAACAATAAAATCATTGGTCACTAACCGCCCCGGTTTACCGCTGGAGACATTTCCCATCAGGCTACCCAATAATTGCGACTGAACGGCGGAAGAAAAATTATCTAATGCCGATGTTCCCGAAACGGCTCCCCAATCATAAGCATTGGGATCTTTATAAGAGTTCTGCGCATTCGCTTCTGAAAGTAAAAATGCACCGTTATTGGGATTACCACCAAAATTAGGGTTAATAAACTGGAAGGTTAAATTCCCAGCATGAACTGAAGTCGATAGCAAGCCGATGCCAAGCATCACAGAAAGCACTTTCATCGTACGCTCCTAGAACTCGTCGTGGGTCAAATCACCGGTATTTAATAATGCTTTGTTAATGGCTCTTTTCGATACAGAGTCATAAACAGCAGCGATGGCCATTGAGACTTGTTTATCAAAGTCTTTTTTACTCGGAAATAAAAAAGTCTGATATAAAACATCCTGATCGATTTTAATGGTTATCCAACTTCCCCAGCGCGCGCTGGGGCGTTCATTAATTGTGATAGCCGCAGGGTATTCCGCCTCCCAGTGGGTGGTGAATGCACGATAGAAATCATGCCCGACCCGTGTAATAGTGTTATCGGTAACCAGGCCCGGCACTTCGACTTCGGCTGGATAACTGGCGTGCGATACCATCAGCATCAATATTGATGCTGTAATACGGAATAAATATTTCATAACTATCGCCTGAGGTTTTCGTTAGCCCAGGAGACGGCCTGCGTTCTATTTTTAACCGCAATCTTGCGAAAGAGATTATAGAGATGCGTTTTTACCGTATTTTCGCTGATAAACAGCAGCCTGGCGATCTCCACGTTTGACGCGCCCATCCTGAGCTTATTCAGGATGTCCTTCTCGCGCTGCGTCAGCCCGCTGGTATCGTCATGATAACGGTAACTACCTGATTGATTAATAAGATAACTGGTGAGGTCGTGAGGGAAATGGCAGCCGCCTTTCTGCACGTTGCGGATGCCTTCAATCAGGGTGTGTTCATCAACGGATAAGTAGAATACCGCGCTGATCCCAGGCCAGCTCTCCACTTCGTGGAAGGCGTAATCATCCGGCATATTGATCAGCAGAACTTTAACTTTATCGCGTAACCGCCGCAGCTCAGTTTGCCAGAGCAAATTCCGTTTTTTATCCGACTCGCTTAAGTCAAAAAGCACCAGCAATCGCTCCGCTTTCAGCTGATCGAGCGATTTTAAAATATTCTGGGTTTTGACATTAATCGTTAACGAGCTTCTGAGTTGATGTACAAGGGCAGTGGCCTGCAATGAAGGCCGGGTTATTAGCATTAACGCATCATTATTCACCGCTTCTATTTCTATCGGCATTATGAAACCCCATTCCGCTTGCTGCTCGGAACAAGCTCTCTTTCTGATATGCATAAAAAATGCATATCAAGAAAGAGGTGCTGTTCTGTGTAGTTGCTGATATATAAGTATGACAATAAAGGGAAAATGGACGCACAATTGGCGCTTGTTTCCAGAAAGTGCTGCAATACTGTTCAATCTAGACATTGCCATTTTTATCGCAAGGATTATTTGTGTTTCAAATTGTAACAAGATCATGTCAGTTTATTTCAGGCTGATTTCACCTTACTGCTGATTTTCCTACAAAAAATAGCGAAATTGTCATTTAGCCAAATTCGAGGATTGGCTTCATGGATACATCGTATTTTATGCATGATATTGCCAGACCCACCAAAAAAGGCAGTGGGTGTAAATGAGAACTGACATTATTTGTCATAGAAATGGCGGACTTTGCGGAAGGTGTAAACCAATACGTACTGATCGTATAAGAACGCATACCGGTAACATCCCGCTCGCGCCGCACCCTACCACGAGCTTTCCTCAAAAAACTCATACTAACGACTGACGTGATTTTTCAAAATACGCAATTCAGGCGAAAAAATTAGTTTCTCCCCTCCGACATACTCAAGCCATAAATCAGCGCAGCCAGTTATTCATAAGCAGGCTATTGGTGCGCCGATTTAACTCCTGACTTTAACCATCGGTTAAATCAAGGTGCCATTATGAAACAGTGGTTTTTATTAATACCCGTATTGGGTTATTCCTGTCTGGCAACTGCTGGAGGGGATTTAGCGGGCTCAGAATTCTCCGGGCTGGATAAATTCCATCAGGGCTACGATAAAATTGCTATTACTGGTCAGCAAGGTAGTGGAAATTTCGCCGCTATTACTCAGTCTGGCAGTCATTTATTTGGCTCAATTTCGCAGTTTGGTGGACATAATGCCGCAACGTTAAGCCAAAGTGGCTTTAATAATCGCGCGGCGCTGGCTCAATACGGCAATAGTAATACTGCCAATGTTACTCAATCAGGGATGAATAACTCCGCAATCTTAGTGCAAGCAGGCACGGGTAATCAGGCAGATATTACGCAAACGGGTTTTGATAACTTTGCGGAAATTGTCAATAAAGGCAACGGCAATATTACGCAGATTAATCAAACGGGCACAAACCGCAGCGCGGGCGTTGTGCAAAACTCGGCAGGAATGGCAATTCGCATTACCCAAAATTAGCAAGCGGTACGGGTGAGTTAACTATCGATAAACCTATGGGGTATCTTCATGAAAACGTGGAAAATTGTTGTTTTGTCAGCATTGTTCGTCTCGGGTTCAGCGCTGGCCTCCGGTAACCATTCAGGTAGCGGTGGTCCGTCAGAATTCCCGCAGTACAGCAGCCCGACGCTGCCTCAGGTCGGTAACTGGGATGCCATGATCCATGTCTACCAGTCTGGCAATAGCAACAGCTCGAGTGCGGTGCAAAGCAGCGCCTACAAATCGAAAATCGACGTACACCAGGGCGGCAGTAATAACACCTCGGTGGCCAACCAGACCGGCGATCGTAGCCTGACCAGCATCAACCAGGCAGGTAACAACAACTACTCTACGGCGGTACAGACCGGCGACAGAAGCTCGATTGAAGTGAAACAGACCGGTAGCTACAACGGCTCGACCGTGGGCCAGTCTGCGCATGACGCGATGGTGCTGGTCTCCCAGAGCGGTTGGTACAACAACAGCAACGTTAATCAGTCGTACAATAACTCGCTGACGATTGTGAACCAAAGCGGTAACCACAATAACTCGTACACCTCACAGCAATAACACGACAGCCGGATGAGCCTCTCATCCGGCTGATTTCTCTCAGCAAAAGGAGGCTTCTATGCATCTACTGCTTATCGCCGCCGCCCTCAGCAATCAGCTCTGGTTTGATACCCAACAGCAGGCCGATGCGGTTGTTATTACGCCGATGGTCACCCTGGCCGACGATTGCCAGTGCCAGTTAACCGTCAGCGTCATTCATCAGGGGACGTCCGGGCAAAGCACCAGTAGCCAGCGCGGCAGCATTGCGCTTGAGGGGAAAAAGCCGCAGCCGCTGGCCAGCATGACGCTGACGCTGCCGCCGGGAGAGTGGGCGCAGGTGACCGTCACCCTCAGCAACCGCCAGGGGATCATCGTGCAGCAAAGCTGGCAATCGTCGGCGCGAGTTTGATTTCCCCCTCTTCTTCTTTATATCCTTATCTTCTTTCTCGCTCGATAAGGATGCCGCATGTTCAAGCCACACGTTACCGTCGCCTGCGTGGTTCACGCTGAAGATAAATTTCTGGTCGTTGAAGAGACCATCAACGGCAAAGCGCTCTGGAACCAGCCCGCAGGCCACCTTGAGGCAGATGAGACACTGGCCCAGGCCGCCGAGCGCGAGCTATGGGAAGAGACCGGCATCCGCGCTAAGCCGCAGCATTTTCTCCGAATGCACCAGTGGCTGGCCCCGGACAACACGCCGTTCCTGCGATTCCTGTTCGTCATTGAACTCGACAGTATCTGCGCGACCGAACCGCACGATAGCGACATTGACCGCTGTTTATGGCTCAGCGCCGACGAGATTTTGCAGGCTAAAAACCTGCGTTCCGCGCTGGTTGCCGAAAGTATTCGTAGCTATCAGCAGGATGCACGCTATCCGCTGTCACTCATCGGCGAATTTAACTGGCCGTTTACAGAGGGTGTCAAGTAAAGGGCCGCGTGCTAGAATATGCCGCCTTGAAGTCCAATGTCGTGAGTATTCCAATGTCAGAAAGCCAGAAAAAAGTGATCGTCGGCATGTCCGGCGGTGTTGATTCCTCCGTTTCCGCCTACCTGTTACAACAACAGGGCTATAAGGTGGAGGGCCTGTTCATGAAGAACTGGGAGGAAGATGACGGCGAGGAATACTGCACTGCGGCGGCGGATCTGGCCGATGCACAAGCGGTGTGCGATAAGCTCGGTATTGAGCTGCACACCGTGAACTTTGCTGCCGAATACTGGGATAACGTATTTGAGCTCTTCCTGGAAGAGTACAAAGCGGGCCGTACGCCGAACCCGGACATCCTGTGCAACAAAGAGATCAAATTTAAAGCTTTCCTCGAGTTCGCTGCTGAAGATCTGGGCGCTGATTACATCGCCACCGGCCACTATGTGCGCCGCGCGGATGTGAACGGCAAAAGCCAGCTTCTGCGTGGTCTCGACGGCAACAAAGACCAGAGCTACTTCCTTTATACGCTGGGCCACGAACAGATCGCACAAAGCCTGTTCCCGGTCGGCGAACTGGAAAAACCGCAGGTGCGTAAAATCGCCGAAGAGCTGGATCTCATCACCGCGAAGAAAAAAGACTCTACCGGTATCTGCTTTATCGGCGAGCGTAAATTCCGCGAGTTCCTCGGTCGCTACCTGCCGGCGCAGCCGGGCAAAATCATCACCGTTGACGGCGAAGAGATCGGCACCCATCAGGGGCTGATGTACCACACGCTCGGTCAGCGTAAAGGTCTGGGTATTGGCGGGACCAAAGAAGGGACGGAAGATCCGTGGTACGTGGTCGACAAAGACGTTGAAAACAACGTGCTGGTTGTCGCTCAGGGTCACGATCACCCGCGACTGATGTCCGTCGGTCTTATCGCGCAGCAGCTGCACTGGGTTGACCGCGAACCGGTCACCGGCACGTTCCGCTGCACCGTGAAGACCCGCTATCGCCAGACCGATATCCCGTGCACCGTTACCGCGCTGGATGAAGGTCGTATTGAGGTTCGTTTTGAAGAACCTGTTGCCGCAGTCACTCCTGGTCAGTCCGCCGTGTTCTACAACGGGGAAATCTGCCTGGGTGGCGGCGTGATTGAGCAGCGTCTGCCGCTGCCAGTGGAATAAAGCCCTGCCTCGATAGGGTATAACGCACTCTGGCCCGCGTCGCGCCGCAGGTCAGATGCCAACAAGGAGTGAGCGTGGCGAAGAATTACTATGACATCACCCTGGCGCTGGCCGGCATCTGCCAGTCAGCCCGTCTGGTGCAGCAGTTGGCCCATCAGGGGCACTGCGACGGCGATGCGTTACACGTTTCGCTGAACAGTATTATCGATCTCAACCCAGACTCTGCGCTGGGCGTCTTCGGTGGCAGTGAAGCCAATCTTCGTCTCGGCCTTGAAACCCTGCTCGCAGTGCTGAACGCCAGCAGCCGTCAGGGTCTGAACGCAGAGCTGACCCGCTATACCCTCAGCCTGATGGTGCTGGAGCGCAAGCTCGCCGCCGCCAAAGGCGCGATGGATATTCTGGGCAACCGTATTACCGGTCTGCAGCGTCAGCTCGACCATTTTGATTTACAGTCAGACACCCTGCTGAGCGCGATGGCGGGTATTTATGTTGACGTGATTAGCCCGCTCGGCCCGCGAATTCAGGTGACCGGCTCCCCTGCCGTGCTGCAAAGCCCGCAGGTGCAGTCCAAGGTCCGTGCTTCGCTGCTGGCAGGTATCCGCGCCGCGGTGCTGTGGCACCAGGTTGGCGGTGGCCGTCTACAGCTGATGTTTTCTCGTAATCGCCTGACCACTCAGGCCAAACAAATTCTTGCTCATTTAACCCCGGAGTTATGATCTATGGAATTATCCTCACTGACCGCCGTTTCCCCTGTCGATGGACGCTACGGCGATAAAGTCAGCGCGCTGCGCGGGATTTTCAGCGAATACGGTTTGCTGAAATTCCGTGTACAAGTCGAAGTACGCTGGCTGCAGAAGCTGGCCGCACACGCAGCCGTCAAGGAAGTTCCTGCTTTTGCTGCCGACGCAAACGGTTTCCTCGATAGCATCGTGGCAAACTTCAATGAAGAAGACGCGGCGCGTATTAAGACCATCGAGCGCACCACCAACCATGACGTGAAGGCGGTTGAGTATTTCCTGAAAGAAAAAGTCGCGTCCGTGCCTGAACTGCACGCCGTGTCGGAATTCATTCACTTTGCCTGCACCTCCGAAGACATCAACAACCTGTCCCACGCGCTGATGCTGAAAACCGCGCGCGAAGAAGTGGTGCTGCCGTACTGGCGCAAAACTATCGACGCAATCAAAGATCTGGCCGTTCAGTATCGCGATATTCCGCTGCTCTCCCGTACTCACGGTCAGCCGGCCACGCCGTCCACCATCGGTAAAGAGATGGCGAACGTAGCCTACCGTATGGAACGTCAGTACCGTCAGCTGGCACAGGTTGAGATCCTCGGCAAAATCAACGGCGCGGTCGGTAACTATAACGCCCACATCGCCGCCTATCCGGACGTTGACTGGCACCAGTTCAGCGAAGAGTTCGTCACCTCTCTGGGCATTCAGTGGAACCCGTACACCACCCAGATCGAGCCGCACGACTATATTGCCGAGCTGTTTGACTGCATCGCACGCTTCAACACTATTCTGATCGACTTCGATCGCGATGTGTGGGGCTACGTTGCGCTCAACCACTTCAAGCAGAAAACCATCGCCGGTGAAATCGGTTCTTCCACCATGCCGCACAAGGTTAACCCGATCGACTTCGAAAACTCCGAAGGCAACCTGGGTCTGTCTAACGCCGTGCTGCAGCATCTTGCAAGCAAACTGCCGGTTTCCCGTTGGCAGCGTGACCTGACCGACTCCACCGTGCTGCGTAACCTGGGCGTGGGTATTGGCTATGCGCTGATCGCCTACCAGTCCACCCTGAAAGGCGTGAGCAAACTGGAAGTGAACCGCGATCGTCTGCTCGACGAACTGGATCACAACTGGGAAGTGCTGGCTGAACCAATTCAGACCGTGATGCGCCGCTACGGTATCGAAAAACCGTACGAGAAGCTGAAAGAGCTGACCCGCGGCAAGCGCGTGGATGCCGAAGGTATGAAGCAGTTCATCGACGGTCTGGCGCTGCCGGAAGAAGAGAAAACCCGTCTGAAAGCCATGACCCCGGCGAACTATATCGGCCGCGCCATCACCATGGTTGACGAGCTGAAATAATCCCGCCCTCCCCCTCCTTCTTCCTGAAGGAGGGGACTTTCCCGCCAATTTAGTTAATGTTTATCTCCATAAGCTCATAATCGCGTTAAACTATTCACGTCATTTATTTAATGGAGAAGCAGCATGCGCGTACTCGTCGTAGAGGACAACGCTCTGTTACGTCACCACCTGAAAGTTCAGCTCCAGGAAATGGGCCACCAGGTGGATGCCGCAGAAGACGCGAAGGAAGCAGACTATTACTTAGGCGAGCATATCCCGGATATTGCGATTGTGGATTTAGGGCTTCCCGATGAGGACGGCCTGTCGCTGATCCGCCGCTGGCGCAGCCACGATATTTCGCTGCCTATTCTGGTGCTCACCGCGCGTGAAAGCTGGCAGGATAAGGTGGAAGTGCTGAGCGCGGGCGCCGACGACTACGTCACCAAACCTTTCCATATTGAGGAAGTGGCGGCCCGTATGCAGGCGCTGATGCGTCGTAACAGCGGGCATGCTTCGCAGGTTATCTCCCTGCCGCCGTTCCAGGTTGACCTCTCCCGCCGCGAGCTCTCCATTAATGACGAAGTGATTAAGCTCACCGCGTTTGAATACACTATTATGGAAACGCTGATCCGCAATAACGGCAAAGTGGTCAGCAAAGACTCCCTGATGCTTCAGCTCTATCCCGATGCGGAACTGCGCGAGAGCCACACCATCGACGTACTGATGGGCCGCCTGCGTAAGAAAATTCAGGCTCAGTATCCCCAGGACGTGATTATCACCGTACGCGGTCAGGGCTATCTGTTCGAACTACGCGAATGAAGAGCTTACGTCGGCATCTCCTGCCGCTTTCACTGCGGATGCGTTTCCTGCTGGCGACGGCCGCGGTGGTTATCGTGCTGTCACTGGCCTACGGCATGGTGGCGCTGGTTGGCTATAGCGTCAGCTTCGATAAAACCACCTTCCGTCTGCTGCGCGGCGAGAGCAACCTGTTCTATACCCTCTCCAAATGGGAAGACAACGCGCTGCACGTCGATATCCCCGAGAATCTCAATATGCAGGGCCCCACGGTTGCGCTGATCTATAACGATCGGGGCGAACTGCTGTGGCAGCAAAAAGATCTCCCGTGGCTCACGAAAAGCATTCAGCCCGAGTGGCTTAAAGGCAACGGTTTCTATGAAATAGAAGCGGATGCCGACGCCAGCAGTACCCTGCTGCGCGACGATCATGAGATGCAAAAAGAGCTGACCGAAATGCGCCAGGAAGGCGACGATTCGGAGATGACCCACTCGGTGGCCGTTAACAGCTATCCAGCCACCAGCCTGATGCCTGCGCTGACTATCGTGGTGGTCGATACCATTCCGATTGAGCTTAAGCGTTCCTATATGGTCTGGAGCTGGTTCTCCTACGTACTCGCCGCCAACCTGCTGCTGGTTATTCCACTGCTGTGGATTGCTGCCCACTGGAGCCTACGCCCCATCGCGGACCTCACCCGCGAGGTCCGCGAACTGGAGGAACATCACCGCGAGCATCTGAATCCTGATACCACCCGCGAACTGACAAGCCTGGTTCGCAACCTTAACCGGCTGCTAAAAAGCGAGCGCGACCGCTACGACAAGTATCGAACTACGCTCACCGATTTGACCCACAGTCTGAAAACCCCGTTAGCGGTGCTGCAAAGCTCGCTGCGTTCGCTGCGCAGTGAAAAGATCACCGTCAACGAAGCCGAACCGGTGATGCTGGAGCAGATAAGCCGCATCTCGCAGCAGATTGGCTACTACCTGCATCGCGCCAGTATGCGTAGCGATAGCACCCTGCTTAGCCGCGAGCTTCACCCGGTCGCCCCGCTGCTGGACAGCCTGACGTCGGCGCTCAATAAGGTCTATCAACGTAAAGGGGTCAACATCACCCTGGACATTTCGCCGGAGATCTCCTTTGTCGGTGAGAAAAACGACTTTATGGAAGTGATGGGCAACCTGCTGGATAACGCCTGCAAGTACTGCCTTGAGTTCGTTGAGGTTTCCGCCCGTCAGAGCGACGATTATCTGCATGTCTTTGTCGAAGATGACGGTCCTGGCATTCCGCAAAGTAAGCGCGATATCGTCTTTGACCGCGGCCAGCGCGCCGATACGTTACGTCCAGGGCAAGGGGTTGGCCTGTCGGTAGCCCGCGATATTGTTGACCAGTATGACGGCCAGATTATCGCCCACGAAAGCCTGCTCGGCGGCGCAAAAATGGAGGTCCTTTTCGGCCATCAGGATCTCGACAGTCACGAAGGGTAAATAATGTTTCCGTAGCAGGGTAGTTTTGTGAATACGATGTATAATCCGGACATACATCTGCTGCGGAAATATCAATATGGAATACCACTTAACGTTAAACTGGCCCGATTTTATGGCGCGCTACTGGCAAAAACGCCCGGTGGTGCTGAAACGCGGCTTCGCCAACTTTATTGACCCTATTTCACCGGATGAACTAGCTGGTCTGGCGATGGAAAATGAAGTGGATAGCCGACTGGTGAGCCACCTTGATGGCAACTGGCAGGTCAGCCACGGTCCTTTCGAAAGCTACGATCACCTCGGTGAAAGCAACTGGTCGCTGCTGGTTCAGGCCGTTGACCACTGGCACGAACCCTCCAGCGCGCTAATGCGCCCGTTCCGCGCCCTCCCCGACTGGCGCATTGACGATCTGATGATCTCCTTCTCAGTGCCGGGCGGCGGCGTTGGCCCACATGTCGATCAGTATGATGTCTTTATCATTCAGGGTACCGGCCGTCGTCGCTGGCGCGTGGGCGAGAAAACCGCGCTTAAGCAGCACTGCCCGCACCCGGATCTGCTGCAGGTACAGGCGTTCGAGGCGATCATTGATGAAGAGATGGAGCCCGGCGATATCCTCTATATTCCGCCTGGATTCCCGCACGAAGGCTACGCGCTGGAGAATTCACTCAACTATTCCGTAGGCTTCCGTTCGCCGAACAGCCGCGAGCTGATTAGCGGCTTTGCCGACTATATTCTGCAGCGCGACCTCGGTAACCAGCACTACAGCGACCCGGACGTACCGTCACGCGATCACCCGGCGGATCTGCTGCCGCAGGAAGTGGATCGTCTGCGCGACATGATGCTGGGGTTGATCCAGCAGCCGGAGCATTTCCAGCAGTGGCTGGGCGAGTTTATCAGCCAGTCGCGCCACGAACTGGATATCGCGCCGCCGGAGCCGCCGTATCAACCGGATGAGATTTACGACGCGCTGCAACAGGGCGATATGCTGCAACGTCTGGGCGGCCTGCGAGTGATTCGTATCGGCGACGATTTCTTTGTTAACGGCGAGAAAGTGGATTCACCGCATCAGCAGGCGCTGGACGCGATGGCGGGCAGTATTATGCTGGAGAGCCAGCATTTTGGTGAGGCGCTGGACGACCCGTCCTTCCTGGCAATGTTGGCCGCACTGGTGAACAGCGGGTATTGGTTCTTTGCTGAGTAATGTGCGATAAACCCGGCAGCGCCGCGCTTGGCCGGGCTACAATTGTGCAATATGTAGCCCGGGCGAGCGAATGTACGACCGGATACATAGGTAACACTTCAGACCGGGAACATAGGTAACACTTTCCTAGTCTATCCGGATAATACTACGGCTTTTCCGGTCATA
>NZ_JABBJF010000041.1 GCF_014218705.1 Kluyvera sichuanensis | reverse complement strand
GTCGCTGTCGTTCTCAAAATCGGTGGAGCTGCATGACAAAGTCATCGGGCATTATCTGAACATAAAACACTATCAATAAGTTGGAGTCATTACCGGACTTCGCTACACAAATTGTGGTGGATCACATTTTCTCTGCTGAACTCATTAATCTTTTCAACTATTAATCTGGCTAGCTATTTTTTTACCCTGTGATCATTACACCTACGCGCGCGCAGGGGGGCAAACGATTAAATAGTTCAGTTGAATGATGATGTTACGGGGGTGTGCTGCAACATTATGCAAGACGGCGTTGAGGTATTGTTTAATATTCTCAGTCTGCGTCGCGTATACCCGTACGCTGTGTTTCTCCCTATGTGGAGGTATACATAACGTCCAGATGACACAGGAAGCCAGGGGGCTAATATGGTACACTGCGCTCCGTTTAAAAAACGCATCGATTAGGACTCCTCAGCCAATGGCACAACTTTATTTCTACTACTCAGCAATGAATGCGGGCAAATCGACGGCACTTTTACAGTCGTCGTACAATTACCAGGAGCGGGGGATGCGCACCATCGTTTATACCGCTGAAATAGACGATCGCTTTGGTGCGGGTAAGGTCAGTTCGCGTATTGGCCTCTCATCGCCTGCAAAGCTGTTTAATCAAAACAGCCAGTTATTCGATGAAATTAACGCTGAGAACGCTCGTGAGGCGGTTAATTGCGTGCTGGTGGATGAATGCCAGTTTCTGACGCGTGAGCAGGTCTACGCGCTCTCTGACGTGGTGGATAATCTGGATATTCCGGTATTGTGCTATGGCCTAAGAACCGATTTCCGTGGCGAACTGTTTAGCGGTAGTCAGTACCTGCTGGCGCTCTCTGATAAGCTGGTTGAATTAAAAACGATTTGCTTCTGCGGGCGTAAGGCCAGCATGGTGCTGCGCCTCGATCAAGAAGGGCGTCCCTACAACGAAGGTGAGCAGGTGGTGATTGGCGGTAATGAGCGCTATGTCTCCGTTTGCCGTAAGCATTACAAAGAAGCGCTGGAAGAGGGCTCACTGGCCGTTATCCAGGATCAACACAATCATACCTGCCGTTCTTGTTAATCCCTTCCTGATGCGTTTCCTGCCGTTTTAGAGACGGGCAGGGAACGCGTTGCTTTTTTTATACCGTTTATCAGGCATAAAAAAAGCCCCATCAATGATGGGGCTTGTTCATTTTGCTTTTCAGCCAGAAATTAGCGGATTATTTCTTCGCTTTTTTCTCTGCTTTAGCTGGAGCGGCTTCTTTCTTCTCTTCTACAGCGCCTTCTACGAAGTTACGACCGTAGTAAGTATCCATCAGGATCTGTTTCAGTTCAGAAATCAGTGGGTAACGCGGGTTAGCACCGGTGCACTGGTCATCAAACGCATCTTCAGACAGTTTGTCAACGTGTGCCAGGAAGTCAGCTTCCTGTACGCCAGCTTCACGGATAGACTTAGGAATACCCAGTTCAGCTTTGATCTCTTCCAGCCAGCCCAGCAGTTTTTCGATTTTCGCTGCGGTACGGTCGCCCGGTGCAGACAGACCCAGATGGTCAGCGATTTCAGCGTAGCGACGACGTGCTTGTGGACGGTCGTACTGGCTGAATGCAGTCTGTTTGGTTGGGTTGTCGTTCGCGTTATAACGAATAACGTTGCTGATCAGCAGGGCGTTCGCCAGACCGTGAGGAATGTGGAACTGAGAGCCCAGCTTGTGCGCCATGGAGTGACATACACCCAGGAAGGCGTTCGCAAACGCGATACCTGCGATGGTGGCTGCACTGTGAACGCGCTCACGAGCTACCGGGTTCTTAGAACCTTCATGGTAGGACGCTGGCAGGTTTTCTTTCAGCAGTTTCAGAGCCTGCAGAGCCTGACCGTCGGAGAACTCGGAAGCCAGCACGGAAACGTAAGCTTCCAGGGCGTGAGTCACCGCATCCAGACCACCGAAAGCACACAGGGACTTCGGCATATCCATAACCAGGTTGGCATCAACAATCGCCATGTCTGGAGTCAGCGCGTAGTCAGCCAGTGGGTATTTCTGGCCAGTTGCGTCGTCGGTTACTACCGCAAACGGCGTCACTTCAGAACCGGTACCGGAAGTGGTGGTGATAGCAACCATTTTCGCTTTCACGCCCATTTTCGGGAACTTGTAGATACGTTTACGGATGTCCATAAAGCGCAGCGCCAGTTCTTCGAAGTGAGTTTCTGGGTGTTCGTACATGACCCACATGATTTTGGCTGCGTCCATCGGGGAACCGCCGCCCAGTGCGATGATCACGTCTGGTTTGAAGGAGTTCGCCAGCTCTGCACCTTTACGAACGATGGTCAGAGTCGGGTCAGCTTCAACTTCGAAGAACACGTCAGTTTCAACGCCAGCTGCTTTCAGTACAGAAGTGATCTGGTCTGCGTAGCCATTGTTGAACAGGAAGCGGTCGGTCACGATCAGCGCGCGTTTGTGGCCATCGGTAATCAGCTCATCTAACGCGATTGGCAGTGAGCCACGACGGAAGTAGATAGATTTCGGAAGTTTGTGCCACAACATGTTTTCAGCTCGCTTAGCAACGGTTTTCTTGTTGATCAGGTGCTTAGGACCAACGTTTTCAGAGATGGAGTTACCACCCCATGAACCACAACCCAGAGTCAGGGAAGGTGCGAGTTTGAAGTTGTAGAGGTCACCGATACCACCCTGGGAAGCAGGGGTGTTGATCAGGATACGCGCGGTTTTCATCTTCTGACCGAAGTGAGCAACGCGTTCTGGCTGGTTGTCCTGGTCGGTGTACAGGCAAGAGGTATGACCGATACCGCCCATCGCAACCAGTTTCTCAGCTTTCTCAACAGCATCGTTGAAGTCTTTTGCACGATACATCGCCAGAGTTGGAGACAGTTTTTCGTGTGCAAACGGTTCGCTTTCATCAACCACTTTCACTTCACCAATCAGGATCTTAGTGGTTGCCGGTACGGTGAAGCCCGCCAGTTCAGCAATTTTGTATGCTGGCTGACCAACGATAGCGGCGTTCAGCGCGCCATTTTTCAGGATGATGTCCTGAACGGCTTTCAGCTCTTTGCCCTGCAGCATGTAGCCGCCGTGGCTTGCGAAACGTTCGCGAACAGCATCGTAAACGGAGTCAACAACAACAACGGACTGTTCAGAAGCACAGATTACGCCGTTATCGAAGGTTTTAGACATCAGAACAGATGCCACAGCACGTTTGATATCAGCGGTTTCGTCGATAACCACAGGAGTGTTACCTGCGCCTACGCCGATAGCTGGTTTACCGGAGCTGTATGCTGCTTTAACCATGCCTGGACCACCGGTCGCGAGGATCAGGTTGATATCTGGGTGGTGCATCAGTGCATTGGACAGTTCTACAGACGGTTGGTCAATCCAGCCGATCAGATCTTTTGGTGCGCCAGCAGCGATTGCAGCCTGCAGAACGATATCTGCTGCTTTGTTGGTTGCATCTTTAGCACGTGGGTGCGGAGAGAAGATGATGGCGTTACGCGTCTTCAGGCTGATCAGCGATTTGAAGATAGCGGTAGAAGTTGGGTTAGTAGTCGGTACGATACCGCAGATGATGCCGATTGGTTCAGCAATGGTGATGGTACCGAAAGTGTCGTCTTCAGACAGAACACCACAGGTCTTTTCATCTTTATAGGCGTTGTAGATATATTCTGAAGCGAAGTGGTTTTTGATCACTTTGTCTTCAACAATACCCATGCCGGATTCGGCAACGGCCATTTTTGCGAGAGGGATTCGAGCATCTGCAGCGGCCAGAGCGGCGGCGCGGAAGATTTTGTCAACTTGCTCTTGAGTGAAACTGGCATATTCACGCTGGGCTTTTTTTACGCGCTCTACGAGTGCGTTAAGTTCAGCGACATTAGTAACAGCCATAATGCTCTCCTGATAATGTTAAACTTTTTTAGTGAATCATCTGCTCGACAAGTCAGTATAGACAAATCGCCTGCAGCTGGCGAAAAAGTTAAGGAAACAAGGTGTTATCCACGAACTGATTCACTGATTTACTAAAAGAGCTTCGATTTAGCCAAGGAGCTCACCGGCCAGGATACGCTATTTTTATGAAGGCGTTTCCCTTTCGGTGTAAGCAGATTACCCACTTCTGAGTACGATTTGCATGATCTAAATCAAGTTTAAGCCAAGCTGACACCTTTCAGCAGGGCGCTTTTAGCAAATTATAAATGCCGTTAATCAATCGTGAGTAGTTGTGGGCTTAACATTAGCATATTTTATACAACTCGGTAACACTCTGTTTTGTACCCGGTTTTATGGATAATTCAGATGAACCTAAAGCCTAAACAGGGTATTGTCAGCGCAAATTATGGTTTGCCGTTCGTCAACTACTAACTTTTAATGATGCTCTGGGGTTAACGTGATTCAAACGCTGTTTGATTTTCCTGTCTTCTTTAAGTTCTTTATCGGCCTGTTTGCGCTGGTCAACCCGGTGGGGCTGATTCCTGTTTTCATCAGTCTGACGAGCAATCAGACGGCGATGGTGCGAAATAAAACCAACCTGACGGCGAGCCTTTCCGTCGCCATTATCCTGCTGACGTCTTTATTCCTTGGCGACCTGATTCTGCAACTGTTTGGGATCTCCATTGATTCCTTCCGCATCGCCGGTGGGATTCTGGTGGTGAGCATCGCGATGTCGATGATTAGCGGCAAGCTAGGAGAGGACAAACAGAATAAGCAGGAGAAATCGGAAACCTCGGTGCGCGAAAGCCTGGGTGTGGTGCCGCTGGCTTTGCCGTTAATGGCCGGGCCGGGGGCGATCAGTTCGACCATTGTGTGGGGTACGCGCTTCCACTCTCTTCCTTATTTACTTGGCTTCTCGCTGTCCATCGCGCTGTTTGCATACTGCTGCTGGGGGATTTTCCGTATTTCGCCGTGGTTAGTGCGTATGCTGGGGCAGACGGGGATCAACGTGGTGACGCGTATAATGGGTCTGCTGCTGATGGCGCTCGGTATTGAGTTTATTGTGACCGGCATCAAATCTATCTTTCCCGGCCTGGTCGGTTAATTATGCTGCGGCGGTAGTGGCGTTGTGGTCGCGATTACCGCCGTGACTATCGGAAAAACATATTCTTAAACTTTTGTTGTAAGCTATACATAATTAATTTGAATGTTTTAAAAAATTGACTTTAATCAATCAGATACTCTCTCCACCTGTCTGCTTTCTCAGCAACTCATATGTTATTTCTCTCACACCATACTCTGGCGCTTGCTGTTAGATAATTGAAATGATATTAGTAATTTCAGTTTCAACGCAGAGTTATGTGCTAAAAAATAAGCAACCGTTAAATTTTCGTACAAAAAACGCACACCTTTGCAGAGCGCACATGTGCAGGGCGCTAGTTTTCATCTATCTAATTGAAAAATATTGATTTCAGATAGGTTAATTTTGCGATTACGCTACCGGGCAGCGCACAGTATGTTGAGCAAAAGAGAATTGCTTAACAAATTTGCAAATTATATTGGCGGCAGTGATAGGCATTTGGTACTTTCCGGCCTGAGTTATTCGCAAGATAAAATTTTGTAAACGGTAACTGTTTCTGGTTGTAAGCAGTTATTAACGGATAAGAAAAGTTTCCCGACAGGGGGGAAGCTTTTAATGAATCGACGTCAGGTTGCCAATAAGAGCAACCGTAATAAAAAAGTCGGTGATAGCAGCAGTAAAACGACCCGGCAGACGCAAAAATCTCCTGCGCTGTACGGGAACCCGAAACGGGATTAAACAGGCTGGCGTGAGTCAGTAATAATAATGAACGGAGTATCAACACAATGTCCATCATCACAAAAAAAAGCCTGGTTGCGGCAGGCATTCTTACCGCACTGATCGCGGGTAATGTCATGGCTGCAGATGTTCCTGCAGGCGTACAGTTGGCAAGCAAGCAGACGCTGGTGCGTAACAGTGGTGCAGAACCACAGTCCCTCGATCCGAATAAAATTGAAGGCGTTCCAGAGGCAAATATTAGCCGCGACCTGTTCGAAGGGTTGCTGAATACCTCTCCGAAAGACGGTCACCCGATTCCGGGCGTTGCAGAAAGCTGGGATAATAAAGACTTTAAAGTCTGGACATTCCATCTGCGTAAAGACGCTAAATGGTCTAACGGCCAACCGGTTACCGCACAAGATTTCGTCTATAGCTGGCAGCGTCTGGTGGATCCGAAAACCGCATCCCCATACGCCAGCTATCCGCAGTACGGTCATATCGTGAACGTTGATGATATTATCGACGGCAAAAAAGCGCCGAGCGAGCTGGGCGTGAAAGCGTTAGATGACCACACGCTGGAAGTCACTCTGAGTGAGCCAGTGCCTTACTTCTATAAACTGCTGGTTAACCCAGCAATGTCCCCGGTCTACAAGCCAGCGATTGAAAAATTCGGCGAAAAATGGACCCAGCCTGGCAACATCGTGACCAATGGCGCATACACCCTGAAAGATTGGGTTGTTAACGAGCGTATCGTGATGGAACGTAACCCACAGTACTGGGATAACGCCAAAACCGTCGTTGATGAAGTCACCTGGCTGCCAACGTCTTCTGAAGTTACCTACGTTAACCGCTATCGTAGCGGCGAGCTGGATATGACCTATAACCAGCTGCCAATTGAACTGTTCCAGAAGCTGAAAAAAGAGATCCCGAACGAAGTTCACGTCGATCCGTATCTGTGTACTTATTATTATGAAATTAACAACCAGAAAGCACCGTTTACCGACGCACGTGTTCGTACCGCGCTGAAGCTGGGTCTGGATCGCGATATTATCGCCAACAAAGTGAAAGGCCAGGGCGACCTGCCAGCCTATGGTTATACCCCTCCGTATACCGATGGCGCGAAGCTGACCGAACCAGAATGGTTCAAGTGGTCACAGGAAAAACGTAACGAAGAAGGTAAGAAACTGCTGGCCGAAGCGGGCTATACCGCGGATAAGCCGCTGACCTTCAACCTGCTGTACAACACTTCCGATCTGCACAAGAAGCTGGCGATTGCGGCGGCCTCGCTGTGGCGTAAAAACCTGGGCGTAGAAGTGAAGCTGGTGAACCAGGAATGGAAAACCTTCCTCGACACGCGTCACCAGGGGACTTACGACGTAGCACGCGCTGGCTGGTGTGCGGACTACAACGAACCAACTTCCTTCCTGAACACCATGCTGTCTGGTAGCTCTATGAACACTGCGCACTATAAGAGCGAAGCGTTCGATAAGATCATGGCTGAGTCAGTGAAAGCGTCTAACGAAGAGCAGCGTACTGCCGCGTATGCGAAAGCTGAACAACAGCTGGATAAAGATACCGCGATCGTACCGGTCTATTACTATGTGAACGCCCGTCTGGTGAAACCATGGGTTGGCGGCTACACCGGTAAAGACCCGATGGATAACGTTTATACTAAAGATCTCTACGTTATCAAGCATTAATGGCAATACGTGGGGCGAGTACTGGCTCGCCCCATCGTGTCTTATTTGAGAGCAGTGCAAAGGCACATGCCAGAAGGTACGGGCAATGTTAAAATTTATATTACGCCGCTGTCTGGAAGCGATTCCGACGCTATTTATTCTTATTACTATTTCCTTCTTTATGATGCGCCTTGCGCCGGGAAGCCCGTTTACGGGTGAGCGTACGCTCCCGCCGGAAGTGATGGCGAACATCGAAGCGAAATATCATTTAAACGATCCAATTCTGGTTCAGTACGGTAATTACCTGAAGCAGCTTGCTCACGGTGATTTCGGCCCTTCCTTTAAATACAAAGATTATACCGTTAACGATCTGGTGGCGGTGAGCTTCCCTGTATCGGCTAAATTGGGCGCCGCGGCGTTCCTGCTGGCCGTTATATTCGGAGTGACTGCCGGGGTTATTGCGGCTTTAAAACAGAACACCAAATGGGATTACGCGGTAATGGGGGTGGCAATGACCGGGGTGGTCATACCGAGCTTCGTTGTCGCACCGCTGTTGGTGATGATATTCGCGATCACGCTGCATTGGCTACCCGGTGGGGGCTGGAACGGCGGGGCGATTCAATTCATGATCCTGCCGATGGTAGCGCTCTCTCTGGCCTATATTGCCAGCATTGCGCGTATTACCCGCGGCTCAATGATTGAGGTTTTACATTCAAACTTCATCCGTACCGCACGGGCGAAAGGGTTACCGATGCGGCGGATTATTTTCCGCCATGCGTTAAAACCTGCGCTGTTGCCGGTGCTTTCTTATATGGGGCCAGCCTTCGTCGGTATCATTACCGGTTCGATGGTTATCGAGACAATCTACGGTTTGCCGGGGATTGGACAGCTGTTCGTTAACGGGGCGCTTAACCGCGATTACTCCCTGGTGTTGAGCCTGACCATTCTGGTTGGCGCACTAACGATCCTGTTTAACGCGGTGGTAGATGTACTCTACGCCGTGATTGACCCGAAAATCCGTTACTAAGGCTGGAGTTCGCCATGATGTTAAGTAAAAAAAACAGCGAGGCGCTGGAAAACTTCAGTGAGAAGCTGGAAGTTGAAGGGCGTAGCCTCTGGCAGGATGCGCGTCGACGCTTCATGCACAACCGCGCGGCGGTTGCCAGCCTGGTTGTGCTGGTCTTGATTGCACTGTTCGTAACGTTGGCACCTGTCGTGTCGCAGTTCTCCTACTTCGACACCGATTGGGGCATGATGTCCAACGCGCCGGATATGGCCTCAGGGCACTACTTCGGCACCGACTCCTCCGGGCGTGACCTGCTGGTTCGCGTCGCTATCGGTGGGCGTATTTCCCTGATGGTCGGGATCGCTGCGGCGCTGGTGGCCGTGATTGTTGGCACGTTGTATGGCTCACTGTCCGGTTATCTGGGCGGTAAAGTCGATTCGGTGATGATGCGCCTGCTGGAAATCCTCAACTCCTTCCCGTTCATGTTCTTTGTGATCCTGCTGGTGACCTTCTTTGGGCAAAACATCCTGCTGATCTTCGTGGCTATCGGGATGGTGTCCTGGCTGGATATGGCGCGTATCGTGCGTGGCCAGACCCTCAGTCTTAAGCGCAAAGAGTTTATCGAAGCGGCACAGGTCGGCGGTGTATCGACCGTCAATATCGTGGTTCGCCATATCGTGCCGAACGTGCTGGGTGTGGTGGTGGTTTACGCCTCGCTGCTGGTGCCGAGCATGATCCTGTTTGAATCTTTCCTGAGCTTCCTCGGCCTGGGTACCCAGGAGCCGTTGAGTAGCTGGGGTGCGTTATTAAGCGATGGCGCGAACTCAATGGAAGTATCGCCGTGGCTGCTGCTGTTCCCGGCGGGATTCCTGGTTGTGACCCTGTTCTGTTTTAACTTTATCGGCGATGGCCTGCGTGATGCCCTCGACCCGAAAGACCGTTAAGGAGAGTTGCCATGAGCACAATTGAAACGGCAACGGCATCTGAGCGGTTGCTTAGCGTTAAAGACCTGCGTGTCACCTTTAAAACCCCGGACGGCGATGTGACCGCCGTGAACGACCTCAACTTCAGCCTGCGTGCGGGCGAAACGCTGGGGATTGTTGGCGAGTCGGGTTCCGGTAAGTCGCAGACTGCGTTTGCGCTGATGGGGCTGCTGGCCAGTAACGGGCGTATTGGTGGTTCGGCGCTGTTTAACGGTAAAGAGATCCTTAACCTGCCTGAACATCAGCTTAACAAGCTGCGCGCCGAGCAGATCTCGATGATTTTCCAGGACCCAATGACCTCGCTGAACCCGTATATGCGCGTCGGCGAGCAGTTAATGGAAGTTCTGATGCTGCATAAAGGCATGGGCAAGGCCGAAGCGTTTGAAGAGTCGGTCAGAATGCTGGACGCGGTCAAAATGCCGGAAGCGCGTAAGCGCATGAAAATGTACCCGCACGAGTTCTCCGGCGGTATGCGTCAGCGCGTGATGATCGCCATGGCGCTGCTGTGTCGACCAAAACTGCTGATTGCCGATGAACCAACCACCGCGCTGGACGTGACCGTTCAGGCGCAAATTATGACCTTGTTGAACGAGCTGAAGCGCGAGTTCAATACGGCGATTATCATGATCACCCACGATCTGGGCGTTGTTGCCGGGATCTGCGATAAGGTGCTGGTGATGTACGCCGGGCGGACCATGGAATACGGTAAGGCGCGCGATGTGTTCTATCAGCCTGCACACCCGTATTCTATTGGCTTGCTGAATGCCGTTCCACGTCTTGATGCCGAGGGTGAGTCGCTGCTGACTATCCCTGGTAACCCACCAAACCTGCTGCGCCTGCCGACCGGTTGCCCGTTCCAACCTCGCTGTCCACATGCGATGGAGGCCTGCAATAGCGCGCCGCCGCTGGAAGAGTTTGCGCCGGGCCGTTTACGTGCCTGCTTTAGAAACGTGGGGGAACTGGTATGAGCACCGTGACTGACGAAAGAAAAGTGCTGCTCGAAATTGCGGACTTAAAGGTCCACTTCGAGATCAAAGATGGGAAACAGTGGTTCTGGCAGCCGCCAAAAACGTTGAAAGCAGTCGACGGCGTGACCCTGCGTCTGTATGAAGGCGAAACGCTGGGCGTGGTGGGTGAGTCAGGCTGCGGGAAGTCAACCTTCGCGCGCGCCATTATCGGCCTGGTGAAGGCAACGGAAGGCAAAGTGGCCTGGCTTGGTAAAGACCTGCTGGGGATGAAACCGGATGAGTGGCGCGCCGTGCGCAGCGATATTCAGATGATTTTCCAGGATCCGCTGGCCTCGCTGAACCCGCGTATGACCATCGGCGAAATCATCGCCGAGCCGCTGCGTACCTACTATCCGAAGATGCCGCGTCAGGAAGTGCGCGACAAAGTGAAAACCATGATGATGAAGGTGGGGCTTCTGCCGAACCTCGTCAACCGTTATCCGCATGAGTTTTCCGGTGGTCAGTGTCAGCGTATCGGTATTGCCCGCGCGCTGATCCTCGAGCCGAAGCTGATCATCTGTGATGAGCCGGTGTCGGCGCTGGACGTTTCAATCCAGGCGCAGGTGGTGAACCTGCTGCAGCAACTGCAACGTGAGATGGGGCTGTCGCTTATCTTCATCGCCCACGATCTGGCGGTGGTGAAGCATATCTCTGACCGCGTACTGGTGATGTATCTGGGGCATGCGGTGGAGCTTGGTACCTACGATGAGGTGTACAACAATCCACTTCATCCGTACACCAGGGCGCTGATGTCCGCGGTGCCGGTTCCGGACCCGGATCTAGAGCAGAACAAAACTATCCAACTGCTGGAAGGGGAACTGCCGTCGCCGATTAACCCGCCGTCCGGCTGCGTATTCCGTACGCGCTGTCCGCTGGCTGGGCCAGAATGTGCGAAAACGCGTCCACTTCTGGAAGGGAGTTTCCGCCACGCGGTTTCCTGTCTCAAGGTTGACCCGTTATAATCGTCAGGGCTGGCAAGTTGCCAGCCCTTTTATTTTGACGAGGAGATAACGTGGTGGCTATTAGCGCTTTGCGCCATCGTCTTTATCATTTCTTATTCGATCAACGTACGCGCACCGGCCGACGGTTTGAAGCGCTGTGCGGACTGTTTGCGCTCTTAAGCGTTATTGTTATTTTTATCGAATCAGGGATTGGCACAACCTACCATCTGACGTTCGACGAATGGCATGCATTCATGCTGCTGGAAGTCGGATTTACCCTTATGTTTACCCTGGAATACCTTCTGCGGGTGTGCTGCTGGCCGCAACCGGCGCGCTACGTGTTCAGCTTCTGGGGGTTTATCGATCTCGCGACCATTCTGCCGCTGTACGTTATTTTACTGTGGCCAGAGATTGGCGTGGAATATTTGTTCGCCTGGCGCGCGATGCGCGTGATCCGCGTATTACGTATTCTGAAACTGCTTCGCTTGATGCCTGCGCTGAACAGTTTGTGGAGTGCTATCGTTAATTCGCGGCATCAGTTGATTCTGTTCTACGCCTTTATTGGCATTGTCATGGTCGTTGCGGGCGCGCTGATGTACGGCATAGAAGGGCCGGTAAACGGCTTTACCACGCTGAGCACCTCGGTGTATTGGGCGATTGTCACGGTGACAACGGTTGGCTATGGCGATATTACGCCGCATACCGCACCGGGCAGAACGGTGGCCTCGATTCTTATCTTAATCGGCTACTCTGTCATCGCTATCCCAACCGGGATTATCACCGCGCAGATGACCAGCGAGTTTCAAAAACGCCGCCATGAACGCGTATGTCCGCACTGCAAACAGCGAGATCACGATCCGAAAGCGCGTTACTGCAATGGATGTGGAACAGCGCTTCCCCGTGAGCTTGGGGCATAAAAAAGGGCAGCGTTACGCTGCCCTTTGATCAACATATAACTTATTCGCGCCACAGAATATGGCAGAGCTTGTGATCTTTTTCGCGGCACAGCAGAACGCGCGCGAAGATATCGTTCAGTTCGCCGCCGTCGGTGTCCGCCAGACCAATAACCACTTCCGCAAAGAAGTCCGGGTTCAGGTCGTAATCAACGTGTTCCTGCCAGTCTTCCGCGGGGTCGAACAGCTCGGCGCCGCCGCGTTCTTCGAACTGCAGGTTGAACAGAAGAACATCGGCGGGGTCGAGATTATCGACCGCCAGCTCGAGGAAAATGTCGTAAGCCTGCTCGAGCGTTTCGTCTTCGGTAAGACGATTATTTAAATCCATATCCATGATGGCTACCTGTTGAGTTCTGTTGGGCACGTTTTACAGCAACGGACTGAAGAAGTAAAACAGACGTTCGGCAATGCGGTGCCAGAAGGGACGTTTAACCCATAACCGCGCATCCAGTAACCGGGAGCGGGAAATGTAGTCGTCTTGCACGGAGGCTAAATCGGCGCCGAATCCGGCATCATCAATCACCAGCGTGATCTCGAAATTGAGCCACAGGCTGCGCATATCAAGATTAACGGTGCCGACCAGGCTCAGTTCCCCATCGACCAGCACGCTCTTAGTGTGCAGCAGGCCACCTTCAAATTGATAAATTTTCACCCCAGCTGCCAGCAGTTCAGTAAAGAAGGCGCGGCTTGCCCAACCTACCAGTACCGAATCGTTCTTACGCGGCAGAATAATGCTGACATCAACCCCACGCTGAGCCGCAGTACAGATGGCATGCAGCAGGTCTTCGCTCGGCACGAAGTAGGGGGTGGTCATGATCAGATACTCACGGGCAGAGTATGCCGCCGTCAGCAATGCCTGGTGAATCAAATCTTCCGGGAAACCCGGGCCTGAGGCGATGGTCTGGATGGTATGCCCGCTGGCCTCTTCAAACGGCATAATGTTGAGGTCTGGGGCCGGCGGTAAAATGCGCTTGCCGGTTTCTATCTCCCAGTCACAGGAGTAGACAATCCCCATGCCGGTGGCGATAGGGCCTTCCATTCGCGCCATCAGATCAATCCACTGCCCGACACCGGAATCCTGTTTAAAGAAGCGCGGGTCGACCATGTTCATACTGCCGGTGTAGGCAATATAGTTATCAATCATGATCATTTTGCGATGCTGGCGTAAGTCCATACGGCGCAGGAAAACACGCATCAGGTTAACTTTGAGGGCTTCCACCACTTCGATGCCCGCATTGCGCATCATCGCCGCCCATGGGCTGCGGAAAAATGCCACGCTCCCGGCGGAGTCGAGCATCAGGCGGCAGTGCACGCCGCGTCGGGCAGCGGCCATCAGCGACTCGGCAACCTGATCGGCCATGCCGCCGGGCTGCCAGATATAGAAGACCATCTCAATATTATGCCGTGCGAGCTGAATATCGCGGATGATGGCCTGCATCACATCATCGGATTCCGTTAACAGCTGTAGCTGATTGCCCTTAAGGCCAGCAATGCCCTGGCGGCGTTCGCACAGTTTGAACAGCGAAGAGGCGACCTGGCTGTTGTCTTCGGCAAAAATATGTTTGCAGGCTTTGAGATCGTTAAGCCATTTCGCCGTCGACGGCCACATGGCGCGGGCGCGTTCGGCGCGGCGTTTACCGAGATGGAGCTCCCCTAAAGAGAGGTAGGCGATGATCCCAACCAGCGGCAGAATATAGATAACCAGCAGCCAGGCCATCGCTGAGGGTACGGCGCGGCGCTTCATTAAAATACGTAGCGTTACCCCGGCTATCAACAACCAATACCCCAAAATTGCCATCCAACTCACTACGGTGTAGACGGTTGTCATATGTCGAAAATCCTTTTGAATGCCAGTTGTTAAGAGTTTACGCATCAGGAGGCGTCTGGCAAATAAAAACACCATGAGAAAGCGCTGGTCAGCACTAAGCGAGGGGCTATAATGGTCCGTCTTTTTTTGAAAGAGCGTTAGAAATGAAGCGTAGTAGACCGGAAGTGGGGCGCTGGCGGATGCTGAGACAAGCGAGCCGTCGCAAGTCGCGTTGGCTGGAAGCTCAGTCGCGCCGCAATATGCGTATCCACTCCATCAGAAAGTGCCTTGTCGGTCGGCAGCGCAATTGCCTGCTGTTCGCCATCTACGATCTCTGATGATATAAAAAGGGCACCGTCAGGGTGCCCTCAGTTTTTAAGCAGGTGCCAGCCTGATTTTATTAAAATACTTTCTTATATTGTCATTCAGCTTATTTTGAATCATTTCGCATAAATACGTTCTGTTACGCTAAGGCCTTGCCGGGTGCGACTTTCTCGCCTCCGGTAATGCTGCCAACTTACTGATTTAGTGTATGATGGTGATTTTAAGGTGCTTGCGTGGCTTCCATTTCCATCAGATGTCCTTCCTGCTCCTCTACTGAAGGCGTGGTGCGTAACGGCAAAAGCACTGCCGGACATCAGCGCTATCTCTGCTCTCATTGCCGTAAAACATGGCAACTACAGTTCACTTACACCGCCTCTCAGCCCGGTACGCACCAGAAAATCATTGATATGGCCATGAATGGCGTCGGATGTCGCGCCAGTGCACGCATTATGGGCATTGGCCTCAACACGGTTTGAATCGCCACAGATAATCTAGACACTTCCGAGCCGCTGATGGACTGACCCCACCCCGGTATACGATCCTGCCCTATAGTTCCTGATTGTAACTTTAATAAAGTACGCCCTGTAAATCTCCCTCAGGGCTTCCTTTAACCATGCTATTACTAGCTGAATTTACTACGTGTCAGACCAGAAACAGTGCCAACTCAGATTAACCTGCAAAAGCCATACTAGCTGGTTATGTATAACTATGGAAAAATGGAAAGTGGAATATTAAGGCAACGGAGGGAGGCTTATGTCGGTTTTTCATAACTGGCTGTCTGAGATCGCAAGCGGTAATAATTTTGTCTACATCAAACGGCTGTCCGCCAATGATACCGGCGCAACGGGCGGTCATCAGGTCGGGCTATATATCCCTTCAGGCATTGTTGAGAAGTTGCTTCCGTCCATCAACCATACCCAGGAGCTGAACCCTTCTGTCTATCTTACAGCGCATGTTTCCTCACATCAGTGTCCTGATAGTGAGGCCCGGGCCATCTATTACAACAATCGTTTTTTTGGCGGGACCCGGAATGAAAAGCGTATAACACGATGGGGAAGAGGCAGCCCACTACAGAATCCTGAAAATACCGGAGCCTTGACGATCTTGGCCTTCAGGCTCGATGAGCTGAGAGGCGATTGTTCGTCTGTGGATATCTGGGTCTGCGTCGGCCCTGATGAAGAAGATATTATAGAATCCGCTATTGGCGAAATTATTCCCGGAACGCTGATATCCGGGACTGCCGGAGAAATTCTAGGCGGTCTATCTCTTCAGAATGCAGCTGTGAATCACAAATATGCTATCCCTGAAGACTGGAAGCGGCGTTTTCCGTCAGGAAGTGAAATAATTCAGTATGCTGCTGGCCATTATGTGAAAAACTCTGACGATCCGGATGAGCAGCTTATTGACCGTCGACGCGTCGAGTACGATATATTTCTGCTGGTTGAGGAACTACATGTTCTAGACATCATCCGAGAGGGATTTGGCTCTGTGGATGAGTTTATTGCGCTGGCCAATTCTGTCAGTAATCGCCGTAAATCACGGGCAGGAAAGTCGCTAGAACTGCATCTCGAACATCTTTTCATTGAGCATGGCCTGCGACACTTCACTACACAGGCAGTCACTGAAGGTAACAAAAAGCCTGACTTTTTGTTTCCGTCTGCAGAGGCTTACCACGATGCAAACTTTCCTGCAGAAAATCTGCGTATGCTGGCCGTGAAGACAACCTGTAAAGACCGCTGGCGCCAGATACTGAACGAAGCAGATAAAATCTCTCAAGTGCACCTGTTTACGCTGCAGGAAGGCGTTTCTCAGGCTCAATATAGAGAAATGCAGGATGCAGGGGTCAAACTAGTTGTGCCATCGTCGCTACACAAAAAATATCCGGAAGTGATAAGAGCAGAACTGATGACGTTGGGAGCGTTTATTGCAGAACTCACTGGGCTTTATGCAGAGCTGACGTATGCAATTCCTGGCATGAGCATGCAACAACACGCCAGGTAGTGTTAGTTAACCCTATTTAATCTTTTTAGCAGCGGTAGAAACAGCTTTCATGATGTAAGGTTCCAGCAGTCTAGCAACGGCTTCAAACACCGGTACCACAACGGAGTTACCGAACTGCCGGTATGACTGCGTGTCAGAAACCGGAATACGAAAGGGTTTACCGTCTGGCTTTTCAAAGCCCATCAAGCGTGCGCACTCACGGGGAGTGAGCCTACGTGGACGACGAGCCTGGTTTTCTTCATTTAGAAAGTCGGTTTCACCTGCTGCCATATCCCAGCCACGATCTACCAGAATTTCGGATCCGTCTTTGTGATAGCGAGCAGAAAGCGTGCGGGCAACACTTTCCTTATTTTCAGGATTAACGAGGCCAAAACCGAAGCCATTCCCCTTCGCCGCATGCTTTTTGGCATAGTTGTAGAGATATTCCCAGAGTTTGGGCGTCAGGATGTATTTACTGTCAACGACGGGTTCCAGCAGCTCGCTAAATGACGGTCGTCGATCCGGATAAAAACGGCTCACATCGCGCAGGGTAAAGCCATTGTGAATATTCAAGTCGCGGCGGAAACCGACCAAGACGATACGTTCACGGTGTTGTGGCAGGAAATGTTTTCCATCAATGACTTTAGGATCGCTTTTTCCTACATCAGCCGCATCCGCAACTTCATAGCCGAGCTCGTCGAGTGTCTCCATAATTACTTTAAAGGTTTTACCTTTGTCATGACTCTTCAGGTTTTTCACGTTTTCCAGCACAAAAATGGCCGGTTTTTTGGCCTGAATAATACGCGCCACGTCAAAGAAAAGCGTTCCCTGTGCCTCACATTCAAAACCATGCGCACGGCCGAGTGAGTTTTTTTTGCTCACGCCAGCAAGGCTGAATGGCTGGCAGGGAAAGCCTGCCAGAAGCACATCATGATCCGGCACGTGTTCATCAATGTAGGCATAGGCGTCGGTTTCCGACACTTCAGGTTTGTCACTGAGAGTGACTTCCCGGATATCGAGATTGAATTTGTGTGCGTGCTCATCATTAAACCAGTTGGCTTTATAAGTACGCACAGCTTCTTTATTCCATTCGCTGGTAAAAACGCACTGACCACCGATAGCCTCAAAGCCATTTCGAATACCGCCAATGCCGGCAAACAGATCAATGAAGCGGAACGCATAATCTGGATGATGTGCAGGCGGTTCCGGCAGCATCTTACGAAGAAGCTCTTCTTCTGCTGAAGTCAGCGACTTAGGGGGGCATTTACCATTAATCCAGCGGTTAATTGTTTCCCGGGTCCAATCATTTTTGCCGACTTTTCTCAATAACTCAGCCACGTACTTCTGGTCATAAATTTCCAGTACGTGCTCAATCAGTTTCTTATCATTTTCCTGTCGCTGTTTTTCCTCTGCTTCTGCTTTCTGAAGCAAATCCTGCGCCAGTAATTCAAATTCAGACATATTACCTCCATTGGGTCTTATGGGTGAAACTCTATCACTCATTTGACCCAGAGGGAATGTTTTTGTCTGGATATTTAAACAGTGTTTGTTGTTAATCGTTGTGGTACTGGATTGGCCCCTATATTTCCATACACTTTTTATCACTTAACCCATTACTTGTTCGCCGCCGCAGATATTCCCGTGGCGAACGATACCCCAGTGCACTATGCGGATGCCATTCGTTGTAATGTTCGAAGGCCTCCGCAAGGTTCTTTACCGCTGTTAACCCGTCGGGTTTCGGCATGATGCTGATGTAATCGCGCTTCATCGTTTTCACGAAGCTCTCTGCCATCCCGTTGCTTTCCGGGCTACGTACCGCCGTATGTTTAGGCTCCAGTCCTACCATTCTGGCGAACTGACGCGTCTGATAAGAACGGTAGGCTGAACCGTTGTCTGTCAGCCACTCAACTGGGGATGTCGGCAGGCTGTTACCGAAGCGACGCTCCACGGCACCCAGCATGACGTCCTGCACGGTTTCACTGTCATATCCACCGTTACTGACCGCCCAGTAAAGTGCCTCGCGATCGCAACAGTCCAGAGCGAACGTGACCCGCAGTTTTTCACCGTTATCACAGCTGAACTCGAAGCCGTCAGAGCACCACCGCTGGTTACTTTCTCCAACGGCCACTTTCCCTGTATGCGCCCGCTTCGATGGCGGTATTTCCGGTTTACGCTCAAGCAGCAGCGCATTCTGACGCATGATGCGGTATACGCGTTTGGCATTGATCACCGCCATGTCGTCAGTTTCTGATTGTCTGCGCAGCAGTGCCCATACCCGACGATAACCATCGGTGGGCAGATCGCCGATAACGGTATGGATACACGGGCAACCGTCACCACCCGACAGAAAAACCGGTGCAGAGCCTGCGACCGCTGATTGAATCGCTCACGCGTCCGGGGGCTATTGTCCTTGACCCGTTCGCCGGCAGCGGCTCTACCTGTGTGGCTGCCGCCGAAGCCAGCCGTCGCTATATCGGAATAGAGATGCTTGAGCAGTACCACGCCGCCGGTGTTCGCCGTCTGGCGCAGGTTGAGCGGGCGAGAAGGATGCCGGCGGCCAATGATGGCGCGTTTTACCCTGACTATCCGGAGGCGGCATGAACTACCTGGGCCTTGAAACCCTTCGCGCGGATGTGGCAGCGCTCAGCAATGCCATGTGTGACGTGCGGATGCTGCTGAATCGCCTCGAATCGCAGCACCGGCACGACGCGGCAACGCTCACTGAACGTATGGCCGTCCAGACCCTTCGTCGGATCAACACCCTGCTTCTGGAAGCCTACCGCGAAGCCCTGGTGCTGGACGAGACCTTTCAGGATTGACTGACCTTGCCGGGCTGATGCCCGGCCTGTAACCCCTAGCAAGAGAGGAAAAACAATGTACGGAAGCCGCGAAGAACTATGTGTACAGCTTGAAAATATGTTCACGTTTGACGAACCCCTGGTCTTGCTGGTCTGGACAGAAGAGGGGATTAGAGTGGCCTGCCGTGCCGCCCAGCCAGAACCGGACGGAGCTGAAATCCGGGAGGTGATGAAGGCGCTCGGCGAAATGAAAATGACGCAATATCGCCATGAGGGGGTAAATAATCAGACTATCAGTGATCTTCTGATCCGTCAGCGTGACCGTCAGGTGAGTGTACCGGCGGTACTCCTGTCGCGCGTGCTGCGTAAATATGAATGTGAGCTGGAAAACCGGATCGGTATGGCCTAGGAAGCCGGGCGGCAGGAGCCGGAATCCGTCAGGGGTGAGCTGAATAACGTTCGCGCGCTACAGGAGGCGTTGGCCGCATAAGAGAAAGCCGGGGTAACGCCCCGGCAACCGGTGGTGATCCACTGCGAAAGGATGTCAGTGCCTTCCGTTTTCATCCGCCGCTGCCCTCCGGGCCACGTCGGGACAATGAAACTCCCCTGAAGCTCCGTGCGGTGACGGCATGCGCCGTGACTTCACTGTAGCCCGGCCGCATCGGCCACAAGGGTTCGCTGACGCCTCCGTCCTCACCCGTTCGCACCCTTCACGGAGCATTCAGCCCGTGAAGGCTTTGCGCTGCGGCTTGCGGCGTCGCCCCTGCGTCCTCCGCTTTACGCCGGTCTTCTGTGTCGTCACGGCGATGCCGGAACCGAGAATATGTTAACCGTGGAGGATCTATGAACCAGACCGTGAACTGTGATGCTGTTCGTCTTGAGGGTGCGCAGCGCCTGACTTTTCTACCTGATATGTTTGGCGGCGATTTTATGTTGTCCGAGGCGTCCGTGTATGCCTACGCCAGCCGCTACTGCCCCGACTATGCGGGGGGATTCTGGCACTTTTACCGTCTGCCGGACGGCGGCGGGTTTATGGCACCGGACGTGGAGACCCTGACCCTGTGTAACTCAGAAAACTGGTTTGAGCAGACCGTCAGCGGCGAGGTGGCGGGGATCATCCTCACTGCACTGGTACTTAATCACCGGAGCTGGCATCACAGCCATCATGACCGGGAGGAGCTGTGCCGCCACTTCTGCCGCCGCTATGAGCAGCTGATGGCGTTTGCCGACAGCCATCCGGGCAGTGCCACCATCTGGCGCGCGCTTGACTGAATCAATACGGGCGGCGGTGCCGCCCGGTAAGAGGAAAACACATGATTGGTACAGCTAACAATATTGCGATTGCACTGCTGAAAAATGCCCAGGGAAGTGACGAACAGATAGTGTGCGCCGTCTGGCGAAAGGAAGACATACGCCATGTGACGGGGGAGTGGGCGCTGAATAAGGAGGAAATCAGCACGGTACTTGAGAGGCTTGATGCGGAGCTGGAATACGGTGCGAATACGGCGCTGATACAGAGCATCGCAGAAGGCGTGCGGGAAGAGCAGCGGGAAAACCGGATGGTCACTGTTCCTGCCGCATCACTGGGGACGGTTATACAGCTAGCAGTCAGGGAAATGGAGCGAATTGCTCTCTGCGCCGTTGATGGCGGGGGAGATGTTGAGGAGACCCTGCGTGACGAAAATGCGGTGATGCGTACCCTGCGGCAAGCACTGGATCAATAACACCACACCCGGAGAGACAGTCTCCGGGAAGTCTGGTCTGCTTTGTCCGCTAACGGCACCGTCTGACCGTGCGCGAAAACCCTGTCACCCCTTCGGGCTGACGGCGGATGACCCAGCGCCTGCGGCGCCGGCCCTACCGCCATGAGACCGAAAACATGCGTCTTATGGGCCGTTACTGAGGTTAATTGTCACAGATAATGACCTGCGTGGCGTGGCGTGGCGTGGCGTGGCGTGGCGTGGCGTGGCGTGGCGTGGCGTGGCGTGGCGACTCTGAAACCCGATCAGCAATTTTCCAGAAAATACCTCAAATACAACAACAACCAGAACCCGAATAACGAAAAAAAGCCTGAAGCTGGCCCCCTTCGGCTCCCGGTCCGCGTGGCGGCCCGGTCGTCGAGCCCTACTCCGCCAGGCATCCGCTGCGCGGCCGCCAGTCTCCGCCGAACCCCTTCGGGTTTCGGGCTTCGCTAGGGTCTGATGGCTGAGGTCAACGACGCGGCTTGCACCGGCCGTGCCGTCCGGGCCGCCTCCACCGCGCCGGCGTCGCCGTCGCTTCAGGGTCGCCACGCCGTTCCGACGTGTCGGGTGTGTGCATCCTGTTCCCCCGGTGAAGCCATCCCCCGTGTGTCCTCACGCGGAGGGCTGGTCGTAGCACCGTCAGGTCGTCATACAAGGGGTGGAATAAACGCCGTCAGAAACTTTTTGCGGGCAAAAACTTTCAGCCGTCGCCCCTTTCCTTCCTCCCTTAGCCGTTGCTCCTTTGCCCTTTGCCGCGAGAGAACTCACCAGGGAGATGGACAACCATCACCACAGGAGAAAACCAGGATGCACACACGAAACGTCAACGTCAGAACCGCCGCTCAGGAATCTTCCAGGAAGATGGGGGGAAAAGCGGCATTGCTTCTGACTCTGGCAGTACTGGAATCTGAATTTATTGCGGCTGAATCTTTGGCGCGGTGGGGATGCCCTTGTGAACCCGGCCAGCTGGCTGCGCTATCGCAAAAAACCATCGGGTTGTTATTCAGCTTTGTGGGCGAAATGCCGTCACTACAGGCTGAAGTTGTGGAAGTGCTCCACAACATCGAGAGGTTAGGTCGTCGCCTCCGCCTGAATATCTGGGCGGGTGATCAGCTTCATCAGATCCCAATGTTTCTGTAGAACCCCGGACAGGAGAAGAAAATGAAAAGTACCAGTATCAAAACCGCATCCAGGAAAGTTGGAGAAAGCAGCATCATGCTGAAACGGCTCCGAATCCGTGCCAGTGATACGCATGTTATTGAGTTTGATAGCGTTGATACCCGCTTTAACGACTGCAGTCACTGGCAGGTTATGGCTAATGGGGAACGCGTCCTGTTTAGCAACCGGAGCTATGAGCGCTTCTCAGATGTGAAAGCCGGGATTCTGGCAACGATTCAGGTTTGCCGCGGGCGCGCTACTTCGTCTGATAGCGCAATGCTCGATTCAGCAAAAACGATGATCGCCGTACTTGATGCTTTTCCGTCATTTGCCGCGCTGGCAGCACACCCGCAACGTATCACCGATTAACCGAGTGTCGTGACCGGAATGCACTCCGGTCACGACGAACCATCACTTAAACGAAGAGGTAAAAATCATGGTCGACACCAATACTACGGCAAAGAAAAACGCCAAATCAACACGCACGAAAAAAAGTGCGCCAGAAAGCGCACAGACCACCGAGCAGAAACTTGTCCAGTTGCTCGCGGACACGCCTGTGCAGATTTTCCCGTACTCCCGCCTTGCACGTACCGACCTGAACACTCGTATCATCCCGCACACCGATACGGAAGTGGAGGAGATGGCGGACAGTATTCAGGCGATGGGTATTCTGCAGAACCTGATTGGTGCCGAACTACCGGACGGTACGATTGGCATTGTCGGCGGGGAAGGTCGTCGCAGAGGAACAGGGATTCTGGTGATGCGCGGTGTGCTCGATGCCGATACACCGTTTCTTCCGGTGAAAGTACTGCCCGTGGAAATGGCGGTAGCGGCCTCGATGATCGAAAACGGCAGACGCAAAAATATGCACCCTGCCGAGCAGATTATTGGTTTCCGTACGCTTGTGCAGGAGGGGAAAACGGCCTCTCAGATTGGTGCTCTGATGGGCTACCACCCTCGCCATGTTCTGCGCTGCCTGAAACTGGCGAACCTTGCACCGTCCCTGCTGGACGCGCTGGCGCGGGATAACATCTCACTGGAGCAGTGCGAAGTGCTGACCCTTGCCGATACGCATGAACGTCAGGAACAGGTCTGGCAGGAAGCCGTGGCGAAATGGTCCGATCCAGCTGTACAGACCCTGCGCAAAATGGTGACCGACGACAAAATGGCAGTCAGCCACCCGATGTTTGAGTATGTGGGCGAGGAAGCCTATACCGCTGCTGGCGGTACGCTGATCGCTGATTTGTTCAGCGACAAGGACAGCACCTTTGCTGATGCTACGCTGGTCAAATCCCTGCTGGCTGGCAAGCTCACCGTGCTCGCCGCCCGTCTTAAGCAGGAGCAGGGCTGGGGCTGGGCTGAATTCCGTATGACGGAACTGAGCGGCAGCGGCGAAGATAAGGCGCTGTACCGCTTTGAAATGCCCGCGCCTGTACTGGCGGATGATGAACAGCAGCGAATCAACGAACTGGAAGAGGCTATCGAAGGATGTGCATCTTATGACGACGAATATGCGCTGCAGCAGGACATTGATGACATCGTTTGTGAAGCGACTTATCGCGAAGCCACGCCGGAGTTCCGGGCCGCACATGGTGTCTGGGTATCATGGGATGGCGGCAGTTTTCAGGTACAGCCGGGCATTCGCAAGCTGACTGACGAAGACCGGGCGGAAGAGGAACAGGCCCGTCAGGAACGGGAAAAAAATGTGGTGACGTACACCACGCCTGATATTCCCGCCGATGCTTATCCGGCAACGCTGGTCAAGGCCATGTCAGCCGAGCGCACACTGGCTGTTCAGGCCGAACTGGCAGGGCATCCTGATGTGTCGGTGGCATTGCTGACGTGGACGCTGTGCATCCGTCTGTTTGATGGCGGCTATGGCAAGCGTAATGAACCGCTGAAAGCCTCCGTGTCCTCGAATCAGTACCATCTTGCAACACTTGCTCCTTCTGGCGAAGAAGGGAAGGCGCTGACGGCGCTTAAAGAGCAGAAAAAGGCGCTTCAGGCAACGCTGCCTGAAAACTGGCATCTCGATTTCACCTGGCTGCTGTCATGGTCAGCAGAGCAGGTAAATACCCTGCTGGGATTCTGTGCGGCTCACGGTATCAACGGTATTCAGGAGCGCCTGTATAACCATACGGAGAAAAGCGAACTGGATGGGTTGGAAGCGGCCCTCGATTTTGACCTGCGTAAGTGGTGGCAGCCGGAAGCGGAGAGCTACTTCGGTAAACTCAATATTGCCCAGATTGGTAAGGCATATGAAGAAGCCGGACTCTCCGAAAAAGCGGGTGAGATTGTAAAACTTAAGCGCCGCGATGCGGCGAAAGCCGCCGAACAGGATCTGAACGTACAGAACTGGCTTCCTGACTGGATGGTGCGCCCTGCACTTGTCGCTCAGGCCGGACAAAGCACAGACATTGTCCCTGATACCACTGACCACGCTGCTTAACTACGGAGGCCGCCGCCTCCGGGCGGCGGGAACAAACATGATTAAACGCTATGACCTGACCCGTATTAATGGCCTGACTGCTACCGACATGGAATGTATTCGCCAGCAGGGCGAAGAGGCGCGGCGTGCCCTCAGTGATGCTGTGACCGGGATGCTGACGGTTCCGCCGGGCTGGCGCGTCAGCGCGGAGTACCGCAGCGAGTTCGGAGGATTTTTCCCGGTACAGTGTCGCTTCAGTGCGGACAACAGCGATGACTGGCATTTGTGTGTGTGCAGTCCCGGAGAAGTCTCGCCATACTGGCTTCTGGTGCTGCTCTCATCCGGCGGGGAAGTCGTGCGCACTCTGCATCAGTGCGAAACCCTCGACCCGGAACGGGTCAGCCAGCTGATTGCCCGGATGGCAGGTCTGCGCCGGTTTAACTGTACTGCTCGTACCGTCGCAAGCCTCATGAGCGCGGAGGTAACAGTATGATCCCTTCTTCTCATGCTCTGGTTTCACTGAAACCCGCCCGTCAGGCCGCCATGCAGGCCATCAGCCTGGTGGAGTCTGCCTGCGAACGCGGCGCACGACTGCCTGCCATGCCCTATGTGCGGACATTCCTGCGTGTGCTGACGGGCTGTAGCCGCCTGAATGCCACCGTGGCCCGACAGATACCCGGTCTGAACTGGGTGCCAAAGAATCGCCATTCAAACCTGAAACAGGTTGAGGAGGCACTGGAAGTCATGCTCGCAACCGGTGGGGAAGCCTGTCCTTTGCCACTCACGCTGGATGTGCAGGCCGAGCTTTTTCCTGAAATCATGCACACCCGTACTGACAGAAGGTTGCACAAATCAAACCTTCAGACCACGCGACAGATGCGCCGTGAATCACGTGAGTATGACCAGCGCTGGAAGTTGCGCCAGAACCTGCTTGCGAAAGCAGAGATTGACCTCAATTTTCAGTCTCCTGAAACCATCTGCACCTGGTACACCCGATGGAGCGACGAGTTTGACGCGGCAGAGCTGGGGAGTTTGTTCTGGTGCTGGCAGACGCGGTTCGCTTCGTTGAAGGAGCTGGAGTGGCTGCGAATGAGCAATGAGCCGCTATATGCGGTGATGTATGAAATTCCATTTATTGTGCGGGATACCTCTGAGCACATTCGTATCGCTGAACGCTGGCAGGTACCGAACAAGCTGAAATACCAGCGCAGGACAGAAATCGAGGGGGGATCTTGAGCATAATAAATAAAAAATTCGAGAGAAAAGAAGCTGGCACCGTTTTCCGACATGCTGAAAGCGGTAAGATCATTTGTCGGCTTGATGCTCATCTCGAGCCAGATGACTGGGAAGCATTACAATCTCTGATTAACCTGGTCTATAACGCCGGCATTAGTGCAGGAAGCGAACAAAGGGCTGCTGATATTCGTGAGGCATTAGGCATAGTTTCGGTTTAAAAATAGACATAAATGGGTGGGTATTTATACAGCTTTCAGACTGTTATTCCTGGGCAGATAATAGACAACGGGATATAATGGCGGTGGTGCTTGAGGCTTTTTGCCTCATGACGTTAAGGTGGTTTGTTACCGAGTTGTGTGGCAGAAAGCAGAAAGCAGAAAGCCCCGTAGTTAATTTTCATTAACCCATGCACTGCACCCATTTTGTTGGACTCTCTTATTGGAGAGTCCCATGACCAAACGTAAATACACCTTTGAACAACGCCTTGAAGTGGTTATGCACTATTTCGCTACCGATGATGGTTATCGGATCACATCTGCCCGCTTTAATGTACCCAGAACCCAGGTAAGAATGTGTGTTGCAGCCTATGATGCTTACGGGGAAGAAGGACTAAGACCCAGAGATAAAGGCGTTTCAATTGATCCGGAGATCAGAATTGAAGCAGTTAATGCGGTGCTTTCAGGGCAAATATCCCGGTGTCAGTCGGCAACCAAATACAAGCTTGCTGGTTCAGCCTCCATCAGCAGATGGATAGATGTATTTGATAAACATGGGGAGGAAGGGCTCAGATCGCTGCGTGTTGGCAAAAAAAGGACCCCTGAGATGTTAGATGATCCTCTTGCTGTTGAAGCTGCACGGGAACAATCCAAAGACAAACGTATCCAGGAGCTGGAAAGAAAGGTCAGGTTTCTTGAGTTACCGGTACTGTATCTACAAAAGCTGAAAGCCTCAGTTCGGTAAGAGATAAAGTCAGGGTTGTAGACGAGCTGAGGCAGCATTATCCGTTTGACCAGCTTCTGCGGATTTCCCAGATACCCAGAAGTACTTTTTATTATCATCTGAAAGCGTTGAAATCCCCTGAAAAATACGGGGAGATAAAGTGCAGAATCAAAGATATATACAACGAGAACTGTGGCCGGTATGGCTATCGCAGGATCACGCTGGCACTCAGGCAGGAGGTGGGAGCCATCAACCATAAGGTTGTCCAGCGCCTGATGAACCGACTTTCTCTCAAAGCGGCGATTAAAGTTAAGCGCTACAGTTCGTGGCGTGGAGAACGCGGTGAAGTAGTTGATAATGTTTTACAGCGAAATTTCAAGGCAACCCGACCTAATGAAAAATGGGTTACGGATGTTACTGAATTTGCTGTTAATGGCAGAAAACTTTACCTGTCACCCATTATTGATCTTTTCAATAATGAAGTGATTTCCTACAGCATTTCAGAGCGTCCGGCGATGCCGATGATTGATGAAATGTTGGATAAAGCCCTGGCAAAACTGGATGAGCAGAGTTCACCCGTACTTCATTCCGATCAAGGCTGGCAGTACCGGCACCGCTGGTATCAATACCAGCTCAGAGCAAACGGTGTTGTGCAAAGCATGTCGCGTAAGGGCAACTGCCTTGATAATGCCTGTGCCGAGTGCTTTTTTGGGACACTGAAATCAGAGTGCTTTTATCTCAACACATTTAATGATATTGATGAGTTAAAAGTAGCGGTTACGGACTATATCGATTATTACAACAACCGCCGGATCAGCCTTAAATTGAAAGGCCTCAGTCCTGTTGAATACCGTCTCAAGGCCTTCCCATATCCGCTCAGAATCTAGCTTACGTTTTTGCCTGATTTATGCGTGCTGACAGTCCATGTTAATTTTCTTGCGTCCGCTGTAGCGATCGGCAAGGCTTGGACATGTTCGCAATTGCGTGATTTTGAACAGTCTCTCTGTTACATCACATAATGCGGCCATACCAGTAGGATGGCTTTATGCCCCATTTTCATCAAATACCTTACAGACCTTCGCCACGCAGAGCAGATTCCGGATAGTGAGCCTGCACCTGCTGCGCTCTGGCTGTGTCATTCCTTATTCAACTGTTGCAACCGAATTGTCAGGAGCAAATGAAGGATCCCCATCGCACCATGGGCCCAGAAATAGGTCTCAATAAAGACCGTCAGAAACTTATGCAAATGTAGAACGTCATGTACCAGGACCGAATCGGGACCGTACATCATATTCAGAATGAACCAGAGTCCGCCGACAGCCGCCACACCGAGTAATGACAGCACCCCCAGTCCCTGAACGATGGCAGCCATACCTCCGGCATGTGCTTCGGGCAGGCGAAACTGACGCAGCGTCCTGAAATCGTCGGTGACGCCCTGAAAATCCAGATACAGGTATGAGAAATAATACCGGGCACCACGCTGAGCCAGCATCCAGAACAGCATAACCACACCACAAAGCAACAGACCAAACCCGGAAATGATGTGCAGAAAAGTCACCATACCTGTCAACGAAAACTGTCCCAGAGCCTCAGTTTCCGTCATATTCGAATTGATAATCTGAGCCAGAACCAGAACGGCGACAACAATATGAAGTCCCCGAAAGAAAGGCGTGTCCTGATGGGGTAACGCGCGACGAAGATTGACGGCCATAGTTTTTTCACCTCTAACCAGTGGTAGTTCTGGCAATCTGACGGAAAAACATTAACGAAACCTTAACCCACTCTCTCTGGCTCTTCTTGACAACCACCCTAATATTTTAGAATTATCTAAATTTAGGAGATTCTAAAGTATTTAGCCATGAACGAGATGAGTGAACTGCAAGGCCAGGCGGAAAACGCGGCCGCATTGCTGAAAACACTGAGTCATCCGCAACGTCTGCTGATCCTTTGCATTCTGACCGGGAGTCCTGGTACAGAGGCCGGAGAGCTGAGCAGACTCAGCGGACTCAGTGCTTCAGCCACCTCCCAGCACCTGTCACGAATGAAATCTGAAGGGTTGATTGAAGGGACGCGTCAGGCGAGATATATCCGCTATCACATCAAAAATGACGCGATTTTTGCGGTTGTACAGACTCTGAAGAATATTTACTGCCCGGGAGAATAAAATGACCACTGTCACCGTGACGCCTGCTGAAATTAATGCACAGCATGGCAAACCAGTTCTTCTGATTGATATCCGCAGCCATGATGAATGGCGAAGGGAACACATTTCCGGCACACGTTCCCTGCCGCTGGAACAACTTCATGCCGGTTGCTTCAGTGAGACCGGGCTGAGCGAAACGGATACGGTCATTTTCCATTGCCAGAGTGGTATGCGGACCGGGAACGCGGCAGAAAAACTCAGTCAGTTTATGTATCCGGCACAGGCACTGATCATGCAGGGAGGCCTCAATGCCTGGAAAGCGGCGGGCTACCCGGTTATCGTTGATCGCCGTCAGCCACTACCACTCATGCGACAAGTACAGATTGCCGCAGGGGCGCTGGCCCTCGGCGGAAGTCTGGGCGGACTATTCCTGACCTCTGTGCTGTATGTTATTCCCGGATTTGTGGGTGCGGGCCTGATGCTTGCAGGAATGACAGGCTGGTGCGGGATGGCAAAACTGCTCGCCGTTATGCCATGGAACAGAGAGCATGAATAATTTCCGGTTCAGAAAGAGCGTAATTCAGATGCACCTTTAGTTTACAACAGATTTTCTCTGAGTCAGGCGTCCGCCAATCTGTTGCTGACGGACGCCCGGAATGTTCATGAAAAATAACGTAGTCAGATGACTCTATATTTTATGATGTCATCTGGACTATGTTTTATGGAAAAAAAAGCAGTCTGGAATAATTAGCAAACGGGCAATTCTTCACACTGATAAGGGTCAGTGTGGATCATGACATCCAGCACATTTTTATTTTCCAGAACCGCCTGACGTACTGCTCTGGCAATATCATGCCCTTCACTGACAGAAAGCTCGCCGTCAACTTCAATATGTACATCTACCAGTATGAGATCGCCCGTTTTTCGTGTTTTCAGATCGTGTACTCCGAGGACGTCAGGGACAGCGAGAATAATCGCTTTAATTGCAGTTTCCATCTCAGTGCTTACCGAACGATCCATCAGGTCATGAAGTGCATTGGCGGCAAAAGTGTAGCCCATACGGGCAATCAGAACGCCAACCACTATTGCTGCTACCGGATCAAGCCACGGAAAGCCAAGTAAATTGCCGACAATCCCAACAGACACGACCACTGATGAAGCTGCGTCAGAGCGCGCATGCCAGGCGTTGGCGATGAGCAGAGACGACTGAATGCGTGTCGCGACAGCCAGCATATAGCGGAAAAGCAGTTCCTTTGTCACCAGCGCGAACAGTGCTACCCACAACGCAACAATATGCACCTCTGAAATGGCTTCAGGGTGCCACAGCTTGCCGCTTGCGGACCAAATCATTATGGACCCGACAAGGAACAGGATTGCGCCAATAATCAACGACGCCCCATTTTCATAGCGTCCATGACCGTAATGGTGATCTTCGTCAGAAGGCTTGCGACTTTTTTTATTGGCGATCAGAACGACAAAGTCCGACACCAAATCAGAAAACGAATGTATGCCATCAGCGATTAATCCCTGTGAGCCAGAAAATATCCCCAGTAAAATCTGAACGCAGGATAACAATATATTTACAGCTACACTGATCATCGTACTTTTTTGTGCCGCCAATGAACGATTATGATATTCGTTATCATTGCATTTATTTTCATTAAGCTCCATAAAACCTCATTAACACCCCATAATTCAGGATAGCAAGAATAATATAATTCAGACCCAAAGGTGTTAAACAGGAAATAAACCAGATCAGGTTCATTGAACGCAATTAATACGGGCTGAAACAGGCGGCCTTGCCTGCGGCCATTCAGCGCAGATAGTGTTTGCGTTAACAAAACTGATACATTTTCTTCCTGAAATCAACGATACCCACAAAAACACATATGATTTATCATATGTGTACATCGATATTACCGGGAGGAAAAATGCTACAGCCTGTTCAACTTTTCAAAATTCTGTCAGATGAAACCCGTCTGGCTATCATGATGCTTCTCCGGGAATCCGGTGAGATGTGCGTGTGTGATATTTGCGCGGCCACCGCCGAGTCGCAGCCCAAAATTTCCCGGCATATGGCAATCCTCCGGGAGGCTGAACTGGTGCTGGACCGTCGGGAAGGGAAATGGGTCCACTACCGGCTCTCTCCACATATGCCCGCATGGGCGGCAGAAACTATCACAACATCCTGGCACTGCCTGCGGGAAGATGTTCGTCAGTGGCTAGAAATATCCGTAGGGTCATCCTGCTGACCCGAATCAAACACATTCATTTAACCATATGTAATGGAGCCGAAGATGTTACTGGCAGTGAGTATTTTTTTACTGACGCTGATCCTGGTTATCTGGCAACCCCGGGGACTCAGTATTGGCTGGAGCGCCTGCATTGGTGCTGTGCTGGCCCTGGTTTCTGGTGTTATCCATGTGGGTGACATTCCGGTGGTCTGGAATATCGTCTGGAACGCAACAGCGACCTTTATCGCGGTAATTATCATCAGCCTGCTGCTCGATGAGTCGGGCTTTTTCGAATGGGCTGCGCTGCATGTATCCCGTTGGGGGAACGGGCGCGGTCGTCTGCTGTTTACCTGGATTATCCTGTTGGGCGCAGCCGTTGCGGCGCTGTTTGCTAACGATGGTGCAGCGCTCATCCTGACCCCCATCGTCATCGCCATGCTGCTCGCACTGGGGTTCAGCAAACGGACAACGCTGGCCTTTGTCATGGCCGCCGGGTTTATTGCCGATACCGCCAGTTTACCGCTTATCGTGTCGAACCTGGTGAACATTGTCTCTGCTGACTTCTTCCGGCTTGGCTTTACAGAATACGCATCCGTCATGCTTCCCGTTGATATTGCGGCCATCGCCGCCACTCTGGGCATGCTGCATCTGTTTTTCCGCCGGGATATACCTGCAACATACGACGTCTCTCTTCTGAAAATGCCTGCCAGTGCGATTAAAGATCCTGCAACCTTCAAAGCAGGCTGGATTGTTCTGGTTCTGTTGCTTGTTGGATTCTTTGTGCTTGAACCACTGGGTATCCCTGTTAGCGCTATTGCGGCCGTCGGCGCTGCGGTACTGTTCGCCGTCGCAAAAAAGGGTCACTCCATCAATACCGGAAAAGTGCTGCGCGGTGCGCCGTGGCAGATCGTTGTGTTCTCACTGGGCATGTATCTGGTGGTCTACGGCCTGCGTAATGCGGGTTTAACAGAATATCTATCCGGTGTTCTGAATATGCTGGCGGATAAGGGACTGCTGGCGGCAACGTTTGGCACGGGCTTCCTGACGGCATTCCTGTCATCGGTCATGAACAATATGCCAACAGTTCTTGTTGGAGCACTGTCGATTGACGGAAGCACGGCGTCCGGCGTCATCAAGGAAGCGATGATCTACGCCAACGTGATTGGCTGCGATCTAGGCCCCAAAATCACGCCAATAGGCAGTCTGGCGACCCTGTTGTGGCTGCACGTCCTGTCGCAGAAAAACATGACTATCAGCTGGGGGTATTACTTCCGCACGGGCATCATCATGACCCTGCCGGTGCTGTTTGTCACTCTGGCCGCGCTGGCGCTGCGGCTCTCTGTCACTTTGTAATGAGATACTGAAATGAGCAACATAACCATCTATCACAACCCGGACTGCGGCACGTCACGTAATACGCTGGAGATGATCCGCAACAGTGGCAATGAACCCGCCATTATTTATTATCTTGAAACGCCCCCGACTCACGATGAGCTGGTTAAACTTATTGCAGATATGGGGATAACAGTCCGTGCTCTGTTGCGTAAGAACGTGGAGCCTTATGAGCAGTTAGGGCTAGCAGAGAACAGCTTTAGCGATGAGCAACTTATTGGTTTTATGCTCAAACATCCTATTCTGATTAACCGTCCCATCGTCGTGACTCCCCTTGGAACACGGCTGTGCAGACCTTCTGAAGTCGTACTGGATATTCTCCCGGAGTCTCAGCAAGGTGCATTCACGAAAGAGGATGGTGAAAAGGTCGTTGATGAAGCAGGGAAGCGCGTTAAACCCTAATGCTAAGTAATATGGATAATTTGACTGCTGAGAAGTTAATTTAGCTGTATCCAGAAACAAAAAAGAGTCCGCATTTATGCGAACTCTTTCTGTCAGGCCTCGGTTATTCTGTCCAACTTTTTGGGGTCAGTACAACCCCGAGGCCGACTGTATGTCTGAACAACACCAGTATGGCCGCTTACCTGCCGAAAGGCAAGGAGAAGTACGCTATGTGTTAACACCAAGCTGTAATGTCCCCTTTGAACCATTCTAAAATGTCCCCAGACAATTCTCTGGGGGATTTTTCATGATCAAAGAGACTGTTACGATGAGTCATAAGGAACTCGACCGACTTCACATTATTCAGGAGTCACTTAATCGCCATATTACTCAGGAACAAGCTGCGGCACGCATTGGCATTTCTATTCGGCAGGTTAAACGTCTGGTGCAACGGTATAGAAATGAAGGGCCTTCTGGTCTAGTTTCCCGCCGACGTGGAAAGCGTCCCAATAATTCCTTTTCTACTGAATTCAGAGCAACAGTAATTTCACTCCTCAAAGGCCGCTACGCTGATTTTGGACCTACGCTTGCGTGCGAAAAATTGCGCGAGATACACGGCTTGTGTTTATCCATTGAAACTCTCAGGAAGTGGATGGTAGAGGAGGGCATATGGCGCGAACGTCGTCGTAAGTTTGCCCGAATTTATCAGCGCCGGATGCGGCGCCCATCCTACGGTGAACTCATCCAGATTGATGGCTCGCCTCATGACTGGTTTGAAGGTCGGGGCCCCAAATGCACACTGATAGTCTTTATCGATGATGCTACCAGCGCTCTGATGGCGCTACGATTCGCTCCTGCAGAAACAACCCGGGCTTACATGGAAACCCTCCGGGGTTACCTTAATGATCATGGCGTACCACTGGCTCTCTATTCTGACAGACACAGTATATTCAGAGTAAATAACCCGGAGCGGGAAGGAGAGTTGACTCAGTTCACACGTGCGATAAAGACACTGGGCATCGAGCCAATCCATGCCAACAGCCCGCAGGCAAAAGGGCGGGTAGAGCGTGCCAATCAGACACTGCAGGACAGGCTGGCCAAAGAAATGCGGCTTCAGGGTATCAGTGATATTGAGACAGCGAACGCATGGTTGCCGACCTTTATTGAAGCCTATAACAACCGGTTTGCTACGCCGCCTCGTATTGCTGATAACGCCCATCTTGATGTACACCATTCTGAAGAGGAACTGGGTTATATCTTCAGCCTCCAGGCGAAGCGCGTTCTCTCCAAAAATCTCACTTTCCAGTACAAAAGCAGTGCGTTTCAGATTTGCAGTGAAGGCCGGGGATATCGACTTCGGCATTCGGTTGTCCCGGTATGCGAAAGCTTTAACGGTGAAATTAAGGTTCTGTATGATGGGAAAGCGTTGGGATGGGAAAAATATGTTGATGGCCCGGAGCCTATACCACTGGATGATGAAAAAAGTGTCCATGAACGTGTGGATAATGCCCGTTTTGATTTACGCTCAAAATTCTACGTAAAACCTAAAGCTGACCATCCTTGGCTCACGCGCCGCACGCAAAGTAATCAGCAAGTGAAGCCCCCTAAATTACCCAGAAAGAAGGCTGATCCCGATAAAATGGACTGAAACCAGGCGTTATTCAGTTGAGTGCATATCCAGTCATAGGATAGATTCTTAGGTAATGCTGCCAACTTACTGATTTAGTGTATGATGGTGATTTTAAGGTGCTTGCGTGGCTTCCATTTCCATCAGATGTCCTTCCTGCTCCGCTA
>NZ_JABBJF010000040.1 GCF_014218705.1 Kluyvera sichuanensis | reverse complement strand
CTGATGCCGTATTTGCAGTACCAGCGTACGGCCCACAGAATGATGTCACGCTGAAAATGCCGGCCTTTGAATGGGTTCATGTGCAGCTCCATCAGTAAAAGGGGATGATAAGTTTATCACCACCGACTATTTGCAACAGTGCCTTTGTGAGCCGTCGGAGTGCTCATGACAAGGCGAAGCCGCAGTCGGGGTGTATCTCCGCGTTAGCGAGCCGTAAGGGCTGCTTACGGGCGTGTTATTCAATACCTTCAGTGATATATCCTACAGCAACTCAGGACTCTAGTTACAACATAATCCATCACAGGCAACGCGCCTGCTTTTGGCTCCCCTAATACCTGTGTCTTCAGCCAAGATGATGACAGTTATCGGGGGGCATTCAGGTTCCGTTAAATCCCGTTACCTGTTCCTGAATGTTTGAACGGACATGTCCTGTCTCTGTTTGTTTTCGGAAGCCCGCATTTCTTCCGAAAAACCATTTTTTTGCTACCCGCCTGACTCACCACAAGCAATAAGTCTGGAAACCCGAGGGGCACAGCATGCTGCGCCCCTACGTATTATCTTCTGCCGCTTCTTTCAGTAACCATTCGCTAAATATTTCCATCGCCGGGGTCATTGCTTTCGATTTTAAATGGGTTAACCAGTAACTGCCCATATTGATTTCGGTAGCAAATGGGCGCACCAGCTGCGCGGTGGTTAGCTCCCGGACAAACATTTTCGCTGGGGCTAATGCCACACCGCCGGAATGGATAGCGCTCTCGATCATCAGACGGGATGAGTCAAAGATGGCGCCATTCACTCTCACAGCCTGCAAGCCAGCGGCAGCAAACCAGTTTTCCCACTCTTCAGCACGGTAAGAACGCAGTAAATCCTCTTGCAGCAGATCGGCTGGGGTAACGAGCCGCTTAGCCGTAGCTGGCGTGCACAATACGGTCAGCGGAGCATTAAACAGCATCTCGTTATGGGTTGATGGCCACAAACCCGTGCCAAAACGGATGGCGAAATCAAGCCCTTCGGCGGCCAGATTAACAACGTTGTTGTTGGTGCGCAGCCGCAGTTTGACAAAAGGATGCTCTTGCCTGAACCGATCGAGACGTGGTAACAGCCAGCCCACGGCAAAAGTGCCGACGGCAGCCACGGTAAGCACCTCCTGGAACTGCCCCCCTTCAAACTGCCGGAAGGCTTTTTCAATATGGCCAAAGGCGTCGGTTAACACGGCAAACAGCGCCCGTGATTCCTCTGTCATTTCTAAACCACGGGGTAATCGTTTAAACAGCACCATGCCCAGGCGCTCTTCAAGCAGCCGAACCTGTTGGCTAACGGCAGCCTGGGTAACATAGAGCTCCAGCGCTGCCCGAGTGAAACTCAAATGTCTGGCAGAGGCTTCAAAAGCACGTAGAGCATTCAGGGGAGGGTTAGAACGCATAGGTATTATCCAAAAGATTTTCTTTATGTTAGAGAAAATTCTTGTCGCTTGTCAATAACGGTCTAAAAGAAGATAGTTCTCGCCATCTGCAGAACAACCCGCTGAGTTAATCCATTTTATGTGAGGCAAAACATGGTTAAAAATACATTACGTCAAACCACCCTGATGGTCGCTACGGTTATGCCGCTGCTGTTCGGTAGCGCACCATTATGGGCTCAATCCGCTAATGCCAAAGCAAATATTCAGCAGCAACTGTCCGAGCTCGAGAAAAACTCCGGTGGCCGCCTTGGCGTGGCGCTGATCGATACCGCCGATAATTCGCAGATCCTGTATCGTGGGGATGAACGTTTTCCCATGTGTAGCACTAGCAAGGTGATGGCGGTGTCGGCGTTGTTAAAACAGAGCGAGATGGATAAAAATCTTTTGGCTAAGCGGATGGAAATCAAACAATCCGATCTGGTCAACTACAACCCGATCGCCGAAAAACACCTGGATACCGGGATGACCCTTGCAGAGCTCAGTGCCGCCGCCATCCAGTACAGTGACAACACGGCGATGAACAAGATCCTTGAGCATCTTGGCGGCCCGGCAAAAGTGACAGAGTATGCGCGTACTATTGGTGATAAAACCTTTCGTCTCGATCGTACCGAGCCTACTTTAAATACTGCCATTCCCAGCGATAAGCGTGACACTACCTCGCCGCTGGCGATGGCAAAAAGCCTGCAAACCCTAACTTTGGGCAAGGCGCTGGGTGAACCACAGCGTGCTCAACTGGTTGAATGGATGAAGGGGAACACTACCGGCGGAGCCAGCATTCGCGCAGGTCTGCCAGCCACGTGGGTGGTCGGTGATAAAACCGGCAGTGGTGATTACGGTACCACTAACGATATCGCCGTGATTTGGCCAGCGAACCACGCACCGTTGGTGTTGGTAACCTATTTCACTCAGCCACAGCAGAATGCAGAAGCCCGCAAAGACGTGTTGGCTGCTGCCGCTAAAATTGTCACCGAAGGGCTTTGAATCAGGGATATGCACCGCGTATCTGCGCCGGGATTTCGACTGACTAGTCCTAGCATAGGTTGACACTTTTATGCCTGTAAAACGCCTGATGCACCGTATCGGGCGTTTTGTATTTTAGTGCCTAGTGAGGCTGAACTCTGTTGTAAATTGCTATTGATTCCCTCACCATCTTTCTTGCCTGCTACAGATCTGCCGGGCGTGACAGCAAAAACTTCGTCTTCAGTATCTCGTTGGCCTTTTCCGCCAATGCGTTCTGATAGGCTTTGTCGCATTAAGGGTTTCGCGCACATTTCCACGATAATGCTAACGTGGTCGGTAAAAATCTTTTATTTTCATTATATTGACCTTTTAAAAAAACCGACTGCCGACATTCACATTTTCGACTCTTCGATGATTTTATTGACCGTGGAACGTGCGATACTTATCATCTTTGCTATTTCTGTCGCTCCGGTTTCCTTTGACCTTCTCCCCGTTGATTCATACACACCGATGATAGTAATGTCTTCATATTGACGCGCTCCCAGTATGTGATCCATTCATAATTAGGAATATCCGGCTTCTGACCCCGCCCCCGAATATGCTCCAGTCATAATCAGGAATAACCGGCTTCATGTTGGTTACATATTCTGGCAACCGACAGATTTTTCTGCAAATTCGGACGGGGTCATCCATCCCAGAGTAGAATGGGGACGCTTCTGGTTATAGTGTATGCGCCAAGCCTCGATTTTGGACCGGGCATCTTCCAGCGACATGAACCAGTTTTCATTCAGGCACTCCTGCCGTAGCCTGCCATTGAACGACTCCACAGTCGCATTGTCCGTTGGGGTTCCCGGGCGTGAGGATCTTTAACCAATTCTGCCCATTCGACAGCGTCTGAGAGCATGTGTCCTCAGCAACTATAAGAGAAAGATAATGAGAGCCAGCATTTGAGCGAAGATTGTGAAGGTATGTGAAGCTAAGACAGCGGCAAAAGGGGATGATGTTGGCGTGTCATTTTATGCTTTTTTTGCCAACAAGAATGATGACCCGGAATTACTCATGTAAGTAGCCGAATGGTGGATCATGGAGATGAAGCTGGATCACTTTGAAAAAGCCTGAAAAATCATATCCCTTTTGTAATATAGTTGTAACTTAACTACTCCACTGCTGACAGAGTTTTCCTTTGCAGTAACTGAAATCGTACATATCAGAGAGGGACTGTAACCTGTCGCATCGGCTGTTTCGCGGATACTTAGTTTTTTAATACAGAACTTTCTCGTACCGCTCCTAGTCAGCCTGTTTACCCTGATATTTCCACATATTATGTGCGTGTTTATTCCGCGAAGTGAGGATGAAAAAAGCATTACGGCGTAAGCCGTAATAATCTCTCACCCTGCCAAGCTTGAACAATCCCAATTTAAGCCACGAAGAAGGTTATGTGAGTCGTCGGAGTGGTCCAGAGTAAGCCTTAATCGGGGCGTATCTCCGCGTTAGCGTGCCGTAAACCGTCCGATCGCAGTCAGTCGTGAAAACAGCCGCTGAACGCCAGTACGCGCATGTAAACCGTCAGATACTGCTCGTTGAGATTGCGCAGGAAATCAGCGACCAGCGCATCAACCAGCGCGGGACATCCGTCGTGATACTTAACTTCCAGAGCTCGAATATGCAGGCGCAAGTCGCTCATGGTGCTGGATAGCGCAGCCAGATCGTCACGCAGTTGTATATGTCCCTGATAATTTATTACGAAGCCTACGGCAGATCGTCGTTAGCGGCCGGGTACTGCTCCAGCAGTTCGTTACCGATATACCCAGAGCCTGTACGCCTCGCCCTATAAGGGGTCGTTTGCGGGAGGGGGCGGAATCCTACGCTAAGGCTTTGGCCAGCGATATTCTCCGGTGAGATTGATGTGTTCCCATCCGAGCGGCGAAACATGGGCCAAGAGATCGGGCGATAGCAGCTTTCCATCGCGTTTCTGGTTTGCAACGACCTCGCCGAGCTTCATGGTGTTCCAGAAGATGATGATGGCGGCGAGCAGATTCATGCCGGCGATGCGGTAATGCTGGCCTTCGGCGGAACGGTCGCGGATTTCACCGCGGCGGTGGAAGCTGATTGCCCGCTTCAGCGCATGATGAGCTTCGCCTTTGTTGAGCCCGATCTGGGCACGCCGTTGGAGTTCGGCATCCAGAATCCAGTCGATCATGAACAGGGTGCGCTCGACGCGACCGACTTCCCGCAGGGCTGTCGCGAGCTCGTTCTGCCGCGGATAGGAGGCGAGTTTCCGCAGAATCTGGCTTGGCGCGACGGTCCCGGCAGCAATGGTGGCGGCGATGCGCAGGATGTCGGGCCAATTGCGCTCGATCATGGCTTGGTTGACCTTTCCGCCGATCAACGCTCGCAGGTGCGCCGGGGCGGCCGACGGATTGAACGCGTAGAGCCGTTTGGATGGCAGGTCGCGGATGCGCGGAGCGAACCGGTAGCCGAGAATGGCACATGCGGCAAAGACGTGATCGGTGAAGCCGCCCGTGTCGGTGAACTGCTCGCGGATATGGCGTCCAGCATCGTTCATCAGCAGGCCATCGAGGATGTAAGGCGCTTCGCTTGCCGTTGCAGGAATCACCTGGGTTGCGAACGGCGCATATTGGTCGGAGACGTGGCTATAGGCTTTCAGGCCCGGGGTATTGCCATATTTCGCGTTGACCAGGTTCATGGCCTCACCTTGCTCTGTAGCGACGAAGAACTGTCCGTCGCTCGAAGCCGACGTGCCCATGCCCCAGAACCGGGCCATGGGTAACGCTGCCTGTGCCTCGACCACCATGGCCAGCGCCCGGTCATAGGCTTCGCCCTCGACATGCCACCGTCCAATGCGGATCAATTCCCAGAAGGTGTGGGTGTTTGTCGCATCCGCCATTTTGCGCAAGCCGAGGTTGATCCCTTCCGCCAAGATAACGTTCATTAGCCCGATCCGGTCAGCGCAGGGTGCTCCTGTGCGCAGATGGGTGAACGCTTCGGTGAAGCCGGTCGCCGCATCCACCTCCAGCAGGAGATCGGTGATGCGCGTGGGCGGGATCTGCTTGTAGAGATCGAGCACCAGATCTTCGGCGCCTGTCGGCGCGGCGGCTTCGAGTTTCTCGATATGCAGAACGCCGTTTTCAATCGACCCGCCCGGGATCGTGCCTGCGCGAGCGGCACGGCCAAGCTCGCGCAACCGCATGTCGAGGCGAGCTTGCCGGTCTGCCAGCCATTCCTCCGGCCGCAATGGCACAGCGAGACGACCGCCTTCCGCGATGGATTGTGCCGGAACGAGTGCGTGTTTCAGATCGCCATAGCGCCGGGACCTAGTAAGCCAGACATCTCCGGAGCGGAACGCATCGCGCAGATGGAACAGCACCGCGATCTCCCATAGGCGAGCGTCGCCAGCCCTCTGGGCCCGAAGGTGGCGATGCCATTTCGAGCTGGGCCGCAAGAAGCTGGTCATCGCGGCATCGTTCAAACCGGTACGAAGGGCCGTCACCGCTTCCAGAAGCGGCAGTGCAACGGGCGCAGCTCGCAGATCGAGCAGGCGCAACATGCGTGGAGCGTATCGGCGGAAGCGGTGATAACCGTCGAGCACATGATTGAGCGGATCGTCGGCCATGGTGGCGGTCAGCCTGGTTGCCATTGCAACAAGGGTTTTTAAGCCGTCCCACCCTGACCCACTCGCGATGACATCGCCCAGCGGCTGGCCATCATCCTGTGCATCGACCAGGGCGCCCCCGATCTCGGCGAAGGATTTCAGGGTGTCACGCACCACCCCCGCTTCGTCTGCGACCTTTGCATGGCAAATACGCTCCGAAGCACGGTAGAGACGGCCGACGATCCGGTCGTGGGTTTCGACCACTGCGTCGGCCAACATCGCCTGCCATTCCGAGACGCAAACAGCCAAGATCGCAAGCCGCCTGTCCTCCGGGAGATCGCGCATGCCGTCGGCATAATACCGTTCACCCTGCCTGCGCAGACGAGTCACCCGATGGGCAGGAACGCCGGCAAGCAGATCCTCGGGGAGATCGATGCGTTGCAGATATTCGAGCCGGTCGAGCAGCCGGTTGGCCGACGAAGAGTTCGAGCCAGGCTCGAACTGGCGCAGCCACACAAAACGGGTCACCCGATCATCAGCCGTCTCCTCGAGCAATGCCAGCAACTGTTCTCGGATCGACATAGGCAGCCGACTGGCGATCCTCGTCTCGATGCGTCGCTCGGCATCGACGAGAGCCGCGGCACAAAGCCGCTCGATCGTGGATGTCGCGGGAAGGACAGTGCGGGTGCGTCGGCACTCGGCTACGAAGCGACGGGCGATATCCTCGTTCGACACCGCCATCTCCGCTTCTCGGAACAACCATTCCTTCAGCTCGCTCGCACCACGCCCGGAGAAGGTGCGGAAGCCGTAGAGCCCCCGTAACTCGGCAAGATGCTCGTGCCGTGTTTCCTCGCGGGCAGCATAGTCTACGAGATCGTCGGCACCCAGGCCAAGCTGCGCTCCGATAAATTCGATGACCTCTGCAGGGATCAGTTCGCCTGGAGCCAGCACCCGGCCGGGATAGTGCAGGACACACAATTGCAGGGCGAAGCCGAACCTGTTGTGAACGCGCCGACGCAGCCTGATATGCCCAAGGTCTTCATCACTCAGCGTATAGTGCTTGAGCAAATCCGTCTGTGAAGTCGGCAAGCGCAACAGCGCGTCTTTCTGCCGATCGGTTAGAGTGACGCGACGCGGCATACATGTTCCTTTTTCAAAATCTGATAGCGTTCAAGACGCTTTATTTATGAAGCTGGTTGAGATACATTTCCAGAGGTCAATGCAATCGTGGCCGAAGCGCCGCCTCAAACCAACGTTTGTGATACATGCTGATCGGATATGCCCGCGTCTCCAAAGCCGATGGCTCGCAGTCTCTGGACCTGCAGCACGACGCCTTGCGCGCCGCAGGTGTCGAACGGGACAATATCTATGATGATCTTGCTTCCGGCGGTCGTGATGATCGCCCTGGCTTGACTGCCTGCCTCAAGTCATTGCGTGACGGCGATGTGCTGGTGGTCTGGAAGCTCGATCGCCTCGGACGATCGCTTGCCCATCTGGTCAACACGGTGAAGGAGCTGTCAGACCGCAAGATCGGCCTGCGGGTTCTGACTGGAAAGGGCGCTCAGATCGACACCACGACTGCGTCCGGTCGCATGGTGTTCGGAATCTTCGCCACCTTGGCCGAGTTCGAGCGGGATCTGATCCGAGAGCGCACCATGGCGGGTCTCGCCTCCGCGAGAGCGCGCGGTCGCAAGGGCGGACGAAAATTCGCGCTCACCAAAGCTCAGGTGCGTCTCGCGCAAGCCGCCATGGCCCAGCGCGATACTTCAGTTTCCGATCTCTGCAAGGAACTCGGCATCGAGCGCGTCACTCTCTACCGATATGTCGGTCCCAAAGGCGAGCTCAGAGACCATGGAAAGCATGTTCTCGGACTTACGTAGCAACTCGTTTCTTTTCGCAGGTTGAGCCACCTCCGCGCTTCATCAGAAAACTGAAGGAACCTCCATTGAATCGAACTAATATTTTTTTTGGTGAATCGCATTCTGACTGGTTGCCTGTCAGAGGCGGAGAATCTGGTGATTTTGTTTTTCGACGTGGTGACGGGCATGCCTTCGCGAAAATCGCACCTGCTTCCCGCCGCGGTGAGCTCGCTGGAGAGCGTGACCGCCTCATTTGGCTCAAAGGTCGAGGTGTGGCTTGCCCCGAGGTGATCAACTGGCAGGAGGAACAGGAGGGTGCATGCTTGGTGATAACGGCAATTCCGGGAGTACCGGCGGCTGATCTGTCTGGAGCGGATTTGCTCAAAGCGTGGCCGTCAATGGGGCAGCAACTTGGCGCTGTTCACAGCCTATCGGTTGATCAATGTCCGTTTGAGCGCAGGCTGTCGCGAATGTTCGGACGCGCCGTTGATGTGGTGTCCCGCAATGCCGTCAATCCCGACTTCTTACCGGACGAGGACAAGAGTACGCCGCAGCTCGATCTTTTGGCTCGTGTCGAACGAGAGCTACCGGTGCGGCTCGACCAAGAGCGCACCGATATGGTTGTTTGCCATGGTGATCCCTGCATGCCGAACTTCATGGTGGACCCTAAAACTCTTCGATGCACGGGTCTGATCGACCTTGGGCGGCTCGGAACAGCAGATCGCTATGCCGATTTGGCACTCATGATTGCTAACGCCGAAGAGAACTGGGCAGCGCCAGATGAAGCAGAGCGCGCCTTCGCTGTCCTATTCAATGTATTGGGGATCGAAGCCCCCGACCGCGAACGCCTTGCCTTCTATCTGCGATTGGACCCTCTGACTTGGGGTTGATGTTCATGCCGCCTGTTTTTCCTGCTCATTGGCACGTTTCGCAACCTGTTCTCATTGCGGACACCTTTTCCAGCCTCGTTTGGAAAGTTTCATTGCCAGACGGGACTCCTGCAATCGTCAAGGGATTGAAACCTATAGAAGACATTGCTGATGAACTGCGCGGGGCCGACTATCTGGTATGGCGCAATGGGAGGGGAGCAGTCCGGTTGCTCGGTCGTGAGAACAATCTGATGTTGCTCGAATATGCCGGGGAGCGAATGCTCTCTCACATCGTTGCCGAGCACGGCGACTACCAGGCGACCGAAATTGCAGCGGAACTAATGGCGAAGCTGTATGCCGCATCTGAGGAACCCCTGCCTTCTGCCCTTCTCCCGATCCGGGATCGCTTTGCAGCTTTGTTTCAGCGGGCGCGCGATGATCAAAACGCAGGTTGTCAAACTGACTACGTCCACGCGGCGATTATAGCCGATCAAATGATGAGCAATGCCTCGGAACTGCGTGGGCTACATGGCGATCTGCATCATGAAAACATCATGTTCTCCAGTCGCGGCTGGCTGGTGATAGATCCCGTCGGTCTGGTCGGTGAAGTGGGCTTTGGCGCCGCCAATATGTTCTACGATCCGGCTGACAGAGACGACCTTTGTCTCGATCCCAGACGCATTGCACAGATGGCGGACGCATTCTCTCGTGCGCTGGACGTCGATCCGCGTCGCCTGCTCGACCAGGCGTACGCTTATGGGTGCCTTTCCGCAGCTTGGAACGCGGATGGAGAAGAGGAGCAACGCGATCTAGCTATCGCGGCCGCGATCAAGCAGGTGCGACAGACGTCATACTAGATATCAAGCGACTTCTCCTATCCCCTCGGAACACATCAATCTTACCGGAGAATATCGTTGGCCAAAGCCTTAGCGTAGGATTTCGCCCTCTCCCGCAAACGACCCCTAATTGAGATGTCGGCGCCCGCATGGCTATCAGCGAAGTCGTCCGTCCAGTCTGCTAGGCAACGTCCACGCCTTTCCAGAAAGCGATGTAATCCCGGATACCCTCGGCATCCGGAGTGGGGGCGGGATAGGTCCAAGCGGCGTTCACGTTGAGCGCGTCACCCGCGCGAACATGAAAGAAGCGCGCGGCGCCTTTGATCGGACAGACAGATGTGTGCGGGCTCATCTCAAGCAGGCTCAGGTCGACTCCTGACGGTGGGAAGTAGTGATTTCCCTCGACGATGACTGTTTCGTCGCTTGTGGCGATAGTAGTGTCTTTCCAGATGGCTGAGACCAACGGACTCTCCTTTTGTATTCATCAACCGGCGAAGGCTCGCGGGCTGGCTGCCCCAAGCCGCACCTCCTCAGGTGGCAGGCGGGTTGCGCCCGAGAAGTTTGTCGAGCTCGCCTCTGACATCGAGCGCGAATAGCTCATCGGAGCCACCGATAAGGGTGCCATTGATGAAGATCTGCGGCACGGAGCTTCGCCCCGACGCTTCCGCCATGGCCTGCCGGTGAGCCGGATCCGCCTCAATATCGAGCTCCTTCCATCGCACGCCCTTTTCCTTGAGGAGCGCCTTCGCTCGGCGGCAGAACGGGCACCAATTCGTGGTGTACAGCAATACATCAGTTGTCATATTGCATCTCCGGCAGTTGCACGCGGATCGCTGTCATGGCGTTGATCTCCAATTCGCGGCGTTCAAAGATGGCGACTGCACCTTGGCCGACATCGGAGCAGATGCTGACGATTGGCCGCTATCCAGGCGACATGGCCCAAAGTGCTTTCACCGCCAGGCAGAGGCCGCACGCGCCTCCTGTAGCGCCGAGCCGATGCTCTAAGGTAACCGAGCCTCGATTGGGACGGAAGCGGTCCCGCTCGAATCGCCCATCATGCTGGTCGAGCATATCAGGACGACGGATAGTGCAGGAACTTTCAAATTGAGCTTGATGTCGAGCCAGGTATCGCGAGCGAAGGCGTTCTAGAGGCCGGGGGGTACGAAGACTGTGTTCGGCAAAACGGTTCACGTTGATCGCCAAAGCTTCCCAGGGCGCACGTCTACGATCGGCGCGACGTGAGATAGCTCGCGCCGCTAGCCCCCGTAGCGCTCCGTCTTGATGATGGAGGCGTCCAAGCCCGCCAGCAGCGCGCTATCGGTTGCGATGTTGACGAATCCGTTAGACCCGCAGACGAACACTTGCGTCGGCTTTCCCTGAAGCCTGGTTAGAATTTCTTGGACCATCATGCCGTCGATCCGTCGCGCAAAGTCCGATGCGCGAACCGGTTTCTCGCGCGTAATCGCGAGCGCCAGGACGAACGCCGGATCGCTGATTTCGATGCAATGAAGTTCTTCTGAGAAGAGAACGTCCTCGGCGGTTCGTGCGGACAGGAGCAACGCTGTCGGAACGGCTTGGGCCAATGCGCGGCGCTGCCGGATCATTGCCATCAACGGCACGAGGCCGGAGCCTCCCCCGATCAACAGAACCGGATCTATGGCAGGCTCAGGCCAAAGGAAATGGCCACCGAGCGGACCGCGAACTTCGATTTCGTCACCAATCGCCGCGATGTCGTGAAAAAACGGCGAAACTTCGGCATCCGGCATGCGCTCGATAGCTATCTCGACGATCGGGGTCGAAACTGCCGATGACGCGATCGAGTAGCTGCGCATTGCACTGTAGCCGTCGGGCGCGGTCAGCCGGATATCGACGTGCTGACCTGCGGTGTGCGCGAACGGCTTGCTCAACCGAAGGAAGAAGCTCTTGATACTCGGTGTTTGCTGGATGATGTCGTCGATCACGCATGATTGCCACGAACGGACTTGCGCTTCGTTTTCAGTCATGGGTGTATCGTTGTTCGCGCCACGGATCGCCGTAGATGTGATAGCCGTGCAGCTCCCAAAAGCCGGCCTCGTCACGCGTCGTGAATTGCAGCGCATTCACCCATTTGGCGGATTTCCAGAAGTAAAGGTGCGGCACTAGAAGACGCGCCGGCCCCCCATGATCGCGGGAAAGTGGCTTGCCCGCATAACTGAGGGCGACCATCGCTTTCCCGGAAAGCAGATCCGTCAGAGGGACGTTTGTCGAATAATTATCGTAGCAGTGCGCCAAGACGAAATCGGTAGGCCGATCAAGCTCTGCATCTGCAAGGATGTCTTCAATGAGTACACCCTCCCAAACGGTATCCAGTTTGGACCAAGAGGTGACGCAGTGAATATCCTTTGTCACCTGGGTCTTTGGTAGAGTGTTGAATTCGCCCCAATTCCACGTTTTGACGGGCTTCGGACCAATTTTGACTGTGAATTTCCAGTCGGAGGGCTCTACCCTCGGCGTAGGGCCGGCCGACAGAACAGGGAAATCCTCCACCAGATGCTGACCTGGCGGAATCCGATCGGACTGGTCGCCTGAACCGCGACCGGTGAAACCTCTGGTGACCATAGTGACCCCTCTTGCTCGATACGGCAGACCGAAGCCGGCCTTCATTTCAGTACTCTGCGTAAAGCATTTGCCCGCACATCCGCCGAATAAGCCAATCGACTAAAAATCAGATACAGATGCTCTATCATCGTAAAAAATCGCGTATCGAACATAGCGTCAGGCCAGCATGATTCCCAATACCCAATGGCTATAGGGTAGATAACCCCAAGGCTGCGTACGCTGATCTGCGGTATGCGGAGCGGAAGTTGCAGGTTCGCTCTCAAACGGATGGGCAGCGTGCAAAGCTCAAGGCTCACCAGCGCATGGTTGCCCAGTTCGCGCTCGCCGGCAGCTTGAGTATATTAAGGACGAAATGTCGATCTGATCTATTCTGGCTTCAGGAAATAGGGAAAATAAGGTCGGACGTTCGCGCACCGTCGCGACGCGCGATCATCCACTAAGCTTCTGTATCGGGGTTGGAGGATCAGATGAACGAGATCGAACGACAAGCGCCTGAGCTGCGGGTGCAAAAATGGATTGGCAAAGATGGGGAAAGTATCGCGCCGTTCAAACTGTCAGATATCGGGCCCGGCCCGAAAATCTTGTTTGCCTTCCAGCATTGGTGCCAAGGTTGCCATTTGCATGGGTTTCCGACGCTACAAAAGTTGCATGCAGCGTTGAGCTCAAAAGACGTGGGGTTCGCAGTGATCCAGACCGTCTTCGAAGGAACGCATGAGAATACCTTCGAGAAGTTGCGCGTGAACCAGCTCAAGTATGAGCTTCCTATCGTTTTCGGTCACGACGAGCAACCGACCGGCTCGCCGTTTCCAACCTTCATGGAAGACTACCGCACACGAGGAACTCCGTGGTTTACGGTTATCGACGCTGGCGGTAGCATTGTTTTCTCGGACTTCCATCTCGACGCGGAGCGACTAGTGAAGCAACTTGAGCAAGGTTAATCGTTGGAAGGTGGGCAATCATCCTGATTGCCACCCATCCCCTGATGCCCACTACAGGCGTTGCGCGCTGTAACTCTGTTGATCAGCGTGCGAAAACCCGGATCCGGATAGGAGGAGCGTCAACGATTGAATCAATCCGTTGGGAGAGGGCGGCTCCGCTCCGTCAGCTCGGCAATAGATAACCCATTCTCGCCGAGCAACTCTCTGATCCGATCGACGATATGAGCCCCTAGCGCCGCTGTCTTGGTCCCCCCCACAGATTCCCAAGATGCGAGTTCACACGCCGATACCTCGTGGTCAGCGCCGAAGTGCTTCTGTCGGTATGTCACCGCCGCCCTTCAATGATAAAGGCGCGGTAACGGGAACCGGCAAAGCGTTGAGCAGCGATGGTTTGGTAGGCGGGACTGTCATACCAGTCGCGAGCGGCCTGCATCGTCGGGAAACGCAAGATTACGGCCCCTTCGATGGGCGGCCCCTCCAAATGCTGGATCGCGCCATAAGCGGCGAGAAAGGTAACGTCGTGACCATCGAACGATGGTCCGACGCCTGCAGAATAGGTTGCGAGTGCATGTGGGTCGCTGGTTTCTTCCCGCGTAAAGACGACGAACGCTTCCATCATTAGGCCTCTCAAAGGTTGGATCTGTTGGCCATTACCACCGGTGATGGCCTCACAGTCGTCAGGCTGGCAACTGGAACCCGATTTTCATGAGTGCCTCGACGCACGCATCCTGATCCTGCTGATAGTTGCCTCCGGAGATGCCTATGCCGCCGATCAACTTCCCATCCTCCAGAATCGGATAACCGCCGCCGACAGCGACCATCCGAGGGCGATAGGCTAGCGGCGCCACTTTTGGATCGTTGGTCACATAGTCGTTCCAGACATGGGTCGGGAACCCAAACGAGGCGGAACTCCAGGCCTTGTCGATGGCAACATCGACGGTAAGGAACGGCGCATCGTCGGTGCGCTCGAACGCGCGCAGGTTACCGGTGGCGTCGACGACGGCGACGGCAGCCGGGATGCCGATGGCACGGGCCGCAGCGAGCGCCGCGTCGATGAGGGCGACTGCGGTTTCGCGGTTGATCGAGGCGGTGGCAATAGATTTGGTCATGGGATTCTCATCGCTGGGGCATAACCCGTTCGGCTTTTTGAGGTTGGACAAGATGTTTGGCGATCGCGGTCGTTAGAAGCCTTCGAGGACGATCTTGCCTTTAGCCGCGCCACTTTCGATCAGTGCATGCACCGTCTTCAGATTGGCGGCATTGATCGGCGACAGTCGCCGGGTCAGCGTCGTGCGGATTTTGCCGTCGTCAACCAGCGCTGCCATCGCATCCAGAATCTCGCCCTGCTCATTCATGTCGGGCGTGCCGTAGATCGACCGCGTGAACATCAGCTCGTGGTGGATCGACACCGCCTTGCGCTTGAAAACCATGATATCGAATGCCTTGGGATCGTCGATCAGTCCGAACCGTCCTTGTGGGGCGATCAGTTCGGCGATGTCGGCGACATGTTGCTCGGTATGCGTGGTCGAAAAGACGAAAGCGGGAGCACCGATGCCGAGTTCGGCGATCTGTGGCGCGAGCGGACGAGAATGGTCGATGACGTGGTGAGCTCCAAGCCCTCTTACCCACTCTTGGGTTTCCGGTCGAGAGGCTGTGGCGATGACGGTGAGGTCCGTGCGCTGTCGCGCGATCTGGACGGCGATCGACCCAACCCCGCCCGCGCCACCGATGATGAGGATCGCCTCCGCCGCACCGGGTACGGGCTTCGCCACGTCCAGGCGGTCGAACATCGCCTCCCAGGCCGTCAACGTCGTCAGCGGCAGCGCCGCCGCTTCCGCCCAGGAGAGCGACGCAGGTTTGTGACCGACAATCCGGGCGTCGACGAGATGGAACTCCGCATTGGTACCGGGCCGTGTGATCGATCCGGCATAATAGACCTCGTCGCCTAACTCGAACTGCGTGACGTCGGGGCCGACCTCGCGCACAATCCCGGCGGCATCCCATCCCAGCACCTTCCAATCGCCATCTGCCGGCGGCGTGCTGTTGCGGACCTTGTAGTCGACCGGGTTGACCGAGACGGCCTTCACCTCAACCAGGATATCGTATCCTGCAGCGACAGGCCGAGGCAGATTGATGTCGACCAGCGCGGCATCCGCGGCGATGGGTCCCGGAACCTTGTAACCAATGGCTTTCATAAATGTCTCCAGCTTGCTTGATCGGATGACGCGAATGCTCGTTAGTCAACTTCTTCTACATTGAGGTCCCGACTCTTGAACTGGGTCGCGGTAGCAGATTTCATCGAACACGTCGATCAACAGGCCCTTATGCTCGGTCGCCGGATCGGTGATCGCGTAGAGGGTGGAGGCGTTATCGCCATCATCACCGCTTCCGAGGCGAAACGCCGCGTCGACGCAGATGCCGCACGGACCGATGGTTGATCCTGGCTCGAGATCGACGAGATTGCTGTCCTTGACGCGCTATTCGCGGTCTTAGCCCTTGGCGATGAAGGACTGAACTGCTTGTAGAGCGTCGGTCAGCTGCTATGTCATGGACGCACCTTCATCTTGAGTTGGATTGGACAAGCTTCCGTATAAGGCCCGCTGTAACCGTCAGATGACGGCGAAGAAAACGATGGGCAGTATTCACAGCCACTTAGCCTTCTTGAAGCGCACAAATAGGAAAACGCACGATATCGCTATCACTCCGAGCACGACAAAGTATCCGTAGGCCGTGTCCAGCTCCGGCATGTGCTTAAAGTTCATGCCGTATATTCCAGCGATCGCCGTCGGGACTGCCAGTATTGCCGCCCAAGCCGCCAGCTGGCGGGTGATCACCCCCGTCCTTTGCGCTTCAAGAAGGCTGCTGGCCTCAAAGACCGTGGACAGGACAAGCAGGAGGCCGTCGACCATGGACTGCACGCGGTGGACATGGTCCGCGACGTCGTGGAAATATGGTGTCATTTCGGCGCTGATGCAGGGAAAGTGGCCGCGAACGAGCTTTCGCACCAGCTCGGCCATAGCCCCGAGCGTGCGCTGGAACCGCGTGAGTTCGGACCTTAGTTCGAAGATTCGCGCCACCTCTTCTGGCCCGAGGAAATCGTGCAGCGACCGTCGCTCCATCGCCAGGACGTCGTCCTCGATCATTTCGAAGATGGGCAGATACTGGTCGACCACGCGATGCAAGATCGCGTGCAGCACATAGTCGACACCCTTGCCGAACTGCGTCGGCGATGCCTCGAGTTGCTCCCGAAGTTTGCCCAGCGCTCCGGCATTGCCGTGCCGCACGGTGATAAGGTGATTGTGACCGGTGAAGATCGCCATCTTGCCGTAGCTGATCCGGTCGCCGACCAGCTCGGCGGTCTGCGCGACGACGTACAACTCATCGTTGTAGACCTCGAGCTTGGGCGGGCACAGCGGGTGCATCGCGTTGTCGATCGCCAACGGATGAAGATTATATGTCCTTTGGATCGCGAGTAGTTCCTCGGGGGTGGGTTCGCTAAGCGCGATCCAGCAGAAGCCCGAGCGACTCTCGCCCAACTTGACGTGCTCATCGAGCGCGATTTCGCGAACTCGCTTGCCTTCGTTGTAATAATAGGCGGCGATGATGCTCATGCTGGCCTCGCGGGAATGTGGAGGCCACGCTGGACGGCCGGTCGAGCCAGCCCGCGTCCAAGCCATGCGCGGACGTTCGAAAAGCTGCTGAGGCCAAGGATGTCACCCGCAGCGTAGAATTCCACCAGCGCATTCACCCAGCCGAGCGTCGCGATGTCCGCGATCGAATAGTCGTCGACGATCCAGTCGCGGCCTTCCAGCCGGCGATCCAGAATCCCCAGCAGACGCGTGGATTCGTCGATAAAGCGCTGTTGCGGCCGCTTGTCCTCATAGTCCTTGCCGCCAAATCGCAGGAAGAAGCCGAGCTGACCGAACATCGGCCCGATGGCCGACATCTGAAAGAACACCCACGCTAGGGTCTCGTAACGCTGGCCTGGTTCGGTGGAGATGAACTGACCCGTCTTGTCGGCCAGATAGAGGAGGATCGCACCGGATTCCCATAAGGCGATGGGTCTACCGTCAGGGCCAGCCGGATCGATGATCGCCGGTATGCGTCCGTTCGGGTTCAGCGACACGAACGCCGGATCCTTCGACTCGTTGTTCGAGATGTCGATCAGGTGGGGCTCGTACGCCAGGCCAGTCTCCTCAAGCATGATCGAGACCTTGACGCCATTGGGCGTAGGGGCTGCGTAGAGTTGCAGGCGATCGGGATGAGATGCCGGCCAGCGCTGCGTGATCGGAAAGGACGAGAGGTCTGGCATAAATCTGCGATCCTGGTGTTGCGATGGCGACTGACTGGAACGAGCCGTCACTCTGAAGTAGGGTTCGATGACCGCGTCGCTGAACGACGCGGTCACGAAGATTGCGGACCGGATCGGCGCAGTGGCAACGGCAGTGAAGCCTATTCCGCCGCGGTCCCGGCCGCTGGCTGTACGTCGTCAACCTTTTGGCGCTTCGGAAGCACCCAGCCGGGACGGACGAAGTGGCAGGTGTAGCCGCCCGGGCGCTTCTCCAGATAATCCTGGTGATCGGGCTCGGCCTCCCAGAACTCGCCGACCGGCTGGACCTCGGTCACCACTTTGCCATCCCACAGCCCCGAGGCATCCACATCGGCGATCGTATCCTCGGCGACGCGCTTCTGCTCCTCGTCGACATAATAGATGCCCGACCGGTAGGAGAGCCCACGATCATTGCCCTGGCGGTTCAGCGTCGTCGGATCGTGGATCTGGAAGAAGAATTCCAGGATGTTCCGGTAGCTCGTCACTGTCGGGTCGAAGACAATCTCGATCCCCTCGGCATGCGTGCCGTGATTACGATACGTGGCGTTCGGAATATCGCCGCCCGTGTAACCCACACGGGTCGAGATGATGCCGGGCCGCTTGCGGATCAGATCCTGCATGCCCCAGAAACATCCTCCTGCGAGAACAGCGCGCTGATGCATGTTAAGCCTCCTCTACTTGATCGAGATATTCACCGTATCCCTCGGACTCCATCTCGTCGCGCGGGATGAAGCGAAGGGACGCTGAGTTGATGCAGTACCGCAGACCGCCGCGGTCGGAAGGACCATCGGGGAACACATGGCCGAGATGACTGTCTGCGTGTACTGACCTGACCTCCGTCCGGACCATGCCGTGTGCGCTGTCCCGCACCTCGTTCACGTTTGCCGAAACGATCGGCTTGGTGAAGCTGGGCCAGCCAGTACCCGAATCGAACTTGTCCGTCGAAGCGAACAGTGGCTCTCCCGACACTATGTCGACGTAGATGCCAGGCTCCTTGTTGTCGTTGTACTCGCCCGTGAAGGGCCTTTCGGTGCCCGCCTCCTGGGTAATTCGGTGTTGCTCGGGAGTCAGGTGGTCGATTGCTGTCTGTGACTTTTCAAACTTCATTACAGTCTCCAATACTTATCTAAATAGCTGTTCCGAATAGTAGATCACCGGAGGAAGGGAACTCAGTCCAGTTTGTGCGATCTGATTAGTCGCTAAACAAAACAAGCCACACCCAAAGGACTGAGTTGATGCCTATCCTACCACCTCTGCCACGACCACAACGGCGCCGCATTCACAAAATCATCCATGCCACCCGTGATAAAGGACATGCTCGTCGCTTGATGGCCATCTTGCTGTTACATGAAGGACGCACGATCACCGATGTTCATCACCTTACCGGCGCTGCGCGCTCGACCATCGGTCGTTGGCTTCGGTGGTATCGAGATGAAGGCATAGATGCGCTAGAAGCCTTACCGGCTGGCCGTGCCCCAGTCTTACCTATCGCCAAGATTGTCACCTTACTGGTGCTGCTCATGCAGTTTTCTCCGCAAGATTTTGGTTATCAGCGCAGCCGTTGGTGTACTGAACTATTGGCTATAAAAATCAATCGATTAACAGGGCTCAATGTGGCAGCCTCCACGCTCCGCCGATGGTTACCTCGTATGGGCATTGTCTGGCGCAGGCCCGTGCCGACCTTGCGGATAAAAGACCCAGCCTATCAGGAAAAAATGGCGAATATCGACGCCGCGCTGGCCCGCTGTGATGCCGATAATCCGGTGTTTTATGAGGATGAAGTCGATATAGACCTCAATCCCAAATTAGGAGCCGACTGGATGTTCAGAGCGCAGCAAAAGCGGGTTGTCACACCGGGGCAGAATGCCAAGCATTATCTGGCAGGCGTTCTCCACGCAGGCAACGGAAGGGTACTTTACGTCAGCGGGATCAAGAAAAACTCATCGCTGTTTATTGCCATGCTGGAAAAGCTGCGCCACCACTACCGACGAGCCAAAACCATCACGTTGATCCTCGATAACTACATCATTCACAAAAGCAAACAGACCGAGCGATGGTTGAAGAAGAATCCCAAGTTCTGCCTGGTGTTCCAGCCAGTTTACAGCCCTTGGGTTAATCACATAGAACGGCTATGGCACAAGTTACATGAAACCATCACGCGCAATCATCAATGCAGAGGGATGGCAAACCTGCTGGCCCGAGTGAAACACTTCATGGATACCGTGTCTCCTTTCCCGGGGAATGGCTATGGCACAGCGAAGGTGTAGCACTATTGGGATCAGTTATTTAGAGGGCCAGGCACGCTACCGCTAATTTTTTATGTCTCCTGATTTGCTCCTACAATGGTAGTGGGATGGCAAACGAGGTTTTACTAAGTGTTGGAAAATTAGAGATTTAAATTTCGCGTCTATTAGTTCTAGCGCAACTGAGTGGTTAAGCAAGTACGTAATCAGTAAATATTAAAAAAATAACACAAAAGCACGATTATATAATACAGTGTCAGTGTTTTATGATAGGCGGTTGCAGGGGCTGAGTGCAACACGGTTATTGAATTGAAGCAGGCGCAGCATGATGCATTCCTACCACCTCTGTCATGACTTCAATCGGGCACTTCCAGTTGAAGCGTTTGCGCGGGCGAATGTTCATCAGGTAAGCGATCTCATCCAGCTGCTCCTGGCTGTGTACCGACAGATCTGTGCCCTTGGGCAGGAACTGGCGAATCAAGCCGTTGATGTTCTCGTTACTGCCTCGCTGCCAAGGGCTATGCGGGTCGCAGAAGTAAATGGCTACACCAGTGTTTTGCGTGATCTCGGCGTGCTTGGCCATCTCCCGGCCCTGGTCGTAAGTCATGCTCTTGCGCACCGCCAACGGCATCCGATTAAGCGCTGCACTGAAGCCCTCCATCGCCGACGTGGCCGTCGCGTCGCGCATCTTCACCAGCATCAAGTAGCCGCTGGTCCGTTCAACCAATGTACCGACAGACGATGCATTGGCCTTGCCTTTGATCAGGTCACCTTCCCAGTGTCCTGGCATAAGGCGGTCTTCAATTTCAGGCGGGCGCACGTGAATACTGACCATGTCGGGAATTTGCCCACGACGGTCAACGCCGCCACTGCGAGGTCTTCGCGAGCTCTTGCCCTGACGCAGGCAGATGATCAGCTCCTTACGCAACTCGCCAACCGGCAAGGCGTAGATCGCGTTATAGATGGTCTCACGACAGACGTAGGCGTCTTCAAAACTGGGAATGCTCATGCTGCGCAGCTTGCCGGCAATTTGCTCTGGAGAAAAGCGTTGGCGCAACAGGGCGATAACCAGCTCAAACAGTTCGCTGCCGGGCAGCAACCTTCGCTTCGGCCGACAGGCCTTGCGCCGGGAAAGAGTTCGGCTCTGAGCAGCATGGGCAACGTACGCAGCTTTCGGCCTACTGTTACGACGCAGCTCTCTGCTGACTGTGGATGGACTACGGCCCAACAGACCGGCGATTGCTCGCTGACTCAAGCCGTTCAGCTGGCCGATCTGGATCGTGACGCGTTCTTCAATGCTGAGTTCGTGATAGGACATAGGGCCGACACCTTACCGAAAGGTTCAGGTGTTGCACTCAGTTTCCGCGGCCGCCATAATCAACAACGCCTGTCAAGGCAATCGCATGAAGCTCACCTGAGACCTAATAGTTCAGCCCGATAATCATCAGAGGTTGCAGCAATCAGCCTTCGTGCCTTGATGCCACCCTTGCGCTTGACCGGATCCAACCGGATCAAATTCAATGTAAGTTGCTTGAGAACGGCCATGTTGTGGGCAGCATGCCCGGTTTGGATCCGCATCTGATCGTCACCAAAAATGACATCCATGCACCAGTGGACGCGGTTCTCCACGCCCCAGTGCGCCCTGATGGCATGTGCGATGCGCTCTGCATCCGGAGCAAGACTGCTGATGTAGTAACGGCGCTCCAGGCTGGTCTGGTTGCCCACAGTCCGCTCGGACTCCAGCATCACGAAAGTGCGCAGTCCTGGCCAGCGTTCTGGCTGTGGCAGGCACTGGAGTTGGTCGAAAACATGGCAGCGACGAACCTCCAGCCGGCCATGGTCCTTCTCGACATGCTCGAAGTGCGCATGGGGTACCCGGGCAGGATCGCCGTCCAAAAAGGTGTCAGCGAAGTCATCGATCGCTTCGGCCAGCTTCGGCTGGTTTCCCTTGATGGCCAGCAGATAGTGCGCCCCGCGATCGAGAATGGCCTGTGCAATGTCCGGCTGGGTACCCATGGCATCGATCGTCACGGTGCAGCCCTCAAGCGCCAGTGTGGCCAGCAGCTCAGGAATGGCGGTCTTCTCGTTGGACTTCTGGGAGGTCGCCCTCTGCCCGAGAATCAGCCCTGAATCAGCCGCAAAAGCGCTGACCAGGTGCAACGGGGCCGTGTTTTTCTTGCCGGAGCGGCGACTGGTCTTGCCGTCTAGGGCAACCACTTGCGGAGAAAGGGCCGGTAGGATCGCCGCAACCCAACAGCGGAAGGCCTGCTCGAACTCCTCTGGATCGATCAGGCTGAATAGCCGTCCAAAGGTGTCGTGTGAGGGAATGCCGTGGGGTAGTTTCAGAATACGGCGGAACCAGTCCAGCCGCTGCTCAGCCCAGAGTTCGATTTCGATGAAGGTGTCAGCGCCGGCAAGCACGCCGCAGATAGCCACGACCAGTGTTTCGACCAGGTCGTGACGAATCTTGCCCTGCTGACGGGGATCATTGATGGCGACCAGAACATCGGAGATTGGTATGTGATGCGACATTGCAGGGCATCCTGAGTAGAGAGGCGCTCAGGATGCCCGCTGGGAAAGGACTCATTCAAATCGGCAGGCGTTCATGCGATTGCCCTGCAACGCCTGTTTAGATGCTGGTAGATGCGAATTTTTTGGCGTACAGTCAAAATTTTCTGATGGTTGCTTAGTGTGTTGGCGCTGATGGAAAATTGACCCACCCTGCCGATTGAAATTTGACCCAGGGCGGATTGCTGATTTTGTTACCAGCAACTGTGGATAAGTCTACCAGCGCAGCTGCTGTTGCCCCCACTCCTTCGCTAGCCCAGTTCAGTTGTTTAAGACCTGCCACACGCAGCCATGTAGCAGGCCGTCGTCGCCATGAAATCAGAACGGCTCATCGTCCTCCGGTTCCTGGCCGCCCTTACGCTTTCGCTCCCGTGATTTGATCTTGGCCTGGGCCGCCAAGCTACTGTGTTGCAGGCGATAGGACTCGTTACCGGTTTCGACGATGTGGCAGTGGTGGGTCAGCCGATCCAGCAGGGCGGTGGTCATCTTGGCGTCGCCGAACACGCTCGACCATTCGGCGAAGCTCAGGTTGGTGGTGATCACCACGCTGGTGTGTTCGTACAGCTTGGATAGCAGGTGAAACAGCAACGCACCGCCGGCCTGGCTGAAGGGCAGATAACCCAGTTCGTCGAGGATGACCAGATCCATGCGCAGCAGTGCCTGGGCGATCCGCCCGGCTTTGCCGTCGTGTTTTTCGCGCTCCAGCAGATTGACCAGATCGACCGTGGAGTAGAAGCGCACGCGCTTGCCATGCCGGGTGATGCCGGACACGGCCAGTGCGGTGGCCAGGTGGGTTTTGCCGGTGCCTGGGCCGCCGATCAGCACCACGTTCTGCGCGTTGTCGGTAAAGCTCAGATTGGCCAGCTCGCTGATCAAGCGAGCGTCGGCGCTGGAGGCGCTGAAGTCGAAGCTGGCCAGATCGCGGTGCATCGGCAGCTTGGCCATGTTCATCTGGTGGCTCACCGAGCGCATGGCGCGATCTGTGTGCTCTTGTTCCAGCAGGTGTTCGAGCAGCCACTTGGACGAGGCTGTGTTCGACTCACCCTGTGCAGTTAACTCCGCCCAGGCCGTGGCCATGCCGTGCAGGCGCAGCTCCTTGAGTTCCGCCATCAAATCACGCATGACCGATCTCCTCGGTCTGGCCACGCAGGCGGTCGTAGCGCGCCGTGTTAGCGACGGGGGCTTCCTTGAGCGACAAGTGGGTTTCGACGCTGGGTGGTGGTTCGGTCGCGGCCAGGCGCGCCACGACATTGAGGATGTGTTCGGCGCTCAGGCTGCCGCTTTCCAGTACCAGCTCAACAGCCACCAGCACCGCATCGAGCCCGGCGACCGGTACGGCAGCCAGAACTTGCGCCATGATCCGGTCACCGCCGGCATGACGCCCCAGACCGTGCTTAAGCTGACGCAGCGGCGCCGGCAGATCAGCAAAGGGCGCGCCGTTGCGCAGCGCACCGGGCTTGCGTTCGATCAGCGGGAGGTAGTGCTGCCAGTCATAGCTGACCTGGTCGCGATCCAGCAAGCGGACATGGCTGGCGATCAGCGCGTCGTCAGCCACCACCTCGATTCGCGTCGGATACAAACGGCTGCTGACCCACTTACCCGCATACTCACACGGCACCGAGTAGCGGTTGCGCCCGACGCTGACCAGGCAGGTGCTGGAGACCCGCGCAGGCCGCTCGACGTAACCGTCGAATGGCGCTGGCACAGGCATCAGTTCAGCGCGCTCCAACTCCAGCACTTCGGCCACACTCAGCCCGCTGTATTGAGGGTGCGTCAGCTCGTTCCAAAGCGCGCGGCAGCGCTGGCCCAGCCAGGCATTGAGTTCCTCGAAGGAGTGAAACTGGCAGTCCTGGGCGTCTAGCCAGATACGCCTGCGGCTGTCTTGCACGTTCTTTTCAACGATGCCCTTTTCCCAACCAGCGGCGACGTTGCAGAAGTCCGGATCGAACAGGTAATGCGCGCACATCACCGCAAAGCGCGCATTCACCGCCCGGCCTTTGCCCTTATTGACCTTGTCGACGGCGGTCTTCATGTTGTCGTAGATGCCCCGGCGCGGCACGCCGCCCAAGGAGCCGAACGAGCGTGTATGGGCGTCAAATAACATCTCATGGCCCTGGCTCGGATACGCCACAAGCCAGAACGCACGGCTGGCACACAGCTTCAGATGTGCCACCTGCATACGCCGGTAAATGCCGCCGACCAGCAAGCCTTCCTCGCTCCAGTCAAACTGAAACGCCTCGCCAAGAGCAAAGGTCAGCGGCACAAAGGCCTGCGACGCCTTGCCCTGTCCCCCTCGCCAGGCACGGATAAACGCGGTGAGCTGGCTGTAGCCACCGTCATAACCTTCGGCTTTGATTTGCGCCAACAGCGCCTTGGCACTGCGCCGCTGTTGCTTGGGCCGCAGCGAATCGGCTTTTAGCGCCTGCTCCAGCGTGGCGTGAAAAGGGCTGAGTTTGTTGAAGATCGCGCGGCGTTGGTAGACCGGCGGCTTGGCCTCAGGTGCTCTGACCCACTTGCGAATCGTGTTGCGCGCCAACCCGGTGCGCTTGGCTATCTCATGCAGCGACAGCTTGTCGCGGAAATACATCCGGCGAATTTTGCCCATCATTTCCATACTGATCACCCTGTGTTCTCCTGCTCAAAAATTGAGCAGAAGCAGTTGAACACCTGGGTCAGTTTTCAGTCGGCAGAACAGCCTCTACTGGGTCAGTTTTCGGTCAGCGGCAACAATCAGGGGCGCGCATCACACATGCAGGCGGTGATAGGGCGTTTTACCGGCCATCAACCGACAGCATCACCATGCCCGAGCGCGGCCAGTTTCCCTCGGCCGACAACTACTACGCGACCGCACTGCATGAGCTGGGGCATTGGACTGGCCACCCTTCGCGGCTTGACCGTGACTTGTCCAACCCATTCGGGTCGGAGGGGTACGCCAAGGAAGAGTTGCGGGCAGAGATTTCCAGCATGATCCTGGGCAACGAGCTGGGTATTGGCCACGATCCTGGTCAGCACGTTGCGTATGTCGGGTCATGGATCAAGGTGCTGCAAGAAGATCCACTTGAGATCTTCCGGGCAGCCGCGGATGCCGAGAAAATCCAGGCTTTCGTCCTGGCGTTTGAACAGCAGCAAGTTCAAGACCACCAGGTGGACACCGCGCAGCTAGGCCAAGAGCAGGCCGAGGTATTGGCCCATATCCAGGAAGCCCACAAGAACGCCAATCCTGGATACAGCGCCCTGGAGTCGTGGCAGACCCTGGAGCGCACTGCCGAAGCTAACGGCCTCAAGGCAATGCTTCGCTGGTCGAATGCTGGCGAGTACGAGGCGGATATTCGCGTCGAGTACCAGGATACAGACGGAAAATTGATCCCAGTACATAGCGAGCTGCACAGCGGCGACGGTAAAGCTGTGAGCTGCATCGAGGGGCAGCGAGTTCCAGGCACTGGCATGACTTCGGATGATGAGTGGCAGACGAACGCCCTCAACTCTGCAATCGCCACAGCCCGGCATCGGCAGGAACAGCAGGAGGCCAAAATGGAGCAGGGACAGCAGTTGCCCCAACAGGAAATCACACAGCAGCAACTGACCGCCGAGCAATGGGTGCTGGACAAGCTGAGTAGCGACCTTCGCCCTGCCATTGGCCGGATGAACGAGCGGCAGCTAGACACTGTGCAGAGTGTTCTGGATTCGATGCACCCAATGGGCAACAACAACCCGTTCTGGCAGCGCCATGAGCCAGCCGCCGAAGCCATGTACCAGGATGTTGACCAGGTAGAGAAGCAGATATTCGATGCTACTGATGCGGTCAGCGACCGGCGCGAAGTGCTCCAGGGCCAGGGGCTGGTTCAGGCTGATGATATGCAGCAAGCAGTCGAGCAAGCACGACTGCGAGAAGCGCAGGTGCGACAAAACCCGAACAGCACTGACGAGGACATTTCTGCGGCCAAAGAAGAGCGAAAAAATGCCGAGGTGGCGCTTGCTCTAAATGATCCTGAAATGCAGCGGCGAATAGCCGAACTCGAAAAGAGCGAGGCCCGTAGCGAGCAGAGCAGTACCAGCGTGGCCAAGGAAAAGACCTGGTTGGCTGTTCCATACGAGCAGCGCGACGAGGCCAAACAGGTCGCTGGCAAGCTACAGAGCGGCCGTCCCGCCATCGGTTTCGATAAGCAGACTAAATGCTGGTACGCGCAGCCTGGCGCAGACCTGGAGAAGCTACAAAAGTGGCTGCCAGAGAACCAAGTTCGCCAGGCCCCCGCGATGGAGCCGCGAGAAGAGTTCGCCCAGGTCATGAAGGAAGCCGGCCTAGTGGTTGATGGAGAGCACCCCATCATGGACGGCAAATGGCACCGAGTCCCGGTCGAGGGGGGAAGCAAGGGCAACACCTCGGGAGCTTATCGGGGGTTCGAGCTGGAACCCGGCGAGAAAGGCGTTCCTGCAGGTACGATTCAGAACCACCGCACAGGCTTCCAATCAAACTGGAAAGCCAAGGGCTACGCGCTCAGCGAGGGCGACAAAGCATCTTTCAATGCCGAAGCTGCGCAGCGGCAAGCCCAGCGAGAGCAAGAGCGGCTGGTGAATCAAGCCCGCGCAGTTAAGGCGATCGGCGAACTGCTGGCGATCGCACCACAAGCAACAGCGGATCACACCTATCTCCAGAACAAGGAGGCCAGGCCCGGCGACCTCAAGGTTGTACCTGCGGACACAGCGGGCTTGCCTGCCGATTCGATCATCCTCATTGGGAAAAATGCTAGGGAGTCGAAGGCGCTGCGCGAGGCCAACCCGGATAATCTGGTCTTCACAGCCGGCGACTTGCTGCTGACCGCACAGGACAGCAATGGCAACCTCAAGGCTGCGCAGTCAATTCGCGCCAACGGCACGAAGATGTTTGCCAAGGGCACCGAGAAACACCAGAACTTCCATGTCGTCGGCGGCGCTGGCCTGGAGGCTCTGCAAGCAGCTCCTGCCATCGTGATCGGCGAAGGCTATGCCACGGCCGATACGCTGTCCCAAAGCCTTGGCTACGCAACCGTTGCGGCGTTTGACTCGGGCAACCTTCCCCATGTCGCCGCGCAGATGCGCGAGCAGTTCCCCGACAAGCCAATTCTGATTGCCGGGGACAACGATCTTCACCAGGAGCTGATTGACGGCAAGAACCCAGGCCGAACTAAGGCCCAGGAAGCGGCGAAGTCGGTAGAAGGCAAGGCCATCTTTCCGATCTTCGCACCAGGCGAGCAAGCCTATCCGGCTGGAGTGGAACCCATCGACCCGGAGAAGGCCCGCGCCAATAAGCTGACCCCTGAGCAACAAGAAGCTATCAACCAGATGAAGCGTTTCACGGACTTCAACGACCTGGCCACCAAAAGCAGCCTCGGCCGTGAGGCCCTGGATCGCCAGGTGCGGTCGGAGGTTGGCTTAGCCATCGAGAAGCACCAGGAGCGCATCGAGCAGAAACGCCTCGAGCAAGTTCAGACGCAGGCAGAGAAGCAACAACCGCGACGGGCAATGTCGCGCTAACAAGGAGAAGTTGAAGTGGTAATGAAAATTGCAAACCGCAATAACGGCGATGCCGGCGTTCTCATGAAGCCCGAAGGCAGCGTGAAAATCGTAGTGCTGAATGGCAGCCGTCAGATCGACCAGGTTGTACCTGGTGCGGGGAAAGATGGAGAACCGGGCTGGGTCACCATGAAGGTACAGCCAGAGGCAGGATTGCCTAAAGGCATCCACCAACTGAGCGACGCCACTAATCCAGCCAAGAACGTCCACCCGCAAACCTACGGTGGACAGGTGCTGCACGTTGACCAGAAGCATGTCTATCAGTTCGGCCCCAAGGGAATCGTCCAGCATGATCGCAAGCTGTTCGAGAAGGAGCCGGTAGTGGGCAAGTGCTACGAGGTGTCCTATAGCCGAGGTGTTGGCAAGGTCAAAGCAGAGCTGAGCCAGGAGGAAGGGGCCAGGCTGCAAGCGAAAAAGGCGCATACCCTGTGAAAGAGGCTGTCGGCCGGCGCTTAGCCCTGGAAGCGTCTCGACTCAACCTGACTGGCACCGAGACTGCTGCCAGGATTGGCTGTTCCCGGCGCACCTGGTGCTACTACGAAGCAGGGAAGAGCTGCCCGGATGCGGTGGCCTTGGCCAGTCTCGACCAGCTGGGTTTTGACGTGTTGTACGTCATTACCGGGCGCAGGGGTAAAGCGCTGTAGTAGAATCGCCGCCGCTGTACCTTTGGTCAGCGGCAGGCTGGAGTCGCAAGACTCGCCCAGGTGCTCACCCCCTCACGTCTACTTCTGTGGCACCGCGCTCGCTGATCGTCCTATTACAAAGCCCTCGCCTTGAGGGCTTTTTTTCGTCTTCGCGTCAGCAGGCGAAGGCCAGCGCCTCGATCCGTGGGAGTTGTTCATCACGTCCAGGAGCGCGCCAGTTTGTCGGTAGCCACCTCGATCCGTGCGCCCCCCTGACAAATTGTCACCCCTCTACACACGCGGTTTCAGGGGCGCATCACCTGATCCGTGGGAGTTGTTCATCACGTCCAGGAGCGCGCCAGTTTGTCGGTGGCCACCTCGATCCGTGCGTCCCCCCTGACAAATTGTCACCCCCTCTACACACGCGGTTTCAGGGGCGCATTACCTGACCCGTGGGAGTTGTTCATCACGTCCAGGTTCACGCCAGGTCGGCCGGAGGCCTATTCCCGATCCCGCGCCGGCAGGTGTCGATAGAGAGTTGGCAACGATACCCCGATGGACATGGCCACCTCCTTGGCGTCCATCCCGTTGCTCAGCAACGTTTGTGCTGCCTCGGTTTTTGCTGGGGTCATTACCGGACGCCGGCCACCGACCTTTCCGCTACGCCTAGCGGCTTCCAGGCCGGCCCTGGTTCGCTCCAGGATCAATTCCCGCTCCATTTCCGCCATAGCGGCAAGGACGTGGAAGAAAAAGCGTCCAGCGGTTCCTTTGGTGTCGATACCGTCAGTGAGCGAACGAAGATCGACCTTCCGCGCATCAAGTTCGGCAGCAAGGTCAACCAGCCCTTTCATTGAACGACCAAGGCGATCCAGCTTCCACACGACGAGCGTGTCACCCTCGCGGGCGAAAGCCAGTGCATCTATCAGGCCGGCGCGGTCTAGTTTCTTCCCGCTGGCCTTATCGGTGAAAACCTTGTCGCATCCAGCCGCTTGTAGTGCGTCGAGCTGGAGGCGTAAGTCTTGATCGACAGTTGAGACGCGAGCGTAGCCAATCAACATCAGGTGACCACCTGATTAGCGGTCTGGGTTCTGTGGGTCATGGCCTTCTTCTCAAATTTCGTTCTCCCGAGGGTATTTGAGAAAGTTTTTTTGAGAAAGCGTTTTGAGACAAAAAAAGCCCCGCGTTGCGGGGCCTTGGTGTCACTTTCAGAAGGCGACAGCACGAAATATCAAAAGTCGACCGCACGGTCTTTTCTGACGTTGGAGTCGCCTCAGAAAACGGAATCTATGGTCACTCCCGTTTTTGCAACACCGATTTTGACGACAAGTTGGCTTGCTTGAATCTATCCGGCGTCTGAATGGGATTTTATTCCCGCGCCTCGATGAGTTCCGCGCCTGATGAACCTCCAGAAAATATACGGCTTCAATGAGCCTTTCCGTTTTACAGGTTCCTCAACAGGCCGGTGGGCCGTTAGTATCATCAATATCAGTATTCGCAAAACCAGATGAATGATTGTTTAAACTGGTGTATTTCTGCCTTTATGCTTCGTAAGTTTGCTGTCGCGCCGTCAGTGCCCAGGCTATTCTGGCCAGCTTGTTTGCCAGAGCACAGGTGACGACAAAGTTGCTTTTCCGACACAACAACTCCCTGACCCAGTCGGCCAACTTGCCAGACTGGTGTTCCAGTTTTTGTATGAATACCCTGGCACACTGAACCAACAAAGTTCGGATCTTTTTGTTGCCCCGCTTGCTAATCCCTAACAATGTCGTCCGACCTCCCGTGCTGTACTGTCGGGGTACCAGCCCTGTTGCCGCCGCAAAGTCACGGCTGCTGGCGTACTGCTTCCCGTCGCCAATCTCAGTTGAAATAGTACTGGCAGTCAGCGTTCCAACGCAGGGAATACTCAGCAAGCGCTGTCCAACCTCATCTTCGTCCAACTTTCGTTTCAACTGAGATTCCAGATCTTTAATCTGCTCAACAAGATAGTGATAATGCTGTTGTAATTTCAGCAGTAACTGGCTGAGATAAAGAGGCAAACTACTGTCCTCAAGAAGGGTACTCAGTCGACTAATAACGGCAGCACCTCGCGGAACGCTGATACCAAATTCCAGCAGAAAAGCATGCATCTGATTAGTTGTTTTCACCTTATCCTGAACCAGGGATTCACGGACACGATGCAGAGCTCGCATTGCCTGCTGAGATTCGGTTCTGGGCTGCACGAAACGCATAGATGGACGTGATGCTGCTTCACAGATAGCTTCAGCATCAACGAAGTCATTTTTGTTGCTTTTAACGAATGGGCGGACAAATTGCGGTGATATCAGCTTTGGAAAATGCCCTAACTCTTCCAGCTTGCGTGCCATAAAGTGAGAACCGCCACAGGCTTCCATCGCGATGGTTGTTGCCGGGCATGTCGCCAGAAATTCGATTAGCTTTGGTCGGGTGAATTTTTTACGGTAAACGGCCTTCCCACGATGATCCTGACAATGAATATGGAAAGAGTTCTTACCCAGATCGATACCAATAAGCGCAATGTTTTCCATGATGGTTCTCCGAATGAAAGCCTGTCCTCAGCATAGTACTGGGAAGGAGGGAGTGACCATCTCATTAAATAAAGCACGCTAAGCCGTAAGTAAGCGTGCTCCTGTGAAAGCCACAGCTAAAACTGCGTAGTACACATAGAGGTATTTTTTTCTAGATTTATATCGAATTTCGTTATCGAATTTCGCTTATTATTGATCAACTCGTTGCAGATCATGAAGGCGAAAGTATGACGAATAACCCTACCGATGACAGCAGACCATGGTCGGTCTTTCTTATTTTTCTGCGGCTTGGATTGACATCTTTTGGCGGCCCCATTGCGCACTTGGGCTACTTCCGCGCCGAATTTGTCACACGGCGGCGCTGGCTCTCCGAACGGAGCTATGCTGACTTGGTCGCGCTTTGTCAGTTCTTGCCAGGGCCTGCAAGCAGCCAGGTCGGCATAGCGGTAGGACTGTCTCGGGCTGGATACAGCGGGGCGCTGGCTGCTTGGGCTGGCTTCACGCTGCCGTCTGCCATAGCCTTGATCCTTTTTGCGCTCGGCATCTCCAGCTATGGCGATTACGTCTCGCAGGGCGCGTTGCATGGCTTAAAAGTGGTGGCTGTGGCCGTGGTCGCTCAAGCAGTATGGGGCATGGCGCGTAACCTATGCACGGATGGGCTGCGAGTCACCATCATGGCAATTGCTACCTGCGTCGTTTTACTTGTGCCGTCCGCGTGGGGACAGGTTGGCGTGATTGCTATCGCAGGCATCGCAGGCCGGTTATTGTTCAAGCCAGCGAAAGTTGTTGAGCATGACCCCCTACCTATCACGGTCAGTCACCGGGCCGGCGTGCTTTGGCTCTCGCTGTTCTTTGTCTTGCTGATTGGCCTGCCGGTGTTGGCCGAACTGATGCCAAGTCAAACCATGGCAATGGTGGATTCCTTCTATCGTGTCGGATCACTGGTGTTCGGCGGTGGTCACGTTGTGCTGCCATTACTGCAAGCCGAAGTGGTGCCCTCCGGCTGGGTCAACAATGAATCCTTTCTCGCGGGGTACGGGGCAGCTCAAGCGGTGCCCGGCCCTTTGTTCACGTTCGCCGCGTTTCTTGGTGCCTCGATGAACACCGCCCCGTCGGGCTGGATCGGCGGCATTGTGTGTCTGCTGGCTATCTTCGCGCCCTCGTTCTTGCTGGTCGTCGGATCAATGCCATTTTGGGAGCGTTTGCGCCGCAATACAGGCATCCAAGCTGCGCTGGCCGGGATCAATGCCGCTGTAGTCGGCTTGCTGCTGGCCGCGCTGTATCAGCCTGTATGGACTAGCGCCATCTTTCAGCCGCAAGACTTCGGCTTGGCATTAGTTGCCCTTGTCGCACTTATGTTCTGGAAGCTCCCGCCGTGGCTGGTTGTCCTCGGTAGCGGTGCAGCTGGGTGGCTGTTGAGCGTCGCTCTGTGAGGCACAAAAAATGACTGACAAAGACCTCTACGGCGGTTTGATCCGCCTGCACATCCTTCACCATGCAGCCGAGGAACCTGTCTTTGGGCTGGGGATCATCGAAGAGCTACGCCGACACGGCTACGAGATGAGCGCTGGCACCGTGTACCCGATGCTGCACGGCCTGGAAAAAAAAGGCTATCTGACCTCACGCCACGAACGCACCGGGCGACGTGAACGGCGTGTTTATGACATCACTGAACAAGGCAGAACTGCACTTGCTGATGCGAAAACAAAGGTCAAGGAGCTGTTCGGAGAGTTGGTAGAAGGTGGTTGAGTTTTTGCTTCTATGTCAGGTTGAGCTATACCCTAACTGGATTGTCATTTTCAGAAGACGACTGCACCAGTTGATTGGGCGTAATGGCTGTTGTGCAGCCAGCTCCTGACAGTTCAATATCAGAAGTGATCTGCACCAATCTCGACTATGCTCAATACTCGTGTGGGCTCTGTTGCAAAAATCGTGAAGCTTGAGCATGCTTGGCGGAGATTGGACGGACGGAACGATGACGGATTTCAAGTGGCGCCATTTCCAGGGTGATGTGATCCTGTGGGCGGTGCGCTGGTATTGTCGCTATCCGATCAGCTATCGCGACCTTGAGGAAATGCTGGCGGAACGCGGCATTTCGGTCGACCATACGACGATCTATCGCTGGGTCCAGTGCTACGCCCCGGAGATGGAGAAGCGGCTGCGCTGGTTCTGGCGGCGTGGCTTTGATCCGAGCTGGCGCCTGGATGAAACCTACGTCAAGGTGCGGGGCAAGTGGACCTACCTGTACCGGGCAGTCGACAAGCGGGGCGACACGATCGATTTCTACCTGTCGCCGACCCGCAGCGCCAAGGCAGCGAAGCGGTTCCTGGGCAAGGCCCTGCGAGGCCTGAAGCACTGGGAAAAGCCTGCCACGCTCAATACCGACAAAGCGCCGAGCTATGGTGCAGCGATCACCGAATTGAAGCGCGAAGGAAAGCTGGACCGGGAGACGGCCCACCGGCAGGTGAAGTATCTCAATAACGTGATCGAGGCCGATCACGGAAAGCTCAAGATACTGATCAAGCCGGTGCGCGGTTTCAAATCGATCCCCACGGCCTATGCCACGATCAAGGGATTCGAAGTCATGCGAGCCCTGCGCAAAGGACAGGCTCGCCCCTGGTGCCTGCAGCCCGGCATCAGGGGCGAGGTGCGCCTTGTGGAGAGAGCTTTTGGCATTGGGCCCTCGGCGCTGACGGAGGCCATGGGCATGCTCAACCACCATTTCGCAGCAGCCGCCTGATCGGCGCAGAGCGACAGCCTACCTCTGACTGCCGCCAATCTTTGCAACAGAGCCCGCCGTGCTAGTCTGCTCGGTGATGGTGGAGTGAAGCCAACCCGCAATCGGGTTATGAATCTGCATCGCGATTCGCAATCAGCTGTCTCTTGAGCATGTCGAACTCCTGCGATGTTATCTCGCCGTGCTCGTGCTGCTACACCAACTTGTCCAACTCATCCGCCACACCGCTCCCCACCACCTGCGATGGCCAGGTTGTTTGCTGGGCGCATTGGCGGAGTATCGTCTCGACCCGGGACACCCACACCGGCACAACCTTACGGGAGTGATTCACTGTCAAAGAATCGGCCCGGTGCTCTGACGCAAGTATCGGGATGGTCACCATTTGTAAGCCGTAGACCTGAGTGGTGATCAAGACTTCGATACCACCGACCGTACCGGTACTAATCGACGACGGTCGTGTTCGTCGCCTGCCGCAGGGACTCTGCACACCTCCGTTTACGCATGTGCCTGGAGGAGTTGGAAATCGTCGTGTTCGGGAAACATTAAACACAGGATGGCAGCGATCTGAGCCAGCACATGATCAGCTAGCTCACCATCCGGATCGACGGCCCACTGCATCGTCGCGCCAGCGATGACCGAGTGCAGGAGCAACTCAGCTGCCGCAGGAGCACCTGGGGGCAGTCGCTTGCGGATCCCCTCCACCACCGCGCGGTTCCGCTGGATCGCAAGCGTGCGTAGCTCCGGCACCTGGAGCTCGTACCAGGAGATGAGATAGTTCACCGAGAAGTCGTTGCGAGTGTTCATGCTCCGAACGAGCACCTGCAAAAATTCCCAGAGCCCTTGCGGCCCTGCGCCTATCGGTATCGCATTCAGGTAATGCCGCACCTGCTCGACGCCGCGCTCCATCATCCTCACCAGCAGCGTATCGCGGTTGGTGAAGCGCTGGATTAACGCTGCGCGGGAGAGCCCCACCTCCTTTGCTACTCCGCTGAGCGTGAACTCTATGGGACCGCAACGCTTCAGCACTACGGTGGCGGCCTCGAGTACCTCGTCATCGGACTTGAGCTTGGGGCGGGGCATCAGTGTTCACCTTCTGTATGGGTTGGGGCGGAGGCTGTGGCTGCCGCCGCCATTGTAGCAAATTGAAGACGGAGCGAGAGTAGAGCCACGAGCCCCGCAAACACGGCCGATACAACGAGGCCAGGGAGCGGACCAGCAAGGTCGACAAACGCGCCGGCCGCAAGCATAACCATGGGCGAGGCTGACAGCATCACCGCCGAGACCGTGCCGAGTACCCGGCCGAGAAGTTCTGGCGGCGTGCGGTTGTAGATGGCAGCGTTGAGAATGGGAGAGACTGAGCCGGTCAGCAGTCCCACGAGCGCGCCCAACAACATCAGCACCGGCACGCCTGGCAACTGTGAAAGCAGAAGCGAGCCCACCGCAGAGCCACAAAATGCCACCGCCAGCCAGTTCTGCGCTGATATCCGGGCGCCGACCGACGCATGAATGGCAATGCCAAGGAGACCACCAGCCCCCATCATTGAGGAGAACAGCCCGAGCTCTGCTACTTGGCGTCCTGCATCTACAAACAGCGCAGGCATGATGACGCTGCCGTTGGCGCCAACGATGCCCACGAAGATCATCACTATACCAAAGAGAGGGCGCAGCAGGGGTTCGCTCCAGAGAAAAGCGACGCCGGCGCGCATGGAGAGAGTCGCCGTCGTGGTCATCGTCCGAGCGGCACGCGCGGGAAGCACCCACGCGCCGAGCAGACCTGCAAGGACGGAGCAGAACGCCGTCAGCCCGAGCGTTGGCGCAGCGCCAAGCAGGCCGATTGCGGCCCCCCCAAGGGCCGGGCCACCTAGAATCGCGACGTTCCCGATCACCGCTTTCAGTGACGAGACGCGCTCAACGGAGAGCCCGGCGACGTGGCCGAGTTTGGGCAGCTCACTGTCCTGCGCGGCCATACCGGGTGCGTCGAACGCGGCACCGAGCACCACGCAAGCGATCAGCCCAGTGTTCGAGAGGGCGCCAACGGCATCGAGCAGTGGGATGCTCGCCATGGCCACGCCGCCCACCACACCCGAGATCAATGCGACGGGCGCGCGCCCGAACCGATCGACGAGGCCACCACCAACCCACGCGCCGATGATGGTCGCGATGACGCTGCTAGCGGCCGTGGCGCCCGCCCAGGCCGCGCTCTTTGTATGAGACAGGACGAACCATGGAAGCGCGAGGGCCGCCACCGCGTTGCCGATCCGGAAGAGAAAGGTCGCCGCGAACAGCGTCGCGAGCGGGCTATATCGACGTTCGCTCATTCCGCTGCGGCGAGCTGCGCCTTCGCCGCAGCGAGGTACTCTTCGTTACCCGAGTCGAGGGCGAAGAGTGCGTAGGTGACCGCCCCGAACGCAAGGCGCTCCGCGATGTGGTGGGCGAGCCGCGGCCACACCCGGCCACCGGCCGCTTCATACGTGAGGAGGAGCTTCGCGAGCCCCTCTTCACCAAAGACCATAAGGTGCGCGGCCATGTCGATGGCAGGGTCATCAACGCGGGCCTCGCTCCAGTCGATCATCCCGCTGACGCGCTCCGTGTTGTCGATGAGCACATGGCCCACGTAGAGATCGCCATGCACCACCACGGAGAAATCTGGCCACGACGAATCGTCGTCGAGCCAGCGCTGCCACCGGTGGAGGCGCTTGTCGTTCACCACGAACTCGCGTCGGACGCGGTCAACGTCGTCGGCCACCTTCTGACGGGCCTGCGTCGGTGTACGGATGAGCATCCCCGCATCCACGGCGGCGGAAATGGGGACGGCATGCAGGGCGGCGAGCGCGGTCGCGAAGCTCTCCGCGAAGACCTCCGAGTCCTGCGGCACGACCCAGTCGGGCGTGGACGAACCAGGCTGGATGACCATCGCAGTCGAGTCTTCGAGCATGGGATAGGCAACGAGCTCGGCGTTGGCCACGCGCCAGTCCGGCACCGCGAACGGCAGGCGATTCTTGAGCATTGCCAGCACCCGCGCCTCTGGTTCGACCTTCGCGCTTACCTCGGCTCGGCGCGGGATGCGCAGCACCCACCGACGTCCATCGTCGACGGTGGCGATCACGATCCTATAGTCGAGCCCAAGCTCATTGACAGTCAGCGGGCCATGGAGCTTGAGCCCATGTCGGGCTGCAAGTGCGTACAGTTGGGAGGTATCGGCGGTCGTGACTACGGTCATGATTCACTCCTGAGGGCTTGACGGGTTTAGCCACCTAAATGTAACAGTCACGTCGGTTATATTCAATCCGGCACTGTTGCAAAGTTAGCGATGAGGCAGCCTTTTGTCTTATTCAAAGGCCTTACATTTCAAAAACTCTGCTTACCAGGCGCATTTCGCCCA
>NZ_JABBJF010000039.1 GCF_014218705.1 Kluyvera sichuanensis | reverse complement strand
CAATTTAGTGAAAAAGCCCATCCTGACGGATGGGCTTTTTTGCGTCTGCGGAAAGTGAAAGAACGGTGAACATCCCGGGGTCACTGCGTTCGCCCGGGCTACATTATTATGCCGCCTCCCCCTCTATATAACCGCAAGCCTTCCCCGAGCAGATACGGTAAACTATCGTCGATTCAGCATCAGGAAAGCAGCTATGACCCACTCCCTAAAACCCTGGAACACCTTCGGCATTGACCATTGTGCAAAGCACATCGTATGCGCTGAAAATGAACAACAATTACTGAGCGCCTGGCAGCACTCTACCCGTGAAGGGCTGCCTGTTATGATCCTGGGTGAAGGAAGTAACGTCCTGTTTCTGGAAGATTATTCCGGCACGGTGATCCTTAACCGCCTGAAAGGTATCGAGGTGAGCGAAACGGCTGATGCATGGCATCTGCACGTTGGCGCGGGGGAAAACTGGCATAGTCTGGTGCGTTATGCGCTGGATAACGGTATGCCTGGCCTTGAAAACCTGGCGCTTATTCCTGGCTGTGCGGGGTCATCCCCAATTCAGAACATCGGCGCCTACGGCGTTGAACTGCAGCATGTCTGTGAATATGTCGATTGCATCGAATTGGTAAGCGGTGAACGTCAGCGCCTTAGTGCGGAAGAGTGTCAGTTTGGCTATCGTGACAGTATCTTTAAGCACGATTATCAGGATCGTTTTGCGATTGTTGCCGTAGGCTTCCGACTGGCAAAAGCGTGGAAACCGGTGCTTACGTACGGCGATCTTACGCGACTTGATCCGAAAACAGTGACTCCGCGTGAAGTGTTCGACTCCGTTTGCCACATGCGCATGACTAAGTTGCCGGATCCAAAGATCAACGGTAACGCGGGTAGCTTCTTTAAGAACCCGGTAGTGAGCGCCGGCTATGCCGAAGCGCTGCTGACGAACTTCCCGAAAGCGCCGCATTATCCGCAGGCGGACGGCAGCGTTAAGCTGGCTGCAGGATGGCTTATCGATCAGTGTCAGCTAAAGGGTCATATTGAGGGCGGTGCTGCTGTTCATCAACAACAGGCGCTGGTACTGGTTAACGTCGACCACGCGCAGAGTAGCGATGTGGTTAAGCTAGCGCACCATGTCCGCCAGCAGGTGGGCGACAAATTTAACGTCTGGCTTGAGCCTGAAGTCCGTTTTATCGGACGCGCAGGTGAAGTGAGTGCGGTTGAGGTAATCAAATGAAAGACAATACGGTGCCATTAACGCTCATCTCTCTGCTGGCCGACGGTGATTTCCACTCCGGCGAGCAGTTGGGCGAGACGCTTGGCATGAGCCGCGCGGCGATCAACAAACATATCCAGACCTTACGTGACTGGGGTGTTGATGTCTTTACCGTACCTGGCAAAGGGTACTGCCTGCCGGAGCCAATTCAATTACTGGAAGCAGAGCGCATTCGCCAGGCTGTCGACTACGGTGACGTATCAGTACTCCCGGTTATCGACTCCACGAACCAATATCTACTCGACCGCATTAGTGAATTGAAATCCGGCGATGCCTGTGTTGCGGAATACCAGCAGGCAGGTCGAGGCCGTCGTGGCCGTAAGTGGTTCTCACCGTTTGGGGCGAACCTCTATCTCTCCATGTACTGGCGCTTAGAGCAGGGGCCGGCAGCGGCGATTGGCCTGAGCCTGGTTATCGGTATCATCATGGCGGAAGTATTACAGAGCCTGGGCGCCGATAAGGTACGGGTGAAGTGGCCAAATGATCTTTACCTGAATGACCGCAAACTGGCTGGCATTCTGGTTGAGCTAACCGGTAAAACCGGTGATGCCGCGCAGATTGTTATTGGTGCCGGGATTAACCTGGTCATGCGCCGTGTTGAAAACGATGTGATTAATCAAGGTTGGATCAACCTACAGGAAGCCGGCATCGTTATCGACCGCAACGTGCTGGCAGCGCGCTTGATTAACGAGCTGCACGACGCCTTGCACCTCTTCGAACAGGAAGGGCTAGCGCCTTATCTTTCTCGCTGGGATAAATTAGATAACTTTATAAATCGCCCGGTTAAGTTAATTATCGGCGATAAAGAGATATTTGGTATTTCTCGCGGCATTGATACGCAAGGGGCATTATTGCTGGAGCAGGACGGGGTGATAAAACCCTGGATGGGCGGCGAAATTTCGCTGCGTAGCGCAGAATAAAAAAGGGAGCTTCGGCTCCCTTTTCTTTTATCACGATTATTTCCGCAGACGAACCTGCTCAACGGAGTGGTTGGCGCTTTTGGTCAGGATCAGACTCGCGCGCTCACGCGTTGGTAAGATATTCTCGTTTAAATTTATGAGGTTAATCTCATTCCATAATGACGTGGCCACGTTAACCGCCTCTTCTTCAGAAAGCTGGGCATAGTTATGGAAATAAGAATCTGGGTCGGTAAATGCACCTTCACGGAATTTCAGGAAACGGTTGATATACCAGGACTGTAATAGCTTCTCAGGGGCATCAACATAAATAGAGAAATCAACGAAGTCAGAAACAAATACATGATGCGGATCGTGTGGATAGTCCATTCCGCTCTGCAGCACGTTAAGTCCTTCGAGAATTAATATATCTGGATGGGTAACCGTTTTATCACCGTCAGGAATAACATCATAAATAAGATGGGAATAGACCGGTGCGGTGACGTCGGGCACCCCTGACTTCAGGTCAGAGACAAACTTCACCAGACGATGCATATCGTACGATTGCGGGAAGCCTTTCTTCTTCATCAGCCCGCGCTCTTTCAACACCTCATTTGGATGCAGGAAGCCATCGGTGGTGATGAGTTCAACGCGGCGATGTTCGGGCCAGCGGCTCAGCAACGCCTGCAGTACGCGTGCGGTCGTGCTTTTACCTACCGCCACGCTGCCAGCGATACTAATGATATAAGGAATACGCTGGCCGTTGGTGCCAAGGAACTGCTCCAGCACCGCCTGACGACGCAGGTTAGAACTAATATAGAAGTTCAGTAAACGTGACAAAGGCAAATAGATCTCCGCCACTTCCTCCAGCGACAGATCTTCGTTGATACCTTTTAAGCGTGTAATTTCGCCTTCAGTCAGGGTCATTGGCACGGAATCGCGCAGCGCCGCCCACTGGCTACGATTGAACTGTAGATAAGGTGTCATTAACGTTTGCTCTTGTTTTCTCATAAGCATGTTCTGGCTGCCACGCTGATAACACGCGACGCTTCACATTCAGTTAATCAGGACAATGGGCAGGAGGTTAACACCAGATGGAATATAAAAAGAAGAAAAAATCCAAATGAGTGGTGCTTTCGTGAGAAAACCCCGGAGTTTGTTGCCAACTTAACCGGTGGGCGTAAGTAATAGGTGATAGTAAAGAAGTGCAACTGCTAATGACGACAGGTAGTCTGGCATTCGCGGGCATGAAATAGCATCAGCAAGCCACAGAGAACAGAGAGAATTGCGCTATTTTTGTTCATGAAAGTACCGTTTTGCTGAGTTTTTACGCTTGAGTGCACAAAACATGAGCGATAGAACATTTTATGCAAATTTTTAGTTGCATGTCGCCGCAGGTCTCCATAGAATGCGCGCTACTTGATGCCGACTTAGCTCAGTAGGTAGAGCAACTGACTTGTAATCAGTAGGTCACCAGTTCGATTCCGGTAGTCGGCACCATCAAGTACCTGGTGGGGTTCCCGAGCGGCCAAAGGGAGCAGACTGTAAATCTGCCGTCACAGACTTCGAAGGTTCGAATCCTTCCCCCACCACCACTTTCCGGCTAAGCATTGCGAAGCCAGAGTTGGTCGGTAAAATGACGAACTCAAACAAAGAAAAGAGAGCAATCTCTTTTTTTTGGCACAGAAAGAACTGGGTAGCCGAGTTTTAGGATGCGGGCATCGTATAATGGCTATTACCTCAGCCTTCCAAGCTGATGATGCGGGTTCGATTCCCGCTGCCCGCTCCAGACGTGCTGATATGGCTCAGTTGGTAGAGCGCACCCTTGGTAAGGGTGAGGTCCCCAGTTCGACTCTGGGTATCAGCACCACTTCTCTTCTCCCTCCCGTTTCTCTCTGTTTAAATTAATGCATTCAACATTTCAGACGTTTTGTCTGGTTGATGTGGTGATATCACCGATTTATCCGTGTATTAGAGGGACTATCGATGTCTAAAGAAAAATTTGAACGTACCAAACCGCACGTCAACGTCGGTACTATCGGCCACGTTGACCATGGTAAAACTACCCTGACTGCTGCAATCACTACCGTACTGGCTAAAACCTACGGCGGTGCTGCTCGTGCTTTCGACCAGATCGATAACGCACCAGAAGAAAAAGCTCGTGGTATCACCATCAACACTTCCCACGTTGAATATGACACCCCGACTCGCCACTACGCACACGTAGACTGCCCAGGCCACGCCGACTATGTTAAAAACATGATCACCGGTGCTGCGCAGATGGACGGCGCGATCCTGGTTGTTGCTGCGACTGATGGCCCTATGCCACAGACTCGTGAGCACATCCTGCTGGGTCGTCAGGTAGGCGTTCCTTACATCATCGTGTTCCTGAACAAATGTGACATGGTTGATGACGAAGAGCTGCTGGAACTGGTTGAAATGGAAGTTCGTGAACTTCTGTCTCAGTACGACTTCCCAGGCGACGATACCCCAATCATCCGTGGTTCTGCTCTGAAAGCGCTGGAAGGCGACGCAGAGTGGGAAGCGAAAATCATCGAACTGGCTGGCTTCCTGGATTCTTACATCCCAGAACCAGAACGTGCTATCGACAAGCCGTTCCTGCTGCCAATCGAAGACGTATTCTCCATCTCCGGTCGTGGTACCGTTGTTACCGGTCGTGTAGAGCGCGGTATCATCAAAGTTGGTGAAGAAGTTGAAATCGTTGGTATCAAAGACACTGCTAAGTCTACCTGTACCGGCGTTGAAATGTTCCGCAAACTGCTGGACGAAGGCCGTGCTGGTGAGAACGTTGGTGTTCTGCTGCGTGGTATCAAACGTGAAGAAATCGAACGTGGTCAGGTTCTGGCTAAGCCAGGCTCTATCAAGCCGCACACCAAGTTCGAATCTGAAGTGTACATTCTGTCCAAAGACGAAGGCGGCCGTCATACTCCGTTCTTCAAAGGCTACCGTCCACAGTTCTACTTCCGTACTACTGACGTGACCGGTACCATCGAACTGCCAGAAGGCGTTGAGATGGTAATGCCAGGCGACAACATCAAGATGGTTGTGACTCTGATCCACCCAATCGCGATGGACGATGGCCTGCGTTTCGCAATCCGTGAAGGCGGTCGTACCGTTGGCGCGGGTGTTGTTGCCAAAGTAATGAGCTAATTGCTGATAACATTTGACGCAATGCGCAATAAAAGGGCATCATTTGATGCCCTTTTTGTACGCTGTCGAACCAGAACCTGGCTCATCAGTGATTATTTTTGCCATAATCATTGCTGAGACAGGCTCTGTAGAGGGCGTTTAGTCCGAAACTTACTTTCGGTTTGGATCGCCTCGCTCTCGCGGGGTGGAAATGTTTGTAGAATACTTCTGACAGGTTGGTTTATGAGTGCGAATACCGAAGCTCAAGGGAGCGGGCGCGGCCTGGAAGCGATGAAGTGGGTAGCTGTTGCCGTATTGCTTATCGTGGCAATTGTGGGCAACTACCTCTATCGCGACATGATGCTGCCGCTGCGTGCGCTGGCCGTAGTAATTATTATTGCTGCAGCGGGTGGTGTCGCGCTGTTGACGACGAAAGGCAAAGCGACCGTTGCGTTTGCGCGTGAAGCGAGAACGGAAGTTCGTAAGGTGATTTGGCCGACTCGCCAGGAAACGCTGCACACTACGCTGATCGTTGCTGCGGTCACTGCGGTAATGTCACTGATCCTGTGGGGACTGGATGGTATTCTGGTTCGCCTGGTATCCTTTATCACTGGCCTGAGGTTCTAAGATGTCTGAAGCACCTAAAAAGCGTTGGTACGTCGTTCAGGCGTTTTCCGGTTTTGAAGGCCGTGTAGCGACTTCGCTGCGCGAGCATATCAAATTACACAACATGGAAGAGCTGTTTGGCGAAGTCATGGTTCCGACCGAAGAAGTGGTCGAAATTCGTGGCGGCCAGCGTCGCAAGAGCGAGCGCAAATTCTTCCCAGGGTACGTGTTAGTTCAGATGGTGATGAACGACGCGAGCTGGCACCTGGTGCGTAGCGTTCCGCGCGTAATGGGCTTTATCGGCGGTACCTCTGACCGTCCGGCGCCAATCAGCGACAAAGAAGTTGATGCGATTATGAACCGCCTGCAGCAGGTTGGTGATAAGCCGCGTCCGAAAACGCTGTTTGAACCGGGTGAAATGGTTCGCGTTAGCGACGGTCCATTCGCTGACTTCAACGGCGTGGTTGAAGAAGTGGATTACGAGAAGTCTCGCCTGAAAGTTTCCGTCTCTATCTTCGGTCGTGCGACCCCGGTAGAACTGGACTTTGCGCAGGTAGAGAAAGCGTAAGGCTGCGTTCAAAAAAGCACCGATCTAATCGTTGCATAGGGCGCGAAATTGACATACAATTTCACGCCTTTTGTTTTTATGGGCGCATGCCTGTAAAACGAATTTTTATATCACGGGGAGCCTCTTAGAGGCGCTATCACCCACATTGAGGATTTTAGAATGGCTAAGAAAGTCCAAGCCTACGTTAAGCTGCAGGTTGCAGCTGGTATGGCAAACCCAAGTCCACCAGTTGGTCCAGCTCTGGGTCAGCAGGGTGTGAACATCATGGAATTCTGCAAAGCGTTCAACGCAAAAACTGATTCCATCGAAAAAGGTCTGCCAATTCCGGTTGTTATCACCGTTTACGCTGACCGTTCTTTCACCTTCATTACCAAAACGCCTCCAGCAGCAGTTCTGCTGAAGAAAGCGGCTGGTATCAAGTCTGGTTCCGGCAAGCCGAACAAAGACAAAGTAGGTAAAATTTCCCGCGCTCAGCTGCAGGAAATCGCGCAGACCAAAGCTGCCGACATGACTGGTGCCGACATTGAAGCGATGACTCGCTCCATCGAAGGTACTGCACGTTCCATGGGCCTGGTAGTGGAGGACTAAGAAATGGCTAAACTGACCAAGCGTATGCGCGTGATCCGTGACAAAGTTGATGCAACTAAACAGTACGACATCAACGAAGCTATTGCCCTGCTGAAAGAGCTGGCCACTGCTAAGTTCAACGAAAGCGTTGACGTTGCCGTTAACCTCGGTATCGACGCTCGTAAATCTGACCAGAACGTACGTGGTGCAACTGTACTGCCACACGGTACTGGCCGTTCCGTTCGCGTTGCCGTATTTACCCAGGGCCCTAACGCTGAAGCAGCTAAAGCTGCTGGCGCAGAGCTGGTAGGTATGGAAGATCTGGCTGACCTGATCAAGAAAGGCGAAATGAACTTCGACGTTGTTATCGCATCTCCAGATGCAATGCGCGTTGTTGGCCAGCTGGGCCAGGTTCTGGGCCCACGTGGTCTGATGCCAAACCCGAAAGTTGGTACTGTAACCCCTAACGTTGCTGAAGCGGTTAAGAACGCTAAAGCAGGTCAGGTTCGTTATCGTAACGACAAAAACGGCATCATCCACACCACCATCGGTAAAGTGGACTTTGACGCTGACAAACTGAAAGAAAACCTGGAATCTCTGCTGGTTGCGCTGAAAAAAGCAAAACCAACTCAGGCGAAAGGCGTGTACATCAAGAAAGTTAGCATCTCCACCACCATGGGTGCAGGTGTTGCAGTTGACCAGGCTGGCCTGAGCGCTGCTGCAAACTAATGCCTTTACGTGGGCGGTGATTTTGTCTACAATCTTACCCCCACGTTTGCTAACAAAAGTTAGCGGCTAAAAGATTTGTTCGTTGGAGCCTGGCCTAATCCAGGCCTCCGTCGAAGACCGCAGGTGTTTCGCAAGAAACTTAATGCCCTGCGTAGACGGTGACAGAACGCTAAGATTATTTTTGGATACTCTGGCTTGTTTCTGCTCACCGTATTAAGACGCTCTTCCCGTTGGGGAGAGTGAAGTGAGTTCCGGAACATGAGTTCCGGCAAACATCCAGGAGCAAAGCTAATGGCTTTAAATCTTCAAGACAAACAAGCGATTGTTGCTGAAGTCAGCGAAGTAGCCAAAGGCGCGCTGTCTGCAGTAGTTGCGGATTCCCGTGGCGTTACTGTAGATAAAATGACTGAACTGCGTAAAGCAGGTCGTGAAGCTGGCGTATACATGCGTGTTGTTCGTAACACCCTGCTGCGCCGCATCGTTGAAGGTACTCCATTCGAGTGCCTGAAAGACACGTTTGTTGGTCCGACCCTGATTGCATACTCTATGGAACACCCGGGCGCTGCTGCTCGTCTGTTCAAAGAGTTCGCGAAAGCGAATGCAAAATTTGAGGTCAAAGCCGCAGCCTTTGAAGGTGAGTTGATCACGGCATCGAACATCGATCGCCTGGCAACCCTGCCGACCTACGACGAAGCAATTGCACGCCTGATGGCAACCATGAAAGAAGCTTCGGCTGGCAAACTGGTTCGCACTCTGGCTGCTGTACGCGATGCGAAAGAAGCTGCTTAATAGCAGTCCTCTTTGTAAAGTATCTGCTTACGTATAAACTTATTCTGATTTTCAGGAACAATTTAAATGTCTATCACTAAAGATCAAATCATTGAAGCAGTTGCAGCTATGTCCGTAATGGACGTTGTAGAACTGATTTCTGCAATGGAAGAAAAATTCGGTGTTTCCGCTGCTGCTGCTGTAGCTGTAGCTGCTGGCCCGGCTGAAGCTGCTGAAGAAAAAACTGAATTCGACGTAATTCTGAAAGCTGCTGGCGCTAACAAAGTTGCTGTAATCAAAGCAGTACGTGGCGCAACTGGCCTGGGTCTGAAAGAAGCTAAAGACCTGGTAGAATCTGCTCCAGCCGCTCTGAAAGAAGGCGTGAGCAAAGATGACGCTGAAGCACTGAAAAAATCTCTGGAAGAAGCTGGCGCTGAAGTTGAAGTTAAATAAGCCAACTTTTCTAGTTGAAGCCTGAGAAATCAGGCCGATGGCTGGTGACTTTTTAGTCACCAGCCATTTTGCGCTGTATGGCGCCAGTAGCATTTCACACTGTTTGACTACTGGTTGTCCTGACAATGCATGTTTCTATCGACGACTTAATATATTGCGACAGGGTGCTCGCTCTGTGTAAATCGCAATGAAATGGTTTAAGCGTGATAGCAACAGGTATTGCGGAAAGTGTTCCATTTTCCGGTCAACAAAATAGTGTTGCACAAACTGTCTGCCAATGGACAGATGCGTCGACTTGTCAGCGAGCTGAGGAACCCTATGGTTTACTCCTATACCGAGAAAAAACGTATTCGTAAGGATTTTGGTAAACGTCCACAAGTTCTGGATGTCCCATATCTCCTTTCTATCCAGCTTGACTCGTTCCAGAAGTTTATCGAGCAAGATCCTGAAGGTCAGTATGGTCTGGAAGCTGCTTTCCGTTCCGTATTCCCTATTAAAAGCTACAGCGGTAACTCCGAGCTGCAATACGTCAGCTACCGTCTGGGCGAACCTGTCTTTGACGTTCAGGAATGTCAGATCCGTGGCGTGACCTATTCCGCACCGCTGCGCGTGAAACTGCGTCTGGTGATCTACGAGCGCGAAGCGCCGGAAGGCACCGTAAAAGACATTAAAGAACAAGAAGTCTACATGGGCGAAATTCCGCTCATGACCGACAACGGTACCTTTGTTATCAACGGTACTGAGCGTGTTATCGTTTCTCAGCTGCACCGTAGCCCAGGCGTCTTCTTTGACTCCGATAAAGGTAAAACCCACTCTTCGGGTAAAGTGCTGTATAACGCGCGCATCATTCCTTACCGTGGTTCCTGGCTGGACTTCGAATTCGATCCGAAAGACAACCTGTTCGTACGTATCGACCGTCGCCGTAAACTGCCTGCGACCATTATTCTGCGTGCGCTGAACTACACCACTGAGCAGATCCTTGACCTGTTCTTTGAGAAAGTTGTTTTCGAAATTCGTGACAACAAGCTGCAGATGGAACTGATTCCAGAACGTCTGCGTGGCGAAACCGCGTCCTTCGACATCGAAGCGAACGGTAAAGTGTACGTTGAAAAAGGCCGCCGTATTACTGCGCGCCACATTCGCCAGCTGGAAAAAGACGATATCAAGCATATCGAAGTTCCGGTTGAGTACATCGCTGGTAAAGTCGCTTCTAAAGACTACGTTGACGAATCTACTGGCGAGCTGATCTGCGCAGCTAACATGGAGCTGAGTCTGGATCTGCTGGCTAAGCTGAGCCAGTCTGGCCATAAGCGTATCGAAACGCTGTTCACTAACGATCTGGACCACGGTGCATACATTTCTGAAACTGTACGCGTCGACCCAACCAACGATCGTCTGAGCGCGCTGGTAGAAATCTACCGCATGATGCGCCCTGGTGAGCCGCCAACTCGTGAAGCTGCTGAAAGCCTGTTCGAGAACCTGTTCTTCTCCGAAGACCGCTATGACCTGTCTGCGGTTGGTCGTATGAAGTTCAACCGTTCTCTGCTGCGCGACGAGATCGAAGGTTCCGGTATCCTGAGCAAAGACGACATCATCGAAGTGATGAAGAAGCTCATCGATATCCGTAACGGTAAAGGCGAAGTGGATGATATCGACCACCTCGGCAACCGTCGTATCCGTTCCGTAGGCGAAATGGCGGAAAACCAATTCCGCGTTGGCCTGGTACGTGTTGAGCGTGCGGTGAAAGAGCGTCTGTCTCTGGGCGATCTGGATACCCTGATGCCTCAGGATATGATCAACGCCAAGCCGATTTCTGCAGCAGTGAAAGAGTTCTTTGGTTCCAGCCAGCTGTCTCAGTTTATGGACCAGAACAACCCGCTGTCTGAGATTACGCACAAACGTCGTATCTCCGCACTCGGCCCGGGCGGTCTGACCCGTGAACGTGCAGGCTTCGAAGTTCGAGACGTACACCCGACTCACTACGGTCGCGTATGTCCAATCGAAACGCCTGAAGGTCCAAACATCGGTCTGATCAACTCCCTGTCCGTGTACGCACAGACTAACGAATACGGTTTCCTCGAGACGCCGTACCGTAAAGTGACCGACGGTGTTGTAACCGACGAAATTCATTACCTGTCTGCTATCGAAGAAGGCAACTACGTTATCGCTCAGGCGAACTCCAACCTGGATGACGAAGGCCACTTTGTAGAAGATCTGGTTACCTGCCGTAGCAAAGGCGAATCCAGCTTGTTCAGCCGCGACCAGGTTGACTACATGGACGTATCCACCCAGCAGGTGGTATCCGTCGGTGCGTCCCTGATCCCGTTCCTGGAACACGATGACGCCAACCGTGCATTGATGGGTGCGAACATGCAACGTCAGGCCGTTCCAACTCTGCGTGCTGATAAGCCGCTGGTTGGTACCGGTATGGAACGTGCTGTTGCCGTTGACTCCGGTGTTACTGCAGTTGCTAAGCGTGGCGGTACCGTTCAGTACGTCGACGCATCCCGTATCGTTATCAAAGTTAACGAAGACGAGATGTATCCGGGCGAAGCGGGTATCGACATCTACAACCTGACCAAATACACCCGTTCTAACCAGAACACCTGTATTAACCAGATGCCTTGCGTGTCTCTGGGCGAGCCAATCGAGCGCGGCGACGTGCTGGCAGATGGCCCGTCCACCGACCTGGGTGAACTGGCGCTGGGTCAGAACATGCGTGTGGCATTCATGCCATGGAACGGTTACAACTTCGAAGACTCCATCCTCGTATCCGAGCGTGTTGTTCAGGAAGACCGTTTCACCACCATCCACATTCAGGAACTGGCATGTGTGTCCCGTGACACCAAGCTGGGGCCAGAAGAGATCACCGCTGACATCCCTAACGTGGGTGAAGCTGCGCTCTCCAAACTGGATGAATCCGGTATCGTTTACATTGGTGCAGAAGTGACCGGTGGCGACATTCTGGTTGGTAAGGTAACGCCGAAAGGTGAAACCCAGCTGACGCCAGAAGAGAAGCTGCTGCGTGCGATCTTCGGTGAGAAAGCGTCTGACGTTAAAGACTCTTCTCTGCGCGTACCAAACAGCGTTTCCGGTACTGTTATCGACGTTCAGGTCTTTACTCGCGATGGCGTAGAAAAAGACAAACGTGCGCTGGAAATCGAAGAGATGCAGCTGAAGCAGGCTAAGAAAGACCTGTCTGAAGAACTGCAGATCCTCGAAGCTGGCCTGTTCAGCCGTATCTACGCTGTGCTGGTTGCCGGTGGTGTCGAAGCTGAGAAGCTGGACAAACTGCCTCGCGATCGCTGGCTGGAACTCGGTTTGACCGACGAAGAGAAACAGAATCAGCTGGAACAGCTTGCTGAGCAGTACGACGAGCTGAAACACGAGTTCGAGAAAAAACTCGAAGCGAAACGCCGCAAAATCACCCAAGGCGACGATCTGGCACCGGGCGTGCTGAAGATTGTTAAGGTATACCTGGCCGTTAAACGCCGTATCCAGCCTGGTGACAAAATGGCAGGTCGTCACGGTAACAAGGGTGTAATTTCTAAGATCAACCCGATCGAAGATATGCCGCACGATGCTAACGGTACGCCGGTAGATATCGTACTGAACCCGCTGGGCGTACCATCGCGTATGAACATCGGTCAGATCCTTGAAACCCACCTGGGTATGGCTGCGAAAGGTATCGGCGATAAGATCAACGCCATGCTGAAACAGCAGCAAGAAGTCGCGAAACTGCGCGAGTTCATCCAGCGTGCTTACGATCTGGGCTCTGATGTTCGTCAGAAAGTTGACCTGAACACCTTCACCGATGATGAAGTGCTGCGCTTGGCAGAAAACCTGAAGAAAGGTATGCCAATCGCAACGCCAGTATTCGACGGTGCAAAAGAAGCGGAAATTAAAGAACTGCTGCAACTGGGCGGTCTGCCATCTTCTGGTCAGATTACCCTGTTCGACGGCCGTACCGGTGAACAGTTCGAGCGTCAGGTAACCGTAGGTTACATGTACATGCTGAAACTGAACCACCTGGTCGACGACAAGATGCACGCGCGTTCTACCGGTTCTTACAGCCTGGTTACTCAGCAGCCGCTGGGTGGTAAGGCTCAGTTCGGTGGTCAGCGCTTCGGGGAGATGGAAGTGTGGGCGCTGGAAGCATACGGCGCCGCCTACACCCTGCAGGAAATGCTCACCGTTAAGTCTGATGACGTGAACGGCCGTACTAAGATGTATAAGAACATCGTAGATGGCAACCATCAGATGGAACCGGGCATGCCGGAATCCTTCAACGTACTGTTGAAAGAAATCCGCTCGCTGGGCATCAACATCGAACTGGAAGACGAGTAATCCTCGCTCAAACAGGTCACTGCTGCCGGGGTCATTCCCGGCAGTGGATTGTGCTAACTCCGACGGGAGCAAATCCGTGAAAGATTTATTAAAGTTTCTGAAAGCGCAGACTAAAACCGAAGAGTTTGATGCGATCAAAATTGCTCTGGCCTCGCCAGACATGATCCGTTCATGGTCTTTCGGTGAAGTTAAAAAGCCGGAAACCATTAACTACCGTACGTTCAAACCTGAGCGTGACGGCCTTTTCTGCGCCCGTATCTTTGGGCCAGTAAAAGATTACGAGTGCCTGTGCGGTAAGTACAAGCGCCTGAAACACCGCGGTGTGATCTGTGAGAAGTGCGGCGTTGAAGTGACCCAGACCAAAGTGCGTCGTGAGCGCATGGGCCACATCGAGCTGGCATGTCCAACTGCCCACATCTGGTTCCTGAAATCGCTGCCGTCCCGTATCGGTCTGCTGCTCGATATGCCTCTGCGCGATATCGAACGCGTACTGTACTTCGAATCTTATGTTGTTATCGAAGGCGGTATGACCAACCTGGAACGCCAACAGATCCTGACTGAAGAGCAGTATCTGGACGCGCTGGAAGAGTTCGGTGATGAATTCGACGCGAAGATGGGTGCGGAAGCTATCCAGGCCCTGCTGAAAAGCATGGATCTGGAGCAAGAGTGTGAAACTCTGCGTGAAGAGCTGAACGAAACCAACTCCGAAACCAAGCGTAAAAAGCTGACCAAGCGTATCAAGCTGCTGGAAGCGTTCGTACAGTCTGGCAACAAGCCAGAGTGGATGATCCTGACCGTTCTGCCGGTTCTGCCGCCAGATCTGCGTCCGCTGGTACCGCTGGATGGTGGTCGTTTCGCGACTTCTGACCTGAACGATCTGTATCGTCGCGTCATTAACCGTAACAACCGTCTGAAGCGTCTGCTGGATCTGGCTGCGCCAGATATCATCGTACGCAACGAAAAACGTATGCTGCAGGAAGCGGTTGATGCCCTGCTGGATAACGGTCGTCGCGGTCGTGCGATCACCGGTTCTAACAAACGTCCTCTGAAATCTTTGGCCGACATGATCAAAGGTAAGCAGGGTCGTTTCCGTCAGAACCTGCTCGGTAAGCGTGTTGACTACTCCGGTCGTTCTGTCATCACCGTAGGTCCATACCTGCGTCTGCATCAGTGCGGCCTGCCTAAGAAAATGGCACTGGAGCTGTTCAAACCATTCATCTACGGCAAACTGGAACTGCGTGGCCTCGCCACCACCATCAAAGCCGCTAAGAAAATGGTTGAGCGCGAAGAAGCTGTCGTTTGGGATATCCTGGACGAAGTTATCCGCGAACACCCGGTTATGCTGAACCGTGCACCAACACTGCACCGTCTGGGCATCCAGGCGTTTGAGCCAGTACTGATCGAAGGTAAAGCTATCCAGCTGCACCCGCTGGTTTGTGCGGCATACAACGCCGACTTCGATGGTGACCAGATGGCTGTTCACGTACCGCTGACGCTGGAAGCCCAGCTGGAAGCGCGTGCGCTGATGATGTCTACCAACAACATCCTGTCCCCAGCGAACGGCGAGCCAATCATCGTTCCTTCTCAGGACGTTGTATTGGGTCTGTACTACATGACTCGTGACTGTGTTAACGCCAAAGGCGAAGGCATGGTGCTGACTGGCCCTAAAGAAGCTGAGCGTATCTATCGCGCAGGTCTGGCCTCTCTGCATGCGCGCGTTAAAGTGCGTATCACCGAGTACGAAAAAGATGAAAACGGCGAATTCGTTGCGCACACCAGCCTGAAAGACACGACCGTTGGCCGTGCCATTCTGTGGATGATCGTACCGAAAGGTCTGCCTTACTCCATCGTCAACCAGGCGCTGGGTAAGAAAGCTATCTCCAAAATGCTGAACACCTGTTACCGCATTCTGGGCCTGAAGCCGACCGTTATCTTCGCTGACCAGACCATGTACACCGGCTTTGCTTACGCAGCGCGCTCAGGCGCCTCTGTCGGCATCGACGACATGGTTATCCCAGAGAAGAAATACGAAATCATCAGCGAAGCGGAAGCTGAAGTTGCTGAGATTCAGGAGCAGTTCCAGTCTGGTCTGGTAACCGCTGGCGAACGCTACAACAAAGTTATCGATATCTGGGCTGCGGCGAACGATCGTGTATCCAAAGCGATGATGGATAACCTGCAAACTGAAACCGTCATTAACCGTGAAGGTAAAGAAGAGCAGCAGGTTTCCTTCAACAGCATCTACATGATGGCCGACTCCGGTGCGCGTGGTTCTGCAGCACAGATTCGTCAGCTGGCAGGTATGCGTGGTCTGATGGCTAAGCCAGATGGCTCCATCATCGAAACGCCAATCACCGCGAACTTCCGTGAAGGTCTGAACGTACTCCAGTACTTCATCTCCACTCACGGTGCTCGTAAAGGTCTGGCGGATACCGCACTGAAAACTGCGAACTCCGGTTACCTGACTCGTCGTCTGGTTGACGTGGCACAGGACCTGGTTGTTACTGAAGACGACTGTGGCACCCTGGAAGGCATCACCATGACCCCGGTTATCGAGGGTGGTGACGTTAAAGAGCCACTGCGCGATCGCGTACTGGGTCGTGTGACTGCTGAAGACGTTCTGAAGCCGGGCACCGCGGACATTCTGGTTCCACGTAACACGCTGCTGAACGAGCAGTGGTGTGATCTGTTGGAAGAGAACTCCGTTGACTCCGTGAAAGTGCGTTCCGTTGTATCCTGTGACACCGACTTTGGTGTATGTGCGCACTGCTACGGTCGTGACCTGGCGCGTGGCCACATCATCAACAAAGGTGAGGCTATCGGCGTTATCGCTGCACAGTCCATCGGTGAACCTGGTACACAGCTGACGATGCGTACGTTCCACATCGGTGGTGCGGCATCTCGTGCGGCTGCTGAATCCAGCATTCAGGTTAAGAACAAAGGTAGCATCAAGCTCAGCAACGCGAAGTCGGTTGTGAACTCCAGCGGTAAACTGGTTATCACTTCCCGTAACACCGAGCTGAAACTGATCGACGAATTCGGTCGTACCAAAGAAAGCTATAAAGTGCCTTACGGCTCCGTTATGGCTAAAGGTGATGGCGAGCAGGTTGCCGGCGGTGAAACCGTTGCAAACTGGGATCCACACACCATGCCGGTTATCACCGAAGTAAGTGGTTTCATCCGCTTCACTGACATGATCGACGGCCAGACCATTACTCGTCAAACTGACGAACTGACCGGTCTGTCTTCTCTGGTTGTTCTTGACTCTGCTGAACGTACCACGGGTGGTAAAGACCTGCGTCCAGCACTGAAAATTGTTGATGCTCAGGGCAACGACGTTCTGATCCCAGGCACCGATATGCCTGCTCAGTACTTCCTGCCGGGTAAAGCGATTGTTCAGCTGGAAGATGGTACTCAGATTCACTCTGGTGACGCGCTGGCGCGTATTCCTCAGGAATCCAGTGGTACTAAGGATATTACCGGTGGTCTGCCACGCGTTGCGGATCTGTTCGAAGCACGTCGTCCGAAAGAGCCGGCAATCCTGGCTGAAATCAGCGGCATCATTTCCTTCGGTAAAGAAACCAAAGGGAAACGTCGTCTGGTTATCACCCCGTTAGACGGTAGCGATCCATACGAAGAGATGATTCCAAAATGGCGTCAGCTCAACGTGTTCGAAGGCGAACGTGTAGAACGTGGTGACGTGGTTTCCGATGGTCCAGAAGCACCGCACGACATCCTGCGTCTTCGTGGCGTACACGCGGTAACGCGTTACATCACCAACGAAGTACAGGACGTTTACCGTCTGCAAGGCGTTAAGATTAACGATAAGCACATTGAAGTTATCGTTCGTCAGATGCTGCGTAAAGCGACCATCGAAAGTGCTGGTAGCTCCGACTTCCTGGAAGGCGAGCAGGTTGAATACTCCCGCGTCAAGATTGCTAACCGCGATCTGGAAGCGAACGGCAAAGTGGCGGCAACGTATTCCCGCGACCTGCTGGGTATCACCAAAGCGTCTCTGGCAACCGAATCGTTCATCTCTGCTGCATCGTTCCAGGAGACTACACGTGTCCTGACCGAAGCAGCCGTTGCGGGTAAACGCGACGAACTGCGCGGCCTGAAAGAGAACGTTATCGTGGGTCGTCTGATCCCTGCGGGTACCGGTTATGCGTACCATCAGGATCGCATCCGTCGCCGTGCGGCGGGCGAAGTTTCTGTCGCACCTCAGGTGAGTGCAGAAGAAGCGACCGCTAGCCTGGCAGAACTGCTGAACGCAGGTCTGGGTGGTTCTGATAACGACTAATCGTTCACGTTAGTGCGATAAGTTGAAAGGCCAGTCTTCGGACTGGCCTTTTTTATGGCTTTCTGGCCTACAAAAACAAAAGGCACCCAGATGGGTGCCTTTTGCTATTCCGTATTGAGCTTTTAGCGAACCAGTGGAATACGGCGATACAGTTCAATCATGTCGGTCGCCAGATCCTGGATAACCATCGCGTTCATCAGGTGGTCCTGAGAGTGAACGGTGATCAGATTGACCGGCAGTTTACCCGTGCCTTCGTCAATGCCGATAAGCTGGGTCTGGATACCATGGGCCAGTTTGACGAACTCGCGAGACTCTTCCATCGCTTTTTCCGCGCCCTCAAAGTCACCTTTGCGAGCCAGCTGCAGCGCAGTTAATGCTGAACTACGTGCGGCACCGGCGTTCACCAGCAGTTCCATGATGATTGATTCTAAATCTTCCACGTCTTTCTCACTCCATTAACTTAAGGGCTTTCTCAAGCACGACATCGCCTTTCATCATGCCGTAGTCCATCATATCGATGACGGCGACCGTTTTACCCAGTGGGTCAGCCAAAGCCTGCAGCTTAGCTTGTTCATACTTCACCTGCGGACCTAATAGTACGATGTCCGCATCGTTAAGATTTGCTTTGAATTCGGCCACCGGTACGGCTTTAATTGAGACTTCAATTCCTTTTTTCTGTGCCGCATCCTTCATACGTTGGACCAACATGCTGGTGGACATACCTGCAGCGCAGCATAAAACGATATTCTTCATAATGCTCCCTCATGACCCGTGATGACTCATGTTTATCGCGAGCTGAAACGTTCAACAACTGCTTTACGATGATTGTGTGTAAGCCATCACAAAGATCGGCCCAAAAAACTGAAACCGGTTACAGTTTGCATGATTTAGCGTGCAAAAAATGAGGAAGGATAGGTAGCCCGGCTGAGCAATGCGACGCCGGGATTTTGCACTGCGCCGCCCCGGAGTCGGTGCGTCTGCACCTCGTCCGGGCTACACAAGAGTGGGTTATGCGTCGTGAGTCGTTCGCAGGATGCGGTTTTTTCCCTGGCGCTTGGCTTTATAAAGCGCCTCGTCGACGCTCGATACCAGATGGTCCAGCGTCTCCATGTGCCATTCGCCGAGCCCGGCGCTGAAGGTGACATGCAGCCCTTCTTCACGCCAGTTTCTATTGGCAACATTCATGCGCCATAGCTCGAGTAGCGCTGCCGCCTCGGCAATATGTTCCGCGGTGAAAATAACCGCGAACTCCTCGCCGCCGTAGCGGTAGAGCGACAGCCCGTGTGCCTGGAGAATCGTTATTCCTTCGCGGGCCACGTTGCGCAGCACAATATCGCCGCTGAGGTGACCCCAGGTATCATTGATGGATTTGAAGTTGTCGATATCGACCAGCGCCAGCGCGAACGACTGTCGGTCGTTCATCAAGGCGGTAATGTCGGTATCAAAGGCCCAGCGGTTTTTACAGCCGGTCAGTGAGTCAACGGTCGCCTGGCGTACATAGGCCTGCTCACGCTCTTTGTTGGTTTCAATCGCCTTATGCAGCATCACCTCAAGGCCGGGCGCACGGTTGGTATCGCCGGTTTTGATGGCATTAATAATGTTCATCAGAATACCGCGGGAAGCATGACGCAAATACAGGCCGAAGGTGATGATGATAAGACCGGCCAGCGCGAAGCCCCAGGAGATGATGATGCTCTCATGCTGTGCCAACATGCTGAGCGTATGCCCGGAGACTTTGTAGATGACGAACCAGTCAGGATTGGTGAACGAATAGTAGTAATACCAGGTCCGGCTCTGCTTATCGAATACCTCGCCTTCGCCAGCTGTCATGCTGGTCAGCAGCTGTGAAGAAACGACCGTCTGGAAGAGTTTGCCGGTGTCGGAGTGCAGCAGCGCCTGACCCTGACGGTTCACCACGAAGAAATCCCCCTGTACCGGCGGACGCATCTGGCGCAGGGTGTGGCTCATGGCGGCCAGGTCAAAATGGAAGGCCAGCGTTCCCTTCAGCTTGCCGTCGGGGGAGATGACCGGCTTCGCCAGCGTCACGGTCTGCTGCTGGGTATAGAAATCGGTGTACGGCTGCGTATAGCGGCTGAAAATACTGACATCACCCTGATGGACGAACCAGGGGCGGGTGGTCGCATCAAAGACCGGAGCGTTCTGCCGCTGCACCGCCTGCGGCGCACGCAGATAGTGACCTTCGGTATCGGCGACAGAGAGTGAAGAAACCGTTGGCATCATCGACAGCAACTGCATCATCGATTGCAGCCCTTTCTCAGGATCGAGATTCACCACCTTGTTCAGCTCGTCGTTGCGGGCCAAATAGTTCGTGGCGCGTCCCAGAATATAATCATTTTCGTTGAGAATAGATTCGGCGTAGTTGACCGCCAGGTTGTGGGTGAAGTTGCGGTTGATACTATGATAATCGCGAATAATATCGTTGCGCTGGATGATGGTTACCAGAATGGCAATAGCGATAAAGCACAGAATAATGCCAGCAAAACTGATAAAGATCGGGGTAGTAAACGACAGCCGTCTGCTGTGAGAACTCATCATGGTTTCCATTCCTGGGAGAGATTGCAGAAGACCAGAACCAGAGCGAGTTGGTACTGCAATTTAACACACATATTTATGACTCAATAATTATACTTTATTGGCGTAAAGATGAATATTTGTTCTAAATATATAGATTAAATCGCTATTACAAGTAGGTTTTAATGAAACAATATTTCGTTAAAAGCTGAAGAAGGGCAGCGGAAAAAGCAGGCTGCCCTGAAGAAGTATAGCTGACGTTTAGCGGGCTGCGCTGCGCCCAAGCCAGCTATCCCAATCTTTCCATACCGGCTGCAGGCCGCGAGCGGCTAGCGCGCTGGCAACTTCGGCGGGCGTTCTGGCATCGTGCGGGGAGAACTGCTCCAGTTCCGGGCGATTGTCGGCGTAGCCGCCGGGCTGGGTTTTCGAGAATGCGCTGACGTTATTGATAGCCAGCGGAATAACCCGATCCCGGAACCACGGTGATTCGCGGGTGGAGAGCGACAGTTCGGTCTCCGGAGAGAACAGACGGAACGCGCAGATTGTCTGCACCAGCTGGCGTTCATCCATCAGCGATGCAGGCTCAATGCCGCCTGCACACGGGCGCAGCCGTGGGAAGGAGATAGAGTAACGGCTTTGCCAGTAGCGCTGCTGCAGCCACAGCAGATGTTCGGCAACCATAAAGCAGTCGACCCGCCAGCTATCGGAAAGGCCAATCAGCGCGCCGAGGCCGATTTTGTCGATCCCGGCTTGCCCCAGACGGTCCGGCGTGTCGAGCCGCCAGAAGAAGTCCTGTTTTTTGCCTTTCAGATGGTGCTGCGCGTACATCGCTTCATGGTAGGTCTCCTGGTAGACCATCACCCCATCCAGCCCCAGCGTTTTCAGCTCGGCATACTCCTCAGTCGCCAGCGGCTGCACTTCCATATGCAACGAGGCAAACTGCTGGCGAATGTCCGGCAGGTGACGACGGAAGTAGTCCATGCCGACCTTTCCCTGATGCTCGCCGGTGACCAGCAGGAGATGCTCAAAGCCCATCTCGCGTATCGCTTCGCACTCGCGGGCAATTTCTGCTTCATCCAGCGTCTTACGCTTGATGCGGTTACTCATGGAGAAGCCGCAGTAGGTGCAGTCGTTGGCGCAGAGATTCGAGAGATAAAGCGGCACGTAGAAGCTGACGGTATTGCCAAAGCGCTGGCGGGTGAGCTTTTGCGCCCGCTGGGCCAGCGGCTCCAGATAGTCGGCAGCAGCAGGAGAGAGCAGGGCCATCAGATCGTCGCGGCTAAGCTGTGAAGCGCCGAGCGCCCGTTCCACGTCGGCGGTGGTTTTGCCGTTGATGCGTAAACGGATGTCGTCCCACTCCAGCTGCCGCCAGCGGTCGCTGAACGTTTTCATGCCAGCGCCTCCAGAAAACCGGTTAATGGGCTGGTGGCGCTGGCCTGCGTGCTACGGTTTCCCGGCACCGCCTGACGCGCCAGCAGCCCGGCTTCGACCGCCAGACGGAAGGCGGTTGCCATGGTGACCGGGTCGTCCGCCACGGCAATGGCCGTGTTGACCAGCACCGCATCGGCGCCCATCTCCAGCGCCTGCGCTGCATGGCTAGGCACACCGATCCCGGCATCCACCACCACCGGCACGGTGGCCTGCTGGATGATGATCTCCAGCATGGCCCTGGTTTCCAGCCCCTGATTAGAGCCGATAGGCGCGCCAAGCGGCATCACCGCCGCGCAGCCCACCTCTTCCAGCCGCTTACACAGCACCGGGTCAGCGCCGCAGTATGGCAGCACCACAAAGCCCTGCTTTACCAGCGCTTCGGCAGCTTTCAGCGTCTCAATCGGGTCTGGCAGCAGCCAACGGGCGTCGGGGTGAATTTCGAGCTTCAGCCAGTTTGTTCCCAGCGCTTCACGCGCTAGCTGGGCGGCAAAGATAGACTCCTCGGCGGTTTTTGCCCCCGAGGTGTTGGGCAGCAGCGTTACGCCCGCGTCAACCAGCGGGGCCAGAATCGCGTCGTTGTGCTGACGTAAATCCACCCGCTTCATCGCCAGCGTCACCAGTTGGCTGCCGGAAGCGCGAATGGCCTCGACCATCAGTTGTGACGAGGCAAATTTGCCGGTGCCGGTAAACAGATGTGAATCAAACGTTTTGTCCGCAATACGTAACATATCAACCCCCTGCAATAACTTGAAAGAGCAGGATCTGGTCGCCTTCCTGCACGATGTGCTGCTGCCATTGGTCGCGTGGCAGAATCTGTTGGTTCAGCGCCAGTGCGGTGCCCGGTTTAAGCTGATTAAGCTGGACGAGCAGTTCGCTGACGGTCTGTCCCTCGGCGCACTGCATCGCTTCATCATTGAACTGAATCTGCATGTCGCCCTCCGCATACCGGGCAGCCCTGGGCGCGACGCAGTGCGAGGCTGCGCCACTGGCTGGTTTTGCCGTCGAACAGACGCAGTTCACCGCTCGGTGTGTCGATGCCGCTCAACAGCTTGATGGCTTCCAGCGCCTGTAACGTACCCATCACGCCAACCACAGGGCCGACGATGCCCGCGGTGCGGCAGTTGCGCTCCGGCTCCGCATCGTCCGGCCACAGGCAGCGGTAGCAGCCTTGCTCCCATGGCGGCGTCAGCACCATGATCTGGCCGCCAAAGCCGACGGCGCTGGCGGTGATAAGCGGCGTATTGAGCGCCACGCAGGCGGCGTTGATCGCCTGACGTGTTGCCATGTTGTCGGTACAGTCGAGCACCACGTCGGCGCGTGATACCGCGTGACACAGTGCATCGCCGGTCAGCCGCTGCTGTAGTGCCACCAGGTCAATATCCGGGTTAAGCCGCGCCAGCCGCTGCTGAGTAACCTGCGATTTTGAGCGAGCAATATCGTCGGTGGTGAACAGGATTTGCCGTTGCAGATTACTGAGATGCACCTCGTCGTCATCCGCCAGCGTCAGCGTGCCGACGCCCGCCCCCGCCAGATACAGCGCGGCAGGCGAGCCCAGCCCGCCTAAACCGACGATCAGCACATGGCTGCCGAGCAGTTTTTGCTGGCCATCAATGGCGATATCGCCGAGCAGGATCTGCCGGCTATAGCGCATAAAGTCGCGGTCATTCATCGCCCACTCCTGCGATAGCCAGCAGCTGTGCCGTGGCTTCACGCCAGTCCGCCGCTTGAGTAATGGCGCTGACCACGGCAATGCTGCCCACGCCGGTCGCCAGCACGTCAGGCGCGCGTGCAAGGCTGATGCCGCCGATAGCGACGGTCGGATAATCATCCAGACGCGCGATATGGCCTGCCAACTGCGTCAGCCCCTGCGGCGCGGAAGGCATCTGTTTGGTTTGGGTGGGAAAGACGTGGCCCAGTGCGATATACGACGGTCGAGCGGCGAGCGCCACGTCAATCTCCATATCGTCGTGGGTCGACACACCAAGGCGAAGGCCCGCAGCCTGAATCGCTTTCAGGTCCGTAGTTTCCAGATCCTCCTGGCCTAGATGCACCCCGTAGGCGCGGTGCTTGATAGCCAATCGCCAGTAGTCGTTGATAAACAGGCGGGCGTCATAGCGTCGGCCCAGCGCGATGGCGGCCATCACGTCCGCTTCAACCTCGTCGTCGCGCTTATCTTTGATTCGCAGTTGAATGGTACGCACGCCAGCTTCCAGCAGGCGTTCAATCCACATCACGCTGTCCACCACCGGGTAAAGTCCGAGGCGAAACGGTACCGTTGGGAAATCGGGCTGGTACATCAGGCCTCCTCGCGTTTCAGGTAGATTTCACCGCCTTTGGCGCGGAAGTTCTCCGACATATCTGCCATGCCCACTTCAATCGTCTGGGCGGCGGCGTAGTCGCGTACTTCCTGGCTGATTTTCATCGAGCAGAATTTCGGCCCGCACATGGAACAGAAGTGGGCGACTTTACCGGATTCCTGCGGCAGGGTTTCATCGTGATAGGCACGGGCGGTGAACGGGTCGAGCGCGAGGTTAAACTGATCTTCCCAGCGGAATTCGAAGCGCGCTTTCGACATGGCGTTATCGCGGATCTGCGCGCCCGGATGCCCTTTCGCCAGGTCGGCGGCGTGGGCGGCAATTTTGTAGGTGATCAGCCCCTGCTTCACATCCTCTTTGTTTGGCAGGCCAAGGTGCTCTTTCGGCGTAACGTAGCAGAGCATCGCGCAGCCAAACCAGCCAATCATCGCCGCGCCAATGCCGGAGGTGAAATGGTCGTAGCCCGGCGCGATATCGGTGGTCAACGGCCCTAAGGTGTAGAACGGCGCTTCGTGGCAGTGCTCCAGCTCTTCGGTCATGTTGCGCTGAATCATCTGCATCGGCACGTGGCCCGGGCCTTCAATCATCACCTGCACATCGTACTCCCAGGCGATTTTGGTCAGCTCGCCCAGCGTGTGCAGCTCGGAGAACTGCGCTTCGTCGTTGGCGTCCTGAATCGAGCCCGGACGCAGACCGTCGCCCAGCGACAGCGATACGTCGTAGGCGGCACAGATTTCACAGATTTCACGGAAGTGCTGGTAGAGGAAGTTTTCCTGATGATGGGAGAGACACCATTTCGCCATGATAGAACCACCGCGAGAGACGATGCCGGTCAGGCGCTTGGCGGTCATCGGCACGTAGCGCAGCAGCACGCCCGCGTGGATGGTGAAGTAGTCGACACCCTGTTCGGCCTGCTCCAGCAGCGTATCGCGGAAAGCTTCCCAGGTCAGATCTTCAGCGATCCCGTTGACCTTCTCCAGCGCCTGGTAGATCGGCACGGTGCCGATCGGAACCGGGCTGTTACGCAGGATCCATTCGCGGGTTTCGTGGATATAGCGGCCGGTCGACAGGTCCATCACCGTATCCGCGCCCCAACGGGTGGACCACACCAGTTTTTCCACTTCCTCTTCAATGGAGGAGGTCACCGCCGAGTTACCGATATTGGCGTTCACCTTCACGAGGAAGTTGCGGCCGATGATCATCGGTTCGGATTCCGGGTGGTTGATGTTGGCAGGAATGATGGCGCGCCCGGCGGCGACTTCATCACGCACGAATTCCGGCGTGATGTTCTCCGGCAGACGTGCACCGAAGGCCATGCCAGGGTGCTGGTGGCGCAATACTTCGCTGCGAATGCGCTCGCGGCCCATGTTTTCACGAATGGCGATGAACTCCATTTCCGGCGTCACCATTCCCTGACGGGCATAGTGCAGTTGAGTGACGCATTTACCTGCTTTGGCGCGCTTCGGCGTCAACAGGCCGCTGAAACGTAGATCGTCCAGCCCATCATCGGCCAGGCGCTCTTTGGTGTAGGCGGAGCTACGGTCATCCAGTTCTTCGCTGTCATCGCGAGCGACAATCCACGGCTGGCGCAGCTTGGCCAGCCCCTGCTGGACGTTAATCGACACGTCCGGGTCGCCGTAGGGGCCGGACGTGTCGTACACCGGTACCGCTTCGTTCGCTTCGAACTGTGGGTTCTCTTTGTTGCCGCCAATTAGCGTAGGGCTCAGCTGAATTTCGCGCATCGGAATGCGGATATCCGGCTGCGAACCGGTGATGTAGATACGTTGGGAGTTCGGGAACGCGGTGCCTTCCAGGGTATCGATAAAGTGTTGGGCCTGGGCGCGCTGTTCGCGGCGTGATGGTTTAGTAGTGGCAGACATAGCTCATTCCAAATAAAAGTAAGGACATGGCTTGTCAGACGACGGATGAAGCAAGAGAGAAGATCGCCCTTGGGCGATGCGACTATAGATTGACTCTTGTTCCCTTCGCAGGTCTTAACCTGATCAGGTTCCGCGGATCCCGAATTAACGGTCTCAGCCCGTGCTTACGCACTGGGCACTCCGACAAGAAGTAACCTCAAACGATGAGAGGTAATGAATGTAAACTACTCGTTAATGCGGCAAATCTCAAGCCGGGCGTTTTATTTCGTCCTCGCCGAGCGCCTCGAAGGTCAGCATGATGAGCTGGTCTTCCAACAGAAAACGGGCCTCCAGCGCTTCACCGATATCGGACAGCGCCTGCTGGAAGGCATACACGTTATCCTGGTCGATAGCGTTCTCCAGCGTAGAGTCGTAGTAGTCCATAATTTGTTGGGTATTGGCGTCCAGCAGCGGCCAGATTTTGCTGGCGTTTAAAAGCGGACTGTTGCCTTCCATTTTATGGATAATGCGTTCATAAATACTGAAATGACCGGCGGACAGATAGTCGACCAGGCGCTGGCAAAAATCATCGAGCGCTTTCTCATTAAGACGCATGAACGATTCTTTGCCAGGCTTAAGGCCAACCAGATTGTAGTAAGCCACGAGCAGGTGCTTACGAATATTCAGCCAGCGGTCGACCAGTCTGTGGTGTCCTTTTACACGCTCTGTCAGGCTCTCTAACTGGTTTAACATAGGTTGACCCCCGCATCAGTAAGTTTAAAATCTGCTCACGTCAATATGTAAATATTATGTTAATAAAATGCCTATGAACCGAAGGTAGCGCAAGAGATATGGATCGTATAATTGAAAAATTGGATCGCGGCTGGTGGATAGTCAGCCACGAACAAAAATTATGGTTGCCCGGTGGGGAATTACCATATGGCGAAGCGGTAAATTTCGATCTTGTGGGTCAGCACGCACTCCAGATTGGTGAGTGGGAAGGTGACCCGGTTTGGCTGGTACAGCAGCAGCGTCGCCACGATATGGGCACCGTGCGTCAGGTTCTCGACCAGGACGTGGGCCTGTTCCAGCTTGCCGGGCGCGGCGTGCAGCTGGCGGAGTTTTACCGCTCGCACAAATTCTGCGGCTACTGCGGCCATACCATGCACCCGAGCAAAACCGAATGGGCGATGCTGTGCAGCCACTGCCGTGAGCGCTACTACCCGCAGATAGCGCCGTGCATTATCGTCGCCATTCGCCGCGATGATTCAATCCTCCTTGCCCAACACGTTCGCCATCGCAACGGCGTGCATACCGTGCTGGCCGGTTTTGTCGAAGTGGGCGAAACCTTAGAGCAGGCGGTGGCGCGTGAAGTGATGGAAGAGAGCGGTATTAAGGTGAAGAACCTGCGCTACGTCACCTCCCAGCCGTGGCCGTTCCCGCAATCGCTGATGACCGCCTTTATGGCGGAGTACGACAGTGGCGACATCGTTATCGATCCCAAGGAGCTGCTTAACGCCAACTGGTATCGCTATGACGATCTCCCGCTTCTGCCGCCGCCGGGCACCGTGGCGCGTCGTCTGATCGAAGATACCGTGGCAATGTGTCGGGCTGAATACGACTGACATGTTACAATAGGCGCATCAACGCTAAAGGAATGTAAACATGAGCGAACTGAAGAACGATCGTTATCTGCGTGCGCTGCTGCGCCAGCCCGTAGACGTGACCCCGGTATGGATGATGCGCCAGGCAGGCCGCTATTTGCCGGAGTACAAGGCAACCCGCGCCCATGCCGGTGATTTTATGTCGCTGTGCAAAAACGCCGAGCTGGCCTGCGAAGTCACGCTGCAGCCGCTGCGTCGCTTCCCGCTTGATGCGGCGATCCTCTTCTCGGATATCCTGACCATTCCGGATGCGATGGGGCTGGGACTCTATTTTGAAGCCGGGGAAGGCCCGCGCTTTACCTCGCCAATCACCAGTAAAGCGGATGTAGAAAAGCTGCCTATTCCGGACCCGGAAGGCGAGCTGGGCTACGTGATGAACGCGGTGCGCACCATTCGCCGTGAACTGAAGGGCGAAGTGCCGCTGATTGGTTTCTCCGGCAGTCCGTGGACGCTGGCGACCTATATGGTGGAAGGCGGCAGCAGCAAAGCCTTTACCACTATCAAAAAGATGATGTACGCCGACCCTAAAGCGTTGCACCTCCTGCTTGATAAGCTGGCGCAGAGCGTCACGCTGTACCTCAACGCGCAGATTAAAGCCGGCGCGCAGTCGGTGATGATTTTCGATACCTGGGGTGGCGTGCTGACCGGTCGCGACTATCAGCAGTTCTCGCTGTATTACATGCACAAAATCGTGGATGGCCTACTGCGTGAAAACGACGGTCGCCGCGTGCCGGTGACGCTGTTCACCAAAGGCGGCGGTCAGTGGCTGGAAGCAATGGCGGAAACCGGCTGCGATGCGCTGGGCCTCGACTGGACCACCGATATCGCCGATGCGCGCCGTCGCGTAGGCCATAAAGTGGCTCTGCAGGGCAATATGGACCCGTCCATGCTCTATGCGCCTGCGGCACGCATTGAAGAAGAAGTGGCGACAATTCTGGCCGGTTTTGGTCAGGGTGAAGGCCACGTCTTCAACCTCGGCCACGGCATTCATCAGGACGTGCCGCCGGAACATGCGGGTGTCTTCGTTGAAGCGGTGCACCGTCTGTCGGCGCAGTATCACCGCTAAGGGCGTCACGTGGATCTCGCGTCGCTGCGCGTGCAGCAGCTGGAGTTGGCCTCATCGGTGATCCGTGAGGATCGTTTCAACAGCGATCCGCCGGATCTGATCGGCGGCGCCGACGTTGGTTTTGAGCAGGGTGGCGAAGTGACGCGAGCGGCGATGGTCTTGCTGAAGTATCCGTCGCTGGAACTGGTCGAGTATCAGGTGGCGCGTATCGCCACCACCATGCCCTATATCCCCGGTTTTCTCTCCTTTCGCGAAACCCCGGCGCTGATGGCCGCGTGGCAGCAGCTTTCACACAAACCCGATCTGCTGTTCGTCGACGGTCACGGTATTTCCCATCCGCGTCGTTTGGGCGTCGCCAGCCATTTTGGTCTTCTGGTGGATGTGCCGACCATCGGCGTGGCGAAAAAACGGCTGTGTGGCAAGTTTGAGCCGCTTTCGCCAGAGGTTGGTGCGCTGGCGCCGCTGATGGACAAAGAGGAGCAACTGGCGTGGGTCTGGCGCAGCAAAGCGCGCTGTAACCCACTGTTTATCTCCACAGGCCATCGCGTCAGCCTCGAGAGCGCTTTAGGCTGGGTGCAGTGCTGTACCCAGGGCTACCGGCTGCCGGAGCCAACGCGCTGGGCAGACGCCGTGGCCTCAGAGCGTCCGGCTTTTATGCGCCTTGCAGCAAAACCGCCCCATATCGGGTAAACTGCGTCTAATTTCCGTATTCGAGAACTCATCATGTTACAAAACCCGATTCATCTGCGTCTGGAGAAGCTGGAAAGCTGGCAGCACGTCACCTTTATGGCCTGTCTTTGCGAACGCATGTACCCAAACTACGCCATGTTCTGCAAAGAGTCGGAATTTGGTGAGCCACAGCTGTACCGTCGTATCCTTGACCTCATCTGGGAAACCCTGACGGTCAAAGACGCGAAGGTAAACTTCGACAGCCAGCTGGAAAAGCTGGAAGAGGCGATCCCGGCAGCCGACGATTACGATATGTACGGCGTTTATCCAGCGATCGATGCCTGCGTGGCATTAAGTGAATTAATTCACTCTCGCCTGAGCGGTGAAACCCTCGAGCACGCGATCGAAGTCAGTAAGAGTTCTATTACCTCCGTGGCGATGCTGGAAATGACCCAGGCTGGTCGCGAAATGACCGATGAAGAGCTGCGTCTGAACCCTGCGGTAGAGCAAGAATGGGACATTCAGTGGGAGATTTTCCGCCTGTTAGCCGAGTGCGAAGAACGGGATATTGAACTGATTAAAGGGCTACGCGCAGACCTCCGCGAGGCCGGTGAGAGCAATATTGGTATAATTTTTCAGCAATGAGACAACAAAACGTGATTTACCGCCTGAATTGTCACGCCTGAAGGCTTCACATCTGCCCCCCGTCTGGTCTACATTTGGAGGGCGAAAAAAAGTGGCTATCGGTGCGTGTATGCAGGAGAGTGCTTTTATGGCATTTTCGTCGCACTCGATGCTTAGCAAGCGATAAACACATTGTAAGGATAACTTATGAACAAGACTCAACTGATTGATGTAATTGCGGACAAGGCTGAACTGTCTAAAACCCAGGCTAAAGCTGCACTGGAATCCACCCTGGCTGCTATTACTGAGTCTCTGAAAGAAGGTGATGCTGTACAACTGGTTGGTTTCGGTACCTTCAAAGTGAACCACCGCGCTGAGCGTACTGGCCGCAACCCGCAGACCGGTAAAGAAATCAAAATCGCCGCAGCTAACGTGCCGGCATTTGTTTCTGGCAAAGCACTGAAAGACGCAGTTAAGTAAGACCGCGTGGCAGTGAACAGTTTTAAAGAAGGGGCGGTTTCGCCCCTTTCGTTCATCTGGTGCCGTTTATCGGCGCTGGCTGGTGTACTGTTGCTCACTGCCTGCAGCCATAACAGCACGCTGCCGCCTTTCACCGCCAGCGGCTATGCTGACACGCAGGGTGCGGTTCGCATCTGGCGTAAAGATAGCGGCGGCGAGACCCATCTCTTAACGACGCTAAGTCCGTGGCACAGCGGCAATACCTCGACCAGCGAATACCGTTGGCAGGATGACAAGCTGCAGCTGATTGAACTCAACGTCTACGGTAAACCGTCCGAACATATTCGCGCCCGTTTCGATAGCAACGGCGAGCTGAGCTTTATGCAGCGCGAAACGGATGGGCAGAAACAGCAGCTCTCCAGTGACCAGGTGGCGCTTTACCGCTACCGTGCCGAGCAGATCCGCCAGACCAGCGACGCGCTGCGGCTGGGGAAAGTGGTACTACGTCAGGGGCGCTGGCATGCCGACGGCTCCGTCACCACCTGTGAAGGCGAAACGGTGAAGCCTGATTTCGACTCTCGCGCCCTGGGGCATATTGCGAGCCGCCAGAGCCGTTCATCCGCCGAAGTGAGCATTGCCTGGCTGGAGGCGCCGGAAGGCACGCAGCTCCTGCTGGTGGCGAATGAAAACTACTGCACCTGGCAGCCAACCGAAAAGAACTTCTAAGCCTTACCAGCGGTTCATGCCGCCCATATGACCCCCTCCGTTGTGCCCGCCCTGACAGCCATAGCCCATCCCACCGTGACGAGGTATCCCGGCCTGCGCCATGGCGACATCAAACTTCACCCGCTGATTATCCAGCTTCTGTCGTAGCGTCTCGATCTCCTGCGCCACGCCCTCGATTTTCGCGCTATCCGGCTTATCGGCGGTTAGCAGGGCGTTGTACTCATAGCGCTTAGAGGTGAGCTGTTGTCGCAGCGCGCTGGTCTGGTTGTAAAAATCATCGTGTAGCTTCTGCGCCGTCGCTCGCTGTGCGTCGGTGAGCTGGCTGTAGCCGCCGTTATCACTGTTGTTGCCCCAGTGATGCGGCCCGGCTAGCGCCGCCCCGCTGGTGAAGGTGAATGCTGCGACGGCTAAGAGCGTAAGGGGCAGATTATTGTTCCGTTTCATGGTTGATTCTCCTGTGGTGTGGTTATCTTAGCTATTGCATCTTCTGTGCCAGACTCACAAACCGCGATAACGCCGAGGTTTTCAGGTCGCTAGCGGCAGAAGGCGAGTAAAAATGACCCGCGTCAGCCTACCCGGCGGGTCATTTTTACTCGTTGAAGCGGGACGTTTGTGCTTGCGGGCCGGGTTAGCGGGCGCGAAAAATGGCATGATTTCTGCTGAGGGATGATGACGGGAAAAGAGAAGGAAGCCCCATGAGCCTCATACGTTTACAGAAGGATTCGGTTGCGACCGGTATTAGCTGGCTGCTGACCGGCGTGATTTTGTTGCTGGTCTGCCTGTTCTCGGCGCTTATCGTGCGTGACTACGGGCGAGAAAGCGCATCGGCCCGGCAAACCATCCAGGAGAAAGGCAGCGTGCTTATCCGCGCGCTGGAGTCCGGCGCCCGCGTTGGCATGGGGATGCGTATGCATCATGCCCAGCTTCAGGCCATGCTGGAAGAGATGGCCTGGCAGCCGGGCGTACTGTGGTTTGCCGTCACCGATGAGCAGGGAACGGTGATCGCCCATAGCGACCCGCAGCAGGTGGGTAAGACGCTCTACGATACGCAGCAGATGCACGAACTGCAGGTTAGTGACACCGTGCGTGAACGACGCGTTGCAACACCTGAACCGGCGTTGGAGGTCTACCGGACGTTTCGCCCGCTGGATAGCGGCAACGGCCACCATATGCGCATGATGATGCGCCGGGAGGTGGTGACGACCCCGCAGGTGATTTTTGTCGCCTTTGATGTGCGTGAACTCGACGCCGAGCAGGCGCGCGGGCTGCGCAATATGATTGTGATGCTGTGCGCCGCCGGGTTGGTGATGGTGGCGACCATCCTCGCCCAGTTCTGGTTCCGTCGCTATCAACGCTCACGCAGGCTGTTACAGGAAGCGACCCACCGCAGAGAAAAGCTGGTGGCCTTAGGCCATCTGGCGGCCGGGGTGGCGCATGAAATTCGCAATCCGCTCTCATCGATTAAAGGGCTGGCGAAGTACTTTGCTGAACGTACACCGCCGGGGGGAGAAGCCTACGCGCTGGCACAGGTGATGGCGAAAGAGGCTGACCGTCTGAACCGCGTGGTTAGCGACCTGCTGGAGCTGGTGCGCCCGGCGCATTTAAAATGGCAGTCGGTGGATCTCAACGAGGTGATTGCCCACTCGCTCCAGCTGGTCAGCCAGGATGCGCGTGGCCGGGAGATTACGCTGCAGTTCACTCCACCGCCTGCGTTACGCCGCATTCAGGCCGACCCGGACCGGCTGAATCAGGTGCTGCTGAATCTCTATCTCAACGCGATTCAGGCGATAGGTCACGGCGGTGTGATTACGGTAACGGCCAATGAGTGTAGCGACGGTCGCGTGAAGGTCACCGTCGCCGATAACGGCAAGGGGATGACGGCTGAGCAGCTACAGGCGATTTTCACCCCGTACTTCACCACCAAAGCCGACGGCACCGGTCTGGGGCTGGCGGTGGTACAGAACATTATTGAGCAGCATGGCGGAACCATTCACGCCGATAGCCGTCCCGGCGAGGGGGCCACATTTACCCTCTATCTGCCGGTTAATGAGCAACAAAAGGAACAGCAAGGATGAGCGTAGAGAAGGGCGATATTCTGGTGGTGGACGATGATATCAGCCACTGCACTATTCTCGAGGCGCTGCTGCGCGGGTGGGGATATCAGGTCTCGCTGGCGCATAACGGCCGGGAGGCGCTGGAACAGCTGCGCCAACGGGTATTTGATTTAGTGCTTTGCGATATCCGCATGGCGGAGATGGACGGCATTGCGACGCTCAAAGAGATAAAGGCCTGGAACCCGTCGATCCCGGTGCTGATCATGACCGCCTACTCCAGCGTGGGGACGGCGGTTGAGGCGCTAAAATCCGGCGCGCTGGATTACCTCATCAAGCCGTTAGACTTCGATAACCTGCAGCAGACGCTGTCACAGGCGCTGGTGCATACCCGGCAGCCTGACGGTGCAGTTGAAGCTTCTCCCGCGGCTCAGTTCGGGATGGTCGGCGATAGCCCTGCCATGCAGGCGCTGCTGCACAATATCGCGCTGGTTGCCCCTTCTGATGCCACGGTGCTGATTCACGGCGAGTCGGGCACCGGTAAAGAGTTGGTGGCGCGAGCCCTACACGCCAGCAGCGCGCGCTGCGATAATCCGCTGGTGACGCTGAACTGCGCGGCGCTCAATGAGTCTTTGCTGGAGTCCGAACTGTTCGGCCACGAGAAAGGGGCGTTTACCGGTGCGGATAGGCGGCGGGAAGGACGTTTTGTCGAAGCGAGTGGCGGGACCTTATTCCTCGATGAAATTGGTGATATCTCGCCGCTGATGCAGGTGCGCCTGCTGCGCGCGATTCAGGAACGCGAGGTGCAGCGCGTAGGCAGCAACCAGACCATTTCGGTGGATGTCCGCCTCATAGCCGCCACCCATCGCAATCTGGCGGAAGAGGTTAGCGCCGGGCGCTTTCGTCAGGATCTCTATTACCGACTGAACGTGGTGACCATCGACATGCCGCCGCTGCGTCAGCGGCGCGAAGATATTCCCGCTCTCGCGCACTATTTCCTGAAACGCTACGCCGAGCGCAACCGTAAAGCGGTGCAGGGATTTACCCCGCAGGCGATGGATCTGCTGATTCACTACGACTGGCCGGGCAATATTCGTGAACTGGAAAACGCGGTGGAGCGGGCGGTGGTGCTGCTGACGGGGGATTATATCTCTGAGCGCGAGCTGCCGTTGGCGATCGCGGGTACGCCGATACCGATGTTGTCGTCGGCCGATGATGAGATTCTGCCGCTGGTGGAGGTGGAAAAAGAGGTCATCCTGGCGGCGCTCGAAAAAACGGGCGGCAACAAAACTGAAGCCGCCCGTCAGTTGGGCATTACGCGCAAAACGCTGCTGGCTAAGCTTAGCCGTTAGTTTTGCTCACGCTCGATGGCGCGCCAGCCGATATCGCGACGGCTGAAGCTGCCGTCCCAGTGAATATCGGTCATTAAGGCGTAAGCGCGTTGCTGCGCTTCTGCCACGGTGTGGCCCAGCGCGGTGGCGCACAGCACGCGGCCGCCGCTGGTCAAAACGCGGTCATCGTCAGCGAGCTTGGTGCCCGCGTGGAAGACTTTACCGTCAGTTGAGGATTCCAGCGGCAGGCCGTGGATCTCATCACCGGTGTTGTAGTTGCCAGGGTAACCGCCCGCGGCAATCACTACGCCCAGCGAGGCGCGATCGTCCCACTCGGAGGTTTTTTCATCCAGCTTGCCGTCGCAGGCGGCCAGGCAAAGATCCACCAGATCCGACTTCATGCGCAGCATGATCGGCTGCGTTTCCGGATCGCCAAAGCGGCAGTTGAACTCGATAACCTTCGGGTTGCCCTGTTTGTCGATCATCAGGCCCGCGTACAGGAAGCCGGTGTAGGTATTCCCTTCCGCCGCCATGCCTTTCACGGTTGGCCAGATGATGCGTTCCATGGTGCGCTGGTGGACTTCATCAGTCACTACCGGTGCCGGGGAGTAAGCCCCCATGCCGCCGGTGTTCGGGCCGGTGTCACCGTTGCCTACACGTTTATGATCCTGGCTGGTGGCCATCGGCAGCACGTGCTCACCGTCGACCATCACGATAAAGCTCGCTTCCTCGCCGTCGAGGAACTCTTCGATAACGATGCGGTGACCCGCGTCGCCAAAGGCGTTACCCGCCAGCATATCGTGTACGGCGGCTTCCGCTTCTTCGAGCGTCATCGCCACGATAACGCCTTTACCGGCGGCCAGGCCGTCGGCTTTGATAACAATCGGCGCGCCTTTCTCACGTAGATAGGCCAATGCTGGCTCAATCTCCGTGAAGTTCTGATATTCCGCCGTCGGGATCTGGTGACGAGCGAGGAAATCTTTGGTGAAGGCTTTGGAGCCTTCCAGCTGCGCCGCGCCTTCGGTTGGCCCGAAGATCTTCAGGCCAGCAGCGCGGAACGCATCGACTACGCCAATCACCAGCGGCGCTTCCGGGCCGACGATGGTCAGGTCAATCTTCTCGTTCTGGGCAAAGCTCAGCAGTGCCGGAATATCGGTGACGCCGATAGCCACGTTCTGCAACGCGGGCTCCAGTGCGGTACCGGCGTTACCTGGTGCGACAAAAACGGTATCAACCAGCGGAGACTGTGCTGCTTTCCAGCCCAGTGCGTGTTCGCGACCGCCGTTACCAATGACTAAAACTTTCATCGTCTGCTCCCTGAATTAATGGCGGAAGTGGCGCATGTCGGTGAAGATCATCGCGATACCGTGTTCATCGGCAGCGGCAATCACCTCTTCGTCGCGGATAGAACCGCCAGGCTGGATAACGCAGCTCACGCCAACGGCGGCAGCGGCATCAATGCCATCGCGGAACGGGAAGAATGCGTCGGAAGCCATGGCGGAGCCTTTCACTTCCAGACCTTCATCAGAAGCTTTAATGCCCGCGATTTTGGCGGAGTAAACGCGGCTCATCTGGCCTGCGCCTATACCGATAGTCATGTTCTCTTTGGCATACACAATGGCGTTGGACTTCACGAACTTCGCCACCTTCCAGCAGAACAGCGCATCGCGCAGCTCCTGCTCGGTAGGCTGACGTTTGGAAACGACGCGCAGTTCACCTTCGGTGACCATACCCAGGTCACGATCCTGAACCAGCAGGCCGCCGTTAACGCGTTTAAAGTCGAGACCCGGCACGCGCTGTGCCCACTGGCCGCAGGTCAGGACGCGAACGTTCTGTTTAGCGGCGGTGATCTTCAGCGCTTCTTCGGTCGCGGATGGGGCGATGATCACTTCCACGAACTGGCGGGAGATGATCGCCTGCGCGGTTTCAGCATCCAGCTCGCGGTTAAAGGCGATGATGCCGCCGAACGCGGAGGTTGGGTCCGTTTTATAAGCGCTGTCGTAAGCGTTGAGAATAGAGGTGCTGACTGCTACACCACATGGGTTCGCGTGCTTGACGATAACGCAGGCCGGTTCGTTGAACTCTTTCACGCACTCCAGCGCCGCATCGGTATCAGCGATGTTGTTATAAGAGAGCGCTTTGCCCTGAACCTGCTGCGCGGTGGCAACGGATGCCTCTTTGACGTTTTCTTCTATATAGAAGGCAGCTTGCTGGTGGCTGTTCTCGCCGTAGCGCATATCCTGCTTCTTAATGAAGTTCAGGTTCAGCGTACGCGGGAAACGACCCGCGGCTTCTTTGCTCTCACCGTGGTACGCCGGAACCATGCTGCCGAAGTAGTTGGCAATCATGCTGTCATAAGCGGCGGTGTGTTCGAAGGCTTTAATCGCGAGATCGAAACGGGTGTCGAGGGTCAGAGAACCTTCGTTCGCATCCATCTCTTTAATAATGGCGTCGTAGTCGCTGCTCTTGACGACGATAGCAACGTCTTTATGGTTCTTGGCGGCGGAGCGAACCATCGTTGGGCCGCCGATATCAATGTTCTCTACCGCATCTTCCAGCGAGCAGCCTTCACGGGCGACGGTCTCGGCGAACGGATAAAGGTTAACGACAACCATATCGATAGGCGCAATGTGATGCTGTTCCATAATGGCATCGTCCTGGCCGCGACGACCGAGGATGCCACCGTGTACTTTTGGATGCAGGGTCTTTACGCGTCCATCCATCATTTCCGGGAAACCGGTGTAATCGGAAACTTCGGTCACCGGCAGACCTTTTTCTGCTAACAGGCGGGCGGTGCCTCCTGTAGACAGCAGCTCCACACCGCGTGCGGAAAGTGCCTGGGCGAACTCGATGATACCGGCCTTGTCAGAAACACTGAGCAGAGCGCGGCGGACTGGACGACGTTGTTGCATGGTAAATCCCCTGGATTTGACTATTACAGAGAGCGTTAGGTGAATTCTTGCGTAAAAACTCAGCTAACGCCCCTTACGGGGCATCCTTGTTTTGCGGGTGCATTGTAACGAAAACGTTTGCGCAACGCTCGCGAATTTTTCTCTTTCCCTCAATTCCATTATTTCATCTCTATAGATGAGGGATAAAACCGGGAGATTCTCGAGAGCGATCCTTATTTTTGTGGATAACTCTGTGTGTAAATGGGTATAAGGTGGGGTTCTGCTGGGGATTTCAGCAGTCAGTCATTTTTCTGCAATTTAAGGGTTGCGGGCCTGAGGAAACTCCCTATAATGCGCCTCCATCGACACGGCGGATGTGAATTACTTCACACTAACTAGCCGGTTCGGTTGAAGAGAAAAACCTGAAAATGAGGGTTGACTCTGAAAGAGGAAAGCGTAATATACGCCACCTCGCAACAGTGAGCGAAAGC
>NZ_JABBJF010000038.1 GCF_014218705.1 Kluyvera sichuanensis | reverse complement strand
GGGTGATTAGCTCAGCTGGGAGAGCACCTCCCTTACAAGGAGGGGGTCGGCGGTTCGATCCCGTCATCACCCACCACTTTCTCGCCAGCTGGATTTCTTACTAAAAATTGAAGTACCGAAGTGGGTGATTAGCTCAGCTGGGAGAGCACCTCCCTTACAAGGAGGGGGTCGGCGGTTCGATCCCGTCATCACCCACCACTTTCTCGCCAGCTGGATTTCTTACTAAAAATTGAAGTACCGAAGTGGGTGATTAGCTCAGCTGGGAGAGCACCTCCCTTACAAGGAGGGGGTCGGCGGTTCGATCCCGTCATCACCCACCACTTTCTCGCCAGCTGGATTTCTTACTAAAAATTGAAGTACCGAAGTGGGTGATTAGCTCAGCTGGGAGAGCACCTCCCTTACAAGGAGGGGGTCGGCGGTTCGATCCCGTCATCACCCACCACTTCGGGTCGTTAGCTCAGTTGGTAGAGCAGTTGACTTTTAATCAATTGGTCGCAGGTTCGAATCCTGCACGACCCACCAATGTAAAAAAGCGCCCTAAAGGCGCTTTTTTGCTATCTGCGATATAGACGATTCGAACCTGCAGCAGGTTCGGTGTCGAACGCAGTGAGACAACGGAGCCGCTTGCGGCGACGGCCCGAAGGGCGAGCGAAGCGAGTCATCCTGCACGACCCACCAATGTAAAAAAGCGCCCTAAAGGCGCCTTTTTGCTATCTGCGTTCTGAGAAGTTTTCCAACGTAGCCCGGCCAAGCGCAGCGCCGCCGGGAAAAGCTCAAGTCTCCCCCCGTTCTGCCGATACTCCTTATATTTCTCCCAATAAGGCGTTCACCATGACCACCATCAGCGCTCCCTCTATCGCTTCACTAAAAACCACCACCAGCACTGCCGCGCCGAGTGGTAACGATGCGGCATCACAAATGGCGCGTATCACCCAGCAGATTGTTAAGCTGACCCAGCAGCTTAAAGAGATTGCGGACGGCAGCGGCAGCACAGAAGAAAAACAAAAGCAGGCCGAAATGATTCAGGAGCAGATCGCCATGCTGGAAGCACAGCTGGCGCAACTCCAGAATCAACAGGCAGAAAAAGCGCAGGAAAAACAGGAAGCCTCTTCTGCCGCCATCACCGGCGTGAACAAGCCCAGCGACGATCATCAGATTGATATTTACGTCTGATACAGCGGGTCCTGTAGCCGTTCATCCATTAGCTGCTGGCTTTGCTCCCGTACCACGTCCCACAGCGCCTGAGCCGCGGTGGAGAGCGAACGATTTTTCCGTCTCGCCAACATCAGCTGGCGCTCTACACCCGGCGACATCCGCTTCACCACTAGCGGGCTCCCCTCCGGCAATGGTAGCGCCAGCGCCGGAATAATGCTGATGCCGATGCCCGCCGTTACCATGGGGAACAGCGTCGCCGGGTGACCAATCTCCTGAACGATATTCGCCTCAATCTGATGCAACTGGAGCGCCGCATCAATCAACATCCGGCTGCCGGAAGCGTAGTCCTGCAGCACCAGTTTCGCGCCCTGCAACGCCTGCCAGTCGACCTCCGGCATAACGGCAAACGGGTGATCGCTGCGACACAGCAGGAAGAATGGCTCAGAGAGCACCGTTTCGCACTGCAAATCCCCCACAACGCCGGGATCGATAACGATACCGAAATCAACATCCCCCTGGCGAATACTCTCCAGCACCCACTGCTGCGGCCGGTCGTGCAGCACAAAGCGAATGTCCGGGTACCGGCGATTACTTTGTGCAATGCACTGCGGAATCAGATGCGCTGAAATCGTCTGGCTGGCCGCCACCCTGACCGTTCCACTTAGCTGCTGCCCGGTGCGCCCGGCTTCCCGTAGCGTGCCCTGTAGCTCATCCAGTAACCGTTCCAGGCGGGCGGCAAGCTGCTGCCCCGCTTCCGTCAGCACCACTTCACGCGTGGTGCGGTCGAGCAGCCGAACGCCGGTCTGGCTCTCCAGCTCCTTTACGCTGTGGCTGACCGCCGACTGGCTCAGGCCGATTATTTCCCCTGCCCGGCTAAAACTCTTCGCCTGGGCCACCGTTACAAACACCTTCAACTGTCGCAGCGAGTAATTCATCTGTTTTATTCATGAATGGATGCAATAAATCAATTTTATTTCTCAAAAATAAAAAAGCAAAATGTGTGCATCGATCTTCAGGAGTCTTTATGAAACTTTTCCGCATTTTAGATCCGTTTACGCTGACGCTTATTGCGGTTGTCCTGCTCGCCACCTTCTTTCCGGCGCGCGGCGACTTCGTTCCCTTTTTTGAAAATCTGACCACCGCCGCTATCGCGCTGCTGTTCTTTATGCACGGCGCCAAGCTGTCGCGTGAGTCGATTATTGCCGGCGGCAGCCACTGGCGACTGCATCTGTGGGTGATGTGCAGCACCTTTGTGGTCTTCCCGGTGCTGGGCGTGCTGTTCGCCTGGTGGGCGCCGATCAACGTCGACCCGCAGCTTTACGCCGGTTTCCTGTATCTGTGCATTCTGCCTGCTACCGTGCAGTCGGCCATCGCTTTTACTTCGCTGGCGGGCGGTAACGTTGCCGCCGCAGTGTGCTCTGCGTCGGCATCCAGCCTGCTGGGGATCTTCCTGTCGCCGCTGCTGGTTGGCCTGGTGATGAACGTCCACGGCGCGGGCGGTAGTCTTGAGCAGGTAGGCAAAATCATGCTGCAGCTGCTGCTGCCGTTTGTGCTGGGGCACCTTTCCCGCCCGTGGACCGCGGCGTTTGTAACCAAACACAAAAAATGGATTGCCAAAACCGACCAGACCTCGATTCTACTGGTGGTCTACTCCGCCTTCAGCGAAGCAGTGGTCAACGGTATCTGGCATAAGGTAGGCGTAGGGTCACTGCTGTTTATCGTGGTGGTAAGCATCGTGCTGCTGGCGCTGGTGATTCTGATTAACACCGTGGTTGCCCGTCGGCTGGGCTTCAATAAGGCGGATGAGATTACCATTGTCTTCTGTGGGTCGAAAAAGAGTCTGGCCAACGGTATTCCGATGGCCAATATTCTCTTCCCAACCTCAGTGTTGGGGATGATGGTGCTACCGCTGATGATCTTCCACCAGATTCAGCTGATGACCTGTGCGGTTCTGGCCCGTCGCTACAAAGCGCAGGCCGTGAAACTGCAGGCCAAAGAACAGGCCCACGTAGGCAGCTAGCGCTTAAGGGGCTGAACCAGCTGGCTCAGCCCTTCTGTTTTGATGAGCAGCGTCAGTTGCATCAGCTCGCCAAGATGCCCGGCAGGAAACTGATCCTTCCGGGCAAACCACAGCAGATACTCTTCCGGCACGTCAATAAGCCGCCGTCCTTTGTACTTACCAAACGGCATTTCGGTGTTGGCAATCTCAATCAGCTGCGCTTTATCCACCTCAGACTCCTAACAGACGCAGCATTTCGGCTTCGTCAATCACCGCAATGCCAAGCTCCTGCGCCTTCGCCAGCTTCGAGCCAGCGGCTTCACCGGCAATCACCAGATCGGTCTTCTTCGACACGCTACCGGCAACTTTCGCCCCCAGCTCAACCAGACGCGCTTTGGCATCGTCACGGGACATTTGGCTCAGGCTGCCGGTCAGCACCACGGTTTTACCAGCAAACGGGCTATCGATCTCTTCAGCGTTGATCACCACCGGAGCAGGCCAGTTCACGCCCTCTTTCAGCAGTTGTTGAATCACGTTACGGTTGCTCTCTTCGGCAAAGAAGTTGAACACGTGATTCGCCACCACCACGCCGACGTCCGGCACCTTTTGCAGCTCTTCAATGGAAGCGGCTTCCAGTGCTTCAAGCGTACCAAAGTAGGCCGCCAGACCGGCTGCCGTTGCCTCGCCCACTTCACGAATACCTAACGCGTAGAGGAAGCGAGCGAAGGTGGTCTGTTTGGCTTTTTCCAGCGCGCTGACGACGTTTTGCGCCGATTTCGGCCCCATACGGTCAAGCCCGGTCAGCTTGCCGGCGGTCAGGGTGAAAAGATCGGCCGGAGTATGGACATACTCCTTCTCCACCAACTGGTCGATAATTTTGTCGCCCATGCCGTCGACATCAAGCGCACGACGGGAGACGAAGTGCTTGAGCGCCTCTTTACGCTGCGCACCACAGATAAGGCCACCGGTGCAGCGGGCTACGGCTTCACCTTCCACGCGCTCTACGTCAGAGTTACATACCGGGCAATGAGTCGGGAAGACGATTTCCTGCGTGTCGTCCGGGCGCTCAGAGAGCACTACGTTGACCACCTGCGGAATCACATCGCCCGCGCGGCGAATCACCACCTTGTCACCAATGCGTAGGCCAAGACGTTCGATTTCATCGGCATTATGCAGCGTCGCGTTGCTGACCAGCACACCGGCTACCTGCACCGGCTCAAGGCGCGCCACCGGCGTAATTGCCCCAGTACGCCCAACCTGGAACTCCACGTCGCGCACAAAGGTCATCTGCTCCTGCGCCGGGAACTTAAACGCCACCGCCCAGCGCGGCGCGCGGGCTACGAAGCCCAGCTGTTCCTGCAACGCCAGCGAGTTCACCTTGATCACCACGCCATCGATATCAAAACCGAGCGTAGGACGATCGGTTTCAACTTTATGATAGTAAGCGAGCACTTCCTCCGGGGAGTCACAGAGCGTGACCCGGTCGCTCACCGGCAGCCCCCATTCTTTAAACTGCAGCAAACGCCCCAGATGGGTATCCGGCAGTTCGCCCCCTTCCAGCACACCCACGCCGTAGCAGAAGAAAGTGAGCGGTCGCTTCGCGGTAATCCGCGGGTCAAGCTGACGCAGCGAGCCAGCGGCGGCGTTACGCGGGTTAGCGAACACTTTGTTACCGGTGCGACGGGCTTCGTCGTTGATTTTTTCAAACCCGGCCTGCGGCATAAACACTTCACCGCGCACTTCCAGACGGGCCGGAATGTTCTCTCCGCGCAGCTTCAGCGGAATAGCGCGAATAGTACGGACATTCGAGGTGATATCTTCGCCGGTGGTGCCGTCACCGCGCGTCGCCGCGCTGACGAACACGCCGTTTTCATAGAGGATGCTGACCGCCAGGCCGTCCAGCTTTAGCTCGCAGCACCAGGTCAGTTTATCCGTGCTCTTGAGACGGTCCTGGACGCGCTTGTTAAAGGCAAGGAAGCTCTCTTCGTCAAAGACGTTGTCCAGCGACAGCATCGGCACTTCATGGCGAATCTGGCTGAACGCCGCCAGCGGCTCGGCGCCGACACGCTGCGTGGGCGAGTCGGAGGTAATCAGCTCCGGGTGCTGCGCTTCCAGCTCGCGCAGTTCGCGCATCAGACGGTCATACTCCGCGTCCGGCAGTTCCGGGGTATCTAAAACATGATACAGATATTCATGATGGCGAAGCGTCGCTCGCAGTTCATTCAGTTGTTGTTCTATAGGTTGCATATCACACCATCAATGATAAAAAACCCCCGACAGGCGGGGGTTCAGGAAAGATTGGAAACGCGCGAGCCTATCAGGCGTTGGCGTCTTTAACTTCGCGGATGCGGTCCTGATACTCACGCAGTTTTTGCGGGGTCATCATGCGGCGCTGGTCGTCCAGCACTACACCACCCACTTCGTCGGCAATGTACTGCGCCGACTGCAGCATCAGCTTGAAGTTTTGCAGCTCATCGCCGTAGGACGGCACCTGCATGAAAATGGTCACGCCAGTGGTTTCCATCTCGCCCATCGTTTCCGGGTCAAAGGTGCCTGGCTTGAGCATATTGGCCAGGCTAAACAACGCCGGTCCACTGCCGTCCGGGCTAAGATGACGATGGAAAATATTCATATCACCAAATTTAAACCCGGCCTGCTGAATGCTATTCAACAACAGTTCGCCGTTAATCTGCGTACCCTGATGCGCGGAGACGTTCATGACGATAACCGTCTCTTTACGCTCTTTTTTCTCAGGCTGAACAGGTTCAGGCGCTGGCTGTGCTGCAACCGGTTCTGGCTGCACCGGCTGAGCGACTGGCGCTTCTACCGGCTGCGGAGCCTGAGGCGCTACAGGCTGCTGAGCAACATGCTGCGGCGCTTGAGCTACCGGCTGAGGTTCGACAACCGGCGGACGCGGAGGCTGCTGAACAGGCTGCGGCGGCGGTACCGGCGCGGGCTGTGCAGGCTGATAAGGCTGTTGCACATGCGGTTGCTGTACCGGCTCTGGCGCACGCGCAGTCTGAGGCGCCTGACGCTCATAAGGCGGCTGGTACTGGTGTTGAGGCGCGTGACGAGGGGCTTCATGCTCCCCAGTTGCCCCAGGGGCGTGATTGACCTTGTGGACCCGAACTTCACCCACGCCTTCAACATTGTCATCAGCATCGTCTTCCGACTCATCGTCGGCATCACGAGACTTCATTCGCTTCATTGGTCGATCGCGGAACATCGATGAACGCTCTTTACGGCTCGTCCAGAAACCATGAACCAGTAAAGCAAGTATGGCGATCGCGCCAACAATGATTAATATCAGACGCAAATCCTGCATCATTATATTCTCTGTTGTTCTAACACCTTGCCACCACGGCAAACATTTACTCACTAAGAGTATTTGCCCATCACGTCAAGTGCAAGTGTGCACATGACATTCACCGCATAAAGATGCGTTAAATCGTACTTTTTGCTGTTTTTTCGAACATTTCCTAACTGGTCATTGTCCAACAACCCGATAATATATAGTCGTCTTTTCAATGTAGTCCGTAAAAGGAGCTTCACCTGACCATGGTTTCATCGTCCACCCCTGCCGCACGTAGCGGCGTCTACTATTTTTCTCAGGGCTGGAAACTGATCGGCTTGCCGGGCATCCGCCGATTCGTCATCTTACCGCTGTTGGTCAATATCATCCTGATGGGCGGCGCCTTCTGGTGGCTGTTCAGCAAGCTGGAAAGCTGGATCCCATCCTTAATGAACCGTATCCCCGACTGGCTGCAGTGGCTGAGCTATCTACTGTGGCCGGTGGTGGTGATTTCAATTCTGCTGGTGTTTGGCTACTTCTTCTCGACCATTGCCAACTGGATTGCCGCGCCGTTCAACGGCCTGCTGGCAGAACAGCTGGAAGCGCGCTTAACCGGCGCGACGCCGCCGGATACTGGAGTGGTTGGCATCATGAAAGATCTGCCGCGCATCATGAAGCGTGAATGGCAGAAGCTGGCATGGTATCTGCCGCGCTCGATTGTACTGCTCCTGCTGTACTTTATTCCGGGCATTGGTCAGACGGTCGCGCCGGTGCTGTGGTTCCTGTTCAGCGCGTGGATGCTGGCTATCCAGTACTGCGACTACCCGTTCGACAACCATAAAGTACCGTTTAAAACCATGCGCCAGGCCCTGCGAACTCGCAAAGTCACCAATATGCAGTTCGGGTCGCTAGTGAGTCTGTTTACCCTGATTCCGGTGCTGAATCTGGTGATTATTCCGGTCGCCATCTGCGGCGCAACGGCGATGTGGGTTGACTGCTATCGCGACAAACACGCCATGTGGAAGTAATCACCTCTCCAGGCGGGGCTTATGCCCTGCCTTATTCCATCCCGCTTGCCATTATTTCCCTTCAGTATATAGATATGCGAAATCCTTACTTCCGCAGAATCTTTAAGCAGGTATGCTGGACCAGTACCCCAAATTTCATACAGTTAAGGATAGGCCATGAGTAAGATTTTTGAAGATAACTCCCTGACTATCGGTCATACACCACTGGTACGACTGAACCGCATCGGTAACGGGCGCATTCTGGCTAAGGTTGAGTCACGTAACCCAAGCTTCAGCGTCAAATGCCGTATCGGTGCCAATATGATTTGGGATGCCGAAAAACGCGGCGTGCTGAAGCTTGGCATCGAACTGGTTGAGCCAACCAGCGGCAACACCGGTATTGCTCTGGCCTATGTCGCTGCCGCCCGTGGTTATAAGCTGACGCTGACCATGCCTGAAACCATGAGCGTTGAACGCCGTAAGCTGCTGAAAGCACTTGGCGCGAACCTGGTGCTGACCGAAGGCGCGAAAGGCATGAAAGGCGCGATTCAGAAAGCCGAAGAGATTGTTGCCAGCAACCCGGAAAAATTCCTGCTGCTGCAGCAGTTCAGCAACCCGGCTAACCCGGAAATTCACGAAAAGACCACCGGCCCGGAAATCTGGGAAGATACCGACGGTCAGGTTGACGTATTCATTGCGGGCGTCGGCACCGGCGGTACGCTGACCGGCGTAACGCGCTACATTAAAAATACCAAAGGCAAAACAGATCTGATCTCGGTCGCCGTTGAGCCAACCGACTCTCCGGTTATCGCTCAGGCGCTGGCGGGTGAAGAACTGAAGCCAGGCCCACATAAGATTCAGGGGATCGGCGCAGGTTTCATCCCTGGCAACCTCGATCTGAAGCTGATCGATAAAGTCGTCGCCATCACCAACGAAGAAGCTATCTCCACGGCGCGTCGCCTGATGGAAGAAGAAGGCATTTTGGCGGGTATCTCTTCCGGTGCCGCGGTTGCCGCTGCGTTGAAACTCCAGGAAGATGAAACCTTTACCAATAAGAATATTGTGGTTATCCTACCGTCTTCGGGTGAGCGTTATTTAAGCACGGCGCTGTTCGCAGATCTCTTCACCGAGAAAGAACTGCAACAGTAATGCCAGTTGGTTAAAATCGTGTAAAAAAGCACCCAAATGGGTGCTTTTTTGTGGCATGCATCAAACTTTTACCCCCCCTGGCATTGATTCACCTCCGTAGGTCTGGTATTTAACCTCTCATATTTATTTTGAGCCGCGAAATTATTCTTAACAGGTTTTCCATAAGCTGAATCGATTTTATGATTTGGTTCAAATCCTGCTTTCACGGCATAATGTTTAATGATAAGCGAAACGTCAAAGGCCAGAAGCGTCTGCGTCGGATGGTTTGTCGCCGATGGTAGTGCTGATTTTGTGGGCGTCGCTTGATTTGTAATACAGGCTAAAGTCTATCCACCAGGCTAGACTTTAGTTCCACAACACTAAACCTATAAGTTGGGGAAATATAATGTTCCAGCAAGAAGTTACCATTACCGCTCCGAACGGTCTGCATACCCGCCCTGCTGCTCAGTTTGTTAAAGAAGCGAAAGGCTTCACTTCCGAGATCACTGTGACCTCCAACGGCAAAAGCGCTAGCGCAAAAAGCCTGTTCAAACTGCAAACTCTGGGTCTGACCCAGGGCACCGTTGTTACCCTGTCCGCAGAAGGTGAAGACGAGCAGAAAGCAGTTGAACATCTGGTTAAACTGATGGCTGAACTCGAGTAAGTTCAACGAGTTCTTTTAAATATCAGTCACAAGTAAGGTAGGGTTATGATTTCAGGCATTTTAGCATCCCCGGGTATCGCTTTCGGCAAAGCACTGCTGCTGAAAGAAGATGAAATTGTCATCGACCGGAAGAAAATTTCTGCCGATAAAGTTGAGCAGGAAGTTGAACGTTTTCTGAGCGGCCGTTCTAAAGCGTCAGCTCAGCTGGAAGCTATCAAGACTAAAGCTGGCGAAACTTTCGGTGAAGAAAAAGAAGCCATCTTCGAAGGGCACATCATGCTGCTCGAAGATGAGGAGCTGGAGCAGGAAATCATAGCCCTGATTAAAGATAAGAACATGACGGCTGACGCAGCTGCGCATGAAGTTATCGAAGGTCAGGCAACTGCCCTGGAAGAACTGGATGATGAATACCTGAAAGAACGTGCGGCTGACGTACGTGACATCGGTAAGCGCCTGCTGCGCAACATCCTGGGTCTGGCCATTATTGACCTGAGCGCCATTCAGGATGAAGTTATCCTGGTTGCCGCAGACCTGACGCCGTCCGAAACCGCACAGCTGAACCTGAAGAAGGTGCTGGGCTTCATCACTGACGTCGGTGGCCGTACTTCCCACACCTCCATCATGGCGCGTTCCCTGGAACTGCCAGCGATCGTGGGTACCGGTAGCGTCACCACTCAGGTGAAAAATGGCGACTATCTGATTCTGGATGCCGTAAACAACCAGGTTTACGTCAACCCAACTAACGAAGAAATTGAGCAACTGCGTGCCATTCAGGAGCAAGTTGCCAATGAGAAAGCCGAACTGGCTAAACTGAAAGACCTGCCGGCAATCACCCTTGATGGCCACCAGGTTGAAGTTTGCGCCAACATCGGTACCGTTCGTGATATCGACGGTGCTGAGCGTAACGGCGCTGAAGGTGTTGGTCTGTACCGCACCGAATTCCTGTTCATGGACCGCGACGCGCTGCCAACTGAAGAAGAGCAGTTTGCGGCGTACAAAGCTGTGGCTGAAGCGTGTGGCTCTCAGGCAGTCATCGTCCGTACCATGGACATCGGTGGCGACAAAGAGCTGCCGTACATGAACTTCCCGAAAGAAGAGAACCCGTTCCTGGGCTGGCGTGCCGTGCGTATCGCAATGGATCGTAAAGAGATCCTGCGTGACCAGGTTCGCGCTATCCTGCGTGCCTCTGCTTTCGGCAAACTGCGCATCATGTTCCCAATGATCATCTCTGTTGAAGAAGTGCGTGCACTGAAGAAAGAGATCGAAATCTACAAACAGGAACTGCGCGACGAAGGTAAAGCGTTTGACGAAACGATTGAGATTGGCGTGATGGTAGAAACCCCTGCCGCTGCGACTATCGCTCGTCATTTAGCCAAAGAAGTTGATTTCTTTAGTATCGGTACCAATGATTTAACGCAGTATACTCTGGCAGTTGACCGTGGTAATGATATGATTTCACATCTTTACCAGCCAATGTCACCGTCTGTCCTCACCTTGATCAAGCAAGTTATTGATGCTTCTCATGCTGAAGGCAAATGGACTGGCATGTGTGGTGAGCTTGCAGGCGACGAACGTGCTACACTTCTGTTGCTGGGTATGGGTCTGGACGAATTCTCTATGAGCGCCATTTCTATCCCACGCATTAAGAAGATTATCCGTAACACGAACTTCGAAGATGCAAAGGTTTTAGCAGAGCAAGCACTTGCTCAACCAACTACAGACGAACTGCTGGCGTTGGTGAACAAGTTCATTGAAGAAAAAACAATCTGCTAATCCACGAGATGCGGCCCAAATTACTGCTTAGGAGAAGATCATGGGTTTGTTCGATAAACTGAAATCTCTGGTTTCTGATGATAAAAAAGACACCGGAACCATTGAGATCATTGCACCGCTCTCTGGCGAAATCGTCAACATCGAAGACGTGCCGGACGTAGTGTTTGCTGAGAAAATCGTTGGCGATGGCATTGCTATCAAACCGACCGGCAACAAAATGGTTGCGCCGGTTGACGGCACCATCGGTAAAATCTTTGAAACCAACCACGCTTTCTCTATCGAATCCGATAGCGGCATCGAGCTGTTCGTTCACTTCGGTATCGATACCGTTGAACTGAAAGGCGAAGGTTTCACTCGTATCGCGGAAGAAGGCCAGCGCGTTAAAGTTGGCGATACCGTGATTGAGTTCGATCTGGCTCTGCTGGAAGAAAAAGCCAAGTCTACCCTGACTCCGGTTGTTATCTCCAACATGGACGAGATCAAAGAACTGATCAAACTGTCCGGTAGCGTAACTGTGGGTGAAACCCCAGTCATCCGCATTAAGAAGTAATGCTTAATTGCATATAGAAATGGCGCCGATTGGCGCCATTTTTTTTGCCTGTAGGCCAGGTCACAGCTGCGACGTCACCGGGCGGAAACACGGCTCGCGCATCAGAACTTTCATCCCTTCCGGCCCGCTTTCCAGCATTCGACGCTCAGAATCAGACACCAGTAGTTCACACTGATAGCCACCGGTCACGCCAAACATCGCCCGCGCAACGCAGGCATCCTCAAGGGCATCCTGCCCGCTGGTATCAAAATGCCCTACCAGACGGCCATTATGCCGAATAACCAGACGATAACACTTCATCGCACCTCCCCTGCCGGTGGCAGTATTAATTCATCACAACCGCATTGCTGCGTCCAACTCATCACTGCCAGCACCCTTTCTGCCGCCGCATGCGCGGCTGCAGCCAACGACTGTTGCTGCACAATGCCGCTAATGAGCTCAGCACAGAACAGATCGCCCGTCCCTTTCAGGTCCGTTTCCAGACGTGGATGCTCAATCACCTCTGTCGATTCCGGCGTCACCACGGCAACCGTAATATTGTTTTCCGTCTGCCCCGGCGCGCTGGTGATCACCACCCACTTCAGCGTGTCGCTGAGCAGTGATTTCGCCGCCAGAATCGCCTCACCCAACGTACGGCATGGCTTGCCGCTGAGCATTTCCAGCTCGAACACGTTCGGCGTCAGCCCCTGCGCCAGCGGCAGCAGATGAGTACGGTAGGCCTCCGGGATTTCCGCCTTCACGTAGATCCCACTGTCGACATCGCCAATCACCGGGTCGACCAGGATGCAGATATCCGGATGCGACACCTGTACCGTTTTCAGCCACTCAGCCAGCAACGCAATCTGCTCCGCGCTGCCCATATAGCCGGTGGTGACCGCTTTCAACTCACGCAGCGCATCGCGCTCGTTCAGTGCTTTCAGGTAGCCGCCGAACCACTCACCGGGAATAACGCCGCCGTAGAACGTCTCGTAGTGCGGCGTGTTGCTGAACAGCACCGTCGGCACGGCGGTCACCCGCAGACCGTGGGATTTAATCGCGGGTACCGCGATGCTGTTGCCTACGCTGCCGTAGACCACCAGCGACTGAACGGCCACGATGTCCGTCTGTAATGCCCGGTGCGTATCGTTGAAGAGCACCGACTGTATTTCACTATCCTGCCCCATCACCTTCTCCTCTGACTCTGGACAGCGGGCTAACGCCTCACTATTATCGTCATATGCTAAAATTCATTTTGTCATAGGTCAATAATGATCGACGGAAAAAGCGCCAACGAAATCTTTGACAGTATTCGTCAGCATATCACCAGCGGAGCCTTAGCGAAGGGAGAAACGCTGCCGCCGGTACGTGAACTGGCCGCCCAGCTTGGCGTTAACCGCAATACGGTGGCGTCCGCCTATAAGCGGCTGGTCACCTCCGGGCTGGCGCTGAGCCTGGGTCGTAACGGTACCGTGGTTAAAGAGACCGTCGCTCCGGTGGCGCTGGAGGGCGGTAACCCGCATACCCCGCTTACCGATCTCTCCAGCGGCAATCCCGCCACGGCACAGCTGCCAAACCTGGCTCAGTATCTCTCCCACATTAGCTGCTCACCGCGCCTGTATGGCGATACGCCGGTGTTGCCAGCGCTGGCTGACTGGGCGGCGAAGTGGATGCAGGACGCCATGCCCGCAGCGGGAGAAATCGACCTCACCAGCGGTGCAATTGATGCCATTGAGCGCCTCCTGAGCGCCCATCTGCTGCCCGGTGATAGCGTTGCCGTTGAAGACCCCTGCTTTCTGAGCAGCATCAGCATGCTGCGCTACAGCGGCTTTAGCGCCAGCCCGGTTCCCATCGACCAGGAAGGTATGCTGCCGGAAAAGCTGGAGCAGGCGCTGAGCAAAGGCGCTCGTGCGGTGATTCTGACACCGCGCGCCCATAATCCTACTGGATACAGCCTTAGCGTCGCCCGCGCCGCCGCCTTACAGCAGGTACTGAACCGCTATCCGCAAACGCTGGTGATTATCGACGACCACTTTGCTCTGCTCGCCAAAGCGCCATGGCATCCGGTCATTACGCCGCAGACGCAGCACTGGGCGGTGGTGCGCTCGATGTCAAAAACGCTGGGTCCGGATCTGCGGCTGGCCTTTGTCGCCAGCGATAAAACCACTTCTGCGAAGCTGAGACTGCGCCTGAACGCCGGCAGCCAATGGGTCAGCCACCTGTTGCAGGATCTGGTCTACGCCTGCTTAAGCGACCCTGACTTCCAGCAATCCCTTGAGCAGACTCGCCAGTTTTACGCCGGGCAGCAACAAAAAATGGCCGAGGCGCTTCAGGCGCAAGGCGTCGCAAATATTGCCCCCGGCGACGGCCTGAACTTCTGGCTGCCGCTCGCTGATTCCAGCCATGAAACGGCCTTTGCGCTCGCCAAATCCGGCTGGCTGGTGCGCGAGGGGGACGCTTTTGGCGTGCAGGCGCCAGCACAGGGCCTGCGCATTACGCTTTCAACACTCAACGACAACGACATCAACCGACTGGCTGGCGATATTCGTCAGGCGCTGAGCCACTAACAGGAGAACATCCGTGCGAGTCCATTTTGTTATTCATGAATCATTTGAGTCTGCGGGTGCCTACCTGCCCTGGGCTGCGACGCGCGGCCACATCGTGAGCGAGACCCATGTGTATACCGGGGAGGCGGTGCCAAAGAGCGCCGATGGTTTTGATATGCTGGTGGTCTTTGGCGGCCCGCAGTCGCCGCGCACCACGCTTGCCGAGTGCCCTTATTTTGACTCGAAAGCCGAGCAACGGCTGATTCGTCAGGCGATTGAAGCCGGGCGTATCGTGGTAGGGATCTGCCTCGGCTCGCAGCTGATTGGCGAAGCGCTAGGTGCAGAAGTGCAGCAGAGCCCGGATAAAGAGATTGGTCACTACCCGATTACGCTCACCTCAGCAGGGCTTGAACATCCGCTGTTCAGCCATTTCGGCTCGCCGCTGACCGTAGGCCACTGGCACAACGATATGCCGGGCCTGACCCCAGAGGCAGTGATTCTGGCCGAAAGCGCAGGCTGCCCGCGCCAAATCGTTCAGTATCGCGATAAGGTTTATGGTTTCCAGTGCCACATGGAATTCACCGCCGATGCGATTGAAGGGTTAATTCAGCACTCCGAGCAGGAACTGGCAGAGGCCAAAGGCAAACCGTTTATCCGTTCGGTGGAGGAGATGCGCGCGCACGATTATCGCGAAATGAACCAGAAGTTATGGGAATTCCTTGATAAGCTGACCCAGTAAGGTTGAAGCATTCCCGGCGGCGCTACGCTTGGCCGGGCTACAAAAAACCAAACCGTAGCCCGGACGAGGCGAAGCCGACTCCGGGGATGAGGAGAACCCATGCCAGCAACATCGCTAAAAGCCGTTATCGAAGCCTGCGACCGCGCTATCTCGCAGGAAGACTACGCCACGCTAATGGAATACTACGCCGACGACGCCACTCTGGTGGTCAAGCCGGGTATGGTCGTCAGCGGCAAAGAGAATATCCGCAAAGCGTTTATTGCCATTGCCGACTACTTTGGGCACCGGCTGGTGGTGACGCAGGGGCGAATGGAAATAATTGAAGGCGGTGATAACGCGCTGGTGATCATGGAAACCCGGCTGGATATTCCGTTGGCGGAGGGCGGTTCAACGCAGGTCACGCGCCGCGCCACCTACGTTTTTCAACAGTTTGCGGGCCGCTGGCTTTGTACCGTAGATAACTCCTACGGTACAGACCTGCTGGATAATCCCGAGATTTAAATCCCTGCGCCCTGGCTAAAATGCTCTTCGCCAAACACGCCGGTTGAGAGGTAGCGATCGCCGCGATCGCAGATGATCGCTACCACTACCGCTCCCGGGTTTTGCTCGGCCACGCGAATGGCGCCCGCCACCGCACCGCCAGAGCTCACGCCGCAGAACACGCCTTCTTTCACCGCCAGCGCGCGCATGGTGTTTTCCGCGTCGTTCTGGTGGATATCCAGCACCTGATCGACAAGACTGGCGTTGAAAATACCCGGCATATACTCTGCCGGCCAGCGGCGAATGCCCGGAATACTGCTGCCCTCTTCCGGCTGCAGACCAACGATAGTGACCGCTTTGTCCTGCTCACGTAAAAAGCGCGACACGCCGGTAATGGTGCCGGTGGTCCCCATACTGGAGACGAAATGGGTAATGCGCCCCGCCGTCTGCTGCCAGATTTCCGGGCCGGTGGTGGTGTAGTGCGCGTACGGGTTATCCGGGTTGTTGAACTGATCCAACAGCTTGCCTTCGCCACGTTGGGCCATTTCAAGCGCTAAATCACGCGCCCCTTCCATCCCCTGCTCTTTGGTGACCAGAATCAGCTCTGCACCGTAGGCACGCATCGCCGCACGACGTTCCTGGCTCATGTTGTCGGGCATCAGCAGCTTCATCTGGTAGCCCTTGAGCGCGGCAATCATCGCCAGCGCAATGCCGGTATTACCACTGGTCGCTTCAATCAGCACGTCACCCGGCTTAATTTCGCCGCGCTTTTCCGCTTCGACAATCATCGACAGCGCTGCGCGGTCTTTGACCGACCCCGCCGGGTTGTTGCCTTCTAGCTTGATCCAGATTTCGCTGCCGTTATCCGGCCCCAGACGTTGTAATTTGACCAGCGGCGTGTTGCCGATCGTTTGTTCTAATGTATTCACTTCTGCTGTCCAATAAAAAACCCGGCTGCGTTTCGCTTACCGGGCCTGTCAATATTGTCTTGTAGGCCGGGTAAGCGTAGCGCCACCCGGCAAAACCACGTGCGATTAAGCTATCAGGCCGTTTCTGCCAGAGCAAGCGTCTCATGGGACTCAATACGCTGGTCGCCGTGGTACAGGCGCGCATTCTGCAGGCCGACAAACAGGCGATCGCCACGCAGCGGCGCGTCGTCACCGCGCATCACCACCGTTAACGGCTCCTGATACCACCCCAGAGGCTGAACAACTAATTGGGTGTAGTGACCTTTAGGGCTGGCTTCCAGCACCTGCACCGGCAGCGGAGAATCGAGGCTGGTACGACGGCTCACGTCCACTTCCCACGGGCGCAGGAACAGATCCACTGGCCCCTGATAAGACGGCGTATAGCCCAGCGGCCAGCGGTGCGCGCCAACGTGGAACTGCCCACCGCGAATGGTGCCCTGTAGACGGTTCACTTCGCCCATAAACTCCAGCACAAAGCGGGTCGCGGGCTCGCGCCATACTTGATCCGGCTCGTCGGCTTGTTCGATATTGCCCTGGCTCATCACCACCACGCGGTTAGCGACTTCCATCGCCTCTTCCTGGTCGTGGGTAACGAAGACGCTGGTGAATTTCAGCTCTTCGTGCAGTTGACGCAGCCAGCGACGCAGCTCTTTACGCACCTGCGCATCCAGCGCGCCGAACGGTTCGTCGAGCAGTAAAATCTGCGGTTCAACCGCCAGCGCACGGGCCAGCGCCACGCGCTGTTTCTGCCCGCCGGACAGCTGTGCCGGGTAGCGATCTGCCAGATGGGCAAGCTGCACCATCTCCAGCAGTTTGGTCACTTTGGCTTTAATGGTCGCGGCGTTTGGACGCTCGCGGCGCGGCAGCACGGTCAGGCCAAAGGCGATGTTGTCGAACACCGTCATATGGCGGAACAGCGCGTAGTGCTGGAAAACAAAACCTACCTTGCGATCACGGGCGTGCAGACGACTCACGTCGGTACCGTGGAAGCGAATATGCCCGCTGGTCTGGTGTTCCAGCCCGGCGATAATGCGCAGCAGCGTGGTTTTCCCGGAACCGGACGGCCCCAGTAGCGCGACCATCTGGCCGGAAGGGATATCCAGAGAGATATCATTCAGCACCTGGGTGCGACCAAAAGACTTCTTAATATTGGCAATCTCAATGCTCATGATTTCCCTCCTGTTGCGCGCGTTTTTCTTGATTATGCAAACGCCACTGCAACGCACTCTTTAAGAACAAGGTCAAAATAGCCATCAGGGTCAGCAACGCGGCGGCGGTAAAGGAACCGACGGTGTTGTAGTCCTGCTCCAGCAGTTCAATCTGTAATGGTAACGACAGGGTCTCGCCGCGAATCGAGCCAGAGACCACCGACACGGCGCCAAACTCGCCGATAGCGCGGGCGTTGGTCAGCACCACGCCGTACAGCAGCGCCCAGCGAATGTTCGGCAACGTGACGCGTTTAAACATCTGCCAGCCGGAAGCGCCAAGCAGCACTGCCGCTTCGTCTTCCTGGCTGCCCTGGCTCAACATCACCGGCACCAGTTCACGAACCACGAACGGGCAGGTGACGAAGATGGTGACCAGCACCATGCCCGGCCAGGCAAACATAATCTGCAGGTTATGCGCTTCCAGCCAGCCGCCAAGCGGGCCGTTGGAACCGTAGAACAACAGATAAACCAGACCCGCCACCACCGGCGAGACGGCAAACGGGATATCCAGCAGCGTCAGCAGCAGCTGACGCCCCGGGAAGTTAAAGCGCGTCACCAGCCAGGCGAGCAGCACGCCGAACACCAGGTTCACCGGCACGGTAATCAGCGCAATCATCACCGTCAGCCAAATGGCATGAAGCATGTCCGGGTCGGCCAGGTTATGCAGTACCGGCATCAGCCCTTTGCTGAACGCCTGGACGAAGATATAAATCATCGGCACCAGCAGGATAAAGGCCGACACCACCATCCCGATGCCAATCAGCACCCATTTCCCCCAGTTGATGCGGGGGGCGTCATAGCGTTTCAATTGAGTAACTTCCGCCATTAGTGACCTACCACACGTCGACCAAAGCGACTTTGCAAGGTATTGATGGAGAACAGCAGCAGCAGAGAGGCCGCGAGGATCACCGACGCAATCGCGCTCGCCGCCGGATAATCAAACTCCTGCAGGCGAATAAAGATCATCAGCGAGGTCACTTCCGTCTTCCACGCGATGTTACCAGCGATGAAAATCACCGCGCCGAACTCGCCGAGGCTGCGGGTAAACGACAGCGCCACGCCCGCCACCAGCGCCGGAGACAGCTCCGGCAGCACCACTTTACGGAAGCTCTGCCAGCGCGTTGCGCCCAGAGTTTCCGCCGCTTCTTCATACTCGGGACCTAACTCTTCCAGCACCGGTTGTACGGTACGCACCACAAATGGGATGCTGGTAAACGCCATCGCCACCGCAATGCCGAGCCAGGTATAGGTCACCTTGATATCAAACTTCGCCAGCCACTCGCCGTAGAAGCCGTTCACCGAGAACAGCGACGCCAGCGTCAAGCCCGCTACCGCCGTTGGCAGCGCAAACGGCAGATCCATCAGTGCGTCCAGCAGCGTGCGGCCCGGGAAACGGTAGCGGGTTAAAATCCACGCCATCAGCAGGCCAAACACGCCGTTAAAAATCGAGGCCACAAACGCCGACAGCAGCGTCACTTTATAGGCCGCCACCACCTGCGGGTTGGTGATCACTTCCCAGTACTGCGACCAGCTCATCTGCGCCAGTTGCATAACCAGTGCGCTCAGCGGCAGCAGCAGAATTAAACATACAAACAGCAGACTGGTGCCGAGGCTCAGGGTAAAGCCCGGCAGCACGCGTCTGGAGGAGACTGCAAACATTACTTACGCCCCGCCGCTAACAACTTGTCTAACTCGCCACCGCTGGCGAAATGGGTTTTCATCACTTCTGGCCAAGCACCGAACTTGTCTTCCACGCGGAACAGTTCGGTCTGCGGGAATTTGTCTTTCAGCTTGTCCATCACCTGCGGGTTGTTCACGCGATAGTAGTAGTCGGTGATGATGGTTTGCGCCTGCGGGCTATACAGGTAATTCAGGTAGGCTTTCGCCGCCTTCTCGGTACCGTTAGCTTTGACGTTTTTGTCTACCCACGCGACCGGGAACTCCGCCAGAATGTTGACCTTCGGCACCACGACTTCGAAGCCCTGATCTTCATACTGCTTACGAATATTGTTCACTTCAGACTCAAAGGTGATCAGCACGTCGCCGAGACCACGCTCCACGAAGGTGGTGGTTGCCCCACGGCCGCCGGTATCAAACACTTCGACGTTTTTCAGGAACTGGGTCATAAACTGCTGGGTTTTGGCTTTATCGCCGCCGTCAGCCTGATCCGCCGCGCCCCACGCTGCCAGATAGGTGTAGCGCGCGTTACCGGAGGTTTTCGGGTTCGGGAAAATCAGCTTCACGTCCGGACGCACCAGATCATTCCAGCTTTCGATGTGCTTCGGGTTGCCCTTGCGCACCAGGAACGCCATGGTCGAGTAGAACGGTGAGCTGTTGTTCGGTAAACGAGACTGCCAGTCGGCCGGGATCAGATTGCCTTTATCGTGCAGGATCTGCACATCGGTCACCTGGTTATAAGTTACAACGTCAGCTTTTAAGCCCTGCAAAATCGCCAGCGCCTGCTTGGAAGAACCGGCGTGCGACTGCTTAATCGTCAGCTTGTCACCTGCGTTATCCTTAGCCCATTGCTGCTCAAACGGCGTATTCAGGGCGGCAAACAGCTCACGGGAGACGTCATAAGAACTATTTAACAGCTCTGTTGCCTGTGCTTGTGCCACCAGCAGCATTGAAGCAGCCAGCGCCAGGTATCTTTTTTTCAGTAACGTCATAGCCATTGCGCACCCTATCGTTTGAGGACTCTCTGAGCATCAGTGTATTTATAACGGGGACGAAAGGAGTAACGGTTTTATATACCGTTTGGTGATTTGGAAGTTGAAAAGAGAATAAGCGCCAGAATGGTGCTTTCTGAAGCGAGATTCCAGAATCGTAACAGCATTCTGACAAAGCGAAAACATCCAGGCAAAGTGCCTGAATGGAAAATACCTATGATTTTGCTCGTCAGTTAAGGCGAGGACTTACGCCCCATGAACGCCGCTTGTGGTATCAGCTCCGGGATCGTCGGTTTGCGCAGTTTAAGTTCCGTCGCCAGCATCCGGTTGGGCCGTATATTCTTGATTTTGCCTGCTGCGCGGTTCGTCTGGCGGTGGAGCTGGATGGTGGGCAGCATAATGAGAGGGCCGGATATGATGCAAGGAGAACAGCATGGCTAGAGTTACAAAGGTGGCGGGTGTTGCGGTTCTGGAATAATGAGTTGATGGGGAATGAGGAGGCGGTGTTGGCGCAAATTCTGGAGGCATTGGTATCGCAATTACCCTCACCCCGGCCCTCTCCCTGAAAGGGAGAGGGGGAAAAAGCATACTGCACCTAACGGTCCCCTCTCCCCCACGGGGAGAGGGTTAGGGTGAGGGGGCTACGCCGAACTACAACGCCACCAGCTTATCCAGCGAAGGCGCAAAGTAATACCCACCGGTCACTGGCTTGGTAAAGCGCAGCATCGCATCACGCTTACCGTCGGTGTCGCCAAACATGCTCAGCAGCTGCTGCTCAATGTTGTGCAGACGCGCGCAGTAGGCGCAGAAATAGAGGCCATGAGTGCCGCTCGCGGTGCCGTAGGGCAGGCTCTGGCGCACAATTTTCAGCCCTTTGCCGTCTTCTTTCAGGTCAACGCGGGTCAGGTGAGAGGTTTCCGGGCGCTCGTCGCCGTCAATCTCTTCGTTGGCTTCTTTGGTACGGCCAAACATCATTTCCTGATCCGGCACGCTCATGCGGTTAAGCTGCTTGAGGTTGTGCTCCCAGCGCTGAACGAAAACATAGCTGCCGCCCGCATCAACGCCGTCTTTAATGACCGCAACTTCGCGGCGCGTCTCTTCACCCGCCGGGTTTTCGGTGCCATCAACGAAGCCGCTCAGGTCACGCTCTTCAACCCAGCGGAAACCGTGCACTTCTTCCTGCACGTCCAGGGCATCACCGAACGCCGCCAGCGCCGCCTGGGCAACGGAGAAGTTAACGTCGTGGCGCAGTGACAGAATGTGGATCAGCACATCAAACTGCGTGGAGGGTGCAAGTCCTTTACCGTACGGAGGGAAGTCTTTCAGCTCTTCTGCACCTACGCCGCCGCTCAGCTCACGCCAGGTGTTGTGACCAAACGCCACCACCGCGCCTAAATGCGCGTCCGGGAATTTATCCTGAAACGCCGCCAGCTTTTCGGCAAAAATTTTGCTGCCAGCGCGCAGGGCGTTTACGTCCCCTTTGAGATTGGCTTCAATCCAAATCGCCGCACGGCAATGTTCCGGCAAAATGCCGCTCTGAACCTGAGACATCGCTCCTCCTGAAATAAAATGCCACGACATCGTGGCATATAAAAACCTCACATATTGTACCCGCTTTTGACATCTGCGGGCTATCTGGCGTCAAATTTAGCGACGCCAGATAATTTTCTTCAGCGTCCAGTTCTTCAGCGTATCGTCCGGCGGCATCAGACCCTGCGGCCCCTGCCAGTCGCCCGAGAACTGATAGCTGATGTGCTCGCTGCCTTTGGCCTTACACTCAACGACGTTGCTGTCGTCCCCCGTGGTCGCCTGACAGTTGCCGAAGGCTTTATCGTAAACTTTATTGAACGGGGTGCCGACCTTCACGTCATCAGCGGCTTCAATACTGTCATCAAGAACATCAATACGACTGACGGTGCCGCTATCGCCGTTAATCACCAGCGCCAGCGTGTCGCCGCGCAGTGCTTCAAAGTAGTGAACGATATTACCGTCGTGCGCTTTCATCCCGCTACGCAGGCGGTAGCTGCTGCCGAGCGCGTCGCTAATCGCCTGCTCGTTCAGCGCCGTTGAGCCGCTAAGCCCGCCCACGCCCTGCTCCGTCACGCCGGCAGAGGAACCAAACCAGTTCCACGGATAGGCGGCGGACCAGTTCACCGACGACAGCGTAGAGCAGCCGGTCAGCGCCAGCGGGAGGGCACACAAGAGTAAACGCAGCGATTTCATTGATACTTCCTATATTTTCAAGTCAGGCCTATTGGAGTCCAGTAAACACAAAAAGTGCCGTCTATTCTGCGACATCCGTAAAACAGGCGTGTAAACGCCGGTTGGTGATAAGCCACCATAAGGCAAAAATATCGAGTAAAAACAGACTTAAGCCTATGCCAGAGAGCGTTTCGCCGCTCAGCCAAAGACAGGGCTGCCAGAGCAGTAAAATCAGTTGGGCGAAGATCAGCACCGGGCGCAGCCATTGCCATAGGCGTGGATACAGATGCCGCCGCCCGCTCAGCAAAAAAGCCAGTACCGCCGGTACGCCGGGGATCAGACCTATCCAGAAAAGGCTATGGTCGGGATAAAACAGATTCAGCAGCGCATCGCCCTGGTCGCGCGAAGCGCCCGCCATCAGGAACAGTACCCACGTCCGCGCCTGCAATAGCAGCAAGCACCAGAACAGGAAAGGCAGGCGCAGACGGCCCTGCGGGTCGTAATCAGCGGGCGAAAACTCAGTACTCTTCATCTTCTATCAGGCGCTTACCTAAACTTTGTGCGTCGGCGTGTTCATAGCCTAAACGCTCGTACATCCCCAGCACCACGTCGTTTTCTTCGCGCACCATAATCTGGATCTTCGGGCAGCCGCGGGCAATCAACTTCTTCTCAAGGCGATTAAGCAGCGCATTGGCGATGCCGCGCCCCCGGTATTCCGGGTGTACGCCGAGATAATATGCGGAGCCACGATGACCGTCGTAACCGCCCATAATGGTGCCGACAACTTCACCGTTCACTTCGGCGACCAGGAACAGGCTGACGTCGTGGTTTACCTTGCGCTCGATGTCCATCTCTGGGTCGTTCCACGGCCGCAGTAGATCGCATCGCTCCCACAGGGTGATGACCTCTTCAAAGTCCGACTGGCGAAAAACGCGTATCTCCATGGTATTACCCGCCTTTTCAGGTTTAAAAACAGTGATTATGGCGTGAACGGGCAATTTAGCCAATATCTGACGCGGCACAGTGAAAAAAATGGCATAATACGGTACAGACACGTATTGAAATGAAAAGTAAAACAATTCTCATCACGAACAGTCGTAACCGAAATCGCGATACGATATAACATATAGATTCTTGTTTTTACAACTCAGGCCGGAATGAGCACTTTTAAACCCTTAAAAATACTGACTTCGCGCCGCCAGGTGCTAAAAGCCGGATTGGCTGCACTCACGCTGTCGGGGATCGCCTCCCAGGCAGTCGCTAAAGAGACCAATTTAAAAACCAGCAACGGTCACAGCAAACCGGCAAAAAAATCGTCGGGCAGACGCTTAGTGATGCTGGACCCAGGCCACGGCGGTATTGATACCGGGGCCATTGGGCATAACGGTTCGAAAGAGAAACACGTGGTGCTGGCGATTGCCAAAAACGTCCGCGCTATTTTGCAAAAGAACGGTATCGATGCCAAATTGACCCGCTCTGGCGACACCTTTATTCCGCTGTACGACAGGGTCGAAATTGCCCATCAGCACGGTGCGGATCTGTTTATGTCGATTCACGCGGACGGCTTTACCAACCCTTCTGCGGCGGGCGCCTCGGTATTTGCCCTCTCGAACCGTGGGGCCAGTAGCGCCATGGCAAAATATCTGTCGGATAAAGAGAACGCCGCCGATGAACTCGCCGGTAAGAAGGCCAAGGATAAAGACCATCTGCTCCAGCAGGTGCTGTTTGACCTCGTCCAGACCGACACCATTAAAAACAGCCTGACGCTCGGCTCACACGTACTGAAGAAAATTAAGCCGGTGCACAAGCTGCACAGCCGCAGCACAGAACAGGCCGCATTTGTGGTACTGAAGTCGCCGTCCATTCCGTCGGTGCTGGTGGAAACCTCATTTATTACCAACCCAGGTGAAGAGAAATTGCTGGGTACCACCGCGTTCAGGCAGAAAATTGCCGATGCGATTGCCTCCGGCATCATCAGCTATTTCCACTGGTTTGATAACCAGAAAGCCCACGCGAAGAGACGTTAATGACCATCAACGTACAACAGGTGAAAGCCTTTCTGCTTAAGCTGCAGGACGATATCTGCCAGCAGCTTGAGCGCGTAGACGGCAGCGCCTTTATCGAGGATAGCTGGCAGCGGGAAGCAGGCGGCGGCGGTCGCAGCCGGGTGCTGCGCGACGGCAGCGTCTTTGAACAGGCCGGAGTGAACTTCTCCCACGTCTACGGCGACGCCATGCCCGCCTCCGCCACCGCACATCGCCCCGAGCTTGCCGGGCGCAGCTTTGAAGCGATGGGCGTTTCTCTGGTCGTTCACCCACGTAATCCGTACGTGCCGACAAGCCACGCCAACGTGCGCTTCTTTATTGCTGAAAAGCCGGGCGCTGAGCCGGTGTGGTGGTTCGGCGGCGGCTTCGATTTAACGCCCTATTACGGTTTTCAGGAAGATGCGGTGCACTGGCATACCGTCGCTCGCGACCTGTGTCAGCCGTTTGGCGAGGATGTCTATCCGCGCTATAAAAAGTGGTGCGACGACTATTTCCATCTCAAGCACCGCAATGAGCAGCGCGGCATTGGCGGCCTGTTCTTTGATGACCTGAATACGCCTGACTTCGACCACTGCTTTGGCTTTATGCAGGCCGTGGGGAAAGGCTTCACCGACGCCTACCTGCCGATTGTTGAGCGTCGCAACGCGATGCCATACGGTGAGCGCGAACGTGATTTTCAGCTCTACCGCCGCGGGCGCTACGTGGAGTTCAATCTGGTGTGGGACCGCGGCACGCTGTTCGGCCTGCAGACCGGGGGCCGTACGGAGTCGATTCTAATGTCGATGCCGCCGCTGGTGCGCTGGGAGTATAACTTCCAGCCGGAAGAAGGCAGCCCGGAAGCCGCCTTGAGCGAGTTTATAAAAGTGAAAGACTGGCTCTGAGCTAACCCGGGGTCGGCGTAAACGCCTCGCCCGGGCTGCATTGTTACAGCGGCTGGGTTTGCGCTTCGGCTACCGCCAGCGCCACCATGTTAACGATACGGCGAACGGAAGCGATTGGCGTCAGGATATGTACCGGCTTCGATACCCCCATCAGCACTGGCCCCACGGTTACCCCTTCAGAGCTGGATACGCGCAGCAGGTTGTAGCTGATGCGCGCCGCTTCCATATTTGGCATCACCAGAATGTTCGCGGAGCCTTTCAGCGGGCTGTCCGGCATACGATCATTACGGATGCTTTCCACCAGCGCAGCATCGCCGTGCATCTCACCGTCAATCATCAACTCAGGATCACGCGCCTTCACCAGCTCCAGCGCATCACGCATTTTGCTGGCTGACGGGCAGTCGGACGAGCCAAAGTGAGAGTGTGACAGCAGCGCCACGCGCGGTTCGATACCGAAACGACGTACGCTTTCAGCCGCCATCAGGGTGATTTCAGCAATCTGCTCCGGCGTCGGATCGTTGTTGACGTAGGTATCGGCAATAAAGGTGTTGCCGCTTGGCAGCAGCAGTGCGTTCATAGCACCAGCGGTATGAACGCCTTCACGGTAGCCAAACAGCGGCTGTACGGCGCTAAAGTGCTCGTGGTAGTCGCCAATGGTGCCGCAGATCATGCCGTCAGCTTCGCCGCGCAGCACCATAATGGAGCCAATCGCGGTGGTGTTGCTGCGCATTTCACGCTGCGCCTGCTCCTGAGTGATGCCGCGGCGCTTCATCAGGTTGTAGTATTCCTGCCAGTACTCTTTAAAGCGCGGGTCCGATTCGTTGTTAACGATTTCGAAGTCTACGCCCGCTTTGATTTGCAGCCCCAGCTTCTGCAGGCGCATTTCAATGACGCTTGGGCGACCAATCAGAATCGGCTTCGCCAGACCCAGCGTGATCAGCTCCTGCGTGGCGTGCAGTACGCGGTTATCTTCCCCTTCTGCCAACACGATACGCTTCGGCTCTTTACGCGCCTGAGAGAAAATCGGCTTCATGAACAGGTTGGTTTTGTAGACGAACTCGCTCAGTTTTTCGATGTAGGCATCAAAATCGGCAATCGGACGATTCGCCACGCCGGAGTCCATCGCCGCTTTCGCTACCGCAGGGGCGATCTTGACGATCAGACGCGGATCGAACGGCTTAGGAATAATATATTCCGGGCCAAAGCTCAGGTCCTGGTCACCGTAGGCGGAGGCCACCACTTCGCTCTGCTCGGCGTGCGCCAGTTCAGCAATCGCGTGGACTGCCGCCAGCTTCATCTCTTCGTTAATCGCCGTTGCGCCAACGTCCAGCGCGCCGCGGAAGATGAACGGGAAGCACAGCACGTTGTTGACCTGGTTCGGGTAGTCTGAACGGCCGGTACAGATAATCGCATCCGGACGCACTTCTTTTGCCAGCGGCGGCAGAATTTCCGGCTCGGGGTTGGCCAGCGCCAGAATCATCGGCGCACGCGCCATCTTCTTGACCATCTCCTGAGTCAGCACTTTCGGGCCGGAGCAGCCAAGGAAGATATCGGCATCGGCAATCACGTCGTCGAGGCTGCGTTTACCGTCATCTTTTACCGCATAAGCGGCTTTGGTTTCCGCCATATTCGGCTCGCGGCCTTCGTAAATCACGCCCTTCGAGTCGCAGACCACGATGTTGTGTTTCTGCATCCCCAGTGCCACCAGCAGGTTCATACAGGCGATTGCCGCCGCGCCCGCGCCGGAAACCACCATGCGAACGTCGGAGATATTTTTCTCGACGACGCGCAGGCCATTGAGGATAGCTGCGGTGCTGATGATAGCCGTACCGTGCTGATCGTCATGGAACACAGGAATGTTCATACGTTCACGCAGTTTCTGCTCAATGTAGAAACATTCCGGTGCTTTGATATCTTCCAGGTTGATGCCGCCGAAGGTTGGCTCCAGTGCGGCAACCACGTCGATAAATTTGTCAGGGTTGGTTTCGTCCACCTCGATGTCGAAAACATCAATACCGGCGAACTTCTTGAACAAAACGCCCTTGCCTTCCATTACGGGTTTACCGGCGAGCGCGCCGATATTCCCCAACCCGAGTACCGCGGTACCGTTTGATACCACTGCCACCAGGTTGCCGCGCGCCGTATATTTGTACGCCGCCAGCGGGTCTTTTTCGATTTCCAGACACGGCGCCGCTACGCCAGGAGAGTAGGCCAGCGCAAGGTCGCGCTGCGTTGCCAGCGGCTTAGTCGGGGAGACTTGAATTTTTCCTGGGATAGGGAATTCATGGAAATCGAGGGCACTTTGTTTTAATTGGTCGTCCATTTAGGGTTCCTTTCACGTATCGAACTAAAAAGGTGAAGCGCAATTACGTTCCTGATGCACTCCCGAAGGAAGCGCCTAGTATCGCCTTTGGCAGCCCGGCAAACTTTGAAGGCCGCCATACTCTTGCGAACACGCTTTGCTTTGTTATTGATTTATTGCTCGCATGTTATCAACTATCGGTAGCAAGATCATGATTTCCATCTATGCTTTTTCGTTATGTTCGCCATAACCAAATCGTTATGGGCTTAATCCAACCGCCCCTCCTGACCCGCCCGCACCAGCTCATCCACCGCATAGCGAATCTTCGGCAACAGCTGGCGATTCTTCGGCCAGATGGCGCTGATGGGCATCTCCGCGCCCGCGCTTTCCGCCAAGACTTCAACCAGCAATCCTTGTGCCAGCGCGTCTGCCACCAACCAGCGCGGCAGCTGCGAGAGCCCGCAGCCGGCAAGCGTTGCCGTCAGCATGGCATCACTGTCGGCCATCTCAAAGGTTGGCGGCGGCGTGAAGCGCGTTACCCTCCCGTCCGCCGATTTTAGCAGCCACGAAATCGGCTGATTCCGCCGAAAACCGACCACGCAGCGATGGTGAGCCAGCGCTTCTGCGCTCAGCGGCTCGCCGAATGCCGCCAGATAGGCCGGGGCCGCGCAGATAACCAGCTTCTGCGTCGTCAGTCGTCGAGCGACCAGCCCGCTGCTGTCGGCCAATTCACCGATGCGCACCACCAGATCAATCCCCTCTTCAATCAGGTCAACAAAGCGCTCGCTGAAGGTCACCGTCAGCGACAGTTCAGGATAGCGTTGGGTAATGGCTAGCAGGATCGGCAGCACGCGCTGGCGGCCAAAAGCCGACGGTAGATCAACCCTCAGCCGACCGGACGGATGAATCACGTGCGAAGTGAGCTCAGCTTCCGCCTGCTCAAGAATATCGATCGCCTGCTGACAGCGCGAAAGGAAGGCTTCGCCGTCGGGGGTCAGGCTCAGGCGGCGGGTAGAACGCTGAAACAGCGTTAGCCCAAGGCGCGCTTCAAGACGGCTCACGCTCTTGCCCACCGCCGATTTGGTCAGCCCCAACTGCTCTGCAGCGGCGGTAAAGCTGCCCTGCTGTGCCGTTGTCACAAAAGCGGTGATCCCGCCGAGGTTGTCGGTTTTTCGCATCGTTCTACGTCCACGGAATTAAGTCCCCTCAAGCTGTAGCGTATTGGAGAATTTATGTCTACAAAGAAGCAACTAAAACCCCATTTATCGTCAGAATAAAATCAATCATAGTATTCAGCGTGATGACGAATCGCCATCATGCGGCAAAACAGGCCTGTTAAGCCATCATCCTGAATCGTTAAATTAATCATTACGTTGATAAGCTGGAGAACATTATGACGACGGTAAACGGTTTTAAACACGTCGGTCTGGTGACGAAAAAAGAGACGCAGAGTTTTGAAGAATTTGTCGCCCACTGGCAGGCCGTGCACAGCAAGATTGCCCTGGCACTGCCGGGTCTGCGCGGGTATGTGCTGAATCCTATCGATCGCCGCGTCTACCCTGACTCACCGATCGACGGTTTTTCCGAGCTGTGGTTTGATTCACTGGAGGATGCAATGGCGGCCTTTGCTTCCCCGGTGGGTCAGGAGGCGTTCGACGACGTGCCGAACTTTGCCGCTCACGTAGCCGTTACCTATATTACGGAAATCAGAAAGCGTTAACCGGAGACCCACTGCGTCGCCCATGCATCCGCGTTCTGCCAGCTGTCGCATTCCGGCTGCGCGGCATAGCGCACCAGGCGGAAGCGTTGGCCGTCGTAGCGCCAGCGCGTTTGCACGCCACAGTCGCCCAGACCACGGCCTTTATCCAGCGTCACCAGCTCCCGGGAATTTTCATTGAAGGTCAGATTGACCAACTCAATATCACGGCTATCGCTACCGGCAGGCAAGAACGGCAGGCGCAGACGTATTGGCGTAGTGATGAACGGCTTCTGACGCGATACCAGCCAGGCAAGATAGATGGTGTTATAGGCGCCGGATTCGCAGCTGGTCATGATCAGCGCTTTATCATCGCTTAAGGCGGTGACCCACACTTCGCGACGGATAGGGTCCAGAGAGCACTGGTTGTTGTTCATGCGCCAGGTGGCGAAGTCGAGCAGATCGTTGTACTCATCATGGTTCAGCGGCACGGGCGCGGGGATCGCTTTCACCGCTGATTTCAGCGCCGGTGCGGGCGGCACGCTCATTGGCGGCTCGTCACCTTTGCGAACCCATGCGGTTTCATTACCCACGCGCTTTTGCTGAGCGTCGATAAACAGCAGCGCGGCCTTCAGCCCCTTCAGCGACATCACCTGCACGCCTTTATCCAGCGTAATCGCATCGGCATCCTGAACCTGCTGGAGAAACGCATCAATGGTGACGCTATCGCCGGTGGTGAGCAGTTTAGGCTGCACCTTCCAATGTTCGCCGGAAAGCTTCAACGGTTTGCCGTCCAGCAGCAGCCGCGGCTCAATCGCCGGAACGGCGGCAACCGGGTTCACCAGACCGCCCAGCTCAATACGCAGCTGCGCATCGGTGTGCGCTCCGGCGCTACGGCTTAACGTCATCACCAGACCGTGGTGCAGACCCACGTTGCGGGTGACGCAGAAATTCTGGTTATTACAGGTCACTAACCAGTCGGAAAACAGCTGCTGCGCTGGCGCGGCCCACGTCACCGACGTCGGGAGCCACCCGATGCAGAAGAAAAACAGGAGAACGTGGTAACGCATGGACGGTACAACCCCAGAAGAAAAAAGCATCAGCATACTGGGGGTATCTTCACTATCGAAGCGGCAAGGCTCAATCGGATTTATCGGATTGAGCATTGTCCCTTATTGCGCCATAAGGCCGGAGTTTTGCAGATACTGGAGCAAAATCACCGTCTTACCGTCGCAAATTCCGCCACAACGAATCATCTCAATTGCCTGCGTAAACGGCAGCTCCAGCACGTCGATATCTTCATCTTCCACCCCACCGCCGTCATTCTGCCGCAGACGTTCGTCATACTCGGCGATAAAGAAGTGGACGATTTCGGTAACGCCGCCTGGTGACATATACAGCTGGAACACTTTACGCACGTTGCTGACCTGGTAGCCGGTCTCCTCAATCGCCTCTTTACGGATGCAGGCTTCCGGCTCGTCATCGTCCAGCAGGCCCGCGCAGGTTTCAATCAACATACCGTCGATATTACCGTTAACCCAGGTGGCGACGCGAAACTGGCGCACCAGCACCACGCTCTGTTTCTGGCGGTTATACAGCAGCACCGTCGCGCCGTTGCCGCGATCGTACACTTCGCGCTTATGCTGGACGACCTCACCGTTTCGCTGGGTTAAGTTGTAGGTGATATTGCGCAGGATAAAGTAGTTTTCGGAGAGGATTTTATCTTTGATAACGGTGATATTCAGGGACATGCGGGCTCCACGGCGGAATACGAATAGCACATATTACGCCGCCGAGCCCAGCTATCGTCAATGCGCAGGGATGCTTTTTACCCCCAGCCAGTCGAGAATGCCCTGTGCGGCGTGCCGCCCTTCGGCCATCGCGGTGACCACCAGATCGGCCCCGCGCACCGCATCGCCACCGGCAAAAATCTGCGGGTTGCTGGTCTGATAGCGGTAAGGCGAATTGACGTTAGCGCGAATACGCCCCCAGTCGTCGACATCAACACCTTTAGCATTAAGCCACGGCATGCTGTGCGGATGGAAACCAAAGGCCATAATCACCGCATCGGCGGGCATCACAAACTCGCTGCCGGGGATAGGCATCGGCCGACGACGGCCCTGCGCATCCGGCTCACCAAGCTGAGTGCGCAGCAGGCGAATGCCGCAAACGTGACCTTTCTCATCCAGTTCGAGGGTTACCGGCTGAACGTTAAACTCAAACTCGGCCCCCTCTTCTTTGGCATTCTTCACCTCTTTTTTCGACCCCGGCATGTTGGCTTCGTCGCGACGATAGGCGCAGGTCACCTTCTGTGCACCGTGACGCAGCGCGGTACGCACGCAGTCCATCGCCGTATCACCGCCGCCGAGCACCACCACGTTCAGCCCTTTGGTATTGATGTAAGGCTCGTCAGGTAGCTCACCGATGCCCATCACGTTTTTGGTATTAGCAATCAGGAACGGAAGTGCGTCGTAAACCCCTGGCGCATCTTCATTCGGCAAATCGGCCTTCATCGAGCGATAGGTTCCGACGCCGACAAACACCGCGTCGTAATCCGCCAGCAGCGTCTCCAGCGCGATATCTTTACCAATCTCGCAGTTCAGCTCAAAGCGAATGCCCATCTCGGTAAAGATCTCACGGCGGCGCGCCATCAGCGATTTATCCAGCTTGAAGGAGGGAATGCCGAAAGTCAGCAGGCCACCAATTTCCGGGTGACGGTCAAACACCACTGGCTCCACGCCCTGGCGCACCAGGATATCGGCGCACGCCAGCCCTGCCGGACCAGCGCCGATAATGGCGACCCGCTTACCGCTGCTGGCAACGTTACCAACCGTAGGCCGCCAGCCTTTGGCCAGTGCACGGTCAGAAATATAGCGTTCGATATTGCCAATGGTTACCGCGCCGTGTTCGTCACGAATGGTGCAGGCCCCTTCGCACAGCCGGTCCTGCGGACAGACGCGGCCAGTAATTTCCGGAAGCGGGTTGGTTTGGTGCGACAGTTCTACTGCGGCGTCGATATCCCCGGCGTTCACGCGTTCAATCCACTGCGGAATATGATTGTGCAGCGGGCAGGTCCATTCACAAATGCTGTGTTCACCGCAGGTCAGGCAGCGTGAAGCCGCCTGCTGCGCCTGCGCTTCTTTTAGCGGCAGATAGATTTCAGCAAAGCCAGTTTTGCGGGCGTCGATATTCAGCTTATCCGCCTCACCGCGTGCGGGCGTCTGCGCCATCTGCTCAACTTTGCTGCGCTGCACCTCAGGGGCAACGGCACGGCTGTCGCTGTGCCATGGCTGCGCTTCCCGGCAGGCAGTTTGCAGGCGGCGGTTTTTAGCGATATCGGTAAGCTGCTGGCTGGTCATCAATTGCAGCGCATCTGCCGGGCAGTTCTCCACGCACGCCGGACCCGCCGCGCGGTCATGGCACAGATCGCATTTATGAGCGCTGGCTTTGACGCGACCCTCTTTGGTTGGCGTCAGCACCATCTGCATGGTGCCGAACGGGCAGGCCACCACGCAGGATTTGCAGCCGATACATTTTGCCTGATCGACCAGAATGGCGTCATCGTTCTGACGTATCGCGCCGTTCGGACAGCTACGGGCGCAGGGGGCATCTTCGCAGTGGTGGCAGGTTGCCGCCCCACGTTGATTATTCATCTTCACGGTCGTAATGCGCGGAATAAACTGCGCTGAAGTCAGCACATGTTGCTCATCGTTATGCGACATTACACAGGCTACTTCACACGCCTTGCATCCAATGCATTTTTGGCTATCTACCCTAATAAAACGGTTCATACATTCTCAGCCTATGGTTCAAATTAACCTTATATTTATAAGTCCTATTTATTAGCCGAGTATTCCTCACCCAGGCAATGTCCATTTGCCCAGAAACGGTGACTATTTATCAGTATGATGTGGCAGATCAAAAAATTTCAGCTTAAATGAAATTACGTTTCAGGGGCCAAGGCCGATAGCGTAAGGATGTGCAAACCGTTTCTGAAAAGCGGAATGATAATTTACATTATCTCCTTTTTTTCTCCACGATTGCTGAGGGCCTTACCGCTACAGTGTTTGACGCAATTCAGTACGTAAAAAAATGAACAACACGAGGTTCGGATCCTGATGGCGAATTTCTTTATTGATCGCCCCATTTTTGCCTGGGTGCTGGCAATCCTTTTGTGCCTCACAGGGGCCCTGGCGATATTTTCTTTACCCGTTGAGCAATACCCTGACCTCGCGCCACCGAACGTGCGCGTCACGGCAAACTATCCAGGTGCTTCCGCGCAAACGCTGGAGAACACCGTCACGCAGGTTATCGAGCAGAATATGACCGGTATCGATAACCTGATGTATATGTCTTCACAAAGCAGCGCCACCGGGCAGGCAACGATTACCTTAAGCTTTGTAGCAGGTACTGACCCTGACGAAGCGGTGCAGCAGGTACAAAACCAGCTACAAACCGCCATGAATAAGCTGCCGCAGGCGGTACAAACTCAGGGCGTCACGGTGCGTAAAACCGGGGATACCAACATTCTGACCATCGCCTTCGTCTCTACCGACGGCAGCATGGATAAGCAGGATATTTCCGACTACGTCGCCAGTAACATTCAGGACCCCATCAGCCGCGTGGACGGCGTGGGCGATATCGATGCCTATGGCTCACAGTATTCGATGCGCATCTGGCTGGACCCGGCCAAGCTTAACAGCTACCAAATGACCACGGCCGACGTGACAAATGCGATTAAATCCCAGAACGCCCAGATTGCGGTCGGCCAACTTGGCGGCACGCCGTCCATCGACAAGCAGGCGCTGAACGCCACGATTAACGCCCAATCGCTGCTGCAAACACCGCAGCAGTTCCGCGACATTACGCTACGCGTCAACCAGGACGGTTCAGAAGTGACCCTGGGCGATGTGGCGACCGTCGAAATGGGTGCAGAAAAATACGACTACCTCAGCCGCTACAACCGTAATCCGGCCTCTGGCCTGGGGATTAAGCTCGCCTCTGGCGCCAACGAAATGGCGACCGCCGAGCGCGTGATCCAACGTCTGGATGAACTCAAGCAGTACTTCCCACATGGGCTGGAATATAAAGTGGCCTACGAGACCACCTCGTTCGTCAAAGCCTCAATTAAGGATGTGGTAAAAACGCTGCTGGAAGCCATTTTGCTGGTGTTCCTGGTGATGTACCTGTTCCTGCAGAACTTCCGCGCAACGCTGATTCCGACCATTGCCGTTCCGGTGGTATTGATGGGTACCTTCGCCATTCTTTACGCCTGCGGATACAGTATCAACACCCTGACGATGTTTGCGATGGTGCTCGCCATCGGCCTGCTGGTGGATGACGCCATCGTGGTGGTCGAGAACGTTGAGCGAATAATGAGTACCGAAGGGCTCACACCGCGGCAGGCGACGCGTAAATCAATGGGGCAGATTCAAGGGGCGCTGGTGGGTATCGCCATGGTGCTGTCGGCGGTCTTTATCCCGATGGCCTTCTTCGGCGGCACCACCGGGGCTATCTATCGTCAATTCTCTATTACCATTGTTTCAGCAATGGTGCTGTCGGTGCTGGTGGCGATGATCCTCACCCCGGCGCTGTGCGCCACCCTTCTCAAGCCGATTCATAAAGGCGAAGTGCACGGCACCAAAGGCTTCTTCGGCTGGTTTAACCGTCATTTCGATGCCAGCGCGCGTCGCTACGAATCCGGCGTGGCCAGAATTCTCCATCGCAGTATCCGCTGGATGCTGATTTACGTGCTGTTGCTGGGCGGCATGGTATTCCTGTTCCTGCGCCTGCCTTCCTCCTTCCTGCCGTTGGAAGACCGCGGCATGTTCACTACCTCCGTACAGCTGCCGAGCGGTTCGACGCAACAGCAGACGCTGAAGGTGGTGGAGCAGGTTGAAGACTATTTCTTCAAAAATGAGAAGGACAACGTCACATCAATATTTGCCACCATTGGCTCCGGCCCCGGCGGTAACGGCCAGAACGTGGCGCGCATGTTCGTGCGCCTGAAAGACTGGGACGAGCGTGACAGTAAAACCGGCTCCTCGTTCGCCATTATCGAACGTGCCACCAAAGCGCTGAACAAAATTAAAGAGGCCCGCGTTTACGCCAGCAGCCCGCCGGCCATCAGCGGCCTGGGCAGCTCTGCCGGTTTCGATATGGAGCTGCAGGATCACGCCGGTGCCGGGCACGACGCGTTGATGGCCGCCCGCGATAAGCTGCTGGAGCTGGCGGGTAACGATCCGCAGCTGACGCGCGTACGCCACAACGGTCTGGACGATAGCCCGCAGCTGCAGGTTGATATCGACCAGCGTAAAGCGCAGGCGCTGGGTGTGTCGATCGATGATATCAACGACACGCTGCAAACCGCGTGGGGTTCAAGCTACGTGAACGATTTTATGGATCGCGGACGCGTGAAGAAGGTCTACGTTCAGGCGGCGGCGAAGTACCGCATGCTGCCGGAAGACATGAACCTATGGTACGTGCGTAATAATTCCGGGCAGATGGTGCCATTCTCCGCCTTCGCTACTTCACGCTGGGAGACCGGTTCACCGCGTCTGGAGCGCTATAACGGCTACTCGGCGGTTGAGATTATCGGTGAAGCCGCACCGGGCGTCAGTACCGGTACTGCCATGGACGTGATGCAAAACCTGGTGCAGCAATTACCAACCGGCTTCGGCCTTGAATGGACGGCGATGTCCTATCAGGAGCGGCTGTCAGGGGCGCAAGCACCGGCACTTTATGCCATCTCACTGCTGGTCGTCTTCCTCTGTCTGGCGGCGCTGTATGAGAGCTGGTCGGTACCGTTCTCAGTCATGCTGGTGGTACCGCTAGGGGTTATCGGCGCGCTGCTGGCGACCTGGATGCGCGGGCTGGAAAACGACGTTTACTTCCAGGTAGGGCTGCTGACGGTTATCGGCCTATCCGCCAAAAACGCCATTCTGATCGTCGAATTTGCCAACGATCTGAATCAGAAAGGGGAAGATCTGCTGACAGCGACGCTTGAAGCCTGTCGCCAACGTCTGCGCCCTATCCTGATGACCTCGCTGGCGTTTATCTTCGGCGTACTGCCGATGGCGCTCACCACCGGTGCGGGTTCCGGCGGGCAGCACGCGGTGGGTACCGGCGTGGTCGGAGGGATGGTTTCCGCAACCATTCTGGCTATCTTCTTTTTGCCGCTGTTCTTTGTGCTGGTGCGCCGCCGCTTCCCGCTAAAAGAGAAGCCGGAATAACGGGTAAACGCTAAAAACAGAAAAGGCGACATGATGAATGTCGCCTTTTGACCTTTATGTGATGCAACGACTCTGTACTGCAAACAACACCATCATGGTTATTGAAAGAACACAGCGCTTTTAAATCACATTGCTGAAAATTATTTACGAAGCATCACTTCAATAAAATCTTTCCAGTTCCCCAGTTCACGTTCGATCATAACTACCTCTCTTATTATTATGCGTATTTTACGTACAAATGTATGACCTGTGAATACGGTTAATCCGATTACTTTGATTGACGCTGCCAACCTTTGTTTACTGCTTGAGGTCACTATGGGCCGGAATTTTGACATTTAATGTGACCAACAGCAACATTCTGAAATAGTTATCAGAATGTGAATCATATGATACATATTTAACCTATGACAACGCAAACCCGCTACGCCAAAGCGCGTAGATAGCATGATAAACTGTACGCTTTTCAGCCACTTTAGCCGGATAAAATTAAAACAGGCAGCCGCGGGAATTACGTGTATATTCGAGTCCCCTAAAACCTGCAGATATAAAGGTGCAACATGACCATCCTCTACGGAATAAAGAATTGCGACACCATCAAGAAAGCCCGCCGCTGGCTGGATGAGCATCAGGTTGAATATCGCTTTCACGACTATCGCGTCGATGGCCTGACGCCAGAGCTGCTGGCAACCTTTATTGGCGAGCTGGGCTGGGAAGCGCTGTTGAATACCCGTGGCACCACCTGGCGCAAGCTGGATGAACAGGTGCGCGCCGGAATCAACAACGCCGATGCCGCTGCGGCGCTGATGCTGGAAATGCCGGCAATCATCAAACGCCCATTGCTCTGCGCGCCCGCACAGCCTATGCTGCTGGGTTTCAGTGATGCCAGTTATAGCCAATGGGTCGCCCAGACGCGCTAATGCCGTTGGCCCTGTTTTACAGTTTCAGATAACGAAAATAACGAGGTCTAGTTTATGTCTTGCCCAGTCATTGAGCTGGCTCAGCAGCTTATTCGCCGCCCTTCTCTTAGCCCGGACGATGCGGGCTGTCAGGCGTTAATGATTGAACGCCTACGCGCAGCAGGTTTTACCATTGAGCCGATGGATTTTGGCGATACCCAGAACTTCTGGGCCTGGCGCGGCAAAGGAGAAACCCTGGCATTTGCAGGCCACACCGACGTGGTGCCTGCAGGCGATGCTGACCGCTGGATTAACCCACCGTTTGAACCCACGATTCGCGACGGCATGCTGTTTGGCCGTGGTGCTGCCGATATGAAAGGCTCGCTGGCGGCAATGGTCGTGGCGGCAGAGCGCTTCGTCGCTCAGCATCCGAACCATAAAGGCCGCCTGGCGTTCCTGATCACCTCCGATGAAGAAGCGAGCGCCACGCACGGGACGGTGAAAGTGGTCGAAGCCCTGATGGCCCGTAACGAGCGTCTGGACTACTGCCTGGTGGGCGAACCGTCCAGCACCGAAGTGGTTGGCGACGTCGTGAAAAACGGCCGTCGTGGCTCAATGACCTGCAACCTGACCATTCATGGCGTACAGGGACACGTAGCCTATCCGCACCTCGCCGATAACCCGGTTCACCGCGCCGCGCCGTGGATGAACGAACTGGTGTCGATTGAGTGGGATCAGGGCAACGAATTCTTCCCGCCGACCAGCATGCAGATCGCCAACATTCAGGCCGGCACCGGCAGCAACAACGTGATCCCGGGCGATCTGTTCGTGCAGTTCAACTTCCGTTTCAGCACCGAGCTGACGGATGAGATGATCAAAGCACGCGTTATTGCCCTGCTGGATAAATATCAGCTGCGCTATAGCGTTGACTGGTGGATTTCCGGACAGCCGTTCCTGACCGCACGCGGTAAACTGGTCGACGCGGTGGTGAACGCTATCGCGCACTATAATGAAATAGAACCGCAGTTGCTGACCACCGGCGGCACGTCAGATGGTCGCTTTATCGCCCAGATGGGTGCGCAGGTTGTTGAACTGGGTCCGGTGAATGCCACCATTCATAAAATTAATGAGTGTGTGAACGCGGCAGACCTGCAGATGCTGGCGCGGATGTATCAGCGCATCATGGAACAACTTGTCGCCTGACGGCACAACATAAGGGGTAATGCACATGGATTGGCTGTCAAAATACTGGTGGATTCTGGTGCTGGTGTTTCTGGTGGGGGTGATTATCAACGTGATCAAAGATCTCAATCGCGTCGATCACAAAAAATTCCTTGCCAATAAACCGGACCTTCCGCCGCACCGCGACTTTAACGACAAGTGGGACGATGACGACGACTGGCCGAAGAAGGACCAGCCGAAGAAATAGTTCGGTGTCGATCCCGGCGTCGCGTTGCTCGGCTGGGCTACCAGATAGTAGCCCGGCCGAACGCAGTGACGCCGGGGAACACACAAGATTTACATCATCTCAATAAGATCGTCATTTTTCGGCGTACTGCCGCTCAACGCTTCATCGAAATAGTGCTTCGGCACGGTATAACGCAGGTGATCCAGCGCGAACTGCATACTGCGATCGTCTATCGCGTGGCCTAAATCCTCAACGATATCCAGCGTCACATCGCCGCCTGCGGCCTGTAGTGCTTCCTGGCCTTTCACCGCCCAGGCAAGATCGATAACCCGGTCTTCCCCGCCGTGAATCAGGTGGATGGTCGTCGCGGTATCCGCTTTTTCCGGCATCGTCGCGTAGCGGCCGTTAAAGGCAATCACCCGTGATGCCAGCCCCGGCTGCGCTTTAATCCCCTCGAGCGACATAATTGCCCCCTGCGAGAAGCCAATTAATGCCGTCGCCTGTGGACTCACACCGCTCTGTTTCTGCCAGTAGCGCACGGTTTCAATAAAGGTCGGCATAATGGCATCAATACGCGCCTGACGGTTTTCTTCCGTCACGCCCGCCACCGAGAACCACTGGCGGCCCGGTGCCGGGCCACAAGGCTCTGCGCCACCTACGCTAACGATGAGCGCATCCGGAAACAGCGGCGCAAACCAGCTGCCGATCTGGCCCATTGCCACCGGATTATCGCCCACGCCATGAAACAACAGCAGCAGCTGTTGAGCGGGCTTCGCGGGGCTTTGAACAACAAAATGATCGTGTGTCATGGCTGTCTCCTTGGTTTTGACGGTCAGTTTACGCCGCGCCAAAATAATGACCATGCCATTTAACTGAATGAGTCAGTTAAAAAAATTGCAGTTGTTGAACCTGTTTCATGAGCTGATTTGTCCGAACCTCATCGAGGTTCAGCATCGCCTGCGCCGCGTCTTCACGCAGCCTGACCAGCAGCGCTTTCCGCCCGTGCAGGCCAAGGCGGGCGCAGAGCGCCTGCTCATTCTCGCCGGATAAACGTCCACGCAGCGCCGGAAGCGCCAATTCGCTAGTGCCACAAAGTAGGTGCAGGCTACCCAGCGCCGCCAGCATCGGGCGATGAGCAAAGGCAAACCCGGCCAGATCCAACCAGTCATCTTCAGTAAGGATAGCCTCTGGCACATCGGCTAGCGGCACTTTTTCATCGACCCACTGCGAGAGCCAGCGCCACTCACGACACAGCCGATGGTGCTCACGCAGCATCAGCGCTTCTCCCGCCGCCGTGAGTGGACGCAGTGCCATCGCTGCATAGCAGCCGCTGCTCGCCTCCCGCTGGGTGCCAATGCGCACCAGCGTAAAGCCGCAGCGCTGCCAGAAGCGCCAGAGTTCCTCGGTGTAGCCAAAACTCACCGACAGATAATCATATTCCGCCGCCGTTGCCCACGCCTGCGCAATCAGCCGCTGACCTATCCCCTCACGCTGACGCTGCGGATGAACCGCAATTCGACTAATACGCCGCCCGATAAGCGTCGCCGCCAGCGGGCTGCCTCCGTGCGCCGCCATCGACTGCGCCACCAGGTTCCCGCGGGGGCGACGGTAGCCCGCCCACACGGCCTGGCTCAGCTCAGGCGACAATCCCCCTTCATCCACCAGCCATAGCGCACCTGCTGGCCCCTGCGGCGTTTGTGCGCTGATAAAATGCTGCCCCGGCGCATCCATCATCCGCCGTAGATCGAGCGGCGAGGTGCGGTAATGCGCGCCGGAAAGGAGTTGATACAACGCGATGGGTTGCTCAGGGCTGGACTGCCAGACCGATTGGGGAACGGGAAGCAGCGTCACCTCACCGGCTGGCGACGTGGTAAACGCTTCATCGTGGAAAATCAGCACATCGTTAACCAGCGCTTCCAGCGGGCATCCTGCCGCCCAGCGAATAGGCTGGTTAAGGGTGAAAACCTGCCGTTTGGGAAACGTGGCGCAGAGTTTGAGTAAAAAACCGCGTCCGGTACCCTCGTAGCCCTGCACGGTGGTGGTCAGCAGGGTACGGGGAAAGCGAGCGATAAGCTTCTGGAGGAGAGGTGCAGGGATAGCGGCGGCTTCATCCACCACCAGCCAGTCAGCGCATTCGTCTGAGTCCAGCAGCGCATCAGGGGCCATAAAGCGAAAACGCTCACCGGCAAAGGCGGCAATCACCTCCGCCGACGCCCGGGAAGGTGCGGTGACAACAGCCTCGCCGTGCAGGCGCTGGATATGCATCCCCGCCAGCGCTGACTTTCCTCGCCCACGCTCTGCCGTCACCACCGATACGGGTGCGGTCGTCTCCTCCAGCGCCGCCAGAATCGCCTGCTGCTCACGTGCGGGCTCGCCGCTCGCGCGTTGCCAGTCCGGTCGTTCAATTGTCGTGAGCGGTGGCAGCGGTGTGCCCTGCAGCCAGAGTAGCGTCTCTGGATGGCGGGAGAGCGCCCGGCAGAAATGGTCAACAAAGTTCGGCGTGACGATGGGTTCCAGCGAATCACTCCAGCGCAGTGAATCCGCATCGGCATGATGGGGCCACTGCGCCCATTCCGGCACCAGCAGTATCAGACAGCTTCCAGCCCGGAGCGTGCCCGCCAGCGCGGCAAAGGCCGAGACATCAAAGCCATCACGGGCGTCGAAGATAGCGTGCTGGAACTCGCGCCCCAGCAGCGTCACCAGCTTAGAGGACGGGCAGAATGGCGCGGTGGCCGGGTTCAAACCAACCCAGAGCACCTCTTCCCCCGCCGCTGCGCGAAACGCCGTGGCCTGCTGTTCGCTCCACGCGCGTTCGCCGCTTATCACCAGCAGGCGGCGAATGCCCTCCTGCGCCATGCGCTCAGCCTGCGCCAGCAGTTCATCCATGACTCAGGACCCGCCGTCAGAGTGATTTGCTAAAAGTGTTGCACTGCGCCGGGTCGCCGCTATCAAAGCCGCGTTTCAGCCAGGTATAGCGCTGCTGTGAGGTACCGTGCGTAAAGCTATCTGGCACCACGCGCCCTTGCCCCTGCTGCTGCAGACGGTCGTCGCCAATGGCTTCGGCAGCATTCAGCGCCTCTTCCAGGTCACCGGCTTCCAGAATGCCCTGTTTCTGCATGCTATGCCCCCAGACGCCCGCAAAGCAGTCCGCCTGAAGCTCCATACGTACGGAGAGACGATTCACCTCCGCCTGCGAGGCGCCCTGCTGCATCTGACGCACTTTCGGTTCGATACCCAGCAGTTTTTGTACGTGGTGGCCGACTTCATGCGCAATCACGTAGCCCTGAGCGAAGTCGCCGCCCGCGCCAAGCTTGTTTTTCATGTCGTCGTAGAATGAGAGGTCGATATAGACCGTGCTGTCGGTCGGGCAGTAAAACGGCCCCATCACCGATTGCCCGGTACCGCAACCGGTACGGGTCGCGCCGCGGTACATCACCAGACGCGGTGGCTGATAGGTTTTGCCCATCGCCTTAAACTCCTGCGCCCAGGTGTCTTCCGTCGTCGCGAGGATCACCGAAGTGAACTTTGCGGCTTCGTCATCTTTCGGGCCGCTAACTCGCTGGGAAGTTTGCTGCTGGCCGATGGGTTCGCCGGTCATCAGGCCGGTCAGATCCACGCCGTAGTAGCCCGCCACCAGCACGATAACCAGCAGGACAATGCCGCCCTTGCCGCTTGGGATGCGAAAACCCGGGCCGCGCCCGCCCATCATCGGGGATTCAGAATTATTCCGCCGGTCTTCTACATTGTCGCTTTCGCGACGACCTTGCCAACGCATAACTACCTCAGTCTTATTCTCAGAAATACTGAGATGATCGTAGGCGGTTACGGGGGGGATTACCACTGGAAATGTTGTGCGGGGATTTCCCGGCGTCGCTTTGCTCGGCCG
>NZ_JABBJF010000037.1 GCF_014218705.1 Kluyvera sichuanensis | reverse complement strand
CGCGGACTACTGGTTCAAATACGTGGGCCTGAACGGCGCAATCGTCGGCATGACCACCTTCGGTGAGTCTGCGCCAGCGGATCTGCTGTTCAAAGAGTTCGGCTTCACCGTTGAGAACGTGCTCGCGAAAGCGAAATCCCTGCTGTAATCTGCGTTTTCTCTGAAATGAAAGGGTCGCTTCGGCGGCCCTTTTTGTTTTTCTCTGGAATTTCTTTGCACATTATTCCAATCAAAATGTGATGCATGTCAGATATTAGGCGTCTCTGTCTGGACAATCATTCCTTTTATTCCTTGTTTCGCTTATTCTAGCTGAAGCGTTTCAGTCGATAAATTGTTCGACATTTAACCAATCAGTCACTGTTTGTGGCGGGTGAGGTTTCCCAAAGCGTTTGGCTGCATTACTCTGTTTGCCACTTTGCATCGGGACAACCTTGCAGGAGACCTATGACCGTACGCGTAGCGATTAATGGCTTCGGTCGCATTGGACGTAACCTGGTTCGTGCTTTGTATGAATCCGGACGCCGTGCGGAAATCACCGTGGTGGCAATCAACGAGCTGGCAGATGCTGCGGGCATCGCGCACTTGTTGAAATATGACACCAGCCACGGGCGCTTTGCCTGGGATGTTCGCCAGGAGCGTGAACAGCTTTTCGTCGGCGATGACGCCATCCGTCTTCTGCATGAGCGCACTATTGAAGCGCTGCCCTGGAAAGAGCTATCGGTTGATGTCGTGCTAGACTGTACCGGCGTATACGGCAGTCGCCATGACGGCGAAGCCCATATTGCCGCTGGCGCGAAGAAGGTGCTCTTTTCACATCCTGGCAGCAACGATCTCGACGCCACCGTTGTGTTTGGCGTTAACGAACATGAGCTGTGCGCCGAACACCGTATCGTGTCCAACGCCTCCTGTACTACGAATTGTATAATCCCCGTCATCAAACTGTTAGATGATGCTTATGGCATTGAATCGGGTACGGTCACGACCATCCACTCCGCGATGCATGACCAGCAGGTGATTGACGCCTACCATCCCGATTTACGCCGTACGCGCGCAGCAAGCCAGTCGATTATTCCGGTAGATACTAAGCTCGCCGCGGGAATTACCCGTATTTTCCCGCAGTTTGGTGACCGCTTCGAGGCGATTGCGGTGCGAGTACCGACCATTAACGTGACGGCAATTGACCTGAGCGTGACGGTGAAAAAGCCAGTAAAAGCAAATGAAGTCAACCAGTTGCTGCAAAAAGCAGCACAGGGTGCATTTCATGGTATAGTTGACTATACGGAATTACCGTTGGTCTCAACTGATTTTAACCACGATCCGCACAGCGCCATTGTCGATGGCACGCAGACGCGGGTGAGTGGGGCGCATCTGATCAAAACGCTGGTCTGGTGTGATAACGAATGGGGTTTTGCTAACCGAATGCTCGACACCACGTTAGCAATGGCCGCTATTGGTTTCAGGCTCGACGCTTGAGCGTCGACAAAACTTTAAGTATCAACGAGAGGATTCACCATGTCTGTAATTAAGATGACCGATCTGGATCTGGCTGGTAAACGCGTTTTCATCCGTGCGGACCTGAACGTACCAGTTAAAGAAGGGAAAGTAACCAGCGACGCACGTATCCGTGCTTCACTGCCAACTATCGAGCTGGCGCTGAAACAGGGTGCGAAAGTGATGGTGACTTCTCACCTGGGTCGTCCGACCGAAGGCGAGTACAACGAAGAATTCTCTCTGCTGCCGGTAGTTAATTACCTGAAAGACAAACTGTCTGCTCCGGTTCGTCTGGTTAAAGACTACCTGGACGGCGTAGAAGTTGCTGCCGGTGAGCTGGTTGTTCTGGAAAACGTTCGCTTCAACAAAGGCGAGAAGAAAGACGACGAAGCACTGTCCAAAAAATACGCTGCACTGTGCGACGTATTCGTAATGGACGCATTCGGTACTGCACACCGTGCACAGGCTTCCACCCACGGTATCGGCAAATTTGCTGACGTTGCGTGCGCAGGCCCGCTGCTGGCAGCTGAACTGGACGCGCTGGGTAAAGCACTGAAAGAACCTGCTCGCCCAATGGTGGCTATCGTTGGTGGTTCTAAAGTTTCTACCAAACTGACCGTTCTGGACTCCCTGTCTAAAATCGCTGACCAGCTGATCGTTGGCGGTGGTATCGCGAACACCTTCGTTGCTGCTCAAGGCCACAACGTGGGTAAATCCCTGTACGAAGCTGACCTGGTTGACGAAGCTAAACGTCTGCTGACGACCTGCGATATCCCAGTCCCAACTGACGTTCGCGTAGCGACCGAGTTCTCCGAAACTGCGGCAGCAACCCTGAAATCTGTTAACGACATCAAAGATGAAGAGCAGATTCTGGACCTGGGCGACGCGTCTGCAGAAAAACTGGCAGAAATCCTGAAAAACGCCAAAACCATCCTGTGGAACGGCCCGGTTGGCGTGTTCGAATTCCCGAACTTCCGCAAAGGTACTGAAATCGTTGCTAACGCCATCGCAGACAGCGAAGCGTTCTCTATCGCAGGCGGCGGCGACACCCTGGCAGCTATCGACCTGTTCGGTATCGCTGACAAAATCTCCTACATCTCCACTGGCGGCGGCGCATTCCTCGAATTCGTGGAAGGCAAAGTCCTGCCAGCAGTAGCAATGCTCGAAGAGCGCGCTAAGAAGTAAGCCATTCAAGGGCAGGGAAACCTGCCCCATTTTCAGCGCGCTTTATAGAGCTCGCACCTTTTCTAACGGCCGAAGATACAGGACTACGTAACATGTCTAAAATTTTTGATTTCGTAAAACCAGGTGTTATCACCGGTGATGACGTACAGAAAGTTTTCCAGGTAGCAAAAGAAAACAACTTCGCTCTGCCAGCAGTTAACTGCGTTGGTACTGACTCCATCAACGCCGTTCTGGAAACCGCTGCAAAAGTTAAAGCACCGGTTATCGTTCAGTTCTCCAACGGTGGCGCTGCGTTCATCGCAGGTAAAGGCGTGAAAACTGACGTTCCTCAGGGCGCTGCAATCCTGGGTGCTATCTCCGGTGCACACCACGTACACCAGATGGCTGAACACTACGGTGTTCCAGTAATCCTGCACACTGACCACTGCGCTAAGAAACTGCTGCCGTGGATCGACGGTCTGCTGGACGCGGGTGAAAAGCACTTCGCGGCTACCGGTAAACCACTGTTCTCTTCCCACATGATCGACCTGTCCGAAGAGTCCCTGCACGAAAACATCGAAATCTGCTCCAAATACCTGGCGCGCATGTCCAAAATGGGCATGACTCTGGAAATCGAACTGGGTTGCACCGGTGGTGAAGAAGACGGCGTGGACAACAGCCACATGGACGCTTCTGCACTGTACACTCAGCCAGAAGACGTTGATTACGCTTACACCGAACTGAGCAAAATCAGCCCACGTTTCACCATCGCAGCTTCCTTCGGTAACGTACACGGTGTGTACAAACCAGGTAACGTGGTTCTGACCCCAACTATCCTGCGTGATTCTCAGGAATACGTTTCTAAGAAACACAACCTGCCGCACAACAGCCTGAACTTCGTCTTCCACGGTGGTTCCGGTTCTTCTGCTCAGGAAATCAAAGACTCCGTAAGCTACGGCGTAGTGAAAATGAACATCGATACCGACACCCAATGGGCAACCTGGGACGGTATCCTGCAGTACTACAAAACCAACGAAGCTTACCTGCAGGGCCAGCTGGGCAACCCGAAAGGCGAAGACCAGCCGAACAAGAAATACTACGATCCACGCGTATGGCTGCGTGCAGCTCAGGCGTCCATGATCGCTCGTCTGGAACAGGCTTTCACTGAACTGAACGCGAAAGACGTTCTGTAAGATAAACCTGATTCTTGACCAAAGCCCGCTGCATAGCGGGCTTTTTTATTGCCTTTTCAATATGATGGGCTGGTATGAAAGTGTGACCGGCTTGGCAAAATACTGATTTTTTGTTTACCCTTTATACCTGCCTGTACTTTTACGGGTCGTTTTTAGTTTCCCATCCGGGTATCCATAAGGAATATTGAATGGAAGATTTAAACGTTGTCGATAGCATAAATGACGCTGGCTCCTGGCTGGTGCGCAACCAGGAATTACTGCTGAGCTATGCCGTCAATATCGTCGCGGCGATTGCGATCCTTATCGTCGGGATGATTGTGGCGAGGATTGTCTCTGGCACCGTCAACCGCCTGATGCTGGCGCGTAAAATTGATGCCACCGTAGCGGACTTTCTCTCCGCGCTGGTACGCTATGCGATTATCGCCTTTACGCTGATTGCCGCGCTGGGCCGTGTCGGTGTGCAGACCGCCTCAGTGATTGCCGTACTGGGTGCCGCCGGTTTAGCCGTAGGTCTGGCGCTGCAGGGCTCGCTCTCCAACCTGGCTGCTGGCGTACTGCTGGTGATGTTCCGTCCGTTCCGCGCGGGTGAATACGTTGATCTCGGCGGCGTTGCCGGTACCGTGCTCAGCGTGCAGATTTTCTCGACCACCATGCGTACCGTTGACGGTAAAATTATCGTGATTCCGAACGGTAAAATTATTGCGGGCAATATTATCAACTTCTCCCGTGAGCCTGCGCGCCGTAATGAGTTCATTATTGGCGTCTCTTACGATGCGGATATTGATAAGGTTAAGCAGATCCTGACCCGCATTCTTGAAGCGGACAACCGCATTCTCAAAGACCGCGATATTACCGTGCGCTTAAATGAACTGGCGCCGTCTTCAGTGAATTTTGTCGTGCGCGCCTGGAGCCTGAGCGGCGACCTGCAAAACGTCTACTGGGACGTGCTTGAGCAAATTAAGCGTGAGTTCGATGCCAACGGCATTAGCTTTCCTTACCCGCAGCTAGACGTGCATATGAAGCCGGGGAATGCTGCTCAGCAGTAATCGCTTCCATGCGGTAATAAGGCCGGGCTGATGCCCGGCTTTTTTTATGGACGGCGTAAACGTCTTATCCTGCCTATATTGGTACGCATAGCTTAAAAAATTATTAGTTAAATTTATTACTGATTAAAAATATCAATTTCCGCTAATGATTTTATCGCGTTATAGTCAGCGCCATTCCTGAACTATCTGAAGAAAACTATCGTGATATCTTACTATTTTCAAGGGCTTATGCTCGGTGCTGCGATGATCCTGCCGTTGGGGCCGCAAAATGCTTTCGTCATGAACCAGGGGATCCGTCGTCAATATCACCTGATGATCGCCTTACTTTGCGCCGTTAGCGATCTGCTGTTGATCTGCGCTGGGATCTTTGGCGGTAGCGCGCTGCTGACGGCTTCGCCATGGCTGCTGGCGCTAGTGACCTGGGGCGGCGTCGCGTTCCTGCTGTGGTATGGCTTTGGGGCGCTGAAAACCGCGATGGGCAGTAATATCGAACTGGCGACTGCCGAAGTAATGAAGCAGGGACGTTGGAAAATTATCGCCACCATGTTAGCGGTGACCTGGCTTAACCCACACGTCTATCTGGATACCTTTGTGGTGCTGGGAAGCCTCGGTGGCCAGCTGGCGGATGAACCAAAACGCTGGTTCGCGCTGGGCACAGTCAGTGCCTCTTTCCTGTGGTTCTTCGCGTTAGCGCTGCTGGCAGCCTGGCTTGCTCCACGTTTACGTACCGCCAAAGCACAGCGTATTATTAATCTCGTTGTCGGCGTAGTGATGTGGTTTATTGCATTTCAGCTGGCAAAAGAGGGCGTCGGGCATCTGCATGCGTTGCTGAACTAGGTCTCATCTGATGGACTTTCCCCTGGCAACGGCTAAGCTTGCAGGCAAGACCCCGTTGTCGGGTGATAACCAAGGAGATACAACAGTGAAGTTTAAAGTGATGGCTCTGGCTGCAGTAGTTGGGTTTAGCGCAATGGCGGTACAGGCAAATGAATTGCCGGACAGCCCACATATCGTGACATCGGGTACGGCGAGCGTGGATGCGGTTCCGGATATCGCGACGCTTGCCATTGAAGTCAACATAGCTGCCAAGGATGCCGCGAGCGCGAAAAAACAGGCCGACCAGCGCGTCGCGCAATATCTCTCCTTCCTCGAGCAAAACGGCGTAGCGAAAAAAGACATCAGCTCCGCGAACCTGCGTACTCAGCCAGATTATGACTACCAGAACGGTAAAAGCGTGCTGAAAGGCTATCGTGCGGTGCGTACCGTAGAGGTGACGCTGCGTCAGTTGGATAAGCTGAACTCGTTGCTGGATGGTGCGCTGAAAGCAGGGCTGAACGAAATCCGTTCTGTGTCGCTGGGCGTGGCACAGCCGGATGCCTATAAAGATAAAGCGCGTAAAGCGGCAATTGAAGATGCGATTCATCAGGCGCAATCTCTGGCGGCGGGCTTCCATAGCAAATTGGGGCCGGTATATAGCGTACGTTACCACGTCTCTAACTATCAGCCGAGCCCGATGGTGCGGATGATGAAGGCGGATGCGGCACCGGTTTCCGCGCAGGAAACTTACGAGCAGGCGACCATCCAGTTTGATGATCAGGTGGATGTGGTGTTCCAGCTCCAGCCTGAGCAGGCTGCGACTCCTGCGGCTCCAGCCGCAGCTCCAGCGCCTGCTGCTAAATAACGGATAGGGTGCAGGGGGCGGCGGTGCTTGCCCCCTCCCTGTATCCGCTCAATAAAGGAAAAAGCTTAATCCTGACGCAGCACCTTATGCCCATAAGCCAACAACGCATCCGTCACTTTCCGCATCATTCGACTCTCCGGCGCAAACCGGTGCCAGTAAAGCATCCGACGCTGGAACAGCCCAGGCGTCAAGTCAATCAGTTCCCCGCTTGCCAGCTCTTTCTCTATCTGCAAATGCGGGATCATACAGCAGGTCGTCCCCTGACGGGCCAGCTGCACAAACGCTTCTGACGAGTTCACGATATGGCACGGTACGCTACCCGGCGGCAGATCGAAGTTTTGCTGCAAAAAGGCCTGGTGCATATCGTCCAGATGATCGAAGGCCACGGCCGGCGCTTTCAGCAGCGCAGAGCGGGTTACTCCGTTAGGAAAATAGCGCTCGGCAAATGCTTTTGACCCGACAAATAGATAGTCGAGTGCCCCGAGCTGATCGACCAGACAGCTTGGCAGCGCCTGTGGTTGAATACTCACCGCGCCAACCACTTCACCACGGCGCAAACGCTCCTGGGTCCGGGTTTCATCTTCTACCTGCAAATTCAAACGAATAGGGGAGTTGGCCAACACGTCAGCAAGCGCTGGCAGCAGCCAGGTTGCCAGACTGTCGGCGTTGACTGCTAGAGACAGCAGCAGCGGTGTGGAGCCGGTTTGCTCATCGCCAAGCCACTCCTCTTCCAGCAGCTCAACCTGACGCAGCAGCGCCAGCAGCTTCTGCCCCTGTTCCGTTGGGCGCGGCGGCACGGTTCGCACCAGCAACGGCTGACCGAACATGTTCTCCAGCTGCTTAATGCGCTGGGAAACGGCGGACTGAGTGATGCACAGTTTCTGCGCGGCGCGCTCAAACCCACGTTCCCTGATAACGGCATCCAGCGCCTGTAGTGTTCTGTAGTCCGGACGTTTCATTGCTCTGAGGTACTCCCCTATAGGTGTTATCTGCACTATGACATAAATTTACCCGATATACAGACGAAAATGGTTTGCAGTTTACTGTGATAGAGGTCACGTGTTGGGCATCTGCTTTATCGCACCCGGCCTGAGGTTTCCCGGCTGCTCGAATTGTTCCAGGGTTATGTTCTATAATGCGCGGCAGTTGATGACACCACAGGCGAAACGATCATGACGCAGGATGAACTGAAAAAAGCAGTAGGCTGGGCAGCACTTCAATACGTACAGCCGGGTACGATTGTTGGTGTGGGCACGGGGTCTACTGCGGCGCACTTTATTGACGCGCTGGGCACGATGAAAGGACAAATCGAAGGGGCGGTATCAAGCTCAGATGCCTCTACCGAGAAGCTGAAAAGCCTCGGCATTACCGTTTTCGATCTGAACGAAGTCGACCGTTTAGGCATCTACGTGGACGGTGCAGATGAGATCAACGGCCACATGCAGATGATCAAAGGCGGCGGTGCAGCGCTGACGCGCGAAAAAATCATTGCCTCCGTTGCGGACAAATTTATCTGTATCGCTGATGCTTCCAAGCAGGTTGATATCCTGGGTAACTTCCCGCTGCCGGTTGAAGTGATCCCAATGGCTCGCAGCGCTGTGGCGCGTGAACTGGTAAAACTGGGCGGTCGTCCAGAGTACCGTCAGGGCGTCGTGACCGATAACGGCAACGTGATCCTTGATGTGCACGGCCTGGAAATTCTCGATGCTATCGCACTGGAAAACGCGATTAACGGCATTCCAGGTGTGGTCACCGTGGGTCTGTTCGCGAACCGTGGTGCGGACGTCGCGCTGATTGGTACCGCCGACGGCGTGAAAACCATCGTGAAATGATCTGGCCGGGGGGAAAATACAATTTCCCCCATTTTTTTTATGTGGGCTAAATTCGGTGACTTGTGTCACATTTTTGCGTCACACATTATTAACATCCCACGTTTATCTTTCCACTTAGCATTTTATGCTGGCATTTCCCGCTGCATGACATTTCCTCATCACCCCGACGCAAACGTTCATATTGCCGCAATAATTTTTTTTGATATGTTGCTTAGGTGAACTTTCGTTCACCACAACATGAGTAAAACAAAGACAGGACGGGGAAATGGCTAAGGTATCACTGGAAAAAGAGAAAATTAAATTTCTGCTGGTTGAAGGCGTGCACCAGAAGGCGGTGGATAGTCTGCGCGCGGCAGGCTACACCAATATCGAGTTTCACAAGGGTGCGCTGGATAGCGAACAGCTGAAAGAGTCGATCCGTGATGCCCATTTCATCGGCCTGCGTTCCCGTACTCACCTGACGGAAGAGGTTTTTGCTGCCGCAGAGAAGCTGGTGGCGGTGGGCTGCTTCTGTATCGGTACCAACCAGGTTGACCTGGTAGCGGCGGCCAAACGCGGCGTTCCTGTATTTAACGCACCATTCTCTAACACTCGCTCCGTGGCGGAACTGGTGATCGGCGAACTGCTGCTGCTGCTTCGCGGTATCCCGGAAGCGAACGCCAAAGCGCACCGTGGCGTGTGGAACAAACTGGCGGCGGGCTCTTATGAAGCGCGCGGCAAAAAGCTGGGCATTATTGGCTACGGCCACATCGGCACCCAGCTCGGTATTCTGGCGGAATCGCTGGGGATGCATGTCTTCTTCTACGATATTGAAAACAAGCTACCGCTAGGTAACGCCACCCAGGTACAGCATCTTTCTGACCTGCTGAACATGAGCGACGTGGTCAGCCTGCACGTGCCAGAAAATGCGTCAACCAAGAACATGATGGGCGCAGAAGAACTGGCGCTGATGAAACCAGGCGCGCTGCTGATTAACGCCTCACGCGGCACGGTTGTTGAAATCCCTGCGCTGTGCGATGCGCTGGCGCGTAAGCACCTGGCCGGGGCGGCTATCGACGTCTTCCCAACCGAACCTGCTACCAACAGCGAGCCGTTCACCTCGCCGCTGTGTGAGTTCGACAACGTTATCCTGACGCCGCACATCGGCGGTTCTACCCAGGAAGCGCAGGAGAACATCGGCCTGGAAGTGGCTGGCAAACTGATTAAGTACTCCGATAACGGCTCTACGCTCTCCGCGGTCAACTTCCCGGAAGTGTCGCTGCCGCTGCACGGCGGTCGTCGTCTGCTGCACATCCACGAAAACCGTCCTGGCGTGCTGACAGCGCTCAACCAAATCTTCGCCGAGCAGGGCGTGAACATTGCCGCACAGTACCTGCAAACCACACCGCAGATGGGTTATGTGGTTATCGATATTGAAGCGGAAGAAGATGTGGCGGAGAAAGCACTGCTGAGCATGAAGGCGATTCCGGGCACCGTCCGCGCGCGTCTGCTGTACTAATCTTTATCCATTCTCTCCAGACGGGCAGACCAAAGGTCAGCCCGTTTTTGTTTTCTGTTTCCGTACTGCAACTCATACATGGCATTGACGAGCCTCACCGCAAACGGTGATTAAAGGTTCTGCTGCGCATTGTGTGTGGGGAAAAGGATTTTACGATAGGGGTTCAGCATAGGGCTGAAACGGAAAAGCCCCTACCGAAGCAGGGGCTCTAAAAGGAAAGGGATAATGATGAGACTCGTCATCATACTGCTGATTTTGTTAATCATCGCTTGGCCAGCATATTAACAAGATTTACGCAGGAGGGAGGTTCGCCTCTCTCACCCTTTACCGAGGAATCTAGGTCAAAAAAGAATCGATGTCAATCGGCAGAAAATGCTTACCACTGCCACACCTTCGACGGTGTGACTACGGCCGGTAGAGGAATATCCCACTCTTCAACCGGCAGACCATCGACCAACTGACAGTCGTGAGCATAGCCGACGGGCTGGATGCCGTGCTGCTGCCAGTTCTGCAACGTGCGGTCGTAAAAGCCTCCGCCCATGCCCAGCCGTTGGCCCAGTTTATCAAAGGCAACCAGCGGCGTTATCAACACGTCGAGATTCGCCAGCGGCAGCACATCGCGCACATCAAGCTTCGGTTCGCGGATTTTCAGGCGGTTCGTCACCAGTTCGCTGTGCGGATGGTAATGCAGAAACAGCAGATTTCCAGGACTAAACGGGTGCAATACGGGCAGGTAGACGCGCTTACCGGCTTGCCAGAGCTGTTCAATCAGGGGTTGGGTATCAAGCTCACCGTCAAAGGATAAGAACAGCGCGACGGTTTTTGCCATCACCACGGGAGGCCAGGCCATCATGCGGTCTGCGGCTTGCTCGCCGTAAAGCGTTTGTTGCTGGGGTGTGAGCGCACGACGGCGTTGCCGGATTAGCTGGCGAATGTGCTGTCGGGAATTTTGTTGCTCAGATGGATGCGTCATAAGACCGGTAGGTAGAAGGGGAATCTCCGAGATGCCGCCGCAGGCTGTAACCCTTGAACCCTTGGTTCAAGGTGAATGCGTCGTCACAGTTTTAAGGCTTCTCGGACGGACCGAGCATGCTCACCAACCGTGGAGCGCCACATTCTTGTGGTATGAAATATCGGCTCAGGGGACTGGCCCGCTTGCGAACATCTCAGAGAAATTTTGTCTTCACAGTCACTCTACCATAGTAAACTGCAAAGTGTTATTCAAACTTTGGGGCTGACTTATCGGATATGCGACCCTGGTCAAGCAATGCCTGTTCAATGGTCTGTTGCAGCATCCGAATGCGCTGTTCCATGCTGGAAGCATAGTCGCGCGTCTTTGCCCTTTCCTGAGTTAACTCATAGCTGATATTCAACGCGGCGATGAAAACCAGCTGCTCAGTATTTGTGACTCTAGTGCGTTCTTTCAGATCTTGCAACCGCTGATTCAGATCGTCCGCTGCCTGATTCAAAGCATCTCTTTGTTCAGGCGGGCAATTCACTCGCAGTGAACGGCCAAAAATTTGGATATCGACGGGTTGTGCAGACATGTCACCTTCCTGCTGATTGACTGCGCTTCCTTCACTCTCAGGATGTGAAGGGGCGACACTATAGCTACCCTGGTATGAAGATACAAGCCCTTTTCTGGTATCTCCAGGGTCCAAAGTGGTAGCATATCATGAATTCCACCCAACAATGACGAATGCGCATGTCTATACAGAACGAAATGCCGGGTTACACCGTGATGAACCAGCTGTTAAACCAACAAGGGGTAGGCCTGACGCCTGCAGAAATGCACGGTCTGCTGAGTGGATTGCTCTGCGGCGGAAACAAGGACAGCTCCTGGCAGCCGCTGGTTCACGACCTGACCAACGAAGGTCTGGCGTTTGGTCACGAGCTTGCCGAGTCGCTGCGTTCCATGCATGCGGCAACCAGCGATGCGCTGGAAGACGACGGCTTCCTTTTTCAGCTTTATCTGCCTGAAGGAGACGATGTCAGCGTGTTCGACCGCGCCGATGCGCTCTCCGGCTGGGTGAACCATTTCCTGCTCGGTCTGGGCATGGTACAGCCAAAACTGGATAAAGTGAGAGATGAAACCGGCGAAGCCATTGACGATCTTCGAAATATTGCGCAACTTGGCTATGAAGAAGATGAAGATCAGGAAGAGCTGGAAATGTCGCTGGAAGAAATTATCGAATACGTTCGCGTAGCGGCGCTGCTGTGCCACGATACTTTCACCCACCCACAGCCGACCGCGCCTGAAGTGCAAAAGCCAACATTACACTAATCACAACGCCCGCTCCGCTTGCTGCGCAAGGCCGGTAACCGGAGCGCTAAGGGATTGAAAGGAGATGTCATGACACAGCAAGCGTTTCTCCGCCGCCGCCAGGCATTACTGGCGCAAATGAAACCAGGCAGCGCGGCGCTGATTTTTGCCGCGCCAGAGGTGACTCGCAGCGCGGATTCTGAGTATCCCTATCGCCAGAACAGCGATTTCTGGTACTTCACCGGCTTTAACGAGCCTGAAGCCTTGCTGGTGCTGATTAAAAGCGATGACACTCACAACCACAGCGTGCTGTTCAACCGCGTTCGTGACCTGACGGCTGAAATTTGGTTTGGCCGTCGTCTGGGCCAGGACGCCGCACCGGAAAAACTGGGCGTTGACCGCGCACTGGCGTTCAGCGAAATCAATCAACAGCTGTTCCAGTTGCTGAACGGCCTGGACGTTATCTACCACGCGCAGGGCGAATACGCTTTTGCTGATGACATCGTCTTCACCGCGCTGGACAAGCTGCGTAAAGGGTCGCGCCAGAATCTCACTGCGCCGGACGCGATGATCGACTGGCGTCCGATGGTGCATGAAATGCGCCTGTTCAAAGACAGCGAAGAGATTGACATCCTGCGTCGCGCGGGCGAAATTTCTGCGCTGGCCCATACTCGCGCGATGGAAAAATGCCGTCCGGGGATGTTTGAATATCAGCTGGAAGGGGAGATCCTCCACGAATTCTCTCGCCACGGCGCGCGCTACCCGTCCTACAACACCATTGTGGGCGGCGGCGAAAACGGCTGCATCCTGCACTACACCGAGAACGAATCTGAGCTGCGCGATGGCGAGCTGGTGTTGATTGACGCGGGCTGCGAATACAAAGGCTACGCGGGCGATATCACCCGAACCTTCCCAGTGAACGGCAAATTTACCCCGGCACAGCGCGCTATCTACGATATCGTGCTTGCCTCGCTGTACAAATCCCTCGAGCTGTATCGCCCTGGCACCTCCATTCAGGAAGTGACCGGTGAAGTGGTGCGGATCATGGTGACCGGCCTGCACGGTCTGGGGATCCTTAAAGGGGAAATTGATCAGCTGATTACTGACAACGCCCACCGCCCGTACTTTATGCATGGCCTGAGCCACTGGCTGGGGCTGGATGTGCATGACGTTGGCGTCTACGGCGCCGACCGTTCCCGCGTGCTTGAGCCGGGGATGGTGCTGACCGTTGAGCCGGGCCTGTACATCGCGCCAGACGCGGACGTGCCGGCGGAATATCGCGGTATTGGTATTCGTATTGAAGACGATATTCTCATTACCGAAGACGGTAACGAGAACCTCACCGCGAGCGTGGTGAAGGATGCTGATGCCATTGAAGCGTTGATGGCAGCGGCACGTCAGCTATGAGCGTGATTATTGTCGGCGGCGGCATGACCGGCGCCACGCTGGCGCTGGCTATTTCGCAGCTGACGGCGGGCCGCCTTCCGGTGCACCTGATAGAGGCGGCGGATATTCACGCCGCCGAACATCCAGGCTTTGATGGGCGGGCGATTGCGCTGGCCGCTGGTACCTGCCAACAGCTGGCGAAGATTAACCTGTGGCAGGCGATTGCCGACTGTGCGACGCCGATTACCACCGTTCACGTCAGCGACCGCGGCCATGCCGGTTTTGTCACTCTTGATGCTCAGGATTATCGTCTCTCTGCACTCGGCAACGTGGTGGAACTGTACGACGTGGGCCAGCGGCTGTTTGGCCTGCTGCGCCATGCGCGCGGCGTCACGCTGCATTGTCCATCACGGGTATCGCTGGTTGAACGTCAGGCTGATGGTGTAAGCGTGACGCTGGATAACGGTGAAACGCTGCACGGCAAACTGCTGGTTGCCGCCGACGGTTCGCGCTCCACGCTCGGCGAGCAGTGCGGTATTGCCTGGCAGCAGGAGCCGTATAATCAGGTGGCGGTGATTGCCAACGTCTCCACCGCCGTGGCGCATCAGGGGCGGGCGTTTGAACGCTTTACCGAGCATGGCCCTATCGCCATGCTGCCAATGTCGCAGAACCGCTGTTCGCTGGTGTGGTGCCATCCGTTGGCGCGCCATGACGATGTGCTCAACTGGTCAGAGGCTGAGTTTTGCCGTGAGCTACAGAAAGCGTTCGGCTGGCGTCTGGGACGCATTACTCAGGCAGGAGCTCGTAGCGTGTATCCGTTATCGCTGACCACCGCAACCCGGACGGTATCGCACCGCCTGGCGCTGGTGGGCAACGCGGCGCAGACGCTGCATCCGATTGCCGGACAAGGTTTTAACCTCGGCATGCGCGATGTCATGACGCTGGCGGAACATCTGGCAGGCGCGCACGAGGCCAATCAGGATATCGGCGACTACTCGCTGCTGTGCCATTACCAACGCCAGCGTGCGGAAGATAAAGCCGCCACGATTGGCGTAACCGACGGGCTGGTGCATCTGTTCGCCAACCGTTGGGCTCCGCTGGTAGTCGGGCGCAACGTGGGCCTGATGACGATGGAATTATTTACCCCTGCACGCGATGTGCTGGCACAGCGGACGCTGGGCTGGGTCGCCCGCTAATCAGCAGTTTAAGGAGTTAATGTGCAAAGTGTTGATGTTGCCATCGTAGGCGGTGGAATGGTTGGGCTGGCGGTAGCCTGCGGTTTACAGGGCAGCGGCCTGCGGGTTGCCGTGCTGGAACAGTCGCTACCGCAGGCGCTTGCCGCCGATGCGCCACCTGCGCTACGCGTCTCCGCCATCAATGCGGGCAGCGAAAAGTTGCTCACAAAGCTGGACGTCTGGTCGGCCATTACCGCCCAGCGCGCCAGTTGCTACCACGGCATGGAAGTGTGGGATAAAGACAGCTTCGGTCGCATTACGTTTGATGACCGCAGCATGGGTTACAGCCATCTCGGCCATATTGTTGAAAACGCGGTGATTCACCACGCGTTGTGGCAGAAAGCCGAGCGCAGTTCCGACGTCACGCTGATGGCACCCGCTGAACTGCAGCAGGTGGTCTGGGGTGAGAATGAAGCGTTTCTGACGCTGAAAGACGGCAATATGCTGACCGCGCGTCTGGTCGTGGGGGCGGACGGCGCTAACTCCTGGCTGCGCAGCAAAGCGGATATTCCGTTAACCTTCTGGGACTATCGCCATCACGCGCTGGTGGCGACCGTTCGCACCGAAGAGCCGCACGAGGCGGTGGCGCGCCAAAGTTTCCATGGTGAAGGTATTCTGGCCTTCCTGCCGCTCTCCGATCCGCATCTTTGTTCGATTGTCTGGTCGCTGTCGCCGCAGGAAGCGGAACGGATGCAGCAGGCCGATGACGCTGAATTTAACCAGAAGCTGAATATCGCCTTTGATAATCGCCTGGGGTTGTGCAAGGTGGAGAGCGAACGTCAGGTATACCCGTTGACCGGGCGCTATGCACGTCAGTTTGCCGCCCATCGTCTGGCGCTGGTCGGCGATGCAGCGCACACCATCCATCCTTTGGCCGGGCAGGGGGTGAACCTGGGCTTTATGGACGCCGCCGAGCTGATTGAAGAGCTGCGTCGTTTGCATATGCAGGGTAAAGACATCGGTCAGCATTTCTATCTGCGTCGCTACGAGCGCAGCCGTAAACACAGCGCCGCGCTGATGCTGGCGGGAATGCAGGGCTTCCGCGAGCTGTTTGCTGGCGAAAATCCGGCGAAAAAACTGCTGCGCGATCTCGGTCTTGCGTTGGCTGATACGCTACCCGGCGTGAAGCCGCAACTGATTCGTCAGGCAATGGGCCTGAACGACCTGCCAGAGTGGCTTCGTTAAGTCGCTCACACTTTTACTCCCGGTGGTTCTACCGGGAGTCTCCTCTCTCATTTGAAAAATTCTAATTTCACGCCGTTTTTCGCATTAGTTTTATTAATCCATGCATTTTCATGTTACGGAAAAAGCGCCCTGTTTTACGCATAAAATATTATCTTATGCTGAATTGTTAACCGTTGTTGTTAATAAAATGGGGTGTATTTCGCTTTTTTGCAGTCAATTCCTCTGTATGCTTTTTCGCGACTTTTGGTCATAAGCTAATGTGATGTCCCCTTTTTCAGGATGGTTTACCACGATGTTCGGTGGTAAGTTCAGGGAAAAGAGAACGTTTGCGTCGGTGCCCAGATGGGTGTCGGCGTTTGGTTTTGTGGTGCGATATATTCAACGAGGACATGATGGCTCAACAAACGCCTTTGTATGACCAGCACGTGTTATGTGGCGCGCGTATGGTGGATTTCCACGGCTGGATGATGCCGCTGCACTATGGCTCACAGATTGATGAGCACCACGCGGTGCGTACCGATGCCGGGATGTTCGATGTGTCGCACATGACCATCGTCGATCTCCACGGGCCGCGGACCCGAGAGTTTCTACGCTATCTGCTGGCAAACGACGTTGCCAAGCTCACCAAGCCCGGCAAGGCGCTCTACAGCGGTATGCTAAATGCATCGGGCGGCGTGATTGATGACCTGATCGTTTACTACCTTACCGAAGATTATTTCCGCCTCGTCGTTAACTCCGCCACCCGCGAAAAAGACCTCTCCTGGATTACCCAACACGCTGAACCTTATGCCATCGACATCACCGTCCGTGATGACCTGTCGCTGATTGCCGTACAGGGGCCGAACGCGCAGGCGAAAGCCGGCACGCTGTTCACCGATGAACAACGTCACGCTGTGGAAGGCATGAAGCCGTTCTTTGGCGTGCAGGCGGGTGACTTCTTTATCGCCACCACCGGTTACACCGGCGAAGCAGGCTATGAAATTGCCCTGCCAAAAGAGCAGGCCGCCGATTTCTGGCAGAAACTGGTTCAGGCTGGCGTGAAGCCTTGCGGTCTGGGCGCGCGTGATACGTTGCGTCTGGAAGCCGGGATGAATCTCTACGGCCAGGAGATGGACGAAAGCATCTCCCCGCTGGCGGCCAACATGGGCTGGACCATCGCCTGGGAACCGGCCGAACGCAACTTTATCGGTCGCGACGTACTGGAGCTGGAGCGTGAGAAAGGTACTGAGCAGTTGGTCGGCCTGGTGATGACCGAAAAAGGCGTCCTGCGCGGTGAACTGCCGGTGCGCTTTACCGATGCCCGCGGCAACGCGTGCGAAGGTGTGATCACCAGCGGGACTTTCTCGCCAACCTTAGGCCATAGTATTGCGCTGGCTCGCGTCCCGGCTGGGATTGGCGAGATGGCGATCGTGCAGATCCGCAACCGCGAGATGCCGGTCAAAGTGACAAAACCTATTTTTGTGCGTAACGGCAAGGCCGTCGCGTAAGCCCTTTTTATTCTGGAGATTTTTTGATGAGCAACGTACCAGCAGAACTGAAATACAGCAAAGAACACGAATGGCTGCGCAAAGAAGCTGACGGTAGCTACACCGTTGGTATCACCGAACACGCACAGGAATTACTGGGTGACATGGTCTTCGTTGACCTGCCGGAAGTCGGTGCCACCGTTAGCGCGGGCGACGACTGCGCCGTGGCGGAGTCCGTTAAAGCGGCTTCCGATATCTATGCACCGATCAGCGGCGAAATCGTTGCCGTGAACGACGAACTGGGCGACTCGCCGGAGCTGGTGAACAGCGAACCGTACGCGGGCGGCTGGATCTTTAAGATCAAAGCCAGCGACGAAGCGGAAGTTGCCGCGCTGCTGGATGCGACTGCATACGAAGCCCTGTTAGAAGACGAATAAATACGCTTCATACTTCGCGCTGCAGGCGCGTTGGCTGCGTTCGTTCAGCCCAGTCACGTACTTATGTACGCTCCTGGGCATTCACTTACTTGCCGCCTTCCTGCAACGCGAATTATTTTGCGTATTCGGCGTAGTTTGTAGGCCCGGTAAGCGAAGTGCCACCGGGCAGGTCAGTTAGACAATTACGATTCACCGCACGTTTCAGGAACCATCGCTCATGACACAGACTTTAAGCCAGCTTGAAAACCGTGGCGCGTTTATTGAACGTCACATCGGGCCGGATGCCCAGCAGCAGCAAGAGATGCTCAAAACAGTTGGCGCGGATTCATTAAACGCACTGATTGCGCAGATCGTGCCGAAAGATATCCAGCTTGCTACGCCGCCACAGGTTGGCGAGGCCACCACCGAGTTTGCCGCGCTGGCGGAGCTGAAGGTGATTGCCGGTCGCAACAAGCGCTTTAAGTCATACATTGGCATGGGTTACACCCCGGTACAGCTGCCGCCGGTTATCCAGCGCAACATGCTGGAAAACCCGGGCTGGTACACCGCGTACACCCCGTATCAGCCAGAAGTTTCTCAGGGTCGTCTGGAAGCGCTGCTCAACTTCCAGCAGGTGACGCTGGATCTGACCGGTCTCGATATGGCCTCCGCCTCTCTGCTGGACGAAGCCACCGCAGCCGCTGAAGCGATGGCGATGGCCAAGCGCGTGAGCAAACTGAAGAACGCCAACCGTTTCTTCGTTGCCGCTGACGTGCATCCGCAGACTCTGGACGTCGTCCGTACCCGTGCGGAAACCTTCGGTTTTGACGTGATTGTCGACGACGCTGGCAAAGCACTGGAGCATCAGGACGTCTTCGGCGTGCTGCTGCAGCAGGTCGGGACCACCGGTGAAGTTCATGACTACAGCCAGCTGATTGCTGAACTGAAATCTCGTAAAGTCGTCGTCAGCGTTGCTGGCGATTTCATGGCGCTGGTGCTGTTAACCGCACCGGGCAAGCAGGGCGCGGATATTGTCTTCGGCTCTGCGCAGCGTTTCGGCGTACCGATGGGCTACGGCGGCCCGCACGCGGCATTCTTTGCCGCAAAAGATGAATTCAAACGCGCCATGCCTGGCCGTATTATCGGCGTATCGAAAGATGCCGCTGGCAATACCGCGCTGCGCATGGCGATGCAGACCCGCGAGCAGCACATTCGCCGCGAGAAAGCGAACTCCAACATCTGTACCTCGCAGGTACTGCTGGCTAACATCGCCAGCCTGTACGCGGTGTTCCATGGCCCGGCTGGCCTGAAGCGTATTGCCAACCGCATTCACCGCCTGACCGATATTCTGGCCGCGGGTTTGCAGCAGAAAGGCCAAAAGCTGCGTCATGCGCACTACTTCGACACCCTGTGTGTGGAAGTGGCGGATAAAGCCGCCGTACTGGCGCGCGCTCAGGCAGCAGAAATCAACCTGCGCAGCGATATCCTCAATGCGGTAGGTATCACCCTGAACGAAACCACCACCCGTGAAGATGTATTGGCGCTGTTTAGCGTGATTCTCGGCGACAATCACGGTCTGGACATCGATGCGCTGGATAAAGACGTGGCGCTCGACAGCCGCTCTATCCCGCAAGCGATGCTGCGCGACGACGCGATCCTGAGCCATCCGGTGTTTAACCGCTATCACAGCGAAACCGAAATGATGCGCTACATGCACTCGCTGGAGCGTAAAGATCTGGCGCTGAACCAGGCGATGATCCCGCTGGGTTCCTGCACCATGAAGCTCAACGCTGCGGCGGAAATGATCCCTATCACCTGGCCGGAATTTGCTGAACTGCACCCGTTCTGCCCGGTTGATCAGGCGGAAGGCTACCATCAGATGATCGGTCAGCTCTCCGAGTGGCTGGTGAAACTGACCGGCTATGACGCGCTCTGCATGCAGCCGAACTCTGGCGCACAGGGTGAATATGCGGGCCTGCTGGCGATTCGTCACTACCACGAAAGCCGCAACGACGGTCATCGTGATATCTGTCTGATCCCGAGCTCAGCACACGGTACCAACCCAGCTTCTGCGCAGATGGCGGGGATGCAGGTGGTGGTGGTGGCCTGCGATAAGAACGGCAACATCGATCTGGCGGATCTGCGCGCGAAAGCGGAGCAGCATGCGGACAACCTTTCCTGCATCATGGTGACCTACCCGTCCACCCACGGCGTGTACGAAGAGACTATCCGTGAAGTGTGCGAAATTGTTCACCAGTTCGGCGGCCAGGTGTACCTCGACGGCGCAAACATGAACGCCCAGGTTGGTATTACTTCCCCAGGTTTCATCGGCGCGGACGTTTCGCACCTTAACCTGCATAAAACCTTCTGCATTCCACACGGCGGCGGCGGCCCAGGTATGGGTCCTATCGGCGTGAAGTCACACCTGGCGCCGTTTGTTCCGGGCCATAGCGTGGTGCACATTGAAGGCATGCTGACCCGTCAGGGCGCGGTTTCCGCGGCACCGTTCGGCAGCGCTTCCATTCTGCCAATCAGCTGGATGTACATCCGCATGATGGGCGCAGAAGGGCTGAAGCAGGCAAGCCAGGTGGCGATCCTCAACGCTAACTACATTGCGACTCGCCTGAAAGATGCCTATCCGGTGCTCTACACTGGCCGTGACGGTCATGTGGCGCACGAATGTATTCTGGATATTCGTCCGCTGAAAGAAGAGACCGGCATCAGCGAGCTGGATATTGCTAAGCGCTTGATTGACTACGGTTTCCACGCGCCAACCATGTCCTTCCCGGTGGCCGGTACCCTGATGGTTGAGCCAACGGAATCCGAAGGCAAAGCCGAGCTGGACCGCTTTATTGACGCAATGCTGGCGATCCGCAGCGAAATCGACCGCGTGAAAGCGGGTGAATGGACGCTCGAAGATAACCCGCTGGTCAACTCCCCGCACACCCAGAATGAGCTGGTGGCGGAGTGGAACCACGGCTATAGCCGCGAAATCGCCGTCTTCCCGGCAGGTATGGCGAACAAGTACTGGCCGACGGTGAAACGCCTCGACGACGTTTACGGCGACCGTAACCTGTTCTGCTCCTGCGTGCCGATGAGCGAATATCAGTAATGCTCTGATTAGGCTATCTTTTAAAGGCGCTTCGGCGCCTTTATTTTTTGGGAGACGCGAATGGCAATGGCATTAGTAACCGGCGCGAGCCGGGGAATTGGTCGGGCGACGGCGTTACAGCTGGCGCAGGAAGGCTATACGGTGGCGGTGAACTATCACCGCAACGAAGTCGCCGCCAACGACGTGGTAAACACGATTATTTCGCAGGGCGGCAAGGCCTTTGCCGTTCAGGCGGATATTGGCGATGAAGCGCAGGTGGAAGCGATGTTTGCCCGCCTCGACCAGCAGGATGAACCGCTAACGGCGCTGGTCAACAACGCGGGCGTGCTGTTCACCCAAAGCCGCGTAGAGGCGTTAACCGCCGAGCGTATCAACCGGGTATTGACCACCAACGTGACCGGCTATTTTCTCTGCTGCCGGGAAGCGGTAAAGCGGATGGCGTTACCGCACGGCGGGCAGGGCGGCGCGATTGTGAACGTCTCCTCGGCGGCGGCGCGCCTGGGCTCGCCGGGCGAATACGTGGACTATGCCGCCTCGAAAGGGGCGATTGATACGCTGACCACCGGGCTGTCGCTGGAAGTGGCGGCACAGGGTATTCGGGTGAACGGCGTCAGGCCTGGGTTTATCTATACCGAGATGCATGCCGACGGCGGGGAGCCGGGGCGCGTTGATCGGGTGAAGTCCGTGCTGCCGATGCAGCGTGGCGGCCAGCCGGAAGAGGTGGCGCAGGCGATTGTCTGGCTACTGAGCGAGAAGGCGTCGTATGTGACGGGGAGTTTTATTGAGTTGGCGGGTGGGAAGTAGTGTGGTGTATGCCCCTCACCCTAACCCTCTCCCCGTGGGGGAGAGGGGACCGACCGGTTTTCTCCCTCGCCCCTTTGGGGAGAGGGCCGGGGTGAGAGGAAACAGACTTACAAACTCTCGCCGTTGCTAGCAATCACCGCTTTATACCACTCAAAACTCTTCTTACGTGAACGCGACATATCACCCGTGCCGTCGTCGTGCTTGTTCACATAGATAAAGCCATAGCGCTTACTGTACTGGCCGGTGGTGAACGACACGCAGTCGATGCAGCCCCACGGCGTATAGCCCATCAGATCCACGCCATCATAGGTGACCGCTTTCATCATCTCTTCAACGTGTGCGCGCAAATAATCAATGCGGTAGTCGTCGTTAATGCTGCCGTCGGCTTCGACTTTGTCGTACGCGCCAAAGCCGTTTTCCACGATAAACAGCGGCTTCTGGTAGCGTTCGTACAGCTCGCACAGCGAGTAGCGCAGGCCAACCGGGTCAATCTGCCAGCCCCAGTCTGACGCTTTCACGTGTGGGTTCGGTACGCTGCCTTCAAAGCCGGAGATCGCGTCACCGCTGCCGCCCTCTGCCTTCACGGCGTTGGTCATGTAGTAGCTGAAACCAAGGTAGTCGCAGGTGCCTTCACGCAGAATCGCCTCGTCGCCTGCTTCCATCTTGATATTGAAACCACGACGTTCCCACTCGTTCAGCACGTAGCTTGGGTAGTAGCCGCGCAGCTGCACGTCGGTAAAGACGTAGCGTTCGCGCATCGACTCCTGGGCGAACATGACATCTTCCGGTTTGCAGGAGAACGGATAGAGCGCCACCATCGCCAGCATGCAGCCGACTTTCATCTCAGGGTTGATACGGCGAGCGGCTTTCACTGCCAGGGCACTGGCCACGAACTGGTGGTGCAGCACCTGGTACATGGTTTCTTCAGGGTTTTCATGCTCGGTGTAAACCACGCCAGAGCAGCAGTAGCCAAACAGCGGTGCGCGCCAGTTACGCTGGTTGTTGATTTCGTTGAAGGTCATCCAGTATTTGACCTTATTCTTGTAGCGCTCAAAGACGACTTCCGAGAAGCGAACAAAGAAATCAACGACTTTGCGGTTGGTCCAGCCGCCGTACTCCTGCACCAGGTGCAGCGGCATTTCGAAGTGGGAGAGGGTAATCACCGGCTCGATGTTGTACTTCAGCAGTTCATCGAACATGTCATCGTAGAATTTCAGCCCTTCTTCATTTGGCTGCGTTTCGTCACCTTTCGGGAAAATGCGGGTCCAGGCGATAGAGGTACGGAAGCACTTGAAGCCCATCTCGGCGAACAGCTTAATGTCTTCTTTGTAATGGCCGTGGAAGTCGATGGCTTCGTGGTTCGGGTAGTATTTGCCTGGCTCGACCTGCTGGGTAATTTCACGCGGTACGCCGTGGGCACCGCCGGTTAGCACGTCACAGATGCTGGGGCCTTTGCCGCCTTTATTCCAGCCGCCTTCAACCTGGTGGGCCGCAACCGCGCCACCCCATAAAAAGTCTTTCGGTAAGGTCAGTTTTTTCATCGTTGCTATGCTCAGTTATTGGGCTTAATAAATCTGAGTCTAACAAAGAGATAATAAATGTCACGATATAACAAATCCCACTTCAGGGAATATGTTACATCGAAAAAACACCCTGTATTTTTATGCTAATTTCTTCGCCAGTTTACGGCCTAACGATTCCAGAATATAGATAACCGGGATCTGCGTTGTAATATCGTAAACGCCGGCAATACGGGTTTGCGGTACATGCCAGGAGAGGTTGAAGTCGGCAAGCTTTGCCAGGCGTGAGTGTTCGTGGCTGGTGATGGACATAACCTTGCAGCGATGCAGGCTGAACTGCCCGGCAAAGCGCAGGATCTCTTCGGTTTCTCCCGATACCGAAAGCACGATCGCCAACGCGTTTTTCGCCATGTCATTGGTGACCGGGAAATAAGGGTCGTCAATATGGTTACTGAATTTACCAATATTTGAGAAGAATCGTGCGCCATATTTTGCCAGCGAGCCGGAGGTTCCTGCACCGACAAAAATAATACGTTCGGAAGAGAGGATAATATCCACCGCGTCATCCAGTAGTTTATCAAACTCGTCGTTATTAACGCTTTTGAAAAAACTGATAATTTCGCTGGCGCCAAAATTGGCTTGCTGCGGTTCATCCTGCTCTAAATATAATTTGAAGCGTACGCGGAACTCCGAGTAACCTTCGCAGTTGAGCTTTTTACAAAAGCGCATCACCGTGGTGGTGGAGACACCCGCCGCGTCGGCCAGTTCACGGATGGTCATGTACATCACCGTGTCGCGATTTTTAATGACGTAGTGATAGACCATCATCTCAAGATTATTGAGGCTGGCAACGGCGGCGTGGGAGAACATGCTCACGGTGATGGATACTCGTAAAAATAATGACCTGATAGGAATGATAACATGCAGCCAAACGACATTACCTTTTTTCAACGCTTTCAGGACGACATTCTCGCAGGACGCAAAACGATCACCCTGCGCGATGCTGCAGAGTCACACTTTAAGGTTGGGGACGTGCTGCGCGTGGGCCGCTATGAAGATGATGGCTACTTCTGCACCATCCGCGTGGTGGCAACCTCTACCGTCACGATGGATACGTTGACCGAGCGTCATGCGGAGCAGGAAAACATGGGTCTGCCGGAGCTGAAAAAGGTGATTGCGGATATCTATCCGGGCGAGAACCTGTTTTATGTTATTGAATTTAAATGTGTTGAATGAAAAAGTGTACACCTGTTAGCTGAATGAATTTGTTAACTCACTGATTATTTTGAGTTTATAAAAATTCATTTTTTTATTTTAGCTTACATGTGTTCACTGGAACCATTCTCAGTTACGCTAGGGTGTTTGCTTAATTTGTCGTTCGCCCGGAGCGCGTAATGGATAAGAAACCACTCATCAAGCAGGGATATTCTCTGGCAGAGGAAATTGCCAATAGCATCAGCCACGGCGTTGGCTTTGTCCTGGGGATTGTCGGGCTGGTTTTACTGCTGGTTCAGGCCGTTGACGCTAATGCCAACGCCACAGCGATCACCAGCTACAGCCTCTACGGCGGCAGCATGATCCTGCTGTTTCTGGCCTCCACGCTGTATCACGCCATTCCGTCACAGCGGGCCAAGGTGTGGCTGAAAAAATTCGACCACTGCGCTATCTATCTGCTGATTGCCGGTACCTATACGCCATTCCTGCTGGTAGGGCTGGACTCGCCGTTGGCGAAAGGGCTGATGATTGTTATCTGGAGCCTGGCGCTGCTGGGGATCCTGTTTAAGCTGACCATTGCGCACCGCTTTAAAGTTCTGTCGCTGGTGACCTATTTGACGATGGGTTGGCTGTCGCTGATTGTGGTCTATCAACTGGCGGTGAAGCTGGCGATTGGCGGCGTGACGCTGCTGGCGGTCGGCGGGGTGGTTTATTCGCTGGGGGTGATTTTCTACGTCTGTAAGCGCATTCCCTACAACCATGCTATCTGGCATGCGTTTGTGCTGGGCGGTAGCGCCTGTCATTTTCTGGCCATTTATCTGTACGTGGGGCAACACGCATAGATTCGGTGCAACCCCGGCGGCGCTGCGCTTGGCCGGGCTACGGTTGATCGGTAGCCCGGGCGAGGCGTTTACGCCGACCTCGGGGGAGGCACGAAACTCAACTACTCTTCGTCTAACGAATACGGCAGCGGCTTAATGCTCAACGTATTGGCATCGTCGCGCACGCGGAACACGCTGTCGGCTTCCATATCGTTGTTCATCACGACCTGCACCAGTATCTGACCATCTTCCAGCTGTACGGCGGCCAGCACGGTGCCGGTACGTCGCCAGTTGTCACCCATCTTGAGCTCAAGGTCTTCACCGGCTTCCGGTACGCGAGCGGCTTTGCCTGCCAGCGTCCATAGCGCGCGTTTGTTGGCCCCGCGGAACTTGGCGCGAGCGACCATCTCCTGCCCGGTATAGCACCCTTTTTTGAAGCTGATGCCGCCCAGCGCCTGCAGGTTGGTTGCCTGCGGAATAAACTGCGCGCTGTTTGCTTCATCAATCACCGGCAGACCGGCTTCGATATCCAGCGCCAGCCACTGCTGGCTGTTGTTAAGCTGGGCTTCGCCGCGCAGGGCTTCGGTGATGCGTTCAGCGGTTGCGGTATCGGTCACCAGCAGGAAACGTTCTTCCGGATGGGCAAACCACAGCAGGGAAGTTTCACCTTCCTGCAGGCACGGTTTCTCGGCGTTTGGTAGTTCCGCGAACAGGTTAGCCAGCGCGGCGCGGGCCTGGAAACCGGCCACGCCCAGCAGCACCGCGTCATCGTTTGGCGCAATCACCACCTTCGAGAAGACGGCGTATTTTTTCAGTTGGGTCAGCTGCGCTTCACGGACGCTGCGGCGCTCAATAAATGCAAAACCATCCTGACGATGGAACAGGCGCAGGTTGCTCCACATTTTGCCTTTCGCATCACAGTGGGCGACCAGCAGATGTTGATGTTCAGTCAATTGCGCCACGTCTGCCGTTACCTGACCCTGCAGGTATTTTTCACTGTCGGCACCGGTCACGGTCGCCAGCGCCCAATCATCGAGCGTCATCAGCGTCAGCGGTAAGCGGGCAGAGACGCCTGGCTGACGTGGAGGAAACGGAGTAAAAGCCATATTGATGTCCTGAATAGAGTTGCGAACGCACTTATTCACTCATGGTAAAAGAGATGCCTGCCATTGCAAGCGCTTTTGCAGGGCGTTTTGTGCCCTCTGCGCGTTCTGCGAAGCGGCTCGAAAGAAAAATAATCCCTTTCATATTTCAGGGCTTTTTTCGGAATATGACGCGTGAAACGTGATATTCCAGTAAGGTAACGGCAAAAAACACGTTAAACTAGTCACAACGTAATGCTGGAAGGAAATTATGGACATCAATAATAAAGCCCGTATCCACTGGGCATGCCGCCGCGGTATGCGCGAACTCGATATCTCCATCATGCCGTTCTTTGAGCACGAGTACGACACGCTCAGCGATGAAGACAAAGCGGTCTTCATTCGTCTTCTTGAATGCGACGATCCTGACCTCTTCAACTGGCTGATGAACCACGGCAAGCCTGACGACGCTAACCTTGAGCGCATGGTACAACTCATTCAAACACGGAATCGGGAACGTGGTCCTGTGGCAATCTGATTTACGCGTCTCCTGGCGCTCACAGTGGCTCTCTTTATTGCTCCACGGTCTGGTGGCGGCTTTCGTGCTGCTGATGCCGTGGCCGTTGAGTTACACGCCGCTCTGGCTGCTTTTGCTGTCGCTGGTGGTGTTTGACTGCGTACGTAGCCAACGACGCATTCACTCGCATCAGGGGGAGATTAAGCTGTTGATGGACGCAAGGCTGCGCTGGCGCAATCAGGATTACGAACTGCTTGGTACGCCGTGGATGCTGAATTCGGGGATGATGCTACGGATTCGTCGCCTGAATGGTGGCCGTCGTCAGCATCTGTGGCTGGCGGCTGACAGCATGAATCCTGAAGAGTGGCGCGACCTGCGGAGAATTCTTCTGCAGCAGCCCGCGCCCACGAAGCACTAAGAGAACTGCTCGGCCATCTCGCCGAGAATCTGTTCGCACCAGCTCTGAATGCGTTCATCGCTAAGATCGTACTGGTTGGTTTCATCCAGCGCGAGACCGACGAATAGCTGCCCGTCAGCAATCACCGGTTTCGGGCTGGTGAACTCATAGCCTTCAGTTGGCCAGTAGCCGACAAATTTCACCCCTTTGCTCGCCAGCTTATCGTGCAGCATACCCAGCGCATCGAGGAACCACTCGCCGTAGCCGAGCTGGTCTCCCATGCCGTACAGCGCGATGATTTTACCTTCCAGGTCTAGCGTGTCGAGCTGTTCCCAGACCGCTTCCCAATCTTCCTGAATTTCACCGAAATCCCAGGTTGGAATGCCGAGAATGAGCACCTCATATTGCTCCATCAGGGCGGGGGAATCATCTTTCAGGTTATGTAATGTGACCAGTTCCGGACCGATGATGTCGCGAATTTTTTCCGCTGCCATCTCGGTGTAGCAGGTGCTGGAACCGTAAAAAAGGCCGATATTCATGACGTACTGCTCTCGATTCTTGCGATGATGATGCGCCCAGTGTACCAGAAAGGGGGCTAATTCAGGCATAATGGTGCTGATTTAACACGCAGAGGGGCCGAGGTGGATAAGGATCTTGCTCGAATCGAACAGTTTCTCGATGCGCTGTGGCTGGAGCGCAATCTGGCTGAAAATACCCTTAGCGCCTACCGCCGTGACTTGACCATGGTGGTAGAGTGGCTGGCGCACCGCGAGCTCTCGCTGGAAACAGCGCAAAGCGACGACCTGCAAAATTTGCTCGCCGAACGTCAGCAGGGGGGCTATAAAGCAACCAGCACCGCCCGACTGCTGAGCGCCATGCGACGCTTCTTCCAGCATCTGTATCGTGAAAAATTCCGTCCGGACGATCCCAGCGCCCAGTTGGCATCACCGAAACTCCCCCAGCGGCTACCGAAAGATCTCAGCGAAGCGCAGGTAGAGCGTTTGCTGCAAGCACCGCTGGTCGATCAGCCGCTGGAGCTTCGCGATAAGGCTATGCTTGAAGTGCTGTATGCTACCGGCCTGCGCGTTTCCGAACTGGTGGGGCTGACGATGAGTGATATCAGCCTGCGTCAGGGCGTGGTTCGGGTGATCGGTAAAGGCAATAAAGAGCGGCTGGTGCCGCTCGGCGAAGAGGCCGTTTACTGGGTTGAGAACTGGCTGGAGCATGGCCGCCCCTGGATGCTTAACGGCGTGGCGATTGACGTCCTGTTCCCGAGTCAGCGTGCCCAGCAGATGACTCGCCAGACCTTCTGGCACCGCATTAAGCACTATGCCCAGTTGGCGGGTATCGACAGCGAAAAACTGTCACCGCACGTGTTGCGCCACGCTTTTGCGACGCATTTGCTGAACCACGGCGCGGATCTGCGTGTCGTACAAATGCTGTTGGGGCATAGCGATTTGTCGACCACACAAATTTATACGCACGTCGCGACAGAGCGGCTGCGACAACTTCATCAACAGCACCATCCACGAGCATGATGCTGATTTAAAAGGACAGTTTATGAAACAAGGTTTAATGATGTTCACCCTGCTGGCGGCGGCATTTTCCGGCCTGGCGCACGCTGACGATGCCGCTATCAAGCAGTCGCTGGCGAAACTGGGCGTGCAGAGCACCGATATTCAGCCGGCGCCGGTCGCCGGGATGAAAACCGTCCTGACCAACAGCGGCGTGCTGTACGTCACCGATGACGGCAAGCACATTATTCAGGGGCCAATGTATGACGTCAGCGGCGCGCAGCCGGTGAACGTCACCAATGCGTTGCTAATGACCCACCTGAACGCGCTGGAAAAAGAGATGATTGTCTACAAAGCGCCGCAGGAAAAGCACGTGATTACCGTCTTTACCGACATCACCTGTGGCTACTGCCACAAGCTGCATGAAGAGATGAAAGACTACAACGCGTTGGGGATCACCGTGCGCTATCTGGCCTTCCCGCGTCAGGGGATCCAGAGCCAGGCTGAGCAGGATATGAAATCCATCTGGTGTGCCAAAGACCGCAACAAAGCGTTTGACGATGCGATGAACGGCAAAGGCGTTCAGGCCGCCACCTGCGATATCGACATTGCCAACCACTACGCGCTCGGCGTGCAGTTCGGCGTGACCGGCACTCCGGCTATCGTGCTCAACAACGGCTACGTGGTTCCGGGCTATCAGGGGCCGAAAGAGATGAAAGCCTTCCTCGACGAACACCAGAAACAGACCAGCGGTAAATAATTCGCGTGAAACCACAGACTCAACTTCGCCGCCGTGAGGTGGATGATTCAATCGTGTTGCCGGGCGAACTGTCGCCGCTGCTGCGTCGCCTTTACGCCAGCCGCGGGGTGAAAACCCCGGACGACCTGGAGCGTGGCCTGAAAGGCATGCTGCACTGGCGCTCGCTGACGGGCGTGGAAAAAGCCGTCGAGATGCTGCATGACGCGTTTGAAAAAGAGCTGCGCATCATGGTGGTGGGCGACTTCGATGCCGATGGCGCGACCAGTACTGCACTGAGCGTGCTCGCCCTGCGGGCGATGGGCTGCCACAACGTCGAATACCTGGTGCCGAACCGTTTTGAGGACGGCTACGGGTTAAGCCCGGAAGTGGTCGAGCAGGCCCACGCCCGCGGCGCGCAGATGATCATGACGGTGGACAACGGGATCTCGTCCCATGCCGGGGTCGATCATGCGCATGACCTTGGGATCAGCGTGCTGGTGACGGATCATCACCTGCCGGGCGAAACGCTGCCCAAGGCGGATGCGATGGTTAACCCGAATCTCGTCGACTGCCCGTTCCCGTCAAAATCCCTGGCGGGCGTAGGCGTGGCTTTTTATCTGATGCTGGTGCTGTGTAACCACCTGAAAGAGAAAGGCTGGTTCGAAAAGCGTGGGATCCCCGTGCCGAAGATCGTCGAGTTTCTCGATCTCGTCGCGCTGGGGACGGTTGCCGACGTGGTGCCGCTGGATGCCAATAACCGCATCCTGACCTGGCAAGGGCTGAGCCGCATTCGTGCCGGTTATTGTCGCCCGGGGATTAAAGCGCTGCTGGAGATTGCCAACCGCGAGGCGGCGAAGCTGGTGGCAAGCGATCTTGGCTTTGCGCTCGGTCCACGCCTGAACGCGGCCGGTCGTCTGGACGATATGTCGGTCGGCGTGGCGTTGCTGCTGTGCGATAACCTCGGCGAAGCCCGCGTGCTGGCAAACGAGCTGGATGCGTTGAACCAGACGCGTAAAGAGATAGAGCAGGGGATGCAGGCAGAAGCGCTAACCCTGTGCGAGCAGCTTGAGCGCAGCCGCGCCGAACTGCCGGGCGGGCTGGCGATGTATCACCCCGAGTGGCACCAGGGCGTGGTTGGCATTCTGGCGTCGCGTATCAAAGAGCGTTTCCATCGGCCGGTGATCGCTTTTGCCCCGGCGGGTAACGGTCAGCTTAAAGGCTCGGGACGATCCATTCAGGGGCTGCATATGCGCGATGCGCTGGAGCGTCTGGATACGCTGCACCCTGGGTTGATGCTCAAGTTCGGCGGCCACGCGATGGCGGCGGGACTTTCTCTCGAAGAAGAACGCTTCGAAGAGTTCCAGCGCTGCTTTGGCGAACTGGTCACCGAATGGCTGGATCCGGCGCTGTTGCAGGGTGAGATTCTCTCCGATGGTGAACTGAGCCCGCAGGAGATGACGCTGGAGATGGCGCAGATGCTGCGTGAAGCCGGGCCGTGGGGGCAGATGTTCCCGGAACCGCTGTTTGACGGGCGTTTTCGCCTGCTGCAACAGCGCCTGGTTGGCGAGCGTCACCTTAAGGTGATGGTTGAACCGGTCGGCGGCGGCCCGCTGCTGGACGGCATCGCGTTTAACGTTGATACCGCCGTCTGGCCGGATAACGGCGTGCGTGAAGTGACGCTGGCCTACCGTCTGGATATCAATGAATATCGCGGTAACCGAACTCTGCAGCTTATCATCGATCATCTCTGGCCGATTTAGCATCGCTTATACTGTAATTAAGAGCGGGAATCCGCTAAGATTCCGCTCTTATAACCGCATTTTTCTCGTCCATTAAAAGAAAATAGACCATGTTTGAAATAAACCCGGTAAATAATCGCATTCAGGACCTCACGGAGCGCTCCGACGTTCTTAGGGGGTATCTTTGACTATGATGCTAAGAAAGAGCGTCTGGAAGAAGTAAACGCCGAGCTGGAACAGCCGGATGTCTGGAACGAACCCGAACGCGCGCAGGCGCTGGGCAAAGAGCGTTCCTCACTTGAAGCGATTGTCGACACCCTCGATCAAATGTCTCAGGGTCTGGAAGATGTATCCGGCCTGCTGGAACTGGCTGTAGAAGCCGAAGACGAAGAGACCTTCAACGAAGCCGTTGCAGAACTCAATACCCTGGAAGAGAAGCTGGCACAGCTGGAATTCCGTCGTATGTTCTCCGGTGAGTATGACAGCGCCGATTGCTATCTCGATATCCAGGCAGGTTCTGGCGGTACTGAAGCGCAGGACTGGGCAAGCATGCTCGAGCGTATGTATCTGCGTTGGGCAGAAGCGCGTGGCTTTAAAACCGAAATTATTGAAGAGTCCGAAGGGGACGTGGCCGGGATTAAATCCGTGACCATTAAAATCTCCGGCGACTACGCGTACGGCTGGCTGCGTACGGAAACCGGCGTTCACCGTCTGGTCCGTAAGAGCCCGTTTGACTCCGGCGGCCGTCGCCACACCTCCTTTAGCTCCGCGTTTGTTTACCCGGAAGTTGACGACGATATCGATATCGAAATCAACCCGGCGGATCTGCGTATCGACGTGTATCGCGCATCCGGCGCGGGCGGTCAGCACGTTAACCGTACGGAATCCGCGGTGCGTATCACCCACATCCCAACCGGGATCGTGACGCAGTGCCAGAACGACCGTTCGCAGCACAAGAACAAAGACCAGGCCATGAAGCAGATGAAAGCGAAGCTTTATGAACTGGAAATGCAGAAAAAGAATGCAGAAAAACAGGCGATGGAAGACACCAAGTCCGACATCGGCTGGGGTAGCCAGATTCGTTCATATGTCCTGGACGATTCCCGTATTAAAGACCTGCGCACCGGGGTTGAAACCCGCAATACGCAGGCGGTACTGGACGGAAGTCTGGATCAATTTATCGAAGCAAGTCTGAAAGCAGGGTTATGAGGAACCAACATGTCTGAACAAAACGCACAAGGCGCTGACGAGGTAGTCGATCTTAATAACGAAATGAAGGCACGCCGCGAGAAGCTGGCTGCACTGCGTGAGCAGGGCATCCCGTTCCCGAACGATTTCCGTCGTGACCGAACCTCTGATCAACTGCACGCTGAATTCGATAGCAAGGACAGCGAAGAGCTGGAAGCGCTGAATATCGAAGTTTCCGTTGCCGGTCGTATGATGACTCGCCGTATTATGGGTAAAGCTTCCTTCGTGACTTTACAGGACGTTGGCGGCCGTATTCAGCTGTACGTGGCGCGTGACGATCTGCCGGAAGGCGTTTACAACGAGCAGTTCAAGAAATGGGACCTCGGCGACATCCTGGGCGCGAAGGGTAAACTGTTCAAAACCAAAACCGGTGAACTGTCTATCCATTGCACCGAGCTGCGCCTGCTGACCAAAGCACTGCGCCCGCTGCCGGACAAATTCCACGGCCTGCAGGATCAGGAAGCGCGCTATCGTCAGCGTTATCTGGATCTGATCTCCAACGATACTTCCCGTAACACCTTCAAAGTGCGTTCCCAGATCCTGGCGGGTATTCGTCAGTTCATGGTTGGCCGCAACTTTATGGAAGTGGAAACCCCAATGATGCAGGTGATCCCTGGCGGCGCGTCTGCCCGTCCGTTCATCACCCATCATAATGCGCTGGATATGGACATGTACCTGCGTATCGCGCCGGAACTGTACCTGAAGCGTCTGGTGGTTGGTGGCTTCGAACGCGTGTTCGAAATCAACCGTAACTTCCGTAACGAAGGTATCTCCGTTCGCCACAACCCAGAGTTCACCATGATGGAACTCTATATGGCGTACGCGGACTACAAAGATCTGATCGAACTGACCGAATCCCTGTTCCGCACGCTGGCGCAGGAGATTCTGGGCCACACCGAAGTGCCTTACGGCGACCAGACTTTCGATTTCGGCAAGCCGTTCGAAAAACTGACCATGCGCGAAGCTATCAAGAAATATCGCCCGGAAACTGACATGGCCGATCTCGATAACTTCGACTCTGCGAAAGCCATTGCGGAAAGCATCGGCGTTCACGTTGAGAAAAGCTGGGGTCTGGGCCGTATCGTGACCGAGATCTTCGAAGAAGTGGCGGAAGCGCACCTGATTCAGCCAACCTTCATCACCGAATATCCGGCGGAAGTTTCTCCGCTGGCGCGTCGTAATGACGTGAATCCGGAAATCACTGACCGCTTTGAATTCTTCATCGGCGGCCGCGAAATCGGTAACGGTTTCAGCGAGCTGAACGACGCAGAAGATCAGGCGCAGCGCTTCCAGGATCAGGTTAACGCCAAAGAAGCGGGTGATGACGAAGCGATGTTCTACGACGAAGACTACGTCACCGCGCTGGAACACGGCCTGCCACCGACCGCGGGTCTGGGTATCGGTATCGACCGTATGGTCATGCTGTTCACCAACAGCCACACCATCCGCGACGTGATTCTGTTCCCGGCCATGCGTCCGGTGAAATAATCGCGATAGCGTGAGATAAAACAAACCCCGGCCATGTGCCGGGGTTTGTTTTTACGCGACATAAACCGGCAGGTTTACGCACTCATCAGCGAGTTGACAGTAGTACGTGCCGTGCTGAGAGATGGAGACATGTTGACCACGCAGTCATCATCGTTATCACTATCGGCGGTAAACATGGCCATCTGTTCCCTGATTTTCTGCAACGATACCGGTGCATCGGCGGGTTGCGCCAGCGGTAGCGGAATATCATCTTCGATATGATTAAGAACATCTTCAATTAGCCAGTCCGTGCCGTCGGCAAAAGTGATATGTTCAACCCGGTATTTTGCCGCAGAGAAGTAGTCTTTCACCGTGACGCTGTCCGTGCTGTCTTCAAACGTAATCAGTAAATCGTTGCTGTTGCGCTGTACGATAGCTTTTGCCGCTTCGGTTCCGTCGCCAAAACGGAGAGTGTCGTTATCGCCGCTGTAGCTATAGCCTTCGGTAATGACGTCCTGACCGTCCCCGGCGCTAAACAGGTAAATATCACTACCATATCCGCCCAGGAGACTATCGTTTCCCGCACCGCCTGACAGTTGGTCGTTATTTTTGCCACCATCCAGATGGTCATTTCCTGCACCGCCGCTTAGCCAGTCATTGCCCTCGCCGCCATTTAGCGCGTCGTCACCATCATCGCCGTACAGCGTATCTCTACCGGCATCGCCCTTCAGCGTATCGTTTCCTGCGTTACCCGCCAGCAGATCGTCGCCAGCGCCGCCAGCCAGCATATCATTGCCATTTCCACCATATAGGGTATCGCTACCACCCGCACCGGAAATCGTATCGTCACCGTCGTCGCCGTACAGCGCATCGTCGCCGTTACCTCCGTTAAGGGTGTCATTCCCGCCAGCGGCGTGGATTTCGCTGCCGGAGTTTTGAGCAAAGAGAGACTGTGCCTCGTCAGTTCCTGCGCGGAGGAGATATTGGTTTTCAATCATATCGCAATCCCACGTTGTACCATCGGCAAAAACGATCCTTGCGATCGGGGGCCTGCTGAAGTAGTCAGTGAGCGTCACGTTATCGGTGCTGTCGCGAAAGCTGATAACCAGGCTGTTACCGCTACGATATATCAGGGTGTTTTTCGCCAGCAGCGTGTCTCCTAGATGTAGCGTATCAATGGCAATTTCCCCGATGGTGCTGGTGATGTGATCCTGGCCGTCTCCGGCATTGAACAAGTAGGTGTCTTTGCCATAACCGCCGCAAAGCGTATCGTTCCCTGCGCCGCCGCTTAACAGGTCATCACCGTCGTTGCCATACAGCGTATCGTTCCCGTCGTCGCCGTGCAGTATGTCATCGCCCGTATCACCAATTAGCATGTCATCGCCACCTGCGGCATGAATTTCACTGCCTTCCTCAAATGCTGTCAGCGTCTGGTTATTGTCATGGCCCCTGAGCACCATGGCTCGCATAGTTTCGTAGTCCCACTCGGCACCGTCAGCAAAAACGATACGGTAGTCGGGGCGAGCGTAAGGGGAGAAGTAATCGTTCAGGGTGATGCTGTCACCGGTATCCGGGAAAGCGATAATCAGGTCATCGTCCTGACGAGAGGCGATGGCGGCGTCAGACCGCAGGTCACGACCAAAACGGATGGTATCCGTATCGTGTCTGTACTCAGAATAATTTCCCCATTCATCGACGAAATCCTGTCCGTCGCCAGCGTTGAAAAGATACGTATCGCTCCCTGTCCCTCCGCTTAACGTATCATTCCCTTCGCCGCCGGCCAGCGTGTCATTACCGTCATCACCATAGAGCTGGTCGTCACCGGCACCGCCGTACAGTATGTCGTTGCCTTCCCAGCCTGAAAGCTCATCGTCTCCGGCACCACCTGCCAGCATATCGTAACCTTCCCAACCTGTAAGCCAATCGTTCCCTTCACCACCATCCAGATAGTCATCTCCCAGAGAGCCCTCGAGAGAATCGTTGCCTCCGCCTCCGTCAATATGGCTACCCTCAGCAAACGCCATGAGATTATCGTCCCCATCCGTGCCGCTAAGCGTTAGGGTCTTGATTATCGTTTGATTCCAGGTGGTGCCATCGGAAAAGTTAATGCTATCCAGCGTAGGGACGCTGTTAAGAAAATAGCTCCTGATGGTGACGCTATCATCACTGTCTTTGAAGGTGATGAGCAGATCATCGTAGCTACGTTGTACGATGGCATTTTCCGCCAGCAGCCCTTCGCCAAAATAGAGCGTATTGCTGTCTCGCTGGTCGGCATAGCCTTGATCTTCAATAATATCCTGACCATCACCTGCGTTAAACGTATAGGTATCGCTGCCTTCACCGCCGGACAGAAAATCGTTACCTTCACCACCGTTGAGCCGGTCATTGCCGCCCATACCATAGAGTTCATCGTCACCGGATAAGCCGTACAGAGAATCATCGTTATCACCGGCCTCGAGTACGCCACCCGCTTCTGTTGCCGTGAGCGTCTGTGGGGCATCGTGCACGGAGTGGAGCGCTGCGCTAATGGCTGCCGTATCCCAGAAAGTGCCATCAGCAAACTCAATCCGTGATATCAGCGAATAGGCGGCAGAAAAGTACTCCTCGACGGTGATACTACCTTCTCCGCTTTCAACGCTGATGATCAGGCTGTCACCATCTCGTAGTAACTGAACTTCTTCGGATCTAATTCCCTCCCCAAAGCGCAGTGTGTCCTGGCTGGTATCTTCTGGTTCGTTCCACGACGACATATTGCTAAAGATATAATCGTGCCCGTCGCCTTTATTAAACAGGTAGATATCATTTCCGTGGCCGCCCTGAAGAACGTCATCGCCTGCGCCACCGGACAGAATATCGTCTCCGCTTCCGCCGGTAATTGCGTCGTTTCCTTCGTCGCCATAAAGCACATCATTGCCCTGTCTTCCTTCGAGCGTGTCGTCTCCGCCAGCGGCATGAATTTCACTGCCATCTAGCATTGCCATCAGAAATTGATCGTCTTCTGTTCCCGCCAGGGCTCGTGCCGCGACGTCTTCCTGGTTCCAGATGGTTCCATCGGCAAAGATTAGGCTTTCTACAATCTGCTCATTTTTGTAGAAGTACTTTTTTACCGTCACGCTATCATCGCTACCCTGGAAGGTAATGACTAAATCATAATCATCCTGGGTGAGTATGGCCTTGTCAGGAGACAACCCTTGCCCAAAACGGATTGTATCCTGGCCTGCAAGCAGCGCTCTGGCGCGCTGGCTATCTTCATTTTCGTTAATTCGAGAGAAATCCTCCAGGTCACCGCTGTATTCAAAAATCACTTCCTGGCCGTCACCCGCATTGAACAAATAGGTGTCGTCTCCCTCACCACCACACAGATAGTCGCTGCCTTTACCGCCGCTAAGCGTGTTAGCCCCGGTATCTCCAAATAGCGACTCGCTCTCGTCGCCACCGGTGAAAAAGTTATCGCTGGTTTCTTCTTCCTGCTCCGGCACTTCAGGAGCCTCGGGAGCTTCAGGGGTTTTAGACGCATCTGAGGATGGGGAGAATTCTGCGTCATCGGCCAGATAGTCGGCCATACCTGGTTCATGCTGAATTAACGTGTAGCGGAGGTCTGCCAGTTTCTGTCGGTTGTAGTCAGAATAAATAGAGAGGTCAATTAATGTGGAGCTCACCTCGTTGAGCAGAGCATATTCGCCAGCCTGATAGAGTTTGGTAAACAGCGCTTGTGCCGCCTCCAGGCTAATGACTACACCAGCGACACCGGAATTAAACCCTGTTAATACGACATCTTTCAGGTGGTCATAGAGGGTGGTCTGCGCCAGTAACTGTGCGCGGGTGTAATTCCTGAATTGTTGATATTCTTTCAGCAGCAGCGTTGAAGGTTCTGCCGCGATCTTTGATCCATGATACCAGTGGTTATAAGATGAGGCAGTAAGTTGCTCCAGCAGGGCGACCTGCTGCGCGGTAACGGAGTACAACCTGGTAGCAGCAACGTCTTGTACTCCCGCCCATTGATAAATCAGCTTATCCAGCAGCGCTTCTTTTTGGCCGCTGTCAGTTTCCGCAATGTATTCGGTAACCAGCGCTTTTAATATATCGTCCTGAGCCATTGCTTCACGTAGATCGGATACGTTGCCAAAGCCTCGTGCGTTTGGCAGTTGAATCACATCCGTCGTCAGGGGAACGTCATTGACGTGAACGCGATCGGACTGATCTATCTTAAACCAGACGTCGGCACTGACCGTGGTCCTGCCGTCAGCCCACTTCACGGTGCTGGTCTGCCGGTGAGCTTCGCCATTGGTGTCCTGATAGGTTGAAGAGGCATAGCGGATATCGATTGCTGCCACGCCGGCATCGCTTAGAGTGACGAGTTCACCGTCATCCGTTTCGCCGTTACTGTTTTTATCCTGCCAGATTTGCAGCGATGACCAGACTTTGTCCTGGGCGTCGATTATTCCGTCCTGATTATCATCGAGCTCCAGCAACGCCTGAAAACCATTGCTGGCGGTACTGCCATCTTGCAGCAGAGTATGGTTGCCGAACAGTTCCCGTCCATTATTGATCTTGCCGTCGCCATTTAGATCGCGAACCAGAAAACCGTCGCTCGCCGCTGCCCAGCCGCTCAGTTCCCTGACGCCGTCACCGCCGTAATCAAAATGAACTCCCCTACCGGACAGCGTTTCTACACCGTTGCCATCCATGTCGATGACCACAGGATCCACTTTCTCAGCCTCTCCGTTATCCGGCATTTTATCTTTGGCATTTTTATTGTTGGTACCTGACGGATCTTCTTCAAAGGCATCCTCTTCCTCGTCGCTCCGGATAGTAATACCTAATGCTGACCAGACTCTATTTCCTGCTGCATCTGTGTCAACTATTGCCCATTTTTTAAAATCAGTAATTCTAAGACCGTTATTAATTACTAGCGTATTGCCGTCAAAGGTATATTTATTACCGGCATAATCGGTGTATGTGCCTTCTGGGTCGCCTTCTGAGTGAGTGGCTTCTTTTAGCTCCAATATGTTACTCTGGCCGTCGGATAAATATACGGCACCATAAATATCTGCTTTATCAGTCAGTTGTATAGTATCGTGATGGTCAACAATAAAAGTATTATAGCCGCCGTAGCCATAGAGTTGATCGGCCTCTCCATCTGAAGGTTTCATTATGTCGCCACCGTAGAGAATATCGTTGTCATTATCACCATATAGGATGTCTTTACCAGCTCCGCCGTAAAGAGCATCTGGAAGAATGTCATCAATTAATAGTTTATTCTTTATCGTGTTATCGCGAGCATACAGTATATCATCACCATTTCCTCCATATAATATATCATTACCTTCCCCACCTATTAATATGTCATTACCCTGCAATCCAATAAGTAAATCATCACCTTTACCACCTTTTATGAGATCTGTTTCTTGAGTGCCAGAAATTTTATCATTTCCATTACCGGCAATATAATGTATACCGTTATTGACATAATCAGAAAGATGGTTTTTTAATTTTAGCTGAGTTAAGTGTGCAAAGCTATTCATAGACCATTTTTTATACCAGGTTCCATCGTAATTAAAAGTAAAGTCCTTCTGGCTAATATCTACATTATTAAGAGTTACTGTCCCAGAAATCTCATCATTTTCACCGGAACCATATATAATTGGACGGTTATTGTTATCTAAAAATTTAATGGTGCCACTATTCCAGAGCCGATCTATCAAGTTTTCAAGATGTGACTTTCCATCGACAATAGATGTAAAATAAGATGGATCTATTATTGATAATGCATGATAATCGTCTACAGTTAAAGTACTGTAATCTTCTATAGTCAGATCATTAACAAATTTGAAATTCACTGTTCTGCCAATGCCAGAAGGATCAATTACTTTCTCAGTCGCCGAATTTGTATAATTTGAAATGGTTCCCCCATCAAAATCAAAATCATCATCAGCATGAGATGATCTTTCTCTTGGTATTATTGAAAAATTCTTTATTTCACGCCTCCCATCGGGATAGATGCAAAATCTTAATGTATTATTTCCATTTCCTGATGATATATTATTCCTATCTTCATCTATTATTTTTACTATATCTTTATCTTTAATTATTTTTCTAGGGGTTCCGTTTACTCTGAACTGGGTTGAGGCCCAGATGAAACTTCTGTCTTCATACTGGGTTTCAGTTTCGTTTTCCCCATGGTGAAAAAATTGGTACTCATCAATAGATAATTTATTTTCGCTGTCGTAGTATCCCATGGCAGTGAGAATTTCCGTGCGAGTATAACCATCTTCTGCGGAAACCTTTGGGTAGAGTTCCTTTAATTTATTGGCCAGAGAGTGACTTTCAAAAACAATATCCATACCAGAATTCATATTGCTTGAATAAACATCATCTAACGTTTTATCATTAAAGAATTCATCTATCCATGGGAAATTTTTTGCATTAATAAACGATCCACATTCTTTTATAAATTTTTTTATGCTGATATTTAATGTGATGTTTTCCTTTGAACGGAGTTGGAGTATATTTTCATCTGTTTTATCACTAACACCTTCCTCTCTTCCCCATAAATAAAGATTTATCACTTGTTCTAGTGTAGGGAGTAATGATTTATCGTTCGAAGAACTATTGGCAACTGTCATTAGATATTCTCCATATGTTATTCCATAATTTTATACTTACAGAAAAATATAAATATTTTAACTAAAATATTATTGTGTCCTTAGGGATGAACTTAATATCCACTCGACAATTTTTCCTTTTCTATCAACGATCACTGCGGTATCTCTTCTTTTGGGTAACTCAACGTACTGGATAGTATTATTCTGATCGAGGTAACGAACTTTTATCTTGAGAAATACGCAGATATGCTTTCCATCATCATTGTCATCTCCTGCATTTCTATAGATGCATTTTGAACTATCACTGCTGTTATAGCCGCACAGCAGTTTGGGTTGATTTTTTTAAATTCATCGACAGAGGTATAGGATATTATCGTGAAATAATTTCCATTGGCGTACTTTTTCCTTAGTCTGTCTTCATAATTCATATTTTCATAGAGAAATGAATCTCTGGATGCCAAACCAGGATAATAAGCAACTATGCGACGAGATATCTCCAATTGATTGTTTTTGTCCGTAATGAATTCATTGATGATCATCTCTGTTATTTCATCTTCGACTATATTTAAAGCTGCTCTTGATTGATGCTCCAGGCAAAAGATACAACCAAGTAATGAAAGTAAGACAATAAAAACCATTGATTTTGTTTTATTTTTAACCATGGCTGGTAATATTTTTTTCATTATTATTCTCCATGTAATATAAATATGGATTCAATAAAGCAAACTCCATGGGGTGGTATGGGAGCATAGTCCCATCGCTGATAAGTTCGCATACTGTTGAATAGGCTGGCTACAATTCGTAATGGTTTGTCCTGCTCAGGAAAACGAAGGGTAGATAGCAGGTAATATTCCGATCCTACCATGATAAGTTCTTCGAAATATCTATATATATAATATTCAATTTCTGGGTCTATTTTATAGCGACCATCTTTTTCCCATAGCCTAAATTTTTTATTCTTCCAGTATTGGTCCCGTTCTGTTGGTCGAAGTTGACCATTGATATTATCCATGGTTAAATAAAGTTTATCCTTCCAGGGATAAGGAAATGCAGTTAACCTGAATTTTATAAAATCGGTATAAGGCACTGAATGATGCTCTGTATAGCTTTCCTTTACCCCCAAACCTAGTGCGAGATTTGCATCACCCTGTCCAATAAATCGATACCAATAATCTTTCTGAGGTTTTCCCGTTTTATCTGTGTAATAAATTTCATACTCTTCAGTGCGCCACAGATGTGTTCCCAGAAGTTTTCGAGGAAGATTAAGACGGGTTTGCAAAATCAGTTCGGGAAGTGGGTGATAAATTTCAGGTGAAGAATGATAAACGTCTGGGTTATAGCCTTCTTCATTCAGTGAGTTAAGAATGATCTGACATAATGTCTCATCTTCTGCATAAATCAGACGAAAGCTACCAGTTGGTCGCCGTTTTTCAAGTTCGCTCCAGGATATGGATGGTAGAGAATCAAAGCGGTTCTCTCTATTCAGTTTTTCTGCACAAAGAGATGGGGAGATCATCATGCTATTTATACCGGCAAGCAGGCAAATAAAATATTTTAGCCATGTTTTCAGCCAGCAACAGAAGCTTGAATTTTCAACTGATAATAACGGTTTATATTCCCCGCTAGAAAATATAATCATTACGAATCTCTCTTAAAAGGGTTTAATTATCCATATTAGATATCTTATTGTCTTCAGGTGCATCCGATTAGTTGTGGGAAATGATGTGGTTATTATTTATTTTATTTCCATGATAAAGGATATTATATGTATCATTAAAAATTATGTTAACATTTGCGGTGTCTGCATTTAGTAATGCAACCTTTTAATGTGCTCGCTTTATACTCTGTTATCGCATTCGTAGAATGTAGTTCGAGTTTTTTTGCGGGGTAATTAATGGTATGCCATTTAAGAGTCATAATAAATAATTCCTTATGTTATTTAATTCTATCGTTATAGAAGATTTCACAATTGGCGTCTGGGTTAAACGACCATTTCCTGTATTTGAAGCTATAAGTACTTATTTCTATGTTATCGATAAAATAAGGTGTACCTTTATATAAATAGACATCTGAATACCAGGCGGCCTGTCGAATTGCACCTGAAAGAAGCGTGTTCAGCTTGTTTTCGGAACGTATTGCTCTCGGTTCAAGCCCTGTCAGGCTGTCGTTAACAAGGATAAGTCCTTGTGCCAGAATGTCGGGCATGGGCAGCCTGAGGCTTTTACAT
>NZ_JABBJF010000036.1 GCF_014218705.1 Kluyvera sichuanensis | reverse complement strand
GCTACAATTCGAGGCGTAGCCCGGCCAAGCGAAGCGCCGCCGGGAATCTCTCAATTTCCTCCGCCATCTCTCATCCGTTTTTCTGACTTAAGTGATCCCGTTAACAATGTGATGTAAATGTCGGGTGTTGTTCCTGTTCATATTCGTTTCAAGGTTGTTAAATCAAGTGTGCTTGCTATGGACACAAAATGTAACATCCTCTGCTACTGATACGGACAATAACTATGAACAATTCAGGGAAATACCTTATATGGGCGTTACTCTCCATTGTCGGAGCGTTTGCCCTGGGCTACATCGCCCTCAATCGTGGTGAACAGATAAACGCATTGTGGATCGTCGTGGCGGCGGTCTGCGTTTATCTCATCGCCTACCGTTTTTACGGCCTCTATATTGCCAAAAAGGTGCTGCAGGTTGACCCGACGCGCATGACGCCTGCCGTGCGTCATAACGACGGTCTAGACTATGTACCAACGGACAAAAAAGTACTGTTTGGTCACCACTTTGCGGCGATTGCCGGGGCGGGCCCGCTGGTAGGGCCGGTGCTGGCGGCGCAAATGGGTTACCTGCCAGGCATGCTCTGGCTGTTAGCCGGGGTGGTGCTGGCCGGTGCGGTCCAGGACTTTATGGTGCTGTTCGTTTCCACCCGTCGCGATGGTCGTTCGCTGGGTGAGCTGGTGAAAGAGGAGATGGGGCCGGTCGCTGGCGTCATTGCGTTGGTGGCGACCTTTATGATCATGGTGATCATTCTGGCGGTGCTGGCGATGATCGTGGTAAAAGCGCTGACCCACAGCCCGTGGGGAACCTATACCGTGGCCTTTACCATTCCGCTGGCGCTGTTTATGGGGATTTATATTCGCTATCTGCGTCCGGGACGCATTGGCGAAGTGTCGGTTATTGGTCTGGTGCTGCTGGTGTTTGCGATTATTTCCGGCGGCTGGGTGGCGGCAAGCGAAACCTGGGCACCGTGGTTTGATTATACCGGCGTACAGCTGACCTGGATGCTGGTGGGCTACGGCTTTGTGGCTTCTGTGCTGCCGGTATGGCTGCTGCTGGCACCGCGCGACTACCTTTCTACCTTCCTGAAAATCGGCACTATCGTTGGGCTGGCGATTGGTATTCTGATTATGCGTCCAACGCTGACCATGCCAGCGCTGACCAAATTTGTTGATGGTACCGGCCCGGTGTGGACTGGCGACCTGTTCCCGTTCCTGTTTATCACCATCGCCTGCGGCGCGGTTTCTGGTTTCCACGCGCTGATTGCCTCCGGCACCACGCCGAAGATGCTGGCGAACGAAAATCAGGCCTGCTTTATCGGCTACGGCGGTATGCTGATGGAATCCTTCGTCGCCATCATGGCGCTGGTTTCTGCCTGTATTATCGATCCTGGCGTTTACTTTGCGATGAACAGCCCGATGGCGATGCTGGCACCAGCCGGGACCGTCGACGTGGTGGCTTCTGCGGCGCAGGTCGTCAGTAGTTGGGGCTTTGCGGTGACGCCGGACCTGCTGCATCAGATTGCCAACGAAGTCGGTGAGCAGTCGATCATTTCTCGTGCGGGCGGTGCGCCGACGCTGGCGGTGGGGATGGCCTATATCCTTCACGGGGCGCTGGGCGGCCTGATGGATGTGTCGTTCTGGTATCACTTTGCCATTCTGTTTGAAGCGCTGTTTATTCTGACGGCGGTGGATGCGGGTACCCGTGCGGCGCGCTTTATGCTGCAAGACCTGCTGGGCGTTATCAATCCAGGGCTTAAACGTACGGATTCTCTGCCCGCTAACCTGCTGGCAACGGCACTGTGCGTGCTGGCCTGGGGTTACTTCCTGCATCAAGGGGTGGTTGACCCGCTGGGCGGCATTAACACCCTGTGGCCGCTGTTCGGTATCGCGAACCAGATGCTGGCGGGTATGGCGCTGATGCTCTGTGCGGTGGTACTGTTCAAGATGAAACGTCAGCGCTACGCGTGGGTTGCGCTGGTACCAACCTCGTGGTTGCTGGTGTGTACGCTGGTAGCGGGCTGGCAGAAGTCGTTCAGCGAAGACACCCGCGTAGGCTTCCTGGCGATTGCCAACAAGTTCCAGGCGATGATCGACAGCGGCAACATTCCGCCGCAGTACACCGAATCGCAGCTGGCGCAGCTGGTGTTCAACAACCGTCTTGATGCCGGGCTGACCATCTTCTTTATGGTGGTGGTGGTCGTGCTGGCATTGTTCTCACTCAAAACCGCACTGGCGGCATTGAAAGAGGATAAACCGACGGCGAAAGAGACCCCGTATGAGCCGATGCCGGCGGATGCGGAGAATCTGGTGGCGCAGGCGAAACGCGCGCACTAATTTCATTTGCGCGTGGTTTAATGAAGTTGTAGCCCGGCCGAGCGCAGCGACGCCGGGCTTACCCAAAGGATAAAAACGATGTTTGATACGCTTTCGAAAGCCGGAAAATACCTCGGCCAGGCCGCTAAAATGATGATTGGCGTGCCGGACTACGACAATTATGTTGAACACATGCGCATCACGCACCCGGACCAGACGCCGATGACCTACGAAGAATTTTTCCGCGATCGTCAGGACGCGCGCTACGGCGGGAAGGGCGGCGCGAAATGTTGCTAACGTTTATTTAGACATCTAAACGTCTTGATTGCCAAACACGTTCGCCGTGTTATATTGATGTTAACTTTGGCATCACGAGCGGCAGACGAAGAATGACGAATAAGCAACTCATCCCACAAAGCAAGCTACCCAACCTCGGCACCACCATTTTCACCCAGATGAGCGCGCTGGCGCAGCAGCACCAGGCGATCAACCTTTCACAGGGCTTCCCCGATTTTGACGGCCCCACTTACCTTCAGGCACGGCTGGCGCACCATGTCGCCGCGGGCGCAAACCAATACGCGCCGATGACCGGCGCGCTGGCGCTGCGTGAAGCGATTGCCGAGAAAACGCAGGCGCTGTATGGCCACTCGCCGGACGTGAATAATGAGATTACGGTCACCGCCGGAGCGACAGAAGCGCTTTACGCGGCGATTACCGCGCTGGTGCGCGACGGCGATGAGGTTATCTGCTTCGACCCAAGCTATGACAGCTATGCGCCGGCGGTTGAGCTTTCCGGTGGCATCGTGAAGCGTATCGCGCTGCAGCCGCCGCACTTTCGCGTCGACTGGCAGGCATTTGCCGACACGTTGAGCGATAAAACCCGGCTGGTTATTCTCAATACTCCGCATAACCCCTCAGCCACCGTATGGCAGGCGGCCGATTTTGAGGCGCTATGGCAGGCCATTGCTGAGCGAGAAATCTACGTACTCAGCGATGAAGTGTATGAACATATCTGCTTTAGCGAAGCCGGACACGCCAGCGTGCTGGCGCACCCGCAGCTTCGCGAGCGGGCGGTGGCGGTTTCATCGTTTGGCAAGACCTATCATATGACCGGCTGGAAGGTGGGGTACTGCGTCGCGCCCGCGCCGATAAGCGCCGAGCTGCGTAAGGTGCACCAATATCTGACCTTTGCCGTCAATACCCCGGCACAGCTGGCGCTGGCGGATATGCTGCGGGCCGAACCTGAGCACTACCGCCAACTGCCCGATTTTTATCGGGCGCGCCGTGACCTGTTCATCGATGCGCTAAGCCAGAGCCGACTGAAGCTGCTGCCCTGCGAAGGTACCTACTTCCTGCTGGCGGACTACAGCGCTATTTCCGAACTTGATGATGTGAGCTTTTGCCAATGGCTGACCACTGAAATTGGCGTGGCGGCGATCCCGCTGTCGGTCTTCTGCGCGGCGTCGTTCCCGCATAAGCTGATTCGCCTGTGCTTTGCCAAGCAGGAAACGACGCTGCTGGCCGCCGCCGAGCGTCTGTGTCGCCTGTAGCTATTTGACCGTCCAGGCCTGTGAGTACTGGCGATTGCCGAATAGTTCGCACAGGCCGTTAATTTGTTTAAGACGCAGAATTTCATCGGCGTCCATGCCCAGCTCCTGACCGATTTTCTCATCATTCCATCCGAGCTGGCTCAGTTCGCGCACGATATCGGACATTGCGCCTATCTGGTGGCGACCGCGTGCGCGGTTATGACGAACGGTGGCCGCCATCCGTGACGGCTGCGAATGGTCGCTATTTTCTAGCTGGGTAATCGGCAAATAGCCCTGTAGGCGTTTTTTCAGCGCGGCTTTTGACTGCGACAGCAGATGGCGGTGGAAACCATCGACAATCTCATAGGCGTTGCTGTTTTTCTCAATCACCACAATCGGTTGAGTAAAACCGTCGGCTTCCAGCGATTTGGTGAGCAGGCGTTTTTCCGGCGGCGCCATATTGTTGGGGTTGTAGTCATTCGGTGAAACCCGCTCCTCTTTCACCCACAGCACGCAGTCAATCGGCTGGTCGCGAAACGGGCTCTCCTCGTGCAAAGCCTGCCGAAACTGATTAATCGCATCAATCTTCTCTTCGTCCGATAAGGTCTGTAGATAGCCTTGCAGCTGCGTAATCAGTTTTTGTTGCATAGTAACCCCCATTGTTGACGCTTCTGTGCCATGCGCTTGCGGTAGCGTTGGTAGTGGCTAGCTTTTGTTGGGCTGAAAGAGAGCATCCGGCACCAATAATCATTGTTTAATAAGACTTTGCAGATTCGTCGCCACGACGGAACGTCTTTAGAGCCGAGGTCTTTCTCCTGGCTGTCTGGGATATCTTCCCATCCCTGCTTTTGATACCAGTGAAGATAGACGGCGATCTTATTGCGATAGTGGTCGGCGGTGGCTTCCGGCATGCTATACAGCAGAAAATGGGCGTAACTGCGCCAGCTATGATGCTGCGGCTTTTCGATTTTCCGATGGCCGTAGAACTGGTTATCCTGCCCGGCATAGATCCCGCCGCTGTGGACGCCGCTGACCCGCTGGCACATTGCGGCCCAGCGTTCAGGCTCCAGGACGTGATAAAGCCACAGCCCTTGCCGCTGCTCCGGGCCAAAGGGTTCGCAGATACGCATATAGCGCAGCGGCACGCCCGCCTGATGCATCAGGTCGTAGAGCGGGTTATAGGGCAGCTTGCTTTTGGCAAACCAGGTCCAGATATCCGCCGTTTTCCAGTCATAGATCGGATAGACGTACTAGGCATGATTGCCCGGTGCAACGGTCGTCCAGGGTTTATCATCGGCAAAGCGGCGCTTTCGCTGCGAGGCAATAGTCAGAAAGCGGTTGTAGGACTCGTCGGCGCGAATACCGACCATCACGGCGGCGGGACGCTGCTGGGAAAACCAATCGGCAAACTTTTGTACGAACAGTTCGAAGCTCATGCCTGGCTCATAAAAGGGAAAAAAATCGGGGTCGGTAATGGCATCTTCAGGCGGCTGCCTGACCCATTCTGCCCCCGGCTCCCAGCACTGCCACTCAGGGTTGAATTGGGTGAGTGAATTTTGGGTGGTGAGCGGCAAGGCAACCCAATAAAAAGTGTCAATCACGTCGCAATACAGCGTGCGTAATTTTTGACAATGATTGATGGTATAGGAGAACTGAGCTTCCCAATCAATAAACAGCACGCTGAATTTTTTGCCAGATTGGCGCGCCTGTTCGGCGGCTAAATGCAGCATGACCGTAGAATCTTTCCCGCCGGAAAAAGAGATACAAACGCGGGGGAGGTTATTCAACGTCCAGCTTATCCGTTCCCGACTTGCCTCCAGAACGGAGAGAGGCAAGGGGAGTTTGATGATTGACATAAATCAGCAATCCTTTATGGCGATGATGTCTAATAAGGTGCTGATTATAGTACGCTGTTATGAGAAGTAATAAATAAGATAATACATGCAGTATTTTTATTTATGATGGTGATGTATTTATTTTGTGAATGTATTAGAGGTTCTTTGTTTTTTCTATAATCTTAGAAAAGAAGGGAAGACTCATCGATGAACGGCTGTAAATCATGTATATTGGGAATGAAGGTAATATTATTTTTGTTGAGATTTCTTTTAGTGTTAGCACATCTTTTAAAAGCTCGAATGCAAATTTCGGCACAATACCGACTAAATCACTGTGGTTAAGAGTGTTAAAAATAGCCATTAATGACGATGAGGTGAACGCAATGTCTCTCTCTGTTAATTGTGCGGAATCATTGGCCTTCTGAAATTCTTTAATCTGATGTTCACGTGCCTGATATAGAGTGAATCGTTCTTGTGAAAGTTGCTCTGATGTTGCGCTGTCGCCCAATCGTGGATGGTTCTGACTGCAGGCCAGGATGAGTTGGGCTTCGCTAAACGGTACACAAACCAATGAACGATTACTATGCTGTTGCAGGGTAAATACCACGTCAGCCTTGCGATAATTCATTATTTCTTCAATGTCTTCGGTTTCTGTCGCTGTATCGTGATAAACCACCTCAAGATTTCTATCTTCAAGAAGAATGTTCATAAATTGATTGAGCTTAGGCTGGGCGTGAAGCTGCGGGCCATATACCACAAAACGTCTTCTGAGGTCAGCTTTACCCATAATGTTAATAGTCTGTTCAAGACCGTTAAGATTATCTTCAAGATGTAAGTGCAGGTTATCGGCTACGGTCGTTGGCGTTATACCTTTACCAGCGCGCACAAAAAGCGGGTCGTTTAACTGGACGCGGAGTCGCTGCAACGACTGGCTAACGGCTGAAGGCGTAATAAATAACGTTTGCGCTGCCTTACTAATACTCAAGTTCTGGTATATACATTCAAAAATAATGAGTAAATTAAGGTCAAAACGCTTTAGGTTGTAAAGATTTGCCATGAGATATTCCTTTATTGTTTTTACAAATGCATACATGACGAAACATGAGTCATGCTCTTCCGAAACTATCCATGTGTTCGAAAAACTACATTGAAATTTAACTGCACCTGAATATATAACAGGCGCGACTAATGATCCACTTATTACGTAGAATAATAGATGTATATATATATTGAATAATATTCATGTGATGAGTTTTATGGATGTTTCGCCTGATAAATTTTACCCAAGCCTGTAAATAAGGAGTAAAACTATTAGATAGTAAGGAAAATGTTCGTAAAATCAGTGGGTAATACACATTAAACGGCGTAGGCTATTACAGCCATAGATAAGACCGACGCCAGGTTGATTGCCCTTTGCGGAGCAGGGTGATGTAATCCAGGTGCTGTTACCACCTTTGTTAAGGTATGTAGAGCGCAACAATAAGCCAGCCTGGCTGGCGCTGAATTCACCTGCTGGGGATTCAGGTAACGGGGCCGCTGATGCGGCCTTTTTACGTCTGGGGATGAGCGATTTGTGCCCGTCCTCGTCATAGGTTCACAAAGCTGTCTTGTTCCGGTTGTTAGATAACGCTTATTGATTTGATAATGTAAACGCATTGGTCGAATCAGGAAAAAGTCGTTAACTTAGACCTCAACGAAAACACGGAGGAAGTACTCGATGTCTTTAATTAATACCAAAATCAAACCTTTCAAAAACCAGGCGTTCAAAAACGGTGAATTCGTAGAAGTTACCGAGAAAGATACCGAAGGTCGCTGGAGCGTCTTCTTCTTCTACCCGGCTGACTTCACCTTCGTATGCCCGACCGAACTGGGTGACGTAGCTGACCATTACGAAGAGCTGCAGAAACTGGGCGTGGACGTTTACTCTGTTTCCACCGACACCCACTTCACCCACAAAGCATGGCACAGCAGCTCTGACACCATCGCGAAAATCAAATACGCGATGATCGGCGACCCGACTGGCGCCCTGACCCGTAACTTCGACAACATGCGTGAAGATGAAGGTCTGGCTGACCGTGCAACCTTCGTTGTTGACCCACAGGGTATCATCCAGGCAATCGAAGTTACCGCTGAAGGTATCGGCCGTGACGCTTCTGACCTGCTGCGTAAAATCAAAGCAGCTCAGTATGTTGCTTCTCACCCAGGCGAAGTGTGCCCGGCTAAATGGAAAGAAGGCGAAGCCACTCTGGCTCCATCTTTGGACCTGGTCGGCAAGATCTAAATTTCCGTCGTCTTTCGCCCCACTGCGGCGTTGGCGTCGCGTGTTCACCCCGGTCACTTACTTATGTAAGCTTCCGGGGACTCACCCGCTAGCCGCCTTGCCGTGACGCGAAATACTGAGGAAATTACCCCCATTATAACGGGTGCGTGAGTGCCCGTTTTTTTCAATAGCGTCCATGATGCAAGCGCATTCAGGCTGCCTGACAAAGGCCGCTTGCATGATGATGTTTTAAGCCCAGGAGATAAAAATGCTCGACACCAACATGAAAACCCAGCTCAAGGCCTATCTTGAGAAGCTGACCAAACCTGTTGAGCTGATTGCCACGCTGGATGACAGCGCTAAATCGGCAGAGATCAAGGAACTGTTGGCTGAAATCGCTGAACTGTCAGACAAAGTCACCTTTAAAGAAGACAACACGCTCGCGGTACGTAAGCCATCGTTCCTGATTACTAACCCAGGTTCCGACCAGGGCCCACGCTTTGCGGGTTCCCCGCTGGGCCACGAGTTTACCTCGCTGGTGCTGGCGCTGCTGTGGACCGGTGGTCACCCGTCGAAAGAAGCGCAGTCTCTGCTGGAGCAGATCCGCGATATCGACGGCGACTTTGAATTTGAAACCTACTACTCGCTCTCTTGCCACAACTGCCCGGACGTGGTGCAGGCGCTGAACCTGATGTCGGTACTGAACCCGCGCATCAAGCACACGGCAATTGACGGCGGTACGTTCCAGAATGAAATTACCGACCGTAACGTGATGGGCGTTCCGGCGGTCTATATGAACGGTCAGGAGTTTGGTCAGGGGCGTATGACGCTGACTGAAATCGTGGCGAAAGTGGATACCGGCGCAGAAAAACGTGCGGCGGAAGAGCTGAATAAACGTGATGCTTACGATGTGCTGATCGTCGGTTCCGGCCCGTCCGGTGCAGCGGCGGCGGTTTACTCTGCGCGTAAAGGTATTCGTACCGGCCTGATGGGCGAACGTTTCGGCGGCCAGGTGCTGGATACCGTTGATATCGAAAACTACATCTCCGTGCCAAAAACCGAAGGCCAGAAACTGGCAGGTGCGTTGAAGGCGCACGTGAGCGACTATGACGTCGACGTGATTGATTCCCAGAGCGCGTCTAAGCTGATTCCTGCCTCGGTTGAAGGCGGCCTGCATCAGATTGAAACCGCGTCCGGCGCGGTGCTGAAAGCACGCAGCATTATCATCGCTACCGGGGCGAAATGGCGTAACATGAACGTACCGGGTGAAGATCAGTACCGTACCAAAGGTGTCACCTACTGCCCACACTGTGACGGCCCGCTGTTTAAAGGCAAACGCGTAGCGGTCATCGGCGGCGGTAACTCCGGCGTTGAAGCGGCTATCGATCTGGCGGGCGTGGTTGAACACGTGACCCTGCTTGAGTTTGCGCCAGAAATGAAGGCCGACCAGGTGCTGCAGGATAAAGTGCGCAGCCTGAAAAACGTCGACATTATTCTGAATGCACAAACGACAGAAGTGAAAGGTGACGGCAGCAAAGTCACCGGCCTGCAGTATCGTGACCGCGTGAGCGGTGACGAGCATCACGTAGCGCTGGCGGGGATTTTCGTCCAGATTGGCCTGCTGCCAAATACCAACTGGCTGGAAGGCGCGATTGAGCGTAACCGCATGGGTGAAATTATCATTGATGCGAAATGCGAGACTAACGTGAAGGGCGTATTCGCCGCGGGCGACTGCACCACCGTGCCGTACAAACAGATTATCATCGCCGCTGGCGAAGGTGCGAAGGCGTCACTGAGTTCATTTGACTACCTGATTCGTACCAAAACTGCATAAAAAGAAGACAATGCCTGCAATGTCAAAGGCCACCGAAAGGTGGCCTTTTTTTGTGACGGCTATTTCCCGGCGGCGCTTCGCTTCGCCTGGCCGAGCTACGGTTTTTTATCGTACGACTAATACCGGGATATGCGCGTGGCGGATAACGCTGGAAGCGTTGGAGCCAAGCAGGTGCGTGCTGATAGATGGGTTACGTGAACCGATCACCACCATATCGGCGTTCAGCTCTTCCGCCAGTTCATTTACGGCATCGCGGACGCTGCCGAGGCGAACGTGAAGCTTAATACGCGAAGGGTCGATGCTGAAATGACTCACCATGGTGGTCAGACGGCTTTCGGCTTCCTGCTGCAGATGCTCTTCAAAGCGGCGCAGGTCGGCGGCAAAGCGGCTCATGGTGTAGCTGGCCGATGCCGGCAGCACATGAAGCAGATGGATAATGCCATCCTGCTGGGCTAAAAATTCCGCGTGACGCACGGCTTTGTCACTCAATTCCATCTCAAAAACATCAACTGGCATAATGATTGTTTTGTACATATGGCTCCTCCTTGTCTTTGTGGAACTATCAGAACACATAATGAGTTCTAAATATGTCATTTAGTTCGCAAAATAGTTTATCGAGGCGAGGGGAGTTGTAAAGTTTCGTGAGGCAGAAAGTAGCCGAAGGGACAAAACAGAAAGAGGATGCAGAACATCCTCTTAATAGGTTAGCGCGGGAGATTAGCGATGAAATTCGCCTGCCGCTTCCGGCTGGTAAAGCAGCTCGAGCACTTCGAGATGGGTAGAAGTACCGCCTGGCAGTTCCCAGTGAATGGCGCTGCCTGCGCGCAGGCCAAGCAGTGCCGCGCCAACCGGCGCCATCACGGAAAGCTGGCTGCTGCTGTCGGTCATCTGGGCCGGGAAGACCAGCGTGCGGACGCGCTCTTCGCCGGTGGTGAGATCGCGGAATCTGACCTGGCTATTCATACTCACTACATCGTGCGGCATGTCCTCTGGGGCACACATCTGGGCACGATCCAGTTCGTCGTTTAGCGCGTTCGCCACCGGGGAATTTGCGTAAGCAGGTTGCTCAAGCAGGCGGTCGATACGCTCGGCATCGAACTCATTAATAATGATGGCAGGTCTGGTCATTATTTACTCCATGTCTATCGATTATCCAAAAGAAAACCCTCACCGCCAGCGGCAAGGGTTCATCTCACCCCATCATACTGATCCTGAGGTCAGGTTTGAAGTGATACAGCGCACATTCGAGAATGGCAACGATCGGTGTTGTGTGAATTTTGTGCGAAATACATCGCAACCTATAAATCTGGATTATTCTTTTTAGGCTGCATTCGGCAGCGTCCTTCCAGTACAGGAGATCGTATGAGTGGTTTCGATAAACTGACCCTGAAAGATGGTAGCTATCTCTGGTTTAAAGATTGGGGAAGCGGACAGCCTATTGTATTTAGCCACGGCTGGCCGCTGACGTCTGATGCGTTTGAGGATCAGATGCTGTTTCTGGGCTCAAAGGGGTATCGGGTTATCGCCCACGATAGACGAGGCCATGGGCGCTCGGCGCAGCCCTGGGACGGGCACAATATGGACCAGTATGCGGATGACCTGGCGGAGTTGACCGCCCATCTGAACCTGAAGGATGCGGTGCACGTTGGGCACTCAACCGGCGGCGGCGAGGTGGCGCGCTATATTGGCCGTCACGGCACGCATCGAGTGGCCAAAGCGGTGCTGATTGGTGCGGTAACGCCCATTATGGTGAAAACGGACTTTAACCCGAACGGCGTGCCGCTGGAGGTTTTCGACGGTATTCGTGACGGGGTGATTAACGATCGCGGCGCGTTTTTCTATGAGCTAACGGCAGCGTTTTACGGCTATAACCGTCCAGGAGCGAAGGAGTCGAAAGCGGTGCGCGAAGGTTTTGTCGAACAAGGATTACAGGGTTCGATTAAGGCGCTGTACGACTGCATCAAGGCGTTCTCAGAAACCGACCTGCGTGAGGACCTGCGCAGAATGACGATCCCAACGCTGGTGATTCACGGTGATGACGATCAGATTGTGCCGTTTGAGACCTGCGGGAAAGTGGCGGCGGAAATTTTGCCTGACGCGGAGCTGAAGGTGTATCGCGGCGGATCGCATGGGATCTGTACCACGCATAAGCATCAGATCAACGACGATCTGTTATCGTTTATCGAGCAGTAGTGTGAATCGCCCCCGAAAACCGGGGGCGTAATCAAACCGTTAGTAGCCGTTTTTATCCAGGATGAACTGTTTGCCGCAGTTGCCGGGATGCGGCTGCGGAAGCAGTGAATCTGCGCTGAGTGGGTTGTTGATGCTGGCGGATTTAATGGCAATCTGCATTTCGGTCAGATAGGCCGGGTTACCGTCGCAGGTCAGCTTGACTGCTTTCACGTTCTCTTTGCCAAAAGCACGGGCAACCGCATCGTCAAAGCTCGCGCGGGTAACGGTTTTGCCGTAGTTAGCAGCAAGGAACTGACCTATTGCGCTCTGCTTCACTTCACTATTCATGCGTACCATGGTACCGAAATAGGCATCGGGGTCGAAACCAAAGCAGACGCCGTGCTTGGCGTACTCATAGCGCTCAAGGCAGGTTTTTCCACCGCTGCCCGGCATCACCTGATTGAGCTTATTGGCGACTTCCAGCGACAAACCGGTCTCATCGGCGGCGCATTTCCGGCTGGCTTTTGCTTCCGGCATATTGGGGATTGGACGCGTGGCGCAGCCGAAACGCATCCAGCGGTTGTTATCCACGCCGCGTGAGGCAATGGAGGCCGGTAGCCCAGGCCATAGGCCGTGTACCGTTAGATAATCGGCCTTATTGGCGGCCTCGGTTGTCCGCAGACATTGTATCGGTTCTTTGCGGTTTCTATCATGCTGGCTCTGGCAGAACCCGTTTTGCCAGGAGAGTGCCAGGACGTAACGGTCGAAGTCGCCATATTGTGTGGGTGCCAGTGGGGCCGCTTGAAGGCTGCCAGCGCAGAGCAGCAGCGCGCATCCTGACACAATATTCTTCCTTAACATTTTCCTGACTCCACGTTTTTAATCATTTAGTGACGTTATTACATAATAAAATAAGGCGCCCTCAGGCGCCTTATTTTATTTATCCGTTAATGATTATCCGGCGACGCCGGGCACCAGGACCTCGGTGGCGATAATCACCACGATAAGGCCAATGATGACCGGTACCGAGGTACGTTTAACCACTTCAAACGGAGAGATCTTCGCCATACCGGCAACCGCCACCACCACGCCGGAAACCGGAGAGATGGTACGACCGAGGTTGGACGCCTGCAGCATCGGAATCGACAGGTATGCCGGGTTGATGCCGGAGGAGTGCGCCAGTTTCGGGATCATCTCCACGAAGGCATAGAACGGTGCGTTACCAGAGCCAGTGGTCATCGCTGCCAGCATGGTCAGGATCACCAGCACCAGCATGAGAATAATGCTGGCCGAGCCGAACGAAGTGGCAATGGAAATCAAGCTGTTAATAAAGCCGATGGTGCTCAGACCCTGGGCGAAAACGCCTGCGGCAACCAGCAGCATTACCACACCAGCGAACGCATCGGCCATCCCGCGGTAGGCCACTTCCAGGCCAGCAAAGACGTTCTGGGTATTGAAGCCGCGGAAGAACTCCAGCACCGCTGCCAGCAGCATGCAGATAACCAGAATGGCGATGATGTGCAGTTCCGGGCCCCATTTACCGTCAAAGATCAGTACGCCGAAAATTGGGGTGAACGGCAGAATGGCGTAGAAGCGAGGCGCGCTGGTGGAGATTTCATTCACATCCAGCATTTCGTGAGAGATATGTTCTTTTTTATCCAGGTAGCGCTGCCAGAAGAAGTGGGCAATCGCCATGGCGACAATCGCCACGATGGAAATAGGCAGCGTGGTTTTAAAGGCAAAATCAATCAGCGGCATTTCTGCGGCTTTTGCTGCCAGCACGACGTCACCGGACGTTGGGGAGAGAATAATGGCCGCCGGGGAGGCGCAGATAGCCGCCGCCGCACCGCGGCTGATGCCGACGTTCACCATCACCGGGAACAGGGTACCCATCAGCAGCACGCCAAGGCCGGTTGCCGAAGAGACGGCCAGTGACATCAGGCAGGCAACGAAATAGGCCGCGATCATCAGTAAATAAGGTGAGTTGATAAACTTCAGCGGTTTAGACGTCAGCTTAACGACCATATCATTCGCGCCGATATGCGTCATATAAGCGGCAAAACCACAGAGCATCATAATCATCATGCCGAGGTCGCCACCACGGCTCATTAATAAGATCTTGATGTATTCAACAATATCGGTGGCAGAGTAACCCGTGCTGGTTGCGCTGCTAGGTAAAATCTTGTGACCCATCAATGCGCTGGCAATCAGTAGCAGTAAGCCACCGACGAAAAGGACTCCTGTTGCGGAATAACCTTTGATGATGTAGCGGGCTACGCCCACAATAACCACAACACCAATCAGGAGTTCAAAGAACGTTAACATTATTAACACCTATCGCCCAGTTGTAAAAATTGACGCAGTGCTGCATCAAAAGTAAGGGATGAAATGTGCCGAAAAAAACGACAAATTTAGCTGATGAAAATCAATAAAAAGATTAATTAAAGATGGCGAAGTTGTCATTTACTCGGTGTACTCACAAAGCTGAACATTGTCACCCCAATGAGTATAGCGCGCTGGTGGAATACTATACAGTCAGAGGAAATGAAATGTTGCCTTGCCGGGCACAAAGGTGAAAGGCTCGCGACACCAGTCGCGGTGGGGAAGTACGGTGTTGATGTTGCTCTTCCGCAGGGTAACGTGTGAAATAAAATAGGGAAAGATAAAGTTGCATAAAATATGTGCTAATTAAATCGTTATTTAATGGTTAAGTAATTATTCTCATATTACGAAAATAATATGGGCAAGTAGTTGGTTTAATATAATCAGAAGGCACTTTAAATTTATGGTTTTCTGCTCATGGACGATAATGCGAATCGTTGACGGTAATCGTGCATTATAATTTAGCTTAGGTTGTGCGGTTGGCTTGACGGTTTGTTTAGGAATATTCTAATTTGTAATTCAGGTGAAGAAAAAAGCTAAGCCGCCGCTGCGGTTACGATATCATTGAGCATACGCTTGATAGAATATTCTTAATTAATCATTTTTTGGCAAGACTATCGTGTTAAAACTAAATAGATTTTTCGCACTGCTGGTTGTGATGGTAGGGCTGTCAAGCAGCGCTCTGCCTGCGTATGCGTCTTTTACGGAGACGATTAAGGATGGCTATAACACGGTGAGCAATAACATCGTGCAAACCTGGGATGAACCGCAGAATTACGATCTGTATGTGCCTGTGATTACGTGGCACGCGCGTTTTGCCTACGATAAAGAGAAAACGGACAAATACAATGAGCGTCCCTGGGGTGCCGGTTTTGGCGTTTCGCGTTGGGATGATAAAGGCAACTGGCACGGCATCTATTTGATGGCGTTTAAAGACTCCTTTAACAAATGGGAACCAATTGGCGGCTACGGCTGGGAAGCCACCTGGCGACCGCTGACGGACGATAAATTCCACGTTGGGTTGGGTTACACGATTGGGGTGACCGCACGCGATAACTGGAACTACATCCCGCTGCCGGTGGCATTGCCGATGGCCTCTATCGGTTACGGCCCGGCGACGTTCCAGATGACCTACATTCCTGGCACCTATAACAACGGCAACGTCTACTTCGCCTGGCTTCGTTTTGACTTCTGAAACCGGCCTGGAGCACAGCCGGCGCTAAAGTCAACCCGCAAATAAAAGTTAGAGACATTTATCACTTTTTAACGAAGTTAGGCTGGACAAAACCGACGACAATTGTTGTACTGTTAACTGACACAGATTAGTGTCGTTTTTTCATATAAAGGTAATTTTGATGTCTAAGATTAAAGGTAACGTTAAGTGGTTTAATGAGTCCAAAGGATTCGGTTTCATTACTCCGGAAGATGGCAGCAAAGACGTATTCGTACACTTCTCTGCAATCCAGACCAATGGTTTTAAAACTCTGGCTGAAGGTCAGCGCGTAGAGTTCGAAATCACTAACGGTGCCAAAGGCCCTTCTGCTGCTAACGTCATCGCTCTCTAAGCGAAAAATAGCAGTTCAGAATTCAAAACCCGCTTAAATGCGGGTTTTTTTTATCCTTTTTCTAGCGACTGGCGCTAAACAACCAGAATGCGGCGGCGGTCATGGCGAATGAGCCCAGCAGGTTCACCGCAACGTTCAGCAGCGCCCAGCTCAATTTCCCTTCCTGTAGCAGAAAGACGACTTCAGCCGAGAAGGTGGAGAAGGTCGTCAGCCCGCCGCAAAAGCCAGTGGTGATAAGCAGTTTCCAGACCGGATCAATCTGCGGCAGACGGTTAAACCATGCCAGCCCTGCGCCGATGATAAACGCCCCGACCAGGTTAGCCGTCAGCGTGCCCAGCGGAATCGCATGGTGCATAGGATTAAATCTCAGGCTCAGCAGCCAGCGAGCGACGCTGCCGGTACCTCCGCCGATAAAAACGGCCAACAACAGTTGCATCATGCGAGTTTCCTGCCATTTTCAATTAATGCTGCCAGTGTAGCGTTGAACGGGTGAATCTGGCTATATACTCATCAGTATTCATCATATTGATATATTAGTAAAAGCAGAGGTGTGCGGATGCGGGTAGCAGCAGGGCAGTTTGTCGTCACGCCGGAGTGGCAGGTTAATGCGCAACGCTGCGTCACGCTGATGCGCTCGGCGGCCGAGGCTGGAGCGTCTTTGCTGGTGTTGCCAGAGGCGCTGCTGGCGCGTAGTGATAGCGACCCGGATATGTCCGTCAGGTCGGCTCAGACGCTGGATGGTGGCTTTATGCAGGTACTGCTGGCGCAAAGCCGTAGCGATGCGTTGACCACAGTGCTGACTATCCACACGCCGTCAGGGGAAGGCCGTGCGCGAAACACGCTGGTGGCGCTACGTGGTGGCGAAGTTATTGCCCACTATCACAAGCTCCACCTCTATGACGCCTTCTCCATTCAGGAGTCAAAGCGGGTGGATGCCGGTGAGGCGTTGCCGCCGCTGATTGAGGTTGAAGGTTTTAAGGTTGGCCTGATGACCTGCTACGATCTGCGTTTTCCGGAACTGGCGATGACGCTGGCGCTCCAGGGGGCTGAGATTCTGGCGCTTCCAGCGGCCTGGGTGCGCGGGCCGCTGAAAGAGCATCACTGGGCGACGCTGCTTGCGGCGCGCGCGTTAGATACTACCTGCTACCTGGTGGCGAGCGGGGAGTGCGGTACGCGAAATATTGGCCAAAGCAGAATTATCGATCCGCTGGGCGTAACGCTGGCAGGGGCTACGGCAGAATCGCAGCTGATTATTTCTGATATTCAGCACGAGCATCTTCTGAACGTTCGCCAACAGCTTCCTGTGCTGGCAAATAGACGCTTTGCGCTACCGCAATTAACGTGACGTTTTTTTAAACAACGCTTGATTCACCTTGTTACAGATTGCTATTGTGTGCACGCGCCGGATGACCGTTAATAAATGACAGTGATGTGGCGCATTCTGCAGCCTGTTTTTGAGAAGAAGGTATCTATGGGTGAGATTAGTATTACCAAACTGCTGGTAGTGGCAGCACTGATTGTTCTGGTGTTTGGTACCAAAAAATTACGGACTCTGGGTGGGGATCTGGGTTCAGCCATCAAAGGCTTCAAGAAAGCCATGAATGATGATGAAACTACGGCGCAGAAAAGCGCAGAAGAAACCCCGGCAGAAAAACTCTCTCATAAAGAGTAAGCAGGGCAGCGTTTCACATGGTGTGCTGATGTAGCGCGCCATGCGCAGGTTTAGCCGCCTGTGGAAGGGGCTACAGCGTAAGCACGTTGTAGCCCTTTTTTATGGAAATAACATTTCTGATATTGTCTGATTGCAACAATATATTTCTCACTGAGCCATTAAAAAAGCCGCTTCCAATAGAGAGCGGCTTTTTATCGTGGGTCTCAGAGCGCTTATTTCACTTCCAGGCCTTTGGCCTGAAGGTCGGCGTGATAGGATGAACGCACGAATGGGCCACAGGCCGCGTGGGTGAAGCCCATCGCCAGCGCTTCGGCTTTCATCTCTTCGAACTCATCCGGGCTGACGTAACGCTGCACCGGCAGGTGGTGACGGCTTGGCTGCAGGTACTGGCCGAGCGTCAGCATAGTAACGCCGTGGCGACGCAGGTCACGCATAACTTCAACGATCTCGGCGTTAGTTTCGCCCAGACCCACCATCAAACCTGATTTAGTAGGGATTTCAGGGTGCGCTTCTTTAAAGCGCTCCAGCAGTTTCAGTGACCAGTTATAGTCAGCCCCAGGGCGCACGTGGCGGTAGATACGCGGCACGTTCTCCAGGTTGTGGTTGAAAACATCTGGTGGGGTTGCGGTCAGGATCTCTAACGCGCGATCCATACGGCCACGGAAGTCCGGTACCAGCGTTTCAATCTTAATGGTCGGATTCTTTTCGCGAATGGCGGAGATGCAGTCAGCAAAGTGCTGAGCGCCGCCGTCACGCAGGTCATCACGGTCAACGGAGGTGATAACCACATAACGCAGCCCCATGTCCGCAATGGTCTGGGCCAGTTTTTGTGGTTCGTTCGCATCCGGGGCGACCGGGCGACCGTGGGCAACGTCGCAGAACGGGCAGCGACGGGTACAAATCGCGCCCAGGATCATAAAGGTCGCGGTGCCGTGGTTAAAGCACTCTGCCAGGTTTGGACAGGAGGCTTCTTCACAGACGGAGTGCAGGCCATTTTTACGCATGGCCGCTTTGATACCCTGGATACGGGAGGAGTCTGCCGGAAGTTTAATTTTCATCCATTCCGGTTTTCGCAGCAGCGCTTCGCGCTCTGTTGCCACGTTTTTAACCGGGATAAGGGCCATTTTATCGGCATCGCGGTACTTAACACCGCGTTCCATCACAATGGGTTTACTCATAGCGTACGTGTTCCAGTTCCGAGTATCGAGGGAAAGCGTTTCAATTCAAGGGAATGTTGTATTTATCAACTATTTTTGAATTTATGGCAGGCAGTATACCATTTAAATGGGGTACAAAGCAGCCTACTGTGCCGGCAAATTGTAAAATAGTTGTTGAATAATGCTTTTTTGCCGGCTAGCGAAGATGAGGAGTACGAGGTTCAGAACGCCTGATGGATAACGTTGATAATGTTTTGCATTACCGGGTCACGCAGGCTGAGCTTATTGTAATGCAATGAAAAGTCGACGCGTTCCTGCTGGAGCGGCATAAAGTCCAGCGTTTGCAGCGGCCAGCACTGTCTGAAGATATGGTAAAAGCGCAGCGGCATAATACCAATCAGGTTGCTTGAGGCGATCAGTGACGCGATGGTGAATAAATTGTAACTGCTCACGCTCACCTGACGATCGGGCAGCATGTCGCGTATCCGCCGGTACTGGTCGTTTTGCCCCGCGCCGTCCATCGTCAGCAGCGTGTGTTCATACTGCATTAGCGTGTCCAGAGAGGGAGATTCCTCCAGCGCCGGGTGGTCGTTGCGACATACCAGCACCAACTTGTCGCTGAACAGCGCATGACGGCCCAGCGTGCGTGGGTTGTTGTGTTCATGATTATCGATAATTAAATCGGTCTGGAACTGGCTGAGCTGCGCGTTGGCATCGGTAACGGCCACGTTTCTCAACAGCACCTGGGGGTAGGTCTTCTTCACAACCTGATAGATTACCGGCATCACGATAGCGCCCACCGAGGCGGCGGTGCCGATAGTAATCACTCGCTGTTTGTCATAGCTGCCGTTCAGATCCAACGCGCCGAGAATCGACTCCAGCCCCTGACTGATATATTCATGAAGATGGGTAGCGTACGCCGTTGGAGTGACGCCCTGGCCTTTGCGAATAAAGAGAGGATCGGGGAAGAGCAGTCTAAGTTTTTGAATGGATTGGCTTATCGCTGAAGGGGTGAGATTCAGTATTTTCGCGGCGTTGACGATACCTTTATGCACGTAGACCGCTTCAAATATGGTCAATAAATTGAGGTCAATATTACGCAGCGTGCGGAAGATTTGTGGTGTCTCATTTTCAACGTTGAGGTTAGTTTTATTTTCGGGCTTATCGTTATAATCCACACTGCTTACTCCGTATTCATTCATTCCATGAATGATAGTTGAGAATAATAATATTATTATTATTCTGAGAAACGCAGAATCGCAAGGTAAAAACGTGATTTTTACGTTAGTACTCAATGCATTAATGTTGCTAATACATTGCTGGTAGCTATGTCGTTATGCGTGTCATTGCGCAAAAGTGAGCGTTGTGATGCACTTTATGGCGAAATTAAGCAGAAAAAATAGAGAAACTTGCCGTTATTGTAAAGAGGGAGATGAAAAGATAGTGAATGACCCAACGGATTATTGGGTCAGGATGTATCATATATTAATCGTGAATATATTCATGTGGTGGATTGTTTAGCAAAGCTAAAAAGTGGGAGACCAGCCGAGGTGATATATTTTCCGGCGTTGCGTCGTTCACCCACTGTGATACCTGGGCCATTTCCATTCCCGCATAACCACAAGGGTTAATTCTCAGGAAAGGTGACAGATCCATCGCGATATTCAGCGCCAGGCCGTGGAATGAACAGCCTTTACGGATACGTAGCCCCAACGAACAGATCTTTTTCTCCCCTACGTATACCCCTGGCGCATCGGCGCGAGGGTGCGCTTCGATCCCGACCTCCGCCAACGTATTGACCACCGTCTGCTCTAACAGCGTGACGAGCTCACGCACGCCAAGCTTACGGCGCTTGAGGTTTAACAGGACGTACATTACCTGCTGACCGGGACCGTGATAGGTCACCTGGCCGCCGCGGTCGCTCTGAATGACCGGAATATCGCCTGGCACCAGCACATGTTCGGCTTTTCCTGCCTGGCCCTGGGTGAAGACGGGCTGATGTTCTACCAGCCAGATTTCATCCAGCGTGGATTCATCGCGGCTATTGGTAAAATCATGCATTGCCTGGGAAACCGGTTCGTAAGGTTGCAAGCCAAGTTGACGGATCAGGAGGGTATTTAAGTCCAAAACAGCGTCTCCGCAGAGAGGGGAAATGATGGACGCAGAGTATATCACGGGAGGAGGGGAGAGGCGTTACCCGGCAGTGCCGGGTAACGGTGATGCGATTACAGCACCATACGGACGATTTCGATATTGCCCAACTCTTCGTACAGCGTTTCTACCTGCTCAATGTGGGTTGCATTGATGGTAATGGACACCGAGTGGTAATTGCCTTTGCTGCTCGGTTTTATCTGCGGAGAGTAGTCACCTGGCGCATGGCGCTGTACCACTTCAACCACCAGGTCAACCAGCTCAGGTTTCGCCAGACCCATTACTTTGTAAGTAAATGGTGTAGGGAATTCAAGCAGTTCGTTCAGTTTGGTTTTCATGTCAGCTCCAGTGTTGAAAAAGAACAACTCCCGCAAAGGTGCGGGAGTTGTTTTTACTATGCATAGTATATGGGGATGGAAATCACACTTTCAAGTGGGTGATTTTTAACCAAACCAGTGGTGGAACATTAATTTAATGTAATCAATGATCTTACCGAAGAAGTTGCCTTCAGGAATTTCCTGCAGCACCACCAGAGGACGCTGATCGATGGTTTTGCCATCCAACTGGAAGTTGATGGTACCGACAACCTGGTTTTTCTGCAGCGGCGCGTGCAGTTCACTGGTGGTCAGCACGTAGCTCGCCTTCAGATCTTTCATACGACCACGTGGAATGGTCAGGTATACGTCTTTGTCCACGCCCAGGGAGGCACGGTCGGTATCACCAAACCAGGCTGGCTCAGAGGCGAACTCTTTACCGGCTTTAATTGGGTTCACGGTTTCGAAGAAACGGAAGCCCCAGGTCAGCAGCTTTTTACTTTCGGTTTCACGACCTTTATAGGTACGACCGCCCATGACGGCAGAAACCAGGCGCATCTGACCTTCGGTTGCGGAAGCGACCAGGTTGTAGCCTGCTTTATCGGTGTGACCGGTTTTGATGCCGTCGACGTTCAGGCTGTTGTCCCACAGCAGACCGTTACGGTTCAATTGACGGATGCCGTTAAAGGTGAACTCTTTTTCTTTGTAGATGGTGTATTCGTTCGGCACGTCGCGGATCAGCGCCTGGCCAATCATCGCCATATCACGCGCGGAGCTGTACTGACCATCTGCATCCAGGCCGTGAACGGTCTGGAAGTGAGTGTTCTGCAGACCCAGCGCCGTAACATAGCTGTTCATCAGCCCAACAAAAGCGTCCTGGCTACCAGCGACGTAGTCGGCCATCGCAACACAGGCATCGTTACCGGACTGCAGGTTAATCCCGCGGATAAGCTGGGATACTGGAACCTGCATGCCAGGTTTCAGGAACATCAGGGAAGAGCCTTTGAATACCGGGTTGCCGGTGGCCCAGGCATCGTTGCCGATGGTGACCAGATCGGACTCTTTAAATTTACCCGCTTTCATCGCCTGGCCGATGACGTAGCTGGTCATCATTTTAGTCAGACTCGCCGGGTCGCGACGGCTGTCAGCATTCTGCTCAGCCAGAACTTTACCGGAGTTGTAATCAATAAGAATGTAGGACTCCGCGTCAATCTGCGGAACGCCTGGAATCATGGTTTTGATGTTCAGGTCATCGGCGTGGGCAGCGGAAGAGAGTGCTGCGACGGAGAGCGCCGGAATGAGTAAGCGAGCGAAAAAAGAGGTCTTCATGGTCAAAACAACGACATCCGTGATGGAGTTAAAAAAGTGCCTTACTATAGCAAATGCCCTGCAGACAGGCATCCGACATCGCATATGACTTTGTTAATGACTTTTACATATACGAAGAATCGGATACCTCTGAGCGTTCTAGTTGGCGCGAGTAATAAACGATTGCAGCTGTGCTTCGCTCTGCAAACGTTGCTGTATGGTGCTGGCTTCGCCTTTGCTGCTGAACGGGCCTAGCTGAATACGCCAGACCGCACCGTTTTGTGTGACACGGCCCGGTACGGAAAACTGCTGGCTTAAGCGCTGTTGATACTGCTGCGCGCGCGCCTGATCGCTTACGGCGCCAACCTGCACGACGAAATCGCCGGTGGCGGCAGGGGCGGCGGTGGCCGCGGCGGCCGGTGCTGCTACCGCAGCTGCAGGCGCCGTCACTGGCGCGGCTGCCGATGGTGTTGCCGCTGGAGCTGGCGTCGGTTCTGGTTCTTCGAGAACGCCGCTGTTTAACGGCGTAGGGGCGCCAAGGAAGCCGCCGCTTTTCACCGGGGCACCATCACCGCTGTTTGCTGGGGTCAGCGTATCGTTGCTGATAGGGCGGATATCACCCTGCGGCGCTGCCGCCTGCGGGGCGGAAGAGGCGCTGCCCATACCGCCGCTCAGGTCTGGACGACTTGGCAACGCATAGGTCTGTTTGGCGACGGTGGTACAGGCCATGCCTGGACCGGAAAGTGAGCCATCCTGCGCCACAATAATCGGGTCGATACGGACCTTAGTGTTATTGGAGGTGTTCAGGCGATCTGCTGCCGCACGGGAGAGCGAAATCACACGATCGTTGCCATAAGGGCCGCGATCGTTAATGCGTACGACGATCATCCGGCCATTGGCCAGGTTGGTGATACGCGCGTAGCTTGGAATCGGTAATGTCGGGTGCGCCGCCGTCAGCTGCGTCGGGTCAAACGCTTCGCCGCTGGCGGTCAGATTGCTGCCCGGCTCAGCGTCGTAAATGGCAGCGAGGCCCGCCTGACTGAAGTTTGACGGATCCTGAACGACTTTGTATTTCTTGCCGTCACGTTCGTAGTCCTGATTCGCGGTCGCATTCAGGGGTTCAAAGTGCGGATCGGCCCCGCTGATTTCTACCGACGGGCCGTTACATACCGCAGGTTGTGGGGCAGATACGGTTTGTTGTTGACCATCATCGCTCGAACAAGCCGCCAGCAGCCCTGCTGCTATGCAGATCCCAAGCCATTGCTTACGCATTGAGCACCCCTTAGACGCTTTTTGACAACATTTTTCTGTGTGTATGTATCGACATCACGATACCGAACCCGGCCATCAGTACGATCAGGGCGGAGCCCCCGTAGCTGACCAGCGGTAGCGGCACGCCAACCACCGGCAAGATGCCACTTACCATACCAATATTTACGAAGACATAAACGAATAAAATCAGCATTAAACCACCGGCCATGACGCGGCCGAAGGACGTCTGCGCCTGGGCGGCAATCCACAGCCCGCGCATAATCAGCAGGACGTAGAGCGCCAGCAGGATAAGGATGCCAATAAGCCCCAGTTCTTCGGAGAGAACCGCGAAGATAAAGTCGGTGTGGCGCTCCGGCAGGAATTCGAGCTGCGATTGTGTACCGTGCAGCCAGCCTTTGCCGCGCAGGCCACCGGAACCAATGGCGATTTTAGACTGAATAATGTGATAACCCGCACCGAGTGGGTCTGATTCCGGATCCATCAGCATCATGACGCGCTGGCGCTGGTAGTCGTGCATCAGGAAGAACCACAGAATCGGGATAAAGGCGGCGACCAGCAGGACGGCGACCAGAATCAGGCGCCAGCTTAAACCCGCGAGGAACAGCACGAACAGGCCGGACAGGGCGATCAGGATTGAGGTACCGAGGTCAGGCTGAGCGGCAACCAGCAGGGTCGGCAGGAAGATCAGCACCAGCGCAATGCCGGTGTTTTTCAGCGTCGGCGGACAAACATCGCGGTTGATAAAGCGCGCGACCATCAGCGGCACCGCAATTTTGGCAATCTCCGACGGCTGGAAGCGGACGATACCGAGATCCAGCCAGCGCTGCGCCCCTTTGGATATCGCCCCGAAGGCATCTACCGCGACCAGCAGTATAATGCAGAAGATATAGAGCCACGGCGCCCAGCCTTCGTACACGCGCGGTGGGATCTGCGCCATCACAATCATGATGACGAGGCCCATTGCAATCTGGCCGATTTTACGTTCCATCATGCCCATGTCCTGGCCGCTGGCGCTCCAGATAACCAACGCACTGTAGGTCAGCAGCGCCAGCAGAATGAGCAGCATAGCTGGGTCGAGGTGGATCTTATCCCAGAACGATTTTTTGTTCGGATTATCCGTCATGTTTATTGGTCCTCCGCCGCGGCGGCCGCTGGGTTTTCAGCCGGTAAATCGGTGTTGTTATCGCCCAGCATGATGTGATCAAGAATTTGACGCATGATGGTACCGACCGCCGGGCCTGCACCACCGTTTTCTAAAATAATAGCGACCGCCACCTGTGGGTCGTTATACGGCGCAAACGCGGTCATTAATTTGTGGTCACGCAGACGCTCCGCAATACGGTGGGCGTTATACGTTTCGTTGGCCTTCAGGCCAAAGACCTGCGCGGTACCTGATTTAGCAGCAATCTTATACGGTGCGCTGGCAAAATATTTGTGCGCGGTACCATTGCCACGGTTGGCAACGCCGAACATCCCGTCTTTGGCAATTTCCCAATAGCCGGAATGGATGTCGCCTATCGGCGGCTCCTGCGGCTGTATCCACGGCACTTTCTTGCCTTCTTCGACGGTGCTAGCCAGCAGGTGAGGCGTTTTGATGATGCCATCGTTAATCAGGATCATCAGCGCTTTGCTCATCTGGATAGGGGTTGCCGTCCAGTAACCCTGGCCGATCCCCACCGGAATGGTATCGCCCTGATACCATGGTTTTTTAAAGCGTTTAAGCTTCCATTCACGGGTTGGCATATTACCGGAGCGCTCTTCCGCAAGGTCGATGCCGGTATAGTCGCCGTAGCCGAACTTGCTCATCCACTCTGACAAACGGTCAATACCCATATCATAGGCGACCTGGTAGAAGAAGGTATCCGCAGACTCTTCCAGCGCTTTGGTAACGTTCAGGTGGCCGTGGCCCCATTTTTTCCAGTCACGATAGCGTTTTTCTGAGCCTGGAAGCTGCCACCACCCTGGGTCAAACAGGCTGGTGTTGCGGTTAATTACGCCAGCGCTCATGGCGGAGACCGCCACATACGGCTTCACCGTGGAGGCCGGAGGGTAAACCCCCTGGGTAGCGCGGTTGACCAGCGGCGTATTCGGATCGTTTAACAGGCCGCTGTAGTCTTTACTGGAGATACCATCAACGAACAGGTTAGGGTCGTAGCTTGGCATTGAGACCAGCGCCAGAATGCTGCCGTTGCGCGGGTCAGTGACCACCACGGCGGCACGGCTGCCGGCCAGCAGCGTCTCGATATACTGCTGCAGTTTGAGGTCGAGCGTCAGGTAGATATCGTGACCGGCCTGCGGCGGGACTTCTTTGAGCTGGCGGATAACGCGGCCACGGTTGTTGACTTCAACCTCTTCGTAGCCGGTCTGCCCGTGCAGCATGTCTTCGTAATAGCGCTCAATGCCCAGCTTGCCGATATCATGGGTTGCCGCATAGTTGGCGAGCTTGCCATCTTTATCGAGGCGGTCGACGTCTTTATCGTTAATTTTAGAGACGTAGCCGATAACGTGGGTTAGGGCAGAACCATATGGATAGAAGCGTCGCTTATAACCTTTAACCTCAACGCCCGGGAAGCGGTACTGGTTGACGGCAAAGCGCGCCACCTGCACTTCGGTGAGATTGGTTTTCAGCGGAATAGAGGTAAATCGGTGCGAACGTGCGCGCTCTTTTTTAAAGGCGGCAATATCGTCATCGGAAAGATCGACAACGCTGCGCAGGCCATCAATGGTCTCCTGCACGCTGTCGACTTTTTCCGGCATGATTTCCAATTGGTAGATGGTGCGGTTAAGCGCCAGCGGCGTACCGTTACGATCGTAAATAATGCCGCGGCTTGGCGCGATAGGCACCAGCTTGATACGGTTTTCGTTAGAACGCGTTTGGTAGTCGGTAAAACGAACGATCTGCAAATTGTAGAGGTTGGCAATCAGCACGCCGGTAAGCAGCAAAATTCCCAAAAAAGCGACCACCGCCCGGCGCACAAATAGCGCGGACTCTGCCGTATAGTCGCGAAAAGAATTCTGTAGTTTCATTCGCTGCTTAATCTACCTAGGTCTCATTACTCGCGGTGGTAAGGGTGGTTGGTGGTGATGCTCCACGCCCGATAAAGGCTTTCGGCTACCAGCACGCGCACAAGCGGGTGCGGGAGCGTCAGCGTGGAGAGCGACCAACTTTGTTCTGCTGCGGCTTTGCATGCCGGGGAAAGCCCTTCTGGTCCGCCGATAAGCAGGCTAACGTCACGCCCGTCACCTTTCCAGCGTTCCAGTTCACGTGCAAGCTGCGGCGTATCCCAGGGTTTGCCTGGAATATCCAGCGTGACGATACGGTTTTTTCCTGCGGCGGCGAGCATTAACTCGCCCTCTTTATCCAGAATACGTTTGATGTCGGCGTTTTTACCGCGCTTGCCGGCAGGAATTTCCACCAGTTCGAACGGCATATCTTTCGGAAAACGACGAAGGTATTCGGTAAATCCGGTTTGTACCCAGTCAGGCATTTTGGTGCCGACGGCGACCAACTGCAGCTTCACAACTTAACCCCAGAGCTTTTCCAGTTCATACAGGCGACGGCTGTCTTCCTGCATGACATGGACAATGACATCGCCTAAATCAACAACAATCCAGTCGCCGGCATTTTCGCCTTCAACGCCCAGCGGCAGCAGGCCAGCAGCGCGGGATTCCTGGACCACATGATCGGCAATGGACATAACGTGGCGGCTAGAGGTGCCAGTACAGATAACCATGCAATCAGTGATGCTGGATTTACCCTGAACATCAATGGTGATGATGTCCTGACCTTTCAAATCATCAATTTTGTCGACAACAAAATCCTGGAGTGCTTTACCCTGCAAGTGTTCCCCCTGGGGTGTGAAGATAAACGGTATTAAACAGCCAGACAGTATACCCGAATTGAAAATATTATCGGGACAAAAAATCACCGAACGGGCGTTCTGGCGGGCTATCATCCCATCCCTTAGCGCTGATTGCATCGCCATTTTTGTAAAACAATTTCTGTCCACAAGTGTTGGAGGGGGATGATTCTGGCTGCGGAGGATAACAGCCTTGCAACGTGTGTCAATGGGTGGACGGAGGTCTGGTGCAGAAATCCGTTTTATTCCGCTTCCGGCAGCCAGATTGCGCGACTATTGAGCACCCGCAGGGTGACAAATTCCGCTGAATAATCAATGACGCTCCACGCGCCGTGGTCGATGCGGAAATGCCACATTCCGGCCATCGGCATGCCGAGCAGCAGCGCGGTCAGCAGGCTAAGCACGCCTTGATGGCTGACGATCAGCAGGTTGTGGTCATCATAGTGGGCAAGCTCGGCGGCAAACGCTGAAACGCGGCGGGAGAAATCGGGGAAACCTTCGCCGTTGGTCGGGGCGGCGTGCTGCCAGTCGGCGCACCAGGCGGCGTAGTTCTCTTTATCTTCAATCCGAAGATCGCGGTGATGGCGCATCTCCCAGTCGCCGAAAAACATTTCGTTCAACAGCGGGTGAGGGGTGATAGGGATTCGTCGCTCGCCCAGCAGCAGGCGTGCCGTGTGCAGGGTGCGCTCCAGCTCGCTGCACAGTACGCGGTCGAAGGGAACCTGATGCAGCATTTCGCCAAGGCGTTCAGCCTGCTGCTGGCCTTTAACGGTCAGCGGGGTCGGCGCGTGGCCGCTGTACAGTCCTGCCACGTTGGCTTCGGTTTCACCGTGACGTACTAGCCAGATTTTCATCGCGTCTCCCCTGGTGTATGACGCTAAGCGCCGTGGTGATACAGTCCCTGGTTGATGATGTAAGAGAGTACGGCCTCCGGCATCATCTCTTCACAGGACTCACCGCGCTCTAAGCGTTCGCGAATCAGCGTGGCGGAAACATCAAACCACGGCGTTTCTGCCAGGTAAATTTTCCCTGCCGGCTGATGATGCAGATCTTCGATGTTGCTGGTGAGATGGCGATCCAGCCACTGCTGGTGCTCCTCCTGCTTCATGGTCAACGGATAGCCCGGCCGACGCGTGACCAGTAGGTGAGCGTTGTCGAGAATCGTCTCGTAGCGCTCCCAGCTTGGGAAGGTAAGCAGCGAATCCTGGCCGATGATAAAGGCGAGCGGTTGCTCTGGACCCTGTTCCTGTCGCCACTCCTGTAGCGTATCCGCCGTCCAGGACGGCGTGTCACGGCGCAGTTCGCGTTCGTCGAGCACAAACAGCGGCTTATCGGCAATGGCCAGCTCGACCATAAACTTACGCTGTTCGCTAGTGGCTTCCGGCTGCGGACGGTGCGGCGGCACGTTATTGGGCATAATGATGACCCGAGACAGGCCTATCTGGTTAGCCAGAATCTCTACTGGTTTGAGGTGACCATAGTGAATGGGATCGAAGGTCCCGCCGAAAAGCGCCTGTAGTTTTGCCATATCATCCATCGATAAAAACGTCGGCCAGTGCTTTATGACAAAGCAGCAGCGACAAACTTTCCAGTTCAGCCCAGACCGACTGACCGTAATCCTGTTTCAGCGTCAGCTCTGCGTGACTTAACAGCGTCACGGCCTGACGAAGCTGTGCGGCGCTTAGGCGGTTGAGCGCATCGCCCACCATGCCGCGACGGTTTTGCCAGACCCGATGCTTATCAAACAATGCGCGCAGCGGAGTGTGTGCGCTTTGACGCTTTAAGGTCACCAGCATGAGCAGTTCACGCTGTATGGTGCGCAGCAGGATAACCGGCTCGCTGCCTTCCAGACGTAGCTGCTGCAGGATATGCAGCGCGCGTTTGCTCTTGCCAGCTAACAGGGCATCGACCCAGTGGAAAGGGGTAAAGTGCGCGGCATCGTTGACGGCTTGTTCAACGCGAGGCAGCGTCAGCTTGCCGTCCGGCCACAGCAGCGACAGTCGCTCCAGCGCCTGTGACAGCGCCAGCAGGTTGCCTTCATAGCAGTAGCAGAGCAGTTGGCTCGCGGGTTCATCAAGCTGCAGGTTGTTCTGCTTCGCGCGGTTAGCCAGCCAGCGCGGTAAATTCGCGGGTTCCGGCGTCTGACAGCTAATCTGCACGGCGCGGGTCGCCAGAGCGGTCAGCCAGGCGGCGTTTTCCTGCGCTTTGGTCAGCTTGTTGCCGCGAATAATCAGCAGGAGATCGTCATGCAGCAGGCTCACCAGCGTGGCGAGCTGTTCGTTGAGCGCGGCGTTAGGGCCGTTTTCAGGCAGCAGCAACAGCAGCGTCTGGCGGCTGGCGAACAGGCTCATCGCCTGGCAGAGGGAAAAAAGCTCGTTCCAGTCGGTGCTGGCGTCAAGCGTGAAGGTATGGTGCTCGATAAAGCCTTCGCTGACGGCGGCATGCCGGATGGCGTCCTGGCTTTCCTGGAGGAAAAGGGGGTCATTACCGAGCAGGAGATACGCCGCGCGCAGCCCTTCAGAGAGCTGCGCGCGGAGTTGTTCTGGGTACAACCGAATCATCAGTTACCCAGAGTGGTTGATACACGAGAGCTGGCGGCAGGCGGGGTCGCCTGATTTTCCGCACTCTCTTTGGCATCGGCAATGTGTACGCTTGGCAGCTTACGAATCAACTGTTCAGCCGCTTTCTGGTACATCTCTTGTACGATCATGCCCTGCTCGCTGTCTTTCGCCAGCGCTTTCTGCGGGTTGTCGAAGAACGAACGGTACACTTTGGTCGAGATAGGGAAAATATCCTGACCTGGGATAAGTACCGTGGCGTTAACCGTCATCACCATCTGATATTCAGCCGTTTGACCATTCTGGAACACGGAAGCCGTATCCTGCTGGAGGCTATATGAACCCAGACGCAGGGACGGGACGTCCTGGCGCGTCGTGCTTTGATCAAGCACGGTAATGCCACTCGTTCTCAGCTGTTCGCGAACTGCGCGGCTCAGAGGGCCGTTTGGATCGCTAGACTGGAAAATCAGTGTTTTCATTTCGTCCGGCACCAGCGTGGTACTACGCAGATGCCAGCCGCATCCGGCGGTGACCAGCACCGCCAAAGATAACAACAATGTTGTCAGGTATCGCACGCTTCCTCCCGCGCTTAGCCAACGACCAGGTTAAGCAGCTTGCCCGGTACGTAAATCACTTTACGCACGGTTACGCCCTCAAGGTATTTCGCAACCAGGTGTTCCTGGCCTGCACGCTCACGAACTTGCTCTTCAGTCGCATCAACCGCAACGGTGATTTTACCGCGAACTTTACCGTTGACCTGAACCACGACCAGCGTGGTGTTTTCCACCATCGCTTTCTCGTCAGCCACCGGCCACGGCGCGTTGTCGATATCGCCTTCGCCGCCCAGCTCCTGCCACAGCGTGAAGCTAACGTGTGGGGTGAACGGGTTGAGCATACGCACGACGGCCAACAGCGATTCCTGGATCAGCGCTCTGTCCTGCTCGCCTTCCTGCGGTGCTTTCGCCAGTTTGTTCATCAGCTCCATGATCGCCGCGATGGCGGTGTTGAAGGTCTGACGACGACCGATATCATCGGTAACTTTAGCAATAGTTTTATGAACGTCACGGCGCAGTGCCTGCTGATCTTCCGTTAACGCATCGACGTTCAGCGCCGCAACCGGGCCCTGAGCGGTGTGTTCGTAGACCAGTTTCCAGACGCGTTTCAGGAAGCGGTTCGCCCCTTCAACGCCGGATTCTTGCCATTCCAGGGTCATATCCGCTGGAGAAGCAAACATCATGAACAGACGCACGGTATCCGCACCGTAGCGCTCAACCATCACCTGCGGGTCGATGCCGTTGTTTTTGGACTTGGACATTTTGCTCATGCCGGTATACACCAGTTCATGACCCGCCGCGTCCTTCGCTTTCACGATACGGCCTTTCTCGTCGCGCTCAACGATAGCGTCAACTGGGGAAACCCAGTTACGTTCGCCGTTTGCGCCCACGTAGTAGAAGGCATCCGCCAGCACCATGCCCTGACACAGCAGCTGTTTAGCCGGTTCGTCAGAGTTGACCATGCCCGCATCACGCATCAGTTTGTGGAAGAAGCGGAAGTAGAGCAGGTGCATGATGGCGTGTTCGATACCGCCAATGTAGATATCAACCGGCAGCCAGTAGTTCGCCGCTTTAGAGTCCAGCATGCCTTCCTGATACTGCGGGCAGGTGTAACGCGCGTAGTACCATGAAGATTCCATGAAGGTGTCGAAGGTGTCGGTTTCACGCAGCGCAGGCATACCGTTAACGGTGGTTTTTGCCCACTCTGGGTCGGCTTTGATCGGGCTGGTGATGCCGTCCATGACCACATCTTCCGGCAGGATAACCGGCAGCTGATCTTCTGGGGTTGGCAGCACGGTGCCATCTTCCAGCGTCACCATTGGGATTGGCGCACCCCAGTAGCGCTGACGGGATACGCCCCAGTCGCGCAGACGGTAGTTCACTTTACGCTCGCCCACGCCCATCGCCGTCAGTTTGTCAGCAATAGCGTTGAAGCCGTCTTCAAAGCTCAGGCCGTCGAACTCGCCGGAGTTAAACAGGGTGCCTTTTTCGGTCAGCGCCTGCTCGGAGAGATCCGGCTTGCTGCCGTCTGCGGCAAGGATAACCGGCTTGATGTTCAGGCCGTATTTAGTCGCAAATTCATAGTCGCGCTGATCGTGGCCCGGAACGGCCATCACTGCGCCAGTACCGTACTCCATCAGGACGAAGTTTGCCGCCCATACCGGGATCGCTTCACCGGTCAGTGGGTGAATGGCTTTAAAGCCGGTGTCGACGCCTTTTTTCTCCATGGTCGCCATATCGGCTTCAGCCACTTTGGTGTTGCGGCATTCGTCGACGAAAGCTGCCAGGGCTGGGTTGTTCGCCGCAGCCTGCTGTGCCAGCGGGTGACCCGCAGCAACGGCCAGGTAGGTGCAGCCCATAAAGGTATCTGGACGGGTGGTGTAAACGGTCAGCTTGTTGGCGTAGTCGTTAACGTCAAAGGAGATTTCAACCCCTTCGGAACGGCCGATCCAGTTGCGCTGCATCGTTTTCACGGTGTCAGGCCAGTGATCCAGGTTATCCAGATCGCGCAGCAGTTCGTCAGCGTAAGCGGTGATTTTGATAAACCACTGTGGGATCTCTTTACGCTCAACTTTGGTATCGCAGCGCCAGCAGCAGCCGTCGATAACCTGTTCGTTCGCCAGTACGGTCTGGTCATTCGGACACCAGTTCACCGCAGAGGTCTTCTTGTACACCAGGCCTTTTTTATACAGCTCGGTGAAGAACTTCTGCTCCCAGCGATAGTATTCTGGGGTGCAGGTGGCCAGTTCGCGGCTCCAGTCATAGCCAAAGCCCAGCATTTTGAGCTGGTTTTTCATGTACGCGATGTTGTCGTAGGTCCATGGCGCAGGCGCAGTGTTATTTTTTACCGCAGCACCTTCAGCCGGCAGGCCGAACGCATCCCAGCCGATTGGCTGCAGAACGTTTTTGCCCAGCATGCGCTGATAGCGAGCAATAACGTCGCCGATGGTGTAGTTACGGACGTGGCCCATGTGTAGTCGACCAGAAGGATAGGGAAGCATCGACAGGCAGTAATACTTCTCTTTGCTCTCGTCTTCAGTAACTTCAAATGTGCGCTTCTCATCCCAGTGAAGCTGGACTTTCGATTCTATCTCTTCCGGGCGGTATTGCTCTTGCATGGCAGCCAGTGATCCTGTTTTCAATACAGCTACAAATGTAGCCTATAGATGTGGTATTTCAGATCCGCATAGCATAGCCCAAACGTTCACGTCAAAACAGCCTTTCGCACGTTAAGGCGGCGAAAAGCTCCGAGCGTCATTTATCAACTCTGTGGTGAAGCTGGCAAAGCAGAAATCAAATAACGGCTATTATTAGAAGAGGTTAACTGGCTGGGAGAGGAAACAATGAACAAGGTTGCTCAAATTTACCGTGAATTAGTGGGCTCGCTAACTGAACGTCTGCGCAATGGTGAACGCGATATCGATGCCCTGGTCGCGCAGGCGCGGGCGAAGGTCGCACAAACCAGCGAGTTAACGCGTACTGAAATAGATGAACTGCTGCGCGCCGTTCGTCGTGACCTCGAAGAGTTCGCGATGAGCTACAGCGAAAGCCAGGAAGATGATTCCGACAGCGTGTTTTTGCGGGTGATTAAGGAAAGTATCTGGCAGGAGTTGGTGGATATTACCGACAAAACGCAGCTGGAATGGCGCGAAGTGTTCCAGGACCTGAACCATCACGGGGTGTATCACAGTGGGGAAGTGGTGGGGTTGGGTAACCTGGTGTGTGAGAAGTGTCACTACCATCTGGCGGTGTATACGCCGGACGTGCTGCCGCGCTGCCCGAAGTGCGGGCATGACCAGTTCCAGCGTCGGCCGTTCGAGCCGTAATGGGCATTCCCGGGGGCACTCCGTTCGCCCGGGCTACATGAGGATTGTAGCCCGGCCAAGCGCAGCGCCGCCGGGGCAGGCTCAATGGTAAAACGCTAACCGTTCAGCCAACAGATCAACAAATGCCTCTCGGTCTACGTCCACCATGACCGTCGCGTTCGGTTTATTCCCCGTCAGGAAGTAGTAATCCACCACCGTCATACCCTGCGTGTATTTCCCCTGCGTCTCAACACCAACCCAGCGCTCAACGGTAGTGAAGATCTCCGGCTTCAGCAGCCAGGCGATGGTACACGGGTCGTGCAGCGGCGCGCCAACAAAGCCCCACTTTTCATCCTTGTGGTATTCCATAAAGAAGTCGAGTAGCTCGGCAACAATGGTTGAAATCGGGTTGCCAATCGCGCGAAAACGTTCGGTATCGGCAGCGTGGATTTGCGCTTTATGCGTCACATCAAGTCCAGCCATGACGACCGGAATTCCCGACTGGAAGACGATTTCCGCGGCTTCCGGATCAACAAAGATGTTGAACTCGGCGGCAGGCGTCCAGTTGCCGAGCGTCATCGCACCGCCCATGATAACGATGCGGGCGATTTTTGCGTGCAGCTCCGGGTGGCCGTTGAGCAGCAGCGCGACGTTGGTTTGCGGGCCTGTTGATACGATAGTGACCGGCTGCGGGCTTTCACGTAGGGTTTTGGCCATCAGCTCAACGGCGGTGCAAGGCTGCGGTGCAAAGGACGGCTCCGGCAACGCCGGGCCATCAAGCCCGCTCTCGCCGTGAACGTTGTCGGCAATAATCAGCTCACGCATCAACGGCTTTATCGCGCCGCGAGCGACTGGAATATCCGGACGCTGGAGCAGCGTCAACATGCGCAGGACGTTACGCAGGGTTTTGTCCGGCGTCTGGTTACCGGCGGAAGAGGTGATAGCTTTCACCTCCAGCTCAGGTGAGGCGAGGGCGAGAACAATAGCGATCGCGTCATCATGACCCGGGTCGCAATCAAGAATAATTGGCAGTGCCATAGCGGTTCCTTGTCAGCATTATTTTGTGACAAGGGTAAATCCTGCATGTGGAATGAACGAGAGCAGAAACGCGAAAGCGTGATGAGACGCGCAAAAGGGTAGCCCGGCCGAGCGAAGCGACGCCGGGATAGCTCAGTGCCCGACCCGGCGTCGCTTCGCTCGGCCGGGCAACATGAGGTTGGGATTAGTGCAGGATTTTGGCGAGGAAATCTTTCGCGCGGTCAGATTTCGGGTTAGCGAAGAAGGCCTCTTTGTCGGCATCTTCAACGATCTTGCCCTCGTCCATAAAGATAACTCTGTTGGCCACCTTGCGCGCAAAGCCCATTTCGTGAGTCACCACCATCATGGTCATCCCTTCATGGGCCAGCTCGACCATCACGTCCAGCACTTCGTTGATCATCTCAGGATCGAGCGCCGATGTTGGTTCATCAAACAGCATTGCGACCGGATCCATACAGAGCGCACGGGCGATTGCCACACGCTGCTGCTGGCCGCCGGAGAGCTGCGCCGGGAACTTGTTGGCGTGCGCGGAAAGCCCTACTCGCTCGAGCAGCTTTAAGCCTTTTTCGCGGGCCGCGGCTTTATCGCGTTTCAGAACCTTAACCTGCGCCAGCGTCAAGTTCTCGATGATCGACAGGTGCGGGAACAGCTCGAAGTGCTGGAACACCATGCCGACGTGAGAACGCAGCTTCGCGAGGTCGGTTTTTTTGTCGTTGACCTTAGTGCCGTTGACCAGGATTTCTCCCTGCTGTACTGGCTCAAGACCGTTAACGGTTTTAATCAGCGTGGATTTGCCGGAGCCGGACGGCCCGCACACCACCACCACTTCGCCTTTTTTCACTTCCGTGGAGCAATCGGTCAGCACCTGAAAGTGACCATACCATTTAGAGACGTTTTTCAGGGTAATCATTATACGGTCCTTTTCTTCAAGTAGCTGACCAGCAGCGAGGCGCTAAGGCTAATCACAAAATAGACAAAACCAGCAAACAGAATCATTTCCACCTGAGTCCCGTCACGCTCACCAATCGTGGAAGCGGTACGGAAGAAGTCCGCGAGGCTCAGGACGTACACCAGCGAGGTATCCTGGAACAGGACAATCCCCTGGGTTAGCAGCAGCGGCACCATGGCGCGGAAAGCCTGCGGCAGAATGATGAGCTTCATTGATTGCCAGTGGGTCATCCCCAGCGCCAGTGCGGCGCTGGACTGCCCGCGCGAGATGCTCTGAATACCTGCACGGATAATCTCGGAGTAGTAGGCGGCTTCAAACATCGAGAACGCCACCATCGCCGAGATCAGGCGGATATCGCTTTTTGGTGACAGCCCAAGCACGTTTTGCAGGAAGCCCGGCACAATCAGGTAGAACCACAGCAGCACCATCACCAGCGGCACGGAGCGGAAAATATTGACGTAGGCTTTAGCAAACCAGGCAACAGGTTTAAACGCCGACAGGCGCATCACCGCCAGCAGCGTACCCCAGACGATACCGATGATAATCGCCGTGACGGTAATTTTGAGGGTGATAACCAGACCTGCCAGCAGGTAAGGCATCGACGGAACAATCGAACTCCAGTCAAAATCGTACATTATTTACCTCCCAGATTGCCTGGCAGGCGGATTTTGCGTTCCACCAGCGCCATTACCAGCATAATCACGGCGTTAATGAAGACGTAGGCGAGGGTGATCGCCGTAAAGGATTCCCAGGCGTGCGCGGAGTAGTCCAGCAACTTGCCTGCCTGCGCGGCCATATCGACCAGACCAATCGTGGAGGCGATGGCCGAGTTCTTCACCAGGTTCATCATCTCGGAGGTCATTGGCGGCACAATTACGCGATAGGCGTTCGGCAGCAGCACGTAGCGGTAGGTTTGCGGTAGCGTCAGGCCCATCGCCAGACCGGCGTTCTTCTGCCCGCGCGGCAGCGACTGAATGGCGGCGCGCACCTGCTCGCAGACGCGGGCGGCGGTGAACAGACCCAGACAGATCATCGAAGAGAGGAAGAACTGGATGTTCGGATCCAACTCCGACTTAAACCACATGCCGAGATTTTCCGGCAGTAATTCCGGCACCACGAGGTACCAGGTAAAGAACTGCACAATCAGCGGGACGTTACGGAACAGCTCGACGTAGCAGGTGCCGAGTGAGGATAAAAAGCGGTTAGGAACGGTACGCAGGATGCCGAACAGCGAGCCGACGAGGAAAGCGATAATCCAGGCGGTAATCGAGAGTGCGACGGTGACCTGAAAGCCGCTCCACAGCCAGCCGAGATAGGTGGTGTTGCCGAATGGGGCCTGTTGTAAAAAGATACCCCAGTTCCAGTCTATTGACATAATGAACTCCAGAAAAAAAAGGGTAGCAGTACGACCTGCTACCCTCGAAGATTGTGGAACAGCGTTTTGCGGTATTCAGGCCAGGTGGGGAACGACCACCTGACGTATAGTCTGTCCGTGCTGAACTACAATCGAGAGGGCAGATTTATCCGCCCCATTTTTTTAATTAGTTAAGTGCTTTGTCGTTTGGCGTTTTGAACAGCGTTTTCATCTCTTCTGACAGCTCAAAGTTCATGTTCAGGTTTTTCGGTGGAATTGGGTTTTTGAACCACTTATCAAACCATTTCGCCGCTTCGCCTGAAGTCTGTGCCTGAGCGATGGTGTCATCCATCAGCTTTTTGAAGTCCGGGTCGTTTTTACGCAGCATACAGCCGTAAGCTTCCTGAGACTGCGGCTTGCCGACGATCTCCCAATTGTCTGGTTTCTTGGCTTTCGCACGTTCACCAGCCAGCAGGGCATCATCCATCATAAACGCCACCGCACGACCGCTTTCCAGGGTACGGAAGGAGTCACCGTGGTCTTTGGCGCTGATGATGCGCATATTCATTTTTTGCTCGTCGTTCAGCTTGTGCAGCAGAATTTCAGAGGTAGTACCGGAGGTCACAACCACCGCTTTGTCTTTCAGATCCGGGAAGTCTTTAATCGGGCCGCCTTTTTTCACCAGCAGACGCGTACCGACCACGAAGATGGTGTCGGAGAATGCAGCCTGTTTCTGGCGTTCGACGTTGTTGGTGGTAGAGCCACACTCAAAGTCGAAGGTGCCGTTTTGCAGCAGTGGAATACGGTTCTGGGAAGTGATTGGAATCAGCTTCACGTCCAGTTTCGGGTTGTTGAGCTTTTTCTTGATAGCGTCAACGATGGCGTTGGAGTAGTCCTGAGAGTAACCGACCACTTTCTGCTGGTTGTCGTAGTAGGAGAACGGCACAGATGATTCGCGGTGGCCAACGACGATAACGCCGTTTTTAGCAATTTTATCCAGCGTCGATTGCTGCGCGGCATCGGCGGCAGGCTGTGCGTCTTCTGCATGCGCCAGGCCAGCGGTCACACCCATGACCAGCATGGCGGCGGCCAGTTTACGTAATTGCATATCCAACTCCTTTATCCTCTGCATCGGCAAAGATGCATTGATACCCATTGTGATTGTTGTGTTGTTCTCGCTGCGTCTTTAGCGTGCAGCGTTATGTGTGTTTGTTAGCATTTAGTTTGGCTTAATGTAAAGATTTTGCTGCCTTATTGTTTATTTTTGCGAAGCGCGCCGCACCGATTTGAGGCAAAAATCGCAGTTTGCACGATTTTGGTGCTACCGATGTGTTGTTGTGGTGCAACTTAGTTGCGCCAGTCGGTGGTGTGCAGCCTCTTGATTATATTAAGCAATTGGCGTGCCAGAATGGGCTTTGTGAGGGAGGTTTACGAGTGGAAAAGGACCTGTAGGCCTGATAAGCACAGCGCCATCAGGCGCCATACGGCACGGTTGCCGGATGGCGGCGTACCGCCTTATCCGGCCTACATTCGGTAGTGCAGAGTTTTACTTGCGACGCTGACGCAGGCTCATCACCAGCGCACCAAAACCAAACAGTGCGGTAATCAGCCACACGGTCCAGTCGCCGGTACGTGCATACGGCGTTAACCCGGTGGTTGGCGTCACTTTGGTGGTCAGTACCTGACGCGTGAACTGCGGGATCATCGCCTGAATTTCACCGCGTGGGCCAATCACGGCGGTAATGCCGTTGTTGGTGCTACGCAGCAGCGGACGCGCCAGCTCCAGCGCGCGCATGCGTGCCATCTGGAGGTGCTGCCACGGGCCGATAGACTTACCAAACCACGCATCGTTAGAGATAGTCAGCAGGAAGTTGGTGTCCGGGCGGAAGTTGTCGCGCACCTGCTGGCCGAGAATAATCTCGTAGCAGATAGCAGCGGTTAGCTTCAGGTTATGCGCCTGCAGCTGCGGCTGGACGTACGGCCCACGGCTGAATGACGACATCGGCAGGTCAAAGAACGGCGCGAGCGGGCGCAGAATCGACTCCAGCGGGACAAACTCACCAAATGGCACCAGGTGATTTTTGTTGTAACGGTTGGTCGACTCGTAGCTGTACGGGCTGTCTTTACCCAGCGTGATGATGGTGTTGTAAGTGTCGTAGCGGTTCTGCTTATTGAGTCGCTGGTCGACAATACCGGTAATAAGCGTGCTGTCTTTGGCGCGCAGTAAATCATCCATCATGCTCAGGAAGCGCTGCTGGTTGATTTCCAGATCCGGAATCGCCGACTCCGGCCAGATAATCAGCTGCGATTTGCCCATCACCTGCTCGGTGGCATCAAGGTAGATTTTCAGCGTATTAATCAACTGGCCTTCATCCCACTTCATGGCCTGTGGAATATTGCCCTGCACCAGTGAAACCTGAGTGGTTTTGTCGGTTTGCAGGGTATACCACTGGATGTAACGCAGTGGGAACGGCAGGGCGAAGAGAATGACGCCAACGACCAGAGGACGCCAGTTGCGGGTCACCAATGCCAGCACTAACAGCCCGCTTACCGCCATCAGCAGGAAGTTGATGGCCTCAACGCCCATCAGCGGCGCCAGCCCTTTCAGCGGGCCGTCAATCTGGCTGTAGCCAAACTGCAGCCACGGGAAGCCGGTCAGCACCCAGCCGCGCAGGAACTCGGTGATTTGCCAGACAACCGGCGCGGCAATAGCGACGCGAACCCAGTTGGTTTTCGGCCACAAGCGCGACAGAATGCCGGCAAACAAGCCGGTATAGAGCGAGAGATAGGCGGCCAGCAGCACGACGAGGAAGACGTTGACCGGGCCCGGCATACCGCCAAACTGCGCGATGCTGACGTAGACCCAGTTAATGCCGGTACCAAACAGGCCAAAGCCCCAGAAATAACCAATGGCGGCGGCCTGCACGGGACGACGGTTAAGCGTCAGCACCTGCAGCCCTATCAGCGAAACAATCGCTGCTGGCCAGAAGTCATAGGGAGAAAAAGCCAGCGTACCGCTGGCTCCGAAAAGTAGCGCCAGCAGCAGACGAATGCGCTGGCGTTCAAGCAGTGAGGCAAATGCCATGAAGGTTATTCATCCAGTTTCGGTTGTGGGGAATCGTCCGGGATTTTAACGTGAACCTGAATAATACGACGGCTGTCCGCCATAGCGACCTTAAACTGGTAACCATCGATGTCGATGGTTTCCCCACGGGCAGGCAGGTGGCCAAAGGCCTGCATTACCAGACCGCCAATGGTGTCCACTTCGTCATCGCTGAAGTGGGTGCCGAACGCGTCGTTGAAGTCCTCAATAGAGGCCAGCGCGCGTACCGTCCAGGTGTGGCGGCTGAGCTGACGGAAGTCGATATCGTCCTCTTCGTCATACTCATCTTCAATTTCGCCGACAATCAGTTCGAGAATGTCTTCAATCGTCACCAGACCCGATACGCCGCCAAACTCATCGATAACGATGGCCATATGGTAGCGCTGGGAGCGGAACTCCTTCAGCATACGGTCAACCCGTTTGCTTTCCGGCACGACAACCGCGGTGCGTAACACTTTATCCATGCTGAAGGCTTCGGAGTCGCTGCGCATAAACGGCAGCAGATCTTTCGCCATCAGGATCCCTTCGATGTGATCTTTATCCTCACTGATCACCGGGAAGCGCGAGTGGGCGGACTCGATGATCACATCAAGACATTCGTCCAGGGTCTGGTTGCGTTTCAGGGTAATCATTTGGGAGCGCGGGATCATGATGTCGCGGACGCGTTGGTCTGCGATATCCATTACCCCTTCAAGCATATCGCGCGTATCTTCATCGATAAGCTCGTTCTGCCCGGAATCACGGATCAGCGCCAGGAGATCGTCACGGTTTTTTGGTTCACCGTGGAAAAGCTGGCTGAGTAAGAGGGAGAAGAATCCCTTTTTGCTGTTTACTGTGTCACTACTGTGTGAATTGTCGTCGCTCATGGCGTCGTTTGGGTTCTCATGTTGATTTAACTGTCGCTCGTCACGCGTAAATTCAGCGCCGGACGGCATGTGTACTCGTCTTACTTCAAGTATAAAAAGGCAGGGCCGAAGCCCTACCGTTTATTCTTTCTCGGAAATGTACGGATCCTCATAGCCCAGAGCAAGCATTATCTCTGTCTCGAGGCTTTCCATCTCTTCCGCTTCCTCATCTTCGATATGGTCATAGCCCAGCAGATGCAGGCTACCGTGCACCACCATATGCGCCCAGTGGGCTTCCAGCGGCTTGCCTTGCTCAACGGCTTCCTGCTCAACGACCTGGCGGCAGATGATCAAATCGCCCAGCAGCGGCATTTCCATTCCCGGCGGTGCTTCAAACGGGAATGACAGCACGTTGGTTGGCTTATCCTTGCCGCGGTAGGTGAGGTTCAGTTCGTGGCTTTCAGCCTCATCCACCAGGCGAATCGTAACTTCTGATTCTTCCTGAAACTGTGGGATGACGGCATCCAGCCATGCCTGAAACTGACTTTCTTCTGGCAGACCGGTGTTGTTTTCACAGGCCAACTGGAGATCGAGGATCACCTGACTCATTTCTGCTCCTGCGCCTGAGCTTCGCGTTTACGTTCCGCGGCCTGCTCGGCTTTACGTTTTTGATCGGCTTCTTCCCACGCCTCGTAAGCGTTAACGATGCGGGCAACCACCGGGTGGCGCACCACGTCTTCGCTGTGGAAGAAGTTAAAGCTAATTTCATCGACTTCAGCCAGCACTTCAATAGCGTGGCGCAGGCCAGATTTGGTGCTGCGCGGCAGGTCAATCTGGGTGACGTCGCCGGTAATCACCGCCTTGGAGTTGAAGCCGATACGGGTCAGGAACATTTTCATCTGTTCGATGGTGGTGTTCTGGCTCTCATCAAGGATGATAAAGGCATCGTTCAGCGTACGGCCGCGCATGTAGGCCAGCGGCGCAACTTCGATGACGTTACGCTCCATCAGCTTTTCGACTTTCTCGAAGCCCAGCATCTCGAACAGCGCGTCGTACAGCGGGCGCAGATACGGGTCAACCTTCTGGCTTAAATCGCCCGGCAGGAAGCCGAGTTTTTCGCCCGCTTCGACCGCAGGGCGGGTCAGCAGAATACGGCGAATCTCCTGGCGCTCCAGCGCATCAACGGCGGCGGCGACGGCAAGGTAGGTTTTACCGGTACCGGCAGGGCCTACGCCGAAGGTGATGTCGTGGTCGAGAATATGGGCGATATACTGCGCCTGGTTCGGCGTACGCGGTTTAATCACCCCGCGTTTGGTTTTGATATTGATGGCTTTGCCGTAATCCGGCACGCTCTCCGCGCTCTGTTCCAGCACGCGCGCTTCTTTAATCGCCAGGTGAATCTGTTCCGGCTCAATATCCTGAAGCTGGCCGCGCATTGGCGCGGTATCAACGTACAGGCTGCGTAGAATGTCGGCAGCGGCGGTCACGCAGATAGCGCGTCCCGTCAGTTTGAAATGGTTATCGCGGCGGTTGATCTCGATGCCCAGTCGTCGCTCCAGCTGTTTGATATTGTCATCAAACGGGCCACACAGGCTCAGCAGACGGGCATTGTCGGCTGGCTCCAGGGTAATTTCGCGAGTGTCTATGTTCAAACTGTTCCTCTTATGCATGAGTTGCCGGTAGTAAGACGTGACCGGCTGATAAAGGAATTATTCACGCCGCAGTAAAAAGGCGCAAGCATTGCAGTAAATATGGGGATGACGGCAGGAAATACAAGGCCCGTCAGGGGAGACGGGCCAGGGCGATTATGGCTGATAAATCCCAACGCCAGCGTCGCTCTCTTTGCGAGTACGCGCAATCACCGACTCCGGTGATTCAACGATACGCAGGCCCATTTCGTCCTCGGTGCGCACCAGCTTGCCGCGCAGTGAGTTAGTGTAGACGTCAACGATCTCCACATCGACGAATTTACCGACCATATCCGGCGTACCTTCAAAGTTGACCACGCGGTTGTTCTCGGTGCGTCCGGTCAGCTCCATAATGCTCTTACGGGAAGTGCCTTCTACCAGAATGCGCTGCACGGTGCCGAGCATACGACGGCTCCAGGCCATTGCCTGTTGGTTGATGCGTTCCTGCAGAATGTAGAGGCGCTGTTTTTTCACCTCTTCCGGCACGTCGTCGACCATATCGGCCGCTGGCGTTCCCGGACGCGCGGAGAAGATAAAGCTAAAGCTGACGTCAAAGTTCACGTCGCCAATCAGCTTCATGGTCTGCTCAAAGTCCTGGTCGGTTTCGCCCGGGAAGCCGACGATAAAGTCGGAGCTAATCTGAATATCCGGGCGCGCTTCACGCAGCTTACGGATGGTGGATTTGTACTCCAGCGCGGTATGGGTACGCCCCATCATGTTCAGCACACGGTCAGCGCCGCTCTGAATCGGCAGATGCAGGAAGCTCACCAGCTCCGGGGTATCGCGGTAGACATCGATAATATCGTCGGTAAATTCGATCGGATGGCTGGTGGTGAAACGGATACGGTCGATGCCGTCAATTGCCGCCACCAGACGCAGCAGCTCGGCAAAGCTGCCGGTAGTACCGTCGAAGTTCTCACCGCGCCAGGCGTTGACGTTCTGCCCCAGCAGGTTGACTTCGCGCACGCCCTGAGCGGCCAATTGGGCAATCTCAAACAGAATATCGTCGTACGGACGGCTGACCTCTTCACCACGGGTGTACGGCACCACGCAGTAGGTGCAGTATTTATTGCAGCCTTCCATGATCGAGACAAACGCGGTCGGGCCGTCGGCGCGCGGCTCCGGCAGGCGGTCAAACTTCTCGATTTCCGGGAAGCTGACGTCAACCACCGGGCGGCGGTTATTACGCACGGCATCGATCATTTCTGGCAGGCGGTGCAGGGTCTGCGGGCCAAAAACGATATCCACGTAGTGTGCACGTTGGCGGATAAGTTTGCCTTCCTGTGAGGCGACGCAGCCGCCAACACCAATAATCAGCTTAGGATTTTTTGCTTTAAGTAATTTCCAGCGGCCTAAAAGGTGGAAGACTTTCTCCTGGGCTTTCTCACGGATTGAGCAGGTATTCAGCAGCAGGACGTCGGCTTCTGCTGCGTTTTCAGTCAGTTGATACCCATGAGTGGCATCCAGCAGATCGGCCATCTTTGATGAATCGTATTCGTTCATCTGACAGCCCCAGGTTTTAATATGGAGTTTTTTTGTCATCGACTTGCTCTTGCTCAATTATGAATAGCCCACATTGCAGGGCGCGTATTGTAATGCTTTGGTGCGGTTGTGACCAGCTTGACGGTTATTGGCCTCAGAGGGCGAAAGTCCGGTAAACTGAAGGTATTCGGCTTTAAGGATAATAAATGATGACAATTCTACATAAAGACGTTGCGGTGGTTGGCGGCGGGATGGTCGGTGGTGCGCTGGCATTAGGGTTGGCGCAACAAGGGTTTTCCGTGGCGGTGCTGGAAAAGAGTCCGCCGCCGGACTTTGACCCGGCCTCACAGCCTGATGTCCGGATTTCAGCCATCAGCGCCGCGTCGGTGCAGCTGTTACGTGGCCTCGGCGTCTGGGACGCTGTGCTGGCAATGCGGGCACATCCCTGGCGTCGACTGGAGACCTGGGAGTGGCAAACCGCACACGTTGTTTTTGATGCCAGCGAGCTGAAGCTGCCTAACCTTGGCTATATGGTCGAGAACAACGTTCTGCAGTTGGCGCTTTGGCAGGCGCTGGAAGCGCATCCGCAGGTGACGTTGCTGCACGGTACGTCGCTCAATGCGATGCGGGCTGATGGAGATAGCCACGTTTTACAGCTTGATGATGACCGTCAGGTTTCGGTTCGCCTGGTGGTGGGCGCTGATGGCGCGCTTTCGCAGGTGCGTCAGCAGGCGGGAATTGGCACTAACGGCTGGCAGTATCCGCAGTCCTGCATGCTGATTACCGTACAGTGTGACAATGAACCGGGTGACAGCACCTGGCAACAGTTTACGCCAACCGGGCCGCGCGCTTTCTTACCGCTGTTCGATAAGTGGGCTTCGCTGGTGTGGTACGACACCCCGGCGCGGATCCGTCAGCTACAGTCGCTGCCGATGCCGCAACTACAGCGGGAAATCACGCGCCATTTTCCGGAACGTTTAGGAACTATCACGCCGGTTGCCGCCGGGGCATTTCCACTGACTCGCCGTCACGCGCAGCAGTATGTGCAGCCGGGGTTGGTGCTGATAGGCGATGCCGCACACACCATTCATCCGCTGGCGGGGCAGGGGGTAAACCTTGGCTATCGCGACGTCGATGCGCTGCTGGATGTGTTGGCAAACGCGCGTAGCATCGGCGAAGACTGGTCTAGCCTACCGGTGCTAGAGCGCTACCAGGCGCGCCGTCGAGTGGATAACTTGCTGATGCAAAGTGGGATGGATCTGTTCTACGCCGGTTTTAGCAACGATCTCGGCCCGCTGCGGATTTTACGCAACCTGGGGCTGATGGCGGCGCAGCGCGCGGGCGTGTTGAAGCGTCAGGCGCTGAAGTACGCGCTGGGATTATAGTTTGCTCGCTCGGGCGACATTGAAGTAGTAGCCCGGGCGAACGCAGTGACCCCGGGGATATAAAGGGATAAAAACAAAAAAAGCTCGCCGAAGCGAGCTTTTTGAAAATGGCTGGGGTACGAGGATTCGAACCTCGGAATGCTGGTATCAGAAACCAGAGCCTTACCGCTTGGCGATACCCCAACGGGTGCGTCCACAAAAGTGAACGACTTTTTGAAAATGGCTGGGGTACGAGGATTCGAACCTCGGAATGCTGGTATCAGAAACCAGAGCCTTACCGCTTGGCGATACCCCAACAATTTTT
>NZ_JABBJF010000035.1 GCF_014218705.1 Kluyvera sichuanensis | reverse complement strand
GTGCCGACAATCTGCGAGGTCGGGGTCACCAGTGGAATAAAGCCGAGGTCTGCGCGCACGCGGGGGATTTCCGCCAGCACCAGGTCAAGCTTGTCTGCCGCGTTCTGCTGCTTCAGCTGGCTTTCCAGGTTGGTCAGCATGCCGCCCGGCACCTGCGCCACCAGAATGCGGCTGTCATAGCCTTTCAGCTGGCCTTCAAAGGCGTGATATTTTTTGCGCACCTCGCGGAAATAGGCGGCGATATTTTCCAGTTTGTTAATGTCGAGCCCGGTGTCATGCTCAGTGCTGGCCAGCGTGGCGACCAGCGCTTCGGTAGCCGGGTGGCCGTAGGTGGCGCTCATCGAAGAGATGGCGGTATCCACACCGTCAACGCCGGCTTCAATGGCTTTCAGCAGCGCCATCTCCGCCATCCCGGTGGTGGCGTGGCAGTGCAGATGCAGCCGTACGTCGTAGCGTTTTTTGATTTCGCTGACCAGCTCATAGGCCGCCATCGGGGTCAGGATGCCGGACATATCTTTGATGGCGATAGAGTCAACGCCGGTTTCCAGCAGCTGTTCGGTCAGGTCCAGCCAGGTCTGCAGGGTGTGCACCGGGCTGGTGGTGTAGGAGAGCGTGCCCTGGGCATGGGCGCCGTGGCTGCGCACCGCCTGCAGGGCGGCTTTCATATTGCGCGGGTCGTTCATGGCATCGAAAACGCGGAACACGTCCATGCCGTTTTTCACCGCCCGCTCGACAAAGCGCTCGACCACATCGTCGGCATAGTGACGGTAGCCGAGCAGGTTCTGCCCGCGCAGCAGCATCTGCAGCGGGGTCTTCGGCATGGCTTTTTTCAGCTCGCGCAGGCGCAGCCACGGGTCTTCGCCGAGGAAACGGATGCAGGCGTCAAAGGTGGCACCGCCCCAGCATTCGAGCGAGCCGTAGCCGACGTCATCAAGCTGAGCGGCAATGGGCAGCATGTCATCAAGGCGCAGACGGGTGGCAAACAGGGACTGATGGGCGTCGCGCAGGACGACATCGGTAATAGCGAGAGTCATGGTTCCCTCCGGAACTTAAGCGTTAAGACGGTGATGGTGAATGGCCGCGGCAATCACCGGCTTTAAGCGGGTGAAGTCATCCACGGCGGGCACGGCGCGCGGCGCGGGAGTGGCGACGGGCTCGGGGAAGAAACGGGCGATGGCGGTGGACATCATGCGAATAGCGAAAATAAGCAGGAACAGAAACGCCAGCACGAATCCCATCCCGAGGAACATCAGGGTGAAGCCTTCACCCAGCAGTACGGCAGCAGTCATAAAATGGCCTTCAAAAAGAAGGCACAATAATGGCGCTGCCCACGCGATGAATAATAAGAGTGAATTTTCCGGATCGCCCCCGATCGGAAACCTCATTTATTCAAATGTGAAGCAGCAACCATTACCGTGCAATTAGCTTATTTAATAAAACTCACGTGCTGACAAATTTCATCCGCGACGATCTCTTTACGCTGGTTGAAAATAACTTTGTTCTGCTCGAACAGGTTATTACCATGCGTATCAATCGAAACAATTAACGGGCCGAACTCTTTAACCCGGCAAACCCACAGCGTTTCCGGCATACCGAGATCGCGCCACTGCGCATCCTCAATCTCTTCAACGCAGACCGCCGCCACCACCGCACAGCCCGCAGGGAACACGCAGTGCAGCGCCTTATGCTCCGAGCAACCCTCTTCAGTGCCTTTGCCCATACCGCCTTTGCCAACAATTAACTTCACGCCGGTTTTAGCAATAAACTCTTTTTCAAACTTCTCCATGCGCATACTGGTAGTTGGGCCAACGGAGACCATTTCGAATTTATCGTCAGAACCTTTTATTGGCCGAACAATCGGACCAGCATGCAAAATTGCGCCGCCGTCAATATTCACCGGCAGTTCGCGACCGCCTTCAATTAAGCGGCGATGCGCCACGTCACGACAGGTAACAATATGACCGTTGAGGTAAATAATATCGCCCGCCTTAATATCCGCTAAATCTTCATCTTTAATCGGCGTGGTGAGAATTTTTTTAGTCATCAGAAAGTCACTCCTGTGTGAGAGGTGATGGTGTAATTCAGATCTTTATCGAAAACGATATGACCTTTACGGTGCGACCAGCAGCCGACGTTAACCGCCACGCCGATGGTAGAAGGATGGCGAGCGGTATTTTCAATATTGACGCCCATGACTGAGGTATTACCGGACATGCCCTGCGGACCAAGGCCAATCTTATTGATGCCGTCTTCCAGCATTTTCTCCAGCGAAGCCGCTCGTTCATTGTCGTTGCGCGACCCAACCGGACGCATCAGCGCTTTTTTCGACAGCAGCGCTGCCGTCTCAACAGAGGTGGCCACCCCAACGCCCACCAGCAGCGGCGGACAGGCGTTCAGGCCATAGCTGGTCATCACGTCCAGCACGAAACGGGTCACCCCTTCGTAGCCTGCTCCCGGCATCAGCACCATCGCTTTCCCCGGCAGCGAGCAGCCGCCGCCCGCCATGTAAGTGTGAATACTGCACTGGTCAGAATCAGGAACAATTTCCCAGAACACCGTTGGCGTGCCTTTACCGACGTTTTTGCCGGTGTTGTATTCGTCAAAGGTCTCAACGCTGTTATGGCGCAGCGGAGAGTCAACCGTCGCCTGGATTACCGCTTCACGCAGCAAGGCCTCCAGCTCGCCGATCAGCGGAAAGTTCGCACCGCACTCCACGAGGAACTGGATAACGCCGGTATCCTGGCAGGAAGGACGATCTAACTCCTTAGCCAGACGTTGGTTATCGAACATGGTGGTGAAGATGACGTTCGCCAGCTGACTGGTCTCTTTTTTCTGTAATTCTTCCAGTTTGACCGTGACGTCATCAGGTAAGACTTTACCGGTATATCCCACAAATTTGGCCATAACATCGGTCATATGGGATATCTGCTCACGTTTGCTCATAAATACTCCTTAGTCAGAACAGCGTCCGTAAATTACGGGTGAAAAGGGAAAAGGATTGGCAGCAGAATCAGGCTGACAATGGTGGAAACGATGATTAGAGGGATACCGGCTTTGGCGTAATCGACGAACTTATAGCCGCCAGCGGAGAGCACCATCATATTGGCGGGCATCCCGATAGGTGTGGCATAGGCGCAGGAACTACCGATGACCGTTGCCATCAGCACGGCGCGCGGGTCGGCACCCATGCCTGCGGCGATGGAGAGGCTCACCGGCACCAACAGCGCAACAGTTGCGGTATTGGACATAAAGTTGGTCATGATAACCGACAGAGCAAACACCACGACCAGCAGCATAAACGGTGAGGAACTGTCCCCGAGCAGGCCAATTACGTAGTCCGCTACCAGCTTGCCAGCCCCGGTCATTTCCAGCGCTTTTGCCAGCGCCAGCGTGCCACCGAAGATGAAAATAGTTTGTGAATCAATCGCCTTATAGGCCTGTTTTTCCGTCAGTACACCGCTAACAACCAGCACCAGTGCACCGATACAACCGGCAACCGCAAGGCTAATCCCGGTCTGTTTTTCGAAAATCATGCCGAGGATCGTGGCGATCAGCACCACCAGTGACAGGATCTGCTTCCAGCGCGGCACGTGACTGTAATCACGCTGCTCGCCAATGCTGCCAACTTCGCCGTTGTTGGGATGATTTGGCAGGAATTTATAGCCAATAGTCAGGAAGTAAATCATGCCGCAAACCAGCATCGGCAGACCGACTTTAGCGTACTCAAAGAAGCCAAAACCGCTGCCAATATTCTGCAGCGCCGACTGCGCAATCAGGTTGCCCGGCGCGCCAATCAGCGACAGGTTACCGCCCAGCGCGGCGGCAAAAACCAGCGGCATCAGCAGGCGGGAGCGGGTAAATCCCGATTTAGCCGCCACGCCAATGACAACCGGAATCAGCACCGCCGCAGTGCCGGTGTTGGAGAGAAAACCGGACATCACGCCAACCACCACCATGATGGTGAAGATCAGCTGCTTCTCCGTTTTTGCAAAATAGGTAATCACGCCGCCGACTTTGTTTGCCATGCCGGTTTCAAACAGCGCGCCGCCGACAATAAACATCGCCACAAAGAGGATGACGTTGGTATCGATGAAGCCGGAAAACGCCTGCTTCAGATCGAGGACACCGGTGAGAACAAGCGCCACGCAGACGATCATCGAGGTGACCGCAAGCGGCACTTTTTCCCAAACGAACATTGCAATGGCAAACACCAGTAAGCATAGGGTGATGGTAATAGGTTCCATGTTTATAATTATCCTATCAATGATATATGATATTGTATCCAATATTGACGAGGCAAAATTATTCCCATACAAAAACTAAGTCAATTCGTTTTTCAGGAAAGCTTCAGGATTGAGATCTGCGTCAAGATCGTCATACGATCCTGACGGTCAACGATGAAATTAGGGTCAGAAGGCTATCGCCTGCGGTGATACGCAGGCGGGAAGATCAGGATGTGGGCTCTTCAACGTAGCGCGTCAGCATATTCTCCATAGAACGGATAATGTGTGCGCGCATACGCTGCCGGGCCAACGTCTCATCATGAATTTCAAGGGCTTGCAGAATACTTTTATGTTCCTGGATGGAAATTTCGGCATACTCTTCTTCGGTAACCTTGTGGCCCATTGAGAGTCCATTCCACATGTTACAAAGCAGTACTTTCATCTTTTCATTGCCTGCCGCATTCCAGATTTCCATGTGAAATGCCTGGTTCAGGTCTGAGTATTCAGCGGAGTTATTGGCGGCCAGCGCCTTTTCTGCCGCGTAATGCACCTGTGCAATACGCGAAATATCGGTTCCGGGGCGAGAGGCTTTAGCAACGGCCTCGCTTTCAAGCAGAGCACGGATCTCATAATGCTCGCGAATCGTCTGCTCGTTGATCCCTAAAACCACCGCGCCTTTATTAGGGCGAACCTTAATTAACCCATCGGCGGCCAGAATCTGAAACGCTTCGCGTACTGGCATGCTGGATACGCCAACCATTCCAGCGATCCCTTCCAGGGTAATCTCCTGACCCTCTACTAATTCCCGCGACAGAATAGCCTTACGCAGCACCGCAGCTACCTGTTCTTTCGCTGAAAGAAGCTTAATTTTCCCTAATTTAGGCTTCTGCACTTTCCCAATCCTTCATATGTTGACGCATTATTTCCGCTAAAGAGAGGAAATAACGCTGCGTAGCCTGCACAATCTCGTCGTGTTGGCCCCGGCCTATCGCCGCGCTGAGTTCCATCAGCAGCAACGCTGACTCCTGGCACTCTTCCTTCAGATGTAGAATCACATAGGAGATATAGCCATCCAGGAACTGCTGATAGGCTTTCTCAAGATAGCGATTGTTAACATAAGCAATCAGCGCAAGGTGAAACTCAAGCTCAAGCGTTTTGTCTTGCCCGCTCGCCAGCGCCTGGGCGCGAGCGCTCAGCACGTCTGATGCCGTTGACGGAATAAGCGTAAACAACTCTGCAGCCATCACCGCAATAACGCGAAAAATATGGCTGACATGGTCGGGCTCAAGATGGGCAACCTGCATATGCCGATTGGGCAAACGGATCAAAAATCCTTCTTGCTCAAGCGACTGCAGTGCCTCGCGAACCGGCATGCGAGAAAGCCCCAACTGCTCAGCAATACTCTCCTGCGCCAGCTCTTCTCCTGCACGAATATTGCCGGAGAGAATCTCATAGCGCAGCATTTGGGTAATGTGATCGCGAGTTTGCTTTCTTTGGATCTTTTTCACGACGTTCTCGTTGATAACCAATAAGACGCGGGGAGTTTAGCAGATTTAACGTTTGATCGAGCAACCTGTTTGCGGGCACGCGGCCCGAAAGAAGCCGGAACGAACGTTCCGGCATCACACACTATTTATTAATAAAATCTTCGCCAAGCTGAATATCTTTTCTCAGCGTATCCAGCATCCCTTCCAGCGCCTGCTGCTCGTAAGCGCTCAGTTTGCCAATAGACTGACGTTCTTCAATCCCGTTTTTGCCGAGCAGCAGCGGCTGTGAGAAGAAACGAGCGTATTCGCCATCGCCTTCAACATAGGCACACTCAACCACCCCTTTCTCGCCCTGCAAGGCGCGAACCAGAGACAGCCCAAAGCGTGCTGCAGCCTGGCCCATGGACAGCGTGGCTGACCCGCCGCCGGCTTTTGCTTCCACCACTTCGGTACCCGCATTCTGGATACGTTTGGTCAGGTCATTCACCTCCTGCTCGGAGAAACTGACCCCTGGGATTTGCGACAATAAAGGAAGAATCGTGACGCCGGAGTGGCCGCCGATAACCGGAACTTCGACGTCGCCGCATTTTTTACCTTTCAGTTCAGCGACGAAGGTATTGGAGCGGATGATATCCAGCGTGGTCACGCCGAACAGTTTATTTTTGTCGTACACGCCCGCCTTTTTCAGCACCTCGGCGGCGATCGCCACGGTGGTGTTCACCGGGTTGGTAATGATACCAATGCAGGCTTTAGGCGCGGTTTTTGCGATTTGTTGCACCAGGTTTTTGACAATCCCGGCGTTAACGTTGAACAGATCGGAGCGATCCATACCGGGCTTACGAGCTACCCCGGCAGAGATCAGGACAACATCCGCCCCTACCAGCGCAGGCGTCGCATCTTCACCGGAGAAACCTTTGATGTTCACATCAGTAGGAATATGGCTGAGATCGACAGCCACGCCAGGCGTGACGGGGGCAATATCATAGAGGGAGAGTTCTGAACCTGAAGGCAGTTGGGTCTTTAGTAGTAGGGCAAGCGCCTGGCCAATACCGCCGGCGGCACCAAGGACTGCGACTTTCATCCTAAACTCCTTATTATGGTTAATGACATTCAGGTAATAACCTGTCGTGGACCGCATAACCGACGCAAGAGATACCTGTTGTTACTCCGTTGCGGCGACCTTAATTCACAAGGTAAATAATTACAATATAATTGCTTACAGAATGCGGAGCCTCCAGCAGCATTGCTGGCGTTACCGCACTACTCCCAGAAAAAGGTCTATCTACGAAACCAAACTTTCATCAACTATCGATTACAATATACTCAGCATGTTGCGTAAAACAACAGCAATTTAATAACAATTCATTTACTTTTAACTTATTTGGATCCCGTGATATAGGCATGTTTCTTAGGTCTAATTTTTGCTAAAATCCCGCCTTTCTCTATTTGGCCTAGCCCCTTGGGATAAATTGTTTTGCATAAAAATTCACCTATATGCATAATAATGTTAATTTCACCACCATAGTCAGGTGACTTATGCGAAGTTCCACTAAACAAGAAGAATTAGTTAAAGCCTTTAAAGCATTACTGAAGGAAGAAAAATTTAGCTCTCAGGGCGAAATTGTTCAGGCCTTACAGGAAGAAGGCTTCGATAATATCAACCAGTCCAAAGTCTCCCGCATGCTGACGAAGTTTGGCGCAGTGCGTACCCGCAACGCCAAAATGGAAATGGTTTACTGCCTGCCTGCTGAGCTGGGCGTGCCAACCACCTCCAGCCCACTGAAGAACCTGGTTCTGGATATTGACTACAATGACGCTGTCGTCGTCATTCATACCAGCCCTGGTGCGGCGCAGCTGATTGCACGTCTGCTGGATTCGCTGGGCAAAGCGGAAGGGATTCTCGGCAGCATTGCCGGTGATGACACGATCTTCACCACGCCTGCTCGGGGTTTCACTGTTAAAGATCTCTACGAGGCCATTCAGGTTCTGTTCGAACAGGAACTGTAATCCCTCGCGATACTCCTCTGGTTCCTCCGGAGGAGTCTGTTTTCCCGCCAACGCCCCGCCGTTTTCACTGCCGTTCCGTTAACATTTAGTGCGATTCTTTGTGCATTCACATAGATGCAGTGAATATATCCCGACTTAAGCGCACAAAACATCAAATTATCCTATCTTTTTGATTTTACGCATTATTGGCCGACAACTTTGCCAAAATATGCGTTTTTTTATACGTATATGTTCTAAAAATGACGATTCCTGACAAGTAATTACACGAGAAACAATTAGCGGGGTATTAATATTTCATGTGATTAGTGTATACTTAATTTCGTGATGAGGGTCACAAAACAAAGGCCTTCCAAAAAAATTCGACGAGGTGAGTATCATGAAAATCAAAACTACCGTTGCCGCTCTGAGCATCCTATCCGTTATCTCGTTTGGCGCTTTCGCCGCTGATTCTATCAACAGCGACCAGGCACAAACCCGTCAGTCAATCGGCACCGTTTCCATTGGTTCCGTCGGTTCAACCCCGATGGATATGCATGAGATGCTGAACAAGAAAGCGGAAGAACAAGGTGCATCGTCTTACCGCATCATTGAAGCGCGTACTGGCGATCGCTGGCATGCAACGGCTGAACTGTATAAATAAGACGCAGTACGTCGGTATTGAAAAAAAATATCCCCAGCGGTCCCAGGAATAAGCATCAGCATCCTCTCACCGCTGCAAAATAAGGTGAGGAGTAAAGTATATGAAAAGCGCAATTATCATCGCATCCCTTGGTCTGGCATCCGTACTCTCTTTCGGCGCAAGCGCCGCAGTACATCAGGTGAGTGCAGATCAGGCACAGAACCTACAGTCCATCGGCACCGTTTCCGTTTCACAGATAGGTAGCGACCCAATGGATATGCGTAGCCAGTTAGCCGCAAAAGCAGAGAAAGAAGGCGCTAGCAGCTACCGCATTATCGAAGCCCGTTCCGGCGACAGCTCGCACGCTACGGCTGAACTGTACAAATAAACCCTCGTCGTCTTGTCCGACGACTTGCCCTCGCCTTTCGGCGAGGGCTTTTTTTATCCGCGCTGAACGTTAAACCGCAGCATGCCTTCCAACTCCTCTTCCGCTTCATCAAACAGCAGAATCAGCGCGCCGTAGCGTCGTCGCTGCTTATCGTCCATGTGCAGGAATTCAATCTCCAGCGGTAGCGGTATTACATTGCCGGTCACCACGCTCCAGAGCGCGTCCAGATCGCGAATCGACTCACGATCGAGGGCAAAAAGACGGGCGAACTCCCGATAAAAATCGCCCTGATCCTCTATCTCGTCAAAATCAAAAGTATAGATTTTCATCTTACGCCCTCTCCCCTATTCAACAGACTAAAGTCCCCCAATGTGCAGCGTTTTCACCTCGAGGTACTCTTCCAGCCCCAGTACTGAACCTTCACGCCCAAGCCCCGACTCCTTCACGCCGCCAAACGGCCCCAGCTCGGTTGAAACGGCACATTCGTTAATGCCGATCATACCGCTCTCCAGCGCCTGCGAGACACGGAAGACGCGGGACAAGTTCTGAGTGTAGAAATAGGCCGCCAGGCCGTAAGGCGTATTATTCGCGCGCTGAATAACTTCGTCTTCATCGCTAAAACGGAAGCAGGCCGCCAGAGGACCGAACGTCTCCTCCTGCGCCAGCAGCATTTTTTCCTGACAGTCACCCAGCACCGTCGGCTGCCAGAAGTTACCGCCCAGCGCATGCGGCTGCCCACCAGCTAGCACTTTGGCTCCTTTCGCTACAGCATCCTCAACGTGTTCGCGCACTTTTTTAACCGCCGCGGCCTCAATCAATGGCCCCACGATCACGCCGTCATCCAGCCCGTTCCCCACCTTCAGCGCCTTCACGGCGGCGGCAAGCTGGCTGACGAAGCGCTCATACACGCTGTCGTGAATATAAAAACGGTTTACACTCACGCACACCTGTCCGGCGTTGCGGAACTTATTGGCGATAGCACCCTGTACGGCAGCATCAATATCCGCATCTTCAAAGACGATGTACGGCGCGTTGCCGCCGAGCTCCATAGAGACTTTCTTCATGGTTTCCGCAGCGTTACGCGCCAGCGTTTTGCCCACCGAGGTTGATCCGGTAAAGGAGATTTTTCGCACGTCATGGCTTGCCATAATCGCATCGCTAATCTCCAGCGTATTCCCCGCCACGGCGTTCAGCACCCCGTCCGGAATCCCCGCTTTCTTCGCCAGCACCAGCAGTGCGAACGCGCACAGTGGCGTGTTATTGGCGGGTTTAATCACCCCGGTACAGCCAGCCGCCAGCGCTGGGCCAAGCTTACGGGTGAGCATCGCCATCGGGAAGTTCCACGGCGTAATCGCCGCCACCACCCCGATAGGCTCGCGGGTTGCCAGAATGCGTGAACCCGGCTTCGCCGGTGGAATTATCTCGCCGTTAGCCCGTTTTCCCTGTTCGGCAAACCACTGGATAAAGCTCGCCGCGTAGTCCACCTCGCCCTCCGCCTCTTTCAGCGGTTTGCCCTGTTCGATGGTCATCAGTTTCGCCAGCCAGCTTTTATGTTCGATGATGAGCTGATACCAGCGATACAGCAGCTCCGATCGCGCCTTCGCCGTTTTCCCCCGCCAGAGTGGGAACGCGCGGGCGGCGGCGGCAATCGCCTGTTCCGTTTCCTGCTTTCCGGCCTTCGCGACTTTGGCGACGACCTCGCCCGTCGCGGGGTTGAGCACATCAAAGGTGGTGTCGAGCTGATGCCATTCGCCGTTCACCAGGTAGCCCGTTTGAAAGAGATCGTTGTCCTGCCATGCTTGCGTGGTCATTACACCCTCCTGAAAAGTGTTTCCATCTAAGTATAGCTATCGCTTTTAGCGTAATAGTTGTCAGAATAACGATAGTCTTATTAACGGAAAGGAGCCTGCGGTGAAACGTGAATATCCTGTTTTTGATAAGCTGTGCCACGAGCTTGGGCTGGCACATCTGGCGAGCGATCGCGTGACGTTCACCGGTACAGAACCGGTCTATCCGACGCCGTTTGCCATTGGAGAGGCGGCCGCCTCCGCGCTAGCGCTACAAGGGCTGATGCTCGATGTGCTGCGAGGTAAGCAGCAGGAAATTACCGTTGATTGCCATAGCGCTGCCGCCTCAACCCACGCGGTCACCTTCCAGCAGCAGAACGGCTATAACTGGCAGTACAATGACCCGGACTACCCCACCACTGATTTCTATCTCACCGCCGACAACCGCTGGATTTTCCTGCACGGCGGCTATCCGCGTTTGCGTGATGGCATTCTGGATATTCTCGACGTGCCCAATAACCGTAGCCGCGTGGCGCAGGCCGTGGCGAAGTGGGAGGCGCAAAAGCTGGAGCAGACCATTGCCGACGCTGGGCTGTGCGCTGCCATTGCCCGCAGTCGTGAAGAGTGGCTGGCACATCCGCAGGGGCTGGCGGTGAGTCAGGAGCCGCTGATTCGCCTGACACGGATGACCGATAGCGCACCGAAAGCCCGCCGTTACGACACGCCACGGGTGCTGAAGTCGCTGCGCGTGCTGGACGCCACCCACGTGATCGCTGGGCCAACAGCGACCCGCGGCCTGGCGCAAATGGGTGCCGATGTACTGCACCTTTCATCCCCTTATCGCCCACGTATTTTGCCGTTCGACGTTGATACCAACCACGGCAAACGCAACGCGTATCTTGAACTCTCCACCGCCGAAGGTCGCGAGACGGCGGCGAAGCTGGTCCGCGAAGGCGATGTGTTTGTGCAAAGCTACCGTCCCGGCGCGCTTGCCCGCTATGGCCTGAGTGATGAAGAGATGGCGCAGATCAATCCCCAAATCATTGCGGTTAACCTGAACTGCTACGGCCATCGTGGGCCGTGGAAAACACGGCCGGGCTTCGAGCAGCTTGCTCAGACCGTGACCGGTATGGCGGTAGCCCAGGGCGGCGCAGGCCAGCCGGTGCTGGGGCCAACCTATCCGAATGATTATCTCAGCGGCTATCTCGCCACGCTTGGCGTGTTGATGGCGCTGGAGCGTCAGCGTAATGAAGGCGGTGCATGGCGGGTAGATGTGTCATTGTGCCGGACGGCGACGTGGCTGCAACAGTTGGGCAAGCAGGCGGATTATCAGACGATTGCGCCACCAAGCGAAGCGGCGATTACCCGTTGTATGGTGACCGAGCAGGGACCATTCGGCGAGTTAAGCTACTTCAACAGCGCGCTGGAACTTGCACAAACACCGATGGCGTTTGCGATGCCGGCCATGCCGTTAGGGGCGCATCGCGCGGAATGGTGGTAGGGCTCCCGGAGTCGCTGCTGGCAGAGATCACCTTGTCAGCCGTGCGGCGCAGTTGGCGGTGGAACGCCGACAGATCGTCATTCACCGGAATGGGCGCATCGCGCAGACGTTGGTGCGCAATAATCAGCGTCAGCGCCAGGCGGAACTTGGCAATATCACCGGGGAACTTGTTCAGCAGTAAGAACAGCTGCTGGTAGAGCCCCGGCAGATGGTTCTCTTTCCGACGCGCCATATTGGTGGTCATCGCCGATACCGCCGCAAACACAAACTGGTTCAGCAGCACGCGCCCGGTACGCAGGCGGGAGTTATCGCGGATCAGCAGAATAACGATAAACGCCATGAAGCAGCCAACAATCTGCCCTAATGCGCTATCAAGGAACTGGCTGAAGTGGAAGGTCATCGGGTTATCCAGCACCAGGATGTTGATGGTACTGGCCAGTGCCCCCATCGAGCCCAGCCGCCGTTTTTGCACTTCAATACCGATAAAGAAGCACATCACCGCCAGGCTAATACACAGCAGCAGCATGCTTTGCTGGGTCGCGGGAATGATGATCAGGAAATAGAGCGCCCCCAGCGGCAGCGCCGCGATGGTGCCGTAGATAAAGTCTATCGCCACCATGCGCGGGTTCGGCAGACGCATTGCCAGCGAGGTGACCACGGCGATCATTACCATCGCCCCGCTACCGGAGGTCCAGCCGGTCCACAGCCAGAACAGAATGCCCAGCGCGCAGGAGAGCGTGGTGCGCCAGAAGTTAATCATCGCGTGGTGACGCTCGGCGGATTCCGGGCGCACCACCACTTCACTTTGCAGGATCTCTTCTTCGCGGGCGCTGATTTTGGCATTGCCAATCACCCCGCGCTTGAGCAGCAGATAACGCGTCGCGGCCCCTACCCAGCTGTAGATAGTGACCGGCGTATCGTGCTCGCCTGTCCACGCCAGCACGCGGCGCATCCGTTTAAGCTGACGATGAACATCCTGCACCGTCTCAACCGGCTCTTCGAACAGCTCGCGATAGGCGTCAGTGACCAGCTCAGGCCGCGAGTTTTGCATGATGAAGGTTTCACAAGCCTGGGTCACCATGGTCAACGAAACGGTATTCAGCGCCTTCAGTCGGCGGTTGGCCCACGCCCAGCGTGAGGACTCCATATTCAGGTTGCCGCGCATCCCTTCCAGCGCTGCCGTACGCCGCAGCAGCGCCAGCCAGGCCTTGTCCATTTCATCGCTGTCGCCGTGCTTGATACACAGCTGCATCAGGCGATATTGATCGATGAGGATACCGTCGAGTTCGTTATCGATCTCTTTTTTGATCGATCGCGGCGAAAACAGGAGATCGGCGACGATCGCACAGATAATCCCCAGCACGATCTCGCTGCAGCGCTCAACGGCAAACTGCGGCGTCAGCAACGGTTCGGCCTGAATGGTGATGACGATAATCAGCGCCGTGTAGCCGGAGAGCCCCCAGGCATAGGAGTTCTCCACGCGCACCAGCGAGGAGATCCAGGTACAGAAACCGGCCCAGATACTACAGACCAACAGCATCAGCAGCGGCGCGCGAATCATGGCGATGATAATCACTAGCGCCGCAATACAGCCAATAAAGGTGCCGACAATACGCAGCATCCCACGATAGCGAATCGCCCCTGCATAGGGTTCCCCACCTGCAGCAAAGGCCGGGCCAGCCGCCACGATAGCGGCAGTCAGTACCGCCCAGCGGGGCGTTTCAAGCTGAAAGTGAAAGCCGACAAACAGCGCCAGCACCACCGCGCATGCCAGTTTGACGGCAAAGCGGATGTGCTGGTTGGCAATACTAAAAATGCCCATGGCGATTAACCGAACTCACGCAGGCGCAGCGCCAGCTTCTGGAAGAAGCTCATGCGGCTGGCATCGCGATCTTTCTCGCCGGTGATGACCACCGTGGCAGTAGTACCCGCAGGCCACAGGTTGCCCGTCTCTTCATCCAGACGAATACGCACCGGCACGCGCTGGGCCAGACGAACCCATTCGAGGTTAGAGTCGATGGTCGCCATCCCTTTGCTGTCAACGCTGCTGCTGGCGTTCGTCACGCCTGCCGCGACGCTATCAACGGTGCCTTTAATCACATGGTTGCTGCCCAGCGGGGTAATTTCGGCACGGTAGCCCGGACGGACGCTTGAGAGCTTGGTCTCTTCAAGGTAGGCCATCACGTAGAAGGAGTGCTGTTTGACCAGTGCCACCGCCGTCGAGCCGCGGGTGATAAACTCACCGGCATAGACGTTAAGGTTAGTCACCCAGCCATCTGCCGGGGCGCGGATCACCGTACGATCAAGGTCGAGGCGCGCCAGGTCACGGGTCGCCTGCGCTTTAGCAAGCTGGTGCAGCACGGTTTGCAGAACGTTATTGGATTGGTCAATCTCTTCGCGCGACATCGCGATGACGCCCAGCTTATTACGGCGCCCGGCTTCACGGCTTTTTTCATCGGCCAGCGCTTTATAATAGGCCACGTCAGCGTCGGCCTCTTCCAGCGCCTTCTTGTAGCGTGGCTGGTCAATGATAAACAGCACCTGATTTTTGCTAACCAGTTGGTTATCCTTGACCTGTACGTCGGTAATCAGGCCGGAAACGTCAGGGGCAATAGCGACAACGTCCGCGCTAAAACGCGCATCGCGCGTCCACGGAGATTCAGTGTAATAGACCCAGGCGCGGAAAATCGCGATGAACGCCAGGATGACCAGTATCACCGTAATAGCGGTGCGGGAGATTTTTCTTGTTAGTGTTTTCACATCTACCTCAGACGAACAAACGTGATATTAGATAAAACAGGCAGCAGTACAGTGCGGTGTTGAACAACGCAGGATGCCAGACAAAGTCGTAGATCCCGGTCGGCGTCAGCACGCGACGCACCAACCAAAAAATGGCGAGCGATAAGAGCAGCTCAAAGAAAATCGGCGGGAATGAGAGACCGAAAATCACGATGACAGGAAACAGGCTCATGTTGACCTTACTAGACTAGCGTGCAGGTGAGATTGGAACTTTAATTATTCAGCTAACAGTATTTTAACGTAACTGTTATCGCCTTATCTACATAGTGTGATGCAAATCACTTTTAAGCCAGAGTGAACAATGGAACGACTAAAACGGATGTCGGTGTTTGCCAAAGTGGTCGAGCAAGGCTCCTTTACCGCCGCGGCGCGCCAGCTACAAATGAGCGTTTCGTCCATCAGCCAGACTGTCTCTAAACTGGAAGATGAGCTGCAGGTCAAACTGCTTAACCGCAGTACTCGCAGCATTGGCTTAACCGAAGCCGGTAAAATTTACTACCAGGGCTGCCGCCGCATGCTGTTCGAAGTTCAGGATGTTCACGAGCAGCTTTACGCTTTTAACAACACGCCAATTGGCACGCTGCGCATTGGTTGTTCTTCAACTATGGCACAAAATGTCCTCGCTGCCATGACGGCGGAGATGCTGAAAGAGTATCCAGGTTTAACGGTGAATCTGGTGACGGGCATTCCGGCGCCGGACCTGATTGCCGACGGCCTGGACGTGGTGATCCGCGTGGGTGCGCTGCAGGACTCCAGCCTCTTCTCCCGGCGCCTTGGCAGCATGCCGATGGTCGTCTGCGCGTCGAAGAAATACCTCGCGCAGTTTGGCGTGCCCGAAAAGCCGGCGGACCTGAGTAACCATTCATGGCTGGAATATAGCGTGCGTCCCGATAACGAATTTGAGCTGATTGCCCCCGAAGGGTTGTCGACCAGGCTGCTGCCGGAAGGCCGATTTGTCACTAACGATCCGATGACCATCTCCCGCTGGCTGGTGGCCGGTGCGGGCATTGCCTACGTGCCGCTGATGTGGGTGATCAATGAGATCAACAGCGGTGAGCTGGAGATCTTATTCCCGCGCTATCAGTCCGATCCTCGCCCGGTGTACGCGCTGTATACCGAAAAGGACAAGCTGCCGCTCAAGGTGCAGGTCTGTATTAACTATCTGACCGACTATTTTGTCGAAGTGGCGAGGCTGTTCCAGGGGATGCGGGGAAGAAGAAAGGAATAGACGCAGGCCGGACAAGCGAAGCGCCATCCGGCCTACAAACAGACATCAATGCACCTCAAAATGAGGTGCATTTTTTTCAGATCAGGCAGTGCCGCCCACCGTCAGATTATCCACTTTCAGGGTTGGCTGGCCAACGCCAACCGGCAGGCTCTGGCCTTCTTTGCCGCAGACGCCCACACCGTTATCCAGCTTCAGATCGTTACCAACCATCGAGACCTGCTGCATGGTTTCGATACCGGAACCGATAAGCGTCGCCCCTTTCACCGGCTTGGTCACCTTACCGTTTTCAATCAGGTAGGCTTCCGAGGTGGAGAAGACAAACTTACCGGAGGTGATATCCACCTGGCCGCCGCCAAAGTTTGGCGCGTAAAGGCCGTACTCGACGGATTCAATGATCTCCTGCGGCGTGGATTTCCCGGCCAGCATGTAGGTGTTGGTCATACGCGGCATCGGCAGGTGCGCGTAGGATTCGCGGCGGCCGTTACCGGTAGGCGCAACGCCCATCAGACGTGCGTTAAGCTTGTCCTGCATATAGCCTTTGAGGATCCCGTTTTCGATCAGCACGTTGTACTGGCCCGGCGTCCCCTCATCGTCGATCGCTACGGAGCCGCGACGGTCAGACATCGTGCCATCATCCACGATGGTACAGAGTTCAGAAGCCACCAGTTGGCCCATCTGGCCGCTGAAGACCGAGGTGCCGCGGCGGTTGAAGTCGCCTTCCAGACCGTGACCGACCGCTTCATGCAGCAGTACGCCCGGCCAGCCCGCGCCCAGCACCACCGGCAGCGTACCCGCAGGCGCAGCCACCGCAGAGAGATTCACCAGCGCCATGCGCACCGCTTCTTTCGCCCAGGCATCGGCGCGCACTTCGCCGTCAAGGTCGGCAAGGAAGTAGTCATAGCCAAAGCGACCGCCGCCACCGCTGGCGCCGCGCTCGCGTTTACCGTCATCTTCCACCTGCACGCTAACTGACAGGCGCACCAGCGGGCGCACATCGGCAGCCAGCGTACCGTCGGTCGCGGCAACCAAAATCAGTTCATAGACGCCGGTCAGGCTCGCCGTCACTTCCTGCACGCGGCTGTCCGCCGCGCGCGCGACGCTGTCAACGCGGCGCAGAATATCCAGCTTCTCTTCGCGGGTCATGCTTTGCAGCGGATCCAGCGAGGTATAGAGCGCAGGGTGCTCAACCGCACCCAGCGTCTGCACTTTACCGTTACCCGCATCGCGCACGATGGTACGCGCTGCCTGCGCGCTCTGTTCCAGCGCCAGCAGGCTAATCTGGTCGGCGTAGGCGAAGCCGGTTTTCTCACCGCTCACCGCACGCACCCCAACACCCTGGTCGATATTGTAAGAACCATCTTTAATGATGCGATCTTCTAAAACCCAGGATTCGTGGTAGCTGGACTGAAAATAGAGATCGCCATAGTCCAGACGACGCTCCGTGAGTTGACCAAGAATGGCGAACAGATCCTGATGGTTCAGGCCGTTCGCTGCCAGCAATTGTTCACTTACCAGGTTTAGACTCATTATTTCGCTACTCGTTAATGGCCCGCGCGCCTCACGCATTTCGGGCCGGTATTCCGGGTGTTTGTCTTATGAGATTGAGGCAATTCAAGGCTTGCGTCAAATCATGGCTTTTTGTCGCTGCGCGCCTGGCGCAGCACTTCGTTAATCTGAGGCTTATCAATCGGGCCGGTGATGCGATAGCGCAGTATCGACACTTTGTTCCACAGCGGCCCCAGCACTTTGGTCGCAGCAAACACCGCGGCGCCAATAATCGGGTTCACCGCGAAAGCCGTCGCCACGCTGACCGTCGCCGAAATTTCCGGCGCAACGATGGCTTCCATATCCAGCTCGCGGCGCACCAGGTTAACCGACCCTTTCATGGCGATATCCGCCTCCAGGCCGTCCACCAGCGTATCATCCGTGTTCAGTACGCCGTCTTTGATCCACGCGGTGCTGCGGATGGAATCAAAGTAGAAGCCTTCGCTGAAGGTGTCGCTAAAGTCAAAACGCAGCTTACGCAGCAGCGCATCAACGCTCAGCAGACGTAGCAGTTGCCCGGCATGTCCGGTCGACAGATCGGTGAATTGCCCTTTGCCAACGTGCGATTTCAGAATGCCGTTAAGCGAAGCGACGTCTGGCTGCCACGGTTTATCGCGCCAATGTAAATCGTAGTCTACATCAACGGAAGAATCGCGAATCGGCGTCGAAACCCCGAAGAAAGCCGTCGCATCATCAATCTTATTGCCATGAATTTTGCCTTTCAGCGAGGTGCGCTGCCCGGACGGCGAGTTTACCCAGACGCCATCGGCGGTTAAGCGGCCAAAGCCGGTATCCACCAGCCCGTTGGCAAGCGTTAGGGTGTCGCCCTTCACATTGAAATCACCGTCGATGCGGCCATATTTCTGCCCCCACAGCCAGCATTCGGCGCAGCGCAGCTGCAGATCGGGCCAGCCACGGAAATCAATGGCGCTGCTGGCGGCAGCGGTGCTGAGCATCTTGTCTGAGGTAGCCTGCGCCAAAGGGTTCGCTGATGGGTTGTAGTAGAGATAGCGCACGGCAGCCTGCCACGGCGCGTGGTTTTTCATCGTCAGGCTGGCGTTAATTTCACGCCCCTGAGCTTCCACGCGGGTGCCGTCTACCGTCGGCTGGGACACCACGCTCAGGTTATTCCACTGCTGACCCGCAAAGGTCAGCGACGGAGTGCGCAGCGTAACGTTTTCCGGGAACGCAGCCGCGGAGCTCACACCATCGGCCGCGCCGTGCTGGAACAGCGCCAGCCACTGCGCGCCGTCCATTGGCGGCATATTCAATTCAACGCCCGGCGTTTGCGGCAGCGGCGGAATCGTCCGGCTATCCGAAGCCCAGATAGCGCTCTCCAGCGTCAGCTTTTTCCCCAGCAGCCAGCGGCTATTGAGATGGTTTTCCGGCCCGACGTTCCCAGTCAGAACAAAGCTGTGTAGGTTCCCGTCGACGTTGAGCTTCACGGGCAACGATTTACCCGCCGCTTTATCTGCCGGAGACGGTAAGCTACTGCTCAGATTTTGCAGATCGCTGGTGATGCCCACCTTGTAGCTCGCACTGCCGTGATACGGTAGTTCAATAGCGACGTTACCTTTCCACGGCACGCTGCCTTTAAGCGCATCGTTAAGCTGTTTTGGCAGCACGCCCGTTTTCGCTGGCTGCCAGTCCGCCTGCATGTTGACGCCCACCTGATAAGATTTCTCGCCCTCTTTGGTGGTGAAATCGACGTTCAGCGGTTGATTGAACCAGGTGGCGGTCAGCGGTTCGCTCGTCAGGTTGCCGTTATCAAAGCTAAAGCGGCCTTTAAGGTTATGCAGCGTGCTATCGAGCGGTTTGATAAACAGGCTGTTGTTGCTCAGCGCGACGTTACCGGTCGCTTTTACCCGCTCGCCGTCCAGCGGAATATCAAGATGTAAGCGGGCGCTCACATCGCCATCAAGCTGGAGTTCCTCAAGGGTCGCGCCGAGGGATTTGTCGAGCGGCGTCTGCTGGAAATACGGGCCGACGGCTTTGCCTGGGCCGTTGATATCAGCATCAATCAGCAGCTTCTCTTTGGCGTAGTCCGGGATCGCCGCGTCAAGATTGCTGGCGGTTACGCCGCCGAGCGCCGCTTTATCCGCCTTCATCCACAGACCAGCATTGATAAAGTTAAGCTCGATATTCAGGTTGGTCAGCGCAGGCCAGTCCGGCTGGAAGGCGAAGGTCGCATCATGCAGCGGCACATAGACCTGGAACTGACCTTCGTTATGCTCGTACGGGAACAGATGCGGGTTGCCGCCGTAAACCAGGGTGGCGTTCTCCGCCTTACCGGCTTTGATGGCGCCGCTCAGGTAGTCAACCAGCTTCGTCCCCATCAGGTTTTCCGGGAAGTAGCGCCAGGCCTGCCCGCCGTCGTCGGTGCTGATACCGGCCAGAATGCCCAGCCACGGCTGATCGTCCTTCGGTTGCAGATAGCGGAAACCACCGGCGGCGCGAACGCCCGTCGCCGTTACGTCAATGTCACGCCCATCGAGCATGAACCCTCTATCGTCATTGACCCAGTTGAGGGTCGCGGCGCCTTTGGCAATCTCCAACGGCGCGCGGAAGACGTGTTCGTACGGCATCTTCGCGTCTTTCATCGCCACATGCAGCGAACCATTCTCTACGCCGCCGGTAACGTACCCGGAGACATTCTCTGCGCCGGGCAGCAGCTTCCACTGCTTCCAGCCGAGGTCATTCCAGCTCGCGTTAAAGCGCGTTTTACCGGTGTCCTGCAGCGGAATATCAATTGCCAGCGTATCGACCATGCCCGCAGGCTGGGCGGTGCGCCAGATATCGGCAACCTCAGGTGAGAGTTTTTCAGCAATCGGCAGCAGGCCGTTCAGCCCTGCAGGTGAAAGATGGCTGGCGCGAATGCGCAATTCGTCACTACGCTGATGATTCGGGCCGCCCACCTCTTGCGCCGGGATCCACGCCAGCGCCAGCGCACCGCGTGGCCACGGCGTATCGTCGATGGTAATACGGGTATCAGGGATGCGAACTTCCCAGCCCTCTTTCTCACGCGACAGGTGCGCGGTGAGGTTATCTACCGCCAGATGATGTTCCTGCTGATCGCCCTGCCAGCTGGCACCGCCCTGCTTAAGCAGAACGTCGCCGCTGGCGATTTCGCCTTTATCCAGCGACGCCCAGCCTTCAAGGCTGAAGCGGGCGCTGGTCAGCGCAATGTTGTCCTGCATCCACTGGCCGAGCCACGGCTTCACGTCGATATCGTCCGCCTGGAGCCATAAGCGCCCTTTGTTCAGCAGGCCGTTTTCATCGCGCAGATCCATACGAACCTTCATCACCCCGTGCTGCCCGGTAAGGCTGGAGAGGCTCAGCTCCCCTTCGGCACGGTGGCGGTTGTCATCGTTCACCCAGGTCAGCTGGGGAATGGCCAGCTCGGCGCGCTGCCCGGAGAGGGTCAGGAAGCTTAAGTGGCTGTCGCGAAGGATGAAGTGGTCAAACTGACGCAGGAACAGATCGCCAAGGCTATCGCTCTTAAGGCTATCGCCACCGTCGTTATTTTGCAGCGGGGTATTGGTGTGGATTTGCAGCTGCCAGAAGGTCAGCTCACGAAACTGCCAGCGCATGTGCAGCAGGCTTTGCCAGACATCGAGCGCCATGGAAGCGCGTTTGATATCCAGCGTGCCGCCATCGTGCATGGCGACATGAATATCGCGCACGTCCAGCGTCGGGCCAAAGTTTTGCCAGCTGGCGTGTAGCTGTGAAGCGGATACCGGCAGCCCGGTCACCGCTTCAATTTTGCTCAGCAGTTCAGGGCGCCATTTATCCAGATGCGGCAAGGCGAGACGCAGGCCGCTCACCAGCAGCGCGACAACGACAATCAGTGTGGCTACGGTGAGCAGCAAAATCCCCGGCAATCGCCTCACGCATCTCTCCTTGGGTCGCAGCAGGCTGCGTAATTACATCATAACCACATCAAACTGCTCCGGGTTATAGAGCGGTTCAATCTGGACTTTAACCTGCTTACCGACAAAAATTTCCACTTCCGCCAGCGCGTGGGACTCTTCGCCTTTCAGCGTTTCGGCCACGGAAGGAGAAGCGTACACCAGGAAGCGATCGGAATCATAAGCGTGATGCACGCGGACGATTTCGCGCATAATTTCATAGCATACCGTCTCAACGGTTTTCACCGTACCGCGACCGCTACAGGTTGGACATTCGGTGCACAGCACGTGCTCGACGCTTTCACGCGTGCGCTTACGGGTCATCTCCACCAGCCCCAGCGGCGAGAAGCCGTTAACGCTGGTTTTGACGCGATCTTTGCTTAGCGCCTGTTCCAGCGAGTGCAGCACACGGCGGCGATGGTCTTCATTATTCATATCGATAAAGTCGATGATGATAATGCCGCCAAGGTTACGCAGACGCAGCTGACGCGCAATCGCCTGAGTGGCTTCGATGTTGGTGTTGAAAATCGTGTCATCAAGATTGCGGTGGCCAACAAAGGCTCCGGTATTGATGTCAACGGTGGTCATTGCTTCGGTCTGGTCGATAACCAGATAGCCACCAGACTTGAGCTCAACCTTACGCTCCAGCGCACGCTGGATTTCATTCTCAACGTCGAAGAGATCAAAGATAGGCTGACGACCGCTATAGTGCTCAAGCTTACTGGTCATTTCAGGCATATATTCAGCCGTGAATTCCATTAACGCTTCGTAGGTTAGACGGGAGTCAACGCGAATTTTATCCAGCTGGGCGTCAGCAAAGTCGCGGAGCACACGCTGCGCCAACGCCAGTTCACCATACATCTGGTAGCGAGTCTGTGGGCGCTTCTTACGCTCCATGACCTTGGTCCAGACGCGCTTAAGATAGGCGGCGTCAGAGGCCAAATCCTCTTCACATACCCCTTCTGCTGCGGTACGAATGATAAAGCCGCCCTGCTCATCGCAATAATCCGCGACCACCTTCTTTAAGCGTTCACGCTCGGCTTCACTTTCAATACGCTGCGATACGCCAACGTGCGAGGCACCGGGCATAAAGACCAGATAGCGGGAAGGTAAGGTGATGTCGGTGGTCAGACGCGCGCCTTTGGTTCCCAGCGGATCTTTCACCACCTGAACCATCAGGTCCTGGCCCTGACGCACCAGTTCAGAAATATCGCGGACGGTGAACTGCTTTTGCTCTTCACCCGCCACGCATTCGGTATGCGGCATGATATCGGAGGCATGAAGGAACGCCGCCTTATCGAGACCAATATCTACAAAAGCCGCCTGCATACCCGGTAAGACACGACTAACACGACCTTTGTAGATATTGCCTACTATTCCGCGTCGCGCTTCACGCTCAATATGAATTTCCTGCAAAATGCCGCCATCGATATACGCCACTCGCGTCTCCGATGGCGTCACGTTCACTAATAGTTCAGCCGTCATGTGTATCCCTTTTTTCACGTAGCGAGTTAAAGTTACTCAGCAACTCATACGTTTCCACCAGCGGTAAGCCGACTACGGCGTGATAGCTGCCATTTATCTTCCTGACGAAACAGCCACCCAGCCCTTGAATACCGTATGCACCTGCTTTATCTAAAGGTTCGCCGCTCGCAACATAGTCTGCAATGTCTTCTTCGGAAAGCGTCCGGAAGGTCACTTCAGTCATCACCAGACAGTCGAGCGTGTGCTGACTATCAGCCAGCGCAACGGCGGTCATCACCTGATGGGTTTTCCCTGATAGCTTACGCAGCATCGCTGCCGCATGAGCCGTATCGCGCGGTTTCTCCAGCACTTCACCGTTGAGGACAACAATCGTATCAGCCCCGAGAACAGGAAGGTCGTGGCGAGTTAACGCGACGCCAGCCTGCGCTTTCTCTCGCGCCAGGCGCGCCACGTACTGCTGCGCCGGCTCTTGTGGACGACGCTGCTCTTCAATGCCGGGAACCACTTTCTCAAACGTCATGCCTAGCTGAGTGAGAAGTTCCTGACGACGCGGGGAACCTGAAGCAAGATAGAGAGATACCATAACGACCTTATTGAACGGCAAATTGCTGGCGAACTTTCCGCATCAGAAGAAATATCCACGGCCAGAGCACGCCGTTTACTACACTACTCCAGAACACTTCAGGTCGGAAAGAGACGTTGATCACTAAAAACTCTGCCCAGAAAACAATAATATCCGTCGCGAGCGAGAGCAGCATAACTACCAGCGCCTGTTGCCAGAGCGCCAGATTGCGGAACAGCTGATACTTCAGCGCCACCAGATACGCCACGATGCTCAACGACAGCGCACGCACGCCAAGCGTTGAACCACTGATGAGATCCAGTATGGCACCCATCACGAGGCCCGTGCCAACATTCACGCGGTGCGGCAGCGCCAGTGACCAGTAAAGCAGGATAAGCAGCACCCAGTTTGGCCGGAAAACGATAAGGTCGTCCGGCCAGGGCATAACCTGTAGCAGCAGTGCGATAAGAAACGAGAGCCAGATTACCCAGCGTCCCTGGCTACGGTAACTTGCCACTATTGCCCCCCTGCGGAGGGTTGCGGTGGCGGCGTACCCGCAGGCGGCGTGGTTAACCCGGTTGCCGGAGCGGGAAGCTGCGGCCCCATGGTTTCAGGAGACGGCAGCACCTGAGGCATCATCTGCATCAGACGTTCATTGGCGACGCGATGCACCTCTTCCGGGGTCATCGGGTTAGTTCCGTTACGATCCGCACCCCACAGCAGCAGCAGATAGCGCAAACGCTGCAGGCCTGCCGTTGGACGAGCCTGAATCACCGTGTACGCGCGCTGCGTATCCAGCTTAACAGACGAGACGACGCCAACCGGATAGCCTTCCGGGAAACGTCCGCCCAGGCCGGATGTTACCAGCACATCACCCACACGAATGTCGGTGTTGGCCGGCAGATGCTCCAGCTGCAGATCGTCCGTGCAGCCGTTACCGGCGGCGATCACGCGAATATCGTTACGCAGAACCTGAATCGGCAGCGCGTGAGTGGCATCGCAAATCAGCAGCACGCGGCTGGTGAGCTTAGCGACGGCCACAACCTGACCCACAACGCCTTTATCGCTGATCACCGGCTGGCCTTCGTAAACGCCGTTCACGCTGCCTTTGTCGATAACCACCTGGTCGCTGTAGGGATCGTTAACCGTTGAGATCACCTGCGTCACCATTTTCTGTTCGTCCTGGCGCAGCGGTGAACCTAACAGTTCACGTAAACGGGCATTTTCTTGCTTGTACTGACCGAGCATCAGCAGGTCGCTGTTTTTCAGCAGCAGTTCCTGGCGCAGTGCACGGTTTTCGAGTTCGAGCTGATCGCGTGAAGCCAGCGTTTGCGAGACGCTATCGAGCAGTTCACGAGGACCATTGGAAACAAAGTAGAAAGGACTGACGGCAGTATCCATGTACGTTCGAATTTGACTGAACATACCGAGACGGCTGTCGGCAATAATGATACCCAGCGCCACCAGCACCGCCAGGATAAGGCGAATCTGCAGCGACGGGCCACGGCTAAAAATGGGCTTCATAGGCTATGCGTATTCTCGTGTCAGTGAAATTGAGGGTAGCCTTCTGGCTACCCTGAACCTCATGCTGACTACTCTTCGCTGAACAAGTCGCCGCCGTGCATGTCGATCATTTCCAGCGCCTTGCCGCCGCCACGCGCTACGCAGGTCAGCGGATCTTCAGCAACGACAACTGGAATACCGGTTTCTTCCATTAACAGACGGTCGAGGTTGCGCAGCAGCGCGCCACCACCGGTCAGAACCATACCGCGCTCGGAGATGTCGGAAGCCAGTTCTGGTGGGCACTGTTCCAGTGCAACCATCACTGCGCTCACAATGCCGGTCAGCGGCTCCTGCAGCGCTTCGAGAATTTCGTTAGAGTTCAGCGTGAAGCCACGCGGAACGCCTTCTGCCAGGTTACGGCCACGAACTTCGATTTCACGCACTTCGTCGCCCGGATAAGCGGAGCCGATTTCGTGCTTGATACGTTCTGCGGTTGCTTCACCGATCAGAGAGCCGTAGTTACGGCGAACGTAGTTGATGATCGCTTCGTCGAAGCGGTCGCCACCGATACGTACGGAGGAGGAGTAAACCACGCCGTTCAGGGAGATAACGGCGACTTCAGTGGTACCACCACCGATATCCACAACCATGGAGCCGGTTGCTTCAGAAACCGGCAGGCCTGCACCAATTGCTGCGGCCATCGGTTCTTCAATCAGGAACACTTCACGGGCGCCAGCGCCCTGAGCAGATTCACGGATCGCACGGCGTTCAACCTGCGTTGCGCCAACCGGTACACAGACCAGTACGCGCGGGCTTGGGCGCATAAAGCTGTTGCTGTGAACCTGTTTGATGAAGTGCTGGAGCATTTTTTCGGTCACGAAGAAGTCAGCGATAACGCCGTCTTTCATCGGGCGAATAGCCGCGATGTTACCTGGCGTACGGCCCAGCATCTGTTTTGCGTCATGTCCCACGGCGGCTACGCTTTTCGGCGAACCGGCACGATCCTGACGAATGGCGACCACGGAAGGCTCATTCAATACGATGCCTTGTCCTTTTACATAAATCAGGGTATTCGCGGTACCCAGGTCAATGGACAGGTCATTGGAAAACATGCCACGAAATTTTTTCAACATACTAAGGGATAATCCTGAAAGCTGGGGCGGAAAAATAAAATCCGCTTACTTTACCAACCACACGCAGCAGCGACAAGGCGCAAAAATCATCTGCAACGGTGAAAATTAGTGCAGTTCGTTACCTCTGTTACAAATCCAACCTGAGTCCTTCAGTGCAGGAAGACTCACTGCCGCTCCATCCTGGATTTGTACCTGTCAAAGGTCGCCACATGCATGGTGCGTCTTTTTTCCCGGCGAGCAGACATGCACACTCCCGGAAAAAACCGCGCGCGTTATTCTACGTGATAAACACGTTAAACAGCAGGTCAAACCGAATATCTTTGCGAATATTTTTTCACATTTGAGTCAAGTGGCTGGGAAGCAGCAAAAAAATCGCCCTGACCGCCGAAAACTCCGCATTTGGTCAGCTCCTGCCATTCGCCCCGACTGCGTACGCCCGCCGCGAAAACCTGTATCGATGTTCCTTTACAGGCCTCCACCAGACTTTGTACTAACAGCTGGTTTTGACTGCGCTTTTCAATATTTCGCACCAGCACCGGGTCTATCTTAATCAGCTCAACGTCGAGCTGCTTAATCCAGGTGGTGCTGACTAAGGCTAAACCTGCCTGCGTGACTGCAACCCGAACGCCTAATGCATGGATTAAACGGACGACTGGCTGTAAACGCGTCATATGTTGACAGACATCTACCTCTGCAAGTTCAAAAATAATCCGTCGGCGCTGCGATTTTTCACACTGCATCAAGGTATCGCGCAGCCAGCGCTGGAAACGCGGGCGGATCAGCGACTCGACCGTTACCTGAATGGCCAGGTTTTCCTCCGGCCAGAAGCCGAGGAATGGGATCAGGCGGGTGATCTGCTGGCGGTCGTACTCTTCGCCAAGGCCAAACTCCAGCACCATCGGCAGGTATTCTGCGGCAATCACCTCTTCTTTACCGTCAAAGATACGGCACATCAGTTCACGGTGGTGAACGCTGCCGTCGAGGTTGACCGCCGGTTTTTGATACAGGCGTGGGCCGCCACGGCTGAGCATCTGCTCAATCAGGGTGCGCCAGCGGACGTTACCGCGCCCTTTCTCCGGTAATGAATCATCATAAATCGCCCAGCTGTTGCTGCCCTGCAGCACGGCATTGCGCACTGCCGCTTCCGCGTGTTCCATCACCTGCTCGGTCGTCTGCCCGCTACGCCAGGCGCAAATGCCGATGTGCATCATGTCATCACGATCGAGGATCTTCGCCAGCGGCAGCCCATCAATGGCTTTGAGTAATTGCCCGGCGATACTGTCAGCTTCTTTTAACGTGCGGTGCGGCAGCAGAACGGTAAAGTCGCTGCGGCGATAGCGTGCCAGCAGCGCGCCGGGGTAACGCATAATAAAGGTAGAGAGAAGATTGATAAGGGTAAAGACATGCTCTTCCGCTGCGGCACGGCCCCAGTTATCACGCAGGAAGTCGAAGTCCGGCAGACGGATCATCATCACGATACCGTGGGAGCCCACGTTTTCCTGGTCATCAAGCAGCGTCGCCAGCTGATTATCAAAGAACAAACGGTTACTGAGGCCAGTTTTCGAATCCTGGGCCGCATAGGAGCGGATCAGCGTATCCAGGCGGCTGCGCTGCTCGCCGGCAAACTGAATTTCCGAAAGCAGCATATCCAGCGCCGAACTGGTGCGGGCGGGCCATTCATGAATATTGCCTTTGGCTTTCGGCCCGCGCTCGCCGTTAAGAATGCGAATAGAGCGCAGCTCCAGCAGCTCTTCCCCGGCCAGCTGTCGCCGTAGCCAGCGTACGGCGATAAATACCACCAGCACCATAAAGGCAATGGTGATCGTCAGCGGCGCGGTGGTCATGAGCGAGCGAAAGTAGTTGGCCATTGGGTCCTGATAGACCAAATGAATCATCATGCCGGGATGTTTGAGCGAAGGAACTTCCATTTCCCGGTATTGGTAGTGACTGCCAACCGGCTGATAGCTGCTGGTGCGGCTATGGTGGAACAGTGCTTTGCCGTTGAGCGTGAAATCGATGCGGACAATATCGAGCGGCACCATGATCTCATCAAGCTGATGGTCGAGCTTGTCAAACGGTGTATTGACCAGGCGGTTATCCAGCACGGTCGCCACAGCCTGCACGCGATTGGCTATCTTGTACTGTATGCCGTTATAAAAACTCAGCGAGGAGCCGATTAACGTCACAAAGATGGTAAGCCCGGTTAAGAGCGTAAAAAAGGCTGAGAACTTCGTCGTTAATCGCATCCCTGTGTTAACTCCGTAGGTTAATCGTCCCCGATGAGTGTCGGGCGCCTGCGTCCGTACATTACTATTAGAAGTAAGCACTAACATATCAAACCAGGGCGGCATACTACCAAACCTGGAGGATCTGGCAATTTATTGCGCCAAATCGCCAACAAATAATGATAACCGAGTATAGTCCCCGGTAACTTTTTTCACTATCAGTCCATGTAAGGAAGGGTTATGCAGGCACTCATCTTAGAACAGCAGGATGGCAAAACTATCGCCGCAGTGAAGGCCGTCGACGACAGCCTGCTGCCGCAGGGTAACGTCACCGTCGATATTCAGTGGTCCAGCCTGAACTATAAAGACGCGCTCGCCATCACCGGGAAAGGGAAAATCATCCGTAACTTCCCAATGGTGCCGGGCATCGACTTCGCCGGTACGGTTCATACCAGTGATGACGCGCGCTTTACCCCAGGCCAGCAGGTACTGCTGACCGGTTGGGGCGTGGGCGAAAACCATTGGGGCGGTCTGTCCGAGCGCGCACGCGTGAACGGCGATTGGCTGGTTCCGCTGCCGGCAGGCCTGGATGGTCGTAAAGCTATGATCATCGGCACCGCAGGCTTCACCGCCATGCTGTGTGTAATGGCGCTGGAAGATGCAGGCGTACGTCCTGAAGACGGTGAAATCGTGGTAACCGGCGCCAGCGGCGGCGTGGGCAGTACCGCTATCGCCCTGCTGCACAAGCTCGGTTACCAGGTGGCAGCGGTGTCAGGCCGTGAAAGCACCCATAGCTATCTGCGCGCGCTGGGCGCGAGCCGTATTCTGGGCCGTGACGAGTTCGCGGAAACCCGCCCGCTGGAAAAACAGATTTGGGCAGGTGCGGTCGATACCGTGGGCGATAAAGTGCTGGCTAAAGTGCTGGCGCAGATGAACTACGGCGGATGCGTGGCGGCCTGCGGCCTGGCCGGCGGCTTTGCGCTGCCGACTACCGTGATGCCATTTATTCTGCGTAATGTTCGCCTGCAGGGCGTGGATTCGGTCATGACTCCGGCAGCACGTCGCGCCGAGGCCTGGAAACGTCTGGTTACCGATTTGCCTGAGTCCTTCTTCGCACAGAGCGCAACTGAGATAAGCCTTTCTCAAGCACCTGAATTTGCGGATAAAATTATCAATAACCAGATCCAGGGCCGTACCCTGGTCAAAATTGACTAAGCACTTATTTTTCAAGGCGCACTCGCGTTAATTTGACTCCTCCGCCATGCTTATCAAAAGCCTGCCGGAGGTAGTCATGAAAGCCCGTAAATTAACTGAAGCAGACGTCACCGCCGAGTCTGTTTTTATGCTCCAGCGCCGCCAGGTGCTGAAGATGCTTGGTATCAGCACCGCTGCTGCCTCACTTCCACTGCACGCCTCCAGCCTGACGGACTGGTTTAAAGGAAACGATCGCCCACCGGCCCCTTCCGGGCAGCCATTGACCTTCAGCAAGCCCGATGAATGGCAGAACAAGCTGACGCTGACGCCAGAAAACAAAGTCACCGGCTACAACAACTTCTATGAATTCGGCCTCGATAAAGCCGACCCTGCCGCGAACGCCGGAAGCCTGCCCATGAATCCGTGGAAACTGACCATCGGCGGCGAGGTGGCAAAACCGCTGACGCTCGATCATGACGATTTAACCAAACGCTTCCCGCTGGAACAGCGTATCTACCGCATGCGCTGCGTGGAAGCCTGGTCAATGGTGGTGCCGTGGATCGGTTTCCCGCTGCATAAACTGCTCGCCGCCGTCGAACCCACCAGCAACGCGAAGTACGTGGCCTTTAAAACGCTCTACTCCCCAGAAAACATGCCTGGACAGAAGGACCGATTTATCGGTGGCGGTCTTGCCTATCCTTATATAGAAGGGTTGCGTTTGGACGAAGCCATGAACCCGCTTACGCTCCTGACCGTCGGCGTTTACGGCAAAGCGCTGCCGCCGCAAAACGGTGCGCCGATTCGTCTGACCGTGCCGTGGAAATACGGGTTTAAGGGAATCAAGTCGATTGTCAGCATTATGCTGACCCGCGAGCGCCCGGATTCCACCTGGAACCTGGCCGCGCCGGATGAATACGGCTTCTTTGCCAACGTGAATCCACACGTCGATCACCCGCGCTGGTCTCAGGCGACGGAGCGTTTTATCGGTTCTGGCGGCATTCTCGACGTACAGCGTCAACCAACGCTGCTGTTTAACGGCTATGCCGATGAAGTGGCTTCGCTCTATCGTGGGATGAATTTGCGGGAGAATTTTTAATGCGTTTAACGGCGACACAGGTCACCTGGCTGAAGGTTTTCCTGCATCTTGCGGCATTTTTGCCGTTCGTCTGGCTGTTCTGGGCCGTCTCTCAGGGCCAGCTAAGCGCCGACCCGGTAAAGGACATTCAACATTTTACCGGTAGGATGGCTCTGAAATTGCTGCTGGCGACCTTGTTGGTCTCCCCGCTGGCGCGCTACGCTAAACAACCGTTGTTGATTCGCACCCGTCGACTACTGGGACTGTGGTGCTTTGCCTGGGCGAGCATCCACCTCACCAGCTACAGCGTTCTGGAACTGGGTATTCGCAATCTGTCGCTATTAGGTCAGGAAATTGTGACTCGCCCCTATCTTCTGCTGGGATTTGCCTGCTGGCTGATTTTATTGGCTCTGGCGGTAACATCGACCCAGGCTATGCAGCGAAAATTAGGCCGACGCTGGCAGCTTTTGCATAACTTCGTCTATCTTGTGGCGATCCTCGCGCCGATACATTTCCTGTGGTCGGTAAAGATTATCTCACCACAACCGGTTATCTACGCGGCCATCGCGATCGTGCTTTTAGCCTGCCGTTATAAGAAGTTTCGCCAGTGGTGGCGCTAGTTTCGTGATATGTGCGGTTTACCGCAATTCTCTTATAGTCAGACGTTCTTTACACGATAGCAGTTGATAATCTTCCCTGATAAGACCAGTATTTAGCTGCCAAATGCTACGAAATAGTTATAATGTGCGACCTTGGTTTTCCTGACAGGGTTTTTACCCCCCTGAAAAGGTGACAATCGCGCATCGAAGGTATATTTTGTTTTTTACCCGAGAATTGCAGGAGATAGCAGCACAATGACTGACAAGTTTCGCATTTTGCTTTTGAACGGTCCGAACCTGAATATGTTAGGCACCCGTGAGCCAGAGAAGTACGGCACGCTGACGCTTTCCCAGATCGTAAGCCGCTTAACCGCGGAAGCTGAAACCCTGAACGTCACGCTCGACAGCCTGCAGTCCAACGCCGAGTACGTCCTCATCGACCGTATTCATCAGGCTAAAGACAATATTGACTATATCCTGATTAATCCGGCCGCGTTCACGCACACGAGCGTTGCCCTTCGCGATGCGTTGCTGGCGGTGAGCATCCCGTTTATCGAGATCCACCTGAGCAACGTTCATGCGCGCGAACCATTCCGCCATCATTCGTATCTGTCTGATATCGCTTCTGGCGTTATCTGCGGACTCGGCGCTGACGGCTATTCATACGCTTTACAGACGGCGGTAAAACGCCTGTCACAATCAAACTAAACAAAGAGTACGGAACCCACTCATGGATATTCGTAAGATTAAAAAACTGATCGAGCTGGTCGAAGAGTCTGGCATCAACGAACTGGAAATTTCTGAAGGTGAAGAGTCAGTGCGCATCAGCCGCTCTGCTCCAAACACCGGTATTCCAGTGATGCAGCAGGCCTACGCAGCACCTGTAATGCAAGCGCAAGCACCTGTTGCAGCAGCTGCACCAGCTGCAGCTGAAGCTCCGGCTAAAGCTGAAATCAGTGGTCACATCGTACGTTCCCCGATGGTTGGTACTTTCTATCGCACTCCAGGCCCGGATGCTAAAGCATTCGTGGAAGTTGGTCAGAAAGTTAACGTGGGCGACACCCTGTGCATCGTTGAAGCGATGAAAATGATGAACCAGATCGAAGCTGACAAAGCAGGGACTGTGAAAGCAATCCTGGTAGAAAGCGGTCAGCCAGTTGAATTTGACGAGCCTCTGGTCGTCATCGAGTAACGAGGCGAAGATGCTGGATAAAATTGTCATCGCCAACCGCGGCGAGATTGCACTGCGTATTCTTCGTGCCTGTAAAGAACTGGGCATCAAGACCGTGGCTGTGCACTCCACTGCGGACCGCGATTTAAAACACGTACTGCTGGCGGATGAAACGGTCTGTATTGGCCCGGCTCAGTCCGTAAAAAGCTACCTGAACATCCCGGCTATCATCAGCGCTGCTGAAATCACCGGGGCTGTTGCAATTCACCCAGGCTATGGCTTCCTCTCCGAGAACGCCAACTTTGCCGAGCAGGTTGAACGTTCCGGCTTTATCTTCATCGGCCCGAAAGCCGACACTATCCGCCTGATGGGCGACAAAGTGTCCGCAATCACCGCCATGAAGAAAGCAGGCGTACCAACCGTTCCGGGGTCTGACGGCCCGCTGGGCGAAGATATGGATGTTAACCGCGCTCATGCGAAACGCATCGGCTACCCGGTTATCATCAAAGCCTCTGGCGGCGGCGGCGGTCGCGGCATGCGCGTCGTGCGCAGCGACGCAGACCTGGCGCAGTCCATTGCCATGACCAAAGCGGAAGCCAAAGCGGCTTTCAGCAACGACATGGTTTACATGGAAAAATACCTGGAAAATCCTCGCCACGTCGAGATTCAGGTACTGGCTGACGGTCAGGGCAACGCTATCTATCTGGCTGAACGTGACTGCTCCATGCAGCGTCGTCACCAGAAAGTTGTCGAAGAAGCACCAGCACCGGGCATTACCCCGGAACTGCGTCGCTACATCGGCGAACGCTGCGCGAAAGCGTGTGTGGATATCGGCTACCGCGGCGCAGGTACTTTCGAGTTCCTGTTCGAAAACGGCGAGTTCTACTTCATTGAAATGAACACCCGTATCCAGGTAGAACACCCGGTTACCGAGATGATCACCGGCGTTGACCTTATCAAAGAGCAGCTGCGTATCGCTGCCGGTCAGCCGCTGTCCATCAAGCAAGAAGAAGTCCATGTCCGTGGCCATGCGGTAGAATGCCGTATCAACGCCGAAGACCCAGACACCTTCCTGCCAAGCCCGGGTAAAATTACCCGCTTCCACGCGCCGGGCGGCTTTGGCGTTCGTTGGGAATCTCATATCTACGCTGGCTACACCGTACCACCGTACTATGACTCAATGATCGGCAAACTCATCTGTTACGGTGAGACCCGTGACGTGGCAATTGCTCGCATGAAGAACGCGCTGCAGGAACTGATCATCGACGGTATCAAAACCAACGTTGATCTGCAGATGCGTATCATGGCCGACGAGAACTTCCAGCATGGTGGTACCAACATCCACTATCTGGAGAAAAAACTCGGATTACAGGAAAAATAATCCTGTTATCGCAGCAAAAGGCCGGATTTTCCGGCCTTTTTTCTTTTTCTCTCCCCTCATCTTTGCCTTGCGGTACAATCCCCGCTTTCTTCATCCACAAGGGACAAAAAATGGACAAGCGTTTTGTTCAGGCCCATAAAGAGGCGCGCTGGGCGCTGTGGCTAACCCTTCTCTATCTTGCTGCGTGGTTAGCGTGTGCTTACTTACCTAATTCCACGCAGGGTATCACCGGCCTGCCGCACTGGTTTGAAATGGCCTGCCTGCTGATGCCGCTGGTTTTTATTTTGCTGTGCTGGCTGATGGTCCGCTTTGTCTTCCGCGACATCCCGCTGGAGGATAAAGATGCAAACTGAGATTATCGTCGTTCTCGTGCTTTACCTGTTCGTGGTATTCGGCCTGTCGCTGTATGCCATGCGTAAGCGCAGCACCGGTTCCTTCCTCAGCGAATATTTCCTCGGCAGCCGCTCGATGGGCGGCTTTGTGCTGGCCATGACGTTGACGACGACCTACATCAGCGCCAGTTCGTTTATCGGTGGGCCGGGTGCCGCCTATAAATACGGGCTGGGCTGGGTGTTGCTGGCGCTGATCCAGGTGCCGACGATCTGGCTGTCGCTGGGGGTACTCGGTAAGAAGTTCGCTATTCTGGCGCGACGCTATAACGCCATTACCCTCAATGACATGCTGCAGGCGCGCTACCAAAACCGTGCGGTGGTGTGGATTGCCAGTATCAGTCTGTTGGTGGCTTTCGTCGGGGCGATTGCGGTGCAGTTTATCGGCGGCGCACGCCTGCTGGAGACGGCGGCAGGCATTAAGTATGAAAACGGCCTGCTGATCTTCGGCATTACCATTGCCCTGTACACTGCCTTCGGCGGCTTCCGTGCCAGCGTGCTCAACGACACCATGCAGGGCATGGTGATGCTGATTGGCACCATCGTGCTGCTGGTTGGTGTGGTGCATGCCGCAGGCGGGCTGCATAACGCGGTGGATACGCTGGAGCAGATAAACCCGCAGCTGGTCTCGCCGCACGGCGCAGATGACATCCTGACACCGACCTTTATGACCTCTTTCTGGGTGCTGGTCTGCTTCGGGGTGATTGGCCTGCCACATACCGCCGTACGCTGTATCTCGTATAAAGACAGTAAGGCGGTGCATCGCGGAATTATCATCGGCACTATCGTTGTGGCGGTGCTGATGCTGGGGATGCATCTGGCAGGCGCGCTGGGCCGTGCCGTGTTGCCGCACCTGACCGTGCCGGATCTGGTGATCCCAACGCTGATGGTGCAGGTATTACCACCATGGGCGGCTGGCCTGTTCCTTGCCGCGCCGATGGCCGCTATTATGTCGAACGTGAACGCCCACTTACTGCAAGCGTCGGCGACCATCATTAAAGATCTGTGGCTCAGCGCGAGCCCGACTAAAATTCGTAATGAGCACCGCATTAAGCGCATCTCCACCTGGACGACGCTGGTGCTCGGTATTCTGATGATGCTCGCCGCCTGGCGTCCGCCAGAGATGATTATCTGGCTGAACCTGCTCGCCTTTGGCGGGCTGGAAGCAGTATTCCTGTGGCCATTGGTGCTCGGCCTGTACTGGGAGCGTGCGAACGCTGCTGGGGCGTTGAGCGCGATGATCGTCGGCGGCGTGCTGTATGCCGTGCTGGCCACATTTAATATTCAGTACCTGGGCTTCCATCCGATTGTGCCCTCGCTGCTGCTAAGTTTGCTGGCGTTTGTCGTCGGGAACCGTTTTGGTCAACCCGTCGTACAGGCTGCCGTCATTTCTTCTGATAAATAAAGAGTTTTGCCATGCCGTGGATCCAACTGAAACTGAACACAACCGGCGCCAATGCCGAAGATCTTAGCGATGCACTGATGGAGGCCGGTTCGGTCTCCATTACCTTCCAGGATACGCATGACACGCCGGTCTTTGAGCCGCTGCCGGGTGAAACGCGTCTGTGGGGTGATACCGACGTTATCGGCCTGTTCGACGCAGAAACCGACATGAAAGAAGTCGTTGCCATCCTGGAACAGCATCCGCTGCTGGGTGAAGGCTTCGCCCACAAGATTGAGCAGTTGGAGGATAAAGACTGGGAGCGCGAGTGGATGGATAACTTCCACCCGATGCGTTTCGGCGAGCGTCTGTGGATCTGTCCAAGCTGGCGCGATGTGCCGGACATTAACGCCGTTAACGTGATGCTCGATCCGGGCCTGGCCTTCGGTACCGGCACGCATCCAACCACCTCTCTGTGCCTGCAGTGGCTGGACGGGCTGGATTTAACCGGCAAGACGGTGATCGACTTTGGCTGCGGTTCCGGGATCCTCGCGATCGCCGCGCTGAAGTTAGGCGCCGCCAAAGCGATCGGGATCGATATCGATCCGCAGGCGATTCAGGCCAGCCGCGACAACGCCCAGCGCAACGGCGTTTCCGAACGTCTGGAGCTGTATCTGCCGCAGGACCAGCCTGAGGCCATGAAAGCCGACGTGGTGGTCGCTAACATCCTGGCAGGCCCATTACGCGAACTGGCACCGTTAATCAGCGTGCTGCCGGTTACAGGCGGCCTACTGGGGCTTTCTGGCATCCTGGCAAGCCAGGCGGAAAGCGTCTGTGAAGCCTACGCCGATCTCTTTGACCTCGACGCTGTCGTTGAGAAAGAAGAGTGGTGCCGCATTACCGGCCGTAAGAAGTAATCTCCTCCCGTGGCCTCTTTGCAGGCCACATTTTTCCCTCTTTTTGTACACCATCGCCCACCGCCACGCGTTAAAATAAAAACTTAACTCATTGAAGTTAAAGCATAAACTAACATTAACTATTCATTGGACGAATTGTATGAAAACAACGTTTGGCAAGGCGGCGATCCTGGCCCTCAGCATCATGCCCATCTCAGTTTTTGCTTCCCACTGGAGCTACGAAGGAGAAGGCTCCCCCGAGCACTGGGGCGCACTCAGCGAGGAGTTCAAAACCTGCCAGACCGGCATGAACCAATCCCCGATTAACATCGATACCGCGCTGGCGGCACATCTCTCGCCGCTGGACGTCCGCTATACCGACGGCCCGGTCACGCTCATCAATAACGGACATACCGTCCAGGCTGGCCTGAAGAGCACCACCAGCGATACCGTCACGATTGACGGCACGCCGTTTACCCTCCAGCAGGTCCACTTCCATGCGCCAAGCGAAAACACCGTTCACGGCAAACACTACGCCATGGAGGCTCATCTGGTGCACAAAGATGCAAAGGGTAACACCGCGGTCGTGGCGGTGATGTTTGACGTAGGAGCAGAAAATGCGGCGCTGAAGGCACTGTGGGCCGCAGTGCCGGAGAAAACAGAACAGGAAGTGAGTATACCTGCGCAGTTAGACCTCAATACGCTTCTGCCTACCGATAAGCATTACTGGCGATTCAGCGGTTCCCTGACCACACCGCCATGCTCTGAAGGCGTGACCTGGATTGTCCTGAAGCAGCCGATGACCCTTTCCGAAGCGCAGCTGAAAAAATTCGCCCAGACGATGCATCATGACAACAACCGGCCGACCCAGCCGCTTAACGGCCGTGTGGTCGTTGAGTAGCCTGAAAAGCATCACGATCATATTCTGAATATGGGAGCATAGTCACACTATGTCACAATAATCTGCTGATTTAATCAGCAGATTATCTTGCCAAATCTCCTGCTGATGAAGAAAAAATGAGAAGTTACGCAAAAATATGCGCGTAGATAAAATAATCATATATTTCTAATGCAATGATTTATATAACTAATTCCTAATTACCGTTTACGCTTACTACGATTCTTTGATCCACCTCAGAGGATTGGTTAAAGTTTGGCCTTTCATCTCGTGCAAAAAATGCGTAATATACGCCGCCTTGCAGTCACAGTATGGTCATTTCTTAACTCATGCGTATCGGACAACACCAGCTCAGAAATCGACTGATCGCAGCGCCTATGGCAGGTATTACCGACCGGCCGTTCAGGACGTTGTGCTACGAGATGGGAGCAGGTTTAACCGTTTCCGAGATGATGTCGTCTAACCCACAGGTCTGGGAAAGCGATAAGTCCCGCCTTCGGATGGTGCACATTGATGAGCCAGGTATTCGCACCGTGCAAATTGCCGGAAGCGTGCCTGAAGAGATGGCGGATGCCGCGCGTATCAACGTGGAAAGTGGCGCCCAGATTATTGATATCAATATGGGTTGCCCGGCCAAAAAAGTGAATCGCAAGCTTGCAGGTTCAGCCCTTCTGCAATACCCCGATCAGGTGAAGTCAATCCTGACGGCGGTTGTCAGCGCAGTGGACGTTCCTGTTACGTTAAAGATTCGCACGGGTTGGTCGCCGGAACACCGTAACTGTGTAGAGATTGCCCAACTGGCCGAAGACTGTGGCATTCAGGCCCTGACCATTCATGGACGCACCCGCGCCTGTTTGTTCAATGGTGAAGCTGAATACGACAGCATTCGGGCAGTTAAGCAGAAAGTTTCCATTCCGATTATCGCGAATGGTGACATTACTGACCCGCTTAAAGCCAGAGCTGTACTCGACTATACGGGGGCTGATGCCCTGATGATAGGACGTGCCGCTCAGGGAAGACCCTGGATCTTTCGGGAAATCCAGCATTATCTGGACACTGGAGAGCTGCTTGCTCCGCTGCCACTGGCAGAGGTTAAGCGCTTGCTTTGTTCGCATGTTCGGGAACTGCATGACTTTTATGGTCAGGCAAAAGGGTACCGAATTGCGCGTAAACACGTATCCTGGTATCTCCAGGAGCACGCTCCAAATGACCAGTTTCGGCGCACATTCAACGCCATAGAGGATGCCAGCGTACAGCTGGAGGCGTTGGAGGCATACTTCGAAAATCTTGCGTAATGAAATAAAGAGCTGACAGAACTATGTTCGAACAACGCGTAAATTCTGACGTACTGACCGTTTCTACCGTTAACTCTCAGGATCAGGTAACCCAAAAACCCCTGCGTGACTCGGTTAAACAGGCACTGAAGAACTATTTTGCTCAACTGAACGGTCAGGACGTTAATGACCTGTATGAGCTGGTACTGGCTGAAGTAGAACAGCCCCTGTTGGACATGGTGATGCAATACACCCGTGGTAACCAGACCCGCGCAGCCCTGATGATGGGCATCAACCGCGGTACTCTGCGTAAGAAACTGAAAAAATATGGCATGAACTGATACTAATCAGTTAATTGCTTGATTTTGAAGGCGCTACTCGGCATGGGGAAGCGCCTTTTTTATTGCCTGTTTTATTGCCAGTGTTACGCCTCAGCGTAGACGATTCGGTAACCTTTAGCCTCAGGAATCACCCGCGCAAAGCCCGATCCACCGAAGTGCATCCCCGCCACCAACCACTGTTCCGCTGCCGCCTGTGCCAGAATGCGTTTACGCGACGCTTCCGCCTGTTCTCTATCGATATCAAAAGCGATGCTCACGCCAGGATGCGCGGTCTGAATATAGGGGAAGTGAACGATGTCACCCCAGATAATCAAGCTGTCCTCTGGAGTATCAATTCTGAACCCGGTATGCCCCGGTGTATGCCCTGGCAGAGGAACGGGGTGAATCCCCTCAGCAATCGGCGCATCGCTCAGCAGGCGCACACGCTCACCGTAGGCGGCCAGCGTCTGGCGCGCGCGAATAAAATTACGCTGCTGACGTTCATTGGCCTGCGCAAATCGCGCATCGTCCAGCCAGAATGCCTTCTCAAGCGGATGTAGATAGAGTTCGGCGTTGGGATAAACCATCAGGCCCTCCTCGTCCAGCAAGCCCCCCAGATGGTCAGGATGGGCGTGGGTCAACAGCACCGTATCCACCGTTTCTGGCAGGACGCCTGCGGCCTGCAAATTGGCTTTCAACTGCCCACCTACGTTATTGACGCCACCGGTTCCTGAATCCACCAGAATCGTTCGTCCGCGTCCGCGGATAAGATAACCGTAGATATGCAGATTTCCGGGCTCAGCAATCCCCGCCTGCCGCTGGATCTCTCCGGCCTCTGTGGTACTAATGCCAGACAAGAGTTCGAGACTCGCGGCCATATTACCGTCGCTGAGCGGCGTCACCAGAAAATCGCCAATCTGACGGGAAATCACGTTCATAAACACCTCGTTACGGGGATGATGAGTAGAATAATAAGATGACAGAAGCCGAAAGCTGAGAACAGCACAAGCGAGGCCAGATGAATTATCTTCAGGCTTCCCTGCCTGAGAGGACGGGCGGTTACTGGTTAACGACCAGCGCGGGCCGGGCAGCCCACAGACTTTGGGCGCAGATGGTTGCCATAATATTGTCGACCAGTAGCGGAGCCTGCTGGTAGAGATCGAACGACTGAGGGCTCATTAGCCAGTTTTTGATAATACCGCTAAATGCGCTATGTAATACGATCAATACAATCTCAACGTTTGTATCAATGGGTAATATTCTGTTACGTACGCAGGCCTGCAATATATTTCGCATAGCATCATAGCTAAAACCTATCCTCCCTCTGATTTCATGCTCCGGCATCATATCGCAGCTAAATTCGCATTTATGATACAGAATCTGCATTAAGGCGCGCTGGCGTGGTGTCTCCGCGATATATTGCAAACCAACGACAAATTTATTTCTTAAGTTTAATAGCGGATTAGTGCTTTCTATTTGTATCAATTTATGATGAATTAAATCACGCAGCGGCAATTGTTCTTCCCACATTGCATTAAATAATTCACTTTTGCTGGCAAAATGCCAATACACTGCGCCGCGCGTTACCCCAGCGGCATCAGCAATATCGGTCAGCGTGGTGTTGCTTACGCCCCGCAGTGCAAACTGCTCGATTGCCGAATCAAGCAGCAGTTGGCGCGTCTTGAGCGCCTCTTCTTTCGTTTTTCTGGCCATAGCCTGCGTCACTTACCGCAACATTCACGGTGGATGGAAAATCAATTAATTCAATTTACCATTGAGACTAACCGTAATATTTACCAAAAAGTTTGATAAATACTTAAAATAAATAAATCCACTAAATGCATGAATCATTAATTAACATTCACACAATGAATGCATTCTTTTCCTTTTCTCTCTGCGTAAATTCTCTAATCCTGCTATTTTTGCGTTTCCGTGCCTTTGATGATTGTCCAAAAATAACTATCCCTTACATCCACCGATGTTTATTTGTAGGATAACGAACTGCTTTTTTTATTCACCCTTTCTTTCACAGATTTTTAGTCAAACCTGGCTATCAATCTATAAGGAACAGCAATGACGAGTCACGCCAGGGTTACACTCTTATCCAGCTTAATTATCTCTGCGGCATTACTTAGCGGCTGCGATAATTCTGGAAGCCAACAAGCGCATGCGCCAACACCTCAGGTTACCGTTCACACCGTGAACAACGCGCCATTGTCCATCACCACAGAATTACCGGGCCGGACCTCCGCGTTTCGCGTTGCTGAAGTTCGCCCGCAGGTCAGCGGGATTATTCTCAAACGCAACTTTGTCGAAGGTAGCGATGTTGAGGCCGGGCAATCTCTCTATCAAATTGATCCAGCAACCTACCAGGCAGCCTATGACAGCGCTAAAGGCGATCAAACTAAAGCAGAAGCCGCTGCGGTAATCGCTCACCTGACGGTAAAGCGCTATGTCCCTCTGCTGGGCACCCAGTACATCAGTCAGCAGGATTATGACCAGGCGGTCGCTACCGCACGTCAGGCCGATGCGGATGTGATGGCGGCAAAGGCAGCCGTGGAGAGCGCACGCATTAATCTGGCCTACACCAAAGTCACCTCGCCAATTACCGGCCGTATCGGCAAATCCAGCGTTACCGAAGGTGCGCTAGTCACCAACGGCCAGTCTGATGCCATGGCCACGGTACAGCAGCTTGACCCTATCTATGTCGATGTGACTCAGTCCAGCAGCGACTTTATGCGCCTCAAGCAAGAAAGTTTGCAGCAGGGCGGCGACGCAAAAAGCGTTCAACTGCTCATGGAAAATGGCCAGCCTTATGCGCTGAAAGGTTCTCTGCAGTTCTCTGACGTCACCGTCGATGAGAGCACGGGTTCCATCACCCTGCGCGCGATTTTCCCGAACCCACAGCACGTACTGCTGCCGGGGATGTTCGTTCGCGCTCGTATTGATGAAGGTGTGAATCCAAACGCTATGCTGGTTCCGCAGCAGGGTGTCACCCGTACACCGCGCGGCGATGCAACGGTTCTGCTGGTAAACGATAAGAACCAGGTGGAAACGCGCAGCGTGGTGGCGGCCCAGGCCGTTGGCGACCAGTGGCTGATTACCAGCGGTCTGAAAGCCGGCGACAAAGTTATCGTCAGCGGCCTGCAGAAGGTTCGCCCTGGCGCCACCGTGAAGGCTGAAGAGGATACCGCGGCTCCGGCTGCGCAATAAGGTACCGATTAAATGTCTAAGTTTTTTATCCATCGACCGGTGTTTGCCTGGGTTCTGGCCATCATCATGATGATTGCCGGCGGCCTGGCGATACTGCAGTTGCCTATCGCCCAGTACCCGACGATCGCCCCGCCTGCGGTGGCTATCTCCGCGACCTATCCGGGCGCTGATGCGCAAACCGTACAGGATACCGTCACCCAGGTTATCGAACAGAACATGAACGGTATCGATAACCTGATGTACATGTCCTCCACCAGTGACTCTGCGGGTTCCGTGACCATCACCCTGACCTTTAAATCAGGGACCGATCCGGATATTGCCCAGGTGCAGGTACAGAACAAGCTCTCTCTGGCAACGCCGCTACTGCCGCAGGAAGTACAACAGCAGGGTATCAGCGTAGAGAAGTCGAGCAGCAGTTTCCTGATGGTGGCCGGGTTTATCTCTGATAACCCAACGACCGTACAGGACGATATTTCAGACTATATTGCTTCTAACGTTAAAGACCCTATTAGTCGCCTGAACGGTGTGGGCGACGTGCAGCTCTTTGGTGCGCAATATGCGATGCGTATCTGGCTCGACGGCAACCTGCTGAACAAATACAGCCTGACGCCGGTGGACGTTATCAACCAGTTGAAGGTGCAGAACGACCAGATCGCAGCAGGCCAACTGGGCGGTACGCCGGCAGTGAAAGGCCAGCAGTTGAACGCCTCGATTATTGCCCAGACGCGTCTGAAAGACCCGGTTGAGTTCGGTAAAGTGACCCTACGCGTGAACGCGGATGGTTCGGTCGTTCATCTGAGTGACGTCGCGCGAATTGAGCTCGGCGGCGAAAACTACAACGTGGTCGCACGTATTAACGGTAAGCCTGCATCAGGCCTCGGGATCAAGCTGGCTACCGGTGCGAATGCGCTGGATACCGCCAATGCGATTAAAGCTAAGCTCGCGGAGCTGCAACCGTTCTTCCCGCAGGGGATGAAGGTGGTCTATCCGTATGACACCACGCCGTTCGTGACCATCTCGATTCACGAAGTGATTAAGACGTTGTTTGAGGCGATTATTCTCGTCTTCCTCGTCATGTACCTGTTCTTGCAGAACATTCGTGCGACCCTGATCCCGACGATTGCGGTACCGGTGGTGCTTCTCGGAACCTTTGCCGTGCTGTCGATGTTCGGCTACTCGATAAACACCCTCACCATGTTCGGGATGGTGCTCGCGATAGGCCTGCTCGTCGACGATGCCATCGTGGTGGTGGAAAACGTCGAGCGTGTGATGGTCGAGGAGAAGCTATCGCCCGTCGAGGCCACCGAGAAGTCGATGGAGCAGATCCAGGGTGCGCTGGTTGGGATCGCGATGGTGCTGTCGGCGGTATTCGTACCGATGGCCTTCTTCGGCGGCTCAACCGGGGCTATCTACCGCCAGTTCTCGATAACCATCGTTTCCGCCATGGCGCTGTCGGTACTGGTGGCTCTGATCCTTACTCCGGCGCTGTGCGCCACGCTGCTGAAACCAGCTTCTGCAGATCACTACGAGAAGAAAGGGTTCTTCGGCTGGTTTAACAATAAGTTTGATCAGAGCGTTAACCACTATACCAATAGCGTCAGCGGCATTCTGCGCGCCACCGGGCGCTACCTGCTTATCTACCTGCTGATCGTTGTGGGGATGGCGGTACTGTTTATGCGCCTGCCCACCTCCTTCCTGCCGGATGAAGATCAGGGCGTATTCCTGACCATGGTACAGCTACCGGCTGGTGCGACGCAGGAGCGTACTCAGAAGGTACTGGATACGGTGACCCACTACTACCTCAATAACGAAAAGTCGAACGTTGAGAGCGTCTTTACGGTTAACGGTTTCAGTTTCAGCGGCCAGGGACAGAACTCCGGTATGGCGTTCGTAAGCCTGAAGCCGTGGGATGAGCGTAGCGGCGATGAAAACAGCGCGGAATCAGTTATCAAGCGTGCCACCATGGCCTTCAGCCAGATTAAAGATGCGATGGTCTTCCCGTTCAACATGCCAGCGATTATCGAGCTGGGCACGGCGACCGGCTTCGACTTTGAGCTGATTGACCAGGGCAACCTTGGTCATACGGCACTGACTCAGGCGCGTAACCAGCTTCTTGGCATGGTACAACAGCATCCGGATCAGCTGGTTCGCGTGCGTCCAAACGGCCTCGAAGATACCGCGCAGTTCAAACTCGATGTCGACCAGGAAAAAGCACAGGCGCTGGGCGTTTCGCTGTCTGACATCAACGAGACTATTTCTGCGGCGTTGGGCGGCTACTACGTAAACGACTTTATTGACCACGGTCGCGTGAAGAAGGTTTACGTTCAGGCAGACGCAAAATTCCGCATGCTGCCAGGCGACGTCAACAACATGTACGTCCGTAGCTCAAACGGTGAGATGGTGCCATTCTCTGCCTTTGTCACTTCACGCTGGGTGTATGGTTCTCCGCGTCTGGAACGCTATAACGGTCTGCCATCCATGGAGATCCTCGGTGAAGCGGCACCGGGTAAAAGTACCGGTGAGGCGATGACGCTAATGGAACAGCTGGCCAGCAAGCTGCCTTCTGGCATCGGCTTCGACTGGACGGGAATGTCCTATCAAGAACGTCTGTCGGGCAACCAGGCCCCTGCGCTGTATGCCATCTCGCTGATCGTCGTCTTCCTGTGCCTGGCCGCGCTCTATGAGAGCTGGTCGATTCCATTCTCCGTTATGCTGGTTGTGCCACTGGGCGTTGTCGGTGCGCTGCTGGCAGCCTCACTACGCGGACTGAATAACGATGTTTACTTCCAGGTGGGTCTGTTGACCACCATCGGTCTATCGGCGAAGAACGCCATCTTGATCGTCGAGTTTGCCAAAGACCTGATGGATAAAGAGGGGAAAGGCATCATCGAGGCCACCCTCGAGGCATCACGTATGCGTCTGCGTCCAATTCTAATGACGTCTCTGGCCTTTATTCTCGGCGTTATGCCGCTGGTTATCAGCCACGGCGCGGGCAGCGGTGCGCAGAACGCCGTCGGTACCGGCGTGATGGGCGGGATGCTGACCGCGACGCTGCTGGCAATCTTCTTCGTGCCAGTGTTCTTTGTGGTGGTTAAACGACGCTTTACCAAACACTCTGAGTAATACGAGTACTCATGATAAAAGGCGCCTGTAGGCGCCTTTCTTTTTGCCGGTGAGTCAGGAAGATTAGTTCAGCGGGCTCAATGCGTTAGGCCACCAGACCATCAGTTACGCTACGCGACTCGTCATTTCGTTATTTTCCTCTGCATCATTTCTGCATAATTCCACCGTTTTCAGCCTCTCTTCTCCACGATATTTACGAACCACATAAATTGAGATAAATCCCCCTATCTATAGGCTATAGCGCAGGTGATAAAATAAGCCATTCCGTAATACGACATATTTCTGGCGTAATGAAACGGATTATTTAGAGGCAACATCATGAAAAAATTTATTCTGGTGACACTGCTGGCAACGCTGCTTGCTGGCTGTGCGCATGACTCCCCTTGTGTACCCGTTTATGACGATCAGGGCCGTCTGGTTCACACCAACACTTGCATGAAAGGAACGACGCAGGACAACTGGGAAACCGCGGGTGCTATCGCCGGTGGTGCAGCTGCCCTCGCGGGCCTGACGCTGGGTATCGTTGCACTGACCAAATAACACAACGGCCAGAAGGCGCCCGCTTTCTGGCCCTTTCCCTTACTTATTGGCAGCGTCAGAATGGCATAGGCGCAGCTTTTATTTCTAACCAACTTAGCCCCCATCTTTTAATTCCAGTCAGTAATCTAAATACCTCATCATAATAAAGAGATAGCGAGCGCTACCTTATTTTCAGCACCGAGTTTATTTCTAAAGGGATATTTCAATGAGACAGGAATACTATTTATTGTAGGTCGGATAAGGCGCTCACGCCGCCATCCGGCAGTGTGCACCATCCCGGAGTCGGCGTAACACGCCTCGTCCGGGCTACCAGCACCGTCTGTAGCCCGGGCGAACGCAGTGACCCCGGGGATTTTCACCGTACTTTTACTTTCGTATAGACGTAAAAAAGCCCATCCTGACGGATGGGCTTTTTTACTTTAATTGATGTCTGGCAGTTCCCTACTCTCGCATGGGGAGACCCCACACTACCATCGGCGCTACGGCGTTTCACTTCTGAGTTCGGCATGGGGTCAGGTGGGACCA
>NZ_JABBJF010000034.1 GCF_014218705.1 Kluyvera sichuanensis | reverse complement strand
CGCTGAAAATGCCGGCCTTTGAATGGGTTCATGTGCAGCTCCATCAGCAAAAGGGGATGATAAGTTTATCACCACCGACTATTTGCAACAGTGCCGTCCAGCGGATATCAGCGCTGAAAGATGATGGCTGAGCGTGGAGGCAGGAATCTCAAGGTGCTTCTGCAGTTCGCCAACCGGCAGGCCTTCATGACCCGCCCTGACCAGCTCCCGGTATATGCTGAGACGTGTCGGGTGGCCCAGTTCTCGAAGTGCGTTTGCAGCAGTGTTTAAATCCATAATACCTCCTTTATCTATATTTCCAGAATAATAGAAATATAGCCTGCGTCAATCGTTTCTGCCGTGAGGGTACCGCTTTCCCAATCATGCTCTGTCCGCCAGGTTATGGGGGGCAGAGCCAGAGCACTACCGAAATCCTTGCGAATACCCGTGCAGGGAATAATTTCCGCCCCCTTTATGGCCGGAAAAAAAACTGATAAACGTCGCCTTTTCAGAAGGTTGCTTTCTTAACGTGGTTTTTCGCATGGTTGGACCTCAGACCCCTAGTACAGGAAGAACGGCTTATCGCTTTTGGTCATCTTATTGAGGAACTCAACGCCGTACTGCATCCAGCGCTGGTCCAGATCTTCCATATATTTCGGCGTGATATCGGCGATGGCTTCCTGCTTGCCGCCGCGTACGGCGTGGACATCATCTTTACTGAACGGCAGATTTTTAATGTACTCCGCGCGGTCCGGGCTCAGCGCGACTTCCGGGTTTACATGAACGTCGCGCCATTCGGTGTACATATCCGATACCGAGTTAAAGCCTCGGAAGTCATCAAAGCCGACGTTTTGTGCCTGCGACCCTTCGTTTTCACCCATGTGCCATTTACCGATCGCCTGGGTAACGTACCCTTGATCGTGCAGCAGTTGCGGTAGGGTAGTCAGCCCTTCCAGGCCCCCCGGCATGCCGTACATTGGCGGCATTTGAATACCGTGGTGAACGGAGTACTGCCCGGTCATGATGGTGGCGCGCGTAGGTGAAGAACTTGGCTGTGAATAGGCCGATGTCAGAATAAGCCCCTGGCTGGCGACGGCGTCAATATCCGGCGTTGGGTTGCCAACGGCAATACCGCCGCCGTTAAAGCCGACGTCCATCCAGCCGACGTCATCCAGCACGAAAATAACCACGTTGGGTTTCTTCCCGGTTTTTTTGGCAATATCCGCGAGTTTTTGCTGTGTCTCTTTATTCTGCTCGGGGTGCATCATGACCGGCATCATATTTTTAGCGATGGTAGTCGCCGGTTTTACTAAATATTGATTGGGGTGATCGTAGCCGGCAAAACCTTCTCTGGCTTTGGCTACCGCAGGAGTGTCTGCGGCGTTAGCCAGCGCGGGAAGTGCCGCCAGCACGGCGATCGCCAGTAGCCTTGGGGGGAAAGATAAATCCATTATAATATCTCCATGATTTATATATTTTACTGATTTAATTTATACGCCGCGATTGGGCGTAACTATCTGATGAATAAATAGAGGTGATTCTTTTATTTCAGTGAATATAAAATTGGCCGATGCAGCGCGGGAAATTCTATACCTTATATTTTTACTCTGTAAATATAAGTCCGCTATAGAAAGGGGCAGGATCAAATATTGCGCGCTGTTTTTTTATGAATTGATATAGGGAATGAATATTATCTTATTTATTTTCTCGTTCAGGAGTGTCCTCCCTGAGGATCCTGTGACATAATGCGCCGCGTAGATGCTCATTCCACCTCTTATGTTCGCCTTTGGCCTCATAAACTCGGGAATGACGCAGAGCCGTTTACGGTGCTTATCGTCCACTGACAGATGTCGCTTTTGCCTCATCAGACACCATGGACATTACGTTGAGTGAAGCACCCATTATGTTGTCGAATTAAACCTGTTTAACGCCTGCTCCCAAAAGGAGCGGGCGTTTTTTTATGCCCAAGTTGTAGCCCGGCCAAGCGCAGCGCCGCCGGGGCCGCACAGCGGCCAAAAAAAAGGGGCCATTCGGCCCCTTAACAAATGCTCCGCCTTACGCGGGCGGGTTATTCTGCAACGTCAGCATCAACCCATCACGGCGCATTGCCGCCGCTTCTTCCGGCTGCTTCAGACGATCAAGCGTATCGGCAAGCCACGCGTAGTCGAACGCGTCCGGACGCTGCTTCAGCGCAGCGCGGAACGCCAGGCTCGCTTCCTGCCACTCACCGTGCTTCATCAACGACTGACCCAGCGTACTCCACAACAGCGGGCGATCGCCTACCGTTTTGATCTGCTGGCGCAGCAGTTTTTCCATTTGCTCCGGGTTATTGGTGCGCAGGCGCGGGATCAGCATCACCAGACGATCGTCATACTGGCGCTTCAGCCCATCGATAATGATCTGCTGTGCGGTGTCATGATCGTCACATTCAATCAGGTGATCGGCCATGGCGACCTGCAGGGCCACCTGATGACGGGTTTTACGGCTCTGGTTTTTCCACCAGTTACGCAGCCCTTCGCTGCCCTGATCGGCGCGAGCCTGATCCATCAGACCAATCCACGCCTGCTGTTCCAGCGCTGCACGGTGCGCGTCGTCGCCGACGTGGGCTTTCGCCATGGACGGGATGATATCCAGCAGCGAGCTCCAGGCTCCGGTCTGAATATAGGCCTGCTCTGCCAGACGCAGCACTTCCGGGTGGCGCGGTGCCACTTCCAGTAGCTTATCAATGCCGTGGCGCGCCGCGTGATTCTCGTGGCGTGCCAATTGCAGGCGGACGCGGGTGATTTCGACCGGAATCAGGTCGTTGCCTGCGTTTTCAGCGGCACGCTGAAGGTGCTGATTGGCGCGCGCTTCGTCACCGCGCTGCTGTGCCGCTTCGGCTGCCAGCAGGTAGTTCACCACCGGTTGCTCGGCGTGATCGGCATTTTTCGACATCAGCTTCTCAACCTGCTGATAGTCGCCTTCTGCCAACTTCAACAGCGCCTGTTCCGTCTGCTTACGCGCACGGCGACGCTTACGACCAACAAACCAGCCACGCGTGTGGGCGCTGGTGCGGAAGATACGGCGCAGAATCCACTCCAGGGCGAACAGCGCTACCATTATCAGGATCATGATAATGACTAAACCGGTCACGCTGGTTTCAACGTTATAGTTGTCGGTCTGAATCAGAACATAACCCTGATGGCCAGCGATCATCGGGCCGACCACCACACCGGCAATCAGCAGTGCAAAGAGTAAGAGAACTTTTAGCATCGGTTACTCTCCTTGCGCTGGGGCAGGTGCTGGTGCTGGCTGCACGGGGGCCACAGCGACAGGCTCTGCGGACGTGACGGCAGGCTGCGCCATCAGGTTACGCACACGGGTTTGCATCAGCTTTTCCAGAATCGGCTGGCTTTGCAGCGTTTCCGGGATATCCATGGAGATGCTCTGCTGGCTGAGTTTGTCGATCTCATCAAGGAACGTCTTCGTGGCGGCATCGTCGGTATCGTAGTAAGCGCGTACCCAGGTTGAAACGTTATCCAGCGCCTGCTTGAAGGTTTCATCCTGATGGCGCGGTATCGCCTGAGAGGCGGCAAGCAGTTGGGCGCGGATATTCTCCCGCAGGTAGATATCCTGGTTTGGCGCCAGCAGCGGGACGGCGGTTTCATCGCGACGACGAATGGTAATAAAGCTGTCCATAAAGTTCTGCCAGCTTTTCTGCAGATTTACACGCCATTCGCCGAGCGAGGCCGACAGCTCGCTGCCGTCGTTATCCATCGGCGAATCGTCGGTGTTGTTGTCTGCCAGACGCAGGTTATCCACCTGATTGGCGAGCTGATTAACCTTGAGGATGATACCGTCGTAGTCCACCTGAGAGACGGCGGAGAGGCTGGCAATATCTTCGGTAATGGCGCGACGCGCGGCGATTAAGCTTGGGTCGTTCATATCCGCCAGGCTCGCGTCGGCGCTTTTCAGCAGCGCGGCAGCGGTGGTGACGTCCTGATCGCTCCACAGCTTGCGTCCGGCCAGCTTCACAAGGAAGTCCGACTGGGCCAGCAGCCAGGTTTTCGAGTCAGTACCGGAAATGGCAGCCACTTTCTGCTGCATTTCGTCCAGCTGTTTAGCCATTTCCGCCTGCTGGGTTTTGGCTTCCTGCAGCTGTTCGGCCTGCTGTTTAAGCGTGGTTTCCAGCGCCTCTTTTTGTGCGTCCTGCGTTTTTTGCAGGGCGATAAGCTGATTGGCGAGGGTGTCGCTGGTCTGGGTCTGGTTGACGGCCTGCTGTTTGCCCCAGCCGTACAGGCCAATGCCTGCCGCTAGCGCAATGGCGATAGCAACGGCGCTGAGCGCCAGACTGGTTTTCCCGCCGTTATTTTTCTTCTCAGCATTTTCCGGCTTACGAGCGTCGGGCTGCGGTGAGGTTTTCACCGCATCTTCGGACTCTTCAACCACGGCGGAGTTTTCTTTTTGTTCCGTCATTATGGCTTCCAATTTTGAGAGTTATTGTAGTGCGCGCAGCAGCGCATCGTTGTCTGCGCCATCGGCAACCTGAATATCCTGCCAGCCCAACTCCTGGGCCAGTTTTGCAATACGCTCACTCACCACCAGTAGCCGACAGGTGAGCAGCCAGCGCTCCCGGTACCAGAGGGGAATCAGCGTCCAGAGTTGTTGCAGCATTTCGCCGCTGGTCACCACGAGGGTGTTGACCTCTCGCGACTGCCAGCGCATAGCCTCTTCGGCGCCGTCATAGTGGATAGCGCTGCGCTGGTAGCATTCGCAAAGGGTGACATCGGCGCCGCGTGCGCTCAGCGTTTCGGCCAGCAGTTCACGCCCGCCGTTGCCGCGCAGAATCAGCGCCTTCTTTCCCGCAATAGTTTGCAATTCAGGTAATTGTAGCAACACTTCGCTGATTTCCCGATCTAATGGATAGCGAACATCAAGGCCGCTCGCCTGATGTAGCGCCAGCGCCGTAGTACGGCCAATCGCAAAATAACGGGGAGAAGTGGGCCAGCTAACGCGCTGCTGCTGAAGCTGCGCGTGGGCGAAGCTGACCGCGTGCTGCGACAGAACAAACGCTAAATCGCCTTCGCGCAGTGCGCCAAGCGCCGGTATCAGCGCGTTCAGCTCGCGTCCGGGCGTAAATTCTATCAGCGGGAAATTCCAGGCTACTCGCCCCAGCGCGCGCAAACGGCTGACTAACTCTTCACCTTGCGGGGAGGGGCGGGTAACCAGAATGGTCATACGGCGGCATCTCCGTCGTAAACGGCGGCAAGGATTGCCCGCGCGCCGTTGTCCAGCAGTTCGTCGGCAAGTTCAATGCCCATGCGCTCGGCATCTTCCGGCTTGCCGCGGCGTTCACCGCACACCATCTCACTGCCATCCGGCGCGCCAACCAGCGCGCGCAGCCACAGTTCGCCGTCGTTCAGCTCAGCGTAGCTGCCGATAGGCACCTGGCAGCCACCTTCCAGACGCGTGTTCATGGCGCGCTCGGCGCGAACGCGAATGGCGGTGTCGTCGTGGTTTAATGGTGCGAGCAGGGCGCGGGTCTGTTCATCGTCCAGACGGCACTCAATGCCGACGGCACCCTGGCCGACCGCCGGGAGCGACTCTTCCGGTGACATCGGCTGGCGAATACGGTCATTCAGTTCAAGGCGTTTTAGCCCCGCGACTGCCAGAATAATGGCATCGTAGTCACCGTTATCGAGCTTGCTCAGACGCGTGCCGACGTTGCCGCGCAGCGAGCGGATCACCAGATCCGGGCGACGCTTGGCCAACTGGCACTGGCGGCGCAGGCTGGAGGTACCGACGATGCTACCTGCCGGGAGGTCGTCCATGCAGGCGTAATGATTGGAGACGAAGGCATCGCGCGGGTCGTCACGTTCGCAGATAGTCACCAGCCCAAGCCCTTCCGGGAACTCTACCGGGACATCTTTCATCGAGTGGACGGCGATGTCCGCACGGTTTTCAAGCAGCGCAAGCTCAAGCTCTTTGACGAAAAGCCCTTTACCGCCCACTTTTGCCAGCGGCGTATCGAGGATGATGTCCCCTCGCGTGACCATCGGCACGAGCGTCACCGTAAGCCCAGGATGGCAGGCCATCAGGCGTTCTTGTACATAGTGCGCTTGCCAGAGAGCGAGCGGACTTTGGCGTGTGGCAATTCTCAAAACTTTGTCTAACATGCTTGTTACCGTCGTTATCATCCATTGACCATCCTAACATTGTTGCCCTAATGATGTTAGTTTTCACGGTCTTCGTAAAAATTCTTGCTGGGAATTAAGGGGTATGCACGAAGCGTGCCTTGAGAGTCAGTAAAGGTAAGCATAAACGGGGTTGTGTTTACCGTTCATTACTGGCACTGTCTTGATCGTATGCCGGGGTTTACAGCAGCATTCAATGCTACACTTGTTGTAGTGCAACATTCTTTACGGTCAACCGGCAAGGTGTTAAATTGATCACGTTTTAAACCATTTTTTGTCCAAAATTCGATAATCACAACGGCGGACAATAAAACGGTAACGGTTCTTCTTGTTGAAATATTAAAACCTCCGTACCGCTCTGACAGGATACGTCGAGGTTTTGAACATCAGGCGATATGTCTTGTACCTCTATATTGAGACACTGAAACAGAGACTGGATGCCATCAACCAACTGCGTGTGGATCGCGCGCTTGCAGCCATGGGACCTGCTTTCCAGCAGGTTTACAGTCTACTGCCGACATTATTACATTATCATCATCCGCTGATGCCGGGTTACCTCGACGGTAACGTTCCCAAGGGCATCTGCCTCTACACGCCTGATGAAACCCAACGCCACTATCTTGATGAGCTCGAACTGCATCGCGGTATGCCGCCGCAGACCTCCGCAAAAGGTGAACTGCCGATTACCGGCGTCTACTCGATGGGGAGTACCTCATCGGTAGGGCAGAGCTGCTCTTCCGACCTGGACATCTGGGTCTGTCACCAGTCGTGGCTCGATAATGATGAACGCCAATTGTTACAGCGCAAATGCAGCCTGCTGGAAAGCTGGGCGGCATCGCTGGGCGTTGAAGTCAGCTTCTTCCTGATCGACGAAAACCGCTTCCGTCATAATGAAAGCGGCAGCCTCGGTGGCGAAGACTGTGGTTCAACGCAGCACATTTTACTGCTCGACGAATTTTACCGCACGGCGGTCCGCCTGGCGGGCAAACGTATTCTGTGGAATATGGTGCCGGGCGAAGAAGAAGATCATTACGACGATTACGTGATGACCCTTTACGCCCAGGGCGTACTGACGCCGAACGAATGGCTCGACCTCGGTGGATTGAGCTCGCTCTCCGCCGAAGAGTACTTCGGTGCCAGCCTGTGGCAGCTCTATAAGAGCATCGACTCACCGTATAAAGCGGTGCTGAAAACCCTGCTGCTGGAAGCCTATTCCTGGGAATACCCGAATACGCACCTGCTGGCGAAAGATATTAAACAGCGCCTGCACGACGGCGAGATCGTCTCCTTCGGTCTTGATGCCTACTGCATGATGCTGGAGCGCGTGACCGAGTACCTGAAGGCGATTGAAGATGAAACCCGCCTCGACCTCGTGCGCCGCTGCTTTTATCTGAAGGTGTGCGAAAAGCTCAGCCGTGAACGCGCCTGCGTTGGCTGGCGTCGCGAAGTCGTTGGCCAGCTGGTGAAAGAGTGGGGCTGGAGCGAAGAGCGTCTGGCGATGCTTGATAACCGCGCCAACTGGAAAATCGATCAGGTGCGTGAAGCGCACAACGAACTGCTCGACGCGATGATGCAGAGCTACCGTAACCTGATTCGCTTCGCTCGTCGTAACAACCTGAGCGTTTCCGCTAGCCCGCAGGACATCGGTGTGCTGACGCGTAAGCTGTACGCCGCGTTTGAAGCGCTGCCGGGTAAGGTGACGCTGGTGAACCCGCAGATCTCTCCGGACCTGTCCGAACCGAATCTGACCTTTATCTATGTTCCGCCGGGACGTGCCAACCGTACGGGTTGGTACCTCTACAACCGTGCGCCGAACATGGAATCTATCGTCAGCCATCAGCCGCTGGAATATAACCGCTATTTGAATAAGCTGGTGGCCTGGGCCTGGTTTAACGGCCTGCTGACCTCGCGTACGCGCCTGTTTATCAAGGGCAACGGTATTGTCGATCTGGCCAAACTGCAGGAGATGGTTGCTGACGTGTCGCACCACTTCCCGCTGCGTCTGCCTGCACCAACGCCGAAAGCGCTCTACAGCCCGTGCGAAATTCGCCATCTGGCGATTATTGTTAACCTCGAATATGACCCGACGGCGGCCTTCCGCAATCAGGTGGTGCATTTTGATTTCCGCAAGCTCGATACCTTCAGCTTCGGCGAAGATCAGAAATGCCTGGTCGGCAGCGTCGACCTGCTGTACCGCAACTCGTGGAACGAAGTGCGTACGCTGCACTTCAACGGCGAGCAGGCGATGATCGAAGCGCTGAAAACCATCCTCGGTAAAATGCACCAGGATGCCGCGCCGCCGGACAGCGTCGAAGTGTTCTGTTATAGCCAACACCTGCGCGGTTTAATCCGTACTCGCGTACAGCAACTGGTGTCGGAATGTATCGAACTGCGCCTTTCCAGCACCCGTCAGGAAACCGGGCGCTTTAAAGCGCTGCGCGTCTCCGGGCAGACCTGGGGCCTGTTCTTTGAACGTCTGAACGTGTCGGTGCAGAAGCTGGAAAACGCCATTGAGTTCTACGGCGCGATTTCGCATAACAAGCTGCACGGGCTATCCGTCCAGGTTGAGACTAACCATGTTGAGCTACCGCAGGTGGTCGATGGTTTTGCCAGTGAAGGGATTATTCAGTTCTTCTTCGAAGAGTCGGGCGAAGATCAGGGCTTTAATATCTATATTCTTGACGAGAGCAACCGCGCAGAAGTGTATCACCATTGCGAAGGCAGCAAAGAAGAGCTGGTGCGTGACGTCAGCCGCTTCTACTCATCGTCACACGATCGCTTCACCTACGGCTCAAGCTTTATCAACTTCAACCTGCCGCAGTTCTACCAGATTGTGAAGGTAGATGGTCGCGCGCAGGTGATCCCGTTCCGCAGCCAGGCCATCGTGCCGCCGCCGTCCAATCAGGACAATAACAACGCACCGTTGTTGCAGCAGTATTTCTCTTAAAACCCCGGCGTCGCTTCGCTCGTCCGGGCTACCGTTATGATCCGTAGCCCGGACGAGGTGTTTACGCCGACTCCGGGGATCGTGCAGAGTGCTTAGCGGAAGCTAACCTCTTCACCCGCCTGCTGTGTTGCCGCCTGCTCTAACAGATCCCAGAAGGTTTCGCCGCTGCGGTCGCAAATCCACTCATCACCCTTCAGGTCAAAATGGTAGCCGCCCTGTTTGGTCGCCAACCACACCTGGTGCAATGGCTCCTGGCGGTTAATAATAATTTTGCTGCCATTTTCAAAGCTGATGGTCAGCACGCCGCCGTTGATCTCGCAGTCGATATCGCTATCGCCGTCCCAGTCGTCCAGACGTTCTTCGATGGTCAGCCACAGGGTATCGGTGAGGCGATGAAATTCACTGTCGTTCATTGTTGTTTCCCGTTATTTAGTGATGGCGGCAGTATAGCGTGAAACAAATCACGTTGCAGTCAGGTGCTTAACGCTTGCTTTTGCGCCTTCTCCTGCGATGATAGAAAATAGAAAGCATTGAACTACAGGCATCTTAAGAATGAATAAGATTTTTCGACCGCTGGCAGTGTTACTTGCATTATCTAGCCTTGCAGGCTGCGGCCTGAAGGGCCCACTCTATTTTCCTCCGGCTGATAAAACGGCAGCTCCGCCGACGCAACCCGTCACTCCTCCGATTCAGAGCAGTTCTCCGGATCGTAACGACCGTGGTGATAACGGCGGCCCGACGCAGGTTAATTACTAATATTACCGTTCTGTTCCGCGCAACTGGAGTAGATGATGCAGTTCTCTAAAATGCATGGCCTCGGCAACGATTTCATGGTCGTCGACGCGGTAACGCAGAATGTCTTTTTCTCGCCCGAGCTTATCCGCCGACTGGCGGACAGGCATCTTGGCGTGGGTTTCGATCAACTGCTGGTCGTGGAACCGCCTTACGACCCCGATCTGGATTTTCACTACCGCATCTTCAATGCCGACGGCAGCGAAGTCTCCCAGTGCGGTAACGGTGCCCGCTGCTTCGCCCGCTTTGTGCGCCTGAAAGGGTTGACCAACAAGCGCGATATCCGCGTGAGCACCGCCAATGGCCGTATGGTCTTAAGCGTGACCGACGACGAGCTGGTTCGCGTGAATATGGGCGAGCCGAACTTTGAACCGTCTCAGGTGCCGTTTCGCGCTAACAAAGCGGAAAAGACCTATATCATGCGCGCCTCTGAGCAGACAGTATTGTGCGGCGTGGTCTCCATGGGGAACCCACACTGCGTGATTCAGGTCGATGATGTCGACACCGCCGCGGTAGAAACGCTTGGCCCGGTGATGGAAAGTCATGAACGTTTCCCAGAACGCGCTAACATTGGTTTTATGCAGGTAGTGAAGCGGGACCACATCCGTCTGCGCGTTTACGAACGCGGTGCGGGTGAAACTCAGGCTTGCGGCAGCGGCGCATGTGCGGCGGTTGCCGTCGGCATCCAGCAGGGCTTGCTGGCGGAAGAGGTGCGCGTGGAACTGCCGGGCGGGCGACTTGATATCGCCTGGAAAGGCCCGGGCCAACCGTTGTTTATGACTGGCCCGGCGGCACATGTCTATGACGGATTTATTCACTTATGAAACACGTCGGGGAAGAACAGCAGGACGCTCTCACTACGCTGAATGACGGCGCGGTCGTGGATTATCTGTTGCAACATCCTGAATTCTTTATTCGTAATGCCGCAGTGGTTGAGCAAATGCGCGTCCCGCACCCGGTGCGGGGCATGGTCTCTCTGGTGGAGTGGCACATGGCGCGTTCGCGCAACTACATTGCCATGCTGGAAGAGAACATGAGCCAGCTTATGGAACAGGCGACGGCGAACGAAAGCCTGTTTTACCGCCTGTTGCATCTACAAAACCGGCTGGCCTGCGCGGAAAGTCTGGACGATCTCCTGCTGCGCTTCCATCGCTGGGCGCGTGAGCTGGGGCTGGCAGGCGCATCGCTGCGGCTGTTCTCCGACCGCTGGCGTCTTGGCGCACCTTCCAGACATACCGATCTGGTGCTCTCCCGTCAGGCTTTTGAGCCGCTGCGCATTCAGCGCTTAGGTCAGGCCAATCACTATCTTGGCCCCCTTAACGGCCCTGAACTGCTGCTGGTGCTTCCTGAGGCGAAAGCCGTAGGGTCGGTGGCGATGTCGATGATGGGCAGCGATGGCGATTTAGGCGTGATCCTCTTTAGCAGCCGCGACCCGCACCACTATCAGCCGGGGCAGGGCACACAGCTGCTGCAGGAAATCGCCCTGATGCTGCCGGGCCTGCTGGAACGCTGGATCGAGCGCGTATGACCGGTACCGGGCTAGGGCCAGCCGTTACCCGCTTTCTGCGCTATCTGGGCGTAGAGCGCCAGCTTAGCCCCATCACGCTCCTCAACTATCAGCGTCAGCTTGATGCCATTATTGAACTGGTCGAAGGGATGGGCCTGCAGAATTGGCAACAATGTGATGCTGCGATGGTGCGCAGCGTGGCGACCCGCAGCCGCCGCAAAGGGCTGGGTGCCGCCAGTCTGGCGTTACGCCTGTCGGCGCTGCGCAGCTTCTTTGACTGGATGGTGAGTCAGGGCGAGCTTCCGGCTAACCCGGCAAAAGGTATCGCCGCGCCGAAAGCGCCGCGCCATCTGCCAAAAAATATCGACGTTGATGACGTTAACCGTCTGCTGGATATCGATCTCAATGACCCGCTGGCGGTGCGCGATCGCGCCATGCTGGAGGTGATGTACGGCGCGGGGCTACGTCTTTCTGAACTGGTGAATCTGGATATTAAACATCTGGATCTCGATACCGGTGAAGTGTGGGTGATGGGGAAAGGCAGCAAAGAGCGTCGCCTGCCGATTGGCCGCAATGCCGTGGCGTGGATTGAGCACTGGCTCGACCTGCGTGGACTGTTCGGCAGCGACGAGGATGCGCTGTTTCTCTCGAAGCTTGGCAAACGGATTTCGGCGCGAAATGTGCAAAAGCGCTTTGCCGAATGGGGTATCAAGCAGGGGCTGAATAGCCACGTGAACCCTCACAAGCTGCGCCACTCGTTTGCTACCCATATGCTCGAGTCGAGCGGTGACCTGCGCGGTGTGCAGGAACTACTGGGCCACGCCAACCTGTCGACCACCCAAATCTATACCCACCTTGATTTTCAACACCTTGCCTCGGTGTACGATGCGGCGCATCCGCGCGCCAAACGGGAGAAATAATGCGTTTTTATCGGCCGTTGGGCGCTATCGCTGCGCTGACGTTTGACCTTGATGACACCCTTTACGATAACCGCCCGGTGATTGACCGAACGATGCAGGAGTCGCTGACCTTTGTGCGCGGCTACCATCCGGCGCTGGCGAACTTCGATGCTCGTACGCTGCAGCAGTGGCGTGATGCGTTGTTAAAGACGGAGCCAGAAATTTACCACGACGTCACCGAGTGGCGCTGGCGCGCGCTGGAGTCTGGTATGCGTCAGCTTGGGCTGACGGTTCAGGAAGCCAAAGCGGGTGCCGATGCGGCGATGGCGAATTTCGCCCAGTGGCGTAGCCGGATTGATGTGCCGCAGGAAACCCACGACACGCTGGCGAAACTGGGCCAAAAATGGCCGCTGGTGGCGATCACCAACGGTAACGCTCAGCCGGAGTTGTTCGGCCTGAGCGACTACTTCCAGTTCGTGCTGCGCGCCGGCCCGGACGGGCGCTCGAAGCCGTTTGCCGATATGTACCATCTGGCGGCCGACAAGCTCAACGTACCGCTCGGCGAGATTCTGCACGTGGGCGATGACCTGACCACCGACGTGGCAGGCGCGATTCGCTGCGGCATGCAGGCCTGCTGGGTCAAACCGGAAAATGCCGACCTGATGCAAACTGCAGACTGCCGTTTGTTGCCGCATGTCGAGATTTCCCGGTTGGCATCTCTGACCTCGCTGATATAATCGTAAGCAACTCTGTATAAATTCCCAGGGGTCCCACTGGGCCCTGTTGATTCCGGCGGTGCCAATGGACGTTTCTTACCTGCTCGACAGCCTCAACGATAAACAGCGCGAAGCCGTCGCGGCGGAGCGGACCAATATGCTGGTGCTCGCCGGGGCAGGCAGCGGCAAAACGCGCGTGCTGGTGCACCGTATTGCCTGGCTGCAAAGCGTCGAAAACTGCTCGCCGTACTCCATCATGGCGGTCACCTTTACCAACAAAGCGGCGGCGGAGATGCGCCACCGTATCGCTGAGCTGATGGGCACGTCGCAGGGCGGCATGTGGGTCGGGACCTTCCACGGGTTGGCGCACCGTTTGCTGCGTGCGCACCACCTGGACGCCAATCTGCCGCAGGATTTCCAGATCCTCGATAGCGAAGACCAGCTGCGCCTGCTGAAGCGCCTGATCAAGGCGATGAACCTCGACGAGAAACAGTGGCCGCCGCGCCAGGCAATGTGGTTTATCAACAGCCAGAAAGATGAAGGGCTGCGCCCTCACCATCTGCAAAGCTACGGTAACCCGGTTGAGCAGACCTGGCAGAAGGTCTACCAAGCCTACCAGGAAGCGTGTGACCGCGCGGGGCTGGTGGACTTCGCCGAGCTGCTGCTGCGCGCTCATGAGCTGTGGCTCAACAAACCGCATATCCTTCAGCACTATCGTGAACGTTTTACCAATATCCTGGTGGACGAATTCCAGGATACCAACAACATTCAGTACGCCTGGATCCGCCTGCTGGCGGGTGACACTGGCAAGGTGATGATCGTGGGCGATGACGACCAGTCGATCTACGGCTGGCGCGGGGCGCAGGTGGAGAACATCCAGCGCTTCCTCAACGATTTCCCCGGTGCAGAAACCATCCGTCTGGAGCAGAACTACCGTTCAACCAGCAATATCCTCAGCGCCGCGAACGCCCTGATTGAAAACAACAACGGGCGCCTGGGCAAAAAGCTGTGGACCGACGGCGCCGACGGCGAACCGATTTCACTCTACTGCGCGTTTAACGAACTCGATGAAGCGCGCTTTGTGGTGAACCGCATCAAGACCTGGCAGGACAACGGCGGCGCGCTGACGCAATGCGCCATCCTCTACCGCAGCAACGCCCAATCACGCGTGCTGGAAGAGGCGCTGCTGCAGGCCAGCATGCCGTACCGAATCTACGGCGGTATGCGCTTCTTCGAACGTCAGGAAATCAAAGACGCGCTCTCCTATCTGCGCCTGATAGCTAACCGTAATGACGACGCCGCGTTTGAGCGCGTGGTGAACACGCCAACCCGCGGCATCGGCGATCGCACGCTGGACGTGGTACGCCAGACCTCGCGTGACCGTCAACTGACGCTGTGGCAGGCCTGCCGTGAGCTGCTGCAGGAGAAAGCCCTTGCCGGTCGTGCGGCAAGCGCGCTGCAACGCTTTATGGAGCTGATTGACGCACTGGCGCAGGAAACGGCCGATATGCCGCTGCACGTGCAGACCGACCGTGTGGTGAAAGACTCTGGCCTGCGCATGATGTACGAGCAGGAAAAAGGCGAGAAGGGCCAGACGCGAATCGAGAACTTAGACGAACTGGTCACGGCAACGCGCCAGTTCAGCTACAACGAAGAAGATGAAGATTTAATGCCGCTGCAGGCGTTCCTCTCCCACGCGGCGCTGGAAGCCGGGGAAGGCCAGGCAGATACCTGGCAGGACGCGGTGCAGTTGATGACCCTGCACTCGGCGAAAGGCCTGGAATTCCCGCAGGTGTTTATCGTCGGCATGGAAGAGGGGATGTTCCCAAGCCAGATGTCGCTGGATGAAGGCGGGCGTCTGGAAGAAGAGCGCCGCCTGGCCTACGTCGGCGTCACCCGTGCAATGCAGAAGCTAACGCTGACCTACGCCGAAACCCGTCGCCTGTACGGCAAAGAGGTTTACCATCGCCCGTCGCGCTTTATCGGCGAGCTGCCGGAAGCCTGTGTCGAAGAGGTTCGTCTGCGCGCGACGGTCAGTCGCCCGGTCAGCCATCAGCGAATGGGCACGCCAATGGCGGAGAACGACACCGGCTATAAGCTTGGCCAGCGTGTACGCCATGCTAAGTTTGGTGAAGGCACCATCGTCAACCTGGAAGGCAGCGGTGAACATAGCCGACTGCAGGTCGCTTTCCAGGGGCAAGGAATTAAATGGCTGGTGGCCGCTTACGCCAGGTTAGAAAACGTATAACATTCAGAAAAACATAACATTTTTGTCACCTTCTGCTAGCCTTAATAAAGAGAAGGTAATTAATCTAACTTAGCGTTTCGTTGCGTGTTGACGGCGTTTTTTTGCTGGCGTAACATGCGCGCACGATTACGCTAAGAGGACAAAGCCTTGGACACACCCAGTAGATGCTGGCTCACCTTCCTGTCATTCAGGAACAACTCCTAAGGCTATCCTCTTATGCTGATAGCCTTAGCGGTTGTCAGCGACTCGTATTTCCCGTCGCATTGAGTCAGGCTGTTTAATGGTCTGAAACCCCTGTAGTTTCTGTGTGCCCACCGGCTGTCCGATAATTTTTTGCATTGGGAGTCCCGGTCATGCTGAGCGCATTTCAACTGGAAAACAATCGTTTAACGCGTCTTGAGGCGGATGAGATCGATCATCTTGCCAGCTCGGTTTGGGTGGATTTAGTCGAGCCAGATGACGACGAACGAAACCGTGTGCAAAAGGATTTGGGCCAGAACCTGGCCACGCGCCCTGAACTGGAAGACATCGAAGCATCCGCACGTTTTTTTGAAGACGAAGACGGCCTGCACATTCACTCCTTCTTCTTTTATGAAGATGCGGACGATCACGCAGGTAACTCCACCGTCGCATTCACCATCCGCGAAGGGCGTTTGTTCACCCTGCGTGAGCGTGAGCTGCCGGCATTTCGCCTCTACCGCATGCGTGCGCGTAACCAGGCGATGGCGGACGGTAACGCCTACGAACTGCTGCTCGACCTGTTCGAAACCAAGATCGAACAGCTGGCGGACGAAATCGAAAACATCTATAGCGACCTCGAAAAGCTAAGCCGCGTCATTATGGAAGGGCATCAGGGCGATGAGTACGACGAAGCGCTCTCGACGCTAGCGGAACTGGAAGATATCGGCTGGAAGGTTCGCCTGTGTCTGATGGATACCCAACGCGCGCTGAACTTCCTCGTGCGTAAGGCGCGTCTGCCGGCAGGCCAGCTGGAGCAGGCACGGGAGATTCTGCGAGATATCGAATCCCTGTTGCCGCACAACGAATCGCTGTTCCAGAAGGTTAACTTCCTGATGCAGGCGGCGATGGGCTTTATCAACATCGAGCAGAACCGCATTATCAAGATCTTCTCGGTGGTCTCCGTGGTCTTCCTGCCGCCGACGCTGGTGGCCTCCAGTTACGGGATGAACTTTGAGTTTATGCCGGAGCTGAAGTGGAGCTTTGGTTACCCTGGCGCGATTATCTTTATGATTCTGGCCGGGCTTGCGCCGTACCTGTACTTTAAGCGCAAGAACTGGCTGTAATAGCCGTGCCGGATGGCGCTTCGCCATCCGGCAATCCTCTAGCTTCGACGCGCCCGTCTTTGCGTATACACCGCATCCATCACGAATATCGCCAGCGCCACCCAGATAAAGGCAAAGGTTACCATCTTATCTGCGCCCGGCACCTCACCGTAGAACGTCACCGCCAGCAGGAACATCAGCGTTGGGCCGATGTACTGGAAGAAACCCAGCGTTGACAGACGCAGGCGGGTCGCCGCCCCGGTAAAGCACAACAGTGGGATAGTGGTCACCACGCCTGCGGCAATCAGCAGCAGGTTCAGCGACCACGGATTTTGACCCATATGGCTGGTGGCGCTATCGGCGATGCCGAAAAGATAAATCGCTGCTACCGGCAGCAGCCAGAGCGTCTCGAACAGCATGCCGGTCTGGGCATCGACGGCAATTTTCTTACGCACCAGGCCATAGAAGGCGAAGCTGAACGCCAGCCCCAGGGCAATGATTGGCAGCGAGCCAAAGGTCCATAGCTGGACTAACACGCCGCAAATCGCCAGCGCGACGGCAACCCATTGCATGCGGCGGAAACGCTCGCCGATGAAAATCATCCCCAGCAAAATATTCACCAGCGGGTTTATAAAGTAGCCGAGGCTTGCCTCCAGCATATGGTGGTTATTGACCGACCAGATAAACAGCAGCCAGTTACCGCCAATCAGCACCGCCGACAGTGCCAGCAGGAAGACCTTCTTTGGCGTCTTCAGCAGCGTTTTAACCTGCGGCCATTGGCGGCTAAAGCTAATGAGCGCCACCATAAAGAAAAACGACCAGATAACGCGGTGGGTCAGGATCTCATCGGCAGGAACGTAGTAAATCAGCTTGAAGTAGGCTGGAGCGATGCCCCAGATGAAATAGGCGGCAAGGGCCAGAAGCACGCCCTGTCGCGTTTGTTTGGGATCCATGTGAAACATCCATTTCGAAAAAGTAACGCAATTTTACGCGATTCTGGCGGTTATCCCACCATATAAGTCGCCGTGGCGCTGGCGATATGCGTTTTCTCTTCGTTGTGCAATTCAACGCGGGCAACGGCAACCTTATTGCCTGCGCGCAGCAGCGTGCTGGTGGCGGTAAAGCGCGAGCCGCGTCCTGGACGCAGATAGTCCACGCGCAGGTCGATGGTACCCATCTTTGACAAGCGCTGGCGCAGTTCATCTTCATTGATGGTGTCATGACGCGCCAGCGTACTGCCCACGCAGACCAGGCCTGCCGCGACATCCAGTGCCGAGGCGATCACCCCTCCGTGCAGAATGCTTTGCGCCCAGTTGCCCACCATCATCGGCTGGTTGTTAAAACTCAGCTGTGCTAACGCCTTTTCGTAGACATCCAGCTCCAGATTCAGGGCCCGGTTGAACGGCATATGGTAGACAAAGATTTCGCCAACCAGCTTGAGTGCGGCTTCCGCGGTGAGTTCTGCAGACATAATGACCTTACATTTCATTGTTAATAAAATGTTGATTTTATGCCGATTGAATGTTGATTTCTACTTTCAGAAAGGTTTGATGAGCAAGAACAGCGTAAACAGGTAGAATACGTGTCAATTTGTTATCCATTATTTGCATATATCTCAGGGGAAGTTGACTGATGCGGATCTCACTCAGTGGGCTACTGGCGCTGCTGCTGCCTGTCGCGGCGTTGGCACAGGAAGCGACAATTAAAGAGGTGCACGATGCACCGGCAGTACGCGGCAGTATTATCGCCAACCTTCTACAGGAGCATGATAACCCGTTCACGCTCTACCCCTATGAAAGCAACTACCTGCTTTACACCTGGACCAGCGACCTCAATAAAGAGGCGATTCGTTCCTACGACTGGGCCGAGAATGCGCGTAAAGATGAGGTGAAATTCCAGCTTAGCCTGGCCTTCCCGCTGTGGCGCGGCATTCTGGGGGATAACTCGGTACTGGCAGCGTCTTATACCCAGCGTTCCTGGTGGCAACTCTCCAACAGCGATGAGTCTTCACCGTTCCGCGAGACCAACTATGAGCCGCAGCTTTTCCTCGGCTTTGCTACCGATTATCGCTTCGCAGGTTGGACGCTTCGCGACGTTGAGATGGGCTATAACCATGATTCCAACGGCCGCTCAGATCCCACTTCCCGCAGTTGGAACCGACTCTATACGCGTTTGATGGCGCAAAACGGCAACTGGCTGGTTGAGGTGAAGCCCTGGTACGTGATTGGCGATACCGACGATAACCCGGATATCACCAAGTATATGGGCTATTACCGGCTGAAAATCGGCTATCAACTGGGCGACGCGGTGCTCAGTGCGCAGGGGCAATATAACTGGAACACCGGCTACGGCGGCGCGGAACTGGGTGTGAGCTATCCGGTCACTAAGCACGTTCGCCTCTATACTCAGGTGTACAGTGGATACGGCGAATCGCTTATCGACTATAACTTTAACCAGACTCGCGTTGGGGTTGGGGTCATGCTTAACGACCTGTTTTAAGAGCAATTCCTGCGGTTTGTTGCGAGCATGGCCGAAGGAATTCGTCTAAAACGTTGCAGTTTGGCACGCGGGCGCTGAAAATAGCGCCTGTTTTTATTTAACGGTAATGGGGTCAATGTGGCACAGGCGGAAGTTTTAAATCAGGAATCGCTGGCTAAGCAGGTTTTGCAAGAGACCTTTGGCTACCAGCAGTTCCGCCCTGGCCAGGAAACCATTATCGACACCGTGCTGGAAGGACGCGACTGCCTGGTCGTGATGCCTACCGGCGGCGGTAAGTCGCTGTGTTATCAGATTCCTGCGCTGGTGCTTAACGGCCTGACGGTGGTGGTTTCACCGCTGATCTCGCTGATGAAGGACCAGGTCGATCAGCTGCTGGCGAACGGCGTGGCGGCGGCCTGTATCAACTCCACCCAAACCCGCGAACAGCAGCAAGAGGTGATGGCCGGCTGCCGTACCGGGCAGATTCGCCTGCTCTATATCGCCCCGGAACGTCTGATGCTGGATAACTTCCTTGAGCATCTGGCGCACTGGAATCCGGCGATGCTGGCGGTGGATGAGGCGCACTGTATCTCGCAGTGGGGGCATGACTTCCGCCCGGAATACGCGGCCCTTGGCCAGCTGCGTCAGCGCTTCCCCGCGCTGCCGTTTATGGCGCTGACCGCCACCGCCGATGACACTACCCGTAGCGACATTGTGCGCCTGCTGGGGCTGAATGACCCGCTGATTCAAATCAGCAGCTTTGACCGCCCGAATATCCGCTACATGCTGATGGAGAAGTTTAAACCGCTCGATCAGCTGATGCGCTACGTGCAGGAGCAGCGGGGCAAATCCGGCATTATTTACTGCAATAGCCGTGCGAAGGTGGAAGACACCGCGGCTCGCCTGCAAAGCCGTGGCATCAGCGCAGCGGCGTATCATGCCGGGCTGGAAAACACCGTGCGCGCCGACGTGCAGGAAAAATTCCAGCGTGACGATCTGCAAATCGTGGTGGCTACCGTGGCCTTCGGGATGGGTATCAACAAGCCCAACGTCCGTTTCGTGGTGCACTTCGACATCCCTCGCAATATCGAATCCTACTATCAGGAAACCGGCCGCGCCGGGCGCGATGGCCTACCGGCGGAAGCGATGCTGTTTTACGATCCGGCCGATATGGCGTGGCTGCGCCGCTGCCTGGAAGAAAAGCCAGAGGGCATGCTGCTGGATATCGAGCGGCATAAGCTCAACGCGATGGGGGCGTTTGCCGAAGCGCAGACCTGTCGTCGCCTTGTGCTGCTTAACTACTTTGGCGAGGGCCGTCAGGAGCCGTGCGGCAACTGCGATATCTGCCTCGACCCACCGAAGCAGTACGATGGCGTGCAGGACGCGCAGATTGCGCTCTCTACCATTGGCCGGGTTAATCAGCGCTTTGGGATGGGCTACGTCGTCGAGGTCATCCGCGGTGCCAACAGTCAGCGTATTCGCGAGTTCGGCCACGATAAGCTCAAGGTGTACGGCATGGGGCGCGACAAAAGCCATGAACACTGGGTCAGCGTCATTCGTCAGCTCATTCATTTAGGCTTCGTCACCCAGAACATAGCCCAACATTCGGCGCTACAGCTGACCGACGCTTCCCGTCCGGTGCTGCGCGGCGAAGTGCCGCTGCAGCTTGCGGTGCCGCGTATTGTGGCGCTGAAGCCGCGCGTGATGCAGAAAGCGGCGGTGGGTAACTACGACAAGCAGCTGTTTGCTAAGCTGCGTAAGCTGCGTAAAGCCATTGCCGATGAAGAAAATATCCCGCCTTACGTCGTCTTTAACGACGCGACGCTGATTGAAATGGCAGAACAGATGCCTATCTCCCCAAGCGATATGCTCAGCGTCAACGGTGTGGGCACGCGTAAACTCGAACGCTTTGGCCGCGAATTCCTGGCGTTGATTCGCGCTCACGTCGACGGAGATGATGAGGAGTAGTCAGTTTGCGGAAAAAGTGCAAAGATGGTGACTCACTGTACTCTTTTCCGCGAATTTATCGTCCCGTTTGGTAGGCCTATCATGATTACGTTATTCCTGACCGTCGCGCTGGTGCACATCATTGCTTTGATGAGCCCGGGGCCGGACTTCTTTTTTGTCTCCCAGACCGCCGTGAGCCGCTCGCGCAAAGAAGCGATGATGGGCGTGCTAGGGATCACCTGTGGTGTGATGGTCTGGGCGGGCGTTGCGCTGCTCGGCCTGCATCTGATTATCGAAAAAATGGCGTGGCTGCACACCATCATTATGGTCGGCGGTGGTCTGTACCTATGCTGGATGGGCTACCAGATGCTGCGCGGAGCGCTGAAGAAAGAGCCGTCTGACGCTGCGGAAGAACCGCAGGTTGAACTGGCTCAGGGCGGACGCAGCTTTATGAAGGGCCTGCTGACGAATCTCGCCAACCCAAAAGCGATTATCTACTTTGGTTCAGTGTTCTCACTGTTTGTCGGTGACAACGTCGGTGCGGGCGAGCGCTGGGGGATTTTCCTGTTGATTATCCTCGAAACGCTGGCCTGGTTTACCGTCGTGGCGAGCCTGTTTGCGCTGCCTGCAATGCGTCGCGGCTACCAGCGCGCGGCGAAGTGGATCGACGGCGTGGCGGGCACGCTGTTCGCGGGCTTCGGCATTCACCTGATTATTTCTCGCTAAGAGATTGGCCCACTCGGTATCGTTATCGGGTGGGCTATACAGTGTTTATTGGCGGAGTTGCTGGAGTTCATCGGCGGAAAGCCCGGTAATCTCAGTGATGAGGTTGCTATCAAAACCCCGCGCTAGCATTGCTTTTGCCACATTTCGCAAAGTGACGAGTTTACCTTCCTGAATCCCTTCTTTACGTAGCTGTTCTGCCATAGTCATAAACTTTTCTCCATGCTGCGGCACGCGCTGTGCCAGTCCATACAATAGTTTTTGAACATCCTGGGTTTGTCCGGCCTGTATCAGATAGTTTACTAGCACGGTTATTTGTTGTCCGCTCATGTGTCCCAGAATGAACAAACTGGCTAGCTTGTCTTGTAGCAACGCGATATCCCGCTGCCGGATATGCTTCTGCACCAGCGTCAGCGCTGCCATGCTGCGGTGTTGCATAATCTCGTCGTCTGGGATAACCGTAATATCCACCAGCGGGAAAGGTGAGGTGTAGAGCTGACGTGCAGCGACGGGGTCGCTGAACCCATCCAGCCAGTTTAGCGACCAGGGATAAGGGCTGCGTTTGCCGTGATAAAACAGAATGGGAACCACCAGCGGTAAGGTTTTATGACCGCCTTCGAGATGGCGCTGCATGGCGGCAACGGCGTAGCGCAGTAATCTGAAAGCCATATGTTTATCCGGCGTGCTCTGATGTTCGATAAGAACGTGGATATAGCCGCGCCCAGTGGTGGTCTGCAGCGAATAGATAACATCACTGTAGTAGGGGCGTAGATCGTCTTCGATATAGCTCCCCGATTCCAGCCGTAGCGTTTCCAGTTTGCAGAGTTGGAGAAGCTGAGTGGGCAGGTGGAGTCTAATAAAATCCCGCGCCGTATCGGCGCAGGAGAGAAAGGTTTTAAACACCGCGTCATGCGGCATGGCTGTCTCCGCCATCGTTTATCATCCGTGAATGAAAAGTCTGGCGGCATTCTGGCACTCAGGCTTTTTGTGGTGTAGCGGTTATTCCAGGCTTCTTTCCGGGATGCGCCGCCGCTCGCGCGATTTTGTCAGTTAGCGGTTCTCGCGACAAAAATTTGCGTGCTGTATTCAGGCATGGCGAGCCGACGCCAGCAGCGCACCAACCAGCATAAACAGCGAACCAAACACCTTATTCAATGCCTTCATCTGCTTCGGCCCTTTAATCCACGCCGAGATCCGCTGCGCCAACGTCGCGTAGCCAATCATCACGATGATATCGACGACGATGGTTGTCACCCCAAGAATCAGGTACTGCATTATCTGCGGCTGATGCGGCACGATAAACTGTGGGAACAGCGCGGCCAGGAACACGATGCTCTTCGGGTTGGTCAGGTTCACGAACACCGCACGCTGGAATAGCTTGCCGCGGCTTTGCGTTTTCGCCAGCGTTTTCAGGTCAATGGAGCCTGCCGCACGCCATTGCTGAATGCCGAGCCAGATAAGGTACGCCGCCCCCGCCCACTTCAGCACCTCAAAGGCCAGCAGGGAGCGCGAGAAGAGGGTACCGAGGCCTACGCCAACCAGCACGATGTGAATCGCCAGGCCGGTTTGCAGCCCGGCAATCGATGCCGCCGCGCCGCGATAGCCGTGGTTAATGGAGGTGGTCATGGTATTGATCGCTCCTGAGCCCGGCGAAAGGCTAAGAATTATGGATGTGAGCAGGTAGGCGAACCACCATTCGAAGGTCATGAGAAACTCCCTGATTGTCTGTTTTTATGCCACAATACGCTATTGTCCTGGCGTTGTGTCAGGCGTCACAAAAAAATGATTTTCAGCGGTTAGCAGGGGTGGAAACCCGATGTTTCAACAGCAAAAGGATTGGAATACAAGAGAAAACGCGTTTGCTGCCTTTACGACCGGCCCGCTGATGGATTTCTGGCGAGGGCGGAAGGAAGCGGAGTTTATCGGCGTTGACGGCATTCCGGTACGGTTTGTTCGGTTCAGTTCACCTGCGCACGACAGCGTGATCGTGGTCTGCCCTGGGCGAATTGAGAGCTACGTGAAGTATGCCGAGCTGGCGTACGACCTGTTCCATAGCGGCTTTGATGTGCTGATTATCGACCATCGCGGTCAGGGGCGCTCCGGGCGCATGTTGTCTGACTCCCATCGCGGCCACGTGGCGAAATTTAGCGACTACGTTGACGATCTTGCGGCCTTCTGGCAGCAGCAGGTGCTGCCAGGGCACTGGCGGCAGCGATTTATTCTCGCTCACTCGATGGGCGGTGCCATCGCCACGCAGTTTTTACAGCGTAATCCGCAAGGCTGTGATGCTATCGCGCTTTGTGCACCGATGTTCGGGATTATTATGCGCCTGCCGGAATGGGTAGTAAGGCCACTTCTCGATTGGGCTGAGGGCCATCAGCGTCTTCGGGAAGGGTATGCAATGGGAACGGGCCGATGGCACGCGCTGCCGTTTGGCATTAATGTACTGACCCATAGTCGCGAACGCTATCGGCGTAACGTCCGTTTTTATGCCGATGAACCCCGGTTGCGCGTGGGAGGCCCCACGTATCACTGGGTCAGAGAAGGTATCCTGGCAGGGGAGCAAATCCTCGCCGATGCCGCAAAAGAGACGTTCCCCGTTCTGCTGATTCAGGCAGAGGAGGAACGCGTCGTTGATAATCGCATGCACGATCGTTATTGCGAAATCCGCGCCGAAGCGGGCCACCCTTGTGATGGCGGTAAGCCGCTTGTCATACAGGGCGCCTATCATGAGATCCTTTTTGAAAAGGACGCTATGCGCTCAGTCGCACTCACTGCCATCGTCGATTTTTTCCGTCGACATTGTTAATTCGGCGCCAGCGGCGCACTGTTTAGAGGTTAAATTCGAATATGTACCAGGTTGTTGCGTCTGACTTAGATGGCACCTTACTCTCCCCCGACCACCACTTAACGCCGTACGCGAAAGAGACGCTAAAGCTGCTCACCGAGCGCGGCCTGAACTTCGTCTTTGCGACCGGACGTCATTACATCGACGTAGGCCAGATTCGCGATAATCTGGGGATCAAATCCTACATGATCACCTCCAACGGCGCGCGCGTGCACGATGCCGATGGGAAACAGGTTTTCGCCCATAACCTCGATCGTGATATTGCCGCCGATCTCTTCGGCATCGTGAATGACAACCCGGATATCGTCACCAACGTTTACCGTGAAGACGAATGGTTTATGAACCGTCATCGCCCGGAAGAGATGCGTTTCTTCAAGGAAGCGGTATTCAACTACACCCTGTATGAGCCGGGTATGCTGGAGCCGGAAGGGGTCAGCAAGGTGTTCTTCACCTGCAACGATCACGAAACGCTGCTGCCTTTGGAACAGGCGATTAACGCGCGTTGGGGCGATCGCGTCAACGTCAGCTTCTCCACGCTCACCTGTCTGGAAGTGATGGCGGGCGGCGTGTCGAAAGGCCATGCGCTGGAAGCGGTGGCGAAAGCGATGGGCTATACCCTTAAAGATTGCATCGCGTTCGGTGATGGGATGAATGACGCCGAAATGCTGTCGATGGCAGGTAAAGGCTGCATTATGGAGGGCGCGCACCAGCGTCTGAAAGACCTGCATCCGGAGCTTGAAGTGATCGGATCGAACGCCGATGATGCGGTACCACATTTCTTGCGCGACATGTACCTGCGTTAATTATCAACAACTGACTAATTATTGGTCAGTTGTCAACCGGTAACTCCGCTACAATGAATGCTCCTCTTCCTATGAGACATTCATTGTGGCGCTCCTGATTATTACCACGATTCTGTGGGCTTTCTCTTTTAGCTTCTACGGCGAGTACCTTGCCGGACACGTCGACAGTTACTTTGCGGTGCTGGTGCGCGTGGGCCTGGCGGCGCTGGTCTTCCTGCCGTTTCTTCGCACCCGCGGGCACAGCCTGAAAACCGTTGGCCTGTATATGCTGGTGGGCGCAATGCAGCTTGGCATCATGTATATGCTGAGCTTCCATGCTTATCTCTACCTGACCGTCTCCGAGTTGCTGCTGTTTACCGTCCTCACGCCGCTCTACATCACGCTGATTTACGACCTGATGAGCGGACGCCGCCTGCGCTGGAGCTACGCGTTTAGTGCGCTGCTGGCGGTGATTGGCGCGGGGATTATTCGCTACGACCATATCACTAACCATTTCTGGACCGGGCTTATCCTGGTGCAGCTCTCCAATATCGTCTTTGCCATCGGCATGGTGGGCTATAAGCGCCTGATGGAGACCCGGCCAATGCCGCAGCATAACGCTTTTGCCTGGTTCTATCTCGGGGCATTTCTGGTCGCGACGGTGGCCTGGATGCTGCTCGGTAACGCGCAGAAAATGCCGCAGACTCTGCCGCAGTGGGGGATTCTGGTATTTCTTGGCGTGGTGGCTTCGGGGATTGGCTACTTTATGTGGAACTACGGCGCCACGCAGGTGGATGCGGGCACCTTAGGCATTATGAACAACATGCATGTGCCCGCAGGGCTGCTGGTGAACCTGGCAATCTGGCATCAACAGCCCCACTGGCCGAGCTTCCTTACAGGGGCTGCGGTGATACTGGCCTCACTGTGGGTGCATCGCCATTGGGTCGCTCCGCGTTCTTCACGAACGGCAGATGATCGCAAGCGTGATTCCGCGCTGAGCGAATAAACGCATCCATCACCGGCTGACGCTGCTCGCCATCGCGCACGGCGGCGTACAGCCGGCTCCACAATCCTTCGCCCAGGGTTTTGGTCACAATCAGACCCTGGCGCTCAAAACTCTCCACCACCCAGTGCGGCAGAGCGGCAATGCCCATCCGCGCGGCGACCATCTGCACCAGCAGCAGCGTGTTATCAACGCTTTTCAACTGTGGGCTGACGCCAGCAGGCAGTAGGAAATGACGCCAGACATCAAGGCGCTGGCGCTGCACTGGATAAATCAACAACGTTTCTGCCGCTAAATCCTCCGGTGTAATGCGTGCTTTGGTCGCCAGCGGGTGATCCGGTGACAGTACCAGGCGTACTTCAAAATCAAACATCGGCGAGTAGTGCAGGCCGCTGCGCGGCAGGATGTCTGAGGTAAGCACCAGATCCAACTCGCCCTGCTGTAGTGCAGGCTGCGGGTCGAAGGTGACGCCGGATTTAAAGTCCATCTCAACCTGCGGCCACTGCTTGCGGAAATTCTCCAGCGCGGGCGTCAGCCACTGAATACAGCTATGGCATTCGATGGCGATACGCAGCGTGGCTTGCTGTGGTTCATGACAGGCCTGCAGCGCCTGAGTGATTTGCGGCAGCACCTGGTTTGCCAGCTGCAGCAAAATCTCCCCCTGTGGGGTAAAGCGCAGCGGCTGGCTTTTACGTACGAATAGCCGGAAGCCAAGGCGCTGTTCCAGATCGCTGAACTGGTGAGACAGGGCGGATTGGGTCTGGTGCAGCGTCGCCGCGGCGGCCGCCAGAGAACCACTGTTCCGCAACGCCTGGAGCGTTTTCAGATGTTTAATTTCGATCATGAAAGTCCTTCACTTCGGCATGAACAATTTGCGCTTGAGGAATATACAGTACCTGTCGATTATGGATGTGTAAACATCTGGACGGCTAAAATCCTTCGTCTTTTAAATTTATGGTGCGTTGGCTGCGTTTATTCACCCCAGTCACTTACTTAAGTAAGCTCCCGGGGATTCATAAACTTGCCGCCTTCCCTAAATTGAAAATCCAAAGGATTTAAACACTTAAGAGAGGCATATGATGACTATTCAAAACCACACCCTCGGTTTCCCTCGCGTTGGCCTGCGTCGCGAGCTGAAAAAAGCGCAAGAGAGCTATTGGGCGGGTAACGCCTCCCGTGAAGAGCTGCTGGCCGTTGGCCGCGAACTGCGCGCCCGTCATTGGGAGCAGCAGAAGCAAGCGGGTATCGACCTGCTGCCGGTGGGCGACTTCGCCTGGTACGATCACGTGCTGACCACCAGCCTGCTGCTGGGCAACGTCCCGGCTCGCCATCAGAACAAAGATGGCTCCGTCGATATCGACACCTTATTCCGTATTGGCCGTGGCCGCGCACCGACCGGTGAACCTGCGGCGGCGGCAGAAATGACCAAATGGTTTAATACTAACTATCACTACATGGTGCCTGAATTCACTAAAGGCCAGCAGTTCAAGCTGACCTGGACCCAGCTGCTGGACGAAGTTGACGAAGCGCTGGCGCTTGGTCACAACGTGAAACCTGTCCTGCTGGGGCCGGTTACCTATCTGTGGTTGGGCAAAGTGAAGGGTGATCAGTTTGACCGCCTAACCCTGCTAAACGACATCCTGCCAGTGTATCAGCAGGTGCTGGCTGAACTGGCGAAGCGCGGTATTGAGTGGGTGCAGATTGATGAACCTGCGCTGGTGCTGGAACTGCCGCAGGAATGGCTGAACGCATTTAAGCCAGCCTATGATGCGCTGCAGGGGCAGGTGAAACTGCTGCTCACCACCTATTTCGAGGGCGTGACGCCGAATCTGGAAACCATTACTACGCTGCCGGTACAAGGGCTACACGTTGACCTGGTGCACGGTAAAGATGACGTTGAAGCCCTGCATCAGCGCCTGCCCGCTGACTGGCTGCTCTCCGCTGGCCTGGTTAACGGTCGCAACGTCTGGCGCGCCGACCTTACTGAAAAATATGCGCAGATTAAAGCGCTGGTCGGTAAACGTGACCTCTGGGTCGCCTCTTCTTGTTCCCTGCTGCATAGCCCTATCGACCTGAGCGTTGAAACTCGCCTGGATGCGGAAGTGAAGAGCTGGTTCGCCTTTGCTCTGCAAAAATGCGGTGAGCTGGCGCTGCTTCGCGATGCGCTGAATACCGGCAACACGGCGGCTCTGGTTGAGTGGAGCGCACCGATTCAGGCTCGCCGTCACTCAACCCGCGTGCACAATGCGGCAGTGGAACAGCGTCTGGCGGCGATTACCGCCAAAGACAGCCAGCGTGCTAGTGCTTACCCGGTACGCGCTGAAGCGCAGCGTTCTCGCTTTAATCTTCCGGCCTGGCCGACCACAACGATCGGCTCTTTCCCGCAAACCACCGAGATTCGCGGCCTGCGTCTGGATTTCAAAAAGGGGAATCTGGACGCGAATAACTACCGCACCGGCATTGCCGAACACATTAAGCAGGCGATCGTCGAGCAGGAGCGTCTGGGGCTCGATGTGCTGGTGCACGGTGAAGCCGAGCGTAACGATATGGTGGAATACTTTGGTGAACACCTCGACGGCTTCGTCTTTACCCAGAACGGCTGGGTGCAGAGCTACGGTTCTCGCTGCGTGAAGCCGCCCGTTGTCATCGGCGATGTGAGCCGACCGGAAGCGATCACCGTGGAGTGGGCGAAGTATGCCCAGTCTCTGACCGACAAACCGGTGAAAGGGATGCTGACCGGTCCGGTCACGATTCTTTGCTGGTCCTTCCCGCGTGAAGACGTGACCCGTGAAACCATCGCTAAGCAGATTGCGCTGGCGCTGCGTGATGAAGTGGCGGATCTGGAAGCGGCCGGTATTGGTATCATCCAGATCGATGAGCCAGCACTGCGTGAAGGTCTACCGCTGCGCCGTAGCGATTGGGCCGCCTACCTGGAGTGGGGCGTGGAAGCCTTCCGCATTAACGCCGCGGTGGCGCAGGATGATACCCAAATCCACACCCACATGTGTTACTGCGAGTTCAACGACATCATGGATTCCATTGCAGCGCTGGATGCGGACGTGATCACTATCGAAACCTCCCGTTCCGATATGGAGCTGCTGGAGTCATTCGAAGAGTTCGACTACCCGAATGAAATCGGGCCTGGCGTCTATGACATTCACTCGCCGAACGTACCAAGCGTGGAGTGGATTGAGGCTCTGCTGAAGAAAGCCGAGCAGCGCATTCCGGCGGAGCGCCTGTGGGTTAACCCGGACTGTGGTCTGAAAACGCGTGGCTGGCCAGAAACCCGTGCTGCACTGGCGAACATGGTCAAAGCGGCGCAGAACCTGCGTCAGGCTTAAAAAATCAAACGGAGGCTAACGCCTCCGTTTTCCTTTACTAAGGGAACTAGCCTTTTTTCCCGCCGTACTGCGCAAACCACGCCAGCATACGCTGCCAGCCATCTTTCGCTGACTCTTCATGATAGCTCGGGCGGTAATCGGCGTTGAACGCATGACCGGCTTCCGGGTAAACCACGATCTCGGCATTTGCATTGGCCGCTCGTAGCGCGTGGCGCATCGTTTCAACCGACTCCAGCGGAATCCCCGTGTCCTGGCCACCGTACAGACCTAGCACCGGGGCGCTAAGATCGACCGCGATGTCGACCGGGTTTTTCGGCATCTTCAGCGTTTTGTCACCCACCAGACGGCCATACCAGGCAACGGCGGCCTTGAGCTGCGGGTTATGTGCGGCGTATAGCCAGGTAATGCGGCCACCCCAGCAAAAGCCCGTCATCAATAAACGGCTGGCATCACCGCCGTTACGTGCCGCCCAGTTGGCGACGTGATCGAGGTCGGCCAGCACCTGCGCGTCGGGGACTTTGGACACCAGGCCGCTAAACAGCGAGGGGACATCGTCATAATCGCTCGGATCGCCCTGACGGAAGTAGAGCTCTGGTGCGACAGCCAGATAGCCCTCTAGCGCCAGACGGCGACAAATATCGCGGATGTGTTCGTGGACACCAAAAATCTCCTGCACTACGATGATTACCGGCAGCGGCGCATCGCTATGCTTAGGGCGAGCGTAGTACGCTGGCAGAGTATCACCCTGTGAAGGAATAGAGGTTTCTCCCGCTGAGATAGCCTCTTCGGGCGTATGAACGGTGGTTGAGGCGTGAGGTGAAGCCGCAGGGGCAAATCCAGGTTGTCTGTTGGTTGTCATGGCATTCTCCGTACCCTTTTAATGAACTCATAGCCAAATCACATTGCCTGAATGCGGCGTATTTTTGGTCAGCAGGGAGTAACAATAACTTGTTAATGTGATGTGAATCACTAATTGCGTGGAATTTAATGTAATATTTTTAATTCTTAGTGATTGTGGTCACGAAAAGATGTTGTGGTCTTCTATAAAGTACATTTTTGCTTCTTCTGACAAAACTGAACCACAGAGGAGTTCTTTATGTCCAAGTCTGATGTTTTTCATCTCGGCCTCACCAAAAGCGACCTTCAAGGGGCTACACTCGCTATCGTCCCAGGTGACCCGGAACGTGTGGAAAAGATCGCCGCGCTGATGGAAAAGCCGGTAAAACTGGCATCTCACCGTGAATTTACCTCCTGGCGTGCCGAACTTGATGGCAAGTCAGTGATCGTTTGCTCTACCGGTATCGGTGGTCCATCCACCTCTATCGCCGTGGAAGAACTGGCCCAACTGGGTATCCGTACCTTCCTGCGCGTAGGCACCACCGGCGCCATTCAGCCGCATATCAACGTCGGTGACGTTCTGGTGACCACCGCATCCGTCCGTCTGGATGGGGCGAGCCTGCACTTTGCGCCGATGGAATACCCGGCAGTCGCTGACTTCGCGTGTACGACTGCGCTGGTTGAAGCGGCGAAAGCCGTAGGTGCGACCACGCACATCGGCGTAACCGCCTCTTCCGATACCTTCTATCCGGGTCAGGAACGCTATGACACCTTCTCCGGCCGTGTAGTGAGAAACTACAAAGGCTCGATGGAAGAGTGGCAGTCAATGGGCGTAATGAACTACGAGATGGAATCCGCGACGCTGCTGACCATGTGCTCAAGCCAGGGTCTGCGTGCGGGGATGGTTGCTGGCGTTATCGTTAACCGTACCCAGCAAGAAATCCCGAACGCTGAGACGATGAAGCAGACGGAAAGCCACGCGGTGAAAATCGTGGTGGAAGCGGCACGCCGCCTGCTGTAAAGAAATACTCAAGTATAAAGGCCTCATACGAGGCCTTTTTTATATTCGGCTATTTAATGTTGTGAGGCTTCTAATAACTCGCCCAGAGATAATCCCACTTCTTCTGACAATGGCATCAGTTCATTCTTTACAGTCGCTAACGCCTCCATAAAATGGCCTTTCTGATGCAGCGACACAATAGAACCGGCACATTGATGAAACTGTGCATGGAGTTCACGAAAGCGTTCATATTCAGGATGTTTAGCTAATGACTTGCCTTCGTTATATATCCATTCACCAACCTGGCACAACGCATCGTTAGAGACCTGTGCAGCATCAAACTCATCTTCCCGATGCTCTCGCAGGGCGGTAATCCAGCGTTCACGCCATGCAATATGAAAAGCAATGGCCTCTTCAAGGATTAAGCCGTTAAGGTTTTGCTGTTCCTTAGGAATGCCAAGGCTAATATTTTCACCTGCAATTCTCTTTTTTATCCATGTGCTAAATTCCATAATATTCTCCATGTTTATGGTTGCTATCTATGTTCTATAGTCGTATTGCTCATTGGGATTAATAACTAATAAATTTATTCTTATATTATTAGGCGTTGCTGTAGTTGCCTGGAATAATATACTTATTAAGGGTATGGTAATTTATGTTGCCAGGCAATGACATTATAAATATATTTTTGTAATATATATATTTGTTATTACTCTTTCGTTGTATATTTTCCTTGCTGTTTAAATAATTTTTGAAAATGATATGAGAAATATTACTTATTATATAAATAGCACTCTGCAGGTTCATCTCTCTCTTTTTGCGTGGAGGCTCGCAGGAAACCGCTTTAAAACTGGACGTTTATACAGCACAATTCTATTTTGTGCAGATAACCGGTTTATGCAGGGGGCATTGTGGATATTGCCGTGGTGATTTATGCGCTGGTCGCGCTGGCGGGCATCGTGATTGGCTGGCTGGCGGCGAGCTATCGCGTGGCGCAGCAGCGTGCCGAACAGCTGGCTGAAGAACGCGACGTGTACGGTGAGCTGAGTGCGGCAAAACAGCAGGTTGCCCAGAACGCCCACTGGCGGGAAGAGTGCGAGCTGCTCAATAACGAGCTGCGTAACCTGCGAGAAATAAACGCCTCGCTGGAGGTCGACCTGCGGGAAGTCACCACGCTGCTGGAGACCACTCGTCAGCACGGCGACGAAAAGTACCGCCTGATGCTCAACAGCGAGCAGCGCCTGAGCGAGCAGTTCGAAAACCTGGCCAACCGCATCTTCGAACAGAGCAATCGCCGGGTGGAAGAACAAAACCGCCAAAGCCTGCACGGCCTGCTCACGCCGCTTCGTGAGCAGCTTGATGGTTTTCGCCGTCAGGTGCAGGAGAGCTTTGGGCAGGAGGCGCGCGAGCGTCACACGCTGGCACATGAAATTCGTAACCTCCAGCAGCTCAACGCCCAGATGGCGCAGGAAGCGGTCAACTTGACCCGTGCGCTAAAAGGCGACAACAAAACCCAGGGTAACTGGGGGGAAGTGGTGCTCACGCGCGTATTAGAGGCTTCTGGCCTGCGTGAAGGGCATGAATACGAAACCCAGGTCAGTATCAATACGGACGCGAACTCCCGTATGCAGCCGGACGTTATCGTGCGCCTGCCGCACCGTAAGGACGTGGTGGTGGATGCCAAAATGACGCTGGTGGCCTACGAGCGTTACTTTAACGCTGAAGATGACTACACCCGTGAAACCGCGCTGCAGGAGCATATTGCGGCGGTGCGTAACCATATCCGCATGCTGGGTCGTAAAGACTATCAGCAGTTACCGGGGCTACGATCGCTGGACTACGTCCTGATGTTTATCCCCGTGGAACCCGCCTTTCTGCTGGCGCTGGACAGGCAGCCCGAACTGATTAGCGAAGCGCTGAAAAACAATATTATGCTGGTCAGCCCGACCACGCTGCTGGTGGCGCTGCGGACTATCGCCAACCTCTGGCGCTATGAGCATCAGAGCCGTAATGCACAGCATATTGCTGAACGTGCGAGCCGCTTATATGACAAAATGCGTCTTTTCGTGGATGACATGTCGGCTATCGGTCAAAGCCTCGATAAAGCACAGGAAAACTACCGACAGGCGATGAAAAAGCTCACCACCGGGCGCGGCAACCTGCTTACGCAGGCCGAGGCGTTTCGCCACCTTGGGGTGGAGGTAAAACGCGAGATTAATCCGGAACTGGTTGAACAGGCGACGGCGCAGGACGATGATTTTCGACTGCGTGACGACACAGACACGAATGATGACAATCCGTTAGCCGCCGAACGTCGCTAAAACGCTCGCCGCACGGGTTTGGTAACGGGGTGGAATCGTAGGGCAATTGCGTCCAATCTGTTACACTCCAAGAACATTTTCTTGATAAGCAGGCATAGAGATGGTTGAGGATTCACAAGAAACGACGCACTTTGGCTTTCAAACAATCGCCAAATCACAGAAAGAAAACATGGTGGCGCATGTCTTCCATTCTGTCGCCGCAAAATACGATGTGATGAATGATCTGATGTCATTCGGTATCCATCGTCTCTGGAAGCGTTTTACCATTGATTGCAGCGGCGTGCGCCGTGGACAGACGGTCCTCGATCTGGCGGGCGGCACCGGTGACCTGACGGCAAAATTCTCGCGTATGGTCGGTGAAACCGGCCGCGTGGTGCTGGCCGATATTAACGACTCGATGCTCAAAATGGGCCGTGAAAAGCTGCGTAACATCGGCGTGGTGGGTAACGTGGAGTACGTGCAGGCAAACGCTGAAGCGCTGCCGTTCCCGGATAACACCTTCGACTGCATCACCATCTCCTTTGGCCTGCGTAACGTCACCGACAAAGACAAAGCGCTGCGCTCGATGTATCGCGTACTGAAGCCGGGCGGACGCCTGCTGGTGCTGGAGTTCTCCAAGCCGGTTATCGACCCGCTGAGTAAAGCTTACGATGCCTACTCGTTCCACATCCTGCCGCGTATTGGCGAAATGGTGGCAAACGACGCCGAAAGCTACCGCTATCTGGCGGAATCTATTCGTATGCACCCCGATCAGGACACCCTGAAAGAGATGATGCAGAACGCTGGGTTGGAAAACGTTGAGTACTTCAACCTGACGGCAGGGATTGTCGCGCTGCATCGCGGCTATAAATTCTGATAAGCGGGGGCCATATGCCTTTAAAACCCTTAGTGACCGGCAGTATCGAAACCGCGATTAACGCGCTGTTATGGCGTGAGAAAGCGTTGAAACCTGCCCGTCAGCGTCTTATCGGGAAAGTATTACGCATTGAGCTGAAAGAGTTTTCTTCTCCGCTGGTGCTGATATTTAGCGAGCGTCAGGTTGACGTGGTCGGCGCGTGGGACGACGAGGCGGATTGCACCGTCATCACCCGCGCCAGCGTGCTGCCTCAATTACGCAACCGTCAGCAACTGACGGCACTCATCCGCAATAACGACCTGGAAGTGCAGGGCGATCTTCAGGTCGTGCAAAACCTGGTGTCGCTAGCGGACCTGGCAGAGTTCTCTCCCGCAGAATTGCTGGCACCCTATACCGGCGATGTGGCGGCAGAGGGGATCAGCAAAGCGCTGCGTGGTGGGGCGAAGTTCATACAGCACGGGCTGGCGCGCCAGCAGCGCTATGTGGCGGAGACCCTGACGGAAGAGTGGCGACTGGCACCCGGCGCGCTGGAAGTGGCCTGGTTTGCGGAAGAAACAACGGCCGTTGAGCGTGATGTTGCCGCGCTGACGAAACGGTTGGAAAAACTGGAGGGGAAATGACGCCAGGAGAATTACGGCGCCTGTATTTTATCATCCGCACCTTTTTGAGTTACGGGCTTGATGAGCTCATTCCCAAAATGCGTATCACGCTGCCGCTGCGAATTGGGCGTCGGCTGTTGTTCTGGATGCCAAATCGCCACAAGGAAAAGTCGCTAGGTGAACGTCTGCGCTTAGCGTTGCAGGAGCTTGGCCCGGTATGGATCAAGTTTGGGCAGATGCTCTCTACCCGTCGTGACCTTTTCCCCCCGCAAATTGCCGATCAGCTCATTATGCTGCAGGACCGCGTGGCGCCGTTTGACGGCAAGCTGGCAAAGCAGCAGATTGAAAAATCGATGGGCGATATCCCCGTTGAAAGCTGGTTTGATGATTTTAGCATTGAGCCGCTGGCTTCAGCCTCCATTGCCCAGGTGCACACTGCTCGCCTGAAAGAGAACGGCAAAGAGGTCGTCATTAAGGTTATCCGCCCGGACATTCTGCCGATTATCAAAGCGGACATGAAGCTTATCTATCGCCTGGCGCGCTGGGTACCCCGCCTGCTGCCGGACGGTCGTCGCCTGCGCCCGCTGGAAGTGGTGCGTGACTATGAAAAGACGCTGATCGACGAACTGAACCTGCTGCGCGAAGCGGCGAACGCCATTCAACTGCGCCGCAACTTCGAAAACAGCCCGATGCTGTACGTGCCGGAGGTCTATTCAGACTACTGCCGCGTTGACATGCTGGTGATGGAGCGCATCTACGGTATTCCGGTCTCTGACGTAGAGACGCTGGAAAAGCAGAATACCAATATGAAGCTGCTGGCCGAACGCGGCGTGCAGGTCTTCTTCACCCAGGTATTCCGCGACAGCTTCTTCCACGCGGACATGCACCCGGGGAATATTTTCGTCAGCTATGAACACCCGGAAGACCCGCAGTACATCGGCATCGACTGTGGCATCGTTGGCTCGCTTAACAAGGACGATAAACGCTATCTGGCGGAAAACTTTATCGCCTTCTTCAACCGCGACTACCGTAAAGTTGCCGAACTGCACGTCGATTCCGGCTGGGTTCCGGCGGACACCAATGTGGAAGAGTTTGAGTTTGCTATCCGCACCGTTTGCGAGCCGATTTTTGAAAAGCCGCTGGCGGAGATCTCTTTCGGTCACGTGCTGCTGAACCTGTTTAACACCGCCCGACGCTTCAATATGGAAGTCCAGCCACAGCTGGTGTTGCTACAAAAGACATTACTTTACGTAGAAGGGGTAGGACGTCAGCTCTATCCTCAGTTAGATTTATGGAAGACGGCAAAGCCTTTCCTTGAGTCATGGCTGAAAGACCAGGTCGGTATTCCGGCGCTGGTTCGCGCTCTGAAGGACAAAGCGCCGTTCTGGATTGAAAAGATGCCGGAACTGCCGGAGCTGGTGTATGACAGCCTTCGGCAGAGCAAGCAGGTTCAGGCGAGCCTTGAGAAACTCTCGCAGAATCTGACAACGCATCACACCCGTCAGGGTCAATCGCGTTATCTCTTTGGTATAGGCGCGGTTTTACTCCTGAGCGGTACAGTATTGTTAGTGAATCGCCCGGAATGGGGCCTGACACCCGCATGGCTTATGGCCGGAGGGCTGGTGGTATGGCTCGTCGGGTGGCGGAAGACGCGCTGAATTATGCGTCGCTAAGAGGGCGCTGCATAACGTATAATGCGCGCTGATTATTTCATCATCTATGCACAAAATCATTCAAGCTGCGTCAAGGCGGCAAGTGAGTGAATCCCCTGGAGCTTACATCAGTAAGTGACTGGGGTGAACGAACGCAGCCAACGCAGAGGCGGCTTGAAGGATGAAGTGCATATCAGAGGGATATGTATGGGTGGTATTAGTATTTGGCAGTTGCTGATTATCGTCGTTATTGTGGTTCTGCTTTTCGGGACTAAAAAGCTGAGCTCACTGGGATCCGACTTAGGTTCGTCTATCAAAGGCTTTAAGAAAGCCATGAGCGATGAGGACGACACCAAAAACAAAGCGGACCAGGATGCAGATTTCACTGCAAAATCAATCACTGATAAGCAGGAAAGTGCAAAGAAAGACGAAGCGAAACGCCACGACAACGAGCAGGTGTAATTCGTGTTTGATATTGGTTTCAGTGAACTGCTGCTGGTGTTTATTATTGGCCTCGTTGTGCTGGGGCCAAAACGCTTGCCGGTAGCAGTGAAGACGGTTGTTGGCTGGATACGCGCGCTGCGCTCTCTGGCGACAACCGTACAAAACGAGCTGACGCAGGAGCTTAAACTCCAGGAATTTCAGGACAGCCTGAAAAAAGTGGAGAAAGCGAGTCTGGATAACCTGACGCCAGAACTGAAGGCCTCTATGGATGAGCTGCGTGAAGCGGCAGAGTCGATGAAGCGTTCTTACACGGCGCACGATCCTGAAAAGGCGAGCGACGAGGCCAATACCATCCATAATCCGGTGGTGAAGGAGAAGGACGCTGCGCAGCCTGAAGTGGCTGAGCCACACGTCGATGAGCCTAAAGCGCCGTCCGCTGAGGCGCCCGCGCCTGACGCCGAGGCAGTAAAGCCAGCAGAGAAAGAAAAAGCCCCTGCGGCCGTTGTTCCTGATTCATCCCCCGCATCGAGTGATAAACCGTAAATATGAGCGTAGAAGATACTCAACCGCTGATCGCTCATTTGATTGAGCTACGTAAACGCCTGCTCAACTGCATCATTGCGGTCATCGTGATTTTCCTGGCGTTAGTCTACTTCGCCAATGACATCTATCAGATGGTCTCCGCCCCGCTGATCAAACAGATGCCGGCTGGCGCGACGATGATTGCCACCGACGTGGCGTCACCGTTCTTCACGCCGATTAAGCTGACCTTTATGGTCTCGCTGATCCTTTCCGCACCGGTCATTCTCTACCAGGTATGGGCGTTCGTTGCGCCTGCGCTGTACAAGCATGAGCGCCGTCTGGTGGTACCGCTGCTGGTCTCCAGTACGCTGCTGTTCTATATCGGCATGGCGTTCGCCTACTTTGTGGTGTTCCCGCTGGCATTTGGCTTCCTGACCCATACCGCGCCGGAAGGGGTGCTGGTCTCGACCGATATTAAAAGCTACCTCGATTTCGTCATGTCGCTGTTTATTGCGTTCGGCGTGTCGTTTGAGGTGCCGGTGGCGATCGTGCTGCTGTGCTGGGTGGGCGTGACCACGCCGGACGATCTACGCAAAAAGCGTCCGTACGTGCTGGTTGGCGCATTCGTTGTTGGCATGTTGCTGACCCCGCCGGATGTGTTCTCGCAAACGCTGCTGGCGATTCCGATGTACTGTTTGTTTGAGGTGGGGGTCTTCTTCTCTCGCTTCTACGCTGGGAAGCGACTCACGCGTGATGAAGACGCGGAAGAAGAACAAACTGAAGAATAATCACCAACCGCCCGCCAGGGCGGTTGTCATATGGGAGTGATGATGTTTGACATTGGGGTCAATCTGACCAGTTCGCAGTTTGCTCGCGACCGTGATGACGTGGTGGCACGCGCTCGCGCCGCCGGTGTACACGGTATGCTGTTAACTGGCACCAACCTTCATGAAAGCAAAGCGGCGCAACAGCTGGCTGAACGCTTCGATTGCTGCTGGTCCACCGCCGGTGTACATCCGCATGACGCCAGTAGCTGGTCGTCAGAAGTGGCAGAGGCTATCTATACGCTGGTTAATAAGCCGGAGGTAGTGGCGGTGGGCGAGTGTGGCCTCGATTTTAATCGTAACTTCTCTACCCCGGCTGAACAGGAAGCGGCGTTTACCGCACAGCTGGCAATGGCTTCCGAGCTCGGAATGCCGGTATTCCTGCACTGCCGCGATGCGCATGACCGTTTTCTCACTCTGCTGGAGCCGTGGCTCGACCATTTACCTGGCGCCGTGCTGCACTGCTTTACCGGAACGCGGGATGAGGCGCAGGCGTGTCTCGATCGCGGATTGTCGATTGGTATTACCGGCTGGGTATGTGATGAACGTCGTGGGCTGGAGCTGCGTGAGCTGCTGCCGATGATCCCGGCGGATAGGCTACTGCTGGAGACGGATGCGCCGTATCTGTTACCGCGCGATATGACCCCGAAGCCTGCATCAAGACGCAATGAACCGGCTTATGTGACGCATATTCTTGAACGAGTTGCCGGTTGGCGGGGTGAAGAGGTGCAATGGCTGGAAGCCGTCACAGACAATAACGCCAGACGGCTGTTTAATATCCACTTTTAGCTTAGGCTTTGCGGAAGTCGGTGTTTTTGACGCTCTGCTTAATTTGTTTGTTTAGCAGGTTAAGCAGCAGCATGGAGCGCGCTTCTCCGTCCGGTTCGGAAAAGATAGCCTGAAGTCCCTCGAACGCCCCTTCGGTAATGACGACGCTGTCGCCTGGGTACGGCGTTTCTGGGTCGGTAATATCGTCAGGTTGGTAGATGGATAGCTGGTGAATCACCTCAGGTGATACCGTCGCCGGCTGCGTACCAAAACGAACAAAGTGGCTGACGCCGCGAGTGGCGTTGATGGTCGTCGTATGGATAACTTCGGGATCAAACTCGACGAACAGGTAGTTCGGGAATAGAGGTTCACTGACCGACGTACGCTTCCCGCGCACCATTTTCTCAAGCGTAATCATTGGCGTCAGGCAATTGACGGCCTGCCGTTCCAGATGTTCCTGAGCACGCTGAAGCTGCCCACGCTTGCAATACAGTAAATACCAGGCTTGCATAATGACTCTTCCCAAAGTTTAGCGCGCAAGCATAACAAAAGTAGGGCTAAAGCGCGATGTTGAATGTCGCTGCTTAAATTTACTCTAATTTAACAAAAATACAGCATCACAGGACCATTCGCCGTATACTAGGGCGCTTACCAGGAGGCCAAGAATTACCCCATGAAATACCATGACCTACGCGACTTTCTGACATTACTTGAACAGCAGGGCGAATTAAAGCGCATTAGCCTCCCGGTTGATCCCCATCTGGAAATTACCGAAATTGCCGACCGCACGCTGCGTGCCGGTGGCCCCGCGCTGCTGTTTGAAAATCCTAAAGGTTATGACATGCCGGTGCTCTGCAACCTGTTCGGTACGCCCAAGCGCGTTGCGATGGGGATGGGGCAGGAAGATGTCAGCGCACTGCGTGAAGTGGGTAAACTCTTAGCCTTTTTGAAAGAACCTGAACCGCCAAAAGGTTTCCGCGACCTGTTCGATAAACTGCCGCAGTTCAAGCAGGTGCTGAACATGCCGACCAAACGCCTGCGCGGCGCCCCTTGTCAGCAAAAGATTATCTCCGGCGATGACGTTGATTTGTCCCGCATTCCGGTGATGACCTGTTGGCCGGAAGATGCCGCACCGCTGATCACCTGGGGTCTGACGGTAACCCGTGGCCCGCATAAAGAGCGGCAGAATCTGGGTATCTATCGCCAGCAGGTGATTGGCAAAAACAAACTGATTATGCGCTGGCTGTCGCATCGCGGCGGCGCGCTGGATTTCCAGGAGTGGTGCGCGGCGCATCCGGGCGAACGCTTCCCCGTATCTGTTGCCCTTGGGGCCGATCCGGCGACCATTCTGGGCGCGGTGACGCCGGTGCCGGATACGCTTTCCGAGTATGCTTTCGCGGGCCTGCTGCGCGGTACCAAAACGGAAGTGGTGAAGTGTATATCCAACGATCTGGAAGTGCCTGCCAGCGCGGAAATCGTGCTTGAAGGGTATATTGAGATTGGCGAGATGGCGCCGGAAGGCCCGTACGGCGACCATACCGGCTATTACAACGAAGTGGATAGCTTCCCGGTCTTTACCGTCACGCATATTACCCAGCGTGAAGATGCTATTTATCACTCCACCTATACCGGCCGTCCACCGGATGAGCCGGCGGTGCTGGGCGTGGCGTTGAACGAAGTCTTCGTGCCTATCCTGCAAAAACAGTTCCCGGAGATTGTTGATTTCTACCTGCCGCCGGAAGGGTGTTCCTATCGCCTGGCCGTCGTCACCATGAAAAAACAGTATGCGGGGCATGCAAAACGCGTAATGATGGGCGTATGGTCGTTTTTACGCCAGTTTATGTACACAAAATTCGTGATTGTCTGCGATGATGACGTCAACGCACGCGACTGGAACGATGTGATATGGGCGATTACCACCCGAATGGATCCCGCACGGGATACGGTTCTGGTCGAGAACACGCCGATTGATTATCTGGATTTCGCCTCGCCGGTTTCTGGCCTGGGGTCGAAAATGGGCCTGGATGCCACCAATAAATGGCCTGGGGAAACCCAGCGCGAATGGGGCCGTCCTATCAGGAAAGATCCCGCCGTTACGGCGCGTATTGATGAAATCTGGGACGAGCTGGCCATTTTCTCCGACGATAAATGATAATGATATCCTTTGAGTCCTCCACGCCGCGGACAACGCATCCGCAGCGTGAAGTGTGATGAGGAAAAGACCCGACAGAGGGAGCGCATGACAACCTTAAGCTGTAAAGTGACCTCGGTGGACGCCATTACCGATACGGTATATCGCGTTCGTTTAGTACCCGAAGCTGACTTCTCATTTCGTGCCGGGCAGTACCTGATGGTGGTGATGGATGAGCGCGACAAACGTCCGTTCTCCATGGCCTCTACGCCGGATGAAAAGGCGTTTATTGAGCTGCATATTGGCGCGTCAGAACTGAATCTGTACGCCATGGCGGTGATGGATCGTATCCTCAAAGAACGTGAAGTGGTTGTCGATATCCCGCACGGCGAAGCCTGGCTGCGTGAAGAAGACGATCGTCCGTTAGTGCTGATTGCTGGCGGTACCGGGTTCTCTTACGTCCGTTCTATCCTGCTGACCGCACTGGCGCAAAACCCGAACCGCGAAGTGGCGATTTACTGGGGCGGCCGTGAAGAGAAGCATCTGTACGATCTCTCTGAGCTGGAAGCGCTGTCGGTGAATCACCCGAATCTGCGTGTGGTGCCGGTCGTTGAGCAACCGGAAGAGGATTGGCGCGGGCGCTCTGGTACCGTGCTGACGGCGGTGCTGCAGGATTACGGTACGCTGTCGAACCACGATATTTATATTGCCGGTCGTTTTGAAATGGCCAAAATTGCCCGTGATCTGTTCTGCAACGAACGTCAGGCGCGTGAAGATCGTCTGTTCGGCGATGCGTTTGCCTTTATCTGAAAGGCAATAAAAAACCCGCCCCTGACAGGCGGGAAGAACGGCAACTAAACTTTGTTGTGGTTGCATGCTGGATAAAACGCGGTGCGTTGTTTTCTGGCATGGGTGCCGGGGGCGTTGCGCTTGCCTGGCCGACAATAACGATATACTGCGCGCCCTGACTTTCGGGGCGCGTTTTTTATACGCGCTCGATAACCGTCGCGATACCCTGACCTAACCCGATGCACATGGTTGCCAGACCAAACTGGACATCCTTGCGCTCCATCAGGTTTAGCAGGGTGGTGCTGATACGCGTACCGGAGCACCCGAGGGGGTGGCCCAGCGCGATCGCGCCGCCGTTCAGGTTGATCTTCTGGTCGATCTGCTCCATCAGCCCCAGACCCTTAATGCAAGGTAGGATCTGTGCGGCAAACGCTTCGTTCATCTCAAACAGGTCAATATCGTTCGCGGTCAGACCGGCTTTCTTCAGCGCCAGCTTCGAGGCCGGAACCGGGCCGTAACCCATAATCGACGGGTCGCAGCCGACCACCGCCATCGAACGAATACGCGCGCGTGGCGTTAAGCCCAGCTCGCGAGCGCGGCTTTCGCTCATCACCAGCATGGCGGAAGCGCCGTCGGAGAGGGCGGAAGAGGTGCCTGCGGTTACCGTACCCGTCACCGGGTCGAAGGCCGGTTTCAGCGTGGAGAGCGCTTCAACGGTGGTCTCCGGACGAATCACCTCGTCATAGTTAAACTGCTTCAGTACGCCATCTGCGTCATGGCCGCCGGTCGGAATGATTTCATTCTTAAAGGCACCTGATTGTGTTGCAGCCCAGGCGCGGGCATGGGAGCGGGCGGCAAACGCATCCTGCATTTCACGGCTAATACCGTGCATACGGGAGAGCATTTCTGCCGTCAGGCCCATCATACCCGCGGCTTTCGCCACGTTACGGCTCATGCCCGGATGGAAATCGACGCCGTGGCTCATCGGCACGTGGCCCATGTGTTCCACGCCGCCTACCAGACAAACCTGTGCGTCGCCGGTCATGATCATACGGGCCGCATCGTGCAGCGCCTGCATGGAAGAACCACACAGACGGTTCACGGTAACTGCCGGGACCGAATGGGGAATTTCCGCCAGCAGCGATGCGTTACGGGCGATGTTAAAGCCCTGCTCCAGCGTCTGCTGTACGCAGCCCCAGTAGATGTCGTCAATGGCCGCCGCTTCCAGCGCGGGGTTACGCGCCAGCAGGCTACGCATCAGGTGCGCGGAGAGATCCTCAGCGCGCACGTTACGGAACGCACCGCCTTTGGAGCGGCCCATCGGGGTACGAATTGCATCAACAATAACAACCTGTTCCATCGTGACTCCTTAAGCCGTCTTCAGCTCACCAGCCGGGCGGGCTGGCTCAACCGGTGGATAATACGCGTCGTTATGGCGCGCTTTGTCGCGCAGGCCGGCCGGGACTTCATACAACGGGCCGAGGTGCTGGTACTGCTGCGCCATATCGAGGTACTTCGCGCTGCCGAGCGTATCCAGCCAGCGGAATGCACCGCCGTGGAACGGAGGGAAGCCCAGGCCGTAGACCAGCGCCATATCGGCTTCTGCCGGGCTGGCGATGATACCTTCTTCCAGGCAGCGCACCACTTCGTTGACCATCGGGATCATCATACGGGCAATAATCTCGTCGTCGCTGAAATCGCGCTTCGGCTGGCTAACGTCTGTCAGCAGGCTATCGACCGCTGAATCTTCTTCCTTCTTCGGCTTGCCCTTGCTGTCTTCTTTATAACGCCAGAAGCCCAGGCCATTTTTCTGGCCGTAACGGCTTGCCTCGAACAGCGCATCGATAGCGTCGCGATAATCTTTCTGCATACGCTGCGGGAAACCGGCGGCCATGACCGCCTGTGCGTGGTGCGCGGTATCAATACCCACTACGTCGAGCAGGTAAGCTGGGCCCATTGGCCAACCGAACTGTTTCTCCATTACCTTATCAACCTTGCGGAAGTCCGCGCCGTCGCGCAGCAATTGGCTGAAGCCGGCAAAGTATGGGAACAGCACGCGGTTAACGAAGAAGCCAGGGCAGTCGTTCACCACGATAGGCGTTTTGCCCATCTGGCTTGCCCAGGCGACCACTTTCGCAATGGTGCTTTCTGAGGTTTTCTTACCGCGGATGATTTCGACCAGCGGCATACGGTGCACCGGGTTGAAGAAGTGCATGCCGCAGAAGTTCTCCGGGCGCTCCAGCGCATCGGCCAGCTCACCGATGGGAATGGTCGAGGTGTTAGAAGCCAGCACGGTATCCGGGCGTACTTTCTGCTCGGTTTCTGCCAGTACTGCTTTTTTCACCTTCGGATTTTCCACTACGGCTTCAACGACCACATCAACACGGTCGAAACCGGTGTACTCCAGCGTCGGCTGAATGGTTGAAATCACGCTTGCCAGCTTCAGACCGTTGATTTTGCCGCGCTCAAGCTGTTTGTTGAGCAGCTTGCTGGCTTCGGTCATGCCGAGGGTCAGCGACTTTTCATTTATATCCTTCATAATCACCGGCACGCCTTTCCAGGCGGACTGGTAAGCGATCCCGCCACCCATGATGCCCGCACCGAGTACGGCGGCATGTTTTGGCGGTTCGATGTGTTTGGTCAGTTTCTTCGCCTGGCCTTTTACGTATTGGTCGTTGAGGAAAATACCGACCAGCGCACGGGCCTCATTGGAGTGGGCCAGTGGAACAAAGCTTTTGTTTTCCAGATTGAGCGCTTCTTCACGGCCAAAGCGCGCCGCGGCTTCAATCGTTTTCACCGCCGTGATCGGCGCCGGGTAGTGTTTGCCCGCCGTTTGCATCACCATCGCTTTGGCGATAGAGAAGCTCATGGTGGCTTCAATCTTGCTGAGCTTCAGCGGTTCAAGCTTCGGCTGACGCTTGGCTTTCCAGTCGAGGTCGCCATTAATCGCCTGACGCAGTACCGCCAGCGCGCCATCGACCAGTTTTTCCTGCTTAACGACACCGTCCACCAGGCCAATCTTCAGCGCCTGATCGGCACCGACATCTTTACCGGCGGCGATGATTTCCAGCGCGCTATCGGCACCCAGCAGGCGAGGCATACGAACCGAGCCGCCGAAGCCTGGCATGATTCCCAGCTTGGTTTCCGGCAGGCCGATACGCAGATCTGGCGTTGCCAGACGGTAGTCAGTGGCCAGCACGCATTCGCACCCGCCGCCCAGCGCATAGCCGTTGACGGCAGAAATGGTGGGGACCGGCAAATCTTCCAGACGGTTGAAGACGCTGTTGGCGAAGTGCAGCCACTGGCTAAACTGTTCTTCTGGCACCAGGAACAGTGAAAGGAATTCGGTGATATCCGCGCCGACAATAAAGGCCGCCTTTTCAGAGCGCAGCAGCAGCCCCTTCAGCTCTTTTTGTTTTTCGAGGACGTCGAGCGCCTGGCCGAGGCTGGCTACGGTTGCGGTATCTAATTTGTTAACTGAGCCAGGGGCATCGAACACCAGTTCGGCAATGCCATCTTCCAGCCAGTTGAGGTACAGGGTGTCGCCTTTGTAGAGCATGTCAGTCTCCTGAATCCAGCAAAGTTATCTGGTCATACCAGATAATCAGGAGTGTGTATTTTGTGTTAAATAAATGCAAATAAGACTTTAAATATTTGCTGGTCGGATCACGTCCGGCGGAAATCACGCAGGGTGGGAGAGGTGTGCTAATATGCGGTGACTAAAGGGTAAAAAAATCAGAAGGGTAAATAATGGAATCACTGGCCGCACTCTATAAAAATCATATTGTTACCTTACAAGAGCGGGCACGTAACGCACTCGACCGTTTCAAGCTTGATGCGCTGCTTATCCACTCTGGCGAGCTGATGAATGTTTTTCTGGATGACCACGCGTACCCATTCAAGGTCAACCCGCAGTTCAAAGCCTGGGTGCCGGTTACTCAAGTACCAAACTGCTGGCTGCTGGTAGATGGCGTCAACAAACCTAAGCTGTGGTTCTATCTGCCGGTGGACTACTGGCACAACGTTGAGCCACTGCCGACCTCGTTCTGGACGGAAGACGTTGAAGTCATTGCGCTGCCAAAAGCAGATGGCATTGGCAGCCAGCTGCCCGCTGCGCGCGGCAACATTGGCTATATCGGTCCGGTTCCGGAGCGTGCGCTGGGCTTAGGCATTGCCGCGAACAACATCAACCCGAAAGGGGTGATTGACTACCTGCACTACTATCGCGCCTATAAAACCGATTACGAGCTGGCCTGTATGCGCGAAGCGCAGAAGATGGCGGTGAACGGCCATCGTGCGGCGGAAGAAGCTTTCCGTTCCGGCATGAGCGAGTTTGATATTAACCAGGCTTACCTGACAGCCACCGGTCATCGCGATACCGATGTGCCTTACGGCAATATCGTGGCGCTGAATGAGCATGCATCCGTGCTGCACTACACCAAGCTGGATCACCGCGCGCCGTCTGAAATCCGCAGTTTCCTGCTGGATGCTGGAGCAGAGTACAACGGTTATGCCGCTGACCTCACCCGTACCTGGGCGGCGCACAGCGACAACGACTTTGCGCAGCTCATTAAAGACGTGAATACCGAACAGCTGGCGCTGATTGCCACCATGAAGGCGGGCACCAGCTACGTGGATTACCACATCCAGTTCCACCAGCGTATTGCCAAACTGCTGCGTAAGCATCAGATCGTGACCGACATGAGCGAAGAAGCGATGGTCGACAATGACCTGACCGGGCCGTTTATGCCGCACGGTATTGGTCATCCGCTGGGCCTGCAGGTGCATGACGTTGCCGGCTTTATGCAGGATGACACCGGCACGCATCTGGCCGCACCGTCTAAATACCCGTACCTGCGCTGCACTCGCGTGCTGCAACCGGGCATGGTGTTGACCATCGAACCGGGCATCTACTTTATTGAGTCTCTGCTCGCGCCGTGGCGTGAAGGTCAGTTCAGCAAGCACTTCAACTGGCAGAAAATTGAAGCGCTGAAGCCATTTGGCGGCATTCGTATTGAAGATAACGTGGTTATCCACGAGAACAATATCGAAAACATGACGCGTGACCTGAAACTGGCGTAATGGAAAGCTGGCGAATACCGGCCGAGCCGGTCACCTTCGTTGAAGAGATAAAGAAGAGCCGTTTTATCACCCTGTTGGCGCACACCAACGGGGTAGCGGCGGCGAAAGCGTTCGTTGAGTCGGTTCGCGCCGATCACCCGGATGCCCGCCACCACTGCGTGGCGTGGGTCGCGGGCAGGCCGGATGACTCGCAGCAGCTTGGCTTCTCAGACGATGGTGAACCGGCGGGAACGGCCGGTAAGCCGATGCTGGCTCAGCTGATGGGCAGTGGCGTCGGTGAAATTACCGCCGTAGTGGTTCGCTACTACGGCGGCATCTTGTTAGGCACTGGCGGGCTGGTAAAAGCCTACGGTGGCGGCGTACAGCAGGCGCTCAATCTGCTGACAACGCAGATCAAAACGCCGTTAACCGAATATACTCTGTTATGTGAATACGGGCAGCTCGCGGGTATCGAATCGTTGGTTGGGCAATATGCCGGGCAGATTGTTGCCAGCGATTATCAGGCGTCGGTTCAGCTCCGTATCGCGCTTCCGCAGGCAAAAGTGCATGATTTTTCCGCGAGACTGGCGGATTTTAGTCGTGGTTCATTGCAATTGTTAGCGATTGACGAATAATCCCCCTCCTGACTTTTTTGATTATCAAAGGACGCGCCGGAAATGCATTTTCGTGCCATTACTCGAATTGTTGGACTTCTGGTCATCTTATTCTCGGGGACAATGATCCTCCCGGGATTGGTGGCTCTGATTTACCGCGATGGCGCCGGGCGCGCATTTACTCAAACCTTTTTTGTTGCGCTGGTGATTGGTTCGCTGCTGTGGTGGCCGAACCGCCGGGAGAAGGGTGAACTGAAATCCCGTGAGGGCTTTCTGATCGTCGTCCTGTTCTGGACGGTGCTGGGCAGCGTGGGTGCGCTACCGTTTATCTTCTCCGAACAGCCGAACCTGACGGTTACCGATGCGTTCTTTGAATCGTTCTCGGGTTTAACGACCACCGGGGCGACTACGCTGGTGGGGCTGGATTCATTACCTCACGCTATCCTCTTCTATCGACAGATGCTGCAGTGGTTCGGCGGTATGGGGATCATTGTGCTGGCGGTAGCTATCCTGCCTATCCTTGGCGTCGGTGGGATGCAGCTATATCGAGCAGAAATGCCCGGGCCGCTGAAAGACAATAAGATGCGCCCGCGAATTGCCGAAACAGCGAAAACGCTGTGGCTTATCTATGTGCTGCTGACGGTAGCCTGCGCGCTGGCGCTGTGGTTTGCCGGAATGCCCGCGTTCGATGCGATTGGACACAGCTTTGCGACCATCGCCATCGGCGGCTTCTCCACTCATGATGCCAGCGTTGGTTTCTTTAATAGTCCCACCATCAACACCATTATTGCTATCTTCCTGCTGATCTCCGGCTGTAACTACGGCCTGCACTTCTCTTTATTAAGCGGGCGCAGCCTGAAGGTGTACTGGCGTGATCCGGAATTCCGCATGTTTATTGGCGTGCAACTGACGCTCGTGGTTATCTGTACCCTGGTGCTGTGGTTCCATGACATCTATAGCTCGGCGGTGACGACGCTGAACCAGGCGTTCTTCCAGGTGGTCTCGATGGCGACGACAGCGGGCTTCACCACCGACAGCATTGCGCGCTGGCCGCTGTTCCTGCCGGTTCTTCTTTTATGTTCGGCCTTCATCGGCGGCTGTGCGGGTTCAACGGGCGGTGGCTTGAAGGTCATTCGTATTCTGCTGCTGTTCAAGCAGGGGAACCGTGAGTTGAAGCGCCTTGTTCACCCGAATGCGGTCTACAGCATTAAGCTGGGTAACCGCGCGCTGCCGGAACGTATTCTCGAAGCGGTATGGGGGTTCTTCTCCGCCTATGCGCTGGTTTTCATTATCAGTATGCTGGCGATTATCGCCACCGGCGTGGATGACTTCTCGGCGTTCGCCTCCGTCGTGGCGACGCTGAATAACCTCGGTCCTGGGTTGGGCGTGGTGGCGGATAACTTTGCCAGCATGAATCCAGTGGCGAAGTGGATCCTGATTGCGAACATGCTGTTTGGTCGTCTTGAAGTCTTTACGCTGCTGGTGTTGTTTACCCCAACATTCTGGCGCGAATAACAGGAGTCAGCGTTGAAAACATTAATGCTCTTTTCTACCCGTGATGGGCAGACGCGTGAAATTGCAGCCTATCTCTGCTCGCAACTGAGTGAGCAGGGTATTGATACCGCGATGGTGAACCTGAACCGTACGGAAAGTATTGATTGGCAGCTGTATGACCGGGTAGTGATTGGTGCTTCGATTCGCTACGGTCATTTCCATCCTGCGCTCGACCGTTTTGTAAAAAAACACACTGCGGCGCTGCAGGCAATACCGAGTGCGTTTTTCGCCGTAAACCTGGTGGCGCGTAAACCAGAGAAGCGTTCTCCGCAGACCAACAGTTACACGCGCAAGTTTCTGCTGCGTTCTCCGTGGCAGCCAGATGCCTGTGGCGTGTTCGCGGGCGCACTGAGATATCCTCGCTACCGCTGGTTTGACCGCGTGATGATTCGCCTCATTATGAAGATGACCGGCGGTGAAACGGATACCAGTAAAGAAGTGGTGTATACCGACTGGGAGCAGGTGGCCGGTTTTGCCAAAGAAATAGCGCAACTTTCGCGCAAATAGGGCGCTAATTCGGCGTATTGCCTGGAAATTGAGCGAACGAAAAGTTTTTTCAGAATTATGCTTGCGGGATCTCAATTACTCCCTATAATGCGGCCCCACTGAGACGGAACAACGGCAAACAAGCCGCCGGGTCAGCGAGATTCTCCTGAGAATCTCGATAGAGAAAAGCGAAATTAAACGCTTGACTCTGAAAGAGGAAAGCGTAATATACGCCACCTCGCAACAGTGAGCGAAAGCCGTGTTGCACTGCTCTTTAACAATT
>NZ_JABBJF010000033.1 GCF_014218705.1 Kluyvera sichuanensis | reverse complement strand
AGCGGAGCAGGAAGGACATCTGATGGAAATGGAAGCCACGCAAGCACCTTAAAATCACCATCATACACTAAATCAGTAAGTTGGCAGCATTACCGCGAAGTCCTTACCATTGTTATCTGCAAATTAAACGTAACTTTCCGAAAATAACATCGTCATAACTATGGACATAACCCCGCAGCCCCGTATACCGTACGACGCAATTGCCCTTTTCATCCATTGAACTTACTTACCGTGCGTATACAATTTATCGCCGCGTGCTATCAATCAAATAGATGAATGAAGGTTAAGAAACAGAGCAGCAGAAAGCCTGGAGGGCACAAAGCGGTAAGGAACCATCCCCTTTATCCACGATAAAACCGTGTTCGGCAAAGGATGCATTCTGGCTAATACATAAGGTTGATATTTATCCATACGGAGTATATTTATGTGGGTAAACCGTCCTGCATCCCGCGTGTAATCACGTGTTGCCCTTCAACAATAAGCGCAGCGCGGCAGTGGGTGTTCGTCAGCAATTTAACTTATACATATTAAATATCGCACCAAATAACAGGTTATTTTGAATTCCTTACATTCTTCCCTATTGCACAACTGATTTTATCGCTCTATTATTACCTCAACAAACCACCCCACAATATAAGTTTGAGATTACTACAATGAGCGAAGCACTTAAAATTTTGAACAACATCCGTACTCTTCGTGCGCAGGCAAGAGAATGCACCCTTGAAACGCTTGAAGAAATGCTGGAAAAATTAGAAGTTGTTGTTAACGAACGTCGTGAAGAAGAAAATGCGGCAGCTGCTGAAGTTGAAGAGCGCACTCGTAAACTGCAACAATATCGCGAAATGCTGATTGCTGACGGTATTGACCCGAACGAACTGCTGAATAGCATGGCTGCTGCTAAAGTTGGCACTAAAGCTAAACGCGCTGCTCGTCCGGCTAAATATAGCTACGTAGACGAAAACGGCGAAACTAAAACCTGGACTGGCCAGGGCCGTACTCCAGCAGTTATCAAAAAAGCAATGGAAGAACAGGGCAAATCCCTGGACGATTTCCTGATCTAAGGTTAATCCATCCTGCTTCGTAAAAATCCCGCTTCGGCGGGATTTTTTATATCTGAAAAACACTGGCGATGATAACAAGCAGGCATAATGGCGCTCGTTTTTTATCCATTAGTGTTATTCAGATATAAAAAAGCCGGGTTTCCCCGGCTTTAGCAACATTCGTTAAATTACTTCGCAACGCCCAACGTGTCTTGCAGCCAGGCTTTGAAATCTTCGCCCAGCGTATTGTGGCGAATACCGTATTCAACAAACGCCTGCATATAACCGAGTTTATTCCCACAGTCGTGGCTTTTGCCTTTCATGTGATACGCTTCAACCGTTTCTTTTTCGATCAGCATATCAATAGCATCGGTTAACTGAATTTCGTCGCCGGCACCCGGAGGGGTTTTTGCCAGCAGCGGCCAGATTTCAGCGCTCAGGACATAGCGACCAACAACGGCCAGGTTAGACGGCGCAACGTCCGCTTTTGGCTTCTCAACCACGCCAACCATCGGGACGCTATCGCCTGGGTTCAGAGCGGCACCTTTACAGTCAACCACGCCGTACGCCGTCACGTCTGCTACCGGCTCAACCATGATCTGACTTGCGCCAGTTTCATCGAAACGCGCAATCATATCAGCAAGGTTGTCACGGCTCAGATCGGATTCATATTCATCCAGAATCACGTCTGGCAGAATAACCGCAACGGGTTCATCACCCACGACCGGATGCGCACACAGCACCGCATGGCCCAGGCCTTTCGCCAGCCCCTGACGCACCTGCATGATGGTCACGTGTGGTGGACAGATAGACTGCACCTCTTCCAGAAGCTGACGTTTTACGCGCTTCTCCAGCATGGCTTCAAGCTCGAAGCTGGTGTCAAAGTGGTTTTCAATGGAATTCTTGGAAGAATGGGTAACCAGTACAATTTCAGTGATACCAGCTGCAATACACTCGTTCACAACATACTGAATTAAAGGCTTATCCACCAACGGCAGCATTTCTTTAGGGATTGCTTTCGTTGCTGGCAGCATCCTTGTACCTAATCCCGCCACCGGGATTACAGCCTTTCTTACTTTCGAATTTAGGGCAGCCATTCAAATCTCCTGAACTGTTCAAACTTTGAACTTGCTCGTTAATTAATAACGCAATAAGTATATCATCACAGCCACATGAGGCTGCTCCGAAAAGAATGCGTTAACCTCGAATTAAGATTAATACTCGAAGAAGTCGAGCTGTAGGAGGGAACGCCGCTCATAAACTCAGGTTACAGATTGAAACACTGTCACAAAAGTAATGAACCTGACCAACGCACCAGCACGCTGAAACATGACGAGTATATCCACATCAATTTGCCAGATAGTATCACTACGGCAGATAAGCTGTTAAAGCTATCCCTGTAAAAAAATGCGTTTGCTCATTCCGCAGACAACATTAAGCGTAAACGGCCGCCATTACCCCAAATCTGACACTGCCATGAAGTGCAGCGTTGACTTATTTGATTGAGATAGGCCGTTCCTAACGTCCCCAAAGGAACGCCATTGCTTATTTGTATTTGATGCTCACCGGTATTTAAGGTTCCATTCAAACCGGCCGACACGAGGATAAGATTTTTTAATCCGCTATGGTAATAACCAACTAACAGTGGGAACTGACCTGGAAGATTTGCCTGGCGAAGAAGTTGGTTGACCTGTTTTAACAAACTGCCCAATTCCGGCAACCGTTGCCCCTGGTGGGAAAGCTGCTCCTGAAGCAGGCCATTAAAAAGCACGCGAAGTAATAACGCCGCCAGCACGCCATTATCCCCTGCCCGGGTGACATCCAGGCAATAAAAAGCCAAATCGTGTTCTGATAGCGGCGCAATATCGAGCACCAACCCCGGCGCGTCCACCGCCATTAATTGGCGATAATTTATACGACAGCGTGAAATAACCTGCTGAACCGGCGGCTGCAACTCCTGTAAGAGCTTAGCCGCGGCAGCAGGATTGTTAACCAACGCGTCCCAGTCTTCAAATAACCGCTCTTCTTCTTCCACCCGGGAATTAAACATATTGGGATAAAGACAGGCCAGCACCGTCTCACGCAGTCGGTTCAGGTCTTTCACCGGTTTTAATAAGACGTCCTGTACGCCAAGGCGTAGCGCTTTGGCAATATCGGCCATATTTTCAGTGGCGGAAATAATCAGGATTGGAATCTGCTCACCGGCGTTGCGGACGTGCTCCACCAGCTGCAGCCCATTCATGCGGGGCATCGCGAGATCGCAAATCATCAGGTCAGGTTTTTGCAGCGCCATCTGCGCCAAAGCGTCGACGCCGTCCTGCGCCACCAGCGTTTTCGCGCCCAGTGACGAAAGCCATGAGTCCATAAGTGAGCGGAAAACGGGTTCGTCTTCGACTATCAAAATCTGTTTTCCCGCCAACGGCTGCGTCATGATGTCTCCCCTGCCCGACGATAATTAAATAGTGGCATGCTATTGTGATAATCGCCTGTCAGAATATGCTGAAGTAGTCGAAAAAAATGCCTTAAGTCGAACTCTGTACCAAAGGCAAAAGCTCATCTGTCTTTTTTTCAACCGCTTGTTGACCCGCGGCTATTGCAGATGAGGCTCGATGAAAATCCAGTGTCGAGATCTGGGGGCAAAACGGCTGTAATAAAATATCCGGCGGGTCACCCGCCATGCGGTTTCGCTTAAGTCTGTTTTCCAGAACCTGGATTGAGGTCGTCATGATTTCCATCGCCGTCGGCGCTACCACCGAACGACGCGCTGCGGCGCGACCGAGTCGGGCACGCAGACGCTCATGCCATGATAGCTCATCTGCTGATTCATTCATCTCTTCATCGGGCTGAATATGGACGGACAGGAGATCCTGCTGCATAAGATGTGCGTCATGTTGCAAATCAACCGCTATCACAATATCGGCACCCAGCGCACGGGTCAGCGAAACGGGAACCGGGTTAACCACCGCGCCGTCAACCAACCAGTAGCCGTTATGTAGCACCGGCGCCATCAAGCCTGGGATGCTGCAGGATGCGCGTACCGCCATGTGCAGGTCGCCTTCGGTAAACCACAGCTCACGCCCGGTACTCAGATTAGTCGCTACCGCCGCAAAACGCCTCTCGCACTGTTCAATCACTTCATTAGGCATGATTTGCCGATACTGATTAAACACCCGCTCGCCGCGTAAAAGCCCACCGCGCCGCCAGGAGAGATCCATCAGGCGCAAAACGTCCCAGTAGCTGAATGAACAGACCCACTCTTCCAGTTGAGGAAGCCGGTTGCTGGCATACGCCGCCCCGACCAGTGAACCGATGGAACACCCTGCAACAATATCAATCTCGATGCCCATCTTCTGTAGCGCTTTAATGACCCCAATATGTGACCAGCCTCGCGCAGCTCCTGAGCCTAATGCCAGGCCAATTTTGATTTTTCTCATTGCGACCGATGAACATCCTCTTACTGATAGCGTGGCATCATTGCCAGCGCTCGGTTAACATAGTGCTATCGGGCGTTAAAACGCCGTTAATTATCGATTCAGGAGTTGTCTTTGTCTGAACTGTGCCCTTGTGGCAGCGCTCTCGAGTATAGCTTATGTTGCCAGCGTTATCTGTCCGGTAACGAATGTGCCGCCGAGCCGTCACTGCTGATGCGCTCGCGCTACACTGCCTTTGTTAAGCGGGATGCCGATTACCTGGTGAAAACCTGGCATCCCTCCTGTCAGGCTGGAACCTTCCGCGACGACATCCAGAACGGATTTGGTCAAACCGAATGGCTGGGGCTGACCGTCTTCGCGACCGAGCCAGGCCGTTCGCCTGATGAAGGCTTTGTCAGCTTCGTGGCCCGTTTTCGTGAAAATAACAAGAATGGTGCCATCATTGAGCGTTCGCGATTCTTAAAAGAAAACGGCCAGTGGTACTATATTGATGGCACCCGTCCATTAATTGGCAGAAATGACCTCTGCCCCTGTGGCTCAGGGAAAAAATTTAAAAAATGCTGCGGGCAATAAGCCCGGAACAGCTTCGCAAACATCATCAACAGGATTTACCCGGCAATGCATTCCATTCAACGTAAAGTTCTTCGCACCATCTGCCCTGACCAAAAAGGGCTTATCGCGCGTATCACCAACATCTGCTACAAGCACGAGCTCAATATCGTGCAGAACAACGAGTTTGTCGATCACCGCACCGGACGCTTCTTTATGCGTACCGAGCTGGAAGGCATCTTTAACGACTCCACCCTGCTGGCAGACTTAGACAGCGCGCTGCCGGAAGGCTCCGTTCGCGAATTAAATCCAGCCGGTCGCCGCCGTATTGTGATTCTGGTCACCAAAGAGGCCCACTGCCTTGGCGATCTGCTGATGAAGGCCAACTATGGCGGGCTGGACGTCGATATCGCCGCCGTGATTGGCAACCACGACACGCTGCGTTCGCTGGTTGAGCGTTTCGGTATTCCATTCGAGCTGGTCAGCCATGAAGGGCTAGCGCGTGAAGAGCACGACAAGCTGATGGCGGATGCCATTGAAGCGCACCAGCCGGACTACGTGGTGCTGGCGAAATATATGCGCGTGCTGACGCCTGAATTCGTTTCTCGCTTCCCGAACAAGATTATCAATATCCACCACTCGTTCCTGCCGGCGTTTATCGGTGCGCGTCCGTACCATCAGGCCTACGAGCGCGGCGTGAAGATTGTTGGCGCTACGGCGCACTACGTGAACGATAATCTGGACGAAGGCCCAATCATTATGCAGGACGTGATTCACGTCGATCACACCTACACGGCGGAAGATATGATGCGTGCCGGCCGCGACGTGGAGAAAAACGTTCTCAGCCGTGCGCTGTACCAGGTATTAGCGCAGCGCGTCTTCGTTTACGGCAACCGAACGATTATTCTTTAATCGCTAGCGAAATGAATTGATTAGCTTTAATCCGTTACGGACAAAAAGCACGCAAACAGTTCATTTTCGGTAAACGAATGCTTTACAGCGGCGCGTCATTTGATATGATGCGCCCCGCTTCCCCAGAAGGAAGCAGGCCAGTAAAACCAAGCTTTACCCCGTGGTGGGGTTCCCGAGCGGCCAAAGGGAGCAGACTGTAAATCTGCCGTCATCGACTTCGAAGGTTCGAATCCTTCCCCCACCACCATTATTCACTACAGCGATGTAGTTACCTCGGTGAGCAATGCAGATGTTTGCACTTATCGGGGAAGGGTGAGAACCTTCGATTAAGGTTCGACTCGAGCGAAAGCGAGAGAACGTTGCCAAAGGCAACGGCCCGAAGGGTGAGGAGCGAAGCGACGAATAATCCTTCCCCCACCACCATCTCCAAGCTTTACCTACAATTTGAATTACCCCTGGTGGGGTTCCCGAGCGGCCAAAGGGAGCAGACTGTAAATCTGCCGTCATCGACTTCGAAGGTTCGAATCCTTCCCCCACCACCATCACTTCCTGATAGCACCCTACTAAATCAAAACACTGAAATTCTATATTCTACCCATGCAGGGAAGGATGAGAAGCTTCGACTAAGGTTCGATTCGAGCGCCAGCGAGAAAGCGTTGCCGCAGGCAGCGACCCGAAGGGCGAGGCGCAGCCGAGTCATCCTTCCCCCACCACCATCTTCTCCCGGTAGTAACTCCTCTAATTAAGTATCCAAATCTGCCTTAATTATCTCTTTGAGTTTTCTCATTCTATTTTGTCTCTCTGCCATATATATCCCGGCCGCACAAACAAAAAACCCCGCCGAAGCGGGGTTTAGAGCATCATAGAACCGTATTAATGACGCGCACGAACAATCTGATACTTGCGGGTCAGATACTCGACCGGCACGCTCCAGATGTGTACCAGACGCGAGAACGGGAACAGCAGGAACAGCGTCATCCCCAGCACCAGGTGCATACGGTAGATAAACGCCACACCGTCCAGATGGGCGGAAGCACCACCGTGGAAGGTCACTACGGACTGCGCCCAGCCCACCAGTTTCATCATCTCACTACCGTCCATATGCTGCGCGGAGAACGGAATCGTCAGCAGGCCCAGCGCACACTGGATAACCAGAACGGACAGCACCAGAATATCAGCACCCGTCGTCGTGGCACGCACGCGTGGGCTGAACAGACGGCGTTTAAGCAGCAGCACACCGCCAACCAGACACATCAAGCCAGCCGCGCCGCCGCCAAACATCGCCATCTTCTGTTTCACTTCCAGCGGCAGCCACGCTTCATACATCCAGTGTGGCGTCAGCATGCCCAGGAAGTGACCGGCGAACACGCCCAGGATCCCGAGGTGGAACAGGTTAGACGCCAGGTTCATCCCTTTGCGATCCAGCATCTGGCTGGAAGCAGCGCGCCAGGTGTACTGACCGTAGTCATAGCGTAACCAGCTGCCAATCAGGAAGACAGAACCCGCAATGTACGGATAAATGTCGAAGAAGAACATATTCAGGAAGTGCATTATTGCTGTCCTCCGTTGGAGATATTCAAATATTGCGGGGCCACGGCTCCGGCAAAACGACGCTGGTGATTGGTAATTTCAGAATCACCGCAGCCCTGGTCGGCAAAGAATTTCACCTGCTCTTCTTCCCACACCGCGTCCAGCGCCTGTGGCGTATCATCACGAGCTTCGTCGGCAATTTTTTCCGCCACTTTCGCTTCATCCACCGCGCTGTTCGCGAGCTTCAGCAACTGTTCAAACAGCACCGCATAACGGCTCTCACGCTGCTGCAGACGCGCGCAGAGCAGCGCCATAATCGGCGCGATATCCTGCAGACCACCAATCGCTTCGCTCTCTGGCAGCTGCGCCAGATACTCCAGATACAGCGGCAGGTGATCCGGCAGCTCACGGCTGTCGAGGACCAAACCATGCTGCTCGTACTGATTCAGCAGATCGACCATCGCCTGCCCGCGGTCGCGGGATTCGCCGTGAACGTGTTCGAACAGCAGCAGCGACGTCGCGCGACCACGGTCAAACAGTTCGCTATAGGCAGCCTGAGCATCCAGCAGATCCTGCGCGGTTAAATCGCGCAGGAAGATGCCCAGGGCCTGAGCATCTGCGGGTTCCAGTTTTTCTGATTCAGACAGAACGTCAAAGAGTTCGCCTTGATGCTGCCATAAGGCAGCATCCGGGTACTCAAGGAGACGTGAAATCACCACGAGTTCAATCATGCGTGCGGCTCCGTTTTGCTGCTCACGTCCACAGAATCGATACGGCGGCTGTTGAACAGGTTGAACTTGGTGTCCGAACCGTGGCAGCCATCGCCGAAGCTAAAGCCACAACCGTTTTTCTCTGGGAACGCTTCGCGCGCTTGTTCACGGTGACTGCTTGGTACCACGAAGCGATCTTCGTAGTTAGCAATCGCCAGATAGCGATACATTTCCTGCGCCTGTGCTTCGGTCAGCCCCACCTCTTCCAGCGCACGGGTATCGATAACGCCATCGACGGTTTCCGTACGTTTGAAGTGACGCATCGCCAGCATACGTTTCAGCGCCAATACTACCGGTTGGGTGTCGCCTGCGGTCAGCAGGTTAGCCAGGTACTGAACCGGGATACGCAGACTTTCAACGTCCGGCAGAATACCGTTGCTGCCCAGTTCACCCGCATCGGCGGCGGACTGAATTGGTGACAGCGGCGGCACGTACCAAACCATCGGCAGCGTACGGTATTCAGGGTGCAGCGGCAGCGCCAGCTTCCAGTCCATCGCCATTTTATAAACCGGCGATTTCTGGGCAGCGTCAATCACGCTCAATGGAATACCGTCTTTCTGCGCCTGTTCGATGACCTTCGGATCGTTCGGATCGAGGAACACGTCCAGCTGACGCTGATACAGATCTTTCTCGTTCTCGGTGCTCGCAGCAGTTTCAATCGCATCCGCGTCATACAACAGCACGCCGAGGTAACGAATACGGCCTACACAGGTTTCTGAACACACAGTCGGCTGACCTGCTTCAATACGCGGGTAGCAGAAGATACATTTTTCAGACTTGCCGCTCTTCCAGTTGAAGTAGATTTTTTTGTACGGGCAGCCGGTGATACACATACGCCAGCCGCGGCACTTGTCCTGGTCAATCAGTACGATGCCATCTTCTTCACGCTTGTAAATCGCACCGCTCGGGCAGGTAGCAACACATGCCGGGTTAAGGCAGTGCTCACACAGACGCGGCAGGTACATCATGAAGGTGTTTTCAAACTGGCCGTACATCGCCTTCTGCATGTTGTCGAAGTTTTTGTCTTTCGACAGCTTCTCGAACTCACCGCCGAGGTCGTCTTCCCAGTTCGGCCCCTTGGTGATTTTGTCCATGCGTTTGCCGGTAATCAGCGAGCGTGGACGGGCAATCGGCTGCGCCTTGCTATCGGCCGGTGCGTTGTGCAGCGTCTGGTAGTCAAAATCAAACGGCTCGTAGTAATCATCCAGACCCGGCAGATGCGGGTTGGCGAAGATTTTACCCAGCAGCAGCGCTTTGTTACCCATGCGCGGCACCAGCTTGCCGTTGATCTTACGGATCCAACCGCCTTTGTATTTCTCCTGGTCTTCCCAGTCGGTCGGGAAACCGGTGCCTGGCTTGGTTTCAACGTTGTTGAACCATGCGTACTCGGTCCCCTCACGGCTGGTCCAGACGTTTTTACAGGTCACTGAGCAGGTATGACAGCCGATGCATTTATCGAGATTCAGCACCATGCCGACTTGTGAACGAATTTTCATTTTACGCTCTCCTGTACCTGGTCATTGCCTTCGCCGTCCAACCAGTCAATGTTCTTCATCTTACGTACCACCACAAACTCATCACGGTTCGAACCCACGGTACCGTAGTAGTTAAAGCTATAAGCCAGGTGCGCATAGCCGCCGATCATATGGGTCGGTTTTGGCGTGATGCGGGTCACTGAGTTATGGATACCACCGCGTTGACCGGTAATTTCAGAACCTGGCAGGTTAACAATACGTTCCTGCGCGTGGTACATCATGGTCATCCCAGCCGGTACACGCTGGCTCACAACTGCACGTGCGGTCAGCGCACCGTTGTTGTTGAAGACTTCAATCCAGTCGTTATCTTCGATACCGATCTCTTTGGCATCTTCTTCGCTCATCCACACCACCGGACCACCACGACCTAAGGTCAGCATCAGCAGGTTGTCGCTGTAGGTTGAGTGAATACCCCATTTCTGGTGCGGAGTCAGGAAGTTCAGCGCCTTCTCTGGATTACCGTTTGATTTCTTACCCATCACCTCTTTCACCGAACGGGTGTCGATAGGTGGGCGGTAAACCAGCAGGCTTTCACCGAAGTCACGCATCCACTGGTGGTCCTGATACAGGGACTGACGACCAGACAGCGTACGCCATGGAATCAGCTCGTGAACGTTGGTATAGCCAGCGTTGTAAGAGACGTGTTCGTCTTCCAGACCGGACCAGGTTGGGCTGGAGATAATCTTGCGCGGCTGCGCCTGAATATCACGGAAGCGAATTTTCTCGTCTTCTTTATTGAGGGCCAGGTGCGTGTGGTCACGACCGGTAAACTCGCTCAGCGCTGCCCAGGCTTTCACCGCCACCTGACCGTTGGTTTCCGGCGCCAGGGTGAGGATCATTTCAGCAGCATCAATCGCCGTATCCAGCATCGGCTGGCCTTTCGCCGGGCCTTCTGCTTTGGTGTAGTTGAGCTTACGCAGCAGATCCATTTCACTCTGGGTGTTCCAGGCAATCCCTTTACCGCCGTTACCGATTTTTTCCATCAATGGCCCGATGGAGGTAAAGCGCTCGTAGGTTGCCGGATAATCACGTTGAACCGGGATAATGTGCGGTGCGGTTTTACCTGGGATCAGGTCACATTCGCCTTTTTTCCAGTCCTTCACGTCTAACGGCTGTGCCAGTTCGGCCGCAGAGTCGTGCTGGATTGGCAGCGTAACAATGTCCGTTTCCTGGCCGAGGTGACCCACGCAGACTTCAGAGAATTTCTTCGCGATGCCTTTGTAGATTTCCCAGTCGCTTTTTGATTCCCATGCTGGGTCAACAGCAGCAGACAGCGGGTGAATAAACGGATGCATATCCGAGGTATTCATGTCGTCTTTTTCATACCAGGTTGCCGTTGGCAGCACGATATCGGAATACAGACAGGTGCTCGACAGACGGAAGTCCAGCGTCACCACCAGATCCAATTTACCGTCGAGACCGTTGTCCTGCCATTCCACTTCTTCCGGCTTCAGACCGCCCTGCTTGCCCAGATCCATCCCCTGAATACCGTGTTCGGTACCCAGCAGGTATTTCAGCATGTATTCATGACCTTTACCGGAAGAGCCCAGCAGGTTAGAACGCCAGATGAACAGGTTACGCGGGTGGTTTTTACCGTTTTCTGGCTGTTCAGCCGCAAAACGAATAGAACCTTCTTTCAGCGCCTTAACGGTGTAATCCACCGGATCCATCCCGGCTTTCTTCGCATCATCAACAATACGCAGTGGGTTTGTGCCTAACTGCGGTGCAGACGGCAGCCAGCCCATACGTTCTGCACGGACGTTAAAGTCCAGCAGATGACCGGTGTAGCGAGATTTATCCGCCATCGGTGACAGCAGTTCCTGCGCGGTAACCGACTCATAACGCCATTGGCTGGAGTGGTTATAGAAGTAGGAAGTACTGTTCATGTGGCGCGCTGGACGCTGCCAGTCAAGACCGAATGCCAGTGGCTGCCAACCGGTCTGCGGACGCAGTTTTTCCTGGCCGACATAGTGGGCCCAACCACCGCCGCTCTGGCCGATACAACCGCAGAACACCAGCATATTAATCAGGCCACGATAGTTCATATCGAGGTGATACCAGTGGTTAAGGCCGGCACCGACGATGATCATTGAACGACCGTGCGTTTTATCGGCGTTATCGGCAAACTCACGCGCAATACGAATAATCTGCGCACGTGGAACACCGGTAATTTTCTCAGCCCACGCCGGGGTATATGCCTTGATATCATCGTAGCTGGTTGCACAGTTTTCATCGTTCAGACCGCGATCCAGGCCGTAGTTAGCCATGTTCAGATCGTAAACGGTGGTCACCAGCGCGGTCGTGCCGTCGGCAAGTTGCAGACGTTTCACCGGCAGTTTGTGCAGCAGAATGTTTTCAAGCTCGACGCTGGTGAAGTGCTCGGTGCCTTCACCACCAAAGTAAGGGAAGCCCACCTGAGCAATCTCATCGTGGCTACCCAGAAGGCTCAGCTGCAGTTCGGTTTCATCACCGGATTTGCCGTCACGTTGCTCAAGGTTCCATTTACCTTTTTCGCCCCAACGGAAACCGATAGAACCATTCGGTGCCACCATCTCGCCATCGGTATTGATGGCAACGGTTTTCCACTCTGGGTTATTTTCCTGGCCCAAAGCGTCAACCAGATCAGCAGCACGCAGCATACGACCCGCAGCGTAATAACCTTCGCGCTCTTCCAGCATCACCAGCATCGGGAAGTCGGTGTAGCGGCGAACGTAGTCGGTGAAGTACTGGCTCGGTTTGTCGAGGTGGAATTCACGCAGCATCACGTGGCCCATGGCCAGCGCCATGGCCGCATCGGTACCCTGTTTCGGTGCTAACCACAGGTCGCACAGCTTAGCGATTTCAGCGTAGTCCGGCGTGATAGCAACGGTTTTGGTGCCTTTATAGCGAACTTCGGTGAAGAAGTGCGCGTCCGGGGTGCGAGTCTGAGGAACGTTGGAACCCCAGGCGAGGATGTAGCTGGAGTTATACCAGTCAGCGGATTCTGGTACGTCGGTCTGTTCGCCCCAGGTCTGCGGAGAGGCAGGCGGCAGGTCACAGTACCAGTCGTAGAAGCTCAGGCAGGTACCGCCAATCAGGGAGAGATAGCGTGCGCCGGAAGCGTAGGAGACCATCGACATCGCCGGAATTGGCGAGAAGCCTGCTACACGGTCTGGACCGTAAGTTTTCACGGTGTAAACGTTAGACGCCGCAATCAGTTCGTTCACTTCCTGCCAGGAGGAGCGAACGAAGCCGCCGCGACCACGTGCTTGTTTGAAGCTTTTCGCTTTATCGGCATCTTCAATAATGGATGCCCAGGCATCAACCGGATCGCTGTGCAGTTTTTTCGCCTCACGCCACATTTTCATCAGGCGTTTGCGCATCAGCGGATATTTCAGACGGTTGGCGCTATAGAGGTACCAGGAATAGCTCGCCCCACGCGGACAGCCGCGAGGTTCGTGGTTTGGCAGATCAGGACGGGTGCGCGGATAGTCAGTCTGCTGGGTTTCCCAGGTGACCAGACCGTTTTTGACATAAATTTTCCAGCTGCAGGAGCCAGTGCAGTTTACGCCGTGCGTAGAACGAACGACCTTATCATGCTGCCAACGCTGGCGGTATCCATCTTCCCAATCCCGGTTGGTATCTAGAATCTGTCCGTGCCCATCGGCAAATGTTTCACCCTTTTGTTTAAAGTAGCGAAACCGGTCCAGGAATTTACTCATCGGGTCTCTCCTGTTTGGAGCCTCACGGCTCTCTGATAAATCGACATTGCTGAATTTGCAGCGAAGTTAACGCGCTGAAAGATGAAGGGAATTGATAACGATCAAGGCGGCACGGCTTAACAAACGCAGCAAAAAAGCCACATACCACCAATGGGGTATGTATTCTTATTTTTTATATACTTGAAATTTAAAGATTTTTAATTAAAAGTGCATATTTCAATATGTAAAATTTAGCCCTGGCGGTATTAAGGGGTAGAGCCATTCCTGCTGGACGCTTTGCCACCCGGGCACGATGCCAACAGCACGTAAAACAGCAAAAGTATGTTGTAACTAAGTAGCGATAAAATAAAGGCGCGAAATCTCGCGCCTTTATTGCAGAAATAACGTCAGCCGTTATTTTTTCGCTTTACGACCGTATACCGCCCAGGTCACCACGACGCAGACAATATAGAACACGAGGAACACTTTCATCGCGCCCGCCGGTGAGCCGGTTAAATCCAGCGACGTCCCGAACGCTTTCGGAATAAAGAAGCCGCCGATAGCGCCAATCGCTGAGATAAAGCCCAGCGCTGCCGCCGTATCGGTCGCGGCTTCACGCATTGCTTTCTCGTCGGAACCACCCTCTGCTTTCACGCGATCCATCGTCAGCTTACGGAAGATAACGGAAATCATCTGGAAGGTGGAACCGCTACCCAGCCCGGCCGTCAGGAACAGCGCCAGGAAGACCACATAGAAGGCAACGAAGTTACCGCCCACGCCGTTAGTTGGCAGGGTCATGAACAGCAGCGCACTGAATACCGCCATCAGGATAAAGTTAATCAACGTCACGCGCGTCCCGCCCAGACGGTCGGAAATAGCCCCACCGGCAGAACGTGCCAGCGCGCCGATAAACGGACCGAAGAAGGCGTAGTGCAGGATCTGAATTTCCGGGAACTGGGTTTTCGACAGCATCGCAAAACCGGCGGAGAAGCCGATAAACGAGCCGAAGGTCGCCAGATACAGCAGGCTCATGATCCACAGGTGACCACGTTTCAGTACCGGCAGCTGCTCTTTCAGCGACGCCTTAGACGTGGCCAGTTCGTTCATGCCAAACCAGGCTGCTACGGTGAAGATGGCCAGGAACGGTACCCAGATCCACGCCGCGTTTGCCAGATACAGTTCGCTACCGTCCGGCTGCGTCACGCCATGGCTACCAAATACGGCGAAGATGGAGAGAGAAACCGCCAGTGGAGCCACCAGCTGCATCACGCTCACGCCCATATTGCCGAGGCCGCCGTTAAGGCCAAGCGCACCGCCCTGCTTCTGTTTCGGGAAGAAGAAACTGATGTTCGCCATGCTGGACGCAAAGTTTGCACCCGCGAAACCGCACAGCAGAGAGATAATGATAAAGGTGCTAAACGGCGTGGAGGTGTCCTGAACGGCAAAGCCCAGCCATAAGCAAGGAATGATAAGGATCCCGGTGCTGAACGCCGTCCAGCGACGGCCACCCACCAGCGGTACCATAAAGGAATACGGTACGCGCAGCAGTGCGCCAGAAACGGAAGGTAACGCGGTCAGCATGAACAGCTGATCGGTTGTAAACTGGAAGCCCACCTTTGGTAAATTAACGGCAACTGCGCTGAACAGCATCCATACGCAGAAAGCCAGCAGTAAACACGGAACGGAAATCCACAGGTTCCGGCTTGCAACGCGATGGCCGCGCTCTTGCCAGAACGCCGGATCTTCCGGTCGCCAGTCGGTAATGACAGCGCCGGTTGCCCTTTCCGGGGCAGTGGAGTGACTCATAGACACCTCTGATTATTAATATCAACCCTTGCCACATTAGGGTTTACACCGCGCGGTAAGTTGATATAAATCAAAGGAAAAGTTGACATTATCTTGTTTAAAAAAACATCATCACCCTTTATGGGTAGACTTTTATTGATAAAAAAACCTGTTTTATCACGTGGCTGTTACGCTTGTACCCCTCTACCCCAGACACCTCAGCTATTATGGAAATAAAGGAGTAACCCTTTAGGGGTATGGGTATACTCCAGGCGATAGTCGAAAATAACGCCACTCACCGGAAAGTCTTCCGCCAGGAGCCGTATCGCACCATGTTTAGACGTTTTTTTACACCACTCACGCTGGTGAATCAACTGGCCCTCATCGTACTGCTGTCCACCCTTATCGGTGTGGCGAGTATGATGATTTCTGCACGTCTGGTGAACGGCGTCCAGGGCAGCGCTCACGCGATTAACCAGGCGGGTTCGCTGCGTATGCAGAGCTACCGTCTTCTGGCCGCGATTCCGGTGGATAAGAACGACGAGCCGCTATTCGCTGAGATGCAAAAAACGGTTTTCAGTCCGGAATTACAGCTGGCCGCCGAGCGCGATGGCCAGGTCCAGCAGCTTCACGAACTTCAGCAGTACTGGCTAAAACATCTGGCGCCAGATATTAGTGAGGCGAAAAACCCGGACGATATCGCCGCCGATCTTGCCGGCTTTGTTAACCGCATTGACCAACTGGTCACCGTCTTCGATCACACCACCGAACAGCGCATCTCTCACGTGGTGTGGATGCACCGGCTATTGGCCTTTTTCATGGCGGTACTGCTGATCTTTACCGTTTTCTGGCTGCGCACCCGCCTACTGCATCCATGGCGGCAGCTGCTGCGCATGGCCGAAGCCATCAGCCACCGCGATTTTACCCATCGCGCGCAAATCAGCGGTCGCAACGAAATGGCCACCCTTGGCATGTCACTGAATAATATGTCCGCCGAGCTCGCGGAAAGCTACGCCTCGCTGGAGCGTCGCGTACAGGAGAAAACCGCCGGGCTGGAGCAGAAAAATGCCATTCTCTCCTTCCTGTGGCAGGCTAACCGCCGCCTGCATTCCAGCGCGCCGCTGTGCGAACGCATCTCTCCGGTGCTGAACGGCCTTCAGGAACTGACTCCGCTGCGGGAAATTGAAGTCCGGGTTTACGATACCGAAGATGAAGATAACCATCAGGAATTTAGCTGTCACTCCGGCTGGGAGTGCGACGACCGAGGCTGTTACCTCTGCCCACGCGACGTCGATACCGCAGCCCATGACGGTATCACGCTGAAATGGCGGCTAACCGACCCGCGTAACCAGTACGGCATCCTGCTGGCAACCCTGCCGCACGGCCGTGAGCTAAGCCACGATCAGCAGCAATTGGTTGATACCCTACTCGAGCAAATCACCTCGACGCTGGCGCTGGACAAACAGCTGGAGCGCCAGCAGCAGCTAATTGTAATGGAAGAACGTTCAACGATTGCCCGCGAGCTTCACGACTCCATCGCCCAGTCGCTCTCCTGTATGAAGATGCAGGTTAGCTGTCTGCAGATGATGCAAAAAGAGCAGTCGTCCCCTGAAAGCCGCGAGCTGTTGAGCCAGGTGCGTAATGAACTCAACACCTCATGGGCGCAGCTGCGCGAACTGCTGACCACCTTCCGCTTGAAGCTGACCGAGTCCGGCCTGCGCCCGGCGCTGGAGGACAGCTGTCAGGAGTACAGCAGCCATTTCGGCTTCCCGGTGCAGCTCGACTACCAACTGCCGCCGCGCTACGTGCCGTCGCATCAAGCGATTCACCTGCTACAGATTGCCCGCGAAGCCTTAAGCAACGCGCTTAAGCACTCGCAGGCGACAGAAGTGAAAGTCAGCGTTACCCAACAAAACAACCAGGTCAAACTGGTGGTGGCTGATAACGGCTGTGGCGTTCCGCTACATGCTGAACGCAGCAACCATTATGGCCTTATTATTATGCGTGACCGCGCACAAAGCCTGCGTGGCGATTGCCAGGTTCGTCGTCGTGAAAGCGGCGGCACCGAAGTCGTGGTTACGTTTGTCCCCGAACAATCGCTTTCTACTCCCCAAGGAGATACCCATGAGTAATCAGGAACGGGCTACTATCCTGTTAATTGACGATCATCCTATGCTGCGTACCGGCGTCAAACAGCTGGTCAGTATGGCATCAGATATTCAGGTCGTAGGCGAGGCCAGCAACGGTGAACAAGGTATTGAACTGGCAGAAGCGCTCGATCCCGATCTGATTCTGCTCGATCTCAATATGCCCGGCATGAACGGTCTGGAAACCCTCGACAAGCTGCGTGAGAAATCTCTCTCCGGCCGTGTGGTGGTATTCAGCGTGTCCAACCACGAAGAAGACGTGGTCACCGCACTCAAACGCGGTGCCGACGGCTATCTGCTGAAAGATATGGAGCCGGAAGATCTGCTGAAAGCCCTGCAACAGGCTGCCGCCGGTGAGATGGTATTAAGCGAAGCGTTAACGCCGGTGCTGGCCGCCAGCCTGCGCGCCAACCGCGCCACCTCTGACCGCGACATCAACCAGTTAACCCCGCGCGAGCGCGATATTCTCAAGCTGATTGCCCAGGGTTTGCCGAACAAGATGATTGCCCGCCGTCTGGATATCACGGAAAGCACCGTGAAGGTTCACGTGAAGCACATGCTGAAGAAAATGAAGCTGAAATCCCGCGTCGAAGCCGCCGTGTGGGTGCACCAGGAACGTATTTTCTGAGAATCGCCGTTACGGCACCATGTCCAACCAGCTATTGCCCTGCGGGGCAAAGCTGACGACAGGCTCGGTCAACGCTAGCGTTATCTCATTCGAGGTGACGCGCTGCCCCTTACCATCTTCCACCACCACTGACAGATGCCAGATATTGCTGGCCCCCTCCGTCGGATCCCAGGCCGGCATGATAATGCTCCAGCCATCGGTGCTATTGCCCGCGGCTGGCGGCGTCAGGCTTAAGGCTTCGGTATCGCCCTGCCAGCTGATGGATTTGATCCCATACTCGTCGTGCACCTGAATTTTCAGCGCCACCGTCTCGTAGCCCGTGAGATCCCACGGCGGGGTGGCGAGATAGACGCTCAGGCTTTTGCGTTGACGAAACTCCATCACCGGCTGGTTGTTGCGTTCTGGTGCATCGTAGCGGCTGCCGCGTAGCGTTCGGGTCTGCGCCACCTCATCAGCGGCAAGCTGCTTCTTCAGCGGCACGCCAAAGCGGTAGTTAACCTTCATGCCGAGGTTGTTCTGATTCACCCCGCTCTCCCCCTGCTTGTGCTGGGCACTGAAGGTGAATAACGGCACCGGGGTGTAGTTCAGGCCCAGTGAGACCGCGACCGGGTTACGGTAGCCCGTGCCGCTACGAAACAGATCGACGCTGTCGCCGAAATACTGCTCGACGCTGAGGCTGGTGTTGATGTGATTGTAAGCCGGGATCCACGCCTGCGCGGTCAGGTCATAGCCGCGCGCCATGCGCTGTTGCAGCGTGGTGCCGCTGTTTTGCCAACCGTGCAGTGGGTAGTAGTAGTTCGCCGAAAAACGCAGGTTCTCGCCCCATGCTTCCGCGCCAAGCCCGCCGCGATTGAGATGGGCATCGAGCAGGCTGTCATAAAAAGTGTTGTAGCCAAGCAGCCACTGCCCGGCGACCCAGCGCTGCCCCAGCCCCAGATTACCCACCAGCCCTTCGTCATGCTGCGTCAGGCCAAGCTGGCTCCAGGTGAGATACTGCATGTTGTCCTGTAGCGGAACAAACCAGCTTCCGTGGCTGCCGGTCATCTTGCCCTGATCGTCCACCAGCAGTTGAATATTGGTATTGCCCCAGGGAGATAGCCAGCTTTCGAGCTGCTGGTTCATCTGGCCGTTAACCTTGTCCTGTAGCTGCGTCATGGCAAATAGCCGCGCCTGCTCGCCGGTATCCAACCCGTTGTCAGTCATGCTGGCTTCGCCGAAGGCCTTCACCATCTCGGCAAAGTGTTTCTCCGCATCATGATTTTCCGGGGCGATACTCAGATCCGGCAGGCTATCGGCCTGATTATCGAAGGGATGTTCCGCCTCTTCGACAAACGACGTCAGCGCACGCGCGCTCCCGCCAGTCAACGCCAGCAACACGAAAAATGACGAGTAAAAACGCAAAGACAAAACCGCAACCCCATAGCCAGCTTCAATGCAGGCTGAAAAATTCAGCCCCAAAGTCATTAGTCTAGCGCCTTTGCGGGCAGGGTTCAGCCTTCGTGGCCTCTTATAAGAATTGCCTGAAGGTCATAAAATCGTCACCTTCATTGCCGTGCTGGCGAGCAGTGCCTTTAACTCCGGTATGCAGGATCCGCAGTTGGTGCCGCATTTCAACCGTTCGCCCAGCTCGCCCGACGTACGGCAGCCCTGTTTTTCAATCGCTTCGAGGATGGTTTTTTCGCCAACGCTGAAACAGCTGCAAACAATTTTCCCCACCGCTGGGCGCGCCAGATCCTGGCCACTCAGCAGCGCATGACGCGCCGCCAGTGTCTGTGGCGCCTCATTAAACGCCCGGCACACTAATGCATCGTCCACTTCCGGTAGCGCATCACCGCTCCAGAAGCCGAGCATCAAACGTCCGTCCAGCCATGCCAGTAGATGCCAGATCTCACCAGCATTGGCGAGTTGCACCTGCCAGCCCTGCTGCTGACACCAGGCCAGCATCTCGTGTTGCACCAGACGATCGCCGCAGAGGGTGACATGGTGCAGTCCCGGTGCGGCTTTACGCCACCAGTGCAGATGCCCCGGCAGCGGCACTTCGCTGCGGGAGTAGAGTTCCCCCTGCCATAACGGCTGCCACGGCGCGATGCGCACGGCGGTCTGCTTACTTTCCGGCTGCCCGGAGTGCGGGTCGACCACCGAGGCCACCAGCCCGTTCACTTTCCCCTGACGGGCAAAGCAGTCATTCCAGTGCATCGGCGTAAACAGCGAGCCACGGCGCTGACTCTCCGTCACCACTACCTTCGCCACCATCACGCCATGTGGCGAACTGATGCGCGCTAAACCACCGGGCAACAGCGCAAAGTGCGCGGCATCCGGCGGCGAGACTTCCACTATCGGCTGCGCGATATGCTGCATCAGGCGCGGCACGCTACCGGTGCGAGTCATGGTGTGCCACTGGTCGCGGATCCGCCCGCTGTTGAGGATCAGCGGATAGAGCGGCTGCGTCTGCGCCTGCATACCACGCGGCGTGACCGGCACCATCCGCAGCCGCCCGTCGCTACGCCAGCCACGATGCAGATCCAACGTGACGTTGCGACGGCTGACTGGCCAGCGCACCGGCGCAAGTTCATCCCACGCCTCACGGCTTAATTCGGCAAGCCCGCTGATATCAAACGCCCGCTGGCCGTTATTTTCAAAGCCGGAGAGCGCGGCGTGTTCACTAAAAACCTCATGCGGGTGCTGCCAGGCAAACGCCGCGCCGAAGCCCAGACGCTCGGCGACACGAGCGATGATCCACCAGTCGGCCCGCGCCTCACCGGGGGCGGGCAGAAACGCCCGCTGGCGCGAAATACGCCGCTCGGAGTTGGTCACGGTGCCATTTTTCTCCCCCCAGCCCAGCGCCGGAAAGCGAATATGCGCGTACTGCGAGGTTTCCGTCTGTGCAGCAATTTCAGAGACAATCACCAGCGGGCAGCGCTTCAGCACCTGGCTTACCGCGTGGCTGTCCGGCAGTGACACCGCCGGATTGGTGCCCATGATCCACACCGCTTTCACCTCACCGCGCCCGATAGCCGCGAAGAGATCCACCGCCATCAGCCCCGGCGTTTGCGCCAGCCGCTCGGTGCCCCAGAAACGCGCCACCCTCGCGAGGTCGGCGGGTTCGAAGTTCATATGCGCCGCCAGCATCGTTGCCAGCCCGCCCACTTCACGCCCACCCATCGCATTCGGCTGCCCGGTCAGCGAAAAGGGGCCGCAGCCTTCACGGCCAAATTTGCCGCTGGCAAGGTGAACGTTAATGATGGCGTTGCATTTGTCGCTGCCGCTGGAGGATTGGTTAATGCCCATGGTGTAGAGCGTGATGGCCTTCGGGGCGGCAATAAAGTCCTGATAAAACGCAGAGACCTCTTCTGGCGGCAGCCCGCAAAATGCCGCCACACGTTCGACGCCCCAGGATTGCGCCGCCTCCCGCGCGGCGGGCGCATCGGCAAAATCATCCACGCATCCTCCGCGTTTGACGATGGCGTTCAGCAGCCCAACAAATAGCCCGGCATCCGTGCCGGGGGCAATCGCCAGATGGCGGTCGGCAATATCGCAGGTGGCAGTACGACGCGGGTCGATGACCACCACCTTCATCTGCGGGTTTTGCTGCTTCGCCTGCACCAGTCGCTGATAGAGCACCGGGTGCGCCCAGGCCGCGTTAGAACCGACCAACACCACCAGGTCGCTGCGCTCTACGTCCTCATAGCTGCACGGCACCACATCGGCGCCCCACGCGCGTTTATAGCCGGTGACCGCTGACGACATACACAGCCGCGAGTTGGTATCAATATTCGCCGCACCGATAAAGCCTTTCATCAGCTTATTGGCGGCGTAATAGTCCTCGGTCAGCAGTTGCCCGGAGGCATAAAACGCCACCGCCTGCGGGCCGTGCTCGGCGATAATAGCCTGTAGCCGTTCACCGGCCGCATCCAGCGCCTGCTCCCAACTGACATCATGGCCGTCCACCGACGGTTGCAACAAACGCCCCTCCAGACCGGTGGTTTCGCCGAGCGCAGAGCCCTTCACGCACAGGCGACCAAAGTTTGCCGGGTGGGCGTCATCGCCCCGCACGCTGACCGCGCCGTCAATCACCGTGGCCAGCACCCCACAGCCAACGCCGCAGTAAGGACATGTTGTTCGGGTTTCAGTCATGAAGCCTCCGCGCGCATCACCAGTTCCTGGCTACTGACCCACACTTTGCCGTCTTCAACCTTAACCGGCCAGGCGCGCACCACCGGCTCGCCGCTGTCAGGATGGCGGCCATCGCGCAGACGAATACGCTGTTTGTAAAGCGGCGAAATGACGATAGGTTCGCCGCTGGCGTCACCCAACAAGCCGCGCGACAGGACGTTAGCCTGGCTGCCGGGCTCCTGATTATCCAGCGCATAGACGTGGCCGTTGAGGCGGAATAGTGCAATCTGCATCTCGCCTAACCGCGCGCCAATCCCGGCCTGTGCGGGGATCTCTTCCAGCGTACAGACCGCCTGCCACGGACGACGGCTACCCGCCAGCACCGGCGTCACGGTAACCGGCGCCAACTGCGGCTGCCCACGCACGGTTTCACGCTGCACCGCTTCGTCCGGCATATCGCTGTTAACAAACGAGCGGAACAGCGTCAGCCGCTGCGGATCGTTCAGGGTGGTCTGCCATTCGCACTGGTAGCTGTCGATAACGCGCGCCATCTCCTGCTCCAGCTCCTCGCCAATACCCAGCGAATCGTCGAGGATCACGCTGCGTAGATATTCCAGCCCGCCTTCCAGATTATCCATCCAGGTGCTGGTGCGCTGCAGACGGTCGGCGGTACGGATATAGAACATCAAAAAACGGTCGATGGTGCGCAGCAGCGTCGCGTCGTCGAGGTCGCTGGCGAACAGATCCGCATGACGCGGCTTCATCCCGCCGTTACCGCACAGATAGAGGTTCCAGCCCTTGTCGGTAGCAATCACCCCCACGTCTTTGCCCTGCGCTTCCGCGCACTCGCGGGTACAGCCGGAGACCGCCATTTTAATTTTATGCGGCGCACGCAACCCTTTGTAGCGATGCTCCAGGGTTACCGCCAGCCCGGTGGAATCCTGCACCCCGTAACGGCACCAGGTTGACCCCACGCAGGACTTCACCGTACGCAGTGACTTGCCGTAGGCATGTCCGGTCTCAAAACCGGCCTCCACCAGCGCTTGCCAGATAGCCGGAAGCTGCTCCAGCCGCGCGCCAAACAGGTCAATACGCTGGCCGCCGGTAATCTTGCTGTAAAGTGCATAGCGTTTGGCTATCTGCCCGATGGCAATCAACCCGTCCGGCGTGACTTCACCGGCCGGCATGCGTGGCACCACGGAATAGGTGCCGTCTTTCTGGATGTTGGCAAAGTAGCGGTCGTTGGTGTCCTGCAGGGGCAAATGCGCGGGCTTCAGCAGGTATTCATTCCAGCAGGAGGCCAGCACTGACCCCACCAGCGGCTTGCAGATTTCGCAGCCGTCGCCGTGGCCGTAGCGGGCAATCAGCTGTTCAAAGGTGTGAATGCGGTTCACGCGTACCAGGTGATAGATCTCCTGGCGCGAATACGGGAAGTGTTCGCAGATGTCTTTTTTCACCTCCACGCCCTGCTGCGCCAGCTGATACTCCATCACCTGTTTGACCAGCGCGCTACAACCGCCGCAGCCGGTAGCCGCTTTGGTGCAGATTTTTATTGCCCCCATCTCGGTAGCGCCGTTGCTCACCGCATGGCAGATATCGCCTTTGCTGACGTTGTGGCAGGAGCAGATTTGCGCGCTGTCCGGCAGCGCCGCCACGCCAAGCGCTTTTGGCGCACTGCCTTCCAGCGCAGGCAGGATCAGCGATTCCGGGTGCGACGGCAGCGCGATATCGTTGAACATCATTTGCAGCAGCGTGGCGTAGTCGCTGGCATCCCCCACTAGCACGCCGCCGAGCAGCGTTTTGCCGTCGGCGCTGACCACAATCTTCTTATAGATTTGCTCCGGGCCGTGAACCCATTGATAGCTCTGACTTCCGGCGGTGCGCCCGTGCGCGTCGCCAAATGAAGCCACATCGACGCCGAGCAGCTTGAGCTTGGTGCTCATATCCGCCCCGGTAAACTCGCTCGTTTCACCCGCCAGCGCTCCGGCGGCCACCCGCGCCATCTGATAGCCTGGGGCCACCAGACCATAGATTTTGTTATCCCACAGCGCGCATTCACCAATGGCAAAGATATCGCTATCGGAAGTGCGGCACTGGTTGTCAATGGCGATACCGCCGCGCTCACCCAGGCGGATGCCGCTGCTCCGCGCCAGTGCGTCCTGCGGGCGAATACCCGCCGAGAACACCACCATATCGGTAGTCAGACATTCACCGTCGGCAAACTGCAGCGTGAGCCCTTCTTCCGTCTGGCGAATTTCCGTGGTGGCTTTACTGGTGTGTACGCTTACGCCAAGCTCGGTAATTTTCTCCCGCAGCATGGCGGCACCGCCATTATCCAGCTGCACTGCCATCAGATTCGGCGCGAACTCCACCACGTGGGTCTCCAGACCCAGCTGACGCAGCGCGTTTGCCGCCTCCAGCCCCAGCAGGCCGCCGCCAATCACCACGCCGCGGCTCGCCGTTTTGGCACAGGCGGCAATCGCATCGAGGTCGTCCAGCGTACGGTAGACAAAGCAGCCGGGCAGCGTGTTGCCGGGGATGGGCGGCACGAACGGGTATGAGCCAGTGGCGAGCACCAGCTTATCCCAGTGCAGTTCATGTCCCTCGGCGTCGCGGATAATCCGGGCTTCGCGGTTAATTTCCGCTACCGGCTGCGACAAGCGCAGCTCAATGCCGTTATCAGCAAAGAAATCACCCGCCACCATTGAGAGCGACTGCGCGCTGCGGCCGGCAAAATATTCCGACAGATGCACCCGGTCGTAGGCGGCATAGCGCTCTTCGCCCAGTACCACAATCTGATACTGTTCGTGCAACTGGTGGCTGACACACTGCTCAAGAAAATGGTGGCCGACCATCCCGTGCCCGACGACCGCTAATGTTGGTTTTGTCATGGTTTGCGTTCCTGCAGCCGACGGCTGCGTGGTAAAGGGGTCGAAAATCCAGCTCGCCTGCGCGGGCTGGACGGTATGCAATAAATCGGTAAAGACGGCAGCGCTGGTGCAGTCGCCAAGCAGCAGCACGCCGGCCAACTGGCCGTTAGCCACCAGCAGTCGCCGATAGTGCCCAGTCTGCGGGTCATAGGAGGACCACTGGCTATCCCCGTGGATGGGCTGAACCCGCCCGGCGCTGAACAGGTCGATGCCGGTCACCTTCAGGCGGGTGCCGCGATCCTGCCAGTGGAAATCGGCCCGCGGGTTACCGCAAAGCCTTGCTGCCAGCACGTCCGCCTGTTGCATGCAGGGCGCGACGAGGCCGAAGGTTTGTCCTTCAATCTCGCAGCATTCCCCAATAGCGCTGACGCCGGGGATACCCGTTTCCAGTTGGCGGTTAACCACAATGCCGCGCTGGCAGGGAATACCGGCCCGCTGCGCCAGCGCGATATTGGGACGTACGCCGGTTGCCATCACCACACGGGTTGCCGGAATGGCACGCCCGGTGTTTAACACCACCGCGTTCGGCGTAATCTCCGTGATACCGGCGCTCAGTTCGCAGTCGATGCCGCGTTCGGCTAATCGCTGGGTCAATAGCTCGCCCGCCACCTCGTCTAACTGCTGCTCCATCAATCGTCCACTGCGATGAACTAAAGTGACATTGTCACCTCTTAAACGCAGCGCGGCGGCGGCTTCTACCCCCAGCACCCCGCCGCCAATCACCACCGCATCGCCCGGCGTCGCGAGAATGGCTTCCACGTCTGCCAGGGTGCGAAAGGCAAAAACGTGCGGCAGGTCGATGCCCGGCAGCGGCGGCAGGAAGGCCTGTGAACCGCAGGTGAACACTAATTCATCCCACTCCAGTTCACGCTGGGTGGTGGTCGCCCGGCGTGCCTGCACGTCAACTGCCTGCACCGTTTCACCGAGGCACAGCGTGATGTGATGGTCGCGGTACCACTGCGCCGGCTGCAGCAGCGTCTGGCTAAAATCCTTTTCCCCACCCAGCACCGGAGAGAGCTGAATGCGGCTGTAGGCCGGATGCGGCTCGTCGCCAATAAGGGTTATCGCAAACGCTCCCGGCGCGTTCGTCACCAGCATTTCCGCTAGCCGGGTCGCCGCCATCCCGTTGCCGATCATCACCAGTCGCCGCATAGGAGCCCCTTACGCCGCTTTCGGCTGTTTTTCGTAAAGGAAGTGGAGGATCTGCTGACGCAGGTGGTGATAGCGGCTGTCATCCGCCAACTGCACACGGTTACGCGGGCGCGGCAGATTCACCTCCAGTACTTCGCCCACCGTGGCCGCGGGGCCGTTGGTCATCATCATCACTCGGTCAGAGAGCAGTACCGCTTCGTCAACATCGTGGGTAATCAGCACGATGGTGGTGTTCAGCGACTGTTGAATTTGCATGACTGAGTCCTGCAGATGGGCACGGGTGAGCGCATCCAGTGCGCCAAACGGTTCGTCCATTAGCAGCACCTTTGGTTTCATTGCCAGCGCCCGCGCGATACCCACGCGCTGCTTCATACCGCCGGAGATTTCGCCTGGACGCTTATGCATGGCATGCCCCATCTGGACGCGGTCAAGGTTGTGCGCAATCCACTCCCGACGCTCCGCTTTGTTCATGGTCTGGCGAAACACCTGGTCGACCGCCAGCGCCACGTTGTCAAAGCAGGTCAGCCACGGCAACAGCGAGTGGTTCTGGAACACCACCGCCCGCTCCGGCCCCGGACCGGCAATTTCACGGTTATCACACAGCAGCCCGCCTTCGGTCGGCAGCGTAATGCCGGCAATCAGGTTAAGCAGCGTTGATTTACCGCAGCCCGAGTGCCCAATCAGACTGACGGTCTCCCCTTCGTGAATATCAAAAGAGACGTTCTGCAAGGCCAGAAATTCGCCGCTGGCGGTATGAAAACGCTGGCTCACGGCCTGGACCTGAATTAATGGTTTCATGATGTGCTCCTATTTCTCTTGCCAGCTAAAACGACGCGCAATCAGCATCAGCCCCTGCTCCAGCAGCAGCCCCACCACGCCGATAATGACGATGGCGATAAGGATGTTTTCGACGTTGAGGTTGTTCCACTCGTTCCAGATCCAAAAACCAATGCCCAGCCCGCCGGTCAGCATCTCTGCGGCGACAATCACCAGCCAGGCGATACCAATCGACAACCGCACCCCGGTGAGCACCGACGGCAGCACCGCCGGGAAGAGGATTTTGCGCATCACCGTCCATTCCGAGAGATTCAGCACCCGCGCCACGTTGAGATAGTCCTGCGGTATGCGGCGCACCCCTTCAGCGGTGTTAATCACCATCGGCCAGATCGAGCAGATGAAAATTGTCCAGCTGGAAGCGGGTTCCGCTTTCTGAAACAACAGCAGACCAATTGGCAGCCAGGCCAGCGGGCTGACCGGACGCAGCAGCGCAATCAGCGGGGTGAACATGCGCGAAGCAAAGGTAAAGCGGCCAATCAGGAATCCGAGCGGAATGCCCACCAGCGCCGCGAGGCCGAAGCCCACCGCCACACGCTGTAAAGAGGCCAGCACGTTCCAGCCCACGCCGACATCGTTAGGGCCGTTGTTGTAGAACGGGTCAGAAAAGAGGGTAATCGCCGAGTCCAGGGTGCTGAGCGGCGTTGGAAAGCCTTTGCTGTTGACGGCGGCCAGCTGCCAGACCAGCACCAGCAGACCCAACCCCAGCACCGCGGGAATCGTGCGCTCTGCGAGTTCACGAAGATGGCGGCGCAGCGCAGGCGGTCTACGGCGAACCTGCACCGGCGGCATAGCGATCACTTCGCCAGCAGGTGCTGGCGCGTCGATAGGTTTGGTTTTGGTATTCATCTCATGCCCCTATACGTTGAATGGCGAAACTGCGGGCGTATCCAGCCGGGTCAGCCCCGGTCCAGACGGAGCCGTCGATTAACTTACTGCTGCGCAGGGTTTGCGTGGGGACGGCAATACCGCCAACCGCCTGCGCCGCCTCTTTCCAGATATCAATACGGTTAATACGCTGGGCGACGGCCAGGTAGTCCGGGTCACTTTTCAGCAGCCCCCAGCGGCGGAACTGGGTTAAGAACCACATGCCGTCCGAGAGCCACGGGTAGCTCACCTCGCCCTGTTCGAAGAAGCGCATCGGGTGCGCATCCTGCCAGCGGCGGCCGATACCGTTGTCGTACTCCCCCAGCATTCGCCCGGTGAGGTATTGTTCTTTGGTGTTGAGCCAGCCGCGATGAGAGAGGATTTGCGCGGTTTCGCGTTTGTTATCGTCAGAGGCGTCAATCCAGCGGGCAGCCTCCATCAGTGCGGCCACCAGCGCCCGTGCGGTATTTGGGTGTTGCTCCACCCAGTCACGACGTGCGCCAAGCACTTTTTCCGGATGCTCCGGCCAGATGTCCTGGCTGGTCGCGGCGGTAAAACCGATGCGATCGTTAATGGCGCGGGCGTTCCACGGCTCGCCGACGCAGAAGCCCACCATGTTGCCGATGCGCATGTTCATCACCATCTGCGGTGGCGGCACGACCACCGTGCGCACATCGTCAAATGGGTTGATCCCACCGCTCGCCAGCCAGTAATAGAGCCACATAGCATGGGTGCCGGTCGGGAAGGTGTGGGCGAAGGTATAGGTGCCCGGCGCGCTTTGCCCGACCAGGGTTTTCAGCGTGCTCAGGTTGGTGACGCCCTTTTCCTGCAGATCGCTCGACAGCGTGATCCCCTGACCGTTGCGGTTGAGGGTCATCAGGTTCGCCATCGGCTGCGGTTTCGCCGCCACGCCCAGTTCCAGCCCGTACAACAGGCCGTAAAGCACATGCGCCGCGTCCAGTTCGCCGTTGACCAGCTTATCGCGCACCGCCGCCCAGCTGGCTTCTTTGCTCGGTACCAGCGTAATACCGTACTTTTTGTCGAAGCCTTTCAGTGAGGCAATCGCCAGTGGCGCACAGTCGGTCAGCGGAATAAAGCCCACCTTCACCGTTTGCAGTTCCGGCTTATCGGAACCTGCCGCCCACACCGCCTGACTCATGCCGGGCAGCAGCATTGCGCCGCCCAGTGCTGCGCCCGCCTGCAACAGACGTCGCCGTGATAGTGAAACCGTCTCGCCCATACTCGCTCCCGAATGCAAAAAAAAAGCGCCCGGCAATGCTTACGCATTGCAGGACGCCTTTATCCTCGTGGTGTGCAGGCCGCCATTGGCCCACCACCGACTATTTACTTTCTGACTACTCTAATGCAATTCAGATGCCAGCTTTTACAGCGCGAAATCCGGGGAAAATGTGCGCTCGATCGCTGTTTTTGCACCGACGAAAGGCATTCATGCCCGTTCATTGTGCAACGGCGATGCCGGTTCGTTCTGCCACAGCGCCTTCACCGCCAGCAGCGCGCGGGCAATTTCCACCATGCGCTGGTTCTTATCCATCGCCATTTTGCGTAGGCAGTGCCAGGCCTGTTCCTCGTTCATCTGTCGATGGGTCATCAGCACGCTTTTGGCTTTATCAATCAACCGACGCTCCTCCAGCGTATCCTTGAGCGAGGCTAGCTGGCTGGAGAGCTGCTCCAGCTCCCGCGCCTGCTGGCGCACCAGTGGTAAAAGCTGACGGTCGAGATGCAGCATCAGGTTATCGCTGGCCGGATCGTCACCCGCCGGATCCAGCGCCTGCCGCTCTTCATCATCGAGCAGCAGGTCATCCACCGCCGCCATCAGTTCACCAATCAGCGCCTCTTCCAGACCGCGCATCTGTTCCAGACGCTGGGTTTGCAGCTGGAACCAACGCAGCGCACTGGCGCCGTCGTCCGCCGGGGGCTGGCGAGTACAGGCAATACGCCGCAATTGTTCAATGGCGATACTCGCCTGACATTCGGTATAAAACAGCATCTTGAGCGGGCTGGTCGCCAGTGATAAAAAGCTGTCAAAACAGGGCTGCTGACCGTCGATACGATCCACCAGGCGTTGGCGCAGTTCGCTGCTAAAGCAGCCCAGGGCAAAACCCTGCGCCCCCAGCGCGCGCTCCTGTCCCACCAGCTCTTTGCCCTGCATAAAGCTGTACAGCGCCACCAGCCGCCCGGCGAGCGTCGGGTCATCAATACTATCGTTGAGTTGCGGGATGATATTCAGCAGATGGCGGATAGTGCGGTTGAACTGGCTGGTTGCCGTTTCCGCCGAGACCTGCAGACCGGCAACGCTTTCTCTCAGCGACGGTAGCTGTTCCAGCGACCAGACGGCGCGGGCAATGCGCTGGCATAACCCGCTGGCAGAAGGTAAGTATTGCGGCTGGAGATGGGCCAGCAGTTGGCGAATCTGTTCATCTACCAGCGCAGCGCTGGCGCGACGTTCGGCGGCGTATAATCGCCCCTGCGAACATAACCAGATGTTGGATGCCCCGCGTTCACACTGTAACATGTGCACCACGTGGCTTAGCTGGCTGACCAGTTGCCCTTGCTGCGCCAGCTGCCGGAGCTGTGCTTTCTGCACCTGACGCGCGTAACGAAACCACTCGATAGCGCCGGGTGTATCATCTTCACGGTTTATCATGCGCTCTCCCGTTAGAGGATTTTCTTACCATCCTAACGTCTAGCAATAACCGTGCCTTAAAGGAGTTCTGATGCAACGTATCGTCATTATCGCCAACGGTGCTGCCTACGGCAGCGAATCCCTGTTCAATAGCCTGCGTTTAGCCATCGCCCTGCGCGAGCAGCAGGACGATCTGCAGCTACAGCTTTTTCTGATGTCTGATGCCGTGACGGCTGGCCTGCGCGGGCAGAAACCGGCCGAGGGCTACAACATTCAGCAGATGCTGGAAATTCTGACCGCGCAGGGCGTGCCGGTGAAACTGTGTAAGACCTGCACCGACGGGCGCGGCATCACTAGCCTGCCGCTGATTGACGGCGTCGAGATTGGCACGCTGGTCGAATTGGCTCAGTGGACGCTGGCGGCCGACAAAGTGCTGACCTTCTGATTTGGCATCGCCAACGCCCCCATCAGCGTAGCCCGCTAAAACCATGACCATTTAAAGGATATTATTTCACCTCTGCGACATTCCTCACCTCTTTGTCACGATAGCTGAATGGATTCAGGGATATTGTCATTTTTGTTGAAGTGTTACGGCATTTTTTGATCAAAATCAGCATCGGTGAGGTCAGGGTTTGGTGTTATGCGATGAGTGATTTGTGAACAACATCACAGGCAGGATTAACGCGTAGGGAGTGCGTAGACTCATTTGCAGCGGGGTATTTTGGCGATGGTAAAAGCAAGTTTGACGTTATTTGGCGGAGATACAGTAGTGGTGCGTTGTTCAGAACGTTGCCATATTCATTTAATGAGCACGCAGAAAAGCACCAGCAGCAGCGGTTCCGATATTTTAAGCGTGCAGAACGAAGAGAAAGCGTATCTGACCGTGCCTTACAGTGGGACCTGGAACGTGCTGATCGACAGCCACAGCCAGTCTCTTGAACACTCCATCAGCTACGTTGCCGCCTGATGATTCACCCCGGAAGCACGCACTTCCGGGGTTTTTATTGACTTACTTCCCGCCCACCAGATGCCGCACGTTGCTAATCAGCTCGTTCAGGCCGTCGTCCGGCATTCCCAGCTTCTGTAACTCCTGCTCCAGTGAGAAGAGATACTGCGCATTGGTTCCCAATGGCCCACTGGCACGGGCAATCAGCGGTGCAATCAACTGCACGCTGGTATCAGACTCATACAGCGGATGGCGCGGGTCCATAATAAACACCAGCGCGTTGACCGTCCGACCATCATCGAGCGCCAGCTTGCACCAGGTTGGCAGGTAGCAGCCGGTGATCATCTCGCGCTTCCACAGCAGCGACAGCTCGTTTTCAATTTCATCATCCGGCAGACGGTAAGCCACACCGGTAGTGCGCCCGCCCTCTTTCAGCGCTAGCATACGCCCTGGCTGACAGGCGCTGCCGCGTCCCGCCGTCAGACGCAAACAGAATGCACGATGCCAGCCCACCAGTGTACCGGTTACCGACTCACTAAAATTGAGCGCCGGGTTCCACATCAGAGAGCCGTAGCCGAAAATCCATACCGGCCCATTATCTGGCCGACAGGCCAGCGTCGCCGCCAGCGACGCTGCACGCTGTTCAGCAGACCAAAGCAGAGATTCCTCAATGGCGCCAAACGCCGTTGTACAATCCGCCTTCATTAAGAAATCACGCGTTAACACTTTAAACCTCCACCGCCACTTCTCTTCCCTGCTTCACATGCGTTCTTACGGGAACGGATGGCGACCTCCGGAGCTGTCTTTGATGAAATATTATCCAGCTTTATGGTTCAGGATGCAATTTGTCTCCCATTGCATTCCGCTGTTCAAGCCGGTTTTACCGATAAGTAAAATAGGAAAACCAGCGCATTAATACGCTGTTATTTAAAAAATATTTAGTCAGTATTTTATATTATAGCCATCTATTAGAAAAAATGGCGTTATGGGTAAATTTTAGTAAAAGATCGCAATCCAGGTGGAAAAATTTGTTAATTTACGCAGCTGATTTTTTCTATAATTATAAATACCTGCAGATATGGAGACAAACATGACCCACGTACAAGAGGCGGTGAAAACTCGCCATAAGGAGACGTCGCTCATTTTCCCGTTGGTGGCGCTGGCAATTCTGGCCTTCTGGGGAAGCAGCCAGTCATTGCCAGTGGTTATCGCCATCAATGCCCTGGCGCTGGTGGGTATTCTGAGCAGCGCCTTTAGCGTTGTTCGCCACGCGGACGTTCTCGCACACCGTTTAGGCGAGCCCTACGGCTCGCTGATTTTAAGCCTTTCGGTGGTTATTCTTGAGGTGAGCTTAATCTCAGCGCTGATGGCAACGGGCGATGCCGCGCCGACGCTGATGCGCGATACGCTCTACTCCATCATTATGATTGTGACCGGCGGTTTAGTCGGCTTCTCGTTATTGCTCGGCGGGCGCAAGTTTGCCACGCAATATATGAACCTGTTTGGTATTAAGCAGTATTTAATTGCCCTATTCCCACTGGCTATTATTGTGCTGGTATTCCCGACCTCGCTGCCGGGCGCCAACTTTACTATTGGCCAGTCGCTGCTGGTGGCCCTCATTTCTGCCGCCATGTACGGCGTATTTTTGCTTATTCAAACCAAAACGCACCAGAGTCTGTTTGTCTACGAGCATGAAGATGACAGCGACGACGACGACCCGCACCACGGTAAACCGTCGGCGCACAGCAGCCTGTGGCATGCGGTATGGCTGATTGTGCACCTGGTGGCGGTTATCGCTGTCACCAAAATGAACGCCAACCCGCTGGAGACGCTGCTGACCAGCATGAATGCACCGGTTGCCTTTACCGGCTTCCTGGTGGCGCTGCTGATTCTCTCTCCTGAAGGACTGGGGGCATTGAAGGCGGTGCTGAACAATCAGGTACAGCGTGCGATGAACCTGTTCTTTGGTTCGGTGCTGGCAACTATCTCACTGACCGTGCCGGTGGTGACGCTGATTGCCTATATGACCGGAAATGAGCTGATGTTTGGTCTTGGCGTGCCGGAGATGATTGTGATGGTCGCCTCGCTGGTGCTGTGCCACATTTCGTTCTCAACCGGGCGTACCAACGTGCTGAACGGCGCGGCGCATCTGGCGCTGTTTGCGGCGTATCTGATGACGATTTTTGTCTGAGTGCAGTTCCCGGCGGCGCTTCGCTTGGCTGGGCTACAGGCCATTTACCATCAGGCAACCGTAACAAAAAAGCCGACCCTGAGGTCGGCTTTTTTATTCATCAGCAAAACTTATTTGCTGGTATCCAGCTCGTCGAAGCCTTTCACCAGGTCATCGATAGCTTTCATTTGCTTCAGGAATGGTTCCAGCTTGTCCAGCGGCAGCGCGGACGGGCCGTCGCAGCGTGCGTTTTCCGGATCCGGATGCGCTTCAATGAACAGACCAGCGATACCTACCGCCATACCCGCGCGCGCCAGCTCGGTAACCTGAGCACGACGACCGCCGCTTGCTGCGCCAAACGGGTCGCGGCACTGCAGGGAGTGGGTCACGTCGAAGATAACCGGGGAGTTGTTGGACGCTTTTTTCATCACGCCAAAGCCCAGCATATCGACAACCAGGTTGTCGTAACCGAAGTTAGAGCCACGGTCACACAGGATAACCTTGTCGTTACCGCCTTCGATAAACTTGTCGACGATGTTACCCATCTGACCAGGGCTCACGAACTGTGGTTTCTTGACGTTGATGACCGCGCCGGTTTTCGCCATCGCTTCCACCAGATCGGTCTGGCGAGCGAGGAACGCTGGCAGCTGGATCACGTCAACCACGTCAGCAACCGGCTGCGCCTGGCTTGCTTCGTGAACGTCAGTGATGATTTTCACGCCGAAGGTCTGCTTCAGCTCCTGGAAAATCTTCATCCCCTCTTCCAGGCCTGGACCACGGTAAGAGTGAATGGATGAACGGTTGGCTTTATCAAATGAAGCTTTAAATACGTAAGGGATGCCCAGCTTCTGAGTCACGGTCACGTAGTGTTCGCAGATACGCATCGCCAGATCGCGAGACTCCAGCACGTTCATGCCGCCGAAGAGAACAAACGGCAGGTCGTTTGCTACCTTGATATCACCAATGCTAACCACTTTTTCTTTCATAAGATCGCCTTGTTAGGGAATTTTGCGCGATTATAACCGCGTTTGTCGCTAATTAGTGAAGCGTAATTTGTTTATGCGAAATAGTATTAATCTGCGCGCGGATCATTTCGCTAATCGGGTCTTCCGGACATTGCTCAACGAAATAATTCAAATCATTCAGCGCGATATGCTCGCATTCAAGCTGCGCATAGATGAGCCCGCGATCGCGAATTTCGTACGGGTCTTCCGGATTAAACTGCAGCAGCGTCTGGCTGGCGCCCAGCGCCAGTTCCATCTGCCGCTCTTCCATCAGCGCCGACTTCAGCGTATCGAGCAGTTTGCGGATCACTTCCGCGTTATCCGCTTCATCGAGGTCTTCATTGAACAGCTCAGCCATCGGGCCGATGTTGCCTTTCAGCCACACTTCCAGCGTGTGCTCATCCAGCGTGTCGCCGTTAAACGGGTTAATCAGCCACATCTCGGCATCGTCAACATCGGCACGCAGCAACAGCTGAGTTGGGAAAATGACGGGCACGACAGGAATCTCGAGGCTATCGGCTATCCACAGCATGATTGCGCCCAGCGCCACCGCGCTGCCGCGACGGTTTTTTAGCACCTGATCCAGCCACAGCGCGTCGGACAGACGGTATTTACCGGAGGAATCGCTGAAATTCCACTCATGATAAAAGAGCTCTATCAGGCGCTCCATCTGGCGCGTCAGCGTCCAGGATGGACTAATCTCTTCGCGCGCCAGCGCCACCAGGCACTCGAGCTGCTCACGCACCACCTGCGACGGGAAATCATCACGAATGAATTCGGAAATCAGGATCATACCGTCGCAGAGCGGCGCTTTATTAAATTCAAAATCAGCCAGTGACTTCATACCCTACCCTAGCAGCGGAACTTTAGTGATGGCGAGTTTAACGATGATGCACAACACCACCAGCGCCAGCAAAAAGGCGACAAAACCGCTCTGCTGACTGCGCGGGCGACGACGGCCCAGCGCGACAAACCCTAAAATAATGTAAATGATAACGCCAAACAGCTTCTCAGTCAGCCATGTCCCTTCTTCGGTAAACGGGAAATAGCGCGTCATCACCATCAGCGCAACACCGCTGAGCAGCAGAACGCTGTCAACGGTATGCGGCAGTATGCGCACCCAGCGCGCATCAAACAGCGCACTTTTGTGGTGTTTCCACCAGAAACGCAGTGCGAAAAAGCTCACCGAGACGATAGCCGAGGCGATGTGTAAATAGAGTACCCACAAAAACAGGCTCATGCATGTGCCTCCATGTTTCCAGGCCATTGCGCCAGCGTCAGACGGTCATTATCACCGTAATCGCGGCAGGTTTGCGCCTGACGGTATCCGGCGTTGTCGAACAGTGCGCGCACGGCGGCACCCTGTTTCCAGCCGTGCTCCAGCAGCATGAAGCCACCGGGTTCCAGCCACTCGCGCCCCTGGGTGATGATATGCGCCAGGTCAGCCAGACCATGGTCACCGGCCACTAGCGCGGTTTTCGGCTCAAAGCGCACGTCGCCCTGCGCGAGATGCTCATCCTGCTCGTCAATATACGGCGGATTGCTGACTATCATCGCAAAACGCTGCTCGTCCAGCGCGCTGAACCAGTCGCTTTGCATGATGGTGATATTGGTGATACCCAGGTGCTCGGCGTTACGTTGGGCAAGTGCGACAGCGTCGGCGATATAATCCACGGCGGTGAGCTGGCAGTCCGGGCGTTCGCTCGCCAGCGCCAGCGCTACCGCGCCGGTACCGGTGCCGAGATCCAGAATATGACAAGGCGTGGACGGCAGACGTGCCAGCGCCTGTTCGACCAGACACTCAGTGTCCGGGCGCGGAATAAGCGTAGCGGGAGAGACAAACAGCGGCAACGACCAGAATTCGCGCGTTCCCACCAGATGGGCCACCGGCTCGCCGTTCACGCGACGCACCAGCAGCAGCGCCAACGTCTCAGTCTGCGCCGCGTCCAGTTCGGTTTCATCAAACGCGAGGATATAGGTACGCGCTTTTCCGGTCACATGCCCCAGCAGGATTTCCGCATCACGGCGAGGGCTTTCACCACCCTGTAGCGCCATCACGGCCTGCTGCAGCCATTGTCGATAGGTCATCATTCCTGCTCAGAGAGCGCCGCCAGCTGGTCGGCCTGGTATTCCTGAACGATAGGTTCGATCAGCATATCCAGTTTGCCTTCCATGGTTTCATCCAGACGGTAGAGCGTCAGGTTGATACGGTGGTCGGTCACGCGGCCCTGCGGGAAGTTATAGGTACGGTTACGGTCGCTGCGGTCGCCGCTGCCCAGCAGGTTACGACGCTCGGAGGCTTCCGCCTGCTGACGACGGGCAATTTCCGCGGCGCGGATACGCGAACCCAGCACCGACATCGCTTTGGCTTTGTTTTTATGCTGAGAACGTTCGTCCTGACACTCCACCACGATACCGGTTGGCAAGTGGGTAATACGAATAGCGGAGTCAGTGGTGTTAACGTGCTGACCGCCCGCGCCCGAGGAGCGGAAGGTATCAATACGCAGGTCCGCCGGGTTGATATCCGGTAATTCGGCTTCCGGTACCTCTGGCAGCACGGCCACGGTACAGGCGGAAGTGTGGATACGCCCCTGAGATTCGGTGGCCGGTACGCGCTGCACGCGGTGACCGCCGGACTCAAACTTCAGACGGCCGTAAACGCCTTCACCGCTGATTTTAGCAATCACTTCTTTAAAGCCGCCATGTTCGCCTTCGTTGGCGCTCATGATCTCCACGCGCCAGCGGCGTGATTCGGCGTAGCGGCTGTACATGCGGAACAGATCGCCGGCAAACAGCGCGGCTTCGTCACCGCCGGTACCGGCACGCACTTCGAGGAAGGCATTGCGTTCATCGTCCGGGTCGCGAGGCAGCAGAAGCACCTGCAGCTGTTGCTCCAGTTCTTCTTCTTTGGCTTTGGCTTCCTGCAGCTCTTCCTGCGCCATTTCGCGCATTTCCGGGTCGTCGAGCATCATCTGGGCGGTTTCAATATCGTCCTGAACCTGACGCCAGTCGGTATAGCAGCGAGCCACGTCGCCCAGCTGTGCGTATTCGCGGGACAGCGCGCGGAAACGGTCCTGATCGGCAATAGTTGCTGCGTCTCCGAGCAGCGCCTGAACTTCTTCATGGCGCTCGTAGAGAGCTTCCAGTTTAGCAACAATAGAAGGCTTCATTGGCGTAAATGCACCTTGTTATAAATAGAGTTGTGCTACTCCAGCCCGAGGCTGTTGCGCAGAATATGCAGGCGTTCATCATCCCCGTCACGGGCGGCCTGCTGAAGAGATTTGGTTGGCGCGTGGATCAGGCGGTTGGTTAATTTCCGCGCCAGATCCTGCATGATGACCTGCGGGTCGCCGCCCTGTTCAAGAGCCGCGATCGCTTTAGCGGTGAGCTCTTCACGCGCCGTTTCAGCCTGGGAACGATAATCACGGATGATTTCGCTGGCGCTTTGCGCGCGGAGCCAGGCCATAAATTCACTGGTTTCCTGCTCAACAATGGTTTCAGCCTGAACCGCGGCGGCTTTGCGCTGCGCGAGGTTATTCTGAATGATGTTTTGCAGGTCATCGACGCTGTAGAGATAGGCGTTGGCGAGTTTCCCCACCTCCGGCTCAACGTCGCGCGGTACGGCAATATCCACCAGCAGCATCGGCTGGTTACGACGCGCTTTCAGCGCGCGCTCCACCATCCCTTTACCAATAATCGGCAGCGGGCTGGCGGTAGAACTGATAATGATATCGGCCTCTTTCAGCCGCTCATCCACGTCGCTCAACGCGATCACTTCGGCCCCGACCTCATCGGCCAGCACCTGTGCACGTTCGCGGGTACGGTTGGCAATCACCATTTTTTTCACATGATGCTCGCGCAGATGGCGCGCCACCAGTTCGATGGTTTCACCGGCGCCGACCAGCAGCACCGTCACCGAAGAGAGTGATTCGAAAATCTGTCGCGCCAGGGTACAGGCCGCAAACGCCACCGACACCGCGCTGGCGCCGATATCCGTTTCCGTGCGCACGCGCTTGGCAACAGAGAAGGATTTCTGGAACATGCGTTCCAGCTCGCTGACATGCAGATGCCCGCGACTGGAGTCGGCAAACGCTTTTTTAACCTGCCCTAAGATTTGCGGTTCGCCCAGCACCAGCGAGTCCAGCCCGCTGGCAACGCGCATCAGATGGCTGACGGCATCGTTATCCTGGTGCCAATAAAGGCTCTGGCGCAGTTCTTCTTCATTCAGGCCGTGGTAATCGCACAGCCAGCGGATAATCGCTTCATGCTGATTTTCCTGCTCCTCTACGCTGAGGTAGAGCTCGGTGCGGTTACAGGTCGACAGTACCACGCCTCCTTGCACCATTGGCTGAGCCAGCAGGCTCTCCAGCGCCTGGTCGAGCGTATCTGGCGAAAACGTTACACGTTCTCGCAGCGCTACCGGGGCTGTTTTGTGATTAATGCCAAGAGCTAAAAGGGTCATTGTGCGGGAGTAGTACCAGCGTTGATAAGGTTAGTCTGAGCGCATCATACAGGATGCGCGAGATCAATAAAAGGGACGCCCCCCTTTTGGAGTAATAGGCAGGCTGGGTTAATTTTATGATTTAAGACAACTTGAGCGTAGACGCTGCCCGCAGGCGACGCTAGCATTAAGCGTTATCACTGCAACGCACTTCAAGGATTGTCATGTCTGATTTCCGCCTGATTCGCCTGCTGCCGCTGGCAGCCCTGGTCCTTACCGCTTGTACCACCACTGCGCCAACCGGTCCGGGTAAAAGCCCTACCGCCCCACAGTGGAAGCAGCACCAGCAGGACGTTCTTCACTTAAGCCAGTATCAGACCCGCGGTGCGTTTGCGTATCTGTCTGACCAGCAAAAGGTTTACGCCCGCTTCTTCTGGCAGCAAACCGGCCAGGACAACTATCGTCTGTTGTTAACCAACCCGCTTGGCAGCACCGAGCTTGAGCTGATTGGCAAACCGGGCTCTGCCCAACTGACCGATAACAAAGGCCAGCACTATACCGCCGCCGACGGCGAAGAGATGATTGGCAAGCTGACCGGGATGCCGATTCCGCTCAACAGCCTGCGTCAGTGGATCCTCGGCCTGCCGGGCGACGCCACCGACTATAAACTTGACGACCAGTATCGTCTTAGTGAACTCAACTACACCCAGAACGGCAAAACCTGGAAAGTGGTGTACGGCGGTTACGACAACAAAACCCAGCCAGCGCTGCCGTCCAACATGGAGCTGACCGAAGGCTCCCAGCGCATCAAGCTGAAGATGGATAACTGGATCGCTAAATGATGACCCGTTGGCCCTCTCCGGCAAAGCTGAACCTGTTTTTATACATCACCGGGCAGCGCGCTGACGGCTATCACACGCTGCAGACGCTGTTTCAGTTTCTCGACTACGGCGACACGCTGACCATTGTGCCGCGCCAGGATGGGCAACTGCGACTGCTCACCCCCGTGGACGGCGTGCCAAACGAAGAGAACCTGATTATTCGCGCTGCGCGCTTGCTGATGAAAACCGCCGCCGACAGCCAGCGTCTGGCGGACGGCTGCGGCGCGGACATCAGCATTGAAAAACGCCTACCGATGGGCGGCGGCCTGGGCGGTGGTTCCTCAAACGCCGCTACCGTTCTGGTTGCGCTAAACCATTTGTGGCAGTGCGGGCTCTCGGAAGATGAGCTGGCGGCTATTGGCCTGACGCTGGGTGCCGATGTGCCGGTGTTCGTTCGTGGCCATGCAGCGTTTGCTGAAGGGGTTGGCGAGGTGCTAACGCCGGTTGAGGTTGCGGAAAAATGGTATCTGGTGGCCCACCCGGGCGTCAGCATTCCAACCCCGGTTATCTTCCGCGATCCGGAGCTGCCACGAAACACCCCTGTCAGGTCAATAGAAACGTTATTAAATTGTGAATTCGGCAATGATTGCGAGGTTATCGCAAGAAAACGTTTTCGCGAGGTTGATGATGTGCTTTCCTGGCTGTTAGAATACGCGCCGTCGCGCCTGACTGGAACAGGAGCCTGTGTCTTTGCTGAATTCGACACGGAACTCGCTGCCCGCCAGGTGCTTGAGCAAGCCCCGGAATGGTTGCAAGGCTTTGTGGCGAAAGGTGTAAACCTCTCTCCATTGAAGCAAGCCCTGCTCTGAATCATTCGGTTTCCGTCAGTCATGCTGACGAAAGAAGAATGGTGATGAGTGACCCTGCCGGGCAAACTGAGCTCTGGTGACAACGTCACCCTGTTCCAGACGTTGCATCGCGCTCTTTAATACACCGCCTGGATGAAATCGCGCCTGGCCCGCACAGTTTTTGGCCCGTTTCATCCACCACTGGACGCATGCCTGAGGTTCTTCTCGTGCCTGATATGAAGCTTTTTGCTGGTAACGCCACCCCGGAACTAGCACAACGTATTGCCAACCGCCTGTACACTTCTCTCGGCGACGCCGCTGTAGGTCGCTTTAGCGACGGCGAAGTCAGCGTACAAATTAACGAAAACGTACGCGGTGGTGATATTTTCATCATCCAGTCCACTTGTGCCCCAACTAACGACAACCTGATGGAATTAGTCGTTATGGTAGATGCCCTGCGCCGTGCTTCCGCAGGCCGTATCACCGCCGTTATCCCTTACTTCGGTTATGCTCGCCAGGACCGTCGCGTTCGTTCTGCTCGTGTACCAATCACCGCTAAAGTTGTCGCTGACTTCCTGTCAAGCGTTGGCGTTGACCGCGTACTGACCGTAGACCTGCACGCTGAACAGATCCAGGGCTTCTTCGATGTTCCGGTTGATAACGTATTTGGTAGCCCAATCCTGCTCGAAGATATGCTGCAGCTGAACCTGGATAACCCAATCGTGGTTTCTCCAGACATCGGTGGCGTAGTCCGCGCTCGTGCTATTGCTAAACTGCTGAACGATACCGACATGGCTATCATCGACAAACGTCGCCCACGTGCGAACGTTTCCCAGGTTATGCACATCATCGGTGACGTTGCCGGTCGTGACTGCGTACTGGTTGATGACATGATCGATACCGGTGGCACGCTGTGCAAAGCAGCTGAAGCGCTGAAAGAACGTGGTGCGAAACGCGTATTTGCTTACGCAACTCACCCGATCTTCTCCGGCAATGCGGTGAACAATCTGCGTAACTCCGTCATCGACGAAGTAGTCGTCTGCGATACCATCCCATTAAGTGATGAGATCAAAGCGCTGCCAAACGTTCGTACCCTGACTCTGTCCGGGATGCTGGCCGAAGCGATTCGTCGTATCAGCAACGAAGAATCCATCTCCGCCATGTTCGAACACTAATCGGATTTGGTTAAAAAACCCGCTACGGCGGGTTTTTTTGTCTGTGTAGTTAATTTGTATGATTTATGCCAACTTCAACTATCATTCATATGGTAGATGATGCGCTCATGGATGAAAGACAACTGTGAATAAATTACTTTCCCCTCACGTTATGCCTTTCCGCGCGCTGATTGACGCCTGCTGGAAAGAGAAATACACCTCCGCGCGATTTATGCGCGATCTGATTGCCGGTATCACGGTTGGGATCATCGCGATTCCGCTGGCGATGGCGCTGGCGATCGGCAGCGGCGTGGCACCGCAGTATGGCCTGTACACCTCCGCCGTCGCGGGGATTGTTATCGCCCTGACCGGTGGCTCGCGCTTTAGCGTCTCCGGGCCGACGGCAGCCTTTGTGGTTATTCTCTACCCTGTCTCTCAACAGTTCGGCCTGGCAGGCCTGCTGGTTGCAACCCTGATGTCCGGGATATTCCTGATCCTCTTTGGCCTGGCCCGCTTTGGCCGCCTGATCGAATATATTCCGCTGTCGGTGACACTCGGCTTCACCTCAGGGATTGGTATTACCATCGGGACCATGCAGATTAAAGATTTCCTCGGTCTGCAGATGACGCACGTTCCGGAACACTATTTACAGAAGGTGGGCGCGCTGGTGATGGCGCTGCCGACCATTAACGTTGGCGATGCAGCCATTGGCGTTGTTACTCTCGGCACGCTGATCCTCTGGCCTCGCCTCGGCCTGCGCCTGCCGGGCCACCTGCCCGCGCTGATTGCTGGCTGCGTGGTGATGCTGATTGTGAACCTGCTCGGTGGCCACGTCGCCACCATCGGCTCTCAGTTCCACTACATCCTGGCTGACGGTTCTCAGGGCAACGGTATCCCGCAGCTGCTGCCGCAGTTTGTGCTGCCGTGGGATATGCCGGTCTCAACCTTTACCTTAAGCTGGGCCTCCATTCACGCTCTGCTACCAGCGGCGTTTTCCATGGCAATGCTGGGGGCGATTGAATCCCTGCTGTGTGCGGTGGTGCTCGACGGTATGACCGGCACCAAGCACAAAGCGAACAGCGAGCTGGTCGGTCAAGGCCTCGGTAATATTATTGCGCCGTTCTTTGGCGGCATTACCGCCACCGCGGCGATTGCGCGCTCGGCGGCGAACGTTCGTGCAGGCGCTACTTCACCGGTTTCGGCGGTGATCCACGCGGTTCTGGTGATTCTGGCACTGCTGATTCTGGCCCCGGTGCTCTCGTGGCTGCCGCTGTCGGCGATGGCCGCCCTGCTGCTGATGGTAGCGTGGAACATGAGCGAAGCGCACAAGGTGGTGTACCTGCTGCGCAAAGCGCCGAAAGACGACATCATCGTGATGCTGATCTGTATGTCGCTGACCGTGCTGTTTGATATGGTTATCGCCATCAGCGTTGGTATCGTGCTGGCTTCGCTGCTGTTTATGCGCCGTATTGCGCGCATGACGCGTCTTTCCGCCGTGAACGTCACCGTGCCGGACGATGTGCTGGTGCTACGCGTGATTGGCCCGCTGTTCTTTGCCGCCGCCGAAGGGTTGTTTAGCGATCTTGAGACACGTATTGAAGGCAAACGTATCGTAGTGCTGAAGTGGGATGCCGTACCGGTGCTGGACGCCGGTGGCCTGGATGCCTTCCAGCGCTTCGTGAAAAAGCTGCCTGAAGGCTGCGAGCTGCGCGTCTCTAACCTGGAATTCCAGCCGCTGCGCACCATGGCCCGCGCTGGCATTCAGCCGATTCCTGGTCGCCTGACCTTCTTCCCAAACAAGGATGCTGCACTAGCAGACATCATCTAACCGCCTCCCGGCGGCGCTTCGCTTGGCCGGGCTACAAATGACAGGCAAAAAAAATGGCTCCCGAGGGAGCCATTTTTATCGCAACGTGAATGCTTACGCTTTCAGCAGTTGCTCGGCGGTGTCTTTCACGCTTGCCAGCAGAACTTTAACGTCTTCCAGGCAAACCGTTGGGTTCAGCAGCGTCAGCTTCAGGCAGGTTACGCCATCAGCTTCGGTCACACCCACGTTAGCGCTGCCGGAAGCCAGCAGAACGTCACCAATACGTTGGTTCAGCAGGGCCACAAACGCGCTGTCGTTGTTTTCCGGACGGAAACGGAACAGCACGCTTGCCAGCTGCGGCTCCATGACCAGCTCCAGATGCGGCTGGGTTTTCACAAACTCAGCAACATCGCGCGCCAGCGTAACGCCGTTATCAATGATTTCGGCATACTGCTTTTTGCCCAGCGCTTCAAGGCCCATCCACAGCTTCAGCGCATCGAAACGACGCGTGGTTTGCAGAGATTTGGACACCAGGTTCGGCACGCCGTGCTCTTCGTCGAAATCAGAGTTCAGGTACGCCGCCTGATAACGCATCAGTTCATAATGACGCGCATCTTTCAGCAGGAACGCCCCGCAGCTGATGGTCTGGAAGAACTGCTTGTGGAAGTCCAGAGTGACGGAGTCAGCCTGCTCAAGTCCATTGAGGAAATGACGATACTTCTCAGACAGCAGTAACGCCCCGCCCCATGCTGCATCCACATGAACCCAGATCTGCTCTGCGGCGGCCAGCGCGGTAATTTCCGTTAACGGGTCGATTGCGCCCGCGTCGGTAGTACCTGCCGTCGCAACAATCGCCATCACCTGTTCGCCGTTGGCTTTCGCCTGCGCCAGCTTCTCTTTCAGGTCATTGATGTCCATACGAGAGAAAGCATCGGTTTTCACCAGCGTGACGGACTGATAGCCGTGGCCCATCAGCGCCATGTTTTTCTGCACGGAGAAGTGCGCGTTCTCAGAACAGAACACTTTCATCTTGCGCAGATCGCCGGTAATACCGTCTTGCTGTACAGAGTGCCCCTGACGCGCATAGAACGCATCACGCGCCAGCATCAGGCCCATCAGATTGCTCTGGGTGCCGCCGCTGGTGAACACGCCTGCATCGCCTGCCGGGAAACCAACCTGCTCACGCAGCCATTCGATCAGTTTGATCTCAATAATGGTCGCGGATGGGCTCTGATCCCAGGAGTCCATGCTCTGGTTGGTGGCGTTAATCAGCACTTCCGCCGCCTGGCTAATGACCAGACTTGGGCAGTGCAGGTGCGCCACGCACTGTGCATGGTGAACGGACAGACTGTCTTTCAGAAAGTATTCAACCGCACGCTCAATGGCGGCCTGGTTGCCCAGGCCTTGAGACGTAAAGTTCAGGTTGATACGTTCACGCAGCTGTTCAACGGTTTTGCCCTGATACATCTCAGGCTGTTTTAACCATTCAACGACCGCTTTAGTACTCTGCTCGATAGCGTCCTGATAGGCAGCAATACTCTGCGCCGAGCCGGACAGAATCGGGTTTACGTCAGACATTCGATCCTACTCCGTTTAAACCGGCTTCACGCCAGCGGCATTCAGGGCGTTTTCAAATTTATCGAGGAAGATTTCCAGCTCATCGTTGGTGATCAGCAGGGATGGCAGCAGGCGCAGTACGCAACCGTTACGACCACCGCGTTCCAGGATCAGACCCGCCTGGAAGCATTTCTTCTGCAGCAGCGCAGACAGCTCGCCGTCAGCCGGGAAGCAACCCATGTGGTCAGGCGCTTCGTTAGGCTTAACGATTTCCAGACCGATCATCAGACCCAGACCGCGAACGTGACCGATAACCGGGTAACGTTTCTGCAGTTCAGCCAGTTTGCCTTTCAGCCACTCGCCCTGGGCGGCAACTTTATCGGCAATTTTGTCGTCTTTGAGGATCTTCAGCGTGGTCAGGCCGGTCGCCATCGCCAGCTGGTTGCCGCGGAAGGTACCGGTGTGGTGGCCTGGTGCCCATGCGTCAAACTGCTTTTTAATACCCAGAACCGCCAGTGGCAGACCGCCGCCAACCGCTTTGGACATGACGATGATGTCTGGCTCAATACCGGCGTGTTCAAAGGCGAACAGTTTACCGGTACGCGCGAAACCAGCCTGAACCTCATCGAGGATCAGCATGATGCCGTGTTCTTGAGTCACTTTACGGATGCGCTGCAGCCACTCGACCGGAGCCGGGTTCACGCCGCCTTCACCCTGAACGGCTTCAAGAATCACCGCCGCAGGTTTACGCACGCCACTTTCAACGTCGTTGATCAGGTTTTCGAAGTAGTAGGTCAGCGCTTTCACGCCCGCTTCGCCACCAATGCCCAGCGGGCAGCGGTACTCGTGCGGATATGGCATGAACTGCACTTCCGGCATCATATTGCTGACGGCTTCTTTCGGTGACAGGTTACCGGTCACGGACAACGCGCCGTGAGTCATACCGTGGTAACCGCCGGAGAAGCTGATTACGCCAGAACGACCGGTCGCTTTTTTCGCCAGTTTGATAGCCGCTTCTACAGCATCCGCGCCGGATGGGCCGGTGAACTGCAGGCAATATTCTTTACCCTCGCCCGGTAACAGGGAAAGTAAATAAGATGAAAATTCATCTTTTAATGGGGTCGTGAGATCAAGCGTATGTAACGGTAAGCCACTCGTGATGACACTTTGAATGCTTTGAAGTACATCAGGATGATTATGACCAAGTGCCAGGGTGCCGGCACCCGCCAGACAGTCAAGGTATTGATTATTTTCAACGTCAGTGATCCAAACGCCCTGTGCCTTGGCGATAGCCAGCGGCAGCTTACGTGGATAGCTTCTGACGTTAGATTCAAACTCAGCTTGTCTTGCTAAAAAGGTATCATTGCTCTGTGGTAATGAATTAGCACGTAAAGTATCAATACGGACTTTATCCGTCATCATATCACTCCTACAACCAGGTGTAGATTAACGCCTGATTGAATAAATGGTTATAAGGATTACCTGTAAAAAATCGCGGCTAATATATGTTGTTTTAGCTAAGGACTCAATCATTTATTTTACGCGGTTTTCAGATGCCATTTTTCACTTTAAAATCAAAAGGTAACAACACAAAACCAACAACACCTTGATGCTAAATTGTTACCATTTATTATAAAAAGCTTCAGAGAAATACAAAGCCTGCGATGTAATGATAGCCACCCAATTGTTAAGGTTTTATTATTTTTTTACGTGTCTTTACCGTAAATAAGGTTGAGGATTTCGAATAAAACGGGATTTTTCATTTATTTACTGAGAGATAAATAAAAAAGTCGATCCCTTGTGATAAATCACTTACTATGGCGCGCTTATTTACCCCCCAGTAAATATAGACTAATGCGCAGCACCCGATAGCGTGTGACGGGCAGAACACGTTATCGACAACAGGATTACTCCTGGGTTGTCATCCAGAAATGTTCGCGGGCGGACATTTCGTAAGGAGAAGGAACCTTCCCTTATGCCGAGAATGAAAATTTTCTAGCCATATATTATGGCGCCCTGATATGAGAGTGTTATGACCCGCATTTACCCACAATTCATCGTTGCCAAGTTTGGCGGCACCAGCGTTGCTGACTTTGATGCGATGAACCGCAGCGCCAGCATTGTGCTTGCCGATCAAAATGTTCGTTTAGTTGTCCTGTCTGCTTCCGCAGGTGTCACCAACCTACTGGTTGAGCTTTCTGAAGGTCTGGAAAGTCATCAGCAGTTAGACAAGCTTGAGACCCTCCGGACCATTCAATACAACATTATTTCCCGTCTGAAGCAGCCTTCTGTCATCAGCAAGGAAATCGATAATCTCCTCGATAATATTAGCCGTCTGGCGCAAACGGCGATGGTTTCACCGTCTGACGCTCTAAGCGATGAGCTGGTGAGTCACGGGGAATTGATGTCCAGCCTGCTGTTTACGGAAGTGATGCGTGAACGCGGCGTTGAAACCAGCTGGTTTGACGCCCGCAGCGTGATTCGCACCGACTCCACTCACGGCTGCGCAGAACCTCAGGTTAGCGCCGTGGCTGAGCTGGCGGAAACGCATCTGCGCCCGCGTATCGAACAAGAAATCATGATTACCCAGGGTTTTATCGGCCGTGACGCTAACGGTCGCACCACCACGCTGGGCCGTGGCGGCAGCGACTACACGGCTTCCCTGCTGGGTGAAGCGCTGCACGCAGGCCGCGTTGATATCTGGACCGATGTCGCCGGTATCTACACCACCGATCCTCGTATCGCGCCAAACGCGAAACGCATCGACAGCATCTCGTTCTCTGAAGCGAGTGATATGGCAGGCTACGGCGCGAAAGTGCTGCACCCGGCGACGCTGCTGCCAGCGATGCGTAAGAACATTCCGGTGTTTGTTGGATCCAGTAAAGACACAGCCGCTGGCGGTACGCTGGTATGCTGCACAACGGAGAACCCGCCGCGCTATCGTGCGGTTGCGGTACGCCGCAAGCAGACGCTGCTGCGCCTGCACCGTCTCGACGATCAGCCATCTAACCGTTTCTTAGCGCAGATCTTCACGCTGCTGGCTCAGCACAACGTGGCAACGGATCTGGTGACGACATCAGAATCGACCATCGCGCTGGCGCTGGACTCATCAAACGCGACCTCCGGTGAAGATCACACGCTGACCACCGCGCTGTTTACGGCCCTCTCCTCCCACTGCCGTGTGGAAGTAGAAACCGGGCTGGCGCTGGTAACGTTAGTGGGTAATCAACTGACCAAAGAGCTGGGCGTGTGTAACGATGTCTTCTCTCGTCTGGAAGAGCATGCGGTGCGGATGATTTGTCACGGCGCGTCTCATAACAACCTTTGCTTCCTGCTGCCAGGCGATGCGGCCGACAGCGCGGTCAAGGCGTTGCACCATCGACTGTTCGAGTAAATTCGACCACTCTGAAAGCACAAAGTCCCGGCTTTCGGCCAGGACTTTGGAAGTTGTCTGTATGGCTCCCACGGGAGCCATTGTCATATTTAGCTGTGACGGTGAGAGGTATTATCGTTGCGGCGACAGCGTTTGTCATAGTGGCGTACCCACCAGTATCTATCGCTCACCTGCTCGTGCCCACCGACACGCGCGCCAACCAGCCAGAGAAGTGCGCCGACAAAGATGCTTAACACCGCACCATGCGCAAAAAACTGAGGTAGGTTAAGCTGCGGCATCTGGTTTAAAATAGAATAACCAACGCCGCCGATCATGACGACCAGACCTAACCCCATGAGCACATTACCGAGTAACGAAGCGTTTTTGCGTTTCATAGTGTCACCTCCGTAGATTGGCTTTGGGTTTAGGGATATATCCCTATTCCTAGTGTGTAAAGTATAGACAACACCGCCAGGGATAAGTGCGCTGGTGATCACAAATAAGAACATCTCATCAACAAATCTTTACATTTAAGTGACTGAAATACTTTCCAATCAACATTATTCCGGTTGTGAACTATTCAAGTTTTGCCGCTCAGGGCGCTTATTTTTGTCAAGCGCGCCCTCTCGACGTAAACTAGCCGCCGGAAAGATTGCCCACTCAGGAATAACAACGTGACGATTAAACTGATTGTCGGCCTGGCAAACCCCGGCGCAGAGTACGCGGGAACGCGTCATAACGCGGGTGCCTGGTACGTCGATTTGCTGGCAGAGCGTTTTCGCGCACCGCTGCGTGAAGAGAGTAAGTTTTTTGGCTACACCTCCCGCATTAATTTAGCCGGAGAAGATGTTCGCCTGCTGGTGCCGACCACCTTTATGAACCTTAGCGGTAAAGCCGTTGCGGCACTGGCGACCTTCTATCGCATTAATCCAGATGAAATTCTGGTGGCGCATGACGAGCTGGATCTCCCACCAGGCGTGGCGAAGTTCAAACTGGGCGGCGGCCACGGTGGCCACAACGGTCTGAAGGATATCATCAGTGAACTGAGTAATAACCCTAATTTTCACCGCTTACGCATCGGAATTGGTCATCCGGGCGATAAAAGCAAAGTTGTTGGTTTTGTATTAGGTAAGCCGCAGGCGACCGAACAGAAGCTGATTGACGATGCCGTAGACGAAGCGGCGCGCTGTACCGAGATCTGGCTGAAAGACGGGCTGACTAAAGCGACTAACCGCCTGCATGCCTTTAAAGCGCAATAAGTATTCACCGGTACGCTAAACTATTCAGGTTGCCGCCATCGCAGCAGGATGAAGTACGTTTTTTTTCCTGTATGACGTGTATAATAGGCGGAGTTATTAACTTTTCTACAATCTGTTTTCTATAACAGGTTGAATATCAAAAGATTAAGGTGATTTAAACATGGGATTCAAATGCGGTATCGTTGGTTTGCCAAACGTAGGCAAATCCACCCTGTTCAACGCGCTCACCAAAGCGGGTATTGAAGCGGCGAACTTCCCGTTCTGTACTATCGAGCCGAACACAGGCGTTGTTCCGATGCCCGATCCGCGTCTGGACCAGCTGGCGGAAATCGTTAAACCTCAGCGCATCCTGCCAACCACCATGGAATTCGTTGATATCGCGGGCCTGGTAAAAGGCGCTTCCAAAGGTGAAGGCCTGGGTAACCAGTTCCTGACCAACATCCGTGAAACCGAAGCTATCGGTCACGTTGTGCGTTGCTTCGAGAACGACAACATCATCCACGTGAACAACAAAGTGGACCCGGCTGACGATATCGACGTTATCAACACCGAACTGGCGCTGTCTGACCTCGACACCTGTGAACGCGCCCTGCACCGCGTGCAGAAAAAAGCCAAAGGCGGCGACAAAGACGCTAAAGCTGAACAAGCTGCGCTGGAAAAATGTCTGCCACAACTGGAAAACGCGGGCATGCTGCGCGCGCTGAAAACGCTGACCGACGAAGACAAAGCGGCCATCAAATACCTGAGCTTCCTGACCCTGAAGCCAACCATGTATATCGCCAACGTTAACGAAGACGGTTTTGAGAACAACCCGTACCTCGACAAAGTGCGCGAAATTGCAGCGGCTGAAGGTTCTGTTGTGGTTGCCGTATGTGCCGCCGTTGAAGCCGATATCGCTGAACTCGACGATGCCGACCGTGAAGAATTCATGGCTGAAATGGGCCTCGAAGAACCGGGGCTGAACCGCGTTATCCGCGCCGGTTACGAACTGCTGAACCTGCAAACCTACTTCACCGCGGGCGTGAAAGAAGTCCGTGCATGGACCATCTCTGTTGGTGCAACTGCGCCGCAGGCTGCGGGTAAAATCCACACCGACTTTGAAAAAGGCTTTATCCGCGCACAAACCATCGCGTTCGAAGACTTCATCACCTACAAAGGTGAGCAAGGCGCGAAAGAAGCGGGCAAGATGCGTGCAGAAGGGAAAGATTACATCGTTAAAGATGGCGATGTGATGAACTTCTTGTTCAACGTCTAAATAAAGTTTGTTGTCTCATGAGGTTTCCATAATCTCATGAAGTTCATAAAACCCTATAAAATCCACGCAATAGCGTGGATTTTTGTTTTCATGACGTCTTATGCAATCTCACTGTAACGCTGCTAGAAATGGCACTAGCATGAAAACAATCACTTTCTATTTTCATTTCAGTGGTATCCCCATCCCCCTTCAAGTTACCTCAGCATAGCCAAATGCGCTCGACACGCCAAAGGGGTATGTTCTCAGCAACGCAAATCTCGCTGTGTTTGACGGAATAGCAAATCAATAAATATCTTATCTGCACTACTGCTTTCTGGTGCTGGCACGAACTTGTAAGGTTGAGGGTAATTCAATAGCGCTATCTGTCGATTTGCCAGCCAGTAGATCAAGCAACGTCTTTCCTGCGAGAGTGCCTGTCTCACTCCATGGAAATTCGACCGCAGTCAGAGCCGGTGAGCAAACTGCGGCAAGGGTACCACCGCTCAAGCTTGCCAATGCCAGGGAATCTGGCACTTTTTGCCCTGCACCGTGGCAAGCCATGATGCAGCCGCAGGCAATTTCATCAGATGTGCAAATCAGTGCATCCAACTCAGGCCAGGTGATACGAATATCGCTCAGCAGATTTAAACCGGTCGTAATGCCTGCTGGTAGATGCGAGGTAACCACCCGATGTGGGGAGTGGTTAATGGAGATCATGGCGCTGTTCCAACCGCTCAGTACCTGACGAAACATAATATTATTAGAGGCCGTGCAAAGCAGACCGATATTTTTATATCCGGCCTGTACAAGTGATGTGACCAACTTTTTAATGGCTGCACCGTAGTCAACACCAATGCTGACCCAGTTTGCATCACGATTAATAGCGCCAATCTCAACCACCGGCACGCCGGTGTTACTGATCATTTGCGAACAACTGCTGATGTTATCAATATTGAATTGAACAATCGCCGCCGGGTTGTAAGCAAGCATTTGTGTAAAGGCTTTTTCTTCACTCTGCCCACCCTGGCCGGATTCGATAAACATCATGCTGTAACCCTGCGTCGCGATCACGGTCTGCAGCGTTTCGGAAACGGCGAGAAATCCTGGAGAGGAAAAAGAAGGCACCACCCCCATCACCAGGCTGGAGTCAGCAGAGGCGAGGCTGCGGGCCTGTAGATTTGGCACATAGCCCAACTCGCTAACCGCCGCTTCAATACGGGTGCGCAGTTCAGGATTTACTTTTTCAGGCATGCGCAACGCGCGTGAGACCGTCATCGTGCTAACGCCGACCAGTTTTGCCACTTCGGCGAGCGTAATTTTACCAGTGTTTTTCCTGCGTTTTTCTCTCCCGCTATCGTCCACTTCTAACGTCTGCACTGATGTCCTCCTTTCGCCTGGCTGGGCAGCCATTGTAAATGATATTTAGCGTTTTGCGCATTGCCCAACTGCAAAGTAATGATAAGTATGGTTAACAAAGTTAGCGGTAACAAGAATTTTAACACTAGCGCCATGTTAGCGCTAACTTTGCGAGGAAGATCACGGTAACCCGTGAAGGCATTCCACTATAGTAGGCTCACTTTCAACGCTATCGGGGTATTTATGATTACGACCTGGCTACCAACGGAAAATATACAGATTGTGGATTCAGTCAGCGACTGGAAACAAGCTATTACGTTATCGGCTCAGCCCTTATTAGCGAAAGAAGCGATTACAGAAGATTATATTCAAGCCATTTTTAACAGCCATCAGAAACTTGGTCCTTATTATGTCCTGGCGCCAGGTTTGGCAATGCCTCATGCCCGTCCGGAGCAAGGGGCAATAAAAAATGGATTATCGTTTTTACATGTTAAACAAGGCGTGTCTTTTGACGCAAAAGAGAATGACCCGATTTACGTTGTGATTATGTTGTGCGCACTTTCTGGTGATGAGCACATCAATATGATTACAGCACTGGCGGACATTTTTAGCGATGATGAACGACTATCAGCACTTCTGAAAGCATCATCAATGGATAAAATTCAAACCGTTATCAACGGATAGTGAGGTAGAGATGAAAAAGGTTCTGATCGTTTGTGGTAACGGTTTAGGTAGTAGCTTTATCGTTGAAATGAATGTAAAAAAAATCATTAAAGAGCTGAATAAAGAAGCTGAAATTTCCCATACCGACCTGACGTCGGCAAAGAGCGAAACAGCCGATATTATTCTTAGCGCTAAAGATATTGCCGAACATCTGTCCAGCCATTCTGCACAAGTATTTGGTTTATCTAACTTGCTGGATAACAATAAAATAAAAGAAATTCTTTCCGAGAATCTCTAATTAATTATTTGCGGCCTTACGGAGTCATTCTATGCTGCAGTTTATTATTCATGATGTGTTAGGTACACCAGCTATACTGGTTGGTTTGTTTTCCTTGATCGGTTTACTATTACAGAAAAAAGCCGTTTCCGATGTTATTTCCGGGACTCTCAAAACCATTATGGGTTTTGTGATATTAACATCCGGGGCGGCGATTATCGCCACTACGTTAACAACGTTTAGCCAGCTGTTTGAGCACTCGTTCCATATTCAGGGAGTCGTACCCAATACTGATGCCATGGCGGCGCTGGCGCAGAAAAACTACGGTACCGCAACGGCAATGATCATGGTGCTAGGGATGTTGTTTAACATTGTCCTTGCCCGTATTACGCCGCTGAAGTACATCTTCCTGACCGGGCACCATACGCTGTATATGTCGGCAATGCTGGCTGTCATTCTCTCTGTCGGCGGTCTATCACCATTCTGGGTAGTACTGGTGGGGGCAGTGATCCTCGGCATCATGATGGTCGTCTCTCCGGCCATTCTACAACCGTTCACTCGCAAAATAACAGGCACTGATGACCTGGCGTTGGGCCACTTTGGTTCAACTGGCTATCTGCTGTCGGCACTGGTGGGGAAAGTAGTCGGTAAAGGAAGCCCGTCGATTGAAGAGCTTAAGGTACCGAAATCGCTGAATTTCCTGCGTGACTCCTCGGTTGCCATCTCGCTGACGATGATGATCCTGTTCATCATTCTGGTACTGGTCGCAGGCAAAGAGTTTGTTGAGGCCAACATCAGCGCGGGTCAGAACTTTATCATCTTCGCCATTATCCAGTCGCTTACCTTTGCAGCTGGCGTGTGGATCATCCTTGCGGGTGTACGCATGATTATTGCCGAAATCGTTCCGGCCTTTAAAGGCATCGCCGACAAGTTGGTGAAAGACGCCAAACCGGCACTCGACTGCCCTACCGTCTTTCCGTTTGCCCCGAACGCGGTGATCGTCGGATTTCTGTCAAGCTTTGCCGCTGGCCTGGTGAGTATGTTCCTGTGCCCACTGTTTGGTTTAAGCGTCATCGTTCCTGGCCTGGTACCGCACTTCTTCTGCGGCGCGACGGCGGGCGTTTACGGCAACATCTGCGGTGGTCGGCGCGGCGCGGTGGTGGGTGCATTCGCTCACGGTCTGTTGATTTCATTCTTGCCTGCAATTTTGCTGCCTCTAATGGGCGACCTTGGCTTTGCATCCACCACTTTTGGCGATGCGGACTTCGGCGTTGTTGGCATCATTCTTGGGCATGTCGTGTCACTGTTTAACTAATTAATTCTTTTGGAGGTGAAGTATGGCGGCTAAATTTTCGCCCTCGTTAATGTGCATGAATTTAACACAGTTCAGAGAGCAAATTACGGCAATGAATGGCCGAGCTGATTTTTATCACGTCGATATTATGGACGGTAGCTATGTGAAGAACATTACGCTCTCACCATTCTTTATCGAAAACCTGAAAAAAATCACCGATGTGCCAATTGATGTGCATCTGATGGTGAATCACCCGGAAGATATTATCCCAATGTGCATTGATGCTGGAGCCGATATTATCAGCTTCCATCCGGAGACAGCGAATAACAAAATCTTCCGGCTGCTGAATCAGATCAAAGATGCGGGTCGTCGCTGCGGCGTGGTGTTGAACCCTGCTACTCCGGCTGATGCGATTAAGGAGTACGCGCACCTGCTGGATAAAGTGACCGTCATGTCAGTTGATCCCGGCTACGCCGGCCAGAAGTTTATTCCGGAATCGCTCAACAAAATCAAGCAGCTGATTGCGATGCGCGAAGCGCATGGTTACCACTACCTGACCGAGATTGACGGCTCCTGCAACGAGAAGACCTTTAATGTCATCTCCCAGTCCGGCGTTGATGTCTTTATTGTAGGGACCTCTGGCCTCTTCTCACTGGCAGATAATGTCAGCGATGCCTGGGACAAAATGGTCGATTTCTATCAGCGCGAAGTCGCTGCCTAAAATTGCAGCGCGCTCAACCGTACTGAGCCATTGTGCAAGGCGAAGAGTCTATTTAACCGGTCTGGCTCTTTACCCTCGCGATTGATTTATACGGTTGAGGGCGCTGTAACCCTTTTATATCTGGAGTTCCCTCATGACGACTCGTCGCACGCTAGCGAATGCTTTGCGCATGCTTTCTATTGATGGTGTACAAAAATCGAATTCCGGTCACCCGGGTGCCCCAATGGGTATGGCTGACATTGCCGAAGTCCTGTGGCGTGATTTTCTGAACCATAACCCGCAGAATCCGTCCTG
>NZ_JABBJF010000032.1 GCF_014218705.1 Kluyvera sichuanensis | reverse complement strand
AAGAAATTCGGTGGAGCGGTAGTTCAGTCGGTTAGAATACCTGCCTGTCACGCAGGGGGTCGCGGGTTCGAGTCCCGTCCGTTCCGCCACTTATTAAGAGCCCTGAGCATAATTGCTCAGGGCTTTTTCTTTGCTTGTCGTTTAATTATTGCTGTTTTAGCAAAAATCCTCTGCGTTTCACGATCTTTTTCCCGATCCTCTCATTCGTCATAATGGTTTTCGTTAACCAATATTGATAAATAAAGAGGAAAATCATGACAATCCCTGCACTTGGCCTCGGCACTTTCCGCCTGAAAGATGATGTTGTTATCGCGTCCGTTAAAACCGCTCTTGAGCTGGGCTATCGCACTATCGACACCGCACAGATCTATGACAACGAAGCTGCTGTTGGTCAGGCCATTGCTGAAAGCGGTGTGGCACGTGATGAACTGTTCATCACGACCAAGATCTGGATCGAAAACCTGAGCAAAGACAAGCTGGTTGAAAGCCTCAAAGAGAGCCTGCAGAAGCTGCGCACCGATTACGTTGACCTGACGCTGATCCACTGGCCATCACCAAATGATGCCGTGGCGGTAGAAGAATTCATGGCTGCGCTGCTGGAAGCAAAACAGCAGGGCCTGACGCGTCAGATTGGTATTTCCAACTTCACTATTCCGCTGATGGAACGCGCTATTGCTGCCGTTGGCGTCGAAAATATTGCAACCAACCAGATTGAACTGTCACCGTATCTGCAGAACCGTAAGGTGGTGGATTGGGCAACAGAGCATGGTATTCACATCACTTCTTACATGACGCTGGCCTACGGTAAAGCACTGAAAGATGAAGTGATTGCTCAAATTGCGAAGAAACACAATGCGACGCCAGCGCAAGTTATTCTGGCCTGGGCAATGGGTGAAGGCTATGCGGTGATCCCATCTTCAACCAAGCGTGAAAACCTGGCGAGCAACCTGCTGGCGCTGGATCTGAAATTAGATGCTGACGATAAAAAAGCGATCGCTGCACTGGATTGCAACGACCGCCTGGTAAGCCCGGAAGGTCTGGCCCCAGAGTGGGACTAACTACGCGATAAACCCAGTGTCACGGGCTACAACCCTCAAATAGCCCAAATGGGTAACGTAACTCGTCCGGGCTGCAACCCTCTGGTAGCCCGGACGAGGCGTTTACGCCGACGCCGGGATCTCCCTATTGCCGCATTACCGATTGCTTTTCACATACTCGCTAAGAAAATCAATAAACGCCCTGATACGCGTACTCACCGCACGGTCGCTGTAGTACACCGCGCTAAACGGCATCTCTACCGGCAGCCGTTTATCGGCCAGCAGCTCAACAAATTCCCCGCTAGCAATCTCTTTATCCACCATATAGTCCGACAGACAGGCAATACCGTTACCGTGTAAACACAGCTGTTTAAGCGTCTCACCGCTGTTTGACGAAATACCACCGCTAATCTCCATAAACTGGCCGTCACAGCAGTAAACGGGCCAGGTATTCAGCGAGGATGGCTCTGTAAAGCCCAGGCAAAGATGCTCTTTGAGGTCGACAACGTTCTCTGGCATCCCGTAGCGGGCAATATACTCCGGTGAGGCAATAATCTTCCGGTAGCTGCTAAACAGCGGACGGGCGCGCAGACTGGAATCCGTCAGGGTTCCAGCGCGGATCGCGACATCGACCTTACGCTCAATCAAATTGATAAAGGTTTCGGAGGAGACCAGCGAAAGCGTCATTTCCGGGTAACGTTCACGGAAGGGCTTCACCAGCGGCATCAGGAAGTGCAGCATCACCGGTGTGGCGGCATCCACGCGCAATAGGCCTCGCGGCGTGTTACGCGTATCCAGCAGCTCGTTCTCGGCCGCTGCCATCTCCTGCAACACAACCTGCATGCGGCGGAAATAACGCTCTCCCTCTTCGGTTAGGCTCAACTGACGCGTAGTGCGGTTAAGCAGGCTCACGCCGAGCTTTGATTCCAGTTTCTTCACTGCCCGGCTTACCGCCGAGTTGGCTTGCCCGAGTTGTTCAGCGGCACGGCTGAAGCTGCCGCTTTCCACTACCGCCACGAAAATGGCAATTTCTTCTGATGTCGCTCTCATTATTGCACCTGAAGCAAAATTCTATTGAGATTTTGAATATTTTTGTTATTTAAACACCCCGGCATACTACGTGTCATCTTAATACTGATGATGTGGAGTAAATTATGCCGCTGGCGCTTCTAGCCTTAACGATCAGTGCCTTCGCAATTGGCACAACTGAATTTGTCATTGTTGGCCTGGTGCCGACGATTGCTGAACAACTCGCCATCTCTCTGCCTTCCGCAGGGATGCTGGTTTCTATTTATGCCCTGGGCGTTGCTATTGGCGCACCGGTGCTGACGGCGTTGACGGGTAAACTGCCGCGTAAACAGTTGCTTCTGGCGCTGATGGTACTGTTTACCATCGGTAACCTGCTAGCCTGGCAGGCACCAGGGTACGCCACGCTGGTTGTCGCACGTTTGCTGACCGGTCTGGCTCACGGCGTCTTCTTCTCCATTGGGTCGACCATTGCGACCAGTCTGGTGCCTAAAGAGAAGGCGGCATCGGCGATTGCCATTATGTTCGGTGGCCTGACCGTTGCACTGGTGACCGGTGTACCTATGGGGACATTTATCGGCCAGCACTTTGGCTGGCGGGAAACCTTCCTTGCTGTTTCTCTGCTCGGAGTGATTGCCCTGATTGCCAGTGCGGTACTGATCCCACGTAATATCCCAGGGCGTGCGCCTGCAAGCCTGGCAGATCAGGTGAAAGTACTGACTCACCCGCGTTTACTGATGATTTACGCCATTACGGCATTAGGTTATGGCGGCGTCTTTACGGCCTTTACCTTCCTGGCACCGATGATGCAGGATCTGGCCGGCTTTACACCGAACGCGGTGAGTTGGATCCTGCTGGGCTACGGCGTGGCGGTAGCGATTGGGAACATCTGGGGAGGTAAATTGGCGGATAAACACGGCGCAGTACCGGCACTGAAGTTTATCTTCGCGGCGCTGGCAGCACTGTTGCTGGTGTTCCAGTTCACGGCATCCATTCAGTACGCGGCGCTTGCCACTATCCTTGTGATGGGAGTCTTTGCCTTTGGCAACGTACCGGGTTTACAGGTTTATGTCGTGCAGAAAGCGGAGCAATACACTCCGGCCGCAGTAGACGTAGCCTCTGGTCTGAATATCGCCGCCTTTAACGTCGGGATTGCCATCGGTTCCGTGGTGGGTGGCCAGACGGTAGAGCATTATGGTCTGGCGCAAACGCCGTGGATTGGTGCGCTGATTGTTGTGGGGGCATTGTTGCTGACCGGCCTGAGTGGTCGCCTGGATAGGCCCGCACGTGTCGCGCTGGGGTAAGGCTTAAGAGTAAGCGAGCGCTTACAGAAGTTCACGCAGCTTTATCACAAATAGCGTTGAAACCGTGGGCAAAAGCCCCTATAACAGAAGAACCTTCCTGGAATCAGGCGGGTTCTTTCGTTATTGAGGTTATAAAAGAAAGTGCGAAAAAATACCTACGCCATGCGCTATATTGCCGGACAGCCAGCGGAGCGAATTCTGCCTCCTCCCGGCGCTTATACCAGCATTAGCCAGGCACTCTCGGTGGGTAAGCCGTTAAGCACGGAAGAAAACATTCGCATCCTGGTGTGGAACATCTTTAAGCAGCAGCGGGCTGAGTGGCTATCGGTGCTAAATAAGTTCGGTAAAGATGCCCATCTGGTCCTATTACAGGAAGCGCAGACGACGCCAGAGCTGGTAAAGTTTGCAACTACTAACTATCTTGCCGCCGATCAGGTTCCCGCATTTGCGCTGCCGCATCATCCCTCAGGCGTGATGACGCTGTCTGCTGCTCATCCCATTTACTGCTGCCCATTGCGCGAACGCGAGCCCATTCTGCGACTGGCCAAGTCGGCGTTAGTGACCGTTTACCCACTTCCTGACGCGCGCCTGCTGATGGTCGTCAACATTCATGCGGTTAACTTTAGCCTCGGTGTGGACGTCTATAGCAAGCAGTTGATGCCTATCGGTGAACAGATTGCCCAGCACAGTGGCCCGGTGATTATGGCAGGAGATTTCAACGCCTGGAGTCGCCCGCGTATGAATGCGCTATACCGGTTTGCTCGCGATATGTCGCTGCGCCCCGTTCGTTTTGATGATGACCAGCGCCGTCGCGCGTTTGGTCGTCCGTTAGATTTTGTATTCTACCGTGGGCTAAGCGTGACGGATGCCTCGGTTCTGGTCACTAAAGCTTCCGATCATAATCCGCTCATTGTGGAATTTAGCCCGGCAAAATAGGGCAGGGGAAATAAAAAAAGGCACCGGGGGAAACGGTGCCTTTTTTAATGGTTGCCTGTCAGGAATCAGGACGGTCGTTGTTTTTCACAAACAACGTTAGCTGATCGCCCGGCTGCAGATTGTCAGTATCGCGGTTCCAGCGCATCACATCTTTGATGTTCACGCCGTGGCGCTTGGCAATGCTCGAGAGCGAATCACCTTTGCGTACGCGGTACGTAATACTGCTGTTATCGGCAAGACGCGCAGCGCTGCTGCCCGCACCCACCGTTAAGCTCTGACCGACTTTCAGATTGCTGCCACGCAGGTTATTCCACTGCTGTAGATCTTTCGCGTTCACGCCTAAACGTGAAGCAATACCTGACAGCGTGTCGCCTGAGCGTACCTTATAGCTACGGCTGGTCATCGGCGTGTTGTCAGCAACCAGCGTGGGCTGGAGGTCGGCAATCTCACCGGAGGCCAGGGATTCACGCAGCTGATCCGCATGCTTCTGTGGCACCATCACGTACTTCGGGCCGCTTGCACCGAGCGTAGAGCCTTTGACGCCCGCATTAAAGGTCTTCAGCTTGCTGACGGGCATACCTGCCATATCGGCCAGCTGTGAGATCTCTACCGGACTATCAACGCGTACGCGTGCCAGTGCACGACTTTCATCTGCGGTAGGCAGACGAACACCATAGCGTTTGCTGTTTTTGAGGATGTCGCTCAAAGCCAGCATCTTCGGTACGTATAATTTCGTTTCCTGAGGCAACGGCAGTGACCAGAAGTCGGTGGGTTTACCACGGGCCTTGTTCACCTTCATTGCTTTCATTACACGGCCTTCGCCGCTGTTATACGCCGCCACGGTTAATAACCAGTCGCCGTCGAACATTTTGTTCAGGCGCTGCATCATATCCAGTGCTGCCGTTGTGGAAGCAACGACGTCACGACGTGCGTCATAACTGCGGGTCTGTTTCAGACCGTAATTTCGCCCTGTGCTCGGAATGATCTGCCAAATGCCTGCGGCATTGGCACCAGACGTTGCGTGCGGGTCAAAAGCGCTCTCCACTATGGGTAGTAATACCAGTTCCATTGGCATGTTACGTTTCTTAACTTGCCCGGCTATCCAGTACATATACGGCTCTGCCCGTAAAGTTACATCGTGGAGATAGCTCTTATTTCGTAAGTACTTCTGTTTCTGTTCGCGAACCCGGGCGTTATCCGGGATTCCCATCTTTAGCTCGTCGCCAATGTAAGCCCACAAATCCTGGTTCTGCATGTCGAATGTCCCATCGTCCATCCAACGTGCCTGATTTGCGAACTTACCTGCTTCCCCTTGACTAGCCGCAGAAAGGCTCTGTGCGTGCTGTTGGACGTTACCCTGCTGTGAAGCCTGGCAACCCACGAGCAGGACAGAGGCGAGTAATATCGCTTTTGCCTTCATGTGTGTGTCAATAGTTGCTTAAAAGACGACCGATGATAACGACGAACTTTCGAAAACGCAACCCGGAAGTATCAGAAGTTATCTTTCTTTGCCCGTAACCAGGCAAAACGCTGCTCAGATTGTAGCAACTTTGTTTCTTTCTCTATTTCGTTAATTAAATCAATATCATCCGTTCTTAAAAAGAGATTAATCTGGCGCTCTTTTTTCAGAGTTGTGGGGAGTGTAATTTGTTTTTTCGCACGTAACTCCTTCACTTCTCGATAGTATTCGTTAATGAACAAATCATGCGGTAAAACGCTCAGCGCGAAGGTCATATTGGAGAGCGTGTACTCATGGGCGCAACAAATCAGCGTCTCTTCGGGCAGCATGTTAATTCTCTGCAACGACCGATACATCTGGGTTGGCGTGCCTTCAAAAAGACGCCCGCAGCCCCCGGAAAACAGGGTATCACCGGAAAAAAGCCACGGGGCGCTATAGAAACAGACATGTCCTAAAGTGTGGCCCGGCGTGGCGAAAACGTGAAAATCCTGGTTGAGGATGTGAATACAGTCGCCGTCGGCCACTATTTTTGTTGCCCCTTTGTTGTGAGTCTCTTCAGGGCCATAAACAGTAATATTCGGATAAGACTTAACGAGATCGCCGACGCCGCCGACATGATCGTTATGATGATGCGTTAACAGGATCGCCTCGGGATGCCAGTTATTCGTTTTGATCGCTTCAAGTACCGGCACGGCATCGCCCGGATCGACGATCAAACAACGGCCCGTTTCATCATTAAGAACCCAGATGTAGTTGTCCTGAAAGGCCGGAATACTGTTAAGATTCATTTGTTACCTCTTAAACGCGTAGGGAAGGTTGTGATGAAACCGGCAAGGATACCTCAAACAGTCTCAGCGCCTGTCTCGTGGGCGCAAATGCCCTGGGGTGAATATTATCGCGAGGCTATCGATCGTCAACTGAAACCCTGGTTGGGCAAGCTGTACGGTTTTCACCTGCTTAAGGTGGGAAACCTCAGCGCAGAGATCAACACCGAAGCCTGCGCTATCTCTCATCAGGTCAATGTTTCGCTGGAAGGCAACCCGATGCAGGTGAAAGCTGACCCTCTGCATTTGCCGTTTGCGGAGAAATCTGTGGATGCCTGCCTGCTGTCGCACACGCTGCCCTGGTGCAGCGATCCCCATCGCCTGTTGCGTGAAGCTGACCGCGTGCTCATCGATGATGGCTGGTTGATTATTACCAGTTTTAACCCAGTGAGCCTGATGGGGCTGCGTAAACTGGTTCCGGTGCTGCGAAAATCGACGCCCTACAACAGCCGGATGTTTACCCTGATGCGTCAACTGGATTGGCTTGCGCTACTGAATTTTGAAGTGATGCATCAAAGCCGGTTCCAGGTACTTCCCTGGGCAAAGCAGGGCGGGGCGTTGCTTAGCACGCATTTACCTGCGTTGGGGTGCCTGCAGGTGATCGTAGCGCGCAAGCGGACGATTCCGCTTACGCTTAACCCGATGCGGCAGAATAAAGCCAAAAACCGCATTCAGCAGGCCGTAGGCGCGACGCGGCAGTATCGTAAACCGGACGCTTAAGCCTCCGGCTGATATCCAACATCATCGTGCGTGGGTGAGTTGGCTGCCGTGCGCGCCAACTCGTCGCAGCGTTCGTTTTCTGGGTGGCCGGCGTGGCCTTTAACCCACTCCCAGCGAATTTCATGTTTGCCGAGGGCCGTGTCCAGCCGCTTCCAGAGATCGACGTTTTTCACCGGCTTTTTATCCGCCGTTTTCCAGCCGCGTTTTTTCCAGTTGTGGATCCACTGGGTGATGCCCTGGCGAACATACTGGCTGTCGGTGCTCAGCACCACGGTGCATGGCTCTTTCAGCGCTTCAAGCGCCACGATGGCCGCCATCATTTCCATGCGGTTATTGGTGGTCAGACGGTAGCCTTCGCTGAAGGTTTTCTCCCGCTGCTGGTAGCGTAGAATGGCGCCATATCCACCTGGGCCTGGGTTACCGAGGCAAGAGCCATCGGTGAAAATTTCTACCTGTTTAAGCATCTCTGGTAGACTTCCTGTATCTGCAATCAAAGTTAAACGGCAAGTCTGACATAAATGACTGATATGAGCACTGCAATTACACGACAGATCGTTCTGGATACCGAAACCACCGGTATGAACCAGATCGGTGCCCACTATGAAGGCCACAAGATCATCGAGATCGGTGCCGTCGAGGTGATAAACCGTCGTTTAACCGGCAACAACTTCCACGTTTACCTCAAACCCGATCGGCTGGTGGATCCTGAAGCCTTCGGCGTTCACGGTATCGCCGATGAGTTTTTGCTGGATAAACCAACCTTTGCCGACGTGGCCGATGAGTTTATGGACTACATCCGCGGCGCGGAACTGGTCATCCATAACGCCTCGTTCGATATCGGCTTTATGGACTATGAGTTTAGTAAGCTCAACCGCGGTATTCCAAAAACCAATACCTTCTGCAAAGTGACCGATAGCCTGGCGCTGGCGAGGAAGATGTTCCCCGGCAAGCGTAACAGCCTCGATGCGCTCTGCTCACGTTATGAAATAGACAACACCAAGCGTACGCTGCACGGCGCACTGCTCGATGCCCAGATTCTGGCAGACGTCTATCTGACCATGACCGGCGGGCAGACCTCGATTAAATTTGCGATGGAAGGCGAAGCGCAGCAGCAGGTGGGAGATGCCGGTATTCAGCGTATTGTACGTGCGGCAAGTAAGTTACGCGTGGTTTATGCCACTGATGAAGAGCTGGCGAATCATGAATCGCGCCTCGACCTGGTGCAGAAAAAAGGTGGAAGCTGCCTCTGGCGGTCGTAAAACGGCTGTTTTTGCTGGGAAAATAAGCGTGTGGGCGATTTTTGCAGCAAACGATTCAAAACCAGAGAAAAAGCGTTGACGGTTTGCTGGGGAATCCGTAATATTCGCCTCGTTCCCAAGGGAACACAGCGGAGCGGTAGTTCAGTCGGTTAGAATACCTGCCTGTCACGCAGGGGGTCGCGGGTTCGAGTCCCGTCCGTTCCGCCACTTTCAGAAAGCCCGAATCAGCAATGATTCGGGCTTTCGTCGTTTCCAGCCCCTCACTTTTATTTCTCCCCCAGCATTTCCACCATACACTCTATAAACACCTGCATAGCAGGGCTAACGGCTTTTCCGGCATGATGCGCGCAAAGGGCGTTTATCTTCATCGGTGTTGGGCTAAACGGAAGTTCCTGAAGTTCACCGCTTGCCAGTTCGCGCTCGACGGTGAAACGCGGTAGAAACGACACGCCAAGATTCCCCGCCACGCACTGTTTAATGCTCTCAATACTCCACAGCTCAATGGTATTTCCCATGGTGATCGCCCGCTGGCGCAGCGTACTTTCAAAGATCTGCCGAAAAATACATTGAGGCTCGTTAATCACAAAGCTCACCGGAATGTGCTGATCCTGACGAGTGAAGTCGTAGCCATGAAATTCGGGGGATGCCACCAGTACCAGCGGTTGCTCGCCAAAATGGCGCATCGTTAAGGCCCGATCGTTCCCAACCCGATAAAAGACCCCGAGGTCAACCTTATCGTCCAGCAGCGCATCACGAATGACGTAGCAGTTCAGCGATTGCAGCGACAGTTTCACCTGCGGCGCCCGCTGCTTAAAGCGCTGCAGCACCTGCGGCATTTTATAGGCCAGCAGGGTTTCGCCCGTCGCCACGCGCAGTTCACCCGTCGGCTCGGTGTCCTGATGGGCCGCCTGGCGAATAGAGGAGATAACGTTGGTCAGCTCATAAACGTGCGGCAGGATGTTTTTCCCGGCAGTGGTCAGGCACATCCGACGACCAATTTTCTCAAATAGCTGCATCGACAGCTCTTGTTCAAGCTGCTGAATATGAAAGGTAACGGTCGACTGGGTGCAGCAGAGTTTTTGCGACGCGCGGAGAAATGAACCTTCCTCCACCACGGTTTTCAGCGTAATAAAGCGGCGTAAATCCATCGTGACCTCATATATCGATAAATTCGAATTTTTAATTAGAAAACATTCATTTTTTTAAATAATTGGCTTCGGGTACTGTCAGGCAAAACTAAGGAGATAACAAGTGACTTCAACCCTGATAAGTGCCTTTTTTACCTATACCCTGATCACCGCGCTGACCCCCGGACCGAACAATATTCTGGCGCTTAACGCCGTCACTACTCACGGATTCCGCCAGAGTTCGCGCGTGCTGGCAGGAATGGGGGCGGGTTTTTTAGTCATTATGCTGCTGTGCGCGGGGCTGACCTTTTCGCTGGTCAGGCTCGACCCGGCGATGACGCACTGGTTAAGTATTGTTGGTGCGGCATATATCGTCTGGCTCGCCTGGCGTATCGCCATGAGCGCCCCTGGCGGTAGTGATGCCAGCCAGCCACCGGTCAGCTTCTGGGCCGGCTGCGGGCTACAGTTTGTGAATGTGAAAATTATTCTTTACGGCATTACGGCGTTGTCGACCTTTGTGCTGCCCTATACGCGAGAGTGGCACTGGGTTGTGGCCGTGAGTATTTTACTGGCGGCGATCGGGGTATTTGGCAATGTTTGCTGGGCGCTGGCGGGGCATCTTTTTCAGCGGGTATTTCAACGTTATGGCCGCCAGCTTAACTGGATGCTGGCGGCATTATTGATTTACTGCGCGGTGCGAATGTTTGTCTAAAACTATCCCCCAAGCGCGAAGGGATCGGCATCCTGCCAGGCGGGGAACTTCTCGCGATATTCCCGTAGGGCCGAAAGTGAAAGCTCGCCGTCGATACGCGTGGCCTGATGCGGTTCGGCGGTGGCCAGAATCTCACCCTGCGGGGTAATAATCCGGCTGTCACCACGATAGTGATGGCCGTTGCCATCGGTGCCGACGCGGTTGCATCCCACCACATAAGCCTGATTCTCTATCGCCCGCGCCGTCAACAGCGCCTGCCAGTGCAAAGAGCGCGGCGCAGGCCAGTTGGCGACATACAGCGCCAGATCGTAGTCGTTACGGTTACGCGACCACACCGGGAAACGCAGGTCGTAGCACACCAGCGGCAGAATACGCCAGCCACGCCACGTCAACACCACGCGCTTATCGCCAGCAATATAGTGCTGATGCTCATTTGCCATGCGGAACAGATGCCGTTTATCGTAGCGATGCACGCGGCCTTCCGGCTCGACGAGCAGAAAACGGTTTACCGCCCCAACGCCCGTCTGCAGCGCCGCGCTGCCGGCAATCAGTGCATTGGTGCGCACTGCCTGCTCCTGCATCCAGGCCACGACCTCATTTTCCGACAGCGATTGTTCAGCGGCTTCCATCGCAAAGCCAGTGGTAAACATTTCCGGCAGGACTATCACGTCACGCCCGGTAATACCTTCCATCTGCCGGGTAAAGTGGCGAAGGTTTGCGGGGCCGTCCATCCACACAAGTGGCTGTTGTAGCAAAGTGATTTTTAACGCAGGCACGACCATGCTCCTCGTTGAACTGTGTTTTTACACTGTAGCACGGCTGGTGGGGAATGAGAGGATGTCTGATATGAATCATAAGTGAGCTATGTTTAGCTTAAACTTATTTTTAATATATTTTAAACTTATTTTTGCATAGGTTGGGGGATAGTTTTATTTATAATTAAAATCTATTTATCATTCATTGCTATTTTAAAATGTAATAATAGAAATATTTACGAATGCATGGTGAATTAATCCGCTTGGTTGCATTCAATTTTTATATTGGTTTTGTTTGTGTGTGTTTTTTTTATTTTTATAGATTATGAGGTTTTGTGGTATTTTTATCTATCAACAGGGAGGACTGTATGTGGTTGTGGATTACTTTTTTTGTTTTTGTCGTATTACAATTTATTGCACTGCTTTCTTTCGTAAAGGCTAGTAGCGCATTAACATCTGTTGCGATAATTGTTTGTGTGTATTCATCACTTGCTTCAATGCTATTGGCAGTCGCGATTGCAATTATTTTCTTATTCGGTAAGGATAAATCAGGAAACTCATTAACATATGGAAAACAACCTTCTTATTTGAGGTTTCTTGATTTAGTAAAAATCATTATGATTATAATTTCTGCTATATCAATTAATTTATCATTTATTAGTATAGTTCTTTATGGAGAATTAAAATGAGTGATTTAATATCATCTATACACAATGCTAAGGATGTTAAATATTATGGGGAATCATATGGGCGTGATGTTACTGGTGCAGTTGTTGATCTAGTACAAAGCATAGCAGAAATTATTGGTAAATCTAAATTGCCATCGCAATTTGTTTCTGTTGTTAGTGGAAAAGTCGGTGGTGTAGCATCGGTTAGTATTCTTTTCGACAAATATCGTAAAGGCGAAGACACTCTGAGTGATTGGCTCGGTGCTAGTTCTGATATTGCTCTGCTTGTTTCTGGTTACACAGGAAATCCAGTTATTGCTGGTTTAGCAACTGTTTTGGGGGTGGCATCATTCCTTACCTCTGATGTTGGTGTGGGTATGGGGCGAGCACTATTGGGGGCTGTTCAGAAGTATGGCTTGTGTGATCCTGAAGGTAATAGTTGGCTAATTCCTCCAAATAGTTTTCCTAATCTTTTAGCACCAGATATGGCCACCCCTGAAAAAACCACCAGTCCTATCATTCTCGACCTTGATGGTGATGGTATCGAAACCCGTAGTTTACAAGATGGTATTTTCTTCGATCACGATGGCAATCAGTTTGCGGAAAACACGGGTTGGGTTGGAGCTGATGATGGCCTTTTAGTACTGGACCGCAATAACAGTGGCGAAATAGATACTGGTCAAGAATTGTTTGGTAGCAATACGCGACTAAATGATGGTTCGCTGGCGAAAAATGGCTACGCGGCGTTACAGGAACTGGACAGTAATCAGGACGGTATAATTAATCAAGATGACGAGGCCTGGCAGCAACTCCAGGTCTGGCAGGATCGTAATGGTAATGCTTCAGTGGATGAAGGTGAGTTACTTTCTCTTGAAGATGCGGGGATAGCCGCCATTAATACAGGGTACAAAAACTCAAATCTCGTTGACCAACAGGGTAATGCACATAAGCAAACGGGCACGGTTATCATGCGGGATGGTACCATTAATCAATCTGCTGATGTCTGGTTCGCTGCTAATATGGGAAATACCCGATATATCTCCGATGTAGATATTCCTCGTAATATTCGCCAGTTGCCTTATATTCGCGGTTTTGGCAACATGGCAGATCTACATGTTGCAATGAGTGAAAATGCTGAATTACGTGCCTTAATCGAGCGATTTATTGCCGATCCTCTAAGTCCTGATGTTGATTCATTATTACAGGATATTATTTTTACCTGGGCAGGCGTAAATGATATCGCATCCGATAGTCGCGGTGATTATATTGATGCACGCTATCTGGCAGTGCTGGAAGTAGCGACGGGAGATAATTATCAGAACATTAAAAATGGTACTGTTGATCCTCTACGAAATGCAGGCGCTCTCCTGAATAAAGAATACGCTAAGTTTGCCGATTATATTCAGGCTAGTTTGCTGGCACAGACAGTCTACCGTGAAGATCTTTCTCATATTGGTTTGCAAATTAATTCTGAGTCCAACGGTTTTACCTTAAATTTTGAGGCTTTTGAAGTTCATCTTAATACATTAATGAAAACAGATATCGGCCGCTATTTGTCGGTCAGTCATGTCTTTTATGACCAGTTAACGTATATGCCTGCTTTTGCCGATGAGCGCGAACGCCTGGGAATTGCAGGAGATAAGATATTTTCCGGAGGGGACGGCGATGATGTCCTGAGAGACAATTATCTGAGCGGAAATAGAACGAATGATTATTTCTGGGGGGCAGCGGGCAACGATACGTTAGATGGTGGTTACGGCAGTGATACCTATCTGTTCAACGCCGGCGACGGGCAGGATACCATTATTGAAAGTCACAGTTACAGTAATGATATTGACCGGCTAATCCTGGGGGAAGGCCTGTTGGTGGAAAATACGCGGCTGGCACGTACCGGAAGCGATTTATGGATCACCTTCGAGGGTGGTACCGACAGCCTCAGGCTGAAAGACTATTTCTACAGAGAGGGTGCCCGTTACCAGGTGGAAGAGATTGTCTTTGCGGACGGCCCGGTCTGGGACGTGGAGACGGTGAAGGCAATGCTGATTGCAGGGACCGATAACGCGCAGACGCTGTGGGCCTATGAGTCCGGCACGGAGATCCACGCCGGCGGCGGCAATGATGAGGTCTGGGGGAACAAGGGGGCAGATCGCTTATACGGTGACGAAGGAAACGACGGGCTGAGCGCCGGGGATGGCAATGACCTGCTGGCGGGCGGCACGGGAAATGACTGGCTGACGGGGGGCTACGGCAGCGATACCTATAAGTTCAACGCTGGCGATGGTCAGGACACCATTGTTGAAAGCTACAGCAACAGCGCGGACATTGACCGTCTGGTTCTGGGCGATGGTCTGCTGGCGGAAAATACGCGGGTGACGCGCACCGCAAATGATTTATGGATCACCTTCGGTGACGGTACCGACAGCCTCAGGCTGAAAGACTATTTTTACAGAGAGGGTGCCCGTTACCAGGTGGAAGATATTGTCTTTGCGGACGGCACGGTCTGGGACGTGGAAACGGTGAAGGCAATGCTGATTGTCGGAACCGATGATGCGCAGACGCTGTGGGCCTATGAGTCCGGCACGGAGATCCACGCCGGCGGCGGCAATGATGAGGTCTGGGGGAACAAAGGGGCCGACCGTTTATACGGTGATGAAGGAAACGACGGGCTGAGCGCCGGGGACGGCAATGACCTGCTGGCGGGCGGCACGGGAAATGACTGGCTGACGGGGGGCTACGGCAGCGATACCTACCTGTTCAACGCTGGCGATGGTCAGGACACCATTGTTGAAAGCTACAGCAACAGCGACGACATTGACCGTCTGGTTCTGGGCGATGGTCTGCTGGTGGAAAATACGCGGGTGACGCGCACCGCAAATGATTTATGGCTCACCTTTGGCGACGGTACCGACAGCCTCAGGCTGAAAGACTATTTCTACAGAGAGGGTACCCGCTACCGGGTGGAAGAGATTGTCTTTGCTGACGGCACGGTCTGGGACGTGGAAACGGTGAAGGCAATGCTGATTGCAGGGACCGATAACGCGCAGACGCTGTGGGCCTATGAGTCCGGCACGGAGATCCACGCCGGCGGCGGCAATGATGAGGTCTGGGGGAACAAGGGGGCAGATCGCTTATACGGTGACGAAGGAAACGACGGGCTGAGCGCCGGGGATGGCAATGACCTGCTGGCGGGCGGCACGGGGAATGACTGGCTGACGGGGGGCTACGGCAGCGATACCTATCAGTTCAACGCTGGCGATGGTCAGGACACCATTGTTGAAAGCTATAGCAACAGCGCGGACATTGACCGTCTGGTTCTGGGCGATGGTCTGCTGGCGGAAAATACGCGTCTGACGCGCACCGCAAATGATTTATGGCTCACCTTCGGTGACGGTACCGACAGCCTCAGGCTGAAAGACTATTTCTACAGAGAGGGAACCCGCTACCAGGTGGAAGAGATTGTCTTTGCGGACGGCACGGTCTGGGACGTGGAAACGGTGAAGGCAATGCTGATTGCAGGGACCGATGACGCGCAGACACTGTGGGCCTATGAGTCCGGCACGGAGATCCACGCCGGCGGCGGCAATGATGAGGTCTGGGGGAATAAGGGGGCAGACCGCTTATACGGTGACGAAGGAAACGACGGGCTGAGCGCCGGGGATGGCAATGACCTGCTGGCGGGCGGCACGGGAAATGACTGGCTGACGGGGGGCTACGGCAGCGATACCTACCTGTTCAACGCTGGCGATGGCCAGGACACCATTGTTGAAAGCTACAGCAACAGCGCGGACATTGACCGTATGGTTCTGGGCGATGGTCTGCTGGCGGAAAATACGCGTCTGACGCGCACCGCAAATGATTTATGGCTCACCTTCGGTGACGGTACCGACAGCCTCAGGCTGAAAGACTATTTTTACAGAGAGGGTACCCGCTACCGGGTGGAAGAGATTGTCTTTGCGGACGGCACGGTCTGGGATGTCGAAACGGTGAAGGCAATGCTGATTGCAGGGACCGATAACGCGCAGACGCTGTGGACCTATGAGTCCGGCACGGAGATCCACGCCGGCGGCGGCAATGATGAGGTCTGGGGGAACAAAGGGGCAGATCGCTTATACGGTGACGAAGGAAATGACGGGCTGAGCGCCGGGGACGGCAATGACCTGCTGGCGGGCGGCACGGGAAATGACTGGCTGACGGGCGGCTACGGTAGCGACACCTATCTGTTCAACGCTGGCGACGGTCAGGACACGATTGTTGAAAGTTACAGCAGCAGTAGCGACAGCGACACACTTCGTTTTGGCGCAGCAATACAAGCAGACCGCGCCATCATCCAGCGGAGTGGAAACGATTTGCTGATCGGATTTTCCGGAAGCGACGATCGCGTCACGATCAAAAGTTATTTCTCCTCATCAAGATTCCGTGTCGAACATATCACCTTTGCCGACGGCACTGATTGGCAGCCAGAGGATATTCTTAACCACCTTGAAGATGGTATCCAGCTTCCGTTAGCGGCACCCGCTGAGGCGCCAGTATCAATTCAGCAAATGCGTGAACTGATGGCGACCTTCTCTGGGGGAGATGAGGGCAGTGAAGATAGCGTTGGTGATGCAACGCCGGTGTTGAGTACCTCTCGCACGACGGTGCGTTCGCTAATGTGTGCATAATCGGAATTGCCCGCATGTGCGGGCAATAGTTTTCTCACTGGGATGTGAATTATTGTTATGGCTGTTACCCATCAGGATGTATGGCGTGGTTTTGCAACAATTGCTCGCTATTATGGTATCGCGGTTAATATTCCTGCCCTGCAGGAGCAGTTTGCCACCGATGAACTTCATGAAATTTCCGTCCAGTTTGTGCGGGCCGTTCGCCAGACGGGGCTAAAATGCCGCCATTTCCGACGGTTTCAGGTAAAAGGGAAAATCGTCTTACCCGCCCTGGTTGAACTGCCCGATATCGGCCATGTGATACTACTGGCTGTGCGAGGAGACGAGTGGCTTATTCAACGAGATGGCGCTTCCCCCGAATCATTTATCCCTGAGCCAAACGTCCGATATTCAGGATTTCTGTTTGCCCGCCGTTTTTCGCTGGAACGACTGAGTTCAGAGTTTAATTTACGTTGGTTTGCGGACGCTTTCTGGCGCTATAAAAAACTGATAGGCGAAGTTCTGCTGGCCTCTTTTTTTATTCAGTTGCTTGCATTAGTGACCCCGCTGTTTTTCCAGGTGGTGGTCGATAAAGTATTGACCCACCAAAGTTTAACCACCCTGGATGTCTTAGCGCTTGGTATGCTCTTTGTTTCGCTATTTGATGTCATTCTTGATGGGCTGCGTTCTTACCAATTGGCCCATACCTCGCAGCGTATTGACGCCACGCTCAGCTCGCTACTCTATCGCCACCTACTGGCGCTACCTCTGAACTGGTTTTTACAGCGCCAGACCGGCGTTATCGTGGCCCGCGTCCACGAATTGAAAACGGTACGTGAATTTCTGACCGGTAGCGCCATGACGCTATGTCTGGACCTTTTGTTTACGCTGGTTTTTTTTTCGGTCATGGCGTTTTACAGCTTGCCGTTAACGCTTATCGTTATTACCTCGCTGATCCCTTACATCCTCCTCTCCGCCTTTATCACCCCGGTTCTGCGTAAACGGCTGGATGAGCAATTCAAACAAGGGGCCAGAAATCAGGCTTTCCTGGTTGAGAGTCTAACGGGGATGGAGTCCGTTAAGGCGCTGGCGGTTGAAAACCTGATGACCCGGCGCTGGGACGAACAGATTGCCACCTTTGTGACGAGTTGTTTTAAAACCCAAAATCTCGGCAATATCACCAACCAAATTTCACGCTTTGTCAGCAAAATAACGAGTATTGCGATCCTCTGGTATGGGGCGCAGCAGGTTATTGAATCGGAGCTAACCGTTGGAGCGCTGATTGCCTTTAATATGTTCTCCGGGCAGGTGACGGGCCCTGTTCTTCGCCTGGTGCAGCTGTGGCAGGATTTTCAACAGGTCTCCATTTCCGTCAAAAGGCTGGGAGATATCCTCAATGTTCCCACCGAGCATCAGGAAAATAGTACCTCTCTGGCGGAGATTAAAGGGGCGGTGAAATTAGCCAACGTCTCTTTCGCCTGGCAGCCAGGCGATGCCCCGGTGATTGATAGCGTGACGTTATCCGTTCGGCCCGGAGAAATTATTGGCATTGCCGGGCGTTCGGGGTCAGGAAAGAGTACGTTGACGCGCTTAATTCAACGGCTATGCACGCCGGGGGCGGGCCAGCTTTTTATTGATGGGATTGATATTGCTCAGGCCGATCCACACTGGCTTCGTCGGCAGATTGGCGTGGTTCTCCAGGAAACGCAGCTCTTTAGCGGCTCGATTCGCGACAATATCGCGCTGGCCATGCCAGAAGCGCCGCTTGAAGAGGTGATGAAGGCGGCGATGCTGGCTGGGGCGCATGATTTTATCAGTGAATTCCCGCTAGGCTACGACACCCCGGTGGGCGAAGCCGGTAGCCGTCTGTCCGGGGGGCAAAAACAACGCCTCGGCATCGCCAGGGCGCTGATGTCCAATCCGCGGATCCTGATTTTTGATGAGGCAACCAGCGCGCTGGATTACGAATCTGAACATATTATTCAACGCAATATGGCGGAAATATGCCACAGCAGAACGGTCTTTATTATTGCCCACCGTCTCTCCGCCTTACGCCCGGCCGACCGCATTATCGTGATGGAAAAAGGGAAAATAGCCGAGCAGGGCACCCATCAGCATTTACTGTCATCGAAAGGACTCTATGCCCGGCTGCATGAGCTGCAGGAGGCTGCGGTATGAATACGCAAAAGTATCGTGAATTCCTGCCTGCGATTCTGGAAATTCAGGAGACGCCGCCGTCGCCCGTTGGCCGTATTATTTTGTGGGTCATTATGGCGCTGCTGGTGGTCGCCATTGTATGGGCCGCCTGCAGCAATATCGATATTGTCGCCGTCACCAGGGGAAAGGTGGTGGTCAGCGAATTATCCCGCCCCGTGAGCAGCGCCGTTTTGGCCGAAATTGAAAGCGTCCTTGTGCATGATGGTATGCACGTGGAGAAAGGGCAGGTCCTCATTCGCTTAAATAGCCACGCGCTGGATGCCCGAATGGGTGAAGTGACTTTGCGCCAGAAGATTAACCGCTTTCACATTGCCCGCTTAACGCTGCTGCGTGAACACCTTCAGGAGCATAACGCCGCAACAACGCTCCCGAAGACACTGTTTCAAGAGGATATGCTGTTAGCGCAGCAGCTTTCCGCTCGCCTTGCCGTTGAGATTGAAAACGATCGCCAGGAGAAGGCCGTGCTGCGAGACAGAATGGCAGTGCTCAAAGCGCAGAAAAAAAGCTACCAAACGCAGAAATCTCAGTCTGAACGGCTTTTACCTATCTATCGGGAGCAGTACAACGCGCTGGTTACGCTGCATCAAAAACAGCTTACCAGCCGGGATAGCATGCTGGAGATGCAAAAGCAGTTTACCCAGGCACGCTACGATCTGGAGAGCGCTACCGCCAAACTGGTTGAGATGGATGTTAGCTATCAACAGGCGGAAACCGAATATCGCGCCAGCGTGGTGGCGAAAGTGCAGCAGGCGGAGCAGGATCTTTCTGATAAGCAGCATGAAAACCGAGTACTGGAAAAACAGCAACAGGACCTCGAAGCGCAAATAGCTCAGTATACGCTGCGAGCGCCGGTGGCTGGCGTTGTTGATGCGCTGATGTTCCGCGACGCCGGTGCGGCGGTGGATGCACCGCAGGAGCTACTGCGTATCGTGCCCGACAATGAAACGCTGCGCGCCGAGGTGGCCGTCAGCAACAGCGATGTCGGTTTTCTGCACCGCGGCCAGTCGGTGACGGTCAAAATAGATACGTTTGATTTTACTCGTTATGGCTGGGTGTCCGGGCGTCTTAATCGAATATCGGCAGATGCGACGGAAGATAAAGATCTCGGGTTAATTTATAAGGCGATTATCGATCTGGATAAAAATTCCCTGCCCGTGGATGGCAAGACGATCATGCTGGAACCGGGAATGCAGGTAACGGCGGAAATCACCACCGGGAAGCGGACGCTGCTGAGCTATTTGCTGAGCCCCGTTACCGAGGCGCTTGATGGGGTGGGGAAACAGCGCTAATAAAAAAGCCGGATACGTGGAAGGTATCCGGCTTTAAGCTCAGTGATGCGAACGTTACGCGGCTTCAACCTTGCGCACGTTGTCCGGCAGCTTTACCGGCTTCGTCGCCAGCTCGTCCGGAGCAAAGTCGTCAACGTTGATGCTACGCAGTCGGCTAACTTCTGCTTTGGTCAGAATGGCCGCTTCTTCCTGGTCAATCAAACCTTTAGCCAGCGCGTTACGTGCCAGTTCATCCAGGCGGGTAAACGGCAGGTTCTTGCCAATTTCTTTGCAAATACGCTGGTGGATAGGGTCGGCTGCCATAACATCAACCAGCGCTTCTTCCAGCAGGCCAACCGGGTTGTGTTCGCTCGGGGTCAGATACTGACCGCGGCCGATACGGGAACGGGTGGCGCTCGGCGTCTGCAGAATTTTTGCGACGCTGTGGTCCAGCTTATCGGACGGCGCGTTGTAATGACGGCCGGTCGGGAAGATAACCACGCGCATTGCCCCTGCGACAAAGCGGTTTGGGAAGTTCTTCAGCAGGTCGTCAATCGCCTGTTCTGCCTGATGCAGCGCATCCTGAACGCCCCAGTGCACCAGCGGTAAATCTGCTTCATTACGCCCTTCATCGTCATAGCGCTTCAGGACGGAAGAGGCGAGGTACAGCTGGCTCAGCACATCACCCAGACGGGCGGAGATGCGTTCACGACGTTTCAGGCTACCGCCCAGTACCGCCATCGACACATCCGACAGCAGGGCCAGGTTGGCGCTCAAACGGTTCAGATGCTGATAGTAGCGTTTGGTAGCATCGCGGGTTGGGGTCGGGCTGGTTAAGCCACGGGTGATACCCAACCAGAAGCTGCGCACTTTGTTGCTACCGACATGGCCGATGTGTTTAAACAGCAGCTTATCGAACGCGTTGGCATCTTTGTTCTGCGCCGCCGCCATCTCTTCCAGTACGTACGGATGGCAACGAATAGCGCCCTGACCGAAGATCATCATGCTGCGGGTCAGAATGTTCGCGCCTTCAACGGTGATAGCGATTGGTGCACCCTGGTAAGCTCGCGCCAGGAAGTTACCTTCGCCAAGCATAATGCCTTTCCCGCCGGCAATATCCATGGCGTCAACGATGGACTGCTGGCCGCGGTGGGTACAGTGGTACTTCACGATAGCCGACAGTACCGCCGGTTTTTCACCGAGCATAATGCCGTAGGTAATCAACGTAGCCGCTGCATCCATCACGTAGGCGTTGCCTGCGATGCGCGCCAGTGGCTCTTCAATCCCTTCCATTTTACCGATCGACACTTTGAACTGGCGGCGAATGTGCGCATAGGCACCGGTTGCCAGCGCCACGGATTTCACGCCGCCGGTCGAGTTGGACGGCAGGGTAATACCGCGACCAACGGACAGACATTCAACCAGCATACGCCAGCCCTGACCGGCCATTTTCGGCCCGCCAATGATGTAGTCGATTGGCACGAAGATATCCTGACCGCGCGTCGGGCCGTTCTGGAACGGAACGTTCAGCGGGAAGTGACGACGACCAATCTCAACGCCCGGGGTGTTGGTTGGGATCAGCGCACAGGTGATGCCTAAATCTTCCGCACCGCCCAGCAGTTTGTCAGGGTCAGACAGCTTGAAGGCCAGGCCCAGTACGGTCGCAATCGGTGCGAGGGTGATGTAACGCTTGTTCCAGGTTAAACGCATACCCAGAACCTGTTCGCCCTGCCATTCGCCCATGCAGACGACGCCGGTATCCGGAATCGCACCGGCATCGGAGCCAGCTTCTGGGCTGGTCAGCGCGAAGCATGGGATCTCCTGACCACGCGCCAGGCGCGGCAGGTAATGATCTTTCTGCTCTTCAGTACCGTAGTGCTGCAGCAGTTCGCCCGGCCCTAAGGAGTTCGGTACGCCGACGGTAATCGCCAGAATGCCGGAAACGCCGGAGAGCTTTTGCAGTACGCGAGCCTGGGCATAAGCAGAGAACTCCAGACCGCCGTACTCTTTCTTAATGATCATCGCGAAGAAGCGGTGCTCTTTCAGGTAGGCCCACAGCTCTGGCGGCAGGTCAGCCATCTCGTGGGTGATAGCAAAGTCGTTAGCCATGCGGCACGCTTCTTCAACCGGGCCATCAATAAACGCCTGCTCTTCGGCGGTCAGCTGTGGACGCGGGTAGTTGTGCAGCTTTTTCCAGTCCGGGTTGCCGCGGAAAAGGTCGCCTTCCCACCAGGTGGTACCGGCATCAATCGCTTCTTTCTCAGTGCGCGACATCGGCGGCATCACTTTGCTGAACATGCGGAACACCGGCGTTGAGATCAGCGCTTTACGCATCGGCGTAAAGTTGAACGGCACCAGAATGATGGCCAGTGGCACCAGCAGCCACAGGTTCCACAGGCCAATCGCGCCGAGAGCGGCGGTCCAGGCCAGCAGAATCACGCTGCCGAGCGTCAAACTAATACGGTGATAGAAGAGTGCACCGAGTACGGCAATGGTTAAAACAATACTCAAAATCATCATAGAGAAATGCCCCTGTCTTGTAGGAGGTCTGACCACTTGTGATGTTATGGTTGTAGTTGAAGCGTTTTTATTTAGCAATGTATTTACAAAATAATTACAACCTCGCTCACATTGTTGCTGCTTTTTAGCGCACTAAAAATCCAAACATCGGGTGAATAGATTCGTGCTTGCTTCTCTGCACTGGCGCTATCCGGTACACTAGCGATGACAATTTTATTAATGCTGAAGGATTATCCTCATGTACCAGGATCTTATTCGTAACGAACTGAATGAAGCGGCCGATACGCTGGCAAACTTCCTTAAAGATGAAGCCAACATCCACGCCATTCAGCGCGCAGCAGTCCTGCTGGCAGACAGCTTCAAAGCCGGTGGCAAAGTGCTCTCCTGCGGTAACGGTGGTTCTCATTGCGATGCGATGCACTTCGCGGAAGAGTTAACCGGCCGCTACCGTGAAAACCGTCCGGGCTACCCGGCGATTGCGATTTCCGACGTCAGCCACCTTTCCTGCGTGAGTAATGATTTCGGTTATGAATATGTGTTCTCTCGCTACGTTGAATCCGTCGGTCGTGCGGGCGATGTGCTGCTGGGGATCTCCACTTCTGGCAACTCTGCAAACGTGATTAAAGCTATTGAAGCGGCGCGTGCGCAGGGGATGAAAGTGATCACGCTGACCGGCAAAGACGGCGGCAAAATGGCTGGCTCTGCGGACATCGAAATCCGCGTACCGCACTTTGGCTACGCCGACCGTGTTCAGGAAATTCACATTAAAGTGATTCACATCCTGATCATGCTGATCGAAAAAGAGATGGTTAAAGCTTAAGATTTTCGGGGCTCCGGCCCCGATAGCTGTGGGGGTGTGATATGTGCGAACTGCTCGGGATGAGCGCCAATGTGCCAACCGATATTTGCTTTAGTTTTACCGGGCTAGTCCAGCGCGGTGGGGGCACCGGGCCGCATAAAGACGGCTGGGGAATTACCTTCTACGAAGGCAAAGGCTGTCGCACGTTCAAAGATCCGCAGCCCAGCTACCAATCTCCCATCGCCAAACTGGTGCAGGACTATCCTATTAAGTCCTGCTCCGTCATTGCGCATATTCGCCAGGCGAATCGCGGAATGGTGGCGCTGGAAAATACCCACCCGTTTACCCGCGAACTCTGGGGACGCAACTGGACCTACGCCCATAACGGGCAGCTCACCGGCTATAAATCGCTGGAAACGGGGCAGTTCCGCCCGGTCGGTGAAACCGACAGCGAAAAAGCCTTCTGCTGGTTGCTGCATAAGCTCACCGAGCGCTATCCGCGCACGCCGGGCAACATGCAGGCGGTCTTTAAATACATTGCTTCGCTAGCGGATGAGCTGCGTGAGAAGGGTGTGTTTAACATGCTGCTGTCGGATGGTCGCTACGTGATGGCGTTCTGCTCAACCAACCTGTACTGGATCACCCGCCGTGCGCCGTTTGGCGTGGCGAAGCTTCTGGATAGGGACGTGGAAATCGATTTTCAGCAGGAGACCACCGCCAACGATGTGGTTACCGTGATAGCAACCCAACCGCTGACGGGGAATGAAACCTGGCACAAGGTGATGCCAGGTGAATGGCGCTTATTTTGTCTCGGGGAGCGTATAGTTTGACGCCAGCTGCGGCTGGACCACTTCGTGGCTCAGCGGCTTGCTCACGACATAACGCCCATCAACCACGGACACCATCGGCGGCTTATGCGTCTGCTGGAAGTAGTCATAGCCCGGCTTAAGCTGCTGCCAGAAGTCGTTGAAGTACGAATATTTGTGGCGCTGCATGTTGGCATCTGTCATGCGGAACGGATAGATGCTGACTTCAACGCTCGACTGACCGAAGACTAACGCGGCGGTCACGAACTGGAAGATCTCATCAATACCGGAATCGGTCATGGCGTAGCAGCCAATTGAGACACAGGCACCGTGAATCATCAGATATTTCCCTTCATAACCGTGAGCGCGGTCATAGGCGTTCGGGAAACCAATATTAATCGCTTTGTAGAAACGGCTATCCGGCTTCAGCTGGCTACGTTGCACCGAGTAAAAGCCTTCCGGACTTTTGAAATCGCCCTGACGCTGCTTCGGCCCCAGGCCGCCTGAGTAGTTGCAGATCTTATAGCTATCGAGGAGTTGGTAGGTTTCACCCATCTTGACGAAGAGATCGAGCGTGCGCTCCTCTTTGAAAATCTGGATATAGACCGGGGAGCCCATCATTTGCTGCTTATATTCTTTGCTGACAGGCGTCGTTGGCGTATTGCTGCTTAATAACCCAGCAAACGAAACGCACGGCATCAAAAGCATCGCAATAAAAAATGCGATTTTGCGCATACTACTTGTTCCTTGATAAAAGATAACAACATGCCAGGAAGGCAATCAGGAGAAAAAAGCAGACAAATCTGTTTTTTGTGCGCTCACCTTAGCACCACCGCATTTTTTCGCAAGAGGGGCGGCGGGCGTTTACCATTTCGTAATGCAATCCCGCCTGAACCCGGTGCGTTGTGCTGTTTCTCTGCCTGACGACATCAGCTACAAAGAGTGTAGGATAAGCCGATGATTCACTAGCTATCTTTGTCTGAATCGCGCTCACTTTGCGTATCGGCTCGCAATTTAGCGGCTTCAAAAGCGGAACTGCTGCATCAGTGAAAGAGAAAATGGTAAACTTTCGTTACTGAATCATTTGAGATGGAATTGAATGGTTAGGATCTCATTTGAATGGTGAATGTATTTAACTCTCAGAACAGCGTAAGAAAGGATGCTTCAATCTCACATATGCCCAATCACGGATGGTCATTGGGTTTCGGGTTTTACTCCTTTCTTTTGTTTCGTTAACCAAAACGCTGGCTTCAGCCTCGATCTGACGTCGTCGTTAACGGATACCTGCGAACAGTATGATTAAAATAACCAAAGGCCTCGATCTGCCTATAGCTGGCCTGCCCGACGGGCAACGCATTGATGATGTGACGGTCACGCGTGTTGCGGTGAAAGGTGAAGAATATATTGGGCTTCGCCCGTCGATGGCGGTCCAGGAGGGCGACAGAGTCGCCAAAGGGCAACTGCTTTTCGAAGATAAAAAGATCCCCGGCGTGCGTTTTACCGCCCCGGCCAGCGGTATCGTCAGCGCCATCCATCGCGGTGAGCGTCGGGTGCTGCAATCGGTGGTAATTGATATCGACGGCGATGATGCCGTGACGTTTAACGCCTACGCGCTCGATGAGCTGGCGACGCTGCCGCGTGAAGCGGTTGCCGCACAGCTGATTGAATCCGGCCTGTGGACCGCGATGCGCACCCGTCCTTTTAGCAAGACGCCTGCGCCGGGCACCGAGCCTGCGGCTATTTTTGTTACCGCCATGGACACCAATCCGCTGGCAGCCGACCCGCAGCCGATTATTCTCGCCCAGCGCGATGCCTTTAACGCCGGGCTGACCGTCCTGACGCGCCTGACCGACGGCAAAGTTCACGTCTGCCAGGGCAGCGGCGGCAAGCTGGGCGGGCATCCACAGGGGCAAGTGACCTTTAACCAGTTCTCCGGCCCGCATCCAGCGGGGCTAGTGGGTACTCACATTCACTTCCTTGAGCCAGTGGGCCTGAGCAAGCAGGTGTGGCACCTGAATTACCAGGATGTTATCGCTTACGGCAAGCTGTTCCTCGACGGTGTGCTTTGGACTGAACGCATTATTGCGCTCGGCGGCCCGCAGGTGAAACAGCCACGTCTGCTGCGCACCTGTATCGGCGCGGATCTTGACGCCATGCTGGCTGGGGAACTCCACGACGGCGAAAACCGCGTTCTCTCCGGCTCCGTGCTGAACGGCACGCAGGCCGTTGGGCCGCACGCCTTCCTGGGGCGTTTCCACCTGCAGGTCAGCGTACTGAAAGAAGGGCGTGACAAAGAGCTGCTGGGCTGGGTTGCGCCGGGGCGGGATAAGTTCTCTATCACCCGCACCACGCTGGGCCACTTCCTCAAGAAAAAGCTGTTCAACCTCTCCACCGATACGCACGGCGGCGAACGCGCAATGGTCCCGATCGGCAGCTACGAGCGGGTCATGCCGCTGGATATCCTGCCAACCGTCCTGCTGCGTGACCTGCTGGCGGGCGATACCGACAGCGCACAGGCGCTCGGCTGTCTGGAGCTTGATGAAGAAGACCTGGCGCTGTGCACCTACGTTTGCCCAGGAAAATACGAATACGGGCCGGTATTACGCCGCGTATTAACGCAAATTGAGCAGGAAGGCTAAGTGATGGGCTTAAAACAGCTATTAGAAAAAGTTGAGCCGCACTTCACGCAGGGCGGCAAGCTGGAAAAGTACTACCCGCTGTATGAAGCAACGGCAACGCTGCTCTACACGCCCGGTCATGTGACGAAGGGCGCGGCGCACGTTCGTGATGCTATCGACCTGAAACGTATGATGATCCTCGTCTGGTTCGCGGTATTCCCGGCGATGTTCTGGGGGATGTACAACGTCGGTCTGCAGACCATTCCGGCGCTGCACAAGCTCTACGGTGCGGAACAACTCCAGCAGGTGATCGCCAGCAACTGGCACTACAGCGTGGCGCAGGCACTGGGCGTGAGCTTCGCCCCGGACGCAGGCTGGCTCAGCATGATGATGCTCGGCGCGGTGTTCTTCGTACCTATCTACGCCGTCGTCTTTCTGGTGGGCGGCTTCTGGGAGGTGTTGTTTGCCATCGTGCGTAAGCACGAGGTCAATGAAGGCTTCTTCGTCACCTCGATTCTGTTCGCGTTGATTGTTCCGCCAACCATGCCGCTGTGGCAGGCGGCGCTGGGGATCTCGTTTGGTGTCGTCATCGCCAAAGAGATATTCGGCGGTACCGGGCGCAACTTCCTTAACCCGGCGCTGGCCGGCCGCGCCTTCCTGTTCTTTGCCTATCCGGCGCAAATCTCCGGTGATTTAGTCTGGACGGCGGCCGACGGTTTCTCCGGCGCCACGCCGCTCTCCCAGTGGGCGAGCCACGGCGGTGAGTCGCTGGTTAACGTCGTTACCGGTCAGCCGGTGAGCTGGATGGATGCCTTCATCGGCAATATCCCGGGTTCTATTGGCGAAGTCTCAACGCTGATGATTCTGCTCGGCGGAGCGCTGATTATCTTTGGTCGCGTCGCCTCCTGGCGTATCGTCGCCGGGGTCATGCTCGGCATGATGGCCTGCGCCACGCTGTTTAACCTGATTGGCTCCGACACCAACCCAATGTTCGCCATGCCGTGGTACTGGCATCTGGTGCTGGGCGGTTTTGCCTTCGGCATGATGTTTATGGCAACCGACCCGGTTTCCGCCTCGTTTACCGATAAAGGCAAATGGTGCTACGGCGCGCTGATTGGCGTGATGTGTGTGTTAATCCGCGTGGTTAACCCAGCTTATCCGGAAGGGATGATGCTGGCGATCCTGTTCGCCAACCTCTTTGCGCCGCTGTTTGATTACCTGGTGGTGCAGGCCAATATTAAGCGGAGGAAGTCGCGTGGCTGAAAACAAAAGTAACGATAGCATCGGCAAAACGCTGCTGGTGGTGCTGGTGCTTTGCCTGGTCTGCTCCATCGTGGTGGCGGGCTCCGCCGTTGGGCTTAAGCCTCTTCAGCAGGAGCAGCGCGCGCTGGATAAGCAGCGCAATATCCTGGCGGTTGCCGGGCTGATGCACGACAAAATGTCCGCCGATGAGGTCGCCGAGATTTACGCGGCCCGCGTTGTACCGCGTCTGGTGGATTTAAAAAGCGGCGAAATTCTCGACAAAGACCCGGCGAAGTTTAACCAAAGCCAGGCGCTGAAAGACCCCGCGCAAAGCGTCGCGCTGGCCTCTGGCGAAGACCCGGCGGGAATTCGCCGTCGCAGCAACGTCGTGGAAATCTACCTGATTAAAGATGAGCAGCAGAAGTTGCAGGAGATAGTCCTGCCGGTGTACGGCAACGGCCTGTGGTCGATGATGTACGCCTTTGTCGCGCTGGATACTGACGGGCGTACCATCCGCGGCATTACCTACTACGACCAGGGGGAAACCCCAGGCCTCGGCGGTGAAATTGAAAATCCAAACTGGCGTGCGCAGTTTGTGGGTAAACGGGTGGTGGACGATAGCGGCAAACCGGCGCTGCGCGTGGTGAAAGGCGCAGCACCGCAGGGTGACCTCTATGCCGTTGACGGCCTGTCCGGCGCAACGCTTACTGCTAACGGGGTGCAGCACAGCTTTGATTTCTGGATGGGTGAAATGGGCTTTGGCCCGTTCCTGAAACAGGTGCGTGAAGGAGGGCTGAACCATGGCTGAGCAGGGTGATATGAAAGAGATGAAGCGGGTACTCGTTGGCCCGCTTATCGCCAATAACCCAATTGCGCTGCAGGTGCTTGGCGTCTGTTCAGCGCTGGCGGTCACCACTAAGCTGGAGACGGCCTTTGTGATGACCATCGCGGTGACGTTGGTCACGGCGTTCTCAAGCATGTTTATCTCGATGATTCGCCATCACATTCCGAATAGCGTGCGTATTATCGTACAGATGGCGATTATCGCCTCGCTGGTTATCGTCGTCGATCAGCTACTGCGCGCGTTTGCGTTCGAGACCTCCAAACAGCTCTCGGTGTTCGTCGGCCTTATCATCACGAACTGTATCGTGATGGGGCGTGCTGAAGCTTACGCCATGAAGTCTCCGCCATTGGCGAGCTTTATGGACGGTATCGGCAACGGTCTGGGCTACGGCGCTATTCTGCTGATTGTCGGCTTCCTGCGTGAGCTTATCGGCAGCGGCAAGCTGTTTGGTATCACGGTGCTGGAAACGGTGCAGAACGGTGGCTGGTACCAGCCTAACGGTCTGTTCCTGCTCGCGCCGAGCGCGTTTTTCATTATCGGTTTGCTGATCTGGGCGCTGCGTAGTTGGAAGCCAGAACAGCAGGAAAAGGAGTAACCGATTATGGCTCATTACATTAGCCTGTTTGTCCGCGCGGTGTTTGTTGAAAACATGGCGCTGGCCTTCTTCCTGGGGATGTGTACTTTCCTCGCGGTGTCGAAGAAAGTCTCCACCGCCTTCGGCCTGGGTGTGGCGGTGACGGTTGTGCTCGGCCTTGCCGTGCCAATTAACAACCTGGTCTATAACCTGGTGCTGCGCGACGGCGCGCTGGTGGACGGCGTGGATCTCAGCTTCCTGAACTTCATCACCTTTATCGGGGTGATTGCGGCGCTGGTGCAGATCCTCGAGATGATCCTCGATAAATACTTCCCGTCGTTGTATACCGCGCTCGGTATCTTCCTGCCGCTTATCGCGGTGAACTGTGCGATTTTCGGTGGCGTATCGTTCATGGTTCAGCGCGACTATAACTTCGGCGAGTCCATCGTTTACGGCTTTGGTTCTGGTATTGGCTGGATGTTAGCGATTGTCGCCATGGCCGGTATTCGCGAGAAAATGAAGTATTCAAACGTGCCCGCGGGACTGCGCGGCTTAGGGATCACCTTTATCACCACCGGATTGATGGCATTAGGTTTTATGTCGTTCTCCGGTGTGCAGCTATAAGGGCCGTTAATCATGGAAATATTACTTGGCGTAGTGATGTTTACGCTGATTGTGCTGGTGCTGTCGGTGCTGATTCTGTTCGCCAAATCGAAACTGGTGAATGCCGGTGACGTGGTTATTGAAATCAATAATGAAGCGGACAAACAGATCAAAACGCCGGCCGGTGACAAGCTGCTGAATACGCTCTCCAGCAACGGCATCTTTATCTCATCTGCCTGCGGTGGCGGTGGTTCCTGTGGCCAGTGCCGGGTGAAGGTGAAAGAGGGCGGCGGCGATATTCTGCCGACCGAGCTTTCGCATATTACCAAGCGCGAAGCCAAAGAGGGCTGCCGTCTGGCCTGTCAGGTTGCCGTGCGTCAGGATATGAAAATCGAACTGCCGGACGAAGTGTTCGGCGTGAAGAAGTGGGAATGCGAGGTTATCTCTAACGATAACAAAGCCACGTTTATTAAAGAGCTGAAGCTTGCCATTCCGGCAGGAGAAAGCGTGCCGTTCCGCGCCGGGGGCTATATTCAGATTGAGTGCCCGCCGCATAAAGTGGCCTACGCCGACTTTGACGTGCCGGATGAATACCGCGGCGACTGGGATAAGTTTAATCTGTTCCGCTACGTCTCCGACGTCAAAGAGCCAACTTTGCGCGCTTACTCAATGGCAAACTACCCGGACGAGAAGGGCATGATTATGCTCAACGTACGTATCGCTACGCCGCCGCCATCCGCGCCTGACGTGCCGCCGGGAATTATGTCCTCCTATATCTGGTCGCTCAAGGCGGGCGATAAGGTGACGATCTCCGGGCCGTTTGGCGAGTTCTTTGCCAAAGAGACCGAAGCGGAAATGGTGTTTATCGGCGGTGGCGCCGGGATGGCACCAATGCGTTCCCACATTTTTGACCAGCTTAAGCGCCTGCATAGCCAGCGTAAAATCAGCTTCTGGTACGGCGCTCGTTCGCTACGTGAAATGTTCTACCAGGAAGAATTTGAAAAGCTGGCGCAGGAGAATCCGAACTTCACCTTCCATATCGCGCTTTCCGATGCGCTGCCGGAAGATAACTGGACGGGCTATACTGGCTTTATTCATAACGTCCTGTATGAAAATTACCTGCGTGACCACCCAGCACCGGAAGACTGCGAATTCTACATGTGTGGGCCGCCGATGATGAACGCCGCAGTTATCAAAATGCTTAAAGATCTGGGCGTTGAGGATGAAAACATCATGCTCGATGACTTTGGAGGCTGATGATGTTAACGGTCTTTCTGGCGACCTTCGGTATTTTTGTACTGGTGATTTTTGGCATGTCGCTGGGCTATATCGTGAAGCGAAAAAGCCTGCAGGGCAGCTGTGGCGGGATTTCTTCGTTAGGGATGGAGAAAGTGTGTAACTGCCCTGAACCCTGCGATGCGCGTAAAAAGCGTATCGCCCAGGAGGCGCAGCGCCAGCAGAACCGTATCCTGTAGTTTCTCTTTTCGCCCGGCTTTGCCGGGCGATTTGTATTCTTCTCATTTGCCAATGTTATGCTGTATACTTATCCAGTGGTAAGTGAGGGCTAACGATGCGCAAAATAATCCATATTGATATGGACTGCTTCTTCGCGGCGGTGGAAATGCGCGACAATCCGGCGCTGCGCGATATCCCTATCGCCATTGGCGGCAGTCGGGTACAGCGTGGCGTGATAAGCACGGCGAACTATCCGGCGCGCAAATTTGGCGTGCGTAGCGCTATGCCGACCGGGATGGCACTGAAGCTCTGCCCGCATCTTACGCTGCTGCCGGGGCGTTTTGAGGCCTATCGTGAAGCGTCCAACCATATCCGGGAGATCTTCTCCCGCTATACCTCGCTTATCGAGCCGCTCTCGCTGGATGAAGCCTATCTGGATGTAAGCGCGAGCCCCCACTGTCACGGGTCGGCTACGCTGATGGCCCAGGAGATCCGCCAGACTATCTTTAACGAACTCTCGCTGACCGCATCAGCGGGGGTGGCGCCGGTGAAGTTTCTCGCCAAAATCGCCTCTGACCTCAACAAACCCAACGGCCAGTTTGTGCTGACGCCCGACGAGGTTCCCGGTTTTCTCAAAACCCTGCCGCTTGGCAAAATCCCCGGCGTGGGTAAGGTGTCGGCCGCGAAGCTTGAAAGCATGGGGTTGCGTACCTGCGAAGACGTACAAAACAGTGACCTTGCCATGCTGCTCAAGCGTTTTGGTAAATTCGGGCGGATCCTCTGGGAACGTAGTCATGGGATCGACGAACGTGAGATCCATAACGATCGCCAGAGAAAGTCGATCGGCGTGGAGCGAACGCTGGAAGAGGACATTCATGAATGGGCCGACTGCGAAGCGATTGTCGAACGTCTTTATCCCGAACTGGAACGGCGGCTGGCGAAAGTCCGGCCGGATCTGCGCATCGCCCGGCAAGGGATAAAACTCAAATTTAATGATTTCCAGCAAACCACCCAGGAGCATGTCTGGCCGAAGCTGACCAAAGACGATCTGCTCGCCACGGCCTATCAGTCCTGGCAGGAACGCCGCGCCGGGCGCGGGGTGCGCCTGGTTGGCCTGCACGTTACGCTGCTCGACCCGCAGCTGGAAAGGCAGCTTCTTTTAGGGATTTAACCATGCTTATTCGTGAGTACCGTGACGGTGATTTTTCCACGCTGTGCCAGATTTTTCAGCGTGCGGTAAGAGAAACCGCCAGCCAGCACTACTCGCCCGCCCAGGTAAACGCCTGGGCGCAGGTAGATGAAGCCCGCTGGCGGCAAAAAATGGCCGACTCTCTGGTTCTGGTGGCGACGGTTGATGACGTGCCGGTGGGTTTTGTTACCGCCGTTGAGCTTTATATTGACCTGCTGTTTGTCGACCCATCGTATTCACGACAGGGGATCGCCAGCGCATTGCTGAAAGCGCTGTTCGCCAGGCTCCCGACGGGAACGTTAACGGTAGAAGCAAGTATCACGGCCAGAGCGTGTTTTGAACGGCTGGGATTTGTGGTGGTAGCAGAACAAGCGGTGGAAGCGCGCGGGGAGACGTTTGTGAACTATCGGATGGAAAAAATCAGGTAGGGTGGTGATATTCCCGGCGTCGTTGCACTCGGCCGGGCTACATTATTCGTAGCCCGGCCAGGCGAAGCGCCGCCGGGAACGGCTCAAAACTTACTTCGCCGGAATCGCTTTCAGCAGTTCCGTCAGCAGCTGCCAGTACTGGCCAACGCTTTCGATATGAACCTGCTCATCCGGAGAGTGTGGTCCGGTGATGGTTGGCCCAATGGAGACCATATCCATGTCTGGATAAGGTTTCTTGAACAGACCACATTCCAGACCTGCGTGGATGATCTGAATGTTCGGAACCTTGTTGAACAGACGCTGATAGGTTTCACGCACCAGGTGCATCACCGGAGAGTTAGCGTCTGGCTGCCAGCCTGGGTAGCCGCCTTTCGGCTGGGTTTTAGCACCGGCCAGCGCGCCCAGAGATTCCAGCATGCTCACCACGTAATCTTTACCGCTGTCGAGCAGGGAACGAATCAGGCAGTGAATGGTGGCGGTATCTTCAGTCATGGATACCACGCCAACGTTCAGAGAGGTTTCAACCACGCCTTTCGCCACGTCGGAGTTACGAATCACGCCGTTCGGAGTCGCGTTCAGCAGCTGAATGAACGCATCGCGAGAAGCGTCGGTCAGCGCTTTACCGTCAACGGTCTGGGTTTCCAGAACCAGCGTCAGGTTTTTCTCTTTCGCCGACAGTTCGTTTTGCAGAATGTGCAGGTAGGTATCAACCAGGCCTTTCAGCTCATCAGCTTTATCCGCTGGGATTGCCAGCGCAGCAGAGGCTTCACGTGGAATGGCGTTACGCAGGGTACCGCCGGTGAAGTCGACCAGACGCAGATCCAGCTCGTTCGCGTGAGCGACCAGGAAACGGGCCAGCAGTTTGTTGGCATTGCCAAGACCGAGGTGAATATCACCGCCGGAGTGGCCGCCTTTCAGGCCTTTCAGCGTCAGCTTGAAGCCCTGGAAGCCCGCAGGAATCGCTTCGCGAGTCAGCGGCAGGTTGCTGGTGAAGTCGATACCACCGGCACAACCCATGTAGATTTCACCCTCTTCTTCAGAGTCGGTGTTGATCAGAATGTCGCCCTGCAGCCAGTTTGGTTGCAGACCGAACGCGCCGTCCATGCCAGTCTCTTCGGTCATGGTCAGCAGTACTTCCAGCGGACCGTGCTCAACGGACTCGTCGGACAGTACCGCCAGCGCGGAAGCCATACCGATACCGTTATCGGCACCCAGCGTGGTGCCACGTGCTTTTACCCACTCACCGTCGATGTACGGCTGAATAGGGTCTTTGGCGAAGTCATGAACGGTATCATTGTTTTTCTGCGGCACCATATCGAGGTGGGCCTGCAGTACAACCGGTTTACGGTTTTCCATACCCGGGGTCGCGGCTTTGCGAATCAGAATGTTGCCAACCTGGTCGCGCTCTGCGTGAAGACCTTTTTCTTTCGCCCAGCCAACGATATGCGCGGCGAGCTGCTCTTCATGATGAGAAGGGTGCGGAATAGAACAGATTTTGGCAAAAATATCCCACAGCGGCTGCGGGGATAATTGAGACAGTTCAGACACGGTGAGTCTCCTTACGGCGTTCTGCAAAAGTCGCTTGCAGGTAAAGGGTTAGCACATACACATACCACAAGACTGGCTTGCGCGATGGGGTTGAGAATACCACTTTCTGCCTCTTCCGGTAGAACAAACCACGTAAAAAGCGCGCCGGATTCCGCTTAACACTGGTTTTTAGTGCGTCAGATCTCTATAATCTCGCGCAACCCATTTCCCCCTTGAACATTTTTTAAGCCGTATAACATAGGCTGGGACAACTTCACATGAGCGAAAAATACGTCGTCACCTGGGACATGTTGCAGATTCACGCACGCAAACTGGCCGCACGCCTGATGCCTTCTGAACAGTGGAAAGGCATTATCGCCGTTAGCCGCGGCGGTCTGGTACCGGGCGCACTGCTGGCACGTGAACTGGGCATTCGTCACGTCGACACCGTATGCATCTCCAGCTATGACCACGACAACCAGCGCGAACTGACCGTTCTGAAACGCGCTGAAGGCGATGGCGAAGGCTTTATCGTTATTGACGACCTGGTAGACACCGGCGGTACCGCGGTAGCGATTCGCGAAATGTACCCAAAAGCTCATTTCGTCACCATCTTCGCTAAACCAGCTGGTCGTCCGCTGGTTGACGATTATGTTATTGATATCCCGCAGGATACCTGGATTGAACAGCCTTGGGATATGGGTGTGGTGTTCGTACCGCCTATCTCTGGCCGTTAATTCTGTCAATTAATGCGCTTCCAACGCCCGGTTATGCCGGGCGTTGTTTTATTTAACGTCCTACGCGTTACAATACATCCAGGAAAGTATCTATGGAGGTTTTGTGATGCCAGAAGCTAATCTCAGCGAAACGCTATTCAAGCCGCGCTTTAAACACCCTGAAACGTCAACGCTGGTACGCCGGTTCAACAATGGTAGTACCTCCCATATGCAATCGGCGCTCAGCGGCAATAACGTACCGCACTGGTACCGCATGATTAACCGCCTGATGTGGATCTGGCGCGGTGTTACCCCGCAGGAAATTCTCGATGTGCAGGCGCGCATTGTGATGAGCAAGGCCGAACGTACCGACGATGAACTGTATGACACCGTGGTGGGCTATCGCGGCGGTAACTGGATTTATGAATGGTCTTCTCAGGCCATGCTCTGGCAGCAGAAAGCGACCCAGGAGCAAGACGAAGCCCTCAGCGGCCGCCACTGGCTGCACGCCTCAAACCTTTATAGCATTGCCGCGTACCCGCACCTGAAAGGTGACGATCTCGCCGAACAGGCGCAGGCGCTGGCAAACCGTGCCTATGAAGAAGCGGCTCAGCGCCTGCCGGGTGAAATTCGTGAACTCGAGTTTGCCATTCCCGGCGGTTCGCCGGTCACCGGCTTCCTGCATATGCCGAAAGGCAATGGCCCGTTCCCAACGGTGTTGATGTGCGGCGGGCTGGATGGCCTGCAAACCGATTACTACAGCCTTTATGAGCACTACTTCGCGCCGCTCGGCATTGCGATGCTGACGCTGGACATGCCGTCGATTGGCTTCTCCTCTAAATGGAAGCTGACTCAGGACTCCAGTATGCTGCACCAGCACGCGCTGCGTGCGCTGCCGGATATTCCGTGGGTTGACCATACCCGCGTGGCGGCGTTTGGCTTCCGCTTCGGCGCGAACATTGCCGTGCGCCTGGCCTATCTGGAAGCGCCGCGGCTGAAAGCCGTTGCCTGTCTTGGCCCGGTGGTACACGGCCTGCTCAACGACCCGCTGCATCAGGGGCGTGTGCCGGAGATGTATCTCGACGTGCTGGCTTCGCGCCTGGGCATGCACGATGCCTCCGATGAAGCACTGCGCGTCGAACTGAATCGCTACTCGTTGAAGACTCAAGGTCTGCTGGGCCGACGCTGCCCAACGCCGATGCTGTCGGGCTACTGGGATAACGATCCGTTCAGCCCGGAAGAGGAGTCGCGGTTAATTGTTTCGTCATCTGCGCAGGGCAAACTGATGCCGATCCCGTTTAACCCGGTGTACCGTAATTTCGATCGTGCTCTGAAAGAAATTGCCGGGTGGATCAATAATAGATTTTGTTAATATATTGCTAAATTCTATTGATTTGGTAAAACAGTTGCATCACTAAAGGAGATCGCAATGACGTTACCGAGTGGACACCCAAAGAGTAGATTGATCAAGAAATTCACTGCGCTTGGCCCCTATATCCGCGAAGAACAGTGCGAAGATAACCGCTTTTTTTTCGACTGTCTGGCGGTATGTGTAAACGTAAAACCTGCGCCGGAGAAGCGTGAGTTCTGGGGCTGGTGGATGGAGATGGAAGCAGAAGAACGCCGCTTCACCTACAGCTACCAGTTCGGCTTGTTCGATAAAGAGGGGCACTGGCAGGCCGTCGCGATCAAGGACCCTGAGGTCGTTGAACGTCTGCAGCAAACGCTGCGCGGCTTCCATGAGCGGGCAAAAGATCTGCTGGCGACGCTGGATCTGGCACTGGAACCCGCCGATGGGTTTGCCAATGAAGCGGTGAAGCGTACCGCGTAGTGCATGCTTGATGGCGCTACGCTTATCAGGCCTACGGTTCATTCTGTAGGCCGGATAAAGCAAAGCCGCCATCTTGCAACGTCAAATATAAAAGGCCAGCAAAGTTTGCTGGCCTTTTATATTAAGAAGCAAATAACGCCAGCTGTCTGGCGTTATTATTTTCAACCTTAGAACTGGTAGGTCATACCAACGGCTACGACGTTATCCGTCATAATCGCCAGGCGTTTAGTGATCGCAGTTTCATCAACCAGGTTGATTTTATAATCAACAAAGGTGGACATGTTTTTGTTGAAATAGTAGGTCGCGCCTACGTCAACATATTTCATCAGGTCCTGATCGCCGATACCATTGCCCAGGTCTTTACCTTTCATCTGCACGTAGCCCAGGGATGGACGCAGACCGAAATCGAACTGGTATTGTGCTACCGCTTCGAAGTTCTGTGCTTTATTGGCGAAGCCCTGATCGATATCTGCCTTCCCTTTAATTGGGGTCATATTGCGGGTTTCGGTATAAACCATCGCCAGGTAAATGTTGTTGGCATCGTATTTCAGGCCAGTGCCCCATGACTCTGCGTTTTTACCGCCGTTAGCCAGAGATTTTAGCTGCTGAACGTTGGTACGGTCAGAGTTGGTGTACGCTGCGCTGATAGCGAAATCGCTGCCGCCGAAGTCATAGGCAACAGAGGTACCGAAGCCGTCGCCGTTAGCGGTATCGTAGGCGCGGTCATTTTTACCCTGATATTGCAGGGTTAAATCCAGACCATCGACCATGCCAAAGAAGTCGGTGTTGCGATAGGTCGCCAGGCCGCTGGAGCGTTTGGTCATAAAGTTATCGGTTTTGCCAGTAGAGTCACCGCCGAATTCCGGGAACATATCGGTCCAGGCTTCAACGTCGTACAGCGCGCCCAGGTTACGACCGTAGTCAAAAGAACCGAAGTCTTTTAATTTCAGACCAGCAAATGCCAGACGAGTTTTCTGTGAAGAGGTGGTGCTGCTTTCTTCTTTATTGCCGGCAAACTCAGATTCCCAGCGACCATAACCGGTCAGCTGGTCGTTAATTTTGGTTTCGCCTTTAATGCCGAAACGAACGTATGTTTTATCGCCATCGGAGCTGGAATCATCGCTCATGTAGTGCATTGCTCTTACTTTGCCGTAAACATCCAGTTTATTACTATCCTTGTTATAAACTTCTGCTGCCATAGCTGAAGAAGAAGCAATAATACCCATCATCGTTAATGCCAGAGTTGTTTTTTGCATTTCTCAATCCCGATTTTTTAGCTTTAAAATTTGCTGTGAAAGACCACTGTGAAAAAACAGGAACGTTTTTATCCTTCCCGTGTTAAAAATTTATGACAATGTCAGATTAAATATAAAAAAGTATGTTTAAGTTTTTCTGTCATAAAAATGTCAATATTCTCCACTAGGCTGCCTGATCCCGCGCAACAAAACCCCTCGCTTTCTGCGCTGCCTGTTGGCAAGCGGCCTGACACCTGCTACAACGTTGGTCTGGTATTGATATTTCTTATTTTTAACGGCAGAGAATCATGAGTGATAGTCAGACGCTGGTGGTCAAACTGGGCACCAGTGTTTTAACGGGCGGATCGCGCCGCCTGAATCGCGCGCATATTGTCGAACTGGTTCGCCAGTGCGCTCAGCTCCACGCAGCTGGGCATCGAATTGTCATCGTAACGTCAGGAGCAATTGCCGCCGGGCGTGAGCATCTGGGTTACCCTGAACTGCCCGCGACTATTGCTTCCAAGCAGCTGCTGGCTGCCGTTGGTCAGAGCCGCTTAATTCAGCTCTGGGAACAGTTGTTTTCTATCTATGGTATCCACGTCGGTCAGATGCTGCTGACCCGCGCCGATATGGAAGACCGTGAGCGCTTCCTCAACGCCCGTGACACCATGCGTGCGCTGCTTGATAACAACATTGTTCCGGTAATTAACGAAAACGATGCGGTGGCGACCGCAGAGATTAAGGTTGGCGATAACGACAACCTCTCCGCGCTGGCGGCGATTCTGGCCGGTGCCGATAAGCTGCTGCTGCTCACCGATCAGCAAGGGCTGTTTACCGCCGACCCGCGCAGCAACCCGGACGCCGAGCTGATTAAAGATGTCTATGGCATTGATGACGAGCTGCGTGCCGTCGCCGGTGACAGCGTATCTGGCCTGGGCACAGGCGGCATGGGCACCAAGCTGCAGGCCGCTGACGTCGCCTGCCGCGCCGGTATTGACACCATTATTGCCGCCGGTAGTCTGCCGGGCGTGATTGGCGACGTGATGGCGAATGTCTCCGTCGGCACCCGTTTTCACGCGCAAGATACCCCGCTGGAAAACCGCAAACGCTGGATCTTTGGCGCACCGCCGGCCGGTGAACTGATAGTGGATGAAGGCGCCACTTCGGCGATTCTGGAACGCGGGAGTTCATTACTTCCAAAAGGCATTAAAAACGTGACAGGCAACTTCTCTCGTGGTGAAGTGATCCGCATCCGTAGCCTTGCAGGCCGCGACATCGCCCACGGTGTAAGCCGTTACAACAGCGATGCGCTGCGCCTTATCGCCGGGCACCACTCGCAGGAAATTGACGCCATTCTTGGCTACGAGTACGGCCCGGTTGCTGTGCATCGCGACGACATGATCACCCGCTAAGGAGTTAAACATGCTGGAACAAATGGGCATTGCCGCCAGGCAGGCCTCCTATAAACTGGCGCAGTTATCCTGCCGCGAGAAAAACCGGGTTCTGGAAACCATTGCCGATCATCTGGAATCTCAAAGCGAAGAGATTCTTGTGGCTAACGCTGAAGATTTAGCCCAGGCACGCGAAAACGGCCTGAGCGAAGCGATGCTCGATCGTCTGGCGCTGACGCCAGCCCGCCTGACGTCGATTGCGAACGACGTCCGCCAGGTATGCATGCTGGCCGATCCGGTAGGGCAGGTGATTGACGGTGGGCTGCTCGATAGCGGCCTGCGCATCGAACGTCGCCGCGTCCCGCTGGGCGTAATCGGTGTGATTTACGAAGCTCGCCCGAACGTCACCGTTGACGTCGCCGCGCTGTGCCTGAAAACCGGCAACGCCGCCATTCTGCGTGGTGGGAAAGAGACTTATCGCACCAACGCCGCCACCGTCGGCGTGATTCAACGCGCCCTGAAAGAGTGCGGCCTGCCAGAAGCCGCCGTTCAGGCCATCGACAACCCGGATCGTGCGCTGGTGAGCGAGATGCTGCGTATGGATAAGTATATCGATATGCTGATCCCTCGCGGCGGCGCTGGCCTGCATAAGCTGTGTCGTGAGCAGTCGACGATTCCGGTGATTACCGGCGGTATCGGCGTTTGCCATATCTATATCGATGACTCCGCAGAGATTGACGCGGCGTTGAAGGTTATCGTCAATGCGAAAGCCCAGCGTCCGAGCGCCTGTAATAGCGTCGAAACGCTGCTGGTGAATCAGTCCATTGCCGATAAGTTCCTGCCAGCGCTGAGCCAGCAAATGGCCGATAGCGGCATTACGCTGCACGGCGACGACACCGTGATGCGTGAGCTGAAAGGCCCGGCGAAGCTGTTGCCGTTAAAGGCTGAAGAGCTTGATAACGAGTATCTGTCGCTGGATCTTAACGTAGTGGTGGTTCCGGATATGGACAGTGCGATTGCACACATCCGCCAACACGGCACCCAGCACTCCGATGCTATCCTGACCCGCACCCTGAGCAACGCCAACCGTTTCATCAACGAAGTGGACTCCTCAGCGGTGTACGTCAACGCCTCCACCCGCTTCACCGACGGCGGCCAGTTCGGCCTGGGTGCAGAAGTGGCGGTGAGCACGCAGAAACTACACGCGCGCGGCCCAATGGGCCTTGAAGCACTGACCACCTACAAGTGGATCGGCTTCGGCGATGATACCATTCGTGCGTAATTGATAGCGGGCGATGCAAAAATAGGCGGTTGATTAACCTGACTATTGACGCATCGCCCGGTTAGTTTTAACCTTTTGTCCCGTGATTCACGTTCGTGAACACGTCTTGCAGGGCCGATATAGCTCAGTTGGTAGAGCAGCGCATTCGTAATGCGAAGGTCGTAGGTTCGACTCCTATTATCGGCACCAGTTAAATCAGATAGTTACCTCGCTTTTAAGTAAATCACCTTTTCCTCTTGTGCCGTATTTGTGACATTGCGACCTATAATCGCGTCTATTTTGCTCGCGTGCTCGGTCAGGTGTCCGGCAGAAAGGTGTGCGTATCTTTGAACCATTTCCAGCGTTTCCCATCCACCCATTTCCTTCAATGCGAGAAGTGAAACACCGGACTGTACTAGCCAACTCGCCCAGGTGTGTCGGAGGTCATGGAATCGGAAGTTGCTAATGCCTGCTCGCTTTAGCGCTCCCTTCCATGCCCTGTTGCTGTCCGTCCGCATTTTTCTTACCGCTGCTGTTTTCGTTCCATCGCTCCTGTACCCGGGAGTGGTGTGAACGAACACCCACCTTTTATGCAATCCCTGCTGCTTCCTTAATATTCCACATGCAGTTTCATTCAGCGGTACGCCGATAGCATTGCCTGCTTTCGTTTCGTCCGGATGCATCCATGCCATGCGCTTATCCAGATCTACCTGTGACCACTCAAGGTCGGTAACGTTAGACCGACGAAGTCCTGTAGTAATGGCGAACATAACGACAGGGAAGAAGTGCGGCGCTATCTCGGCAAACAGACGTTTTGATTCTTCTTCGCTGAGCCAGCGGATACGACCGTTTTTGATGCGCGGCGTGGATATCTTCGGCGCCCTGTCTAGCCACTTCCATTCAACAGCAAGGTTGAGAATGGCGCGCAATATTGCCAGGTGCCTTGTTCTCGTTCCTTTAGTTGCAAGCTTCGGCGTATACTCCGGGACTGGTTTGGAAAGTCTTAAACTCCTGTCCCGGCTCATCTCCCAGTTCAGGCGATGGCGGCGGTTTTCCATTCCGTCTACCGCCTCCATTATTTTCTCACTGGTAATATCAGAGAGAATTGAATCGCCAAAAAACTGCATCCAGAACGTGATGATGCTTTTGTCATCATCAATGCTCTTTTTATCCTCCTTCTCCCTCAGCCATCGTATGCAGGCCTCTTTGAATAGTTTCTTAGGCGATTCTCCGAGTTGCTTAACGCGCCACGCTTCAGACTTCAGACGATCGTGAAGCTCTTGCGCTTCCCTCTTGTCCGATGTTTCAAGAGAGCGTCTAACTCTTGATCCATCTGGCGCAACGAAGTCACAGTGCCACGTTTCACCGCGTAGTTTGATTGACATGCCTTCTCCTCATGCACATCAACCGCATTCACAGAGCTATTGTGTCGCACAGACTTAAGCGCTGCAATGCAGTCAGACTTGCAAATTCTGTATGGGCTTTTGGGTTTATCAGGATTTATCTTTGATGCCTGAAGTCTCCCGCTGCGGATCCATTGTGTGATGGTGCCTTTATCAACCTTCAGATATGAGGCTGCCTCTTCACGAGTGAAGATTTCTTCTTCCATTGGTTACCTCGCTAGAGAATGGAGTAGGTTACTGAGAACACAGCTACGAAAAGAAGAGTCATAGCTACGTACGGCCTAAGTCCAACCTTCAATTCAGCCAAATAACTCCCCTTCATGCCATTTGAAAACCACAGGCACAATCCAATGCCTGGGAACAAAAGCACCCAAATTATTAACACTTTAATGATGAACATAACTCCTCCAGGCAAAAAAGAAGCCGGCACATTGGCCGGCAAAGATATCGAGGTGGACTTTCGCACCCAATAGCCGACTCAGTGAATCAGCTATCAGTTGCGTCAATCGTCGTCTTCCTGTACCAGCACGGTGTCATCTGGTACCTGCATAGTTAGCACGACGCTATATCCCTTCTCATGCGTACTGAATGCGGATTCCCATTTCGGGATCGGGACGTCTTCATTAATCTGGCAAACGCCGATGGACCAACAACCGATATCGGTGTAAGTAGCGATAACCTGCATCTCACCTTCAGATGATCTGAGGTGATAAATACTAGGATGGCTGAAGCAACCTATCTCCTCTCGAATGGCACCTTCACACTCGAAAAGGTCGTCACTTGCGCCATAAAAACGTAATTCCTTCATGATTTCTCCTCAAGCCACCCGCTTCATAGCGCGTAGCTTCTTAATATGCTCTGTTGTTTCGATGTCTGCCCATATCTGCTTTAACTCCGCGCCATCAACGTACTCAAAATCTGCAGAGAATCGCATCATGCTGGCTATGCAGTTATGACCGTTTCGCTGGTAGTGGACTGTTGTGGAGGTGGTGCGGAGGATTTTGCAGAGGGCATTATGGTGGTCAACGTAATAGGTGTTAGGCAGTATTACCCTGAACATTGGCTGACTCCTGCATCTTGAGGTAAACAATCATCGCGGCGCGGAGTGGGTTTGCGTCATTGAAATCCACATCCGAATCATGGACATCAAATGCCAACCATTCCTGTGGTTCTTCGTACCGCATAGGTGCATGAACGGTAATTTTGTTCTCCACGATAATAGGCCATGCGTCTTCCGGGTCGTTACATGGGTCGAACGAAGCCCATACACCATTTCTAACAATTAGGGTCTCCCCATTGTAATTAGCTCCGCCTTCCAACTTGCAAGCCGCAGCTACTCTCCGACCAATCTCTGCATCACTCATCTTGCTGTAATCCATCACTCACCCCTCAATCTGATTAATGCTTTCTGCTCGTTCTTCATCTTGCAATAGGCGCTCTGGAATCCGAGCAACTCACGAAAGAATCGGAATCGAGTCCAGTAGATATGCCAACCGGTCATCCACATCACATCACCCCCGCTTATCACATTTGGCACACCAACCGCTCCAGCACTTACGACCGCAGTGTTTGCATATAGGCCACATCACATCCTCCTATTCCGTCTCTCTGCATCCGCCTGGCAATCAACACACATCGTGCAGCCCGGGTAAGCAATCCGGCGAGCTTCTGGCAACTCTTCGTCGCAATCACTGCAGCGCATAGCCGATACTGCATCCCGGTTCATCCTGTGCGCAGCTAGTGCAGCATTACGCTGCAGCTCTTCTACTTCTGATGCTGAATCAATGATGTCCATAGCTATTCCTTACCGAGTGCTTTGGCGATGGCGGCGCGACAGTCCAGAAGAATAGACGCCTCGCTTGCATCCAATTTGTGGTTTTCCCATATTGGAAGGGATGCAAGCAGAGCCTCTAGCAACGCTGGAGCTGATGCGATTATCTGCGCATTGGCCTTCTGTATGTGTCTGTTCTCGCCACTGCATGTTTGTGCCACGTCGGAATAATTTGGGGTGTGGTGAGCGGATTCATCTTGGGATATATAAAAAATTGGCTCCCCTGAAAAAGTTGTATTCTCATCAAATCTCCACGGGCCCGGCGTAAAACGTTTCTCTTCCATATCTCACTCCCTGAACTGCTGATTGATAGTTAAAGTAACCAATAAAAAAGGAGCCCGAAGCTCCCTGATGATTTGCGATAGTTTGGTCATGCAGCATCCTCAATCTGCTTTAAGCAGGGAGAATGCTGCCGCTGCCACTCGCGGAACTTGTCCATTGCCAAGGGCTTTAATTCTGTCCACCCGATGGGCCATCCCATGAACCACTCGACCCACTGAGGGTTCAGCTGTCCATCCTGGAGAGGCTCCGACCCATCCGGTAACGGTCGCATCTTTATTGCACTCGGTAAGTCTGGAGTTCTGCGTAATCGCTCGCTCGGACAATCTCCGCGGATTGTTGCCTTCGCCGTAGGCCACAATCCACATCCTGTCTCTTTCATGGGGCGCTCCGCAGTTCGATGCTGAAAGACGGAACCACTCGCAGCCATACCCCATTTCGGCAAGGTCACCAATGACCACGGCGAGACCTTTTCCTCTGAGTCGTGGAGAGTTTTCCACACAGACAAATTCAGGTCGTACTTCACTGACGATTCTCGCCATTTCTGACCACAGTCCGGATCGGCGCCCATTGATGCCGGCACCGTGACCATTGGCACTAATGTCCTGGCACGGAAACCCGCCAGAAACGACATCAACAATTCCACGCCATGGCTTTCCGTCAAAACTGCGCACGTCAGACCAAATCGGGAAAGGCAGGAGAATTCCATCGTTTTGTCGTTGCGCGAGAACTTGTGCGGCGTAGGCATCACGTTCAACTGCGCAAACTGTTCGCCAGCCAAGGAGGTGCCCACCGAGCATTCCTCCGCCAGCGCCAGCGAAAATAGCCAGCTCATTCACATAACCCCCTGTTCATGATTCCACTCCGTACCGGCCCTGCATTCGACCGATGCTGCTAACGAATGCCACCAGGCTGATACCAAGCGGCGAAATTTTCTGATGGTGCTTTCTGATGATTGGCGGAACGACTGCATTCCATTTCGGCTTAGGCCTGCATTTCATCGTCTGCATAATCTCTGCCACGCACTTACGTCCTTGTGCGCGGACGGCGTTGTCTTGCTCTGGTGTCATGCAGCCTCCTTCAGCCGGTAAATGCACCCGCCAAGATGCTGATTCCCCCAATCCTCTCGCGTCAGTGAACTCTCAATGAGTTTCACTGTGGTGATGGGGATAATTGATTCTGAATACTCCAGAGAAGGAGCCCAGCCAGCGTAATAGGGTACGAACTCATTCAGCGTGCAATTCAATACCCCTGAGCCTGAAATGGCACCCGAGGTATCATCCAGCCATCGCCACATCGCAGTGATATGCGTGCGACTATCCCGCCGTAAAGCAGCGAGTAACTGCTCAGGTGACATCATGACAAGCTCCAGAGGTTGTTATTTGGTGAGTTTTTGCCAGATGGCTGAAACGTACTTGGCCTGATGAATGGCATCATCTAGCGCATTGTGGCGAGTGCCTTCAAATGGCATGTCGCGCTTAGGGTCGATACCGATCGCTTTGCCTAGCTCAACCACGGTTCGCACATCCCGGTCATTCCACCACTGCCATGGAACATCCTGACCGGTGAGGGTGTAGCTGTTGCGGAGGATGACGCAATCGAATGACGCGCCATTACCCCACACCTGCACGTATTTCTGATTGGTATTTTCTGCGATGAATTCAGAGAAATTATCCAGCGCATCATTTAGTGCGAACGTTTCATGCAGAAGTGACTTGCGAGCATCTTCCCCTTGCTGCATCCACCAAAGGATTGTTGATGCGTCAGGTCGGGCGCGGTACCGCATGGATGATTCAAGCGATACGTTGACCGAAAAACCCTCGCCAATCTCTCCAGTTTTTGGGTTGAAGAAAACAGCGCCGATTGAAATGACAGGCGCGTAAGGCCCGTTGCCCATTGTTTCAAGGTCAACCATTAGGTTGTTCATGTGATTCCTTAAATTGCGTGGATAGCGTGACGAGGGAGGTGGTTAGAAGTCGTTGCCTTCATATTCGTAATGAGTCTGGCCAGATTGCGGAGAGCCGTTTTTATTACGGTTATCGCGGTCTTTCAGTGACGCTGCTGTCTTATCGACAGCCTCAGGTTTCGCGCCTTCCTTGCGTTCCTGCAAAGTCTGGCGAGTATCGGCAATGAATGGGATGCGGATCTCCATGCCGTAGGTGTCGTCACCATTTCGCTTGCTGCGGAGTACTTTCTGAAGTACCAGGCCGATGCGTTTACCTGCGAACTCAGGTGCAACGTATTTCCCGGCTGTCGCCATGTATTGCGTTAATGAGTTAATGCCCGCGCAGCCCATCATCGCGTTAATCATGTTTACGCCGTAGGTGTTAGGTGTGCCGTCTTTCTTCACTGAGTAGACGCTGAGGTACTGAACCTTGCGTCCATCATCGCTATCGCCTGAAAACTCAATCCATTGCGCTTTACTGCCATCAGCCCCCTGCTTCAGTTCGGCCTCGGTGATGGTGAAAATGTACGCGCCATTCTCGTTGATAAAGCCGCCCATTCCGGCGGCCAGTGCTGATTCTTCGTTATAGGTGAAAATTACGTTGCTCATGCGGCAGAACCCTTAAGTTGGTGAACATTGGTGAATCCGTAGTATTCGCAAACAGTCGCGTCTACGTAGGAGAGGTCGTTATCAATTTCGTTGGTTTCGAACATGCCCATCGGTGATTTAACGGTGTCGGATCCGTTGTTTTTGGTAGAGAAGAAGAATTTGTCGTCTCGGGTCATGGTGCGAAGTACGATGGTGAACATGCCTTCAACGGTGATTTTCTCATCCAGCATCTTTCCGATCGTCTTCATCTTTGTGCGGCCCATCGCCGTTTCTTCGGTGTGGGCAAGGAAGTACACTCGGAGGTCATCAGGCGCGTCCTGAGCAGCTTTAATCACCTCCCAGGCATGGCGGCCTATCTCCGTGAACTTGTCGAAAGACTTCTCTTCAGAACGGCGCATAAATTCGTTGCTCATCACATACTGGAAGTCATCAACGATTATGATTTTCTTTCCGTATGCTGGTGCCTTCTTAATGATTGTCAGGATGTGATTCCAGTCGTCAGATACGACGACGCTTCCTGTTTTGCTTGTTGCGTCCCATGACTTCCAGCCACTAGAGCGGAACGGTAGCGGTTTTCCTACTGCCTTAATCAGGATCGCGTCGTCTGGCGACATGTTTCGGAGACTTGCTGATTTACCGGTACCAGACTCACCGAGAATTAACGTTGCTGTTCCCATTATGAAAAATCCCCCGCGAATTCATCCCAACTAACAACCGGATTCTGTTGCTCAGTAGCCAGATTCACCGGCTCATCGCCTTCTACTTCCACGCCGCCGATCACATCAGCCATCAGCCGCAAGAAAGCATCGTCATCCCATCGTTCCATTGCACTCATGCTGCACGCTCCTGATACTGGATGCAGGTACGTTCAATAGACGCACTACGCAACGCATAGGCTGCCTCACGCCTCCATCCGAGCAATCGCGACTCCCGAGCCTGAACAATCCAGTTACGGTGATTAGCCAGAAGCATTGCTCGTGTTCGTGGGAGTCTCGGGATTTCTACTTTATGTTTCATGAGTTCTCCTGAATTTAGGTAATAAGCTGCCCGGCATCTGAATGACTGCCAGAGAGGAAAGGGGGATTGGTTATTTAGATAGAGTCGCGATTTCTTCGTCGGTAAATCCGCTTTCTCGCAACTTAATTAAGAGTTGTTCTTTCTGCTGTCTACGTACCATCAGCTCAGTATCAGCAAGTGAACTTGGTTGTATTTCTCCAGGAACCAGCCAGCGGCTATTTCTTCCACCAATCCTTACGGCGACAGATTCCTCAATCGGGCAATCACTCCCTTGCACGTAACGTTTCTTGCCAAGACGAGTTGCGGTCTCAGGTGATTCGCATACATACAAAACAATGGGGTATCCACGACCCTCAGTATTGTCAGTGTTGCCGACAACGAGCCATACCGGTTTTGTATCAGTGATTTCCATTGCAGCCTCCACGCTTATATCTCGGCGTACCCATAGCAACACGCATCTTTGCCATGGCTCTCTGCCATAACAGGCCGTCACCAGTAACCTGAGCTATTGCAAGCTCACCCTGAGCTACCTGAAGTAAGTAATGGTTAATCATGATGCCTCCCGGGCTTTGGCATTTGCTGCATTGATGGCGTCAATATTCATCAGGCAATAGATTGCGCATTCGGCGTCGTAATCACTCAGGCCACCAGTGACCAACTTGGCCAGGGCTGCGACAGTTAATCCCACCTTGAAGCAAATAGACCCATGTCCAGGGCCATATCCATAGCGATGGTCTTCGCGCTGGTCGCTCCAATGGGCATAATTTTTTGTGCCAAAATAACGCTCACTCAGGCGGGGGAATCCTGATGCAATGTCATTAATTGCATCCTCAACACACCTGCGCCGCTCCGTGCTTTGCTTAGGGTCGCCAAAGCTAATGATTGTCATGCCATGCTGAACCATCTCGACAGATAGGCCTTTATTGGCTTGGTTGATTCCTTCAGATACGGCAATCAACTCCTTGCCGATGCGTGAAGTGTCATCAGTAAACTTCGCTTTCAACTGAGCCAGTTCGGCTTCAATTGCCATTTTCTTTCTGGTCAACTCGATAATGCTCATAATAATCTCCGCGCTTAAGCCGCGCCGCTGAACGTAAAGACTTCTGCATCCGACGCTATGTCGGCAGTGAAGCGGTGGATGGCCGCTGTGTGTCATAAAAAAACCGACATCGTGTGTCGGCTTTGTATTTCATTTAATCGAACGAATTTTCGTGAGTAGGCTTTCGTAAAGCTGGGGGTGTATCTCGTCGCAGACTGGCTTGAAACGCTCGGCCAACTTTAGCTTTGCATTAAGCCAAGCTGAATATGCCTCATCTTCCGTTTTATGCGCTCCTAGGTGATGTTTTTTCCCTTTGCCGAGGCTGATGCTTGCTCGGAATAAACCAACTCGAGCATCAAAGGTAGTGCCTATAGCAGTTCCACCTCTTTTAGCTTCACGGCTAATGACAAAGTTATTCAGCTCTTCAGGTACATATAGGCAATACTCCGGCGAGTAGACTTTGTTTCCTAGGAATAGAATGTCTTTATCAACAACCCATCCCTCACGAAAATTCGCTTTCCACCAAGTATGGAAATTAGAGAAATAAATCCACTCATCTCCTAAAGAGCAGTCTGCATAAGTTGGGTATTTTTGTTTTGTTGGCGCATAAAGGCATCTCTGAAGGATATTTTTCCATGTTTGAAAAGCCCTATGAGTAACGAGAACTCCATTAACCCTTGAGGTAACAGGAAAGTTGCAATCGTTGACACCAACCCCATACGCCAGCACAAATTGTTTCTGACGTCTGCTTTTTCCTTCCAGCATTATATCAATGTCGCGTGAGAGCATTGTGTCCCCCTAAATGCGGTGAGGTATGAGGTAATAAAAAACCCGCCGGAGCGGGTTACTTGATGAGTGATGCTGCGTATTCGAGTAGGTAAAGCTTCGGAGCTAGCCAGATTTTCAGCCAGTCCATGTTATTGACGACAACCATAATGCTTACAATGAATCCCCCAGCACAGAATACGAGAACTATAAATGCCGGGAAGCTCATGCTCTTCACGAATTCGAATGATTGATCTACGGTCCACGACCCATCTTTTATTTTCGCCTTTCCAAACGTTGATAAAATCGATTTGGCAATCAATGGACTCGCGCAGATTAGAGCAATTCCAATTAGCGTTGCTATCATGCTTTGCACAAAATTCCAAACCAGCAACTGGTGAACAATGTCCGGTATCTGCGCCTGACTGAATGATACTGCGGCATCAATCCCACCAACCGCTTTCTGCAAAAGCTCAACAAGAATCTTGTTAGCCTGCTCTTCCATCGCCTTACCCTCTGTTTGTATCGTGAGCTAATAAAAAGGCCGCCTAAGCGACCAGTCCATCAATTACCTTTTCAACAACTCCAACCGCATCAATCAACTTCACAAGCCTCTCGTGCATCTCGTTTCTTTTCGATTTGAGTGCTTCAATTAGAAACTCCTGATCGGCGGCGCCTCTCCATTGGGTATTGTTAGCTGCAACAACAATCAAGTTAAATCCATGCAGCCCATGCGCTCCCAATAAGTTGTCTATGTCTCTTATGTTTGATTCCAAGTTTTCAATTTCTTGGAGTAATTTTTTAATATCCATTACCTCACCTCATAAGTTAATTAACGCGCCGTAACCGATTTGCTGCTGCGATGGCTGGCGGCGTTGAAATGCCTGCTTTAAAGTTCAGAAACTAGTTTGCTTTTCAGTTTGTTACGAGCAATTACCGCATCCTCAATATCATTGAACTTCCCCGCATAATGTGTCTTTTTATTAAAACAGACTTGAGCCAGCCACTTATTTGAAGATGCCGACCATGTGATTCCTACATATCCAGACTTGTTGTTTATTGGTTTTCTCTTATTCCTTCCTTGCTCAAACATTGTCGCAAGGCGAAGATTATTTATTCTGTTATCATCCCTAATGAGATTTATATGGTCGATCGTTTCTGTAGGCATGTATCCATATTTAATATACCAAGCCAGTCTGTGAGCTTTATAAAGCTTCCCTTTAAAGCATATGATCCTGTATCCATCCTTATCTATTGCCCCGGCGACCTTGCCACTTAATCTACCTTTCATTGCTTGAAGCCAAATAAAAGCGCCGGTTTCTTCATCGTAAGAAAGGAATTTATCTAAATCACAAAGAGGATTGCATTTCGATGTGCTATTTCTCATCACGATAATTTCTCCAATGAAAACTCATTGTGATGAGCACTTTATTGAGCAGCATTGCCGTTCATCCTGAACCCGCCGCGCTCCCGACGCATGGTTTACTGTCGCGCCGTTCGACTGACCGAAACGCTGTGTTGTTTCGATGGACTTATAATGTACTGAAAGTTCATTCATGTAAAGTACCAATAGTACATATTTTAGGTAAAAAAAGTCCATTTTGTCATAACATAATGAACTTTAAGGTAATTTATTTTTATCCGAACCGACGATAATCTATCGACTGACGAAGCAAGACCTTGGCTACCACGTGAAGCTGGTCTTCGTCAGCTTCTTCAATATGCCAGCGCTCGTATATCGGATTGTCAGATATGACAACTAGCTTGTCTTTCTGCATCTGCAGGCGTTTTACATGAAGGGTTCTGCCATAGACGAAAACATAAATTCCGTCAGCATCAAAATGGTTAACGGACACATCAACGAAGATCTCGTCACCAGGATTGATAGTCCCCTCCATGCTGTCGCCACTAACAGTGATGACTTTTATATGGTCTTGAGGCCTGCCATTAAATAAAGTTCTGGCGTGCTCAGTTGTGTACTCAATAGCCCTGACCTTCTCAATGAATTCATTGGAAATCATAGTCCCCGGCCCAGCACTCGCTTGAACATCTAATACGTCCACTCGATAAGAGTCGGACACCTTAGAGGCGTGGTTAGGTGTGATACCGTCCTCTGTAGCGTACCCATGAAGGTAAGCAGCTGTAGTCCCCAGCACCGATGCTAGCAACTCCATCTTCTCCTTTCTTGGAACCGATTCGCCATTAAACCACTTACTTACGGCCTTCGGTGTAAGTTTCATTCTAGCAGCTAGATCAGCCTGCCTGCCATGTTGTGGAAGTCCCGCCTTATCACAGGCCAGCGCAAGCCTTAGCGAGAATTTTTCACGCTCATTTTGTTGAACCATCAGTTCAACTATATCTGTACTTGACTGTACTATCAGTTCCGTCATAATATGAACTACAAGTTCACCACTGGAGATGCAAATGAACGAAGTTACGTTTGGACACGTCATTAAATCCGTTCGTGTATCTGTTGTGGCTGAGGTTTGCGGACTTACGCCCAAGGCCATTTACAAATGGATTGAGCGTGGTTCTCTGCCGCGTACCGAGTTTACAGGAGAAACCGAGTACGCGGACAAGATCGCCAAAGCATCAGGCGGCAAGTATTCAGCAGCACAGATTCGCCGTATCGGTAAGCAGCAATTAGTCATGTAATAAAAATGTACTTTTAGTACCGAACGGCCCGGTATATGGTCGGGTGCCCGGCGTGGTCATGGATGACTGTCAATGGTGCACGATATAAAGAACAAACGATTTATCAATTAACTATTTAACACACTAGGAATTTACCAAATGGATGACTTAACAACACGCAACAAAACCAGCGCTCGAAACATTGAGAGTTGGATCTTAAACCGTATCGCCATCCTCGGAACTACCCAGGTAGCTGAGCATCTCGGCGTAAACAAATCATCGGTAACACAGTGGAAGAAGCACTACATCCCGCGCATGGCTGCACTACTCGAATTCATCGGTTACTCGATTACTGACGACGACATTTCACGTGTGGTTGTGGGACTGGCTGACTTGCTGGAAGAGAGGATGTGCGGAAAGAAAAAACGCCCCGTTGGAGCGGAGCGTTCTGATCAGATAACCATGAAATTCTAGCCGAATAACTGGATCAATTCACAGGAGTAATTATGGCAAATATCGCCAGAGTAATCAATTTCCCTGTGCCTGACGTGGCACTTAAGGAGCCGCGCGTGGCAGATCTTGAAGATGGCTATACGCGCATTGCCAACGAACTTCTTGAAGCTGTCATGCTGGCTGGCTTGTCTCAGCATCAGCTACTGGTTTTCATGGCTGTAATGCGCAAAACCTATGGCTTTAACAAGAAATCCGATTGGGTTAGCAACGAACAGCTTTCTGCGCTAACCGGGATTCTTTCTCATAAATGTTCGGCAGCAAAAAGCACATTGGTGAGGCGTGGAATTCTTACCCAATCAGGTCGAACCATAGGCATTAACAAAGCGGTTAGTGAATGGTCTTGTTTACCCGAATCAGGTAAGAAAATAAAACCTTACCTGAAAGAGGTAAATTTACCCGAATCAGGTAAGAAAATAAAACCTTACCTGAAAGAGGTAAATTTACCCGAACCAGGTAAGAAAATAAAACCTTACCTGAAAGAGGTAAATTTACCCGAATCAGGTAAGAAAAGTTTACCCGAATCAGGTAACGACACTTACCCGAATCAGGTAAACACAAAAGACAAACATACAAAAGACAAGAAAGACAATAGTAATAAAACAAATAAGACGCCTAAGCCCGTTAGTTTCGATCCCAACAATTCTCCATTGCCAGAATGGTTATCTTCCTCGCTATGGGCTTCGTGGGTTTCGTACCGGCATGACCTGAAAAAGCCAATCAAATCCCAGCAGACGGTTACACAGTCGATAAACCTTCTCGAACGCTACAGGAACAACGGATACCAGCCTGAAGAAATCATTAACCAGAGCATTGCAAATGGCTGGCAAGGGCTGTTTGAGCCAAAAAATGGCAAGCAGCAACCAAAACCTCAAAGTCGGATGCCTGAGAACTTCGCTGGCAAGGACTATGGGAAAACCGAAATTCCTGCATGGGCGAGGGACTAACGATGAATATCAACATGCACAGACAGATTCTTGACGGCCAACTGAAAGACATTGAGTCGTTGCGTCGAGAGATTGAATCCATCAGCCATGCCAAGCCTGAATCGCAGGATGGAGTTTCCTTCGAAGAGGTCCATGCGAATTGCTGTAAGCACGGTGACTACACAGCATTTGTCAGAAAGGTGGTGATCGCCGGAAGGGAAATCATTTCATCGAAATCTAAATGCCCGGAATGCCTGAGAGACAAGCTTGCTGATCGTGAAATTGAACATCAGGAATCTCTGCGACTCGCTAAACAGGCAAATATTGATTCCCTGCTTAGCTCCCTGAACATCCCTGAGCGGTTTGCCTCCTGCACCCTGGATAACTACCAACCAGTCACGAAAGATGCAGATCGCGCCATGCGGGTATGTCAGGCGTACGCAGCAAAATGGCCCGAGCGGCTAAAGCAGGGAGGCGGATTGGTGATGTGTGGGAAGCCGGGAACAGGGAAAAATCATCTCGCATTGGCGATAGCTCGACATGTCATCGAGCATCACCAGAGCTCAGTGATTTTCACTACCGCGCTGAAAATTGCTCGCGACTTCAAGTCTACCTGGTCGAAAAACTCCACCAGAAGCGAGGATGAGGTTATATCGCACTTCACCCATGCAGACCTGCTGATTATCGATGAGGTTGGCGTTCAGTTCGGAAGCGAGGCTGAGAAGCTAATCATGTTCGAAATCATCAATACCCGGTACGAGAAAATGAAGCCCACCATCCTGATCAGCAACCAGACCAAGGATGAGCTATCGGCATTCATCGGAGAACGCGTCATTGACCGCATGAACGACGGCGGCGGATGCACCTTGTCATTCACCTGGGATAGCTACAGGAGCCAATCATGACAGCACGCGAAGCAATCGAGTCTTTCCTGGATGAGCATGGATATTTCACAGCGGCAGAAGTCGCCGCTCGGTACGGCATTCCTCTCCAGTTCGTTACCGCTACGTCATTCAAGATGCGCCGCCGTGGAGAAATAACTCTGCTTGAGCGCCGCTGGCGTGTCGGAGTGTACGCATGGGCAGAAGACGACGGCAAGCCGATTAGCCGTGATGGCGTAAACACGATTTTCCAGGAGTGCCTCCAGAGTGAAGCAATGCGCCGGGTACTGTCGGTTTACGGGAGGGTTATCCCATGACCGAGCCGCTCAATACCCGCCAGATTATCGAAGTTGAATACCCGGAATTCCCTGAAACCATCCTCCATGCCGAACTATGCCGCGCATGCGCCAGAGCAGACGGACGAAGCATCAAGCAATCCCTGAAGAAGTTCGCCGCTAATCGCATGCAAATCATCGAGAGCAAGCCACTCAAAGGCGCTCTGCATCAGATGGCAATCAGCAATTTTCCAGAGACAGAAATTACCCGCATTCGCTCCTGCGTAGGTCGCATGGAGTCTGCACTGGTTAAAACATTCGGAGTGAAGAGAGCATGAAAATTAACTTATTCGAGATGGAAGGTCTTCTGCGTGGTCAATGCATTCCTGGTGACCTGCTTGTTAACGAGACCCTGGCTGAATATCTGGTTCGTCAATTTGACAAGCTTGAGCAGCAGCTTGCTGCGGTGGTAGCGGAGAATGCGGGGATGACGAAGTTCATCAAAGATGATTGCTGGATTTGGGATGATAAAAGCGAAGAGTATTTCGACGCCGGTGACTGTATTCCTGAAACCCCGGCAACCGACGCGTACCTGACTGAAGTGCGGGCTCAGGGTGTGGAGATGTTATACGCAAGCAGAGCGGCTCAGTGGACTGATGAATTGTTAGCTGAGCTTGATGAGTTCGCTACTCAGCTTCGTGAAGGAGGTATCGCGTGAATAATCAGATTAAGCCAGCCGGCAGAATTGATGAAGATGGTAATACCAGAGATGTCGACAACGCTTACGAGGAGGGAATCTACGCCGCCGTAATAGGTCTTGAGGTAACTGACAATCCGTATTCAACAGATGATCCACTCAATCGCAAGCTTTGGCTAAAGGCTTTTGCTGGGGTTAAGAGTGGCACAATCAGGAGCGCCGCCCAGTTACGCCAAGGAGCCGAGCAATGAGCATCGAAGAACTGAAAGTGGGCCGCTGTTATCGAGCTAAGAAACCACGTCCAGCGGGTCA
>NZ_JABBJF010000031.1 GCF_014218705.1 Kluyvera sichuanensis | reverse complement strand
ACCTGACCCCATGCCGAACTCAGAAGTGAAACGCCGTAGCGCCGATGGTAGTGTGGGGTCTCCCCATGCGAGAGTAGGGAACTGCCAGGCATCAAATTGCAGTAAACCGGGATGAATAATCCGGGTAGTGACAAAGAAATTCGGTGGAGCGGTAGTTCAGTCGGTTAGAATACCTGCCTGTCACGCAGGGGGTCGCGGGTTCGAGTCCCGTCCGTTCCGCCACTTATTTAAAATTAAGCCTGCTACATTAGCAGGCTTAATGATAAGAAAAATTAAGAAGTCTTTAGGGGCGTAGCTCAGTTGGTAGAGCACCGGTCTCCAAAACCGGGTGTCGCGAGTTCGAGTCTCTCCGCCCCTGCCATATATAATCCTTTGCTTAGGCAAAGGATTTTTTTTGCCCAAAATTTGCCTTTCTAAAGACCCGTCGCTGTTCACTCCGGGCCGCTCATTATTTCCTGCTTATTAAAAAACGTTGTTTTTCAGTATGTCGCGAATTTGCGCCTGTTTGTCGCTATTTTGCAGCCAGATCGCGTATAAAGGCCGCGAAATTGATGAACCATCCGCAACCGGATATATACCGTTTTGCTCCTGAGCCCATGACGTTGGCAACCAGGTACAGCCTTTCAACGGCAGCAGCTGTCGATAGGCCAGGCTAGCCGAACTGGTGGTTAATAACGGAATGTCATCACTGGCGATAAGCCCGGTTTCATGCTGCTGAAAATCTGCCCCCCACTCAAGGCGAAGGTAATTCAGATCGGCTTTGATGGTGGCCGGTGATGCACAGAACAGCTCAAGGGTGAAATGTCCCAGCAGTTGGCTGCTAAATTCATCCATCTTCGGCGTTTCGGTAGTGATCAGCAGATCGAGCTGGCGCTCATGCAGCTGCTTCACCAGCGACTGCCGCTGTGCAATTCGCGCTTCAAACTGCAGGGCATCATCTGCCTGGTAGAGCCTTCCTAGCCACTCATTGAGCATGCACTCCCACAGCGAAGCGCTGGCGCCAATCGAAAACTCGTTATGTCGTGAGGTACTGGCGACCTCCTTACGCGCGGCCTGCCATGTACTCATCAGCGTCTCGGCGTAAGGCAGCAGCTTTTCTCCCGCAGCCGTCAGCCGTATGTTATTGCGGTGACGGGTAAATAAATTTACGCCAAGCTGATTCTCTAACTGACGAATGCGAAAGCTCACCGCAGATTGTGTCAGATAGAGCGCTTCTGCGGCTCGCCCGAAGTGGCGAGTTCTGCTCACTTCGAGGAAAGTTTTCAGCAATTCGGTATCCACAGCTTTCTCCGCAAAATTTTTTGTCGTAATGATTTAAATCTTTTGTTTTACACTCTGTCAAGCGTATCTAATACTCCGCGCCATAAATAGCTCGGCCAAAGAATTAGGAGCGTGTAGGATGGCGGAAAGCTTTACGACGACTAATCGTTTTTTTGATAATAAAAATTATCCGCGCGGGTTCTCTCGTCATGGTGACTTCACCATCAAAGAGGCGCAGCTGCTGGAGCGTTATGGCTTTGCCTTTAACGAACTCGATCTTGGCAAGCGTGAGCCTGCAACCGATGAGGAACACCAGTTCGTCGCGGTATGTCGCGGTGAGCGTGAACCGGCTTCAGAAGCTGAACGCGTATGGCACAAGTATGTGACTCGCATTAAGCGTCCTAAGCGTTTCCATACGCTGTCTGGTGGTAAACCACAGATGGAAGGCGCTGACGACTACACTGAAAGCGACGACTAAGAGAAAGGGGCTCCGGCCCCTTTTTTATTGCAGTAAGGTTTGCAGGTGGCTGAGCATGCGGTCAATTCCTCGGTAGCTCAACGCTTCCTGCAAATGTCGACGCTCAATGGCGTCAACGCCCTCCATGTCGGCCAACGTACGCGCAACCTTAAGCAGCCGCTGCCACGCCCGAATAGAAAGCCCCAGCTGCGTGAGCGTCTGTTCCAGCCAGCGTGAATCCTCATCGCAGAGAACACAATGTACCCTTGCTTCGCCGCTACCGAGATGGGCATTAAGCTTTCCCTGCCGGGAAAACTGGCGCTGATGGGCAGCAATCACGCGACGCTGTACCTCCAGGCTACTCTCTTCATGGCGGACGGGCTGGCTCAGCAATCCTGGCGGAGGCATGGGGATCTCAAGCGATAAATCGAAACGGTCGAGGAAAGGCCCCGACAGGCGATTGAGGTAGCGCAGCGTCTGTTCTGGCGTGCAGCGATTGTGTTTTCCCTCATAGTGCCCGGTCGGGCTGGGATTCATGGCAGCAATAAGCTGGAAGCGAGCAGGGTAGGTGATTTTGGCGCGCGTCCGTGAAATATGGATCTTGCCCGACTCGATAGGCTCCCGTAATGCATCCAGCCCCCGGCGTTCAAACTCCGGTAATTCATCCAGAAACAGAATCCCGTTATGGGCCAGCGAGACCTCGCCAGGGGCAGGTATTGATCCTCCGCCCACCATCGCGGTTAAAGACGCGCTATGGTGTGGTGCGCGGAAAGGCCGACAGCGCCACTCTGCCTGCACGCGGCGACTATTTTCCAGACTGATGATAGCTGCACTTTCCAGCGCCTCGCGATCGTTAAGCGGCGGCAGTAGCCCCCTGAGTCTCGAGGCGAGCATGGTTTTCCCGGTTCCCGGTGGACCAATCAGCAATAAATTATGCCCGCCTGCAGCCGTCACCTCTAACGCGCGCTTCCCCTGCTGCTGGCCGATGACTTCGCTCAGGTCGTCAACGGTCTCGGTAATGACGGGCGTCTCCACTGGTGGAAGCCGCAGTTCCTGCTTCCCTTCCAGAAACGCACATACCTCCAGAAGATGGCTGGCGATGAGGCAATCATTGCCGCCGAGCAGCCCAACCAGTGGGGCATCGTCTTCGGAAAGCACTATCTGCCGTCCGGCGCTGATGGCCTCCATTGCCGCAGAGATAGCCCCAGGAATGCCGCGTAACGCGCCTGTAAGCGCCAATTCCCCTACGAACTCATATTGACCCAGTTTCTGGGTGCTAAGCTGCTCAGAGGCTGCCAGGAGCGCAATAGCGATAGGTAAATCATATCGACCGCCTTCTTTCGGCAGGTCGGCGGGCGCCAGGTTGATGGTGATCTTTTTCGCCGGAAAGGTATAACCGCTGTTGATGATTGCGCTGCGAACCCGATCCCGGGACTCTTTGACGGTCGTTTCCGGCAGACCCACCATCACCAGCCCCGGCAGCCCCTGACTGATATGGACTTCAATGGTAATAAGTGGCGCATTCACGCCGAGCGCTGCGCGCGTATAGACGACGGATAGTGACATAATTCCTCCCTGATGAAGGACATTATGCATCGGCGTATTGTCGCATTAATCCGTTACTTCGCGTATTTACGCGTCTTATCCTGCTATTTTTGCTACTTTTCATGCATTTTCATTTTTCACGGAAGCACGCCCGCATTTTTTTACGCAATCGCCCTGTGACACCCGCTTTTGTGGGTGGCGGACGTCAGATGGTGAAATATTTTCATTTCATATTTTTTCTATATAAAACAAATCTTTTTCTAATAATCCTTAGCATGGTAATCAATGGCGTCATAAAAAAAACTTGTGCTTTTTGTGATGTCTGTGGTAACTCTGTAGGTATTCCTTCGAACAAGATGCAAGAATAGACAAAAATGACAGCCCTTCTACGAGTGATTAGCCTGGTCGTGATTAGCGTGGTGGTGATTATTATCCCACCGTGCGGGGCTGCACTTGGACGAGGAAAGGCTTAGAAATCAAGCCTTAACGAACTAAGACCCCCGCACCGAAAGGTCCGGGGGTTTTTTTATGACTAAAAAACAATAACGAGGAGCAGAGAATGTCGAGTAGCACAAAATTCTGTTTCTTACGATCTAAGGCGGGGAACTAACTATGAATGGCGCACAGTGGGTGGTACATGCGTTGCGAGCGCAGGGAGTCGAAACGGTATTTGGGTATCCAGGTGGTGCCATTATGCCCGTTTACGACGCTCTGTATGACGGCGGTGTAGAGCATCTGCTGTGTCGACACGAGCAGGGCGCGGCGATGGCGGCCATCGGCTATGCCCGCTCTACCGGTAAAACCGGCGTCTGTATCGCCACTTCAGGCCCAGGAGCAACCAACCTGATCACTGGCCTGGCGGACGCGCTGCTCGATTCCGTTCCTGTTGTTGCCATCACCGGCCAGGTTGCCGCACCGTTTATCGGTACGGATGCCTTCCAGGAAGTGGACGTCCTCGGTTTGTCGCTGGCCTGCACCAAACACAGTTTCCTGGTGCAATCCCTGGAAGAGCTGCCGCGTGTAATCGCTGAAGCTTTCCAGGTGGCAAACTCAGGTCGTCCTGGCCCGGTTCTGGTTGATATCCCTAAAGATATTCAGATTGCACAAGGCGATCTGGATCCGTACTTCTCCACCGTAGAAAGCGACGACAGTTTCCCGTATAGCGAAATGGCGCAGGCGCAGCAGATGCTGGCCGAATCGCAGAAGCCAATGCTGTACGTCGGCGGCGGCGTAGGGATGGCGCAGGCGGTTCCCGCGCTGCGTGAGTTTATGGCGGTCACGAACATGCCCGCGACCTGCACGCTGAAAGGCCTGGGTGCCGTGCCTGCGGATTATCCGTACTATCTCGGTATGCTGGGTATGCACGGTACCAAAGCGGCGAACCTGGCGGTGCAAGAGTGTGATCTGCTGATCGCCGTTGGCGCACGCTTTGATGACCGCGTAACCGGCAAGCTGAACACCTTCGCGCCGCATGCCAAAGTTATCCATATGGATATCGACCCGGCAGAAATGAACAAACTGCGCCAGGCGCATGTTGCCCTGCAGGGCGACCTGAATGCGCTGCTGCCCGCGCTGCAGCAGCCACTGGCGATTGACTCCTGGTGTGAACATAACGCGGCGATGCGCGCCGAGCATGAGTGGCGTTACGACCATCCGGGCGAGGCTATCTATGCGCCGTTGCTGCTGAAGCAGCTCTCCGATCGTAAACCGGCGGAAAGTGTGGTGACGACTGACGTTGGCCAGCACCAGATGTGGTCCGCTCAACACATGACCTACACCCGCCCGGAGAACTTCATCACCTCAAGCGGCTTAGGCACGATGGGCTTCGGTCTGCCGGCGGCCGTTGGTGCGCAGGTCGCGCGCCCGAACGATACGGTTATCTGTATCTCCGGTGACGGCTCTTTCATGATGAACGTACAAGAGTTGGGCACCGTAAAACGCAAGCAGTTGCCGCTGAAGATCGTACTGCTCGATAACCAGCGGTTAGGGATGGTTCGCCAATGGCAGCAGCTGTTCTTCCAGGAACGTTATAGCGAAACCACCCTGACCGATAACCCCGATTTCCTCACGCTGGCCAGCGCCTTCGGCATTCCTGGCCAACACATCACCCGTAAAGACCAGGTAGAAGCGGCACTCGACACCATGCTCGCAAGCGAAGGCCCGTACCTGCTTCATGTCTCAATCGACGAACTTGAGAATGTCTGGCCACTGGTGCCACCTGGCGCCAGTAACTCACAAATGCTGGAGAAATTATCATGATGCAACATCAGGTCAACGTGCAGGCCCGCTTCAACCCGGAAACCTTAGAACGCGTCTTACGTGTGGTTCGCCATCGCGGCTTTCAGATTTGCTCGATGAATATGGAAACGGCTAGTGATGCACAGAACATAAATATTGAACTGACCGTTGCCAGCCCACGGTCAGTCGACTTACTGTTTAGTCAATTAAATAAACTGGTGGACGTGGCCTCGGTTGCCGTTCAGCAATGTACAAGCACATCACAACAACAGATTCGCGCCTGAGCGCAATAGGAAGAGAAATGACGACGAAAAAAGCGGATTACATTTGGTTCAACGGTGAGATGGTGCGTTGGGAAGATGCGAAAGTACACGTCATGTCCCACGCGCTGCACTACGGTACCTCCGTATTTGAAGGCATCCGCTGCTACGACTCCCATAAAGGCCCAGTTGTATTCCGCCACCGCGAGCACATGCAGCGCCTGCGTGACTCCGCCAAAATCTACCGTTTCCCGGTTTCTCAGAGCGTTGACGAGCTGATGGAAGCCTGCCGCGAAGTGCTGCGCAAAAATAACCTGACCAGCGCCTATATTCGTCCGCTGGTCTTCGTCGGCGACGTGGGCATGGGCGTTAACCCGCCGGACGGCTACACCACTGACGTGATCATCGCGGCGTTCCCATGGGGAGCATACCTGGGCGCAGAAGCGCTGGATCAGGGGATCGATGCCATGGTCTCTTCCTGGAACCGTGCCGCACCGAACACCATCCCAACGGCGGCAAAAGCGGGCGGTAACTATCTTTCCTCACTGTTGGTGGGCAGCGAAGCGCGCCGCCACGGCTATCAGGAAGGTATCGCTCTGGACGTGAACGGCTACCTGTCTGAAGGTGCGGGCGAAAACCTGTTTGAAGTGAAAGATGGTGTGATCTTTACCCCTCCGTTCACCTCGTCCGCGCTGCCGGGTATCACCCGTGACGCCATCATCAAGCTGGCGAAAGACCTCGGTATTGAAGTGCGCGAGCAGGTGCTGTCTCGCGAATCCCTGTACCTTGCAGATGAAGTATTCATGTCCGGTACCGCCGCTGAAATCACGCCGGTGCGTAGCGTTGACGGCATCCAGGTTGGTGAAGGTCGCTGTGGCCCGGTCACCAAGCGCGTTCAGCAAGCATTCTTTGGCCTCTTTACCGGTGAAACCGAAGATAAATGGGGTTGGTTGGATCAGGTTAATCCATAAGCATAAAAAGATGGGGTGTCACGCAACACCCCATTTAACAAGATAAAGACTGGGAGTACTAAAGCATGCCTAAATACCGTTCCGCCACCACCACTCACGGCCGCAATATGGCGGGCGCCCGCGCACTGTGGCGCGCCACCGGGATGACCGATGATGACTTCGGTAAACCGATTATTGCTGTCGTAAACTCGTTTACCCAGTTCGTGCCGGGCCACGTTCACCTGCGCGACCTCGGTAAACTGGTTGCTGAGCAGATCGAAGCCTCCGGCGGCGTTGCTAAAGAGTTCAATACCATTGCGGTGGATGATGGTATCGCTATGGGCCATGGCGGCATGCTTTATTCACTGCCGTCCCGCGAGCTGATCGCTGACTCCGTTGAGTACATGGTGAACGCCCACTGCGCCGATGCGATGGTCTGTATCTCCAACTGCGACAAAATCACCCCGGGGATGTTGATGGCCTCTCTGCGCCTGAACATTCCGGTTATCTTCGTTTCCGGCGGCCCGATGGAAGCCGGAAAAACCAAGCTCTCTGACAAAATCATTAAGCTCGACCTGGTCGATGCGATGATTCAGGGCGCGGACCCGAAAGTCTCTGACTCACAAAGCGAACAGGTTGAACGTTCTGCCTGCCCAACCTGCGGCTCCTGTTCCGGCATGTTCACCGCCAACTCGATGAACTGCCTGACTGAAGCACTGGGTCTGTCTCAGCCGGGTAACGGCTCGCTGCTGGCTACCCACGCTGACCGCAAAGCACTGTTCCTCACTGCGGGCCAGCGCATCGTTGAGCTGACCAAACGCTACTACGAGCAGGATGATGTATCCGCGCTGCCGCGCAACATCGCGTGCAAAGAAGCGTTTGAGAACGCCATGACGCTGGATATCGCCATGGGCGGCTCCACCAACACCGTTCTGCACCTGCTGGCGGCGGCACAGGAAGCCGAAATTGACTTCACCATGAGTGATATCGACAAGCTGTCCCGCAAGGTACCGCAGCTGTGTAAAGTGGCGCCAAGTACCCAGAAATACCATATGGAAGATGTGCACCGCGCCGGCGGCGTGCTGGGGATCCTCGGTGAGCTGGACCGTGCAGGCCTGCTGAACCGCGACGTGAAAAACGTTCTCGGTCTCTCCCTGCCGCAGACGCTGGAGCAGTACGACATCACTCTTACCCAGGACGAAGCGGTCAAGAAAATGTTCCGTGCAGGCCCGGCCGGTATCCGTACCACACAGGCGTTCTCGCAGGATTGTCGCTGGGATACGCTGGACGATGACCGCGCCGAAGGCTGTATCCGTTCTCTGGAACACGCCTACAGCAAAGACGGCGGCCTGGCCGTGCTGTACGGTAACTTTGCGGAAAACGGCTGTATCGTAAAAACCGCAGGCGTGGATGACAGCATCCTCAAATTCACCGGCCCGGCAAAAGTGTACGAAAGCCAGGATGACGCGGTAGAAGCCATCCTCGGCGGCAAAGTTGTCGCAGGCGACGTGGTGGTCATTCGCTACGAAGGGCCGAAAGGCGGGCCGGGCATGCAGGAAATGCTCTACCCAACCACCTTCCTGAAATCGATGGGTCTCGGCAAAGCCTGCGCCCTGATCACCGATGGTCGTTTCTCCGGCGGTACCTCTGGCCTCTCTATCGGCCACGTTTCTCCAGAAGCGGCAAGCGGCGGCAATATCGCGATCATCGAAGATGGCGACATGATTGCTATCGATATCCCGAACCGTGGTATTCAGCTGCAGCTGAGCGACGCGGAAATCGCCGCACGTCGTGAAGCGCAGGAAGCCCGTGGCGACCAGGCGTGGACGCCGAAAAATCGTGAGCGTCAGGTTTCCTTCGCCCTTCGCGCTTACGCTAGCCTGGCAACCAGCGCCGACAAAGGCGCCGTACGTGATAAATCGAAACTGGGTGGCTAATCATGGCAGATTCACAACCCCTATCCGGCTCCCCTGAGGGGGCCGAGTATCTCAGAGCGGTGCTACGCGCACCGGTCTATGAAGCGGTGCAGGTGACGCCGCTGCAGAAAATGGAAAAGATCTCTTCGCGCCTCGATAACGTGATTCTGGTGAAGCGCGAAGACCGCCAACCGGTGCACAGCTTTAAGCTGCGCGGGGCCTACGCGATGATGGCGGGCCTGACGGCCGAGCAGAAATCGCATGGCGTGATCACCGCATCCGCGGGCAACCATGCGCAGGGCGTGGCGTTCTCATCTGCCCGGCTTGGCCTGAAATCGCTTATCGTCATGCCGGTTGCGACCGCCGACATCAAAGTCGATGCCGTACGCGGTTTTGGCGGCGAAGTGCTGCTGCACGGCGCGAACTTTGACGAAGCGAAAGCCAAAGCCATTGAGCTGGCGCAGCAGCAGGGTTTCACCTGGGTTCCGCCTTTCGATCACCCGATGGTAATTGCCGGGCAGGGCACGCTGGCGCTGGAATTGTTGCAACAAGACGCTCACCTCGACCGCGTGTTTGTGCCGGTTGGCGGTGGTGGTCTGGCGGCGGGCGTGGCGGTGCTGATTAAGCAACTGATGCCGCAAATCAAGGTCATTGCGGTAGAAGCCGAAGATTCTGCCTGCCTGAAAGCGGCGCTGGATGCCGGTCATCCGGTTGACCTGCCGCGTGTGGGTCTCTTCGCTGAAGGCGTGGCGGTGAAGCGCATCGGTGATGAAACTTTCCGCCTGTGTCAGGAGTATCTCGACGATATCGTCACCGTCGATAGCGATGCTATCTGCGCGGCGATGAAAGACCTGTTCGAAGATGTGCGTGCGGTGGCGGAGCCTTCCGGGGCGCTGGCGCTGGCAGGCATGAAAAAATACATCGCCCAGCACAACATTCGCGGCGAACGCCTGGCGCACGTGCTGTCCGGTGCGAACGTTAACTTCCACGGCCTGCGCTATGTTTCTGAACGCTGCGAGCTGGGGGAACAGCGTGAAGCGCTGCTGGCGGTGACGATTCCAGAAGAGAAGGGCAGCTTCCTGAAGTTCTGTCAGCTGCTGGGCGGGCGTTCGGTTACCGAGTTCAACTACCGTTTCGCCGATGCGAAAAATGCCTGCATTTTTGTTGGTGTTCGTCTGAGCCGGGGTCTGGAAGAGCGTAAAGAGATCCTGCAGTTGCTCAACGAGGGCGGCTACAGCGTGGTGGATCTCTCCGATGATGAGATGGCGAAGCTGCACGTACGCTATATGGTCGGTGGTCGTCCGTCTAAGCCGCTACAGGAACGCCTTTACAGCTTTGAGTTCCCGGAATCTCCGGGCGCGTTGCTGAAGTTCCTGCACACCTTAGGCACGCACTGGAATATCTCTCTGTTCCACTACCGCAGCCACGGCACTGACTATGGTCGCGTACTGGCTGCATTTGAGCTTGGCGAGAACGAGCCGGACTTTGAAACCCGACTCAACGAACTGGGTTACGATTGTCATAACGAGACCAATAACCCTGCGTTCCGCTTCTTCCTTGCGGGCTAAGTGCCGCTTAACGGGAGATAATCTGTGTGGATTATCTCCCGATCTCCTTTTTATTTGTCGTAACCCGCCAAATTATTTCGCTGCCAACGAATCTCAACGATAAAAATGTGACGTAATTCATAATAAAACGCTCACCGCGTTGCGCCAGCCTGCGCACATCTTTTGGGGGCAATATTTGTCGCTCGCTTGCTGCTCCTGAATTAACATTGTCTCTAGTTAATTCTTAGCGGTTAGAGAGGATATTCGGATGATAACGGATATAATTGATGCCCCGAATGAAAGTGCGCAAGGATGTGAATATTTTACGCCTCAGCTCACATTTCTGGATAAACATTATAATAATTCCACGGACTTTTTTTCTTCGATATTTTTGCTGCTGAAAGAGCAAGGCTATGTCCGGGACTCTTTTCTTGACGCCATCATCGCCCGTGAAAAAGCGTACCCTACCGCGCTGCCAACGCTGCCGGTGTCCATCGCGCTTCCTCATACCGACCCTCAGCACGTTATTCGCCCTTTTATCTCCGTAACGCGGTTGTCTACGCCTATTGCCTGGCAGGAAATGGGCAATGATGACAACACGCTTTACGTTCATTTTATTGTTTTACTTGGTTTTGTTGACCATAGTAGCCACCTGACCGCGCTGCAAAAGCTCATGGACTGCCTTGCGGATGAAGAGGTTGTCCAGACCCTACGCGAAATAGACGATGTAGAAAACTTTCTCTGTACCCTCACATCAAGACTGCAATTAGATAAGGATTTATAAGATGAAAAAAGTCATTGTTGCATGTGGAAGCGGCGTTGCTACCTCACAAACGGTTGCCAGTAAAGTGACCCGCCTATTGAATGAACGCCAGCAGTCGCATATCAAAGTTGAAGTCATCGACCTGAAATCGCTTGATAGTCATATAAAAGATAGCGCGGCTTATATCGCCATCACAAAAGTTGATAAGCAATATCCTATCCCGGTAATTAACGGGATTGCTTTTTTGACCGGCATGGGGATGGAGCAGGAATTACAAAAGGTCATTGATGCCTGTAAATAAGGTGTAGCTCTTTAATCCGTATAATTATTTTAGTGGAGAAGTGCTATGGACTTTCTTGGTGTAGTCATAAATTATATTCTGAATTTAGGCGCGCCGGTTTTTGTGCCTTTTATTATGTTATTAGCCGGGCTGGTGGTGCGGATGAAATTCCGCGATGCGGCCTCGGCGGCCATCACGCTGGGCGTCGCCTTCGTCGGGATGAGCATGCTGATTGGCTTTATGGTTGATGCCATCGGCGTTGCCGCGCAGACCATGATGAACCGTACCGGCCTTGAGTTAAGTATCGTCGACGGCGGCTGGACGACGATGGCGAATATCTCCTGGGCCTGGCCTTATGCGTTCGCCATGTTCCCGCTTCAGGTTGGCGTAAACATTGTGATGTTGATGCTGAACAAGACCAATACCTTCAACGCCGACCTTTGGAACGTGTGGGGGAAAATCTTTACCGCGTTTATCGTGGTGAGCGTCACCACCCCATTGTTTGGCCCGGTCTGGAGCCTGGTACTGGCGTTCCTTGTTGCCGCTTTCCAGATCATTATGGAACTGAACGCGGGGGATATTCACCAGCATCGTATTGAGAAGCTCACGGGGATCCCAGGGGTAACCTGTACGCACCGTATGGTCTTCTTTGGTGCTATCTATTACCCGTTCGATCTGCTGCTGCGGAAAATTCCGGTCTGCAATAAGCCGATGGATGCCAGCGCGCTGCGTGCCAAAGTCGGGGTCTTTGCCGAAAACCACATCATCGGTTTTATTCTGGGGATCCTGTTTGGGGTGATTGCGGGCTATAGCGTTGCGAAAACGCTGATGCTGGGGGTGCAGGCCTCAACGGCGCTGGTGCTGTTCCCGATGATTTCCAAGCTCTTTATGCAGGCGCTGTCGCCGATCTCAGAGGCCATCAGCGACTATATGAACAAGAAATTCTCCGGGCGTAAGCTGTTCGTGGGTATCGACTGGCCGTTTATGGGCGGCGCGAGCGAGATCTGGTTTGCCATTATCGTTGCCATCCCGTTCACCCTGCTGTGGGCGCTGATTCTGCCGGGAAATAAGATCCTGCCATTTGCCGGCATCATCAATATTGCGTTGATTGTTCCGGCCTACCTGGTGACGCGCGGTAACACGCTGCGCATGGTTATCCTGAGCATTATTGGCGTGCCGTTCTTCCTGTTCGTGGGGACGCAGTTCGCGCCAATGATTACCGACCTCGGTCTGGCCACTAAAGCGATCACCATCCCGGCAGGGCAACTGATTTCGAACAGTTCGATTGATGCACCGGTCTTCACCTATGCCTTCTCCTTCCTGTTCAAATTCCTGGAAGGCAACTTTATCCCGCTAATCTTCGCGGTGTGGTGGGGCTGTGGCTACTTCTTCTACTCCCGCGAACTGCGTCGTGAAAGCAATCTGGCGCAGCAGGAAGCCGAACAGCAGGAGAAGGTTCAGCAGGCGTAATTCTGGGTTTCATGTTCATGTCTGGCGGCAGGCGTCGCCGCCAGGCTTTTCATTGCAGGAGAGTCGGCATGGCTATGGATAAACGCGTGGTTGCAGTGCTGGATGCCATTGTGAACGATCCCGGCATCACGGGGACGAAGCTTGAAGAGCAGTTTTGCCTGACGCGCAAACAGCTGAGCTATACGCTGAAAAAGGTGAATGACTACCTGGAGTCGAACCACTTTGACCGGATCAACCGCCTGAAAACCGGGAAGCTGCATATCCCGCGCCATGTGATTGAGCATTTTCGTCAGAATCAGACCTCTGAAACCGAGCACCGCTATCTCTACTCTGAAGAAGAACGCGGACAGATGATTATCTTTATGCTGCTGACCCGTAGCGAACGGCTGTCATTGCTGCATCTCTCCTCTTCGCTGGGCGTGAGTCAGAATACGATTATCAACGACCTGAAAAAGGTGCGTACAGAGGTTATCGAGCACGGGCTGGAGATAAGCTACGACCGGGGCAACGGCTACCATATTCTGGGTGAGGAGCTGGAAAAACGTTATCTGCTGCTGAACTGTTTACGTCGGGTGCTGGAAATTCCGGTCGCCAAAAATATCCTCGCCCACTACAACAACGTGATGAGCGACTATCTGGAAAAGGTCGGCAACGTTTTTAGCGAAATTGAAAAACGTTTTAAAATTCAGTTTACCGACCGCCAGCTTCAGGAGCTTATCTATTTTATCTGCTTTGTCCTGCACCGTATTGATTCAGGAAAAGGTCTGGTTAATATTCCGAGCAGCTACGCCGATATTATTGGCAGCAGAGAATTTACCCTGATGCAGAGCGTTATCAGTAAAATCAATATCAATAGCGAAAATGAACTGGTTTTCCTGACGGCACTGATCCAAAGCTCAAATATTCAAAGTATTGCCGATAAATATTTCCACCTGGATACGCTGCTGCTTGAAAGCGTGGTGGCGGTAGTCGACAACTTTGAAAAAATAAGCTGCGTCACCATCAAAGAGAAAAATGAGCTGATTGAAAAAATCTATCAGCACTGGAAACCAGCCTATTACCGTATTCGCTATCATCTGACCAATACCAGCAGCGTTTACGATCTGGTGGTGAAAGAGTTCAGCCATCTGCACGAGATGGTTCGCCGCGCTGCGGTGCCGTTCGAGACGGTACTGCACTGCGAAATTCCCGATGAAGAGATGGCGTTTTTGACGGTGCTTTTTGGCGGTTGGCTGACCCGCGAAGGGGTAATCCATCAGATTAAGCTACAGAAAACGGCGGTGGTGGTGTGCGAAAACAGCGCCACGATCTCTACCTATCTGTTCCTGACGCTGCAGGTGCTTTTCCCGGAACTACACTTTACCGAAGTGATGTCACGGCGCGAGTTTGAGCGCTATACCGGGCACTACGACGTGGTCTTTTCGACCACGCATCTGAATACCAGCAAGATGGTATTTGTGGTCAATCCGTCCATCAGCAGCATTCACAAAAGTGCGTTCCGCAATCATGTGATCGGTGCGCTGCAGGGCGTGGACCCGAACATCATTCAGATAGAGCAACTGCTGCTTATCTTCGAGCGCTTTGGCAATATCATCGATCACAAAGGGCTACAGCGCGCGCTCGCCAGTTACATCTATGATGAGAACAGCGCCGCGAGCGCAGCGGGTAACATTGAACCGCCGACGCCATCGCTGACGGATTTGCTGCAGCGTGAACACGTTCAGTTTGCCACGTCGCTGCCCGGTGACTGGCAGCAGGCGATTACCGAGGCCTCTGCATCGCTGCTGGAAAATGGGGTGATCGAACCGCGTTACCTGCAAATTATGCTGAATAAAATCGCCGATGAGCAACCCTATATCATGCTGGCCGACGGCGTGATTATCGCCCATGCGGGCGTCGATGATGGTGCGCTGGAAACGGGGATGACGCTATTACGCCTGCCTTCAAAGATTGATTTCGCCGGTTATATGCAGGCCGATATTATTATCGTCCTGGCGACGAATAATCCGCAAAAGCATCTTAAGGCGCTCGCGCAATTAAATGAGTTTCTCGAATTCTATGATGGCGGCAATGTTATTCGCCGCGCACAGGATGAATATGCACTGATAAATGAATTTGTCCGTCATTCGTAATCATTAATTAAACGCCGTTGCAGCGTAAAAGCTGCAACGTTATTTCCCGGCAATCATTGTCGCGACATCGCTCGCCCCTACAACCGTATACAGGATAAATATTATGTTAGACATTCAGAAAAAACACGTCGTTGAAATGGCCAGAACCGCTCAGCAATGGGGGCTCTGTAAACATAAAGCGGGTAATTCCAGCGTACGGGATAAAGAGACCGGGCTTATTCTGGTGACCCCAACCACTATCGACAAAATGCATTTAACGCCGCGCGATATCGTGGTGATGGACGTTGAAGCCAATGTGATTGAAAGCGAAGCGGGATTGCGTCCAACCAGCGAATGCCTGATGCATATCGAGATTTATAAAGCGCGCCCGGACGTGTTCGCCATCTCCCACACGCACTCCCTCTACGCGACCTCTTTTGCCGTGCTGAATAAGCCTATTCCGGCGGTGGTGTACGAGTGCGCCATTCTCAACCTGAAAGACGGGGTGATCCCGGTTGCGCCGTACGGCCGCCCCGGCACGCCAGCGCTTTCCGAGAGCGTGATCGAACCTATCAAGCGTGCCGATGCCATTCTGATGGAAAAACATGGCGCAATCGGCGTGGATAAAGACCCGTATGAAGCGGTGCTGAAATCCGCGTACCTGGAGGAGATGGCGCAGATTTACTACCACGCGCTGGTGATTAACGGCGGCAAGGAGCCTGAATCCTTCGCCCCGGAAGAGCTGCAGCGCTGGGCCTACCCGTCACAGATCAAATTTGCCCGTTAATTGACGCGCCCGCCCGTTCGGGCGGGATATTCATGGAGAGAACGCATGAAAAAATTTCTGAATCAGGCGGAGGACTTTATCCCGGAGGTGCTGGAAGGCATCTATCTGGCGCACCCCGATAAATTCCGCTTTGTGAATGAGGATCTGCACTGCCTTGCCACGGCTCGCCCGGTACCCGGCAAGGTAGGGATTGTCACCGGCGGCGGCTCCGGGCACCTGCCGCTGTTCCTCGGCTATGTGGGGCAGGGCATGCTGGACGGCTGCGCCATTGGCGATGTGTTCCAGTCACCGTCACCGGAGCAAATTCTGGCCGTCACGCAGGCGGTAGACAGCGGTGCGGGCGTGCTCTACCTGTACGGCAACTATAACGGCGATATCTTCAATTTTGACATGGCGGCGGAAATGGCTGACATGGAGAACGGCATCCGGACCTGCACGGTCGTTGCCGCCGATGATTCCGCCGGTGCCGTGCCGGGCGGTGGTGCCACCACGCGACGCGGTGTGGCGGGGATTTTCTTCGTCTACAAATGTGCTGGCGCATCGGCCGCCAGAATGGATGACCTTGACACCGTCCAGCGTATCGCACAGAAGGCCGGTGATCGTGTGCGGACGCTGGGGGTGGCGCTGTCGCCGTGCATCGTGCCGCGTATCGGTAAGCCGGGTTTCCATATTGGCGACAACGAGATGGAAATCGGCATGGGTATCCATGGCGAAAGCGGCATTCGTCGCGGGCCGCAGCTGAGTGCTGAAAATATTGCTGAAGAGATGATGTCCTGGTTGATTGCCGACTCCCCCTGCCAGCAGGGCGATGAAGTGGCGGTGCTGATTAACGGCCTCGGTGCGACGCCGCTGGAAGAGCTGTACTTGATGTATCGCCATGTGCACCAGATTCTGGCGCAGAGCAACATCCGTGTCTTCCGCGTGTGGGTGGGGGAATTCGCCACGGCGATGGAGATGACCGGCATGTCCATTAGCCTGATGCCGGTAGACGATGAGCTTAAGGCGCTGTTGAACGCGCAGGCCGACACGCCGATGTTCCGGCAGTTTCCCGCCTAAGGAGGCGCTATGACGTTAAACAGCGAGAGCTTACGCCCGCTCTTTGCCGAGTGGGCGCGGGTGATGCAGGGCAACAAGACGGTGCTAACTGAACTGGACAGCGTGGTGGGCGATGGCGATCTGGGCCTTACCATGAGCGACGGTTTTACCGCGGCGTCGGACTATGCACAGCACAGCGGCGAACCCGATCTGGGACGGTTTTTTTATCTGGCGGGTAAAGCGATGGCCTCGGCGGTGCCCTCCACGATGGGGACGCTGATGGCTTCCGGCCTGATGCAGGCGGGAAAAGTCTTTAAGGGACGAGAAGCGATGACGCTGCAGGATGCGGGCGACTTTTTCCAGGCCTGGTTTGATGGCGTGCAGCAGCGCGGCAAAGCGCAGCCGGGTGAAAAAACCTTTCTTGATGGGATGGCACCGGCGCTGGTGGCGCTGCGTGGTCAGGGCGAACCGCTGAACGTGGCGCGGGAAGCGTTGTTAGCGGCACAGCAGGGCGTGCAGCAGACCACCACCATGGTGGCGAAGCACGGGCGTGCGGCTATCCACGGAGAACGGTCCCGTGCGTTCGTCGACCCGGGCGCGATGGTCGCCCAGCTTCTGATTCAGGGCTATTTTAACGTCGTTCAGGCGATGTACCCGGCTAACGGACAGTAAGTAAGGAACCGCAATTATGTTGAAAGAAGTGGTGAAAATCAGCAACCTGCACGGTATTCATGCCCGCCCGGCGGGCGTGCTGGCAAAGGCGTGCGCGCAGTATCAGTCGCGGATCGAGATGATCTACGATGGCAAAACCATCAAGGGAAAAAGCATCATGAGCATTCTGGGGGCCGGGATCAAAGGACGAGGATCGCTTGAGATCATCTGCAGCGGCAGCGACGAGCAGGAGGCGATGGCGAAGCTGAAGGTGTTGTTCGCGGAGGGCTTTGGTTTCGATTAGCCTCAACAAAAACCGCCGTTACCGCGGCGGTTTATCACGCTTACCGATAATAGGCGTTAGCAAATAGGTCCTGGTTATCCTCCCCCTCTTTGAAAAGGCCTGTGTAGGTGCCTTCGGGTAACAGCAGCGCTTGCTTTGGGCCGTTGAGCAACGTGATGATTTTACGGCCCGTCGATAGGGTTATAGGGGGAACGAGTGCGATCCCGTCCACGTTGATTTGTGCGGAAATGGGCGCACCGGTTTCGCTGTACAGCTGATATCTTCCGGCGAGCGGCACCTTGTACACAACCTGACGGTCGAGGTGCACTCGTTGCCCCATCATCCTGATATTCGGCGCAACCTGGACATAGCTGTTATCGATGGCGTCGGCGATGGCAGGATAGATATTACTCAGTCGGTAGGACCATAAAACAATCTTCGGCGGGGATTGGGTAAGTACCTGCCAGGCTTCGGAGCTTTTACCTTCACGCAGCGTCTTTAAAACATACCAGGTATCGAGCCACAGGGTTGTCGGTTCCAGCCTGTTGGGCAATATCCCTATACCATCGAAGTATTTTTCATCAGGTTTAAGCAGTGCTTCTGCCCGGCTAACCAGTTCAAGCTGCCGCACATTGCTGATTTTCAGATAGCTGAAATTGGTACGGTAGCTTGAAAGCAGAAGGAATATAGCCACCGCTAGCATAAATAATCTCAGGCTTGGCTTACGGTGATGAGCGAAGAGAACGTCCAGCGGAGCAAGAGACCAGAGCGATAAAAACGGTAGTGCCATAATAAAGACATAGGGCCATGGCTGACTATGCGTGAACACCAGCGTGGTAATCACGAGCGAAAATATCAGAGCGATACGGTTTTTTTCATGTAAAACGCGAAAGCGTTTCACCGCAATGGCCATGCCGCTAAAACAGAGCAGATAGAGCCACGCATTTTCCATCAGAGTTTGTAAGACGAACGTGCGAAGCGCGCCGCTATAGGCTTCGCTACCGCTTACCGCCACTTCTAGCGGGCCAAAGATCAAACCATCAGCAATACGCAGTGGGTCGCTGCCGCCGAATATCAAGCAATAGACCATTGCGGGAAATAGCCATCCGACGGTTAAGTAAAAACCGCGAACGAGAGCCGTGATGACATCTTTTCGCAGCGTAGCGTCAACCACTAAGCCAAGCCCAAGGGCCAGATTGAAGAAGGCTGATTTTTGGGTAACCAAAAATGCCAGCCCGCTTAAGATCCCGGCGATGAAAATTTTTCTGGCGTTGAGGGTTGGGCCGCGCAATATCACCAGCATGGCAGCCAGGGCGAAAAACAGCGCCAGGGGCTCGGAGCGGGTACGGAAGATGCGCTCCATAAAATTAGTAAAGCACAGTAAAACCAGAACAATCAGCAGTGAGCGTAAACGCTGCTCGCCCAGCGCACGCGCGCAGGCGTAAACCAGGAGTAGCGTTGCGCAGGCGAGCAGGGCCATCTGCATTCGCCCGATATGAATAATCGAGGCGGCGTTCCAACCAATCAGATGAGCCAGTTTATAAAACACCGCAAAGCCCACGGCCTTTGGCGGTTGAATGGTATCGAATAGCCCATTGGCAAAATATTTGGCGTAACCAAGCTGGGCGAACTCATCCATGATCAGACGAATATGCCAGGCAAAAATGAAAATAAGCGCCACTTTAATGGCAATACTCGCGCCGAGGAGCAGCGTAACGCTCCGCGGGTTATCGCGAAAAAAGTGCTGACTGGATGTATCCATTTTATTCTCTTCCGGTTTGGTCCTTCGCCCTGACGGCATTTTGCGCCAGCCTGAGTATTTCCTGCGCCATGGTTTGCCAGCGATAGCGCTCCCTGGCGTAACCAATCATCGCTTCACGTTCGCGGTTGGTCAGCCCACCGCTATCTATTGCGGCAGAACAACGCTGTGCCGAACCCTGTGGATCGCTAAGGTCGATGTTCACGCCACGTAGCCAGCTTGCTGCCTCGGGGTCCGCTCTATGCGCCGGGGCGCCGCAGACGACCGGTAGCCCGGAGGCCATCGCTTCCTGGATAACGAGGGGATAGCCTTCACCGACGGTAGGCAATAGCAGCAAATCTGCACCGCGATAAAGTTCTGCCAGCGCGGCGGGAGGCTGAACACCAAGATCGTAAACGTTGCCTAACCCCCATTCTGCGGGCCGAAGAGGGCCGCTTCCGACCAGCAAGAACTGACACTCCGGCCTGGCCGCAGCCAGGGCGCGTAATACAGCCAATCCTTTCTTTTCAACATAGCGGCCAACGAAAAGTATCCGCCGGGCACAGGGAGAAAGGTGAGTGTTTGCTGGCAGGTTGCGTCCGGCTTCTGAGGGCGTTGGTGGATAAAAAATGGCGCTATCAACGCCGTTAAACAACAACTTATAGGGATAGCGTGCAGGCGTTCCGAGCAGGTCGTGACGAACCGTATCGCTAATAAAAATTCGGACATCGGCAGCCCATAGCATGGGGCGCGTTACGACCAGGTTAGCCAGTCGCATAAGCAGACGCAGCGCGGGGGAGCGGAAAGGAATCGCGGCAATATGTTGAATCAGAACGACGGGTTTCCCGTGGAGTTTGGCGATTATCATGCCAAGGATTGAGGTGGCATAGAGCGCATCGTGGATCACCACCGCGTCGCTACGCTGTACCGCGTCCTGGAGTGCCCAAATAGCCCCTGGGCCAGGTAACGGCATGGGCAGGCCGGTCAGTTTTTCCAGCGGATCGATGCAGCGTAACGCGATGATTTTGAGATCACCTGCAGGCAAAGCATCGCTGGCGCTGGCTGCCCATTGCGGTGTTGCTCCCTGGCGAGCGAACTGGCGGCACAACTGCCCGGCAACGCGTTCAATTCCACCACCGTGCGCCTCATAGAAATGGCTTATCGTCAGGATATTCAAGATGATACTTTCTCCAGCCGCATCGTTATTTCCAGACGGTTGGGGAAGATGAGGGCATACGCGCCTTACGGCCTGATACGCTTATCGCCCAGCGGCTGAGGAAAAAATTCAGCGCGATCGTGCAGCACGAAGCAAGCGGCGCGGCAGCGAGCATTGGAAATCCCAGCCAGTGGTACCAGAACCAGGTGGTGGCATAAGCCAGTGGGATATTCAGCAGCATGCCGAGGGTATAGCGCCCAAAGGCGCGCGGCGAGAGCGCCTGTTTGAAGGTGAATACGCTGTGCAACACATAACCGATAGTCACGGTGATAACGAAAGATAAGAGGATCGCTAACCAGAGCGCTGCGTATAAATGCTCCGCCGCAATCATGATGGCATTATGTCCGAGGAAGCACCCGCCAGAGACGCAGATATAGGCAAAAGAGGTGCGTATTTTCGTCATAGCAGCCCTCACTCCTTCCATATCGACGGCCCTTTTTTTGATGCATCTGAATCATGTCGGTTCAGGATGTCCAGCAGCAACTGCAGTACGAATCCGGCCAGCACCATCAGCACACCGGCGATACAAACCGTGCTGATGATAAAAACAACATGCACCGACTGCTCCATTGAACCGTGAGATAAAAGCCATTGAAAGGCCAGAAGGAGGTCGGCGCAAAAACCTGCTATAGCAAGCGCAGAGCCGCTGAAAACCAGCCACTCCAGAGTGTGCGCCCGTCTCAGCCAGCGAATCATCCGACTTTGTGCAACCGGGTGATAAATGGCGATAGCGACCTTAGCTAACACACCTAGCAGAATTGAGATAAGGCCAATGAGCGTCGACATGGTCGCGAGGGCGACGAAATGAATACCAAAATAGTGGCCGTAGATTTCGATAGGACCAGGGGCAAGCAGCGCAAGGCCTATCGTTCCGAGCAGAAGCAGCGTAAATCCGGGGATCAAATAGAGTCTATCCGGCGCGTGGGCAATGAGAAGGCGTAGGTGTCGCCAGCCATCACGAAATGAGCGTAAATGAGGCGGGCGGTTACGTTTATCCGGGTAGAGCTTAATTGGTACTTCACGGATGGTAAGCCCCGCGCGGTGCGCGTTAATGATCATTTCGGAGGCAAATTCCATACCGGTAGCGTGGGCGGATATCTTCTGGAATGCCTCGCGGGTAAAGGCCCGCATTCCACAGTGAAAATCACGAATAGGAGAGTGATAAAGCAGTCGGGCAATGCCCGAAAGCAGCGGATTGCCGAGATAGCGATGCAGAGGGGGCATAGCCCCTGGTTCTATTCCCCCGGCAAATCGATTACCCATCACGAAGTCTGCGCCACTTTCCAGCGCATCAACAAAAATGTCAATCTGACTCCAGTCGTAGGAGTCATCGGCGTCAGCCATGATGAGATACTTACCCTGCGCCGCCCCGGCAGCGGCGCTTATTGCTGCACCATAGCCTTTGATGGGCTGGTGAATAACCCGGGCGCCCAGCGATTGGGCAATGTCGACGGAGTTGTCCGTTGAGCCATTATCCCCCACGATGACTTCACCCCGAATACCCCGACGGTCAAAGGCAACCATTATTTTATTAATGCAGATAGCAAGCGTCATTTCTTCATTCAGACATGGAATGATTGCTGAAATTAAGGGGCGGTTGTCTGCTGTAGCGATATCTTCCGGGGATGAGAATAGCTGTTCTTGAATATATTTCGGCGTTTCTAATAAACTACCTGAATGGTTAAGTTGATGTAGATCCGTTGAGTACATAATATTAAGCTCCAATCCATGAGCTGGATTTAGAGTCTATCCCAATAGGCCATTCTATAGTTTGCCGGTGATTGCTTAAGGACCAATAAGGCTTCCGAGCCCAGTATGGCTGGGAAGGCACCTTGGATCAAACTGACTGCAACAATGGTGTCTATTAGGATAGACTCTCACTATTTAATGGAAGTATTCCGTTAAATTCATTCTATTAATTATTTGGGGAAACTACAGGTTATCCAGTGATATATAATTAATCTTGATGGTGATTATAAATCACATTCAATGCTTAATTAACATTATATATTGGAAATTGGGTTGAATCGTACAGGAGTGGTTGTTATTAAGTCCAGCCCTTATTAGTTAAAAGCCCCGGCTTTTTGGCCAGGGCTTTATCAAGTGTTGCGTTTGTTACGACATCAATAAATTACAGCGTGATCACGTCGAATTCGACTTCGGTGTTCACGTCGGCGTCGTAGTCCACGCCGTCGAGGCCGAAACCGAACAGGTTCAGGAATTCCTGCTTGTAGCCTGCATAGTCGGTTTCTTGCGCCAGGTTTTCAGTGGTGATCAGCGGCCACAGGTCGCGGCAGGCCTGCTGAATGTCTTCACGCAGTTCCCAGTCGTCCATACGGATACGCTGGTTGTCATCAAGCGCCACTTTGTCGCCGTACAGGCTGGTGGTCATCAGACGGTTGATCTGCTCGATACAACCTTCGTGAATCCCCTGCGCTTTCATCAGCTTGAAGACCATGGAGATGTACAGTGGCATCACCGGAATGGCGGAAGACGCCTGGGTGATAACGGACTTCAGTACCGCAACGTTGGCAGAACCGTTCAGTGGAGCCAGTTGGTTACGCAGTTCACCCGCCGCACGGTCGAGGTCTTCTTTCGCTTTGCCCAGCGCGCCGTGCCAGTAGATTGGCCAGGTCAGGTCGGTACCGATGTAGGAGTAGGCCACGGTTTTCACGCCTTCAGCCAGCACGCCAGCTTCGCTCAGCGCACCCATCCACAGTTCCCAGTCTTCGCCGCCCATGACGGTAACGGTGTTCTGAACTTCTTCTTCGGTTGCCGGCTCAATGCTGGCAGTCATGATCTGATCTTTGTTGGTATCAATCGCTTTAGAGGTGTAAACCTCGCCGATTGGCTTCAGCGCAGAACGGACGACTTCACCGGTTTTTGGCATTTTACGCACTGGGGAAGCCAGTGAGTAAACCACCAGATCAATCTGACCCAGGTCTTCTTTGATGAGCTTGATCACTTCATCACGGCATTCGTCAGAGAACGCGTCGCCGTTGATGCTTTTGGAATACAGACCTTCACGCTTTGCCGCTTCGTCGAAGGCGGCAGAGTTATACCAGCCTGCGGAACCGGGTTTGGACTCCGTGCCTGGTTTTTCGAAAAATACGCCGATAGTGGCGGCGCCGCTGCCAAAGGCGGCGGAAATTCTGGATGCAAGGCCGTAACCGGTGGAAGCACCGATCACCAGCACGCGGGAAGGGCCGTTCTCGATTTTCCCGTTTTGCTTAACGTACTCGATCTGTTTTTCCACATTGACTTTACAGCCAGTCGGATGGGTCGTTGTACAGATGAATCCACGAATTTTTGGTTTGATTATCATAATGATGGCTAATTAAGTTTGTATTTTCGCTGTCAAGTGCGCAATGACACCGTCTGTTCTGGCTTGCTTAACGACATGGTTAACAAGCCCCCCACTACAATGGATCGCAACATTATACAGAAAAGGAGCGCCAATACTGAATCTACCACTGATTTTAGCCTTCAGGCTCTGTGTTGGTAGCAAAGCAAAAGGATTCATGTCTGGATGCGAACCTTTTTTACACTGTTCATGGAGAGGCTGTCGTGGTTTGGTAGTCGTCGAACGACGAATTTTGCTTACTGATTATGATGCGAATGCTATGGAAAAGGATTTTCAATAATGACTCAACGCTCTGTTCTTTTCGCCTTAATATTTTTTTACTTTTTCTCCCTGCCAACACTTGCTGTTTCTTTTGATTGTACAAAAGCCAGCACTGACATTGAGCATGCCATCTGCAGTTCATCTGCCCTCGGCGTTTCAGACAACTCTTTAGCTAGCAACTTTCGGCAGGCAATTGCTAATTTGCCTGTTATTGAGGGTGATGAGTTACGTAAAGAGCAACTGGTGTGGCTAAAAACACGAAATGCCTGCGCAGAAAAGCCAGAAGAGTTATTCCGCTGTCTGATGAAAAGCATTGAGCAGCGAAGTCGTGAGCTCGAGCTTATTTATATTGCGGGAGCTACTTCTTTAGACAATGTTATCCGTACTATTCCTTTTGCTCCTGCGAGTGCGGCGCAAACGCTACGAAAATATCGTTCATCGCTAACATCGGCCTGGCTGGTTTATCTCTATCAATTCGAGCCAGGCAGTGGGGTGGCTTCCGACGAGGCCATTCAGTACCAACAGCATGCTCTTGATAAGGTGATGGGTCGTCACATAACCGATGTACCCGCCATAGATACGACGTCTACTCTTGATTTGTTGCGAAGAGGCATTGAAGCGGCTAGCTACGAGAAAGGATATACCGGTGGCACGCAGAGAAAGTATGTGCACTGTTTTATCTTTGAACGTCATGGCGAGGCGGCCCTCGAGGCTTTTGGCCCCCAACATGCATCATACAGGGATGCTTTTTCACCAATATGTTCACCTCAGGGCTCGTTTTTCAAATCATATGCGTGGGACCTATTGCACAAAGCTATTAGGCCTGCAGTCGAACGAGCTCAATACAGTGAGGGGTCAATTAGATATTCATTTTATGCTTCTTGGGATTTGTTCGAGCTGGATGTGAGTGTGCTGCCAAAAAAATACCTGTTGCCTGATCCAGAAAATGCTCATCCAGAAAGAGCTCAGCTTATTGCCAGCTATGGGGACCTCGAAAATAATATCCGAGCTGGGGATTGGGATGAAAAGTTGTGGCCGCTGGAGGAACGTAAAGCAGTATTGAAAGAGATACCTCATGCCCGTAAGGATATGGAGTATTGGTTACAAACGGAGAAGTATTTCTCTACAGCAGATGCAAAAAAAGCGGCTGATAAAATAGTCTCTCTCTGGTTAATACAGCGCGTTCTTTATATTGATGGTCATGGTGCTCATCGCGCTCATAAAGACAGTCATTGAGTAGGCCGGAGTTAGTACAGACGCACATCATCCGGCTCTACCGATCATTGCTCCTGATGGGCAAATTCCGCCATAAACTGCAGGATCAGCGCCATCGATACTGCCCCCGGGTCGCAGTGGCCAATGGCCCGTTCACCCAGATTCTTCGCGCGCCCGAAGCGGGCAACCATCGCGCTGGTGCCCTCTGCGCCTGCCATTGCCGCCTGTGCGCAGTGGGCCAGTGCTGCCGGCAGCGTTAGCGCGGCATTTGCTTTGGCACACTCGGCGGCGGCGGCCAGCGCATCGACCATCGTTTTATCCCCCGGCTCGGCACCGCCGCGCTGGTGGATGGCCTGCATGCCGATCGCCAACCACTCGGCGAGGGTGGCGGCATCCAGCTCAGTACGGCCTGCCAGACCTTTACCCCCGGCGCGGAAAAGGGTACCGAAAATGGCTCCGGAGGCGCCGCCCATGCTGGTCATCAGACGGGTACCGCTTTGTAACAGGGCATCGCCAATATCGGTGGCGGTAAATTCGGGTGCGCTGAGCAGCGCGTTGAGCGCGGTAAAGCCGCGTTTAATGCCGATACCGTGGTCGCCATCGCCAATCACCTGATCGAGCGCGGTCAGCCGTGGTTCACTGGCGATCATCCCCTCAGAGATGTACCGCAGACAGGCGATAAATTGTGTGGTGTTCATCTTAGTTTCTCCAGCCGAGGGTGCGGATTGGGTGGTCGTACAGGCGCTGCATCTCGTCATCCAGCCGCAGCATACTCAGAGAAAAACCGGACATCTCCAGCGAGGTACAGAAATGGCCAACCTGGACGTCGTAGGTTTTGATGCCGCGGGCCGTCAGCGCCATGCCGACTTTGCGGGTGACCACCATCAGCTCGGTATTGCTCAGCGCACCGAGGTTGTTAACGCACACGCACACGCTGTCGCCCTTCGCGAAAGGCAGGTCGTTGCACAGGCGTTCAATCATCATCTCGACCAGCTCATCGCTCTGCGGCATCGGAATACGGCACAGTCCCGGTTCGCCGTGGATGCCAATACCCAGTTCTATTTCGTTATCGGCCAGGGTGAAGTTAAAGGCGTCGGCCTGCGGCAGCGCGCAACCGCTGAGTGCGACGCCAATGGTGCGGGTGTTATGGTTGGCTTTGTTCGCCAGCGCTTCCAGCTCAGGTAGGGCGTAGTGCTCAAACTGGGCTGCGGCGCCGGTCAGCTTGTACAAAAACGCCAGCCCGCCCACGCCACGGCGGTCGGACATTCTTTCCGGCGGCGCCGAGGCAATATCATCCGTGGCGCGCACGGTGCGGCACTCAATCCCTTCTTCCGCAAGGATTTCAGCCGCGATATCAAAGTTCATGCCGTCGCCGGAATAGTTGCCGTAGAGGAACAGCACGCCGTTGCCCTGATGAACGGCCCGGCTGGCTTCAATGATTTGGTCGGGAGAGGGGGAGGTGAAGACTTCGCCCAGTGCGCAGGCATCGATGCCGCCTTCGCCGACGAACCCGGCAAACGTCGGCTCATGGCCGCTGCCGCCGCCGCTGACGATAACGGTCTGGCCGTTTTGCGCCATCGTGCGATAAACCGCGCAATACTCCGGCAGGGCGTGGATCTTACCGCGCCCGGCGTACACCAGCCCTTCCATGATTTCGCTACGAATATTATCGGTGTTGTTGAAGATCTTTTTGGGTTTTTGCATCGTCACTCCCTCTCGTAAGGTCCTGTTTCTTTAGTGACGATTTTACCTGCGGCGCCCGTTTACACCTGGCACCTTTGATACCAATTAATCTCCCGAACCTGGGGCATGACTGGGGGCTGAAAACATCAACGCTATTCGGCGATTTTGCGTTCCAGCACAATCTTCCAGAAGGCATCCACCAACGGTTCATGCAGCCGCTTTTTCTGCACGCAGACGCCTAGCTCGAACGGGGTCTTCTCATCGCTGCGCTCTAAAATCATCACGCGATTGCGCACCGGCTCCGGGCTGTTTTCCAGCACGATTTCAGGAATCAGCGCCACGCCGCAGCCCAGCGCAACCATGGATACCATCGCTTCATGTCCGCCGACGGTCGCGTAAATCGATGGGTTACTGATTTTATGACGGCGGAACCACAGCTCGATGCGGCGGCGCACGGGCCCCTGGTCGGCCATGATAAATGGCACCGTTGACCAGTCAGGCTCATCGACGGAAACCTGATTACGCACCGGACAGGGCAGCGCTGGGGCAATCAATACCACCGCCAGATTCTCCAGCATTGAGAAGGCGACGGCGCCGGGCAGCGTTTCAGGCTTACCGGCGATGGCCAGATCGGCCTCATTGGTGGCGACTTTCTCCATCGCATCGGCGGCATCACCGGTAGTGAGCTTGATTTCAACCGAGGGATGTTCGGCGCGGAAGCGGTCAAGAATCGGTGGCAGGTGGCTATAAGCGGCGGTGACCGAGCAGAAGATATGCAGCTCGCCGGATAACGATGGCCCCTGCTGGTCCAGGGTATGGCGCAGCTGTTGATACTGCAGCAACGTCTGCTGAGCAAAGACGCGCAGCTCCTCGCCCGCTTCAGTCAGCGTCACCGTACGGTTATCGCGAACAAACAGCGGCTGGCCGAGGTCCTCTTCGAGGCGCTGAATCTGCCGGGAAAGCGTGGACGGGCTGACGTGCATCGCCCGCGCACTGCGGCCAAAATGGCGGCTTTCCGCCAGATGCAGGAAGGTTTTCAGATCGCGTAAATCCACAGACGAGTCTCCGGTTTTCGACGTTGCATAAATTGCAATGTAACGTTGTGAATATATCAATTTCCGCAATAAATTTCCTGTTGTAATGTGGGTTCATTCTCGCTGAAACGCGAACCGAACAATATACTCGTCGTCTTTCAAGTTGCAGGCGCGTTGGCTGCGTCAGCTCACCCCAGTCACTTACTTGAGTAAGCTCCTGGGGAATCGCTGACTTGCCGCCTTCCTGCAACTCGAAATCCATAGAGTAACGACACACAACATCACGGAGTACACCATCATGGCTAACTACTTTAATACACTGAATCTGCGTCAGCAGCTGGCTCAGCTGGGCAAATGTCGCTTCATGGGCCGCGAAGAATTCGCCGACGGCGCAAGCTACCTTCAGGGTAAAAAAGTGGTCATCGTCGGCTGTGGCGCTCAGGGTCTGAACCAGGGCCTGAACATGCGTGATTCCGGTCTGGATATCTCCTACGCCCTGCGTAAAGAAGCGATTGCTGAGAAGCGTGCTTCCTGGCGCAAAGCGACCGAAAACGGCTTTAAAGTCGGTACCTACGAAGAGCTGATCCCGCAGGCTGACCTGGTGGTTAACCTGACGCCAGACAAACAGCACTCCGACGTTGTGCGTTCCGTACAGCCGCTGATGAAAGACGGCGCGGCGCTGGGTTACTCCCACGGCTTCAACATCGTCGAAGTGGGCGAGCAGATCCGTAAAGACATCACCGTTGTGATGGTGGCACCGAAGTGCCCGGGTACCGAAGTACGTGAAGAGTACAAACGTGGTTTCGGTGTTCCAACCCTGATCGCCGTTCACCCAGAAAACGATCCGAAAGGCGAAGGCATGGCCATCGCTAAAGCTTGGGCAGCAGCGACCGGCGGTCACCGTGCGGGCGTACTGGAATCTTCCTTCGTAGCAGAAGTGAAATCTGACCTGATGGGCGAGCAGACTATCCTGTGCGGTATGCTGCAGGCCGGTTCTCTGCTGTGCTTCGACAAGCTGGTGGCTGAAGGCACCGACGCGGCTTACGCCGAAAAACTGATTCAGTTCGGCTGGGAAACCATCACCGAAGCGCTGAAGCAGGGCGGCATCACCCTGATGATGGACCGTCTGTCTAACCCAGCGAAACTGCGCGCTTATGCGCTGTCAGAACAGCTGAAAGAGATCATGGCGCCGCTGTTCCAGAAACACATGGACGACATCATCTCCGGCGAATTCTCCTCCGGCATGATGGCTGACTGGGCTAACGACGATAAGAAACTGCTGACCTGGCGTGAAGAGACCGGTAAAACTGCGTTTGAAACCGCACCGCAGTTTGAAGGCAAAATCGGCGAGCAGGAGTACTTCGATAAAGGCGTTCTGATGATTGCGATGGTGAAAGCGGGCGTTGAGCTGGCGTTCGAAACCATGGTGGATTCCGGCATCATCGAAGAGTCTGCTTACTATGAATCACTGCACGAGCTGCCGCTGATCGCGAACACCATCGCCCGTAAGCGTCTGTACGAAATGAACGTGGTTATCTCCGACACCGCAGAATACGGTAACTACCTGTTCTCTTACGCTTGCGTACCGCTGCTGAAAGAGTTCATGACCACCCTGCAGACCGGCGACCTGGGCAAAGCGATTGCTGAAGGCGCGGTAGACAACGCTCAGCTGCGCGACGTGAACGAAGCGGTTCGCGGTCACGCTATCGAGCAGGTTGGTAAGAAACTGCGCGGCTACATGACCGATATGAAGCGTATCGCCGTCGCTGGCTAATAAAACCTCGTTATTATCCGGCCCGGTCAGCGCCTCGCTACCGGGCCGTTTTTTTATCCGCGTTTTAACGCGACAACCGCATCTGACACCTCGTCCTGCTGTCCTTCCGGCCCCGTCATCGTTCGTGAGACTTCCTCGCAAAACTGCACTTCCCAACCCGGTGGCAAACTACCCAGAGAGGCCAGTACTTCATGCGCAGGCAGGAACGGGCGAACGTGCTTTGACCAGCTCGGAACTTTGCCGTGCGAGGTGATAAGCAACATGCCGCCTGGCGCAACGTGATCGAGCGCGGCGCGGAAGATCGTGGCCCGATCGAACGCCAGCGGCGACTCGAGGAACGAGGCGGCAATCAGTGAAAATTCACCCTGCGGAAAAGCCTGAGTGAGATCGCACTGCTGGAAGGTGACATCGACGCCAGCACGTTCGGCGTTGGCCGCCGCGTATTCAATTGCCCGGTGCGAAAGATCGACCGCCGTCACCTGCCAGCCCTGTTTTGCCAGCCAGACTGCATCATCCCCACGCCCGCAGCCCAGTTCCAGCGCTTTACCCGGTGCCAAACTTTCGGTGAAACGCACCAGAATTTTGCCCGGAATACCGTTGGAGCGTGGAGACATCGCATCGTAATGCGACTCCCAGAAGGTTTCGGGCTGTTGCTCAACGTCGTGCATAGCTACCTCATTTGTTGACGATGAATTTCATGTAATATTCAAAGTAACATAAGATAATTTTTGATCAATAGCGTTGCTGAAAAATATAAATAATCATATTTATCAATAAACTATATCAATTTATACACAAATTTTAGCATTCAGGATTGCTCATCATGGACTTAATGTAATATCGTAAGTTACATGAAAACAAACAACTCATTCTCAGCCACGCTGCACATCCTGCTTCATCTGGAGCAGATGGATAAACCTCTGACGTCCGAACAGATGGCCGCCTTTATCGACGGTAATCCGGCATTCATCCGCAAGCTGCTTGCGGGGCTCAGGGAAAACAACATTGTCTGTGCCACTAAGGGGCACCACGGCGGCTGGCGGCTGTGCCGGCCGGTCGGCGATATCACGCTTTACGATATCTACATGGCGCTTGGCGAGCCGGCGCTGTTTGCGTTAGGCAACCGCAGTGAAAACCCACAGTGCCTGGTGGAACAGGGGGTAAACCGGGTGATGTCAGAGACGCTCGCCGATGCGCAGACGCTGATCCTCGATCGCTTTAAGCGTCTGACGCTGCAGGATATCGGCAGCGAATTTATCAGCTACTTCAACGACAAAGGTCACGACCATGATTGAAACTTTAACCACCTGCCTGATGATTGCGATGGCGGCGAGCAGTATTTCGATGACGGTGACGCAGACGGAGTTGTTTGCCGCGTTTCGTGAATGGACGGCGAAAAAGAATGCACTGATGGGCCATTTGTTCCACTGCTTCTACTGCTTAAGCCACTGGGTGGTATTTGGCGGGATGGCGGTCTATCGCCCGGCGCTGTTAAACAGCGGCTTTGCGCTGATTGATTGGGTGATGACGGCGTTTATCGTCATTACCATTACCACGCTGATTAACGGCCTGATGTTTAAGGTGTTCCAGGCGGCGATTAGCACCCATGTGATGAAGCATAACGCCCAGCAGACGCTGCAATCGCAGAAATAAAAAAAACCGGCGTCGCTGGCTAATTACCGAGCACGCTGGTGCCCTCACCCCGGCCCTCTCCCACGGGGAGAGGGTGCAAACACGAAACGCCTTCTCCATGAGAAGGCGTTGCTGTTTATTTCCGGTACAGCACCTTAATGATGTGGTAACCGAACTGAGTGTGCAGCGGGCCGGTTGGCTCCAGCACCGGGCAGGAGAAGACGACTTTATCGAACGCCGGAACCATCTGGCCCTGGCGGAATTCACCTAAGTCACCGCCGCGTTTGCCCGATGGGCAGATGGAGTGCTTCTTCGCCAGCTTGCCGAAGTCGGCGCCGTTTTTAATCTGTTCCAGAAGATCCAGTGCCAGTTTCTCTTCTTTCACCAGGATATGCACTGCTGCTGCTGTTTTTGCCATGATCGTGCCTTTCTATAAGCGAGTCTGTAAGGCTGGCGATTTTAGCATGGCTTATCGCCGATACAGCACCTTGATGATGTGATAGCCAAATTTGGTTTTGACCGGCCCGAAAGGTTTGAGCAGCGGGCAGCTAAAAACGGCGGCGTCGAACGGCCCCACCATCGCACCCTGCTTAAATTCCCCCAAATCGCCGCCGTTGCGTCCGGAAGGGCAGCGGGAATAGCGTTTTGCCAGATGATCGAAGCTGATCCCTCGCTCCAGTTTGCTGAGGATCTCCAGCGCCAGTTTTTCTTCTTTTACCAGGATATGCAGGGCTGCCGCGCTCTTTGCCATAAGGTCACTCTTATCGTTGGGTTGCTGCCCAACACTTTACCATTCGGCGGGTAAATCTCAGCCTGACTTTCTGCTACAATCCACACCCCCGTGTTTACAGATTGAGCAATGCCCCTATGCGTTTAAACCCCGGACAACAACAAGCCGTCGAATTTGTCACTGGCCCTTGCCTGGTGCTGGCGGGTGCTGGCTCCGGCAAAACCCGCGTGATCACCAATAAAATTGCGCACCTGATCCGCGTTTGCGGCTATCAGGCTCGTCATATCGCTGCCGTCACCTTTACCAACAAGGCCGCGCGCGAGATGAAAGAGCGCGTGGCGCAGACGCTGGGGCGTAAAGAGGCGCGCGGGTTGATGATCTCTACCTTCCACACCCTGGGGCTGGATATCATCAAGCGCGAATACGCGGCGCTGGGCATGAAGTCGAACTTCTCGCTGTTTGACGATACCGATCAAACCGCGCTACTCAAGGATCTGACTGAAGGGCTGATCGAAGACGATAAAGTGGTGTTCCAGCAGCTGATCTCGACGATCTCCAACTGGAAAAACGATCTGATGACCCCACCGCAGGCGGCGGCCAGCGCGAAGGGCGAGCGCGATCGCATCTTCGCCCACTGCTACAGCCTGTACGACGCCCATATGAAGGCCTGCAACGTGCTGGACTTCGATGACCTGATTCTGCTGCCAACGCTGCTGTTGCAGCGTAATGAAGAGGTGCGTGAGCGCTGGCAGAACAAGATTCGCTACCTGCTGGTGGATGAATATCAGGACACCAACACCAGCCAGTATGAGCTGGTGAAGCTGCTGGTAGGGCAGCGCGCGCGGTTTACTGTGGTCGGCGACGATGACCAGTCGATTTACTCCTGGCGCGGCGCGCGTCCGCAGAACCTGGTGCTGCTGAGCAAAGACTTCCCCGCGCTGCAGGTCATTAAGCTGGAGCAGAACTACCGTTCTTCCGGGCGTATTCTGAAGGCTGCGAACATCCTCATCGCCAATAACCCGCACGTGTTTGAAAAGCGCCTGTTCTCCGAGCTGGGCTATGGCCCGGAGCTGAAAGTGCTGAGCGCCAACCACGAAGAGCATGAAGCAGAGCGCGTCACCGGCGAGCTTATCGCCCATCACTTCGTCAACAAGACGCAGTACAAGGATTACGCCATTCTCTATCGCGGCAACCACCAGTCGCGGGTGTTTGAAAAATTCCTGATGCAAAACCGCATCCCGTACAAAATTTCCGGCGGTACGTCGTTCTTCTCCCGCCCGGAGATTAAAGACCTGCTGGCCTATCTGCGCGTGCTGAGCAACCCGGACGACGACAGCGCGTTCCTGCGCATCGTCAACACGCCGAAGCGTGAGATTGGTTCGGCGACGCTGCAAAAGCTCGGTGAGTGGGCGATGACCCGCAACAAAAGTCTGTTCACTGCCAGCTTCGATATGGGGCTGAGTCAGACGTTAACCGGGCGCGGCTATGAATCCCTCACCCGTTTTACCCAGTGGCTGGGCGAAATCCAGCGCCTGGCGGAGCGTGAGCCAATTGCCGCCGTACGCGATCTGATTCATGGTATCGACTACGAGTCCTGGCTGTTTGAAACCTCACCAAGCCCAAAAGCCGCCGAAATGCGCATGAAAAACGTCAACACGCTGTTTAGCTGGATGACGGAGATGCTGGAAGGCAGCGAACTGGAAGAGCCGATGACCTTGACTCAGGTGGTCACTCGCTTCACCCTGCGCGATATGATGGAACGCGGCGAAAGTGAAGAAGAGCTGGATCAGGTTCAGCTCATGACGCTGCACGCCTCGAAAGGGCTGGAGTTCCCGTACGTCTTCCTCGTGGGGATGGAAGAGGGGCTGCTGCCGCACCAGAGCAGCATCGACGAGGACAACGTCGATGAAGAGCGCCGCCTGGCCTACGTGGGGATCACCCGCGCGCAGAAAGAGCTGATTTTCACCCTCTGCAAAGAGCGCCGCCAGTACGGTGAACTGGTGCGCCCGGAACCGAGCCGTTTCCTGTTGGAGCTGCCGCAGGACGATGTGGTGTGGGAGCAGGAGCGGAAGGTGATTACACCTGAAGAACGGATGCACAAGGGGCAGGCAAACGTCGCCAACATTCGTGAAATGCTGGCGAAGGCGAAAAAATCATAATGCAATAAGTGGTCGCCCGACCGAACAGAGCGACGCCGGGAATATGCACAGTACCTTCCCGAAGCCGACGTTACAAACTATCCGGTAGCCCGATGCCAGCAACCTGCAGCGGCCAGTGGATATAGCTTTGCCACTGGCACTCTTGATCAATCATCTCACGCCCTAGCGGATGCTGTTCCAGCCAGCTCTCCGGCAGTGTCAGGGTCAGATTTTCCCCATCGGCTGTCAGCGTAATGGTTGGCAGAAGATCATCGCGGCGACGGCTGGCAAACAGAATCGCCAGACGCAGCAGGCGACAGAGATGCTCCGCCACGCGCGGCGGTACGGCGTTCTGCTGGTGGAGCGTGGGAAGATTCACGGTGTTGGTCTGATTCAGCAGCAGGGTAGCGAGCAGCTTTTTCTGTGCAGGAGTGAAGCCCGGCAGGTCAAGATTGCGCACCAGATAGGCCGCGTGCTGCGGAGCCTGTTTAAAATCGACGCTAAGGCCAATTTCATGCAATGCACAGGCGCTTAACAGCAGTTCGCTGCTTAGCGGCTCCAGATCCCAGCTATCTTTCACCTGTTCGACAAAATTCGCCGCCAGTTGGGATACGCGATTTGCCTGCTCGATATCGACCATAAAGCGGCGCTGGATATTACGTAGCGTGCGGCTGCGAATATCTTCATCGACCGCCAGATGTAGCATGCCGTAGACCAGCCCTTCGCGCAGCGCGCCGCCGGCCAGGGTCATGCACTGGATATCCAGCTCGGTGAAAATGGCGATCAGAATGGCGAGCCCGCTTGGGAAGACCAGCGCGCGCTCCAGCGTCAGCCCTTCAATTTCCAACTCTTCCAGGCGGCCGCACTGAATGGCGCGCTGTTTAAGCTGTTGAAGCTTAGCGAGGGTAATGCGTTCATCCATCCCCTGCGCCATCATGATTTCCTGCAGCGCCTGTACCGTACCGGACGCGCCGACACAGACTTTCCAGCCATGCTGACGCAGTTCATCGGCAACCGGCTTAAGCACTTCACGGGCGGCACGTTCCGCTTCGTCGAAATGTTCTTGCGCCAGATTGCGGTCGGTAAAGTAACGTTCAAGCCAGGTGACGCAGCCCATTGAGAGGCTAAACAGCGAGGTCGTTTGCGCACCGGTGCCGGTAACCAGTTCGGTACTGGCCCCACCGATATCGACCACTAAACGACGATCGTCGCCGCCGGTGGTGTGCGCCACGCCCTGATAAATCAGGCGCGCCTCTTCTTCGCCGCGGATAACCTGCACCGGGCAACCGAGGATTTCCTGGGCTTTGGCGATAAAGACGTCGGCGTTAACGGCAAGACGCAGCGTCGCAGTAGCCACGATACGAATTTGCGTTGGGGGAATATCCTGAAGACGTTCAGCAAACAGACGCAGGCATTGCCAGCCTCGCTCCATCGCTTCCGTCGAGAGGGTGTTGTCGCGGTTAAGCCCGGCGGCCAGACGTACTTTGCGCTTAATGCGCGTCAGCGTCTGGATGCTGCCCGCCACCTCGCGAACTATCAGCATATGAAAACTATTGGAACCGAGATCGATAGCTGCATAGAGCGAGGTGGTAGTGAGCATAACTTAGTTAACCTGAACGACGACGATTACGCGGAGCGCCCGAACGACGCGGACCGTTACCCTGGCGAACGCGCGTCAAACGCAGCGGTTTCGGCAGTTCAGTTAACAGCGCATCCGGGTTGTACTTGCTCACCGGAATAGAGTGACCGGTGTAGGTCTCAATGGCCGGCAGGTTGAGCGCATACTCTTCACAGGCGAGGCTGATTGAGTGACCGCTTGCGCCTGCACGACCGGTACGACCGATACGGTGTACGTAGTCTTCACAGTCGTCCGGCAGGTCATAGTTAAAGACGTGCGTAACGGCAGGAATATGCAGGCCGCGTGCCGCAACGTCGGTCGCGACCAGGATATCGATATCACCACGGGTGAAATCTTCCAGAATACGCAGACGTTTTTTCTGCGCCACGTCACCGGTCAGCAGGCCGACGCGATGACCATCGGCAGCCAGGTGGCCCCAGATGTCTTCACAGCGGTGCTTGGTGTTGGCGAAGATAATCGCGCGGTCTGGCCACTCTTCTTCCAGCAGCGTTTGCAGTAAACGCATCTTCTCTTCATTGGAAGGGTAGAACAGCTCTTCTTTAATACGGTGGCCCGTTTTCTGCTCTGGCTCGACTTCCACGTATTCGGCGTTGTTCATTTGCTCGAACGCCAGTTCGCGTACGCGGTAAGACAGCGTCGCGGAGAACAGCATGTTCAGACGCTGGTTGGCCGCAGGCATGCGGCGGAACAGCCAACGGATATCTTTAATAAAGCCCAGATCGTACATACGATCGGCTTCGTCCAGCACCACGACCTGGATCGCGCCCAGGTTGATATGGTTCTGTTTTGCATAGTCAATGAGACGGCCGGTGGTGCCGATCAGAATATCGACGCCGCTTTCCAGCACTTTCAGCTGTTTATCATAGCCGTCACCGCCGTAGGCCAGGCCCAGTTTCAGGCCGGTCGCCTGAGCCAGCGGCTCTGCGTCAGCGTGAATCTGTACTGCCAGCTCACGGGTTGGCGCCATAATTAAGGCGCGCGGTTGGTTCACCTGGCGGTCAGCAACTGCCGGGTGAGAAAGAAGATAATGAAACGTCGACGTCAGGAACGCCATCGTTTTCCCGGTACCGGTTTGCGCCTGTCCAGCCACATCGCGTCCAGCAAGCGTCAGCGGCAAAGCCAGCGCCTGAATGGGCGTGCAATTATAAAACCCTTTAGTTTCAAGGGCTTCAACCACTTTAGGGTGCAGGGCGAAGTCGGAAAACTTCTGTTCTGTTAAATGTGTTTTGCTCATAGTGTGGTAGAATATCAGCTTACTATTGCATTAAGAAAGCGTATCCGGTGAAATAACGTCAACCTTTGTTGGCGAAGTCAACATCAACACCTCGTTGGTTAATGCTACACCAACACACCAGGCTTATTCCTGTGGAGTTAAATATGAGCGATAAAATTATTCACCTGACTGACGACAGTTTTGACACGGACGTACTCAAAGCTGACGGGCTGACACTCGTCGATTTCTGGGCAGAGTGGTGCGGTCCGTGCAAAATGATCGCCCCGATTCTGGATGAAATCGCCGAGGAGTATCAGGGCAAACTGACCGTGGCTAAACTGAACATCGATCAGAACCCAGGTACTGCACCGAAGTATGGTATCCGCGGTATCCCTACGCTGCTGCTGTTCAAAAACGGCGAAGTTGCGGCGACTAAAGTTGGCGCACTGTCTAAAGGCCAGCTGAAAGAGTTCCTCGACGCTAACCTGGCGTAAGAGATTCAACGTGGGCGTTCAGGGTTCCTGTGTTCTTAATTTGAGCGGAACTCTGGACGCTTGCCATCAGTCGTGCTAAGTTAACTTTGACTTCGTTTTAAACATACCTTGTTTGAATCTGTTTGACCCAAACCTCCCGTTGTCGTTAACAGCGCCAGAGGTTGAAAAATTCCAGGCTTGTCACTCTTTTCCGTCTTGTCGTTTCAGTTCTGCGTACTCTCCTGTGACCAGGCAGCGAACAGACATGAGTTGATGGCCGTAAACAGGCACGGATGACCCTGCCATACCATTCACAAATTAAGTTCGAGATTTACCCCGAGTTTAAGAACCCACACCATTATGAATCTTACCGAATTAAAGAACACGCCGGTTTCTGAGCTGATCACTCTCGGCGAAAATATGGGTCTGGAAAACCAGGCACGTATGCGCAAGCAGGACATCATTTTCGCCATCCTGAAGCAGCACGCGAAGAGTGGCGAGGATATCTTTGGCGACGGTGTGCTGGAGATACTGCAGGATGGATTTGGTTTCCTCCGTTCCGCAGACAGCTCCTACCTCGCCGGCCCTGATGATATCTACGTTTCCCCTAGCCAAATCCGTCGTTTCAACCTCCGCACTGGTGACACCATTTCAGGTAAGATTCGTCCTCCAAAAGAGGGTGAGCGTTACTTTGCGCTGTTGAAAGTTAACGAGGTTAACTACGATAAGCCGGAAAACTCGCGCAATAAGATCCTGTTCGAGAACTTAACCCCGCTGCACGCAAACTCTCGTCTGCGTATGGAACGTGGTAACGGTTCTACCGAAGACTTAACCGCTCGTGTCCTGGATCTGGCATCGCCAATTGGTCGCGGCCAGCGTGGTCTGATTGTAGCGCCGCCGAAAGCCGGTAAAACCATGCTGCTGCAGAACATCGCGCAGAGCATCGCCTACAACCACCCAGACTGCGTTCTGATGGTTCTGCTGATCGACGAACGTCCGGAAGAAGTGACCGAGATGCAGCGTCTGGTGAAAGGTGAAGTGGTTGCTTCTACCTTTGACGAACCAGCATCTCGCCACGTTCAGGTTGCGGAAATGGTTATCGAGAAAGCGAAACGTCTGGTTGAACATAAGAAAGACGTTATCATCCTGCTCGACTCCATCACTCGTCTGGCACGTGCGTACAACACCGTGGTTCCTGCGTCTGGTAAAGTCCTGACCGGTGGTGTGGACGCCAACGCCCTGCACCGTCCGAAGCGTTTCTTCGGTGCTGCGCGTAACGTGGAAGAGGGTGGTAGCCTGACTATCATCGCGACCGCGCTTATCGATACCGGCTCTAAAATGGATGAAGTTATCTATGAAGAGTTTAAAGGTACCGGCAACATGGAACTGCACCTCTCTCGTAAGATTGCTGAAAAACGCGTCTTCCCGGCTATCGACTACAACCGTTCCGGTACCCGTAAAGAAGAGCTGCTCACCACGCCTGAAGAGCTGCAGAAAATGTGGATCCTGCGCAAAATCATCCATCCAATGGGTGAAATCGACGCGATGGAGTTCCTCATCAATAAACTGGCCATGACCAAAACCAACGACGATTTCTTCGATATGATGAAACGCTCGTAAAATAAGGTTTTTGCTGACAAACGCCACACAATCGTGTGGCGTTTTTGTTTTTAGGAGTTTAGCCAATGGGGAATCGCATTTTTTTCATGGATACTTGGAGTTTGTGGCTACAATGATAGTTAGTTTGCAAAATCGGTTATAAATCAGGCAAGTTTCCCCAATATTCATCAGGCTTCCTCTTCTGATGCGTTGCTATCGTGGGTATACTTTCGCTATTAATATTCGCAGCGAGTATAAATTGTGAGTTTACTGACCGTCGGTACTGACCTGATCAGTATTTTCTTGTTCACCACCGTATTCCTGTTTTTTGCCCGCAAAGCGGCAAAATGGGTCGGTTTGGTGGATAAACCAAACTTTCGTAAACGTCACCAGGGGCTTATCCCGCTTGTTGGCGGCATCTCTGTCTATGCCGGGATCTGCCTCACTTTCGCGATTGCCAATTACTATATCCCACACGCTTCCCTGTACCTTGCTTGTGCCGGTGTTCTGGTGCTAGTGGGGGCTTTGGATGACCGTTACGACATCAGCGTCAAAATTCGTGCCACCGTTCAGGCAGCAATAGGCATCGTCATGATGACCGCAGGCCATTTATATCTGCAAAGCCTGGGCTATATTTTTGGCTCATGGGAGCTGGTGTTGGGGCCGTTTGGTTTCTTCCTGACCCTCTTTGCGGTGTGGGCGATGATTAACGCCTTCAATATGGTTGATGGTATTGACGGTCTGCTTGGCGGTCTGTCGAGCGTCAGCTTTGCCGCCATTGGCCTGATCCTGTGGTTTGACGGCCAGACGAGCCTCGCCATGTGGTGCTTCGCGATGATTGCCGCCATCCTGCCTTATATCATGCTGAACCTGGGCGTGCTGGGCCGCCGTTACAAAGTCTTTATGGGCGACGCCGGCAGTACGCTGATTGGTTTTACCGTTATCTGGATCCTGCTGGAAACCACTCAGGGAACGCACCATCCGATAAGTCCGGTTACGGCGCTGTGGATTGTGGCGATTCCGTTGATGGACATGGTTGCCATCATGTATCGTCGTTTACGCAAAGGGATGAGTCCGTTCTCTCCTGACCGCCAGCATATTCACCATCTCATTATGCGCGCGGGCTTCACCTCGCGTCAGGCGCTGGTGCTGATTACCCTCGCCGCTGCGCTGTTGGCAACCATTGGTGTTGTTGCGGAATACACCCGCGTGGTGCCTGAGTGGGTCATGCTGATACTGTTCCTGCTGGCCTTTGGTCTCTATGGTTACTGCATCAAGCGGGCCTGGAAAGTGGCGCGCTTTATTAAGCGCATGAAGCGCAGAATGCGTCGGAACAGCGACAACAATCCAAAATTAACCAAGTAAAACTGGGGTAGTAATGACACAACCATTACCGGAAGCACAGTTGGCTAGTGCTGAGAATGAACTGGATATTCGCGGCCTGTTTCGCGCGTTGTGGTCAGGAAAACACTGGATTATTGGCTTTGCGGTGCTGTTTGCCGCCGTGGTGCTGATTTATACCTTTTTTGCCCGGCAGGAGTGGAGCGCTACGGCGATCACCGATCGGCCGACCGTAAACATGCTGGGTGGCTACTATTCGCAGCAGCAGTTCCTGCGCAATCTGGATGTGAAGGTCAACCCGACTAGCGCCACGCCGCCTTCGGTGATGGATGAAGTCTACAAAGAGTTCGTTATGCAACTGGCTTCCTGGGATACCCGTCGTGATTTCTGGCTGCAGACGGATTACTACAAGCAGCGGATGGTGGGTAACTCGCGCGCCGATGCTGCGTTGCTCGATGACCTGATTGACGATATTCAGTTTATCCCTGGCGATGCGCAGAAAAGCGTCAGCGACAGCGTGAAGCTGACGGCGGAAACGGCACCGGACGCGAATAATTTGCTGCGTCAGTACGTGGCTTTCGCCAGCCAGCGGGCTGCGGGGCACCTGAATGACGAACTGAAAGGCGCCTGGGCCGCCCGCACCATTCAGGTGAAGGCGCAGGTAAAACGTCAGGAAGAGGTCGCACAGGCGATTTTCAACCGCCGTCTGCACAGCATTGAAGCCGCGCTGAAAATCGCGCAGCAGCACAATATTAATCGCAGCGAAACCGACGTGCCGTCCGATGAGTTGCCGGACTCTGAGCTCTCTCTGCTTGGCCGCCCGATGCTGCAGGCGCGTCTGGAGAATCTTCAGGCCGTAGGTCCGACGTTTGACCTTGATTACGATCAGGGGAGGGCTATGCTAACGACCCTCAACGTAGGCCCGACGCTGGCGCCAAGTTTCCAGACATATCGGTATTTGCGCACGCCGGAGGAACCGGTAAAACGCACTAGCCCACGTCGTGTATTCCTGATGGTCATGTGGGGCATTGTCGGCGCATTGGTTGGTGCTGGGGTAGCGCTGGCGCGTCGTCGCACGCAGTAAATACCCATCAATTGATGAAGGGCGATGGGCCTGTTTCATCTATAGAAGAGAATCGATGTGAAAGTACTGACTGTATTTGGCACACGCCCGGAGGCGATCAAAATGGCGCCTCTGGTCCACGCGCTAGCAAAGGATCCTCATTTTGAGGCTAAGGTCTGCGTCACTGCGCAGCATAGGGAAATGCTTGATCAGGTGCTAAGCCTCTTCTCCATCGTTCCGGATTATGATCTCAACATCATGAGTCCAGGACAGGGTTTAACGGAAATTACCTGCCGAATTCTGCAGGGGTTAAAGCCCGTTCTGGAATCGTTTAAACCTGACGTCGTGCTGGTGCATGGTGATACGACCACTACTGCAGCCGCGAGCCTGGCGGCCTTCTATCAGCGTATCCCCGTAGGGCACGTTGAGGCAGGCCTGCGTACAGGTGATCTCTATTCACCGTGGCCGGAAGAGGCCAACCGGACGCTGACCGGGCATCTGGCGATGTATCACTTCGCACCGACTGAAAATTCCCGGCAGAACCTGCTGCGAGAAAATCTGTCAGGTAAGCGGATTTTTGTTACCGGCAATACGGTGATTGATGCGCTGTTCTGGGTACGCGATCGGGTGATGAACGATAAGGCGCTGAATGCAGATCTCTCCCAACGTTACCCTTTCCTGAGCCAGGGAAAGAAGATGATCCTGGTCACCGGGCATCGTCGGGAGAGCTTTGGTCAGGGCTTTGAACAAATTTGCCACGCGCTGGCGGAAATCGCTGCGAACAACCCGGACGTACAGATTGTCTACCCAGTGCACTTGAATCCGAATGTCAGCGAGCCGGTTAATCGTATTCTGGGGCATATCGATAACATCATGCTGATTGAGCCGCAGGAGTACCTGCCGTTCGTCTGGCTGATGAACCATGCCTGGCTTATCCTGACCGACTCTGGCGGTATTCAGGAAGAAGCGCCGTCGCTGGGTAAACCGGTGCTGGTGATGCGCGAAACCACCGAACGCCCGGAAGCCATTGATGCCGGGACGGTACGCCTGGTGGGCACCGATAGCCAACGCATCGTGGATGAAGTCACGCGACTACTGCGCGACGAAGAAGAATATCAAAGGATGAGCCGGGCCCATAACCCATATGGGGATGGCCGGGCATGCGAACGTATATTGTCAGCATTAAAAAATAATCAGGTAACGCTATGAGTTTCTCAACCCTCTCGGTGATCGGTCTGGGCTATATTGGCCTTCCAACTGCAGCTGCGTTTGCTTCGCGGCAAAAACAGGTGGTGGGTGTAGACATTAATCAGCATGCGGTCGATACCATCAACCGCGGCGAGATTCATATTGTTGAGCCCGATCTCGACAGGGTGGTGAAAACGGCGGTGTCCGCCGGTTATTTACGCGCCACCACCACGCCGGAAGCGGCAGATGCCTATTTGATTGCCGTGCCAACGCCGTTTAAGGGCGACCATGAGCCGGATATGGTTTACGTCGAAGCGGCGGCGCGCTCTATTGCGCCGGTGCTGAAGAAAGGGGCGCTGGTGATCCTCGAATCCACTTCACCGGTGGGCGCAACCGAGCTGATGGCCGGTTGGCTGGCCGAGATGCGTCCGGACCTGACCTTCCCGCAGCAGGCGGGTGAGCAGGCGGACATCAATATCGCCTATTGCCCGGAGCGCGTGCTGCCAGGGCAGGTGATGGTGGAACTGATTAAAAACGATCGCGTGATTGGCGGAATGACGCCGGTATGCTCCGCGCGTGCCAGTGAACTCTATAACATCTTCCTCGAAGGTGAATGCGTGGTGACTAACGCCCGTACCGCCGAGATGTGCAAACTGACGGAAAACAGCTTCCGCGATGTGAACATCGCCTTTGCCAACGAACTGTCACTTATCTGCGCCGATCAGGGGATTAACGTCTGGGAGTTGATTCGTCTGGCGAACCGCCATCCGCGCGTCAATATTCTCCAGCCGGGTCCAGGCGTCGGTGGGCACTGTATTGCCGTCGACCCGTGGTTTATCGTGGCGCAAAACCCGGATCAGGCGCGTCTGATTCGCACCGCGCGCGAGGTTAATGACCATAAACCGTTCTGGGTTATCGACAAGGTGAAGGCTAACGTCGCCGACTGTCTGGCGGCCAGCGATAAGCGCGCCAGCGAGCTGAAAATTGCCTGCTTTGGCCTGGCGTTTAAGCCAAACATCGACGACCTGCGCGAAAGCCCGGCGATGGAAATTGCACAGCTGATTGCCCAATGGCACAGCGGCGAAACGCTGGTAGTGGAACCCAATATTCATCAGTTGCCGAAAAAGCTCGACGGGCTGTGCTCTCTGGTCTCGCTTGAAACCGCGCTCGCCAGCGCTGACGTGATTGTGATGTTGGTCGATCACAGCCAGTTTAAAGCTATCAGCGGTGACGCGATTGCTCAACAGTACGTGGTTGATACCAAAGGAGTCTGGCGTTGAAACGCATTCTGGTAACCGGTGGCGCAGGCTTCATCGGTTCGGCGGTCGTCCGCCATATTATCAACCACACCTCTGACAGCGTCGTCGTTGTGGACAAACTAACCTACGCCGGTAACCTGGCGTCGCTGGTACCGGTGGCACAAGACCCGCGCTTTGCATTCGAGAAGGTGGATATCTGCGATCGCGCAGAGCTGGACCGCGTGTTTGCGCAGTATCGCCCGGATGTGGTGATGCACCTGGCGGCCGAGAGCCACGTTGACCGGTCTATTGATGGCCCGGCGGCGTTTATCGAAACCAATATCGTCGGCACCTACACGCTGCTGGAGGCCGCTCGCGCCTGGTGGTTTGCGTTGGATGACGACGGTAAAGCGGCGTTCCGCTTCCACCATATTTCAACCGATGAAGTGTACGGCGACCTGCATTCGGTGGATGATTTCTTCACTGAAACCACCCCGTATGCGCCAAGCAGCCCTTACTCTGCGTCTAAAGCCAGCAGCGACCATCTGGTTCGCGCCTGGCTGCGTACCTACGGCTTGCCTACGCTTATCACCAACTGTTCAAACAACTACGGCCCGTACCATTTCCCGGAAAAGCTGATTCCGTTGACCATTCTCAACGCGCTGGCCGGGAAACCGCTGCCGGTGTACGGCAATGGTCAGCAGATCCGAGACTGGCTCTACGTTGACGATCATGCCCGTGCGCTCTACCTCGTTGCCACCGAAGGCGGCATCGGGGAGACCTACAATATCGGCGGTCATAACGAGCGTAAAAATCTCGACGTGGTCGAGACTATCTGCGCCCTGCTTGAAGAACTGGTGCCGGAAAAGCCGCAGGGCATCGCGCATTATCATGACCTGATTACGTTTGTCGCCGACCGTCCTGGCCACGATTTACGTTACGCTATCGATGCGGCGAAAATCGCCCGCGACCTGGGCTGGACCCCAGAAGAGACCTTTGAAAGTGGGATGCGTAAAACGGTCCAGTGGTACCTCGCCAACGAAAGCTGGTGGAAGCAGGTACAGGATGGTAGCTATCAGGGTGAACGTCTGGGTCTGAAGGGGTAATCACCCCAGAGGAGGAAAGCAATGAAAGGTATTATTCTTGCTGGCGGATCGGGCACGCGCCTGCATCCGATCACCCGCGGCGTGTCAAAACAGCTGCTGCCGATTTACGACAAACCGATGATCTACTACCCGCTGTCGGTGCTGATGCTGGCGGGAATCCGTGAAATCCTGATCATCACCACGCCGGATGACAAAAGTTACTTCCAGCGCTTGCTGGGCGACGGCAGTGAATTTGGTATTTCGCTGCAGTATGCTGAGCAGCCAAGCCCGGACGGCCTGGCGCAGGCGTTTATCATTGGCGAAGCTTTCCTCAACGGCGAGCCGTCATGCCTGGTGCTGGGCGACAATATCTTCTTCGGCCAGGGCTTTAGCCCGAAACTGCGCCACGTAGCGGCGCGTACCGAAGGGGCGACGGTGTTTGGTTATCAGGTGATGGACCCGGAACGCTTTGGCGTGGTGGAGTTTGACGATAACTTCCACGCGCTGTCGCTGGAAGAAAAACCGAAACAGCCTAAATCCAACTGGGCGGTGACCGGCCTCTATTTCTACGACAGCAAGGTGGTGGAGTACGCTAAGCGCGTGAAGCCTTCCGAGCGCGGTGAGCTGGAGATCACCTCCATCAACCAGATGTATCTGGACGACGGCAAGCTGACCGTTGAACTGCTGGGCCGCGGCTTTGCCTGGCTTGATACCGGCACGCACGACAGCCTGATTGAGGCGAGCATGTTTGTGCAGACGGTAGAAAAACGTCAGGGCTTCAAAATTGCCTGCCTGGAAGAGATAGCCTGGCGCAACGGCTGGCTCGACGACGACGGTGTTAAGCGCGCCGCCGCGCAGCTGTCGAAAACCGGCTACGGCCAGTATCTGCTGGAGCTGCTTCGTGCTCGTCCGCGCCAGTATTGATCCCCTGACGTGGGAAAACCAATTCTTCGGTGTGAACAGCGCCATTGTTCGTATCGCCGACGATGCGCCATTACTGACCGCTGAACGACTAGCGGGATGGGCGCGGGTGCAGGCGAAAATCGCCGCGCATCAGGTGGAACATCTTGATGCGCTCCAGCAGTTGGGTTTCCGGTTGGTCGAGGGGGAAGTTGACCTGGCGTTGCCGGTGACTGCGGGTGGAACCACGCTGGCACAGGTTGCCACTGACGATGATATCCCCGCGCTGCGAAGCCTTGCGGCTCATGCTTTTGCCCAAAGCCGTTTTCGCGCGCCCTGGTATGCGCCGGAGGCGAGCGGTCGTTTCTATGCACAGTGGATTGAAAACGCGGTAAAAGGCACCTTTGATAACCAGTGCCTGGTGTTTCGCGATGAACGCGGGGCGATTCGCGCCTTTGTCTCCTTAAGAGAATTAAACGCCTGTGACGCGAGAATCGGCCTGCTGGCCGGGCGCGGTGCGGGTGCAGAACTGATGCAGGCGGCGGTGTGCTGGGCGCATACCCGCGGTCTTTCGACGCTACGGGTGGCGACGCAAGCCGGCAATACCGCAGCACTTCAACGCTATATTCATAGCGGTGCTAACGTGGTTAGCACCGCGTACTGGCTATACAGGTGACTCCATGATTCCATTTAACGCCCCACCGGTAGTGGGTACTGAACTCGATTACATGCAATCCGCGATGGGCAGCGGGAAACTGTGCGGTGACGGCGGCTTTACCCGTCGCTGCCAGCAGTGGATGGAACAGCGCTTCGGTAGCGCCAAGGTGCTGCTGACCCCGTCCTGTACCGCGTCGCTGGAAATGGCGGCGATCCTGCTGGATATCCAGCCGGGCGACGAAGTGATTATGCCGAGCTACACCTTTGTCTCCACTGCCAACGCCTTTGTGCTGCGCGGCGCGAAAATTGTGTTTGTCGACGTGCATAAAGAAACCATGAATATCGATGAGACGCTGATTGAAGCGGCCATCACCGACAAAACCCGCGCCATCGTGCCGGTGCACTACGCGGGCGTGGCCTGTGAGATGGACACCATCATGGCGCTGGCGAAAAAATACAATCTGTTCGTGGTGGAAGATGCCGCGCAGGGTGTGATGTCGACCTACAAGGGCCGCGCGCTGGGCTCCATCGGCCACATCGGCTGCTTTAGCTTCCACGAGACCAAGAACTACACCGCCGGCGGTGAAGGCGGCGCGACGCTGATTAACGATCGCGCGCTGGTGGAACGCGCGGAAATTATCCGTGAGAAAGGCACTAACCGCAGCCAGTTCTTCCGTGGCCTGGTGGATAAATACACCTGGCGCGATATCGGTTCCAGCTACCTGATGTCTGACCTGCAGGCTGCCTATCTTTGGGCACAACTGGAAGCCGCCGAACGGATCAATAAACAGCGTTTATCCCTGTGGCAAACCTACTATGACGCGCTGCTGCCGCTGGCAAACGCCGGGCGTATCGACCTGCCGGTGATCCCGGAAAACTGCGGCCATAACGCGCATATGTTCTATATCAAACTGCGCGACGTAGAAGATCGCAGCGCGCTGATTAGCTGGCTGAAAGAGGCGGAAATCCTCGCGGTGTTCCACTACATTCCGCTGCACTCCTGCCCAGCGGGCGAGAAGTTTGGCGAGTTCCACGGCCAGGACCGTTTCACTACGCAAGAAAGTGAGCGTTTACTTCGCCTGCCACTGTTCTATAACCTGTCGCCGGTTGACCAGCGCACGGTCATTAATACCCTGCTGAGCTACTTCGCCTGATATGTCACTGGCAAAAGCTTCGGTGTGGACCGCCGCGTCCACGCTGGTAAAGATTGGCGTTGGGCTGCTGGTGGTCAAGCTGCTGGCGGTATCATTTGGTCCTTCAGGGGTGGGTCAGGCGGGTAACTTTCGCCAGCTGGTGACTGTACTTGGCGTGCTTGCCGGGGCGGGAATCTTTAACGGGGTGACGAAGCTGGTCGCCCAGCATCACGATGACCCGGCGCGACTGCGCCAGGTGGTGGGCACCTCGTCAGCGATGGTGCTCGGCTTCTCCACGCTGCTGGCGGTGGTCTTTTTGCTCGCGGCGGCGCCGATAAGCCAGGGGCTGTTTGGCCATACTCACTATCAGGGGCTGGTGCGACTCGTCGCGCTGGTGCAGTTAGGTATCGCCTGGGCTAACCTGCTGTTGGCGCTGATGAAAGGCTTCCGTGACGCGGCGGGCAATGCGCTGTCGCTGATTGCCGGTAGCCTTATTGGCGTGGTGGCTTACTACGCTTGCTACCACTTTGGCGGCTATCAGGGCGCGTTGCTGGGGCTGGCGCTGGTACCGGCGCTGATCGTGATTCCTGCGGCGGTCATGCTCAGCAAGCGCGGCGTCATTCCCTGGGGCTATCTCAAACCGCAGTGGGACCGTTTGCTGGCAGGTCAACTGGGTAAATTTACCCTGATGGCGGTGATTACCTCGGTCACCATGCCCGTGGCCTACGTGATGATGCGAAACCTAATGGCGGAGCACTACAGCTGGGATGAGGTAGGGATCTGGCAAGGCGTGAGCAGTATCTCCGATGCTTACCTACAATTTATTACCGCCTCGTTTAGCGTCTATCTGTTACCTACGCTTTCGCGGTTAACCGCCAAGCAGGATATTGGCCGCGAAATTGGCCGCTCGCTGAAGTTTGTGGTGCCAGCGGTGGCGGCGGCAAGCCTGACCGTCTGGCTGCTGCGCGATTTTGCTATCTGGCTGCTGTTTTCATCAAAATTTGTCGCCATGCGCGACCTGTTCGCCTGGCAACTGGTGGGTGATGTACTGAAAGTAGGCGCTTACGTTTATGGCTATTTAGTGATCGCCAAAGCCTCGCTGCGTTTCTATATTCTGGCCGAACTGAGCCAGTTTACGCTGCTGACGGCGTTCTCCCACTGGCTTATCCCGGCGCACGGCGCATTGGGGGCAGCGCAGGCCTATATGGCGACCTATATTGTCTATTTCACGCTGTGTAGCGGCGTATTTTTAATTTGGCGTAAACGGCAATGACCGAACTGATACATATCCTGGGATCGAATATCCCTCATCATAACCAGACGGTGCTACGGTTTTTTGCCGATGAGCTGGCCGCAGAGTCCGCGCACGCCCGTCAATTTATGGTGGTAAGCGGTGATGAGAGCCTGGTGAAGGCATTTCCTTCGCTGGAGATAGACCGCTATAACGATAAATCCGCGCTGGCAAAGGCGGTGGTGGCAAAAGCGAAGGCCAACCGGCAGCAGCGCTTTTTCTTCCACGGTCAGTTTAATACCGGTATCTGGCTGGCGCTGCTCAGCGGCGGCCTGAAGCCATCGCAGGCGAGCTGGCATATCTGGGGGGCGGATCTGTATGAAGTCTCCCGCGGCCTGAAGTTCCGTCTGTTTTATCCGCTGCGCCGCATGGCACAGGGGCGTGTGGGCCGTGTCTTCGCAACCCGTGGCGACCTCAGCTATTTTTCTGCCCGTCACCCGCAGGTGCCCGGCGAGCTGCTTTACTTCCCAACGCGAATGGACCCTTCGCTGAACGGTCTGGCAGACGCCGCGCCGCGCGACGGCAAGCTGACGGTACTGGTGGGTAACTCCGGCGATCGTAGCAATGAACATGTTGCGGCATTGAAGGCCGTGCATCAGCAGTTTGGCGATACGGTAAACGTCATTGTGCCGATGGGCTACCCGGCGAACAACGCGGCCTATATTGCGGAAGTAAACGAAGCCGCGCTGTCGCTATTCAGTGCCGAAAATGTGCAGATTCTTCGTGAAAAGCTGGAATTTGACGCCTATCTTGCGCTGTTGCGCCGCTGCGATTTGGGCTATTTTATTTTTGCGCGCCAGCAAGGTATCGGCACGCTCTGTTTGCTGATTCAGGCGGGGATCCCCTGCGTACTCAACCGGCAGAACCCGTTCTGGCAGGATATGGCCGAGCAGCATATTCCGGTGTTATTCACCGACGATGCGCTGACCGTCCCGGTGGTGCGTGAAGCGCAGCGTCAGCTGGCGCTGGTGGATAAAAACGCCATCGCCTTTTTCAAACCTAACTATCTGGCGCCGTGGCATCGGGCGCTGCAACTGGCGGCGGGGGAAGCGGTATGAGCGAAATGCAGTTTACCGGGCTGCTTGCCGTCTGGCTGTTGTCGACGTTGTTTATTGGCACCCTGACCTGGTTTGAGTTTCGCCGTGTTCGCTTTAACTTCAACGTTTTCTTCTCGTTGCTGTTCCTGCTGACCTTCTTCTTTGGCTTCCCGCTGACCTGTACGCTGGTGTTCCGCTTTGGCGTCGGCGTGTCGCCGCCGGACGTGCTGCTGCAAACGTTGCTGATCTCGGTCTGTTTCTATGCGGTCTACTACGTAACCTACAAAACGCGTCTGCGGCCTGCGCAGACCAACGTTGCGCGGCGACCGTTGTTTACCATGAATCGCGTTGAAACGAACATCACCTGGATTTTGCTGATGGTGATCGCGCTGTTTACGGTCGGCACCTTCTTCATGCATAACGGTTTTCTGCTGTTTAAGCTGCGCTCCTACAGCCAGATTTTCTCCAGTGAAGTCTCTGGCGTGGCGCTTAAGCGCTTCTTCTACTTCTTTATTCCGGCAATGCTGGTGGTCTATTTCCTCAATCCGAGCTGGAAGCGGTGGATAGGCTTTTTGATCGCGACGACGGCCTTTGGCCTGCTGACCTACGCGATTGTCGGCGGTACTCGCGCCAACATTATTATCGCCTTCGCCATCTTCCTGTTTATCGGCATCATTCGCGGCTGGATTTCGCTGTGGATGCTGGTGGCGGCCGGGGTGATGGGGATTGTTGGCATGTTCTGGCTGGCGCTGAAGCGCTACGGCATGAACGTTAGCGGCGATGAAGCGTTCTATACCTTCCTCTATCTGACGCGCGATACCTTCTCGCCGTGGGAAAACCTGGCGTTGTTGCTACAGAACTACGACAAGATTGACTTCCAGGGGCTGGCGCCGATGGTGCGCGACTTCTACGTCTTTATCCCAAGCTGGATGTGGCCATCACGGCCAAGCATCGTGCTGAACACCGCCAACTACTTTACCTGGGAAGTGCTGAACAACCATTCCGGGCTGGCTATCTCCCCGACGCTTATCGGTTCACTGGTGGTGATGGGCGGTATGTGGTTTGTGCCACTGGGCGCGGTGGCGGTGGGTCTGATTATTAAATGGTTCGACTGGCTGTATATGCTGGGCAATCGGGAAACCAACCGCTATAAATCGGCGATTCTGCACAGTTTCTGTTTTGGCGCGATCTTCAATATGATCGTGCTGGCGCGTGAAGGGCTGGACTCCTTCGGCTCTCGCGTCGTCTTTTTCATGGTTATCTTTGGGGTGTGCTTGCTGGTGGCAAAACTGCTGTACTGGTTGTTTGAAAGCGCGGGGCTGATTCATCAGCGGCTAAAACGTCCCTCGCACGTTGGAGAAGGACAAAATGGCTGACTCATTAACCGCGCCGACTTATACCCTGCGTGGGCTGAAGCTTATCGGCTGGCGCAACATGCAGCATGCGCTGGACTATCTGTACGCGGACGGCAATCTGAAGCAGGGCACGCTGGTGGCGATTAACGCTGAAAAGATGCTGACGCTGGAAGATAACGCCGAGGTGCGGGAACTGATTAACGCGGCGGAATTTAAGTACGCCGACGGTATTTCCGTGGTGCGCTCTGTCCGCAAGAAATATCCCGAAGCTAACGTTTCGCGCGTAGCGGGAGCAGATCTTTGGGAAGCTCTGATGGCGCGCGCCGGGGCAGAGGGCACGCCGGTGTTCCTCGTGGGTGGTAAGCCTGAGGTGATGGCGGAAACGGTGGAGAAGCTGCGCAAACAGTGGAACGTGAATCTGGTCGGCACCCAGGATGGCTACTTTACGCCGGAAGCGCGACAGGCGCTGTTCGAGCGTATTCGTGAGAGCGGGGCAAAAATCGTTACCGTGGCGATGGGATCACCGAAGCAGGAAATCCTGATGCGCGATTGCCGGCAGGTTTACCCCGACGCGCTCTATATGGGCGTGGGTGGCACTTATGATGTCTTTACCGGCCACGTGAAGCGTGCGCCGAAGGTGTGGCAGAACTTGGGGCTAGAGTGGCTTTACCGCCTGCTATCCCAACCAAGCCGAATTAAACGCCAGCTTCGTCTGCTGCGCTATTTACGCTGGCACTACACCAATAATCTCTGAATTTCCTGCGCGTTACCCGTGATGCATCACGCAGAATATGCGTGATGCATTCACAACTCCGATACTTTATTCCTCATTTCTATTTGCCATTTCAGCCAAATTGTTAAACCATTCGCCTGCCCTGACGATATCTACGTATTTTCTACGGCGGTATCCGTATCCGACAGACATCTATTTTTCTATAAAAAATAAAACCGGCATCGACCGGACAAATGCAAACACAAGAGGATCTATGGCAGAGAATAAACCGGAGCTCCAGCGCGGTCTGGAAGCCCGTCATATCGAATTAATTGCCCTTGGGGGCACCATCGGCGTGGGCCTATTTATGGGTGCGGCAAGCACCCTGAAGTGGGCCGGGCCGTCGGTGCTGCTGGCCTATATTCTGGCCGGGGTATTTGTCTTCTTCATTATGCGCTCGATGGGCGAAATGCTGTTTCTCGAGCCGGTAACCGGTTCGTTCGCCGTCTACGCGCACCGTTATATGAGCCCGTTCTTCGGCTATCTCACCGCCTGGTCATACTGGTTTATGTGGATGGCGGTGGGGATCTCGGAGATTACCGCGATAGGGGTTTACGTCCAGTTCTGGTTCCCGGATATGGTGCAGTGGATACCGGCGCTGATTGCCGTGGGGCTGGTCGCGCTGGCAAACCTGGCGGCGGTGCGCCTGTACGGTGAAATCGAGTTCTGGTTCGCGATGATTAAGGTCACGACCATTATCGTGATGATTGTCATCGGCCTCGGCGTCATTTTCTTTGGCTTCGGCAACGGTGGTACCTCCATTGGTTTTAGCAACCTGACAGAACACGGCGGTTTCTTTGCCGGCGGCTGGAAAGGCTTCCTGACGGCGCTCTGCATCGTCGTGGCATCCTATCAGGGCGTTGAGCTTATCGGCATGACCGCCGGTGAAGCGAAAAACCCGCAGGTGACCCTGCGCAGCGCGGTAGGCAAAGTGCTGTGGCGTATCCTGATTTTCTACGTGGGCGCGATTTTCGTTATTGTCACCATCTTCCCGTGGAATGAAATTGGTACCAACGGCAGCCCATTTGTCCTGACCTTCGCTAAAATCGGTATCACCGCGGCGGCGGGTATTATCAACTTCGTGGTGCTGACGGCGGCGCTCTCCGGCTGTAACAGCGGCATGTACAGCTGTGGCCGTATGCTCTACGCGCTGGCGAAAAACCGTCAGCTGCCGTCGGCGATGGCGAAAGTGACCAAAAGCGGTGTTCCGGCGGCGGGCGTTAGCGTGTCGATTGTTATCCTGCTGATTGGCTCCTGCCTGAACTACATCATTCCTAACCCGCAGCGCGTGTTCGTCTATGTCTATAGTGCAAGCGTACTGCCAGGCATGGTGCCGTGGTTTGTGATTCTGATTAGCCAGCTGCGCTTCCGTCGAGCACATAAAGAAGCGATTGCCAGCCATCCGTTCCGTTCGATTATGTTCCCGTGGGCCAACTATCTGACCATGGCGTTCCTGATTTGCGTGCTGATCGGTATGGGATTCAACGATGACACCCGGATGTCGCTGTTTGTTGGCGTGATCTTCCTGGCCCTTGTGACGCTGGTTTATAAGGTTTTTGGCATGAGCCAGGGCGCGGAAGTGCAAGATTTGCAGAAATAAGCGACAAAACGCGCAAAGCATGAGCAAACGATAATTTTCTTTTAAAAGGCACTAGACAGCGGGGGAGGAAGTCCGTATTATCCGACCCCGCAACGGCGCTAAGCGCCCGTAGCTCAGCTGGATAGAGCGCTGCCCTCCGGAGGCAGAGGTCTCAGGTTCGAATCCTGTCGGGCGCACCATTTACCCGGTGCTGGAGCTGCGGTGGTTCTAAAAGACCGCGTAAGAGATTTGCAGTGGTGGCTATAGCTCAGTTGGTAGAGCCCTGGATTGTGATTCCAGTTGTCGTGGGTTCGAATCCCATTAGCCACCCCATTATTTGATAGAGTTGTGAAATTGCGAAGGTGGCGGAATTGGTAGACGCGCTAGCTTCAGGTGTTAGTGTCCTTAGGATGTGGGGGTTCGAGTCCCCCCCCTCGCACCACGACTTTATAATGAATTGAATTTATAATTCAAAAAGCAGTACATCGGCGAGTAGCGCAGCTTGGTAGCGCAACTGGTTTGGGACCAGTGGGTCGGAGGTTCGAATCCTCTCTCGCCGACCAATTTTAGACCCTGCAGAGCAGGGTTTTTTATTCAAGACTTAACGTCATGAATAAAAACCGAATTGAACGATAATTCAAAAAGCAGTATTTCGGCGAGTAGCGCAGCTTGGTAGCGCAACTGGTTTGGGACCAGTGGGTCGGAGGTTCGAATCCTCTCTCGCCGACCAATTTTGAACCCCGCTTCGGCGGGGTTTTTTGTTTTCTGCAATCCTGCTCACGCCCCGCCGCAATAAACGCCGCTCTCTTCTTTCTACGTAGCTGTACTATTCCCCCTTCCACAATGGACGACGTTTTACTCAGGAAGGAGTGAATATGCTGCAACAGGTTCCGACGCGTGCGTTTCACGCGATGGCGAAACCGAGCGGTTCAGCGTGTAACCTGAACTGTACCTACTGTTTCTATCTCGAAAAACACGCGCTTTATCCCCTCCAGCCCGCGACGCATATGGACGATGCCACGCTTGAAGCCTACGTGCGCCACTATATTGCGGCCAGCGAACCTCAGGATGAAGTCGTCTTCACCTGGCAGGGCGGAGAGCCTACGCTGCTGGGGCTGGATTTCTATCGCCGCGCGGTGGCGCTGCAGCACACTTACGGCGCGGGGCGGCGGATTAGCAATAGCTTCCAGACCAACGGCGTGCTGCTGGATGACGAGTGGTGCGCGTTTCTGGCTCAGCACCATTTTCTGGTTGGGCTTTCGCTGGACGGCCCGGCGGAAATTCACAATCTTTACCGGGTGACGAAAGGTGGGCGGCCCACGCATAAGCTGGTGATGCGCGCGCTGAAGCTGCTGCAAAAGCACGGCGTTGAGTACAACGTGCTGGCCTGCGTGAATCGACAGAGCGCGTGCGAGCCGCAGCGGGTTTACGACTTTTTGCGCGATGCAGGTGTCACCTTCATTCAGTTTCTGCCGGTGGTTGAACGTCTTGCCGACGATACCGCCGCCCGGGCTGGTCTATCGCTGCATGCCCCCGGTGAGATGAAAGGTTCTCTCACGCCGTGGTCCGTTCGTCCTGAAGCGTATGGCGACTTCCTGATTGCGGTATTCGACCGCTGGCGTCAGCGCGATGTCGGCCGCGTTTTTGTGATGAACATTGAATGGGCGTTCGCAAGCTTTGTCGGTGCGCCCGGCGCGGTTTGCCACCATCAGCCGACCTGCGGGCGTTCGCTGGCAATAGAGCATAACGGCGATGTTTATGCCTGCGATCACTACGTGTACCCGGAATACCGCCGAGGTAATCTGCATCACGAGACTTTCGCGAGCATGGTGGACTCGTTGGTACAGGTTGAATTCGGCAAGGAGAAATACAGCACATTGCCAACACAGTGCTGCGAGTGTGCCGTGCTGAAAGCCTGCTGGGGAGGCTGCCCGAAGCACCGCTTTATGCTGACCGCATCCGGCGAACCAGGGCTTAACTATCTTTGCGCCGGGTTCCAGCGCTATTTTGGCTATCTGCCGCCTTACCTGAAAGCGATGGCCGACCTGCTGGCGAACGGCCGTCCGGCGAGCGACATCATGAAGGTGCATCTGGTGAGGGCAAAGCAGTAGGGTGATAAAAAGCCCGCTCCCGGATGGAGGCGGGCGAGTTGACCTTACAGCTTAATTTGTACTTTCGGCGGATACTTCTGCAGGATCTTCATATAGTCATGAATTTCGGTCTGCAGCGGCACGCCCATTGGAATGTGGCGCACGCCGATAGCATCGCTTTCCTGCGGGTCGGTGTAGAGATTAAAGACCGCGGTACCGGCCGTCTGCATGATGGCGCCGGAGAAACCGCCCTGGTAGCCGCTTTGGGTAAAGGCATACGGCTGCTGGATAACCAGATGATATTTAAATTCATCCATACGTACGGCGGACAGCTGGCCGTTCAGGAAGTAATGCTCTGCTTTACGGTTAGATTGGCCGTTGGTACCGAGGAAGAATGAAGACTGGTCGACGCCATCGATAAAGGTGGTTGTCGGCACCAGCTTAGCGACTTCGGCTCCGCCTTTCCCGGCCAGTGCCAGCGCGGTAGGGAACAGATCCGCCAGATCGACAATGCCGTCCGATTTACGCGGCTGGATCATCCCTTTCCAGTAGACGAAGGTCGGTACGCGAACACCGCCTTCCCAGGTTGAGCCTTTTGCACCGCGGAACGGCGTACGGCCATGCGGTGGGACTTCGGCTTCCGGGCCGTTGTCGGAGGTAAAGACAATCAGCGTATTTTCCAGCTGGCCGTTTTTCTCCAGCGCGTTATACAGGTTAGCGAAGACGTCATTCATCTCCACCATGCAGTCGCCGTAAGAGGTGCGAGCCGGTGAACTACCCGCATATTTGGCGTTCGGATAGTTGTCGAAGTGACAGCCGCGCGTGCCGTAGTAGGGGTTCGAGGTTCAATCGTGTAAAAAACCACGTTAAGGCAATAATTCATTGTTTGAATTGAAATTTAATGGCCTCAACTCTCCCTTCAGAATATTTTCCGGCAGCGTGAACGTATAATGTCCCAGCATGTTGATATGACCGTACATCAGTGGCGACAGGCGTGAGATATGCTCGTCTTCCGGGATCTCACCAGCGCTGCGCAAATGTGATAGCGCTTCCTGCATATAAAGCGTGTTCCACAATACAACTGCGTTAGTGACAAGCCCCAGCGCACCCAGTTGATCCTCCTGCCCCTCACGGTAACGTTTTCTAATCTCACCACGTTGGCCGTAACAGATCGCCCTTGCCACGGCGTGACGGCCTTCTCCCCGGTTAAGCTGAGTCAGTATCCTGCGACGATATTCTTCATCATCAATGTAGTTGAGGAGGTACAGCGTCTTGTTGACCCGTCCCACCTCCATAATCGCCTGCGCCAGCCCTGACGGACGGGAACTTTTTAAAAGCGAGCCCACAAGTTCTGAGGCGTGGACTGGGCACTGTTGCAAATAGTCGGTGGTGATAAACTTATCATCCCCTTTTGCTGATGGAGCTGCACATGAACCCATTCAAAGGCCGGCATTTTCAG
>NZ_JABBJF010000030.1 GCF_014218705.1 Kluyvera sichuanensis | reverse complement strand
GCTACGCCTCGAATTGTAGCCCGGCCAAGCGAAGCGCCGCCGGGATCGGACCCAAAACCTAACCCAGCACCGCCGTCCCTAACCGGCAGGTACAGCAACGTCGCCCCTGCTCGTCAAAAACGACAATTTCCCAGCTCTGGCTTTGACGCCCCAGATGCAGCGGCTGGCACACCGCCCGCACCTGCCCTTGAGAAACCGGGCGGTGGTGTGATGCATTCAGTTCGGTGCCCACCACGCACTGCCCTTCACGAGTCATCAGAAAACCGGCCATCGAGCCCAGCGTCTCCGCCAGCGCCGCCGATGCACCGCCGTGCAACAGGCCGAACGGCTGATGGGTGCGGCTGTCCACCGGCATCACCGCTTCCAGGCTGTCGTCGCCGATATGGGTATAAACAATCCCCAGATGCGCCACCATGGTGTTCTCACTGGTGGCGTTCAATTCATCGAGGGTTAAATGGCGCTTCCAGATCATCCTACGCTCCCAGCGTTGAGCCGCCGTCCACCACAATATCCTGCAGCGTGATGTGGCTGGCGCTGCTCGATGCGAGGAACAAAATGGTGTTGGCAATCTCCTGCGGAAGGGCAATTTTCCCCAGCGGAATGCCGAGCTTAAACTGCTCACCAAAGCCACGAATACGCTGCTGCTCAGCGTCGTCACTCACCCACAACACGCGCTGCATATCAGTGTCGGTCGAACCCGGCGAAACGATGTTACAGCGCACGCCCGCGCTGGAAAGCTCCAGCCCGACGGTCAGCGCCAGGCTTTTTAGCGCCGCCTTCGACGCACCATAGGCGCTCATGCCGATACGCGGCGTATGCGCCGCATCGGAAGCGACGGTAACAATTGCCCCGCCCTGCTGACGACGGAACTGTGCCATCGTCTGCTGGAACAGGTTAAACGCGCCGCCGACGTTGACCGCAAAGGTCTGCTGCCAGTCTTCCAGGCTTAACGCATCCGTCGCGCCCATCCGCAAAATTCCGGCGGCGTTCACCAGCACGTCCAGCCGCTCGGTGGTGGCAAGCAGACGTTCGCACACCTGCGCTACCTGCTTTGCATCCGCCACGTTCAGCACTTCGGTGGCGAATGGATAATGCTCACCGTCGAAGGCCAGGTCGAAACCGGTCACCTTCGCGCCCGCCTCCACAAACGCCAGCGCGGTGGCGTAACCAATGCCTTTTCCTGCCCCGGTCACCCACACCGTCTGGCCGTTAAAATCGAACCCGGCCATTATTTCACCTCGCGGGAGAGCAGCGCCCACCAGGCGTCGATGCTTGGATTTTTCGCCAGCATCACGAAGTCGATATCGCCGTGCACTTTACGCCAGCGTGCCGCCAGCGCCATCATGCGCACGGAGTCGAGGCCGTAATCAATCAGGTTGTCATCGTCGAGCGGTTCATCAGACTCATCCAGCAGCGGCAGTACCAGCGCGCGCAGCGCCGCTTTGCTGGTCGGCACGGACGGCAGCAGTTCATCGGTCATCACCACGCGGCCGCTACGACCAGCAACATATTTCAGCGACATCAGGTGCTCGTCGCGGCTAAAGTCCGCCAGCGCGTCAGCGACAAAGAACGGCTTAATATCGCGCATAAAGGCGTCGGTGGCGGTGGTCATGCAGCCAATGTGCGCATAGACGCCGGTAATAATCAGCTGATTACGCCCGGTCTCTTTGAGCATCTGCTCCAGCGGCGAGCGGTGGAACGCGCTGTAACGCCACTTCACCAGTACGGTATCCTGCGTATCCGGCGCCAGCGCCGCAATCACCCGCTGCTGCTCCGGCGAGCGGGTCAGCCCCGGCCCCCACATATCATTCAGCAGCGCACGGTCTTCATCGCTCTGCTCTTTCGGCTGCGCGGTGTAGTACACCGGAATATCGTTTTTCTTACAGAAGTCGCGCAGCGCGGCAATGTTCGCCACCACGGTCTCCATCATTTCGCTGTCCTCGCCCCAGAAGTTGAGGAAATACTCCTGCATATCGTGGATCAGCAGCGCGGCGCGCGACGGTTCAAACGCCCAGTTGACCTTGTTCTCGGGAAGATCCAGCGCGGTTGGCAGCGCGTAGCCCTGTAATTTTGGAATCGCCATGTTGTTCTCTCCTTCAGCCCTGCGAGCGGCTCGCCAGCCACTGACGTAATTGTTTTTTATCGACTTTCCCGACGTGGGTCAGCGGCAGTTCATCTACGCACTCGACGCGGTCAGGCAGTTTAAATTCGGCCACCCCCTGCTCGCGCAGGAAACGGCGGACGGCAACGGCACGCAGGGGTTCTTTCACCACCAGATACGCACAGCTTTTCTCGCCGAGCAGGCTGTCTTCCATACTCACCAGTGCCGCGTAGACCACCGCGTCATGGCGCAGCAGCAGGTTTTCAATCTCTTCGGCGGCAATCTTCTCGCCACCGCGGTTGATCTGATCTTTCTCGCGCCCTTCCACGGTGATGTAGCCGTCTTCGTCGATGGAGATAAGATCGCCCGAGCAGTAAAAGCCGTCGGCATCAAAGGCGCAGGCGTTATGCTGCGGGCTCTTGTAGTAACCGCGGAAAGTGTATGGGCCACGGGTCATCAGTCGGCCAACTTCGCCGCGCGGCAGTGGGTTACCGTCGGCATCCGCCACCCACACTTCGTCGTCCGGGCACATCGGGTAGCCTTGAGTGTTGAGGATCTTTTCTTCTGAATCATCCAGACGGGTGTAGTTCACCAGCCCTTCCGCCATGCCGAACACCTGCTGCAGCTGGCAGCCGATCTCCGCCGGAATACGCGCAGCCAGGGTCGCAGAAAGACGCGCACCGCCCACCTGGAGCAGCGTCAGCGAACGGAGCTGGGCGTTGCTGCCCCATTCGGTAATCGCCTGCAGCCACAGGCTAACCGCTGGCGGCACCAGCGCCGCGACGTTCACCTGATGCTTTTCAATCAGCGGGAAGCAGAGCGTGGCGCTTGGGTCCGCCGCCAGCACTACCGTCCCTTGCGCCAGGAAGACGCCCAGCGCCCCCGGCGAGCTCATGGCGTAGTTATGCGCCGACGGGATCGCGCAGAGATAGCGCGTCTGCGCATCAAAGCGGCAAATCTCATTACTACGGCGAATGCTGTAGTAGTAGTCGTTGTGGGTGCGGGGAATAAGCTTCGGCGTGCCGGTACTGCCGCCGGAGAGCTGAAAAAAGGCCACTTCGTCGGCAGCGGTTGGCGTTGGGGTAAAGTCGACAGCCGGACGAGCAATCGCCGCCTCCAGCGCGTGTTCTCCCTCGCCTTTACGCAGCAGCACCATGCGCAGGGAGCGATGCTGTTCGCAAAACGCGTTCAGGAAACTATCGTCACCAAACAGCGTATGCGAACGGTCGGCAATCAGCGCCGCCGGGGCAATCTGCTCGGCGTAGGCATTCAGCTCGCTGCGCTGATGGCTGAACAGCGCGTTCACCGGCGCGACGCCGATTTTCAGCAGCGCAAACAGCGTAATGTAAAACTCGGCGATATTGCCCAACTGCACCAGCGCGGTTTCGCCACGCTTAAGGCCTTTGTGCTGTAACGAAGCCGCCAGGTTATCGACGTAGATATTCAGTTGCCGATAGCTAATCTGATGGTCGCCATCAATCACCGCAATTGCGTCGCTACCTGCGTGGCGGGTTAGCATTTCGGTCAATGGCAGATCCTGCCAGTAACCTTTCTCGCGGTAGCGCGCCGTCAGCGCGTCCGGCCAGCGGGTAAATTCTACGGTCATTCTGATTCCTTAATGCAGGCCGAAAACATTTAGCATGGTCGAAAGTTTTACGCCGGTTTCGCGCCACTCGGACTCCGGCGATGACGCAGGCACAATGCCAGCCCCGGCAAACAGACGCACGCTATTGGCTTTGACGCGTGCGCAGCGGATAGTCACTACCCACTCGCCGTTACCTTCGGCGTCACACCAGCCGACGATGCCGCCAAACAGGTCGCGCTCGAACGGCTCCAGCTCGGCAATCAGCTGTTTCGCCGCCTGATGCGGGAAACCGCTCAGCGCAGGCGTTGGATGCAGCAGACAGGCGAGCGTCAGCGCGTTTTCTTCCGCTTTAGCCTGGCCTTCAATTGGCGTAGCGAGGTGCCACAGGGTGGGCGTGGTAAGCAACTGCGGGGTGCTCGGCAGCGAGAGCTGCAGGCTGCGCGGCGCCAGCGTTTTTTTCATCGACTGGGTCACCAGCTCATGTTCGTGACGGTCTTTTTCCGAAGCCAGCAGGCGGTTACCCGCTTCGCGATCCAGCATGTCGTCCGGCTGACGACGCGCGGAGCCGGCCAGCGGCAGCGAATGGAACAGCGAGCCCTCTTTACGCAACAGCAGCTCAGGGCTGGCGCCCAGCAGCGCGCCGCCGTCCGGCAGCGGCACGTGGAAGTTAAAGCTCGCCGGGTTTTGCGCCACCAGACGCTCCAGCAGCGCACCGCTATCCAACGTCTGCTCGGCTTCAATATCAATCAGGCGGGAAAGCACCACTTTATTGACCTGCGGCGTCGCGGTCAGCGCCGCCGCGCGGGCCACCATATCGAGGAACACCGGGCTTTCGGGGATTTCACGGCGCGCCACCACCGCCAGCGGATCGCGCGAGGCGTGATAGCGGGAAGCGCGTTGCTTTGCGGTACGCGAAAACGCGTCACAGCGTTCAGGGATATACAGCGCGGAAGGCTGCGTGGTGTCGAACGGAATGGCACCAACCATCACCGGATTGGCGATCCCGGCAGCTTTGGCCGCGGCAAACGCCGAGGCTAGCCCCTGCTGGAATGCGCTATCTGGCGCATCACCGCCTTCAGCCGGGCAGGTGAAGCGCTGAAAGCAGCCCGAGGTGGTAAAACTACGGAACGGCGACATAAAGAAAAAGCTATCGGCCGAAAGCGTAGCCTGATGGTGTTGTTCTTGTGTATCCGCAGCAAGTGACGTTTCCATATCATCCTCCAAAAACGATAAAGATATTACGAATAATTATCATTTATATTTTGGTTGGGTAACCTAAAAGTAAACGCCTCGTATGTCAACAGCGCTAAGCAGCATCTTGTGCTTAATAAAAAGCGCGTAGCCCTGATATTGCCCTGCCCCGGCAATGGAAGAGGGCTTGCATCCAGCGCGAACAATAGTTGAAAATGAGAAGCATTAACCAATGACAATCAGGACGCATATCCGTGAACTTCTCCGCTTTATGGCGCACCGTGGCGCTCATCGCAGGTTTCAGTGTTTTAGGAATATCCTCAACCCAGGCCGCCGAATGGCCACGCCAGATTAGCGACAGTCACGGCGTTCACACGCTGGAGCACAAGCCGACGCGCATCGTCTCCACCAGCGTCACCCTCACCGGCTCTCTGTTGGCAATTGATGCGCCGGTAATCGCCAGCGGCGCTACCACACCCAATAACCGCGTAGCCGATGCTCAGGGCTTCCTGCGCCAGTGGGGCGATGTAGCGAAAGCACGCAAGGTCTCCCGCCTCTATATTGGCGAGCCAAGCGCCGAAGCCGTGGCCGCGCAAATGCCTGATCTGATCCTGATTAGCGCCACCGGCGGTGACTCCGCGCTGGCGCTGTACGACCAGCTCTCCACCATCGCCCCAACGCTTATCGTCAACTACGACGATAAAAGCTGGCAGGCGCTGTTGACTCAGCTCGGTACTATCACCGGCCAGGAGAAGCAGGCTGCGGCACGTATTGCCGAGTTTGATAAGCAGCTTGCTAGCGTGAAGCAGCAGATGAAGCTGCCACCGCAGCCGGTAAGCGCGCTGGTCTATACCGCCGCCGCGCACAGCGCCAACCTGTGGACCAGCGAATCCGCGCAGGGGCAGTTCCTCTCCCAGCTCGGCTTCACCCTCGCCACGCTACCGGAAGGCCTGCACGCCAGCCAAAGCCAGGGCAAACGTCACGACATCATCCAGCTTGGCGGTGAAAACCTGGCGACCGGACTGAACGGCAACAGCCTGTTCCTGTTCGCCGGTGACCAGAAAGACGTGGACGCGATTTATGCCAACCCATTGCTGGCGCACCTGCCGGCGGTGAAAGAAAAGCATGTTTACGCATTAGGTACCGAGACGTTCCGCCTCGACTATTACAGCGCAACGCGCGTGTTAGCGCGGCTGTCGGCGCTGTTTGGTTAAGTACCGAGCATTCCCGGCGGTGCTTCGCTTGGCCGGGCTACAGGTTTCCTGTAGCCCGGACGAGGCGGTTACGCCGACTCCGGGATCTCGCGCCGGAACCGCCGCAGTTCTCCCAACGCCAGCAGTAAAATCCCGCCAACTATCGCCAACCCCCAGCCGCTTACGCTTGCCGACGCCACCGGGGTCAACATCGCCCCCAGTCCGCCGAGCAGCGCCGCACCAATGGCATCGCCGGTGACGTTCTGCGCCGTCCACAGCCCGTTAATGCGCCCGAGCATGGCTTCCGGCGTCTGGGTCTGAATCAACGTATATTGCAGCAGCGAACTGATGGCACTCAGCCAGCCAAACAGCGCCAGACAGACCATCCCTAGCGCCCAATGCGGCATCATGGCAAACAGACCGATTGCCACAAACGCGCCGACCGTCGCCAGCAGCATCACCCAGCCCGGACGCTCGTTCTGCGCCAGCCTTCCGCTGGTTAACGCACCAAAAGCCGCCCCCAGCGGGATTGCCGCATACAGCAGGCCAATCTGTGCTGCTGACATCTGCCAGCCCTGCGCCAGCGCGGGATAGAGCACGCGCACGGCGCTGGCCATCGTCACCAACCCACCCAGCAGCGCAATGCCGCCAATCAGCGGGCTACCGAGCAGGAAACGGAAACCGGCCACCAATGAAGTGAACGGATGTTCGCGCTTCTGCGGCGGCGGTGGCAACTGCGGTAAACGCAGCAGCGTCAGCGTGGTAATAAAGGTGCCCAGTGCCGCCAGCAGGTAGTTCCACGATACGCCGCCGGAAGCCAGCAGCAGGCCGCCGACCATTGGCGAAATCACCGAGCCCAGGCGTACCGTCAGCATAGTGATCGCCCCAGCCTGCATCAGGTTTTCACGCCCAACCAGCGCAGGCGTCGCCGCCAGCAGCGCCGTCACGCCCAGCGAGGCAAAGAAGCCATCCCATAATCCCAGCAGATAAATCGCCACCAGCGACGGCTCCGGCAGCAGCGCGTTTAACCACAGGCCGATAAACCCAATACCGCAGGTGCCACGCGCCAGCAGAATCAGTTTGCGGCGCTCGTAGCGGTCAGCCAGCACGCCGCCAACCATCAGCCCGACGAACATCGCCCCGCCGGTCAGCGTGACCGAAAGTCCCACCTGCCAGGTGGAGTGGGTCATCATCTGGATTTGAACAGGTACCGCCACGCCGAGTAGGCCCAGCGAGAGAATGGAGATAAAGCGAGCAATAAAGACGGCGCGAAAGGCCGGATGCGTTTTTAGCAGGCTCAGATTCAGCAGCCAGGATTGTCGATTCATTACAAAACCTTGAACGTTTTTTCTTACCCTTTCCGAGGGCGCTCATGCTAACATAAGCGAATAAGATAGATAACGATAATTACTATCATTATCAAATCAGGGATGTCGCCATGTCGTTTTCCACCCCGGTGCTGCGCGCCCTTGCGCTGCCTGGATTGTTGATACTGCTGTTTCTCGCCGCCACGCTCAGTTTATTGATTGGTGCCAAACCGCTCCCGGTTCACGTCGTTATCGACGCGCTTAGCGGCACCTGCCAGAGCGCCGACTGCACCATCGTGCTCGATGCCCGGCTGCCGCGAACGCTGGCCGGCCTGCTCGCCGGTGGCGCGCTGGGTCTTGCCGGTGCGCTGATGCAAACCCTCACCCGTAATCCGCTTGCCGATCCCGGGATTCTTGGCGTTAACGCCGGAGCCAGCTTTGCCATCGTGTTAGGCGCGGCGCTGCTTGGCATCACTTCGCCGCAGGAACAGCTGGCGATGGCCTTTTGCGGGGCGCTGGTCGCCTCGTTAATCGTCGCCTTTACCGGCAGCCAGGGCGGCGGCCAACTGAGTCCGGTACGCTTAACGCTGGCAGGCGTGGCGCTCGCCGCCGTACTGGAAGGTTTCTCCAGCGGCATCGCCCTGCTCAACCAGGATGTCTACGATCAGTTGCGCTTCTGGCAGGCCGGTTCGCTGGATATCCGCACTCTGCAAACCCTGAAAACGGTGCTCATTCCGGTACTGATTGCCGGTGCTGTCGCGCTGATGATGAGCCGTTCGCTTAACAGCCTGAGCCTCGGTACCGACACCGCCACCGCTCTGGGCAATAAAGTGGCGCGCACGCAAATTATGGGGCTGCTGGTGATCACCATTCTGTGCGCCAGCGCGACCTCGGTGGTAGGCCCTATTGCCTTTATCGGCCTGATGATGCCGCACATTTCCCGCTGGCTGGTCGGTTCAGATCACCGCTGGTCGCTGCCGGTCACCCTGCTCGCCACGCCGTCGTTGCTGCTGTTTGCCGATATTATTGGTCGCCTGCTGGTGCCCGGCGAACTGCGCGTATCGGTGGTCAGCGCCTTTATCGGCGCGCCGGTGCTGATTTTCCTCGTCCGCCGTAAATCAAACGGAGGTGGCCGATGAACGCCCCTTCTCGCCGTCTGGTCGCCAGCTGTCTGCTGCTGGTCGCCGCATGCCTGGTGCTCACGCTGTTGAGTCTGCGCAGCGGTGCGGTCACGCTGGAATTTTCACAGATATTCGCCGCGCTGTTCGGCGATGCGCCGCGTGCCATCACCCTGGTGGTCACCGAATGGCGTCTGCCGCGCGTGCTGATGGCACTGTTGATTGGCGCCGCACTCGGCGTCAGCGGCGCGATTTTCCAGTCGCTGATGCGCAACCCGTTGGGCAGTCCGGACGTGATGGGCTTTAACACCGGCGCGTGGAGCGGTGTGCTGGTGGCGCTGGTCTTCTTCGGCCAGAACCTCACCACCATTACCCTCGCCGCCATGGCGGGCGGCATCGCCACCTCGCTTATCGTGTGGGCGCTGGCGTGGCGCGACGGTATCGAAACCTTCCGGCTGATTATTATCGGCATCGGTATCCGCGCGATGCTGATGGCCTTCAACACCTGGCTGCTGCTGCGCGCGTCGCTGGAGACCGCCGTCTCCGCCGGGCTATGGTTTGCCGGTTCGCTTAACGGCCTGACGTGGGCCAAAATCTGGCCTGCCGCACCAATGATGGTTGTCGCCCTCGCCTGCTCGGCGCTGCTGGTGCGCCGTTTACGGCTGTTAGAAATGGGCGATGACAGCGCCTGTGCGCTGGGGGTTCGCGTCGAGCTTTCGCGCCTGCTGCTGATGCTGGTCGCCGTGGTACTGACCGCCGCTGCCACCGCGCTGGCCGGGCCGATTTCCTTTATTGCGCTGGTCGCACCGCACATCGCCCGCCGCCTCAGCGGCACCGCGCGCTGGGGGCTGACCCAGGCGGCGCTCTGCGGCGCGCTGCTGCTGGCCGCCGCCGACTACTGCGCCCAGCAGCTGTTCTTGCCTTACCAGCTTCAGGTGGGCGTCGTCACCGTTAGCCTTGGCGGTATCTACCTCATCGTGCTGCTTATTCAGGAGTCTCGTAAAAAATGACCGACACCGTCGCTCGCCTGCGCGGCGAGGCGTTAACCCTTGCCTACGGGAAAAAGACCATCGCCGAGTCGCTGAACGTCACCATTCCTGACGGCCATTTCACCGCGATTATCGGCCCCAACGGCTGCGGGAAATCGACCCTGCTGCGCACGCTCAGCCGCCTGATGACGCCGGTTCACGGCCACGTCTATCTCGACGGAGAAGAGATCCAGCGCTACGCCAGTAAAGAGGTGGCGCGTCGCGTCGGCCTGCTGGCGCAAAACGCCACGACGCCGGGCGATATTTCGGTACAGGAGCTGGTTGCGCGCGGGCGTTATCCGCATCAGCCGCTGTTTACCCGCTGGCGGCAGGAAGATGAGGATGCGGTGCAGAATGCAATGCAGGCTACCGGCATTGTTAATCTGGCAGGTCAGAGCGTGGATACCCTCTCCGGCGGCCAACGCCAGCGCGCGTGGATTGCGATGGTGCTGGCGCAGGACACCTCGATTATGTTGCTCGACGAGCCAACGACCTGGCTTGATATCAGCCATCAGATTGACCTGCTGGAGCTATTGAGCGAACTGAATCGCGAGCGCGGCTATACGCTCGCCGCCGTGCTGCACGATTTAAACCAGGCGTGCCGCTACGCGACGCACCTGATTGCCCTGCGCGATGGGAAGATTGTGGCAGAAGGCGCGCCGAAAGAGATTGTCACTCCGGCGCTGATTGAAGCAGTGTACGGCCTGCGCTGCATGATTATTGACGACCCGGCGGCGAATACGCCGCTGGTGGTACCGCTCGGGCGGCGGTGAATTTTCCCGGGGTCGCTAACGCTTGCCCGGGCTACGAATCCAATGTAGCCCGGGAAAGCACGAAACCTACCCCAATATCTCCCGCATCACCGGTCCAATCGCCTCAAACGCCGCAGGCGTAATGATGTCGACGTGAGCACAATCCTGATGGTAAACCTCCAGCTCGCCCACCCACGGCCCCCAGGCCGCCTGTGGATCCGCCTGACGGGTTTTCTCGGCAACGAACAGCGTCGCTTTGCCATCGAACCTCGCGCTATGCGCGGTGGTCAGCAGGCGCACGGCGTCGGCGTAGTTGCCTTCAATCGCGCTGAACAACTCGCTAGAGCCCTGCCCCTGCTGGGCGGCAATAAACGCTTCACGCTCGCGGTCAATCTCCGCCAATACTGCCGGATCGAGGCCGTTCGCCTCTTTTTCCGCCCAGTTCTGCGTTTCCGGTGGCCAGGTATCCAGCAGACCGAGGAACGCCACCGTTTCACCGCACTGACGTAAACGCGCCGCGATGCCCTGCGCCAGCGTACCGCCGAGCGAATAGCCGAGCAGGTAATACGGCCCGTGCGGTTGCTGGGCGAGCAGCGTTGCCAGATGATGTTCGCACACCTCGTCCAGCGTCGCGGCGCTCTGCATCGGCCCTTCCGGTCGCGGAGACTGAATGCCGGTAATCGACCAGCGCGGCGACAGATAGCGCGAGAGCACGCTGAACTGCCAGGCAAAACCAGACGCCGGATGGAAGCAGAACAGCGTTGGGCCATCGCCGTTGCGCAGCGGCAGCAGCGGCTCATAGCCCAGACGCTGCGCCTGCTCGTCGTCGCTGTTCTCCAGCAGTGCACTGAGCTGGCCGACGGTCGATGACACCATCACCTGGCCCGGCGTCACTTTACGCCCGGTTTGCTGGCTCAGCATGGCTGCCAGGCGCATGGCGAGCAGCGAATGACCGCCGAGGGCAAAGAAATCGGCGTCGATGTCCTGAATGTCGCAGCCGAGCAGTTGGCTGAACGCCGAAGTAACCTGCAGTTCGGTTGCCGTTTGCGGCTCGCGGCCGCTCGTTTTCTGCGTCAGCGACGGCAGCGGCAGCGCTTTACGATCCAGTTTACCGTTGGCGCTCAGCGGCAGTGCGCTCAGCTGTAACAGCACCACTGGCACCATATGTGGCGGCAACTGTTGGCGGAGCTGCGCCAACAAGGATTCGGTATCAAGCGGCAGGCCGGAAACCGACACCACATAGCCTACCAATTGGCGTGCATCGCCGCCGGTGGCTGCCGCCTGGTTGATCACGCAGGCGTGCGTTACCGCCTGTTCCACGTCCGGCAGGCTTTGCATCACCCGGTCGATTTCACCCAGCTCAATGCGCTGACCGCGAATTTTGAGCTGATCGTCGCTGCGACCGAGATATTCTACCGCACCATTATCCAGCCAACGCGCCACGTCACCGGTACGGTACATGCGTTCACCGGGAGCAAACGGGTCGGCAATAAAACGGCTGGCGGTCAGATCCGGTCTGCCCAGATAGCCCTGCGCCAGCTGAATGCCGGTGAGGTAGAGATCGCCCGCCACGCCAAACGGCACCGGGCGCATCATGGCATCAAGGATACGCAGGCCGGTATTCCACACCGGGAAGCCAATCGGCACGCTGTTGCCGGACACCGCCGCCAGCGCTTCGCCGTAGGCCGGGTACCAGCTCACGTCCACCGCCGCTTCCGTTGGCCCATAGAGATTGTGCAGCGGCACGTGGGTCAGCACTTCCCACTCACGGCATAGCGCGGTCGGTAGCGCTTCACCGCTGCAGAACACCCGCTGTAGCGAGCAGCAACTGTCTACGGTTCCCGGCGTCAGCGAGGCCACAAACGCCGCCAGCATCGACGGCACGAAGTGGGTGGTGGTGATGCCATAATCGGCAAAGAAGCGCTGCATCGCCAGCGGGTCGCGGTGCGCTTCCGGCTCGGCCATTACCAGGCTTGCGCCGGTAATAAACGGCCACCAGAACTCCCATACCGAGACATCAAAACTGCACGGGGTTTTCTGCGCCACCACGTCATCGGCGGTCAGCGGATAGTGGTCTTGCATCCACAGCAGACGGTTAACAATAGCCTCATGGCCGACCATCACCCCTTTCGGGCGGCCGGTCGAGCCTGAGGTGAAGATGATATAGGCCGTCTGTTCCGGCGTTGCCAGCGCGAGCGGCTGGTCGTCACCCACCTCCAGCGGTGCGCTCAGGCACAGGCTGTCGATATTGGGGAAACGGTGCAACTGGTCAGCCGCGGTAATCAGCAGCGTCGGTCGCGCGTCTTCCAGCATCATTTGCAGGCGGTCGTCCGGATAGCCGGTATCCAGCGGCAGCCAGGCCGCACCCGCCTCAACGATGGCGTGCAGCGCCAGCGTCAGGAACACCGAACGCGGTAGCGCAACGGCGACGCTATCGCCGGGCTTCACGCCGCGCTCGCGCAGCACGTTTGCCAGCGCGATCACCTGTTGGCGCATCTCGCGGTAGGTGAAACGATAGTTCGCATCCACCAGCGCCACGGCATCCGGCGTTTTCGCCGCCTGCTCGGCCACCAGCGAACTGAGCGTGGCCCGCGGCAGGGATTTTTCAGTGGCGTTGATCTGCGCCAGACGCTGATATTCGTCAGGCGAAAGCAGTTCCGCATTGGCACACATCAGTGCAGGATTATCGGCGAACTGCTGCAAAAGTGAGGTTAAACGAGCGATATTCTGCTGCAACGTCGCTTTATCATAACGCTGCTGGTTGGCCAGAATTTCCAGCGACAGGCCGCCCTCTTCATCGGGGAACAGCGCCAGCTCAAGGTCGTTTACCGGGCCGGTGGCTAGGGTATGTGTTATCGCCTCAACGTCGGCGAAACCGAGGCGATAATCAAACATCTTGACGTTAAATACCGGGCCAAACAGCGCTTCATCGCCCGCCGCTTTTCCAGCATCACGCACAATCTGCTCCGCATCGTAGCGCTGATGGCGACGCATCTTTTTCAGCTGCCCGGAGAGGCGAGTTGCCAGTTCCGGCAAGGTTTCCTGGCCGTTCAGCGTCACACCCAGCGGCAGCACATTCAGCACCGGGCCGGTGGCCGTCAGGGCCACGGAGCCCATGCGGCGCATAAAGATAAACCCGGCGGCGTAGTCGCTGCGCCCGCACAGGCGGCCGAGCCAGAGCGCCACCAGCGCCAGCGCAAGGTCGGCGGGCTGGCATTGCGGTGCTGAAGCGGTTAGTCGAGCAAACGCCCGGCGGTCGGCGGTGAGCTTCAAACGCCAGATAGCGGTGCTTTGCGCGCGACCCGGCAACGGCGCCGAGGAGAGCGAGGCCGGAGACGGTAGCGCTTTGCGTTGCTCGGCCCAAAAGGCTTTATCTCGCTGAAACGCCTCGCTATCACGGTAGCGTTGATATTCGTCCACCACGTCGGCAAACGGCGTGAATGCCGGTTCCGGCAGCATCTCACCCGCGACTAACGCCTGATAAATCAGGCTTATCTGGCGGGTAATCGCCGGGAAGCTGAAGCCGTCCACCAGCAGATGGTGATAGCGCTGATACCAGAACCAGCGGTTGTCGCCGACGCGGAAAAGCTGATGGCAATAGAGTGGGTTGCCGCTATTGACGCGGCTATTTTGCGAGAGATCATGCTGCATCAGAGCTAACGCCGCCTGCTGCGGGTCAGACTCACCGCGCAGGTCGTGGCATGCCGGTTCGGCAATCGCCATACTGTCATCCAGCCACTGCCAGACTTCACCGTTCTCTTCGCTAAAGCACATGCGCAGCGTGTCGGCCTGGTTCAGCCCCATCACGATAGCGCGCGCCAGCAGGTCGTCGTTAATCTCCCCGTTTAGCTCAACGTAGTGCGCCACGCTCCAGGCGTTAGGCAGCGTCGACAGGGCTTCCGCCATCCAGATGCCAGGCTGGGCGGCAATCAGCGGTAAACGCGGGCTCATGGGCGGCCTCCGGTGACGGAGAAATGGTCAGGATAAATCGTCGTCCAGTTTTGGGTGAGCCAGGCGTTGCACGCCTCAAGCGACTGCGGTTCGCAGACCATCGTCCAGCCCGCAGGCAGCGAACACTGCTGGGGCCAGAGGCTAAACTGCTGGTGAGGGTTTTGCAGAAGGTAAAACTGCCCTTGCGCCACGTCGAAGGGGTTACTGACTTGCATACCAAACTCCTGTCGTTAATCGCGCGTTGCCGCCTGGTTATTCCAGAGCGTCATCAGCCCGGCGGTTAGCCCGCCGCGCCAGCAAAGCGCATCATGTCCGCCATCAACCTGATGCCAGAAAATCGGCTGCTGTGTGCGCTGTAACTGCGCCAAAAGCGCCTGATTGGCGCGAAAAATTATCGGTTCACGGATGCCCGCTTCCAGCACGATCCGCAGCCCCTGCGGGTTCAACTCACCGCTTTCAAGCTGCTGTACAATTTCCCCGGTCTGCTGCCCACCTCGGTGCGGCCACCAGTACGACCCCGACTGGCTCAGCACGCAGCCAAAGCGTTCCGGCCAGTGCAGCCCGGCGTACAGCGCGGAGAGGCCGCCGAAGCTCTGCCCGGCCACTATCGTCCGATCTGCGCGGGAGCTGAAAGGCGCGATGGCCTGTACCTGCGGCAGCAATTCCTGCTGCACCGCCAGCCAGAAATCCGCATTGCAGGGCAGTTCGACGCTGCGGTGCGCGTTATCAATCACGTCAATCAGCAAATAGACCGCGGGAGGCAGTTTTTTTGCCGTGGTCAGTGAGGTTAACGCGGGCCATACCGGCATGCTTTCGGCCCAGAACTGGCCGTCGAGTAGCACCGCCAGCGGCCTGTCGGTCTCGTTGACGTCGCCGGTGGTAAAAATCCACACCCGACGCTGGTTGCCCAGCCGTTCGCTGCGCCAGGTGATGCACTGCGGTTCGGGCCAGGCTGTCGCTGGGTCAGACCAGCCGGGCTGTTCCGGGGCCTGCGGCATTTCCAGTGCGGACACCGCATGACCGCGCCCGCCCTTCCAGCTTTGCGGGTTCAGCGGGTCGGAGATGGCCTTCGGTAGCAGCTTGCGCCAGCCTTCGCGCAGCTGCTGGCGGTCCGGCTCGGCGGCAGTAAACAGCTCGGGGGAAAAGTCGTCATCGCGCACGCTCGGCGCAAAGCAGTAGCTACCGCGCCAGGTGGATGGCAGCGTGGTTGTCCAGCGCCAGACGTCGGTATCAGGAATACGTTCGAGGGTCTGCGGGGCAGAGTTGTGGTGGTGATCGGTGACGCCGGTAATGTAAATCCACACCCGGCGAACGGGCGATGAATACTCGCTGCCTGCGGGGTCGCGCCACCAGAACGTGACGCGATAATTATCGCCAACTCGTTCATATTGCGGGCCTTTTATCGCATCCCACCACGCGTCACTTCCTGTTGTTAACTTCTCCACCACGTTAACCCCATGTTTATTGTGGAATTTATTGTTACATCTAAAAAATTATTGATAATATTATTGATAACTATTTGCATTTGCAATAGCGTATTGCCGCGCACTTTCTCATGCTTCTGGCATACAACCTTGCCGCGTCTCCCCTTTTGGGAATGGATCACGACGGGACGTTGGCGACGAAAAGCAGGACACACAATGAATAATAAAATCAAATCCCTGGCCTTCCTGGTCAACCTGGGTATTTATGGCGTTGCATCGCCGGCTTTTGCCGCCGAGACTACCAGCAATAAAGACGTGGATGGTGAAACCATGGTCGTGACCGCTGCCGAGCAGAATCTGCAGGCACCGGGCGTATCGACCATCACCGCCGACGAAATTCGTAAGCGCCCACCGGCTCGCGACGTTTCTGAAATTATCCGTACCATGCCGGGCGTTAACCTGACCGGTAACTCCACCAGCGGCCAGCGCGGTAACAACCGCCAGATCGATATTCGCGGTATGGGCCCGGAAAACACCCTGATTCTGATCGACGGCAAGCCGGTTACCAGCCGTAACTCGGTGCGTCAGGGCTGGCGCGGCGAGCGTGATACCCGCGGTGATACCGGCTGGGTTCCGCCAGAGATGATTGAACGCATTGAAGTCCTGCGTGGCCCCGCGGCTGCCCGTTATGGTAACGGTGCGGCGGGCGGTGTAGTGAATATCATCACCAAAAAAGGTGGTGATGAATGGCACGGCTCCTGGAACACCTATTTCAACGCACCGGAACACAAAGAAGAAGGTTCCACCAAGCGCACTAACTTCAGCCTCACCGGCCCGATGGGCGATGGTTTCAGCTTCCGTCTCTTCGGTAACCTGGATAAAACCCAGGCCGATGCCTGGGACATCAACGATGGGCACCAGTCAGAGCGTACCGGTGCTTACGCAGATACGATGCCAGCCGGTCGTGAAGGCGTTGAGAATAAAGATATTAACGGTCAGGTTCGTTGGGACTTCGCGCCAATGCAGTCGCTGGAGTTCGAAGCGGGCTACAGCCGTCAGGGTAACCTGTACGCGGGCGATACTCAGAACACCAACAACGATAACGACACCAGCAAGGGCGGCAAAGGTTTGGTGAAAAAATACTACGGGAAAGAAACTAACCGTATGTATCGCCAGAACTATGCGCTGACCTGGAACGGTGGCTGGGATAGCGGCATCACCACTAGCAACTGGGCGCAGTATGAACATACCCGTAACTCCCGTCTTGGCGAAGGCCTGGCCGGTGGTCTGGAAGGGCTGTTTAACAGCAACCAGTTCAGCGATACGGATCTGGCTGATGTGACGCTGCACAGCGAAATCAACATTCCGTTCGATTTTGTGGTGAATCAGAACCTGACGCTGGGCACCGAGTGGAACCAGCAGCGTATGAAGGACTCCAGTTCCAACACGCAGACCTTCATGGGCGGTAATATTCCAGGCTACAGCAGCACCGACCGTAGCCCGTATTCTCAGGCTGAGATCTTCTCGCTGTTTGCTGAGAACAACATGGAAGTCACCGACAGCACCATGCTGACCCCAGCGCTGCGCTTCGATCACCATAGCGTCGTGGGTGACAACTGGAGCCCTTCACTGAACCTGTCTCAGGGCTTAGGCGATGACTTCACGCTGAAAATGGGCATTGCCCGTGCTTATAAAGCCCCGAGCCTGTATCAGCTCAACCCGAACTACATTCTGTACAGCAAAGGCCAGGGCTGCTACGCCACTGGCGCAGCTACCGGCATCGGCTGTTACATGATGGGCAATGATGACCTGAAGGCCGAGACCAGCATCAACAAAGAGATTGGTCTGGAATTCAAACGTGACGGTTGGCTTGCGGGCGTGACCTGGTTCCGTAACGATTACCGCAACAAGATTGAAGCGGGTACCGTGCCGCTAAGCAGAACGTCAATCACCAAAGGTACAACCACCACCTACACCGATATCTACCAGTGGGAAAACATTCCTAAAGCGGTGGTTGAAGGGCTGGAAGGGACGCTGAACGTTCCGGTAAGCGAGACGGTGAGCTGGACCAACAACATCACCTATATGCTGCAAAGTAAGAATAAAGAGACCGGCGAACGTCTGTCGATCATTCCAGAGTACACGCTGAACTCTACCCTGAGCTGGCAGGTTCGTCAGGATGTGTCGCTGCAGTCAACCTTCACCTGGTACGGTAAACAACAGCCTAAGAAATATGACTACCAGGGCAAACCGGTTACTGGCACCTCCGCCACTGAGGTTAGCCCGTACAGCATTGTGGGTCTGAGCGCAACATGGGACGTCAACAAAAACGTCAGTCTGACCGGCGGCGTGGACAACGTCTTCGACAAACGCCTGTGGCGTGAAGGCAACGCCCAGACCGTGAGCGACACCAAAACCGGTGACTACATGGCCGGTGCAGGTGCCTACACCTACAACGAGCCTGGCCGTACCTGGTACATGAGCATCAACACGCACTTCTGATAGCTCACTCACTATCCCCCGCCCTCTTTCGAGAGGGCGTCGGGAGGATGAATGCACACCACTCATTACCCACTCGCCTTCCCTCACCACATCCTGCACGGCGTCGATTTTGATGCGACGACGCTGCGACCAGCCGATCTTCTCTGGCTGCCCTATCCTGCACTGCTCAACCGCTACGGACACAAGCGTCAGGCCGAGCACCTTGCGGGGCGTATTGCCGCCGTCCATGCGCTGCGAGAGGTGGGTGAAAAGCGCGTACCGCATCCCGGCGACCGAGGCCAACCGCTGTGGCCCGCGCCGTGGTTTGGTAGCATCAGCCACTGCGGCAATACCGCGCTGGCGGTCGTCTCCCACGAACCCGTAGGGGTGGATATTGAGCGGCTTTTCGATTGCCGTCTGGCGCAGGAGCTGGAAAACAGCGTGATAACCCCGGCAGAGCGCCTTGTCATTGCTGGTAGTGATTTGACTTTTGAGCTGGCCCTCACCGTCGTGTTCTCGGCAAAAGAGAGCGTGTTTAAGGCTTTTTCTCACAACGCGTTGGATTTCCCCGGTTTTTTCAGCGCGCAGCTCGCCAATATGAACGCTAGCGCCCTGACGCTGCGCCTGACGGCCAGCTTCTCACCGAAGCTTGAAAATAAACTTATCTTAATCAACTGGTTAAAACTAAACGACCGGATTATCACCTGTACGACCCCCGCCAACGAAGCGTGATCCTTTTCTCCTTTTAAGAAATTAGCTGTGCAAACCGTAGACAGTTTCATCGCTCAGCTTTATCGTTAAGTTGAATAATAAATCATTATTGAATATATATTCAATGTGGAGAAAGAGATGAACGCTACCCTTATCAAGTCTGTGCTGTTTGCTTCAACGATCGCTGTCTCCGGCGCGCTGTGCGCCGCCGATAACGGCCTGATCGCCATCATCACCCCCTCTCATGACAACCCGTTCTTTAAAGCGGAAGCCGACGGCGCCGCCGCAAAGGCAAAAGCGCTGGGCTATACCACGCTTATCGCCTCGCATGACGACGACGTCAACAAGCAAAACCAACTGATTGAAACCGCCATCGCGCGTAAGGCAAAGGCCATTATCCTCGATAACGCCGGAGCCGATGCCACCGTCGGGCCGCTGGAGAAGGCAAAAGCCGCAGGCGTACCGGCCTTCCTCATCGACCGCGAGATTAATAAAACCGGCGTGGCCGTCGCGCAGATTGTCTCCAATAACTATCAGGGCGCGCAGCTCGGCGCAGAGAAGTTCGCCAAATTACTTAACGGCAAAGGCAAATACGTTGAACTGCTGGGCCGCCAGTCGGACACCAACGCCAGCGTCCGTTCGCAGGGCTATCACGACGTGCTGGACGATTACCCGGACATGAAAATGGTGGCGCAGCAAACCGCCAACTGGAGCCAGACCGAAGCCTTCACCCGCATGGAAGCTATTTTGCAAACCAACCCGGATATCGTCGGCGTGATCTCCGGTAATGACACCATGGCGCTGGGCGCGGAAGCGGCGCTGAAAGCAGCGGGGAAAAAAGATGTCATCGTCGTCGGCTTTGACGGCAGCGATTACACCCGCGACTCGATCATCAACAAAGGCAATATCAAGGCCACCGTGCTGCAACCTGGCTGGAAACAGGCGCAAATGGCCGTCGAACAGGCCGACTTCTTCCTGAAAAATGGCAAAGCGCAAAAAGATGAGAAGCAGCTGATGGACTGCATTCTGATCGATGAGGCTAACGCCAGCAAACTCAACATGTTCAACCTTAGCGAGTAAGGCGGTACGTTATGTCCTTAAAACAATGGAGCGCCGTAGCGATGGGCTGCGCCGCTCTGTTGCTGACGGCCTGCACCGTGGTGGATCTGGATGAAAACGGCAAGCCGATTCTGCCTGCCGACCCCAATGCCAAAGCCAGCTTCGACAACCTGACCCCACAGCAGATCGCGCAACAGACCTGGAAACCCCGCGTTATCGATGCCGCGCATCAGCACGCCCTTGACGCGAATGCGCTGGAGAATTTACGCAAAACCTCCGGCAGCACGCCGCAGAGCGTTTTCGTGCGCCTGACCAGCGAGGTCAGCGCCGTGGATATCAGCAATGAGCGTGAGCAAAAGCTAACGGTAACCCTTAACGGCCAGCCGCTCAGCATTCAGACCGGCCCGGTGATGCGCGGCAACGCCATCCGCGACGCGACCGGCTTTAAGTTTGACGACTTCACCAACCAGGTGCAGTTCGCGCAGCTTTCCCGCGCCTACAGCCGGGAAGCGGTCAAAACGCTGCCCAAACTCGACAACAGTTGGGTAGGAAAACCGGTGACTCTGCTGTTTGCCGTGACCGTGGTTAACGGCGTGGCGCAGGACGCCGCCGCGTTAGAACTGAAACAGGAGGCGCCATGATGGCTGAACATTGTGCCGATGACATTATTCTGCGCACCCGCGGCATCTCGATGCTGTTCCCCGGCACCATCGCGCTCGACAACGTGGACTACAACGTCTGGCGCGGCAAAGTTAACGTCATCATTGGCGAGAACGGCGCCGGGAAGTCAACGCTGATGAAGATCCTCGCTGGCGTACAGCAGCCGAGCCTTGGCGAGATGCAGCTCAACGGCAAACCGGTGAAGTTTGCTAACACGCGCGATGCCGCCGCCCACGGGATCGGCATGGTGCATCAGGAGCTGAATCTGTTTGAAAACCTGAGCGTCGCGGAGAACATTTTCCTTGGCCGCGAACTGCAAAAAGGCGTTGCGCCAATTAATGAGGCGGAGCAGGAAAAACGCGCCGCCGAACTGCTCAAACGCCTCGATCAGCCGATCTCGCCGCGCGAGCTGGTGGGTAACCTGAAGGTCGGGCAACAGCAGCTGATCGAGATAGCCAAAGCGCTGGCCGAAGATGCCGACATTCTGATCCTCGACGAACCGACCTCCGCGCTCAGCAAAACCGAGGTGGAGATTCTGTTTCGCGTGATCCGTGAGCTGACTCGTCAAGGGGTCTCGATCATCTACATTTCGCACCGGCTGGAAGAGCTGATGGCGATCGGCGACATGATTACTATCCTGCGCGACGGCAGGTTCCAGTCCGAGGCCAGAGTAGCCGATATCGACGTACCGTGGATTGTCCGTGAAATGCTCGGCAGCGACCCGGTCAGTAACTTCCTGGAACCGGGGCGAACCTTTGGCCCACCGCTGCTGGAGGCGGAAAATATCACCTGCATCAACGCTGCGGGCAACGCGGTGGTCAACGACGTCTGCTTTAAGGTCCATGCCGGTGAGATAGTCGGCATCTATGGGCTGATGGGAGCTGGGCGCACCGAATTGTTCGAATGCATGCTGGGCACCGAACGTAACTATCTGGGGAAACTGTGGCTGGACAGTAAGCCGGTGCCACAGCGCTTAACGCCCGCCGACCGCATCCGCATGGGGATGAGCCTGGTGCCGGAAGACCGCAAGCGCACGGGGATTTTCCCCATCTCGTCGGTAGCAAATAACCTGACCATTGCCAGCCTCTGGCGACGGCTGCGGCGCGGTCTCACCATCGCGAATAATGAAGAAGAGGCGGTAGTGGCCAGCACCATCGGCAATCTGTCGATCAAAGTCTCCTCGCCGGAGGTCGAGATCCAGGCGCTGAGCGGCGGCAACCAGCAAAAGGTGGTGATAGGCCGTTCGCTGCTCACCAATCCAAAGGTACTGTTTCTGGATGAACCCACGCGCGGTATTGATATCGGTGCCAAAGCCGATGTCTTTCGCATGATGGTTCAGCTCTCTTCACAGGGTATCGCCGTGGTGTTTTCCACCTCGGATTTAAAAGAAATTATGGCGGTTTCCGACCGTATTCTGGTGATGTCCGGCGGCAAACTGACCGCCGATATCGTTCGCGAACGAGCGGAAGAGTCCGCGCTGGTTTCAGCAAGTGCTCAGGGGTTCTAGTATGAAAACGACACAATCAGTCGCGTTAACCCAACGCGGCGGGACATCGCTGTCCCGCGAAAATATCCTGCTGCTTCTGCTGAAGCTGCGCACCTTTATCGCCCTGTTCTTGATCGTCGGCTTTTTCACCGTGATGGTGCCCGGATTTTTGTCCGCAGGCAGCATGGTTATCATGATTAAGCATATTGCCATCAACGCGTTTCTGGCGCTGGGGATCACCTTTGTCATTATTACCGCTGGCATTGACCTCTCTATCGGCGCGACGCTTGGGCTATGTGGGATGATAGCCGGGTGGCTTATCACCAAAGGGATTGTCCTGCCGATGTTTGGCATCGCCATTTTCCCCAGCGTCTGGCTTATCGTGCCTATCGTGCTGGTGATTGGCGCGCTTATCGGCGCGGTCAACGGCTGGATTATCACCCGCTATAACGTCGCACCGTTTATCTGCACCCTTGGTACGATGTACGTGCTGCGCGGTGCGGCTATGCTCACCTCGGACGGGCAAACCTTCCCGGGGCTGGCGGGTAATCCGCAGTTGGGCAATACCGGTTTTGATGAGATAGGTGCCGGTTCGCTGCTGGGCATTCCCTGGGCCATCTGGCTGATGGTGGTGCTGGCACTGGTGATTGCCTATATCGCGCGCCGCCTGCCGTTTGGCCGTCACGTCTACGCCATCGGCGATAACGAACGGGCCGCCGAACTGTCGGGCGTTAAGGTGAAGCAGATTAAAGTGCTGGTCTATACCCTCTCCGGCTTTTGCGCGGCAATTGCGGGCATTGTGGTCTCCGCGCAGCTTCTGGCAAGCCACCCGGCGAACGGCACCGCTTTTGAGATGAACGCCATTGCCGCCGTGGTGCTCGGCGGCACCTCGCTGGCCGGTGGGCGCGGCACCATCCTCGGCACGCTGATTGGCGCCTTCGTCATCGGTTTTCTGGCGGACGGCCTGGTGATGATGGGGGTCAGCGAATTCTGGCAGATGGTCATTAAAGGCATCGTAATTATCGTCGCGGTGATTATCGACCAGATGCAAAACCGTATGCAGCAAAAGGCAGCGGTGGTGGCGCAAAAGGCGATGATAGAGAATCAGTAAAGCTGCGATAACCGGTCGTCACTCCCCCTCCCCTTCAAAATGGTACGGCTATTAGCCGTACCATTTGACTTCATTTTTTAATAAGCCTACAGTAAATTTATCCGGCTAATAGCCGTACGTGAAAATTAATTGCGATGCCGATCGTAATGTCACGTTAAAGCAGAAATGTGAATCACGCGTGAGGTTAGTATGGACAAGGCAGCACGCTTCCCTCTGGAAGCTAAAGGCGTAAAGAACGCCCGAGTGGAGTTAAAAACCAGCTCAGATTTAAAGGAGATGCTGCGAGAAGCCGCATCGGCAGCAGGACTGGATTTAAGCGCATTTATTCTGAATGCCGCACTGGAAAGAGCGGAAAGCGTGCTGGATAACCAGCGCCAGCGTCAGCTCTCCAGCAAAAGCTGGAAGCAGATGAACGCCCTGCTTGCCGAACCCGCCGCGCCGACGCCAGCATTGCAGGCACTGATGCAGAGAAAAAAGAATGGAAGCGCAGAATAATGAACGCCAGGTGATGTGCTGCCACTATCAGGCAGACATTTCATATCCTAAGCAGAAGCAGTTCAACTGCGGCGATCCCGTCATCAACAAATATGTTCAGGATTCGCTGAAGAAAAATGTCCGCGAAGGCAATTGCGCCGCCAAAGCGTTAATAGATAGCGAGTCCGGCGAGCTGCTGGGGATTTGCACCTATACCGCCTACTCCCTGACAAAAGGCAGGCTCTCCAGCGCCCTTGCCGGCTCGCTGCCAAACGATATCGGCGTGGTGCGTCTGGTGATGTTAGGGGTTGTTGAAAGCGAACAAAAGAAAGGCTATGGGCTCGACCTGCTGTATGCCTTCTTCCAGCAGGTTAAAGTGATTCACCACGCGCTGCCGATTAAAGGTATCTATCTGGATGCCGCCCCCGCGGCGGTGGGCTTCTATGCACGGCTTGGCTTTACTGAACTGGATGAGCCCGCTAACGCCTTCGGTGCCGTGCCGATGTTCCTCGGCATTCAGCATATCCTCGCCGCGTAATCATGCCGCCCGCTGAACGGCAAAAGCCGGGCATGATTCGCCCGGCATGGTTTGCTATTTTATTCCCTTAGTTCAGCGAAGGCTGCTCAACGGCTCGGGCCTGTTCGCTTGTCAGTTTGAACATCATCAGCAGCACCAGGCTGATGCCGTGGAAGATAACCGGCACCCCGGCAATCAGGAACATGATCGCGCTCATCGACTCCGCCGAGACCGCTTCACCCGCTTTATAGCCGCTGGCCGCCAGCACGAAGCCCACCAGGCCGCCCGCCAGCGCCAGGCCAACCTTCATGGAGAACAGCGTTCCCGCCGCGATAGCGCCGGACATTTTGACACCAGAGCGTGCTTCGCAGTAGTCCGCGCAGTCGGAAGGCAGCGCCCAGGCAGTAATCGCCCCCAGTTCCGCCAGCAGCACCGACACCACCAGCAACACGCAGGCGAGGGATATCTGCTGCGGGTCAACAAAATAGAGCCCCAGCGCCGCCAGGCCGCCGCCCGCCTGCGCCACTTTCAGCGTCCCCAGTTTTGACAGTACGCCGCGCTTAATCAGTTGGATGGCAATCATCGGCGCGATGATCCCGGCAATCGCCGTCGCTGACAGCAGGCCAGAGACAAAGCTGTCGCCACGGTTCAGGAAGTACTTCACGAAGTAAATGGTCACGCTGCCTTTAATCACGAACGCAATCGAGCTGGTGATTTTGAACAGGTAGAAAATCACCACCGGTTTGGCCTTGAGCATAATGCCAATCTGTTTGGTGAACGGCACACTGGCGCTGGCCTGCTGCACCTGATAACGCTCTTTGGTGCCCCAGAAGCAGAGCAGCATAAACACCGTTGCCAGCACCGCAATAAAGCTCATGGCAACCATATAGGCCTGCGACTCATTGGTTTTGCCATACCAGGCAACGAACATCGGCACCACGGTAGAGCAAATCAAAAAGGCCATCTTCGCCAGCGGGAAGCGCCAGGAGTTGGCGCTCAGTCGCTCCATCGGGTCGGAGGTTAACGAGGTCAGCAGTGCAACGTACGGTACCACCGTGGAGGCGTACATCAGAATCAAGAACAGATAGGTCACCGTGGCATAAATCAGCTTGCCGGTCGGCGAGAAGTCAGGCGCCAGAAACACCAGCAGGCAGGAGACGCCGTACGGCAGCGCCAGATAAAGTAAGAAAGGACGATAGGAGCCGTGCTTCGAGCGCGTTCGGTCGGCGACGTTGCCGATAAACGGATCGTAAAAAGCATCCACCAGACGGGCAACCACAAACAGCACCCCCATTGCGGCGGCGGAAATGCCCAACACATCGGTGTAGAAATAGGGCAAAAACATCATCGTCATACCTAAAAAGATATTCGCGGATGAGTCGCCGAGTCCGTAGCATATTTTCTCTTTAATCGTCAGTTTGTCTTGCTGATTCATAATTCACCCTCGCTCATTGAATATATATTCAGTATCAAATTTATATTCAAAAGCCTAAACCCGAGCAATTCGCACTGGCAAGAAAATAAACGCCACATTGTTACCAGTATCACAGAAAGCCCGATTCGCCTTTTTACGCGTTCGAGTAGCAACTGCGATGCAACGGCGCACTCCAGCAGGGTTTTGTGATCCAATACGCAAATCACCGACATCGCCATAGAATGTTAACGGTAACTTCCTTATCGTGATTGTATAAATAATCACATGTGAATATATATTCTTACCGATAAGGAAACGAACTATGTCCAGACGTGAAGTGAAGCAATGGCAGCGTTTTGAATATGTGGGACAGGTCAGTGACGACCCGCGTCACTTTACCGATTCCTGGCTTACGGCCACGTTCATTCATGATGAACTCGCGCAGACGGTCTACGGCTTCTACAACGATAACGGCGAGTTTATTCTGCGTTTTATGCCGGACAAACCGGGCGAATGGCGCTATACCCTGGCGTCAAATATTCCAACGCTTCACGGCCAGAGCGGCGCGTTTTTCTGTCACGCAGCCCCTGAGGAAAAAGGCCCGGTTCAGCGCGATGGCGAGGGACATTTTTGCCGCGCCGACGGCACGCCGTTCTACCCGTTTGGCACAACCGCCTACGTCTGGAACTACCAGAGCGAAGCCGTGCAGGCGCAAACTTACGCCTCGCTTGCCGCCAGCCCGTTCAATAAAATTCGCATGTGCGTCTTCCCGAAGCACTATCGCTACAATCTGGCCGAGCCAGAACATTTCCCCTTCCCCGGCAACATTGAGTCTGGGTTCGATACCCAACGTTTTAACGTCGCCTTCTTCGACCAGCTCGAACAGCAGATAGCCACCCTGGATGAGATGGGCATTGAAGTCGATCTGATTATTTTCCATCCGTATGACCGCTGGGGCTTCTCTGCCCTGCCCGCCGAAGTGGATCGCCGCTATATCCGTTATCTGGTGGCGCGTCTGGCGTCGTTTAAAAATATCTGGTGGTCGCTCGCCAATGAGTTCGATCTGCTGAAAGCGAAAACGATGGCCTTCTGGGATGAAGCGATCGCGCAAATCCAGCGCGAAGACCCGTCCCGCCATTTGATCTCCATTCACAACTGGCATAACCCGCCGATCCACTATCGTTCTAACGCGCATTGGTACGATCACCACAACCCCGCGCTCACCCACGCCAGCATTCAGCATCACGATATGCACTTTGTCCCGGAATGGCGCGAGGCGTTTAAGAAACCCATTGTGATTGACGAGTGCTGCTATGAGGGCAACGTCGACCTCGGCTGGGGCAACATTACGGCGCAGAAAATGGTGGCGCAGTTCTGGCACGGCGTCTGCCTCGGCGGCTACGTGACCCACGGCGAAACCTTCCTCAGCGACGATGAGATTATCTGGTGGTCGCACGGCGGCAAGCTCAAAGGAGAGAGCGTGGCGCGCATTGCGTTCCTGCGCCAACTGCTGGAAGACGGTCAGCCGAAGCGCCTGACCGCGCAGCCGTGGGGCAGCCATTGGGATACGTCGATGGGGCTAAGCGGCAGCGACTACGCGCTGTTCTACTTTGGCGAGTACTGCCCCGGCTTCAAGATGATGACCATGCTCGAAGAGGGCAGCCGCTGGAAAGTGGAGATTATCGATACCTGGGCGATGACCATCACCCCGGTTGAAGGGCTTATCCAGCACGGTGACAAACTGGAACTGCCGGGCAAACCGTGGATCGCGCTGCGCCTGCAGCGCGCATAACTCATTATACCAGCAGCTCGGTTATCCCATCGGAACTGAGCTGCACCAGCCCTTTCACCCCATAGTAATAGCCGGTTTTGTAGTGGCGAATGTGGATCTCACGGATATGCCGGTCCGGGCTGTCGTTGAGCATTCCCTGCGTTAGCGGCAGAATTTCATCGCCATAGTCTTCAAACAGCTCCCCGGTCACAATCACGTTTTTGATGTTGTGGATGGGTGCGGTACAGCAGATAGCGAAATAGAGCGCCTTCGCGGTCGAGAGCAACGTTTCGGGTTTATTCTCTTCGCTGACGTAAAATGCCTGCTCAATGCCACCTTCATAGGGCAGATGGACTATCTCAGGGTAAAAACCGTTCTCGCCGAGGCCAGTCTCACCGTTCATACAATAGCCGTAGCCCAGGCTACCAAAGCCCGGCATAAACGCCACCCAGGATGAGCCCGGTGAAAGCTTGGCAAGCATGTGGCTGGTACAGTGCGCAATATTAAAAATCTGCGCCGTGATCCCAATCGCCTCTTCAACATCGCGCTTCAGGTTGACGTTGTTTTCGATAAACAGCGGGCAGTAGCGCACGATGCCGGTGTAGTGTTCAATCCCCCCCTGCAACGCGATGCTAATGATTTTGATACGGGACAGCAGAACGCCTGCGGATTCACAGAGCGATTTAACGCAGTCGACCACAATCTGCACCAGCGATGCTGGCGACATCACCTCCGCCAGCGCCCCATCATATTTGGCGAGCGCGGTCTGCTGCGTATTGTAGTCATTGAGCGTCGCCTGCAAGTTCCCTCTTCGCAGCATGATATTGACGCTAAACCAGGTTTGCGATTTGACCGCCAGCATCTGCTGCGGGCGACCAAAAGCGATATCTTTGACCTCGCGTTCTTCGATAAGCCGGTCAGCCAACAGCTGAGAGGTCAGCTTGGTGATATACGCTTTGGTCACGCCGAGTCGACGGGTCATTTCCGCCCGCGACTCATTTTCACTGTGCAGAATATTGAGGATCTGCTTTTTATAATCCATGGTGTTCAACCTCGGTGCGCGTGATAACTTCCTGGCGCCGGTATCATAACACCCTGGCGGCGTATTACCTGCTCTTCTCTTTTTGCCGCAAAACGAGCACCCAATCACTTCCCGTTTCCGGCGGATCAATGCTCAGGAAGAAGGTTTCGGAAATATCATCACTCACCCGGTTCATAATGCCGTATCGCGGGTCAAACCAGGCAATCTCAAACCCGGTCTGGGCGAAATCGCGTACGTCGACCACGATATTCTGCTGCTCCGGAACATAAACCGCTATCCAGCGACACTTCTCATCACGCATCGCCCGGCAGTGACGGCTGTCGGTTGGGTTGGCACTTTGCAGCAGCGTTTGGTCAGGCACCCGATGCTGCCAGTCCGGCAGCGATTCCATAAAGCGGCGCAGCTGGCCGATGTTAAACGCGCCCGGATAATCAAGGACGTTAAACCAGTACGGGATAGTGTCGCCCTGATAGGTGCTGGCGGCGCTTTCCGGGATCGCCACGCTGTCGTCCTCCGGGCGGCGCATCTGCCAGAGGCTGTAGCAGCCGTAGGTGATCCCTGCCCCGCCGGCAAACACCGACCAGTAGCTGGTACGCCGTATTTCGCGGTCGGTGAAGCGGCTGGCATCCTGCGAACGTTTGAACTGATGCTGACACATGACCGGATGCGCTTCATAGCACGGTTCGCTGTCGAGCACCGGTTTATCCTGGCGTTGGTAGTCCATTTCAATCGGCCGCCATGAGGGATAGGCCTGACCCATATGGCCGGTTTGCCAGACCAAAAAATCGTGCCACGGCCGTTCGCCTAGCATATCCAGGGTGCTGCGTCCTCCCTGGCTGTGCACGGTCAGCAGCGCGTCACCGCTGGCACCCAGCCGCAGCCCTTTTGCCATCGCCTCCAGCAGGTCACGCTGCTCGTCGCTGGCGATGGCACGATCGCCGCCAATCATCCAGATAAGACCAATATCACGCATTTTATCGCTAAGATAACGGCAAAACCCTGACACGTTATGAACATTAAACAGCGGCTTTTTATCGGTCCCCCAGCTGTTATTGACGCTCCAGTGGGAGCCCCACATTGGCACCAGCGCAATAAAAATACCCAGGCGGTTCGCCATTTCGCTCACCTGGCGAACGTGGTCAAAGTAGGCCTCGTTCGGCTCGAGCGTGGTGAGGTCATGGAACGGCACATGCCCTCCAGCATAGGTTGGCGTATGCAGCCCATCGAGTTCGCATACTGCCACCGCTTGCACCACGTTAAATCCCTTCTCCGCCCGGTTACGCAGATAGCGCTCTGCCTCCTCTAGCGTGAGCTTATGAAACAGTTCCCAGGCGGTGCAGGCCGTATAGAAAAATGGCTGATTATTGTCGTCATAAAAGCTTCGTCCATTAATGTGCAGTTTTTTCATAACCTACTCCTGATGATAAAGATGGGCTGTCCTGGAGAAACGCCTGGCAGGCTTTTTCGTCCAGTTTGTAGCGAGAGAACAGGAACGCGGCGAGGAACATACAGGCCGCAGGAAGCCAGGCGTACAGCAAGGTGAAAGCGGAAAGCTGGGTCGGTGAGGCGCTGGTCATGGTGTCCGGGTTGTAGCCATACCAGGCGAGAACATAGCCAATAATCGCGCCGCCAATCGCCATACCGGCCTTGGTGGCAAACAGCATCCCGCCGCCGATCATACCGTTAATACGCACGCCGTAGCGGTGGAAACCATAATCCGCCACGTCGGCCACGGTCGCCCACAGGATAACGGCGATAAGCTCAACCGCCAGCGTCGCCAGAACGAACAGCGCGGCGTGCAGATAGATGGCGTTGGTTGGGGTGAGACCGATAATCAGGGTGATCACCCCGCCGACAATCTGGCTGGCAACCAGCAGCGGAATGCGCTTCACCCAGCCTTTTTTCAGGCAGTAGCCGGTGAGGAGCGGCGCAACAATTCCAGCGATGGAACCGGCGGTCAGCAGCAGGCTGAGGAAAGAAGCCGGCATCTCCAGCACGTATTTCACAAAGTAGGCCGCCGCGCCAAACTTCAGCGTGTTCATGATCATCACCACCAGCTGCGCGGCAAAGACAATCATCGCCTGGTCGTTTTTAAAGACGAACTGCACCTGTTCTTTCAGGCTCAAATTCTGGCCGGTATCCGGCAGCACGCGCTCGGTGGTATTGAAATAGCACAGCAGCACCAGTAGCGTGGATAGCACCCCAATACCGCACATCACCACGCGGTAGCCAAGCACGTCGTTATCAAACAGCGCAATCAGCGTCGGCACCAGCAGCGAGCAGATGAGATAGGAGACTTTCGCCAGCGGGAAACGAATGGCGTTTATTTGAATACGCTCTTCGCTGTCGGCGGAAATCGCCCCTAATAGCGAGACGTAAGGCACCACTACCAGGCTAAAGGTCAGCACCAGAATGATGTAGGTGACGTAGGCATACAGCGTGCGCCCGGTTTCTCCGAGGTCTGGCGAAAAGAAGACGGCGGCGCAGCTCAAACCGTAAGGCACCGCGAACCACAGCAGCCAGGGACGATAACGCCCGAGGCGCGAGCGGGTGCGGTCGGAGAGTGAGCCAATCACCGGGTCGCTAATGGCATCAATCAGGCGGGTAATTAAAAACAGGGTGCCCATCGCCGCCGGGTTCAGCTTAAACACGTCGGTGTAGTAGATGGACAAAAACATCATGGTCATGCCCATGAAGATATTGGCAGAGGTATCCCCCAGCCCGTAGCAAAACTTTTCGCGAAAGCGTATTGGGGTTGTGGCGAGTGTTTTCATTGTTGTTCACCATCGAAGTTCGCACTGTAGGATTCAGCGATCCGCACATTAGTAAACTGCAGAAACAAAGTTAAGCCCATTTAGTTTCTTTTGTGAACTTAGTCAATAAATAAACACCCCAACAAAAACAGCGATGTTTATAAAATAAATAAATTCAAAGAGATAAAATCACTCTTTGATTAAAGAGCGTGCGGTAGGGTAATCCGTAATCAATACGTCGATGTATTTTCCCTGCAGCGCACCGCGGATGGCGTTGCTTTTTTCCACGCCGCCGGCAAGCGCAACCACGTGCGGGCAGGCGCGGGTTTGCTCAAGCTCCATGCCGATCACCGGGTCTTCTTCACGACTCAGCACCGGGCGGCCTTCGGCATCGTAATAGTGCAGACAGATATCGCCCACCGCACCGCGTTCGGCCAGCAGTTCGAGCATGGTTTCGTTGTAGTAGTTACCGGAGTTTTTCAGCAGCTGAGAAGGCTCAAGCTCGCCGATGCCGACAATGGCGACGTCCACTTCAGCAAATTTATCCACCACCGCCGCCACGTCCGGGCTGTTGACCAGGCGCTCGCGCTCTTCTACCGAGTGTTCAATGCTTTGCGACGGCAACAGCCAGGCCGGGCAGCCGAGGTGCGCCGCCAGCTGCTGCGTCAGAATGGTGGCCTGCACGTTGCCGTTCGGCCCAACGCCGCCCAGCAGTTGAATCACGCCAGCGGCGCGAATATTCTGCGGGTGCATCTCATCCACCATGCAACGGATGGTGCTGCTCCAGGAAGAGATCCCCACCAGATCTTCCGGACGCAGTCGCGTTTCGACGTAGTGCGCCGCCGCGCTGCCAATCGCATGTTTGACCTGCGCATTGCTGGCGTTTTCCCCCACGTCGACGACGATAGCCTGGCGAATGCCGTAACGCTCCTCAATGGCCTTCTCCAGCTCGACAAAAATATTGGTCGGCTGAACGACGGTGATCTTCACCAGCCCCTCTTTCTGACAGCGCGTCAACGCGCGCGAGACAAAAGATTGCGACAGATGCAGCAACGAGGCGATCTCAGACTGTTTTTTATTTTCGCTGTAGTAAAGCGTGGCTATCTTTACCAACAGCCGCTGTTCATCCTGCTTTGACATGGCATTCCCCTTAATTCCCTGCCCGTTATTTTTATTCATCGCTGAATAGATAACAAGCATGGCCTGTCGGCAGGCCAGAGTGCAAATGTGATCGTTTTCTCTTTTTGTAGAAAATAGCCTGTACAAGTCGTGGACAAACCGGATAGCAGGGCATATCTTACCATTATGAATAATAAATCAGTAGTGAATATATATTCCAGCCGATAGAAAAAGGCCGCGTTTACGCAGGATGTGACGGGGTCAGGATGGTCGGCGTTTTTTTTCACCCTGATTGAATATTTATTCAAAGTGGAATTAACATTCAAGAGGTATTCTATGAATCCGTTTTCGCTCTCCATCGAGGCGTTAGAGAAGAAAGCACGGGCCATTCGCCGCCGCATCATTGTGCTGAACGCCGAAAGCCCTGCGGGCGGCCATACCGGGGCCGACCTGTCGCAGGTTGAACTGCTCACCGCCCTCTACTTCCGTATTCTCAACTGTTCGCCAGAGCTGAAAAGCAGCGACGAGCGGGATATCTATATTCAGTCCAAAGGTCACGCGGTGGGCGGCTACTACTGCGTGCTGGCGGAAGCCGGATTTATCCCTGAATCCTGGCTTGCCACCTATCAGCACGCCGACTCTCATCTGCCGGGCCACCCCGTTCGTCACAAAACGCCGGGGATTGAGCTGAATACCGGCGCGCTGGGTCACGGCCTGCCGGTCGCCGTCGGCATTGCGCTGGCCGCTAAACGCGATAACAGCAAACGCCGCGTCTTCGTCGTCACCGGCGACGGCGAACTGGCGGAAGGCAGCAACTGGGAGGCGGCGCTGGTCGCGGCACACTACCAGCTGGATAACCTGTTTATTATCAACGATAAAAACAGCCTTCAGCTCGCAGGCCCAACCAAAGAAATTCTCAATACCGACCCGCTGGATGAAAAATGGCGCGCCTTCGGGATGGAAGTGACCGAGTGCAGCGGTAACAACATGGCCGACGTGGTCGCCACCCTCGAAGGGCTTCAGCCGCACGGTAAACCGCACGTCGTCATTGCCCATACCACTAAAGGTGCCGGTGTCTCCTTTATTCAGGGGCGTTCGGAGTGGCACCACCGGGTACCGAAAGGTGAAGAAATTGAACTGGCGCTGGAGGAACTGAAAGATGAGTAATAGCGAACATCTGGCCACCGTCATGGTGAATGCGTTTATCGATGCCGTCGAGCGCGGCGTTGACCTGGTTCCGGTGGTGGCAGACTCCACCTCAACCGCCAAAATCTCGCCGTTTATGCAGAAATTTCCCGGCCGCCTGGTCAACGTCGGCATCGCGGAACAGACGCTGGTTGGCGCCGCCGCTGGTCTGGCGCTGGGCGGCAAAGTGGCGGTAACCTGCAACGCCGCACCGTTCTTGATCTCTCGCGCCAACGAGCAGATCAAAGTCGATATCTGCTACAACAACACCAATGTGAAGCTGTTTGGCCTGAACTCCGGTGCCAGCTACGGCCCGCTCGCCAGCACCCACCACAGCATTGACGATATTGCGGTGATGCGCGGCTTCGGCAATATCGAAATCTACGCCCCCTCCTGCCCGCTTGAGTGTCGGCAAATTATCGATTACGCCCTCGAGCACGTCGGCCCGGTCTATATTCGTCTGGACGGTAAAGCGCTGCCCGAACTGCACGATGAGCATTACCGCTTTGCGCCGGGGAAAATTGACGTGCTGCGCAAAGGCAAAGATGTGGCGCTGGTGGCGATGGGTTCAACGGTTCACGAAATCGTCAGCGCAGCCGCACAACTGATGGAAAAGGGTATTGATGCTACGGTTCTCAGTGTACCTTCTATTCGCCCTTGTGATACCGCTCAACTGCTGTCGCTGCTCAAGCCGCACCGGGCCGTGGTCAGCGTAGAAGAACATAATATCAACGGCGGCGTTGGCAGCCTGGTGGCCGAAGTGCTGGCCGAAGCAGGCTGCGCCATACCGCTGCGCCGACTCGGCATTAGCGATGGGAAATATGCCCTGGCCGCCGATCGCGCCGCCATGCGGGCCTACCACGGCATTGATGCCGCAGGGATCGTAAAACAAGCCACCGCGCTGTGCCCGGAGCGGGCAATACAATAAAAAAAGACGAACATCTTACTGGAGAACATGCAATGTCCCGAATTCCTCACACCTTGACGATGGGCGTCATTATTGGCAACCGTGGATTTTTCCCAAGCTACCTGGTGGCAGAAGCCCGCGAGCAGGCCACCCGACTTTTTGCCCGTCTCGGCATTAACACCATTATGCTGAACGACACGCAGACCGAACTGGGCGGCGTGGAAACGCGCCAGGATGCAAAAATCTGCGCCGATCTGTTCCGCGCTCACCGCGATGAAATTCACGGTGTGGTCGTCCTGTTACCAAACTTTGGTGATGAAAAAGCCGTCGCCGAAACCCTGCGCCTGTCCGGACTCAACGTACCGGTGCTGGTACAGGCAGAAGAGGATAACCTCGATAAGATGGGGCTGGCGACGCGTCGCGATAGCTTCTGCGGCAAAATCTCACTGTGCAACAACCTGCGCCAGTACGGCATTCCGTTTACCCTCACCACCCAGCACGTTTGCGCCCTTGAGAGTGACGTGTTCGCCCAGGATCTGCAGCGCTTTGCTCAGGTCTGCCGCGTGGTTAGCAGCATGCGCGGCGTGCGCGTTGGCGCTATCGGCGCGCGTCCGGCGGGCTTCAACACCGTCCGCTACAGCGAAAAACTGCTCGAAAGATTAGGGATCGCTGTAGAAACCCTCGACCTGTCCGAAGTCTTCACCCGCATTAAACAGCTTCGCGACGACGATATTCGTGTCGATGAGAAGCGCCGCCTGCTGCTCGACAACGCCGATGCCAGCCGCATTCCTGCCGATAAGCTGGTCACCATGGCGAAACTGTTTGTGGTTATCAGCGAATGGGTTATCGCTAACGACATCGACACTACGGCTATCCAGTGCTGGACCTCGCTGCAGGAGAACTTAGGCATTAACGTCTGCTCAATTATGAGCGTAATGTCCGGCCAGCTGATGCCGAGCGCCTGCGAAGTGGACGTGATGGGGGCGCTGTCGATGTACGCGCTTGCCAGCAGCAACCTCAGCCCGGCCTCTATCGCCGACTGGAACAATAACTTTGGCGACGATCGCGACAAATGCGTGCTGTTCCACTGCGGCAACTTTGCCTCCACCAGCCTCGAATCGCCGCACATGGGGACCGCTGATATCATCGGCACCACCGTCGGCAAAGAGAACACCTGCGGCGCGGTGCATGGGCGCATGAAAAGCGGCGAACTCACCTACTTCCGCTTAAGCACTGACGACCTTACCGGTGAAATCAAAGCCTACGTGGGCGAAGGCCGTTCGGTCGACGATCCGCTGGATACTGTCGGCTGCCGCGCGGTGATTCAGGTTCCACACCTGGAAAACCTGCTGTCGTGGATCTGCCGCGAAGGCTTCGAGCACCATGTCGCCATGAACCACTCCGCCTGCGCGGGGGTATTGCATGAAGCCTTTACCCGCTATCTTGGGGTTAACACCTACCTGCACCAGTGAGGCGACCGTGGCCAGTAAAGAGGTAATTATTGCCCTCGACGAGGGCACGACTAACGCCAAAGCCGTCGCGCTGGATGCGCGCGGCCGCGTGCTGGCGTCCTGCTCGCAGCCGCTGACCATCAGCACACCACGCGATGGCTGGGTCGAACAGCCCGCGGAGTTGTTGATTGAGGCCTCCATCAGCGTACTCGCGCAAGTCATTGAGACGGTAGGCGCGGAAAACGTTGCCGCGCTGGCCATCAGCAACCAGCGCGAAACCGCCGTTGGCTGGTACCGTCGCAACAGCCGCCCGCTCGGCGCCGCGCTGACCTGGCAGTGCTCACGCACCGCCGGGTTCTGCCAGTCTCTCCGTCAACAGGGAAAAGAGGCGCGTATCAAAGCAGTAACCGGTCTCCCGATCGCGCCGCTTTTCTCTGCCTCTAAGATGCGCTGGCTGCTGGACTCGGTGCCTAACGGCGCGGAGCTGGCGGCGCGCGGTGAGATCTGTTTGGGCACCGTCGACAGCTGGCTGCTGTGGAACCTGACCGGCGGAGAAGCCTTCTGCTGCGACTACTCCAACGCGGCGCGCACACAGCTATTTAATCTGCACACCGCCGGGTGGGATAACGAGATGTTGGATCTCTTCGCCATTCCGCGTGAAGCGCTACCCGAGATTCGTCCTTCCAGCGGGCTTTTCGGCTATACCCGCGGCTGCCACGGGATCCCTGATGGTATCCCAATCATGGCCGCCATCGGCGACTCCCACGCGGCGCTGTTCGCCCACGGCCTCGGCAGCGAGGGCTGCGTCAAAGCCACCTACGGTACCGGATCTTCAGTGATGGCACCGGTCAATTCGGCGCAGTCCGGGGTGAATTCGCTGGCGACCACCGTAGCCTGGCACGACGGCGAACGCCTGGTGTACGGGCTTGAAGGCAATATCCCGCATACCGGCGATGCGGTCGCCTGGATGGTCGAAAGCACGGGGCTGGATCTGCTATCGCCTGCCGAGCTGGCGCAGCAGCTCAGCCAGCTTCCGGCCTCGGTGGACTCCACGCTTGGCGTCTATTTCGTGCCGGCCTTAACCGGGCTCGGCGCCCCCTGGTGGGATGAAAACGCCCGCGGGATGATTCGCGGGCTAAGCCGTGGCGTGAAGCGCGCGCACCTGATTCGTGCAGCGCTGGAGTCCATCGCCTATCAGATTGCCGACGTGGTGATGACCATGCGCCAGCATAGCGATTTCCACCTCACGGCGCTGATGGTCGACGGTGGCCCGACGCGCAACGACTGGCTGATACAGTACCAGGCTGACCTGCTCGGCTGCCCGGTGATGCGCAGCGACGTGACCGAGCTGTCGGCAATGGGCGCAGCGCTGTTGGCGCGCAAAGCCCTGCTCAACCTGCCAGTGCAGGAGCTGCGGCAGTTTTTGCCAGAGCACGTTAGCTTCCTGCCGGATATGACTCGCCACGGGCGGCTGCAAAAACGCTGGCATGAATGGCAATCTGCCGTTGAACTGACCCGGCTGCAAAAAACATCCGCCTGACGCCTTGCCGGAGGGGCGAAGCGATGGCTTCCCCCTCCTTACCCGCTTATTCATAGCCATAAATATGACCAGCCATCGAAAATACCGAATCAACCGCCAGACACAACCTCATTGATAAAATAAAAAATCAAAAATTGCGGCTTTAGTCAGATTTATCCACCATAAAAATATAGTTCCGCACGGCAATTACCCCTATTATTCTCCTGAAACATTCATACAAACAATGAAACAATTGTCTGAATTAAGGAACCGAATGAATACCCAAACACGGACACGGAATGAAGTGGGTGAAAGCCGCCTGATGACGGGCTTTCTTAACGCGATAGAAAAAGCAGGGAACCGGTTACCCGAACCGGCAATGATCTTTTTCTACTTTTTACTGATTGTGATGGGCCTGTCGGCAGTGCTGTCGATGGTGACCTTTGATGTGATAAACCCGATGACGCAGGAAGCGGTGAAGGTGAACAACCTGCTCTCTCCTGAAGCGTTGACCAATACGCTGGCCAATATGGTCACCACTTTCACCGGCTTTGCACCGCTGGGGATCGTACTGGTGGCGATGCTGGGCGTGGGCGTGGCGGAAAGCTCCGGCTTTATTAACGTCGCGCTGAAAAAGATGCTGCGCGTGACGCCAAAGCGCCTGCTGACGCCAATGCTGATCTTTGTGGCGATGTTCAGCCACGTGGCGGCAGATGCAGGCTACGTGCTGGTGATTCCGCTGGGCGCGATTATCTTTATGTCTGCCGGCCGTCATCCGCTGGTCGGGATTGCCGCCGCGTTCTCCGGCGTATCCGGTGGCTTTGCCGCCAACATGGTACCCACCGGTAACGATGCGCTGCTGCAGGGCTTTACCCAGGCTGCCGCCCAGCTGCTGGACAGCACCTACACCGTTAACACCCTGTGCAACCTGTTCTTCGGCATCGCCTCCTCCATCATCATTACGCTGGTTGGCTGGTGGGTCACCGAGCGCATCGTCGAGCCACGCGTCAGCAAAATGGCCATCGACGGCGACTTCAAACACGATGAAGATATGTCCAGTGTCTCCCCGCAGGAGAGCCGCGCCTTTAGCCGTGCTTCCCTGGTGATGATGCTCGGTCTGGCGGCACTGGCCGCGGCGGCCTGGCCAGAAGGGTCGATGCTGCGTGGCACCGACGGTTCACTGACCTCCTACAGCGCGCCGATTATGAAGTCCATCGTGCCGCTGATTTTCCTGATCTTCATTCTGCCGGGTATCGTCTACGGCTTTGTCTCCGGCACCTTTAAAACCGGCAAAGACGTAATTGGCGCGATGAACGACTCCATGAGCAAAATGGGTTCGTACATGGTGATGGCCTTCTTCTGCGCCATGTTTATCAAAGCGTTCAGCGACTCCAACATTGGTACGCTGTTCGCGCTGATGGGCGCCGACGGTCTGAAAGCGCTGGAGTTACCGGGGCAGGCAACGATTATCGGCATGATTGTGCTGACGGCGGTGGTGAACCTGCTGATTGGCTCTGCATCGGCTAAATGGGCACTGCTGTCGCCAATTATGGTGCCAATGCTGATGGCGGTAGGGATTTCGCCGGAGTTGACTCAGGCGGCGTTCCGTATCGGTGACTCCTGCACCAACATCATCACCCCGCTGATGGTCTTCTTCCCGCTGATCGTTATCTACTGCCAGCGCTACGTGAAGGGCGCGGGGGTGGGTACGCTAGTCTCGATGATGATGCCGTACTCCATCGCCTTCTTCGTGGCGTGGAGCATCCTGCTGCTGGTGTGGTGGGGTGTAGGTCTGCCGTTGGGTATCGCGGCGCCGTATACCTGGAGCCCGAGTTAAGCATCAGGTTCTGAACCGCCCCCTCACCCTAACCCTCTCCCCAATGGGGAGAGGGAACCGTTCGTCGCCCGGACGAGGCTACACGGCTAAATGGGCAAAATTGCCTAATACGTTGTGCAAAATCCCCACCCCTTTCTGCACCTGCTCGGCGCTGATGGTGCATGGAGGTACTACGTGAATCCGGTTTTCCACCACGAAGCTCAACAGCCCCGCTTCGGTTAACGCGCCTTTAATTTCTGCCATATCCCCTGCCGCCAGCGGCGTTTTCTTCGCTCGGTCGCTCACCAGTTCCAGCGCCTGGAACACCCCACGCCCGCGCACTTCACCCACCAGCGGTGACGCGGCGGCCAGCGCTTCCAGCCCCTGACGCAGCACGCCGTTACCGATACGCGCCGCGTTCTCCACGATCCCTTCGTCCTTCATCGCATCAAGGGTGGCAATAATCGCCGCCATCGCCAGCGGATGCCCGGAATAGGTCAGCCCACCGGCAAAGAAGTGATCGTCAAAATAGTGGGCGATCTTGTCGCTGATGATCACCCCACCGGCCGGAACGTACCCGGCGTTCACCCCTTTAGCGAAGGTGATCAGATCCGGTACGATCCCATCCTGCTCGAAGGCAAACCAGCTACCGGTACGGCCAAACCCGGCCATCACTTCATCGAGGATCAGGATAATCCCGAACTCATCTGCCAGCGCCCGCACGCCTTTCATATAGCCTTCCGGCGGCACCAGAATCCCTGCCGTGCCCGGAATGGATTCCAGCAGAATTGCGGCAATGGAAGACGGGCCTTCGCATTCGATCATCCGCCGCAGGTGCGCCAGCGCGCGGCTGCACTCTTCCTGTTCGGAGGTGGCATTAAATTCCGTGCGGTAGAGGTACGGGTTAAAGAAGTGGACGTGGCCGCGCGAATATTCGTTCGGCACACGACGCCAGTCGCCGGTGGCGGCAATCGCGCTGCCGGTATTGCCGTGATAGGAGCGGTAGGCCGACAGCACCTTGTCGCGCCCAGTGTACAGACGCGCCATGCGGATGGCGTTCTCGTTGGCATCGGCCCCGGCGTTGGTGAAGAACACCTTGCTAAAGCCTTCCGGCGCCAGCCCAATAATGCGTTTTGCCGCTTCGCCGCGTGCCAGGTTGGCGGTGGCCGGGGCAATAGTGACCAGCGTTTCCAGCTGTTCTTTCATCGCCGCCAGCACGCGTGGGTGCTGGTAGCCAAGATTCACGTTCACCAGCTGGCTGCTGAAATCAAGATAGGTTTTCCCGTCGTAATCCCATAGCTCGCACCCTTTCGCGCCGGCAATCACCAGCGGGCTCAGGTTGCCCTGCATCGACCAGGAATGAAAAACATACTCTCTGTCCAGTTGGCGAACCGCTTTGTTGTTCAACTCTGTCATTCGTCGTTCCTCGCATACCGTTGGCTGTGATTCATCATGTCGTCGGCACAAAAAAAAGTGATAGAGCCAGTGTAGTCGCGGCGCTGTGACAACGGTGTCACATCGCCATCCGCCGACTGGCTCTCGGCAGGACGCGCGGCGGTTTTTATAGTGGCCGGAACAACCTGCACAGGAGAGCACAATGCAAAAGCGTAAAGTGGTGTTTATTACCGGAGCGACCTCCGGCTTTGGGGAAGCGGCGGCGCACGTGTTTGCGCGCGCAGGGTGGGCGCTGGTGCTGAGCGGACGTCGGCTCACAAGGCTACAGGCGCTGCAGGCCGAGCTGGCACAGTGGGTACCGGTGCATGTGATTGAGCTGGACGTGCGCGACAGCGCGGCAGTGGACGCTGCCGTCGCCGCACTGCCGCTGGACTTTATCGATGTCACCGCCCTTATCAATAACGCCGGGCTGGCGCTGGCGCCGCAGCCGGCGCAAAAGGTGGATCTGTCCGACTGGCATACCATGATTGATACTAACGTCACCGGGCTGGTGAACGTGACGCACGCCCTGCTGCCGACGCTGATTCGCCACGGCGCGGGGGCGAGCATTATTAATATCGGCTCAATTGCCGGGCAGTGGCCTTATCCCGGCAGCCACGTTTATGGTGCCAGCAAGGCGTTTGTGAAGCAGTTTAGCTATAACCTGCGCTGCGATCTGTTAGGCACCGGCGTGCGCGTCACCGACCTTGCACCGGGCATTGCCGAGACCGAGTTTACGCTGGTGCGCACCAAGGGAGACCAGGCAGCATCGGACGCGCTGTATCGCGGCACCACGCCATTGTCCGCGCTGGATATCGCCGAGCAGATGTTCTATATCGCCACCCTGCCGGACCATATGAATATTAACCGCGTGGAGGTGATGCCGGTGCGTCAGGCGTGGCAGCCGTTTGCGATTGATAGGGATTAGTGTGGTTTTTTCCCCTTCCTTCCAGGGCTGTCTTTTGTGGTGACAGTTATCCAATAAGGGGAGATGCATGTAGGTTTATCACTCTGTTGCGCTCCCTTCCTGCACGAGCCATATAAACTGCGTGGGCGCAGGGATCGCTTCGGCGATTTAGACGCCACCCAAAACCGTGCGGTCTTTTAGCTAACAGCAAAAACCAGAGTGACTGAAACGGCGGAGTCCCCGCTGGAAATCGGCGAGCCGTAGCACGGAAGACAAGGTCAGGACGCCATGGATGGCGGACTGAGGCGAACCGAGACAGGACGTCGAGTTTCGCCGTGCCGCAGGCTGGAGTCGTAGGCGAGCGCAGTGCGAAGCACCGATTTCCCTGCGGGGCCGCGGGGATTGCCAAGGGGTGCGCGGCCGCACCCCTTGGCCCGTTCACCGGTGAAGGGACTTCATATTCCACCCGACGTAAAGTGAACGGAACCTTTCACCTTACTGCCATATATTCAGTTTTACCCTAGAGAACCATCCCGCGCTGCCTGTACTAACGGCTACTCTGCAAAAACTGCCTCACACGCTCCGACTTCGGCGCGGTAAAGAAAACCTCTGGCGGCGCTTTCTCAATCAAAATCCCCTTCTCAAGAAACACCACTTCGTTCGACACCTGGCGGGCAAACTCCATCTCGTGCGTCACCACCACCATGGTATACCCCTCCGCCGCCAGCGATTTCATCACGCTCAGCACTTCGTTCACGCGCTCCGGGTCAAGCGCCGAGGTCGGTTCATCAAACAGCAGCACCTCTGGCGACATCGCCAGCGAACGGGCAATTGCCACCCGCTGCTTTTGCCCGCCGGAGAGCGTAATCGGATAGGCATCCGCTTTATGCTCCATCCCCACCTTCTCCAGTTGCTGATGGGCAATCTGCCGCGCTTCGTCGCGCTTCATGCCTTTTACATGCAGCAGCGCCTCCATCACGTTTTGCAGCACCGTCAGGTGTGGCCACAGGTTGAAGCTCTGAAACACCATCCCTACCCGCTCGCGGATCTTCGACAGTTCGCGGTGCGACATGCTTTTCCCGGAGCGATCGTCAACGCCAATGCGCTGCCCGCCGATACGGATCTCACCGCGGTCGGGCTGCTCCAGCCAGTTCATGCAACGCAGCAACGTCGATTTCCCTGAACCGGACGAACCGAGAATGCTGACCACCGTCCCCTTCTCCACCGTCAGGTTGATATCGCGCAGCACCTCTACGTTATCAAACTGCTTGGAGACATTTTTTACGCTTACCGCCGTGGTATCAGACATGGCTCATTCCTCTTTTAGCGCTATAAACACTCAACCGTTTCACCAGCAGTTCCAGCACGATGCTGATAGCCCAATACAGCGCAATGGCGACAATAAAGGCGTTAAACGGAATAAAATAGGTTGCCTGCACGCTGTTCGCGGCGGCAGTAATTTCCTGCACGGTAATAATGCTAAGAAACGCGGTATCCTTCAGGCAGATAATCAGCTGATTACCCAACAGCGGCAGCGCGGAGGAGAAAATATTCGGCAGGACGATACGGCGAAAAATGGTGTAACGGGAAAACCCCTGCACCACGGCGGCTTCAATATAGCCGTTGGAAAATACTCGCCGCTGGCTACGGAGAATCTCAAAGAAATAGGCACCGTGATAGATAATTAACGCCACCAGCCCCGCCGTCCACGCATCCAGGCTAATCCCCAACTCCGGCAGTCCGTAATAGAGTAAATAGGCCAGAATCAAAAACGGAATCGCCCGCATCAGGTTCACAAAGCCGACAATAACGTTATTCAGCACGCGCTTTTGATATTCGGTGAAATAACACAGCAGCGTGCCAATCAATAACCCACATACTGCGGCAATAATAAACAACTCAAGCGTCGCCAGCAGCCCGGCAATAAAATTGTCGTGCTCGGCCCAAATAATGGCCCATTGGTTCATGTGTCCTCCCGAGGCTTATCGCGCCAGTCGTTTTGCTTTGCGTTCCGCCATGCTCTGAAGCTTGAGCAGCAGGCCAATAATCACCACGTACAGCAGACCGGCGGCCAGAATGGGCGACAGCGGTTCATAGGTGACGGAGGCGATGCGGTTGGTGACGCGGGTGAGATCCACCACGCCTATCACCGCAATCGCCGGGCTGCCCTTAATCAGGAAGGACATTTCGTTCACCAGCGCGGGCAGGCTCTCCAGCCACATTTGCGGCAGCATGATGTAGCGGAAATAGGGCCAGCGGCGCATCCCCACCGACTCCGCGGCCTCGCGCTGTTCGCGCGGGAAGGTGCGAAAAGCGTTACGCCAGATTTCAGCGTTAAACGCCGAGGTATTGAGGGTCAGCGCAACGATAGCCGCCACCGTTTTATCGAGATTAATGCCCACCGTCGGCAGCGATAAAAAGAGAAACAGCACCAGCGTCACCAGCGGCGTGGCGCGGGCGAGGCTGATATAGATAACCAGAATCTGGTCGATGACCGGGATTTTCATCATGCGCACAAAGGCGATAATCAGCCCTATCACCACCCCAAAAGCGATGGCGATGGCCGAAATCCAGAGGGTCGTCCATGCGCCTTCAATCAGTAACTGCCATGCTATTGCGTCCATGGTGCCCTCCTGAGAGTCGTGGGTGTCACTCCCGGCGTCGCGTTGCTCGGCCGGGCTACCATTTACTGTCCGGCGAGTTTGTGGAACTGCGCGGCGCTGGTGATAGGCTCGGTTGGCAGGTCGTCATAGGTTTCGCCAAACCATTTCTTCTGCAGCTCAGCGAGCTTGCCGGTTTCACGCATGTGATTGATAAATTTGGTCATGTACGCCAGCAGCTCCGGCGAATTTTTCGGGATTGGCCAGGCCATATAGCCCGGGCCGGAGACCGGCAGTCCTTTGGCGAACACCTTCGGTTTGGCTTTCACCAAATCGTTAACGGAGATAACGACGTTAATCACGTAGTCAAGACGTTTATTGGCTAAATCGGCGTAGGCTTCCGGATAGGACGGGTATTCCACTACCGGGCCCAGTTTGCCGCCGGTTTTCTCAATCATCGCTTTCAGTTCCGGCAGGCGAGCTAATAGCGCACTGCCCGCCTGAAGGCCGACTTTTTTACCGCTGAGATCGGCAATGGTATTTAATGAGTTATCGCCCGCACGCTTGACAAAATAGTGCTGCGCCGAGGCCCACGGCGGGGTGAAATTAAACACGTTGAGGCGTTCATCGGTGACGACGGCACCGGTTAATGCCATATCGTACTGCCCGGTGGAGACCGCCGCTAATAACCCGGTCCACGGCAGAATGCTTTGCGTGACGTTAAATTTGGCGTATTCGCGCAGCGCCGCCAGCATATCTTTGTTGAACCCATCGGCATTGCCGTTATTCATAAAGTTAAACGGTGCGTAATCATCCTCGGTGGCCACTTTTAAGGTCCCGGACTTTTCAATTTCTGGCAAATCAGCGGCGGCGACCTGTAATGAAAAAGTCATCGCCATCACGGCGGCCAGATAATACGAACCCATCGTTTTTTTCATCGTTTGACCCCTACGTAAATATGCCGAACACGTTTATTCCAGACGCCCTGAAAGCGTTGCAAGATGTGTGCCGCCTGACGCCATTTTTTACTCTGGCCGACGACGTTTTTACTGTAGGGAGACTTTTTGCATTCTGAATAGAGCCAGTTTTCGCGCGCGCTTGTGTCAGACGATTTCAGGCTGGTACAGAAATTGCTGCACTCAGGGAAAGCGGATATTCGAAGGAGCAGCGTATGATTCGGCACTTATTGCACGTGGATTTTGACCACCAGCGCGGGTTGCAGGAGCAGGTTCGCGAATCGCTGGTCAACGCCATTCTCGGCGGCATTTTCGCCGTCGACACGCCGCTGCCATCGTGTCGGCAGCTGGCGCAACAGCTTCAGGTTTCGCGCAACACCACTGCGCTGGTGTTTGAAAGTCTGGTCAACGAAGGCTATCTGGTGAGCCGCCCGCGCAGCGGTTATTACCTGCATCCAGACTACCACGCGCCGCGCGTTTCTGCCGCCGCGCCTGCACCCGCCAGCGGCGATGCTGCACCATCGTGGAGCAAACGGCTCAACATTACCCCCAGCCAGCAGGAGTCGATCCTCAAGCCCGCTGGCTGGATGCACTACCGCTATCCGTTTATCTACGGCCAGCCCGATACCCGCCAGTTTCCATTGGCCAGCTGGCGATCGGCGGCGAACTGGCTACACGGCGGCATGCGCGACCCGGCGTGGGTCGTCGACCATATCGACCAGGACGTGCCGATGCTGATTGAACAGATCCGCACCCGCGTGCTGCCCAAACGTGGCATCGTCGCCGCACCGGATGAAATTCTGATTACCCTCGGTTCGCAGAATGCGCTCTACCTGCTCACCCGCCTGCTGATGTCGCGCCAGACGCGAGTGGGCGTGGAGAACCCCGGATTTCGCGAGGCGATTAATACCTTTTTGCTCAGCGACTGCGATATCGTACCGCACCCGGTGGATGGAGAAGGGATCGTGCTCAACGACGCGCCGTGCGATTACTACTACGTGACGCCAGGTCATCAGGTGCCAACCGGCATTACCATGAGCAAGGCCAGACGCAGCCAGCTACTGGCGCACGCCGCGCAGCATGATGCGGTGATTATCGAAGATGATTACGATTCGGAGAGTAACTTCCAGGCCAACCCGCTGCCCGCGTTGAAGGCCAGCGACCGCAGCGGACGGGTGATTTACGTTAGCAGCTTGTCGAAGGCGCTGTCGCCCGGATTACGGTTGGGGTTTATGGTCGCCGACCCGGACCTGATTGATGAAGCCCGCGCCTTGCGCCGACTGGTTTATCGCCATCCGCCGACTAACATTCAGTACCAGATGGCGCACTTTCTTGCCCAGGGCCATTATGAAACGCACCTACGGCGCTATCGCGATGATTCCGCCCGGCGCTGGGACCGGCTGCATACCGCGTTGTCGACGCTGCTGCCGGAGTGTCAGCCCCTGCCCGGCAGCGAACACGCCAACGCTTTCTGGCTGCGCACGCCCGCCAGCATCAGTACCCAGCAGCTCACCTGGCGCGCCGCCCACACCGGGGTATTGATTGAACCCGGCGCCCGGCATTTTCTCGATGCAACGCCGCCGGACAATTTCTTCCGCATGGGCTTTCATGCCATTAACCCCGAGGCCATTGCGCCGGGGGTAGACATGCTGCGAAGCCAGCTGGCACAGATGGGTTAGCCCGCCTTGCGGTGCGCCCACTCGCGCAGACGCTGGAACAGCACGTAGAGCGACGGGATAAACAGGATGCCAATCACCGTCGCCACCAGCATACCGCTGAACACCGTGGTGCCGATGATCCGGCGGCTCTGCGCCCCGGCCCCGGTGGAGAACATCATCGGCATGATACCGATAATAAACGACACCGCGGTCATCATTACCGCACGGAAGCGGCGGGTTGCCCCCTCACGCGCGGCCTCGACGATAGAGAGCCCGGACTGCCTGCGCTCGCGGGCAAATTCGACGATTAATATCGCGTTTTTGGCCGCCAGCGCGATTAATAGCACCAGACCAATCTGCACGTACACGTCGTTGGCGTAGCCCGCCGTCCACAGCCACAGCAGCGCACCGCCGATGGCAAACAGCACGGATAGCATCACGCTCGCCGGTAGCGTCCAGCTCTCATACTGCGCCACGAGGAACAGCCACGCCATCGCCACCGCCGCCAGCACAATCCACACCGCCTGATTGCCGGTCTGCTGCTCCTGCCAGGAGAGTCCGCTCCAGGCGTAGTCGTAGCCTTCCGGCAGATTGGCCTTCAGCAGGTTTTCCATCTCGGTCATCGCCGTACGGCTGCTGACCCCTTCCGCCGCCGAACCGCTGACCGATACCGACGGGAACTGGTTGAACTGCTGGATAAACGGCGCGCCGACGGTTGGCGTTACCGTCACCAGGTTGCTCAGACGCACCCGCTCCCCCTGATTGCTGCGCACAAACAGCTCGCTGATTTGCTCGGCGCGCTCGCGCCACTGCATCTCATTTTGCATCACCACGTGATAGACGCGGTTGTTGATGCTGAAATCCCCGGCACGCGCGCCGCCAAAGGCCGTTTGCAGACTGTTAAAGATGCGCGACACCGGCACATCCAGCCTGGCAGCCTGGTCGCGGTCGACGGTGAGCGTCAGCTGCGGAACGTTGCTGCTCCAGGTGGTGAACACGCGACTCAGCTGCGGGTGCTGATTGGCCTTCATCAGAATGGTGCGCGTTACCTGCTCCAGTTCGGCAGGCGTTTGCCCGGCCTGCGCCAGAATACGGAGATCGAAACCTGCCGCGCTGCCAAGCCCCGGCAGCGTTGGCGGTGCGAACAGCATAATGTTGGCTTCTGGCATCGCCATCAGTTGGCGCTGCAGCTCGCCCATCACCGTCTCCAGCGGCGCACGCTGCGACCAGTCCTTCAGCATCAGCGAGATAAAACCACCGTTTGAAGCGCTGGTACCGCTCAGGATGCTAAAACCAGACACCTGAATCACATCCTCGACCGCCGGATGGGCACCCAGAAGCTTACGCGCCTGCGCCATCACCGCCTCGGTACGCTCCAGCGACGCGGACTCCGGCAGCTGAATATTGGCAAACAGGTAGCCCTGATCTTCCTGCGGCAGGAAGCCTTTCGGCATACTGGTGAAGCTGAACGCCACCAGCAGCGCGGCAAGCGTAGTAGCGGCTACCGCAACCAGCGGGCGCAGATTCATCCACGCCACCAGTTTGCCGTAGCCGTCGCGGGTAGCGTTCAGCCCGAGGTTAAACCACTGGAAGAAACGGGCAGGCTGCTTGCGACGAGGCCGCAGCAGCAGCGCGCACAGCGCGGGAGTCAGCGTCAGCGCCACGATGCTGGAGAGCGTGACCGCCGTAGAGAGCGTGACCGCAAACTGGCGATACAGCTCACCCACAATCCCCGGCAGCATCGCCACCGGCACAAACACCGCCAGCAGCACCAGCGTGGTAGCAATCACCGGCCCGGCGATCTGGCGCAGCGCCAGCCCGGTGGCCTCCAGGCGGTTCATCCCTTCCGCCATATGCCCTTCGACGCTTTCCACCACCACGATGGCGTCATCCACCACCATGGTCAGCGCCAGAATAATCGCGAACAGGCTAAGCGTGTTGGCGCTGTAGCCGAGCAGATAGAGCACGGCAAACGTGCCCACCAACGACACCGGAATCGCCAGCGCTACAATCAGCGTGGCGCGCAGGCTTTGCAGGAACAGGGAGACAACGGCGACCACTGCCAGCAGCGTCAGCGCCAGCGAGGTGCCAATCTCTTTAATCGTTGCCGCGACGAAACGGGTGGTATCGAACTTCACTTCCCACATCAGATCCGCCGGGAAGCGGCTTTGCAGGCGGGTGAGTTCGGCACGCACCACGTTTGCCACCTGTAAGGCGTTGGCGGTTGGCGTCGGGTAAATCCCCATATACGCCGACTCCACGCCGTTCAACTGGGCACTGGAGTTGTAGCTGCGCGCGCCAAGCTCAATGGTCGCCACGTCGGACAAACGCACCAGTTGCCCCTGTTCGCCGCTGCGTATCACAATGCGACGGAATTCGTCGGCGTCGGTCAGTCGGCCCAGGCCGTTAATGGTCAGCGTCTGCTGCTGGCCGTTAAACACCGGCGGCGTACCAATTTGCCCGGAGGCCCCCTGCACGTGCTGTTCGTTGAGCGCCTGGGCGATATCTTCACTGGTGATATTCATCGCGTTCATGCGGTCCGGTCGCAGCCAGATGCGCATGCTATAGTCGCGCGCACCGAACATCTGCACCTGGCCGACGCCCGGCAGACGCGCCAGCGCTTCACGCACCTGGGTGCTGGCGTAGTTGCTTATCTGTAAAGCAGAGAGTGAGCCTTGCGGGGAATAGAGGCTGACCCCCATGAGCAGGTTGCTGGCGCGTTTACGCACCTGCACGCCGTTCTGCTGCGCTTCGGTGGGCAGCTGCGCAACCGCCTGAGAAACACGGTTTTGCACATCAATCGCCGCCATATCCGGGTCGGTGCCAGCGGCGAAGGTCAGGTTCAGGCTGTAGCCGCCGTCGTCCGAGCTGGTCGACTCCATATAGAGCATATGGTCAACGCCGTTCAGCTGCGTTTCCAGCGGCGCGGCGATGGCTTCGGCGACGTCCTGCGCGCTGGCGCCTGGCCAGCTGGCGCTGACGTTAACCACCGGCGGAGTGATTTGCGGATACTGCTCTACCGGAATGAGCTTCAGCGCGACTGCCCCGACAAAAGTCATCAGCAGCGCAATCACCATCGCGAAACGCGGGCGACGAATAAAGAAGGTCAGCATGCTCTCTCCTTAATTCAGCAGCGTCACGGCGGCACCGTCGGTCAGGCGCTGCGCGCCCTCAACGACCACGCGCTCACCCGCGGTTAGCCCCTGCGCGACCGCAAAGGTTTGTCCCTGCTGGCCGTCCAGCGACAGACGACGCTGCCCAGCCTTATTCTCTGGCGTCAGTACCCAGCTAAAGTAGCCCTGGGCATCCTGCTGTACCGCCGCCGCCGGGATCATCACCCGCTCGGTCGCCACCTGCGGACGCAGCGTGACCGAAACGTTGCCGCCCGGCAGCAAACGGTGCTGAGGGTTAGCGAACTCCGCGCGCATCGTCACGCTGGCAGTTCGGGTATCAATTCGGTTATCGACCGAGGTCAGCACGCCATCTTCACGCTGGCCGTCGAGGGTGATTTGCGCCCGCCACGCCGCCTTCAGCGCACGAATATCCGCATGCTGCCCGGCCTTGCTGTAGAACGCCGACTCGTCCAGCGCGAAGCTCACGCGGATCGGTTCAAGCTGCACCACTTCAGCCAGCACGCCGCTGGCGGGGTTAACCAGCGTCCCGACGTGAAAGGCGCTGTGACCAACGCGTCCGCTGACCGGCGCGATAATGCGAGTGTAATCGAGGGTAATTTGCTGGGCAGAGATACGGGCTTTCGCCTGTTCAACGGCCGCCGCCGCCACGTCGCGCTGCATCTGCGCGTTGTCGACATCGTTACGGCTGATAGCCTGGCTGGTTTTCAAACTCTGATAGCGTGAAAGCAACTGCTGTGCCTGACGCAGCGAGGCCTGCGCGCTTTTCAGTTCCGCCTGCGCCAGCGCCAGCGCCGCACGGGGCTGGGCATCATCAAGGGTAAACAGCAGGTCGCCTTTGTTGACCTCCTGCCCGTCCTGGAAATGGCGCTGCACGATGGCCCCTTCGGTACGGGCGCGGATCTCGACCGAATGAATGGCCTCAACGCGGCCCGGTACCTGACGCTCGGCAGCGTGCGGTGCCTGTTCAACGGTGATGATGCGCACCGGCACCGAGGCGGAAGCCTGCACGCAGGCGGCCAGGCCACAGGCCAGCAGGGCGAGGCGGAAAGTGTTTTTCATGGAGAAATCCTTGCAGGGCAAGCGCCCCCCTCCGGCTGGAGAGGGGCGTATGAGTTACGAGGTCGTTTTACGGAAACGGCGGGTCAGACGTTTTTCCACTTCAACCACCAGGAACATCGCCACGCCAATCACCAGGGTAATGCCCCAGTAACGCAGCGGCAGCGCTTCAGTGCCGAACAGCGTCTGCATCAGCGGCAGGTAGATAATCGCCAACTGGAGCAGAAGCAGCACGCCGGTCACCAGCCAGATACCTTTGTTCTTCAGCAGGCCGCGGTTCAGGGAGAAGCGGTCGCTGCTGCGGCAGTTGATCATGTAGACCCACTGCGCGGTCACCAGCATCTGCAGCAGCACGGTACGCACGAACTCGGCGCTGTGGCCGCGCGGTGCCAGCCAGGCCTCAAGCATAAAGGCGGCAATGGCAATCATCGAGCCGACAAAGGCCACGCGCCAGACGGCAAAGGCATCCATCACGTGCTGGCCGGTTTTACGCGGCGGACGGTTCATCACGTTACGCTCGGCGGCTTCAAACGCCAGGCCGAAAGAGAGCGTGGCGGAGGTCGCCATGTTCATCCACAGAATCAGCACCGGAGTCAGCGGGATGATATTCCCTGCCAGCAAGGCGATGATAATCAGCAGCCCCTGCGCCAGGTTGGTCGGCATAATGAACAGAATCGTCTTTTTCAGGTTGTCGTAGACACGACGCCCCTCTTTGACCGAACTGGCGATGGTCGCGAAGTTGTCATCGGTCAGGACCATATCGGCGGCCTCTTTGGTCACCTCGGTGCCTTTAATGCCCATCGCGATACCGACGTCTGCCTGACGCAGCGCGGGCGCATCGTTTACGCCGTCGCCGGTCATGCCGACGATCTCGCCGTTCTCCTGCAGGGCTTTCACCAGGCGCAGCTTATGCTCCGGGCTGGTGCGGGCGAAGATGTCGTACTCCACCGCCGCTTTTGCCAGCTCGGCGTCGTCCATGTGCTCCAGCTGGTAGCCGGTCATCGCTTCGCTGCTGTTGCGGATCCCCAGCATCTGGCCAATGCTCATGGCAGTTTGCGGGTGATCGCCGGTGATCATTTTCACGCGGATCCCAGCATTCTGGCAGGTGTGGATCGCCTCTACCGCTTCCGGGCGCGGCGGGTCCATCATCCCGGCAATGCCGAGGAAGATAAGGCCTTCCTGCAGGTCGCTATGATCGAGGGTTTTCGCCCCCGGCGCGGCTGGCTTGGTCGCTGCGGCCACCATACGCAAGCCCTGGCTGGCAAAACGCGCCATCTCCGCTTCCCAGTAGCCGCGGTCGAACGGGGCGACGCCGCGTGCGGTTTGCTGCTGCTGGCACAGGGCGAAGAGCACGTCCGGTGCGCCGGTCACCATCACCACTTCGTCATCAGCAAGCTGGAAGTGGGTGGACATGTATTTGTACTGTGAGTCGAACGGGATCTTGGCCACCAGCTGAGTACGCATCGGCTCAAGGTTGGCCTTCGCCGCCAGCACTTTAAGCGCGCCCTCGGTTGGGCCGCCGGTAATGCCCCAGTGGCCCTGCGCATCCTGAATCAGCTGGCTGTCGTTGCACAGGTCGATGGTGCGCAGGTATTTCTCCAGCACGGTGTACGGCTGTACGTTGACCGGCTCGTTGCTGCCTTCCAGGTAAATGCTGCCGTGCGGCTCGTAGCTGTTGCCGTCAACGCGGTAGCAACTGTCGGCGGTAATGATCGCTTTAACGGTCATTTCGTTCATGGTCAGGGTGCCGGTTTTATCCGAGCAGACCACGGTCATCGCGCCCAGAGTTTCAACGGTCGGCAGCTTGCGGATAATCGCCCGCTTACGCGCCATCGCCTGCACGCCCAGCGACAGAATAATTGAGATAATCGCCGGCAGACCTTCCGGTACCGCGGCAACCGCGAGGCTAATCAGCGACAGTAGCAGTTCGCCCAGTGGAATGTCGCGCAGCACCATGCTGAAGACAAACAGCGCGCCCATCATCGCCAGAATAATGGCGAAAATCGCTTTGCCGAGCTTGTCCATCTGCACCAGCAGCGGCGTGCGGTGCTTCTCGATACCCGCCATCATCTGGTTGATGTGACCCAGTTCGGTCTCCTGCCCGGTCGCCACGACCACGCCCACGCCGCCACCGGCGCTGACGGTGGTGCCGGAGAAGACCATATTAGTACGGTCGCCCAGCGGCAGTTCGCCGTGCAGCACGTCGGTGTGCTTGTCGACCACGGTGGACTCGCCGGTGAGGATCGCCTCTTCCACGCGCAGGTTGTGCGCTTCAATCAGGCGCATGTCCGCCGGAATACGGTCGCCCGCACGCAGTACCACGATATCACCCGGCACCAGGTCGGTGGTCGACACCGTTTTATGGCTGCCGCCGCGAATGGCGCGCGCGTCGCTGGAGAGCATATTGCGGATGCTTTTCAGCGATTTCTCCGCGTTGCTCTCCTGAATGTGGCCGATCAGGGCGTTAATCACCGTGACGCCGAGAATGACGAAGGTATCGACCCAGTGGCCCATCACGGCGGTCAGCGCCGCCGCGGCCAGCAGGACGTAAATAAGGACATCGTTAAAGTGGGCAAGGAAACGCAGCCACGCGGGTTTGCCTTTTTTCTCCGGCAGCGCGTTCGGGCCGTAGGTGTTCAGACGCGCGGCGGCGTCGTCCATGCTCAAACCGTCAGGCTGGCTGTTCAGATGTGATAGCACCTGCTCGGTGGTCTGCTGGTAGGCGTGCTCATGCGGGTCGTGACCCGCGTGCGGCACATTCTGGGCGTTCATCATTTTAGACACAATAAGGTTTCCTTTTAAATTCCTGCGAACGGAAAGCCTGAATTCCATTTCTGGCCAAGGCGATATCACTGAATCATATTTGCGAGCAAAAAATCTTTTATCGAATCACAATATTTTTTGCTTTTTAAATTTTCAGAATGACATTAAGCTGAATAACTAATATTAATATTACAGAATGTTCCTAAACCCTATCTAAACGAGGTCATTATGTTTGGAATCTACAAAGGGCGCCGCCTGGCGCTGTACGTAGCGCTGGCTGTCGTGATTGCCACGCTGGTTGGATATAGTACTTATACTTTTGTAAAAATATTATCTGGAGCATGACGTTAATTTACGAAAGCTATATTTAATTTAAACCAGAACATTATTTCATTTATCGCCATGCGATTATTATCGTAGGTCTGGTGATTTATATTAATTATTCGCTAAGGGATTTGTTTAATTAGAAACATTGCGTTCTATTAAAAATTACCGGACAATAATATCTTTAACCAAAGATTAACATTACATGAAGCATCCGCTCGAATCCCTGATGACCGCCGCCGGTATTTTGTTGCTGGCACTCCTCTCCTGCCTGCTGCTGCCTGCACCGTCGCTGGGGCTGACGCTGGCGCAAAAGCTGGTTGAGACCTTCCATTTTATGGATCTTAGCCAGCTGTACACCGTGCTGTTCTGCGTGTGGTTTCTGGCGCTGGGGACAATTGAGTATCTGGTGATTCGTTTCGTATGGCGGCGCTGGTTTTCGCTCGCGGATTGATGGCCGTGATTCCCCGGCGTCGCTGCGCTCGGCCGGGCTACGGGGTATGAGATGGTTGGGTAGCCCGGGCGAGGCGTTTACGCCGACCCCGGGGCAGAATCAATGCGTCTGCGGACGATGATTCTCTTTGCGGTAGGCACCCGGCGACTGATGGAACGTGCGGGTGAAAATGCGGGTAAAGGTCTGCTGGGAATCAAACCCGTACTTCAGGCAGATGTCGTAAACCTTTTGATCGGTCGTACACAGCTCATCGGCCGCCAGATTCAGCTTCCGGTGGCGAATGTAGCGCCCCAGACTCTCCCCTTTGTGCTGCAGGAAAATACGCTGTAAATGCCATTTTGAGTACCCTGCCCGACGGGCAATTTCATCAATACGCAATGGCTGATGCAGATTGTCGTCAATCCATTCGACCAGTGTGTCGACAACCTGAGTGGCTAATTCGGTCATACACCCTCCCCTCGTTTAACGACTGCCGGTGGTTATTCCCACCAGGCACCAAATGTTTGTGCGGTATCAGCAAGCCACACCGGCTCGCCCTGCATCGGCGTCAGCAGCCGATACGCTTTGTCTTTGCTGGCCTGCGCCAGACGTTTATACGGATCATCCCAGGTGTGTTTTGCCAGCACGAAGCGTCCGGCGTGACCCGGCAGCACACGACGAGCGTTGAGATCCGCCGCCGCCTGCGCCGTCTGTTCCGGCATCATGTGGATGTAGCGCCAGTCCTGGTCGTACTGACCGTCTTCCATAATGGCGACGTCCACATGACCAAACTGTTCACCAATCGCCTTAAAGTGCGGGCCATAGCCGGTGTCGCCGCTGTAGTAGATATTCTGCGTCGGCGTCACGAACATAAAGCTCGCCCACAGCGTCTGATTACGCTTCAAGTCGCGACCGGAGAAGTGACGCGCGGGCAGCACGTGCACGCTCAGCGCATCGCTGATGGTGACGCTCTGCTGCCAGTCTGCTTCGGTAATCACGTCATCTTTCATGCCCCAGTAACGCAGGTGTGAACCCACGCCTAACGGCACCACGGCACGTTTGATCTTCGGCATCAGTCCCTTGATGGTGGCGTAATCCAGGTGATCGTAGTGGTCGTGAGAGATGATCAGCAGGTCTATCTCCGGCATGTTCTCGGTGCGCCACGGGTAGTTGCCCGCAAACGCCTTATTCAGAAACGAGAACGGCGCGGCATAGCTGCTGAACACCGGGTCTATCAAAATACGTTTGCCCGACAGCTGCAGGTACCACGAGGAGTGGCCGAGCCAAATCATGGTGTCCTGCCCCAGCGGCAGGCTGGCGAGATCGGTTGGCACCATCGGCAGAGGCTGCGTCGGGCGCGCATTTTCGCGTTTGGCGGTTAAAAACTCCCACCACGCCATCACCATGTTTTTGTCACCAGTAAAGCCAGGCGTTGGCAAGGCGTTCTGGAACGCGCCGTCACGGTAGTTCGGCGAACGTTCAATCTGACTTTTCTCAACCCCTTGCGGCGCCTGACCAAAACCGGCGTTCAGGACAAAGGGTAAACTTGCAGCACTGGCAATAAGCATGATAGCAACCACACTGATGATAAAAGGTTTCATATCCTGACCCTGGACCGGCTTCGTCCAGGAAGCCACACTAAAAAGGTTGATTATGAGTGAGTAGGCACTCATTATAGAAAGACGGGGAAAAAATCGTCAAGCAATTTTCAAAATTTGACAATCGACGTTGAAGTCCCTGGGGTCGGCATGTTTCAATCACGTTTTTTACAGTCAGAGAGGTAAAGTGTAGTGGCTCGTCCGAAGAGTGAAGATAAAAAACAAGCGTTACTGGACGCTGCGACCAGCGCCATTGCCCAATCCGGCATTGCCGCATCGACTGCGCTAATTGCGCGCAGTGCGGGGGTTGCAGAGGGTACGTTGTTTCGCTATTTCGCCACCAAAGACGACCTGCTTAATGCGCTTTATTTGCATCTGAAAACCGGCCTGTGCGAGGCGATGAAAGCCGGGCTGGTGGATACCGAAGTACCAAAAGACTTTACCCATAGCATCTGGAACAGCTACATCGACTGGGGCGTACGCAACCCGACCGGACACCACGCGCTGCGACGCATGGCAGTGAGCGAAAAAATCACCGAAGAGACCACCGCCCAGGTGAAAGCGATGTTCCCGGAGCTGCAAAAGCTCTGCCAGCGCTCGGTGCGCCCGGTCTTTATGTCCGATGACTTCCGCGCCTTTGGCGATGCGCTGTTCCTGTCGCTGGCGGAAACCACGATTGAATTTGCCAGCCGGGAACCGCAGCGTGCCGATAAGTTCAAAGCGCTGGGCTTCGAAGCGATGTGGCTGGCCCTGGCGGAAGGTGAGTAATGGACGGTAAAACGCTGCATGAACGGGCGCACGAGTTTGCGCTAACCCTGCCCTTCTCCGACATCTACTGGCCTTTCGGCCCGGAGTACGATGTTTTCACGGTTGAGGGTAAAATGTTTATGCTCAAGGCCTATCTGCGCGGCGAACCTATCATCAACCTGAAGGTTGACCCGGAACAATCGTTGCTGCATCAGGCTATCTACCCGCACATCAAGCCGGGCTACCATATGAACAAAAAGCACTGGATTTCGGTTCATCCTGGTGATGAGATCACGGTCGATCTGCTCAACAGCCTGATTGAAGATTCGTGGAATCTGGTGGTAAACAAGCTGCCAAAACGCGTGCAACAGCGCGTGCGTCCAGTTTGATTTTGCGTTAAATGCGATAAGTGTTATCGCATTTTACACCCTTCTCATTTGTTAAATCGCGCGGTACCCTGCTTTGATACGACGCACCGATTTGCGGTGTTTTTTATCATTCAGGAGTGTTTATGGACATCGTTTCCGTTGCTAAAGCGCGCTATTCCACCAAAGCCTTTGATGCCAGCAAAAAGCTGACCACCGAGCAGGCTGCTGCTCTGAAAACTCTGCTGCGCTATAGCCCTTCCAGCACCAACTCTCAACCGTGGCACTTTATCGTTGCCAGCACCGACGAAGGTAAAGCGCGCGTGGCGAAATCCGCAGCGGGCGGCTACGTGTTCAACGAACGCAAAATGCTGGATGCTTCTCACGTAGTGGTGTTCTGCGCCAAAACCGCGATCGACGATGCCTGGCTGGAAAAAGTGGTGGATCAGGAAGATGCCGATGGCCGTTTCGCCACGCCAGAAGCCAAAGCCGCCAACCACAAAGGCCGTACCTTCTTCGCCGACCTGCATCGTAAAGAACGTCACGACGACGCACAGTGGGCAGCTAACCAGACCTACCTGAACGTGGGCAACTTCCTGCTGGCGATGGGCGCAATGGGCCTGGATGCGGTACCTATCGAAGGCTTCGACGCCGAGATTATGGACGCCGAATTTGGTCTGAAAGAGAAAGGCTTCACCAGCCTGGTCGTGGTGCCGGTTGGCCACCACAGCGTGGAAGACTTCAACAAGGCGCTGCCAAAATCTCGTCTGCCGGAAGAAGCGGTGATTACCGAGATCTGATTTAGCTTCTTTGCCTTCCCGGCGGCGCTTCTGTACGACCGGATACATAGGTAACACTTCAGACCGGGAACATAGGTAACACTTTCCTAGTCTATCCGGATAATACTACGGCTTTTCCGG
>NZ_JABBJF010000029.1 GCF_014218705.1 Kluyvera sichuanensis | reverse complement strand
AGTCGCTGTCGTTCTCAAAATCGGTGGAGCTGCATGACAAAGTCATCGGGCATTATCTGAACATAAAACACTATCAATAAGTTGGAGTCATTACCGAAAAATTCTAATATTAAATTCTGCGGTATGCTAAAAACTAGCGCCACAATTAACTTTATGTCCCCAGCGCCTATCATTCCTGTTATTGCTAATAAAAAACCAATAATCAAAACCATGGCAGGAATCATTATATTAATATGACCAAACAACATAGCTAAACACATTGAAGAGACAAGCACAGATAATACACAACTGTTTTTTATTTGTCTGTATAAAATATCAGTAACACAAGAATATAAGAGGAGAATAAATATTATTAATAGTAAGAAATGACAGAATAGGTCATGCATACTTAGACTCTGCAAAATTATTCCGCATATATAATATGCGGAAATACATGGATTCTATTGTTATCTATCTTTTACCTTTCTTTATTTTTGCTCTTTTCATTTTTTGATACACCGGTATCACTATTGTACGACTTTCAGGATATGATGGTATACTTTGCTCTACTCGTACAGGAGATGATATTTCATTATTCTCTATTTCAATAGATAAAGAACTTCGCATTTTATTAACCATCATAAAGTAAAATTTTATGGTGTCGAAAATCTTTTGGTCACGTTCATAGAGAACCGGTTCAACCGCAATAGCACCACAAGAAATATCGGAACTGGTGAGTTGGATAGCTTTATCAAGAACATAGGCAATTTCATTTCGTTTAATATCAGGATAAGCATTTATTACATCGATGCTAACTTTATAAATTAAATCATACAGTAAATTAAATCTTTGTTCCGTTAATTTATCTCTACTATCAATAACTGGATTAATAGATATATAACCGCTAACATGATCGGCGGAGCAAATTTTAACTGCACAGTCTAAAATGAACGATTTTTCCACTTTGATATTCCAATGTTAATTAAATGATTTTTTTGCATATTTCAATAATGCTTTCAGATAAATTTTTCATACGCCAGAATATCTGACCAATAGGCTCATCTTTTTCCGTTATCGCCATCAAGCACAATATATGCTTAGCAACGATAATCCGGTTAAAGAGGATCATACTGTCGTCACTCTCCATAAAGACCGTGTTCTGCTCCCCTGAACCGACTTCTTTTAGCATCGCTGAGCTGATTCCAAGCAACGAACTTGCTAAAGCAGATACTTTTCTCACGTGAAGTTCATTACCTGCAGTGAGCAGTGAAGCCACTTCAAATCCATCCTCTGTTGATACTATAATATTTTGTAGTAAAGTATTTTGTTTATAGAACTCTTTTAACTCGATATTTAATGCAGCAATCAATGCTTCTGGCACCTCACGTATTTCAACACCTTCAATCCCAGCATCTTCAATCCCAGCATCTTCAATCCCAGCATCTTCAATCTCAGCACCTTCAATCTCAGCACCTTCAATCTCAGCACCTTCAATCTCAGCACCTTCAATCTCAGCACCTTCAATCTCAGCACCTTCAACCTCAGCACCTTTAGTCGCTATACAAGGTTCATTCCGAGTCTCTAAAGATGGCTTCATCAACGGTTCATCTTCATCTGATTTTGTGGCATATATATCGAAAGGTAACTTATGTAGACCCATCACAATTCTCCAAAATAAGCTAGTGATATTAATCATTAATTCTTACCGCTAAAAGAAAACCCTCTATATTTTATAGCCGCACAGGAACACTCAAATGAATAGATAAACACTCATTTAACTTCAATCTAATCAAAGCTATATTTGAATTTTTAGCGATACCGATGTAAAGAAAACAATTGTTCATGCAAGTAAAAGGCGTTAATAAATGAATTTCATTATCGTAAGAAATTAATATATCCTCAAAACAACTCTTTAACGATGACAACCGTGTGTATTTTATGTTAGTTCTAACAATATCGCTCATAGCCTGAACTAAAGGCCCACTGTTATCATCGATATTAAACCCACACTCAATCTCTTTTTTTATCATATTAAGTAGTGCTACTTTTTCAATTCCATTTATTTTTAATAACTCAAGTAACAATTCCTCGAAATTGATATCCATTAACAACTCCAAAATGTAATTCTATCTCAATGTATTTAAATTAAGCCAGAAGAATACATTTTGATGCAAATTATTATTGCACAAAATTAATAAAACTAACGCTAAAAATAAATACAATCATTAATATGTGAAATCTATTAGTATTTTTTCTTTAATCCTTCCAGTTGCAGTCGATCTTTTTATCAACTTCGATTTGACACAGCGCGTTGTAACAACTCTTAAAATAGTGTTCCCATCACCTTTATTAATAAACTCAACTTTTTTAACATTAGGATGTTTATTAATTATGGCTAACTGAGCGTTGAATAGTGATTTTAGTGGTTGTGCACCAAATAATTCTAACTCAATCTGATTGTCATATAACTTCGGCAACAGCATAAAATTAATAGGATATGAAGAATATAATGCCAACCGGTCACCATTGGTGATATGTGCCGATGTTAACATTGATATAGATTTTGCGTTAGCAATTCGCCCCTTGAACGGCAATACTTTTTCATTCGGATTGTCAACAAACTCACATTTATCTGATAATGGCGTTGCTTCCTTCTTAATTACTGGAGCATCTGAAGTTGGTTTGGTGATATTAACTGGCAATGAGGTTTTCTGTTTTATATCTTTTCCTTTATTTATAAAGTTATCTTTTTGTGCCAGAGTAGAACCAGGACTATTTTGAATATTTATTTGGACTTGCTCACGCGGTGATAATTTCGCTAGTGAATTGATAAGTTCTTCTGAATCGGTCGTGATCATTTTTTCACTAGCAATAATTTTCCTTGCGCTGTTATAGTCCCCGATTTTAATAAGTGAATAAACAAGATTATATACCGTCTGTGAGCGATATTTTTTCCTCACATACAGCGATAGCAGATGATCACGAGCTTTTACATAATCCTGCTGTAAGATCTCCATCATCGCGATATTATTAATGACAATTTCTTCATTATAAAACAGGCCCCTGGCCTTCTCAAATGAGTGCAATGCGTCGGTGTAGTACCCCTGTTGAGCTAACATAATACCGCGTAAATTCCACAATTCACCATTTGCCCCCTCTTTTAAAATTAGTTTGTCAATAATGACTCTCGCGTCATTTTCCTGCCCTAGTTCAATAAGGTTCTTAGCTTGCAGTAAAAAATACTTGCTGTCGCCATTACCATCCGCCAATGGCTTGAGGTATATATTTGATGAGTTGTAATCGCCAATTTTGTTATAGAGTAATGAGAGATGATAACGATCCTCAGCATTATCCTTAAGACTTAGTTTTTTCCGGTATATCTCTATCAAACCCTGATAGTCATTCAACTGTGTTAATATATATTCCTTTTGATCATCTTCTGATGCATTTGATAAACCACCTGAACAACCACTAAGAACCGCAAGCATTAATATAGGTAATAATTTTTTTACCATGTTGAGCTCATCTTAATCAGACCCGGACCAGCAACCAGTGCTATTAGGGGAAAAAGAATAAAAGCAATCATTGGGAATGTCATTTTCGCGGAAAGCGCGGCCACTTTTTCTTCCATACTCAATAACTGCATTTGTCTAATGTCTTTAGATAATTCAATTAATACATTATAAATAGACGAACCAAATTTTGTACTTTGTAATAAAGTTGAACAAAGCATCCGTACTTCTTCGTTATTTACTTCATTAGAAAGTTGCTCCAGAGCGGTGTTAATACCACTAACTTCAGATCTCAGCACCGTACGAACAAGTAAAGCAGACAAATCTTTATTGATACTTTCGATTTTATAAGCAATATAAGATAACGCAGCTTCAACCGTCATACCTGATTGGATACAAACCGCTAAAAGGTCAATAAGGTAAGGGATATCATTGGAAATTCGGTTAAATCTTCTCTGCGTTACTGATTTTTGAATACGAGCCGGAACAATGATAATAAAAGAAAGAATACCAAGAACCACAATCATAAACGTCTGCGAATCTAATTCCCACCAACCTGCATACTTCATCAAGGTAACAGGCAGCGCCATTACTATAAATAAAACAGCCTTTATTTTTATGTTTTGGTCCAATGCCGAAGAGGCAGAAATGATTTTACTATTCTTTTTAAATGTTTTATCTAATTGCGATTCAATTAAATTGCTACCATAGGAAAGAATATTTTTCGGGTCATCTTTTCTAGCGGAAAAGTTAATTAACTTTTCTACTTTTTTCATCCTCCGCTGCCGATAGATAAGTAACAATATACTTCTCATTCCAATTGCAAATAAAACACAGAAAAAAGCATATATCATTAGTTTATCCCACCTTATTCATCATCATCCATACCAACCATATTCCGGTTAATATACTACCTACAGCGTAATACAGTATGAATCGTCCTGAATCTGTCCCTATTAATATGTCAAAGTTATCTGGTGAAACAAATTTTATAAAGAAGAAAAAGAAGACTGGTATAATCACAAGCACTTTTACCGACATCCTGGCCTCAGACGTCATGGCGATTTTTTTTCTTTCCAAGGCTTTGCTTGCAGAGATCAACATAGTTAATCGAGTCATCACTTCGCTAACTTGCCCACCACCTTTTAAATTTATTAATACCGTTATTACAAATGAAAAGTACTCACTGTAGGGGTAGCGATAATAGGAGTCCATAAATACACGTTCTGGTTCATCGCCAATATCAAGTCTCATTAATACTCGCTTAAATTCCTGTCCAAAATCGCTATTGATTACTCGTGCACATTCTTCGAACCCTTGTAATACCGGTCGCCCTACTCTCACGGAACTATTAATAATATTTAATGCCTCTGCAAAATCACGTTCAAATTCAGTTCGACTTTTTTTTACCTGCTTAACATAGGGAATATACGGTATGATAATCATCACGATTATTGCAATAGTAAGGTTACCAAACTGTAAGAACTCGGCATTGATATATAAAGCTCCCGTCACACCCGCAAATGTAATAGCTGCAGTTTTAACAAGTAGCTCGCTATTTTTACCAATAAGGTTCCTACGAACTTTTCCTAAAACCAATTTTGCATTGTTAGCTAGATTGGAAATTATGATGTTTTTCTGTGTATCCTCGTGGCTGGCAATGATATTCGTTGATAATATTTTACTCTTTATATTTTTTGAGTTTTTTGCAGAAAAGTATATTTGTGCAATACCTATTAAGAGAAAAATGGTTGAAACAAATACTATAATCATGACACTTTGCTCCCGAATAGTTGCCGTAAAGGTTCAAGATAGCCATGTACTAACGCTTGCCTATAAACTGCAGAACGTTGAAGAAGACCATTGCAGGTGAATGTACCTGTAATCATTCCATTAGCATCTCTTTCAGGATTGGCAGTGAAATTAAAGATATCCTGTAGAATAATATTTTCGCCTTCCATCCCCATTAATTCAGATATATTTGTTACCTTTCTTGAACCATCGGGTAAACGTGATGCCTGCACGACAATATTTACCGCCGTCGAGATATTACGACGAATAGCGATTAGTGGAAGCGCGGCATTAGCCATCATGACCATACTCTCTAATCGAGCTATCGCATCCCTTGGATTGTTTGCGTGCAGCGTTGACATGGAACCATCGTGCCCAGTATTCATCGCCTGCAGCATTTCAAAAGCTTCCGCACCGCGGCACTCACCGATGATAATGCGATCGGGCCGCATACGCAGGGAGTTAATTACCAGATTTCTCATATTAATCTGACCCTGATTTTCTGACCCAGCAAGCCTTGTCTCTAGCCTCAACACGTGTGTTTGTTGCAGTCTTAATTCTGCCGCATCCTCAAGCGTTAATACACGTTCACTTTCTTCAATATATTGTGACATCGCGTTCAACAAGGTTGTTTTTCCTGATCCTGTCCCTCCCGATACAATAATATTGACCCGGCAACGGCTGGCAATAACCAAAAAATTTGCCATTATTTCATTCATGCTTCCGAACTTTATTAACTCTCCCAGCGTTATATTTCCTTTACCGAATTTTCGTATCGACATTGACGTGCCATCAATAGATATCGGTGAAATAACAACGTTCAAGCGACTTCCATCAGGCATACGCGCATCAACCAATGGTTGTGAATCATCGATGCGCCGCCCCACCTTACCGACAAGTCTCCTTGCGATATCTGTTAACTGTTCATTATTGATAAACTGTTTTTCAGATAACTCCAGACGCCCCTTTTTTTCAACGAAAATACGGTTAGGTCCATTGACGAGAATATCACTGATCGAATCATCTTCCATCAGTTCTCGTAACGGTCCATATCCCGTTATTTCATCAACGACCAGTTCACACAACTCTTGCCGCTCAGGGGCAGAGAGATAATTTTCTGTACGGTTGCCATTAATCACCGAGCGAATAACAGAATTCACTTCATTAAGAAGTTCTGATCTATTTTCTTTTATACTGTCAATCTGCTCAAGATCAATACTTTTAAGAACTTCCTGTCTAAAATAGACAAATGAACTCGATTTATTCATAAGAAATCATCCATGAGTGATTTTCTGAACTAATACTAAAATGTCATTTTTTCTTAAAGAGGGACAAAAATCGTAGGCCACTCTTTTTGCTACCAGAATTATCTCTATCATTGATACCAAGCATTTTTACCGCAAAGTTTTGAATTGCGTTATTTTTATTTGTTTGTTTCATGTCTTTGAGATACGAATGAATAATATCGATTTTTTTACCAAGATAGTTTTCAATATCCTCATTTGATAACTCATCCGGCCTTGCAAGATGGTTTTCATTCAATATAATAATATTTTTTGACAACTCCTTCACATTTTCTGGAGTAGGTGAAATACGCTCGAACTCATCAATAATCAGACGTGCATTACGTACCGAAGCTAGCTCTCTGGTAACTACAATAAACATAAAATCCGAGCCAGGGACAATTACTGTTAATTTATCCCTGACCTGGGTCGTAACATTATGATCAAAAATAACAATATTATAATTTCGATAATCAGGAGCATCGAATTGCCATAACTCCTCTTCTGTGGCGATTTTAATTCCCTGATGATTGTTAAGATGAGTGATAACACCATCGCGTGCTAACGATGTATCTGCGATTAAATCCAGATCTGGCGTTCCAGTGTGGCCCTGAACCAAAAGTATGGGGAAATTACTCAGCTCACTAAAAGCTTTAAATAGCTTCCAGGCCAACAGTGAAGTACCACTCCCTCCCTTACACCCAATGACGCTAATTTTTTGCGTATAGCTCGAAGTTTCAGAAACCTCATTGACCTTTTTTAGCGCATTCCCAACCATCAGTATTTGTGATTCAAGGTGTAAATAGACAGTACCAATACGCGTCATTTCATCACAGAAACGAATAGAATCAGTATCACCGACAAATATTTTTTTGGTTGTTATTGGAAATAAAAATTTCATTTTTTGTTCAATAATTGATATGTCATTAAAACCTTCAAGGTCTATAACAATATAATTACATGATGGTATAATCTTCCCATCAGTTATATCACAGAAATAAGCATTAACGCGTGTTACTTCCATCCCTGTACTCATTCTTATTTGAGTTGCCAGGCCTGATGCTATATTTTCCCGCGTTGTAATAATTGCAATATTTTCCGTTCCTGATGAGCCGGCACTGCTTTCGACATTTTTCTTATTAATTTTAGTTAAATCTAACATAGCGGTAACCTACCTATCTAATAAATCCACCGTGTGAAATAAACCCTCGGCCATCATTATTCTCCAGCCTATCTTTGTGTTCTTCAGCAACACCAACGTTAAAGAAAAGCTTATCAACAGAGGTTCTATGGAATTGAGGGACTGGCAGTTTATAGCTTTCGGATGCAGATACAGGTTTAACTAATTTTACGGTGGCAAAAACGACTAATTCACTTTTTTCCCGCTCGGATTGACTGCTGCGAGCAAACGCGCCCAAAATAGGAATATCGCCAACATAAGGAACTTTGGATAAAGATTCTCGGTCGGTTTCACTTAATAAACCGCCGATGACAAAACTATCGCCGTCAGCAAGTTCTATCGTTGACTGTGTTCTTCGCGTATTGATTGTTGGAATGGAATAAGAGTTATAGGTATAGCTTCCCGTAACGTTACTAAGTTCATTAGAAATAAATAGGCGGATTTTGTCGCTACGATTTACCTTTGCACCAATGTTAAGTCGGATACCGTATTCTTTATACTCCACAGAAGTAGAACTATCGCCACCGCTATCCACTACAATTGGAATTTCGCCACCAACCAGGAAGCTAGCGTATTCTCCCGAAAGTACGGTTAAATTTGGCTGTGCGAGTACCCTAGCGATACTATCATTTTTAACGGCATTGATTACTGTACTAATGTTTCCAGCATCAAAGCCACCTTTAAAACCAATCAAACTGAAAACACCTGCGGCATTTGCCGCACTACCACCATTGATAATACTATCAAGCGTCAAGCTGCTCCACTCGATACCCAGTGCATCCGTAAAGTTCTTCGTGACCTCAACCACAGTCAGTTTTACGTTAACCTGTTGCGACGTTGAGAGCACGGTCATGCGATCGATAACATTTCCCCACTGTCTTTTAGTCAGGTGGTCAATCTTATTATCCCCTCCATCCTGTGAACTCCAACTGACCTCTCTATCTTTTTTATCATCACCAACCAAACTTCCGACGGTATAATATATCTCATCCCTGATTTCTTCAGTCGCGACATCACCTTTTATGATATATGTCAGTTTTTCCCCGCTCATATATCTTTCAATTTTTATATTTGTTCCTGGATACTGTTTATTTATCCTCGCCGTTAACGTTCCCCCAACAGAATCTACAGTTACGGTGATAAACCTTAAAACCTTACCTTTTGCGCCATAAATCGTAAGGTCGGTATTTCCTGATTTTTTAGCATATAGAACAACTTTTTTACCATCAATGACTTTGTAATCTGCAATATCTGGGTTAGATATAAATACCGTATCGATTTTTTGCCCTGATGTGATATTTTTTGCTTGCCCTTCCTTCAAAATCATATCTTCTGCAAATGATGAGCTAATCGCGAAGGGTAATAACAGCTAAAGTATAAATACTTTAAGTATTTTAAACATACTACATCCTCTCGTTATTGTATGGGTTTAAAATCCATTTAGATATGCCTTTAATCTACGTAAGAGTAATACTCCGGGATGCTACCTATAGATTTAATTATTTCATTTTTTATTTTCAATCTCGGTGCTAGCAGCACTAGTCCCGCGATATTCTCTTATAGAATCTATTGTATTCTGAGGTTCTTGTACTATATTTTCTACCACTATAGGAGCCGGTGCTGGTGAATTTGTAAATAGAATATCCCGGTTATCGACCGGCCACTGCCCCTCACTTCCAACTAATACTGAATGTTCAAGACTCATATCGCCGCGATTTTTGTTCGTAGGGAACAGATAGATAGACTTATTTTCAAGACCTTTTAAAGTCATGACTTCAGCTGGTGACAATTCGACTAAAATATATCCCTCATTATCTATAGGACTGCTTTGGTCAACGATCTTCGTCATTTTTGACGCCTGCGACGTAATCGATAGTATTTTTTTATCTTTCATTATTAACTTAAAATGTTTATTATTGATACTATCCGTCGTATCGGCAGTTGGTATCGATTCTTTCTGCCCATCATCCTCCCTACTTTCTCTCAATATGTAGGCAAGATAGATATCGACTCCTTCTCCAGCACGAACATTAGTAAAAAGATAGCTGTCTGATTTTTGAATAGCAAAACCATAAACAATAGTTCCAGGTTTAGCCGACATTTGAATATATTCATCACTTCCCGGTGCGACTAATACTGCGGTTGGTATTTTCCCCCCCGTTGCAACATCATTCTTAACCATCCAGTTATCAATATCGTTAACCGAAAGTTTCTTTACCTCTTCGCTATCTTTCTCTACCTGCACCGTCTCTAACCTGAAATCCTCAGAGGTTAAACGCATCCCTTTTTTTAGCTCTTTCCGGGCTACGGCAACCGTTATACTTTCCTTTGGTTTTTCATTTGCTTTAACCAGCGCTGATTCATCAGTGTTAGGTTGCACTGCTTTATTGTTATTTGCGGTATAATAAACAACCATTCCAATAATGCCGATGATTACCATGGCAATATTAATTATTAATTTGTATTTTTTGCTCATTGATATCCTCAGAATTAACGTTTGTAACAATTCATTCCCTAGTTAATGAATCTGGAATCATGAATAACTACTGGTTATTAAATTTATAGTTTGAAATAATAGATAGAAGTGGATAACTTGCGAGCGCATATTCACTATGTGAATAATAAATATAGCGATGCATAGCTACCGCACGAACTGTACTGTGATACAGCCCCTTTGGCATATGTATAAAACTTATGTTTAAAAGTATAATTCCATTGTAAAAATACAGACGGCATATGACGCCGCCTGTATTTTTACTTGCAGCAACTTAGCGTTTAAACACCATGCTTACTTGATATTAGTACTCACCACAGTTGTTGCTTTGGTGAATAAGCTATTTATCATCGTTTGAACCTGACCATTGCTACCAAACACAACGGCTACAACTGCAGCTACACCCGCCAGCACAATGGCGTATTCAACCGCAGTAACACCATTTTGGTCTTTACAAAAATCACGCATTTTCTTCAGGCCAGCATTACCCAGAAGATAGGTTTTGATCATTAAATCATTCATTTCATTTATTCCTTTATTAAACATCCCAATAATATTTATTGATTCTATTGTTCCAGCCACATATATAAGGCATGTCTGGAACGTCAAATATTATATTCTTACACTTGGCTAAAAGCTTAACAGAGGTTTTTTTTTAGGATATTATTTATATAGCAAGAGTGAATTAGTGATTTAGGTATAATTATTAGGCGCAAAAATATATTAGCCAACTAGCTTGTTGATAAGAATATGTATTTTATTTTTTTGCAAAACATGAATGTGGATAGATAATTGTTCATATCATTTTTTTTGACTGTTTGTGCTATTCATCTTATGCACACAATATAATAATTCAACACCACCTGCTTTTTTGCTGCAAACATAAGCGCATATCGCGAAGACAAAAAACCCCGCAAGCATTCGTTACTTGCGGGGCTTTACAGTATGTCATCTATAACCTGGACAATTATCTCAAAGACATTACCGTGTACCTTTCTGGAACAGTGAGTCCCACATTGACTTAACCAGCGCCTGGTCTCGAGGCGTGAGTTCACCCGCCCCAATAGCCTTTTCCAGACTCCCTGCTACGGTGCGATAGACGGCCTCTGCGGAGCGATCGTCGCCCTCTTCTAACTCCGCTACCGCGAGCGTTAAATGGCCGCGCAGATAACCGCTGGCAAACAGCTCATCATCACTGGCGTGCTCCACCATGTCATCAATTAACGCCAGAATGCGTGCTTCAAACTCCGCGATCATCTTCTTTCCTCTTTCGGTAACATGGCTTTTAGAGATCTTCCGGCCATGGGAATTGTTCCGCCGTTAGGGACGGCGTATGGTAATAATCCTGTAGTGCTTTGATAAACGTCGCTGGGCGCGGCGGAATGCCTTGCGTCAGATAGGTCATCACCTGCGCGTGTACACGCCGCTGGAAGACGATACGGTCCGGTTCAAAGTCACCTTCCAGGTTGTCGCAGCTAACGTTGAACGGGAAGCCCGCCGCCACGCAGAACAACCAGTCAAACGCCTGCGGCTTCACCTCAACGTCTTCAAACTGCCCCTGGGTTTTGGCATCGCGCCCGTCCGGGCAGTACCAGTAACCAAAATCAACCTGTTCACGTCTTGCTTTACCGGCAATACACCAGTGTGAGATTTCATGCAGCGCGCTGGCGAAAAAGCCGTGCGCGAAGACGATACGGTTATAGGGCACCTCGGCGTCCGCTGGAAGATAAATAGGTTCGTCGTCACCTTTAATCAGACGAGTATTAAACTCATCGGCAAAGCAGCCATCGAAAATCGTCACCAGCTGCTGGTAATTGTGTGTGTTCGTCATTAATTCATCCCTAACCAATGCATAATCTGCTGTCCATGGCTGTCATACAGCAGCTTCGCGCTCATCACTGCGGAAACCACCACGATCATCGGGCGAATCAGCGTCTGCCCTTTACTTAGCACCAGACGGGAACCCATACGAGCACCGAAAAACTGCCCAACCATCATCACAAAGCCGGTTGCCCAGATCACCTTGCCACCAATAATGAATAGCAGCAGCCCCCCCACGTTAGAGGTAGCGTTAAGAACCTTGGCGTGTGCGGTAGATTTAGCGAGGTTGAAACCCATCAGCGTGACGAATGCTAACGCGTAGAAAGACCCTGCGCCGGGGCCAAAAAAGCCGTCGTAGAAACCGACGCAGCCGCCGGCCACTAGCGCGAACGGCAGACCATAGAGGCGCTGTTGGCGGTCAGCTTCGCCAAGCTTCGGCATCAGCAGGAAATAAAGACCGATACCTATCACCAGCAGCGGCAGAATTTGGCGCAATATTTCCGACTGCACGTATTGCACCAGCAGCGCACCGGTCATCGAGCCGATAAAGGTCATCAGGATATTGAGCTTTTGGTCCGCTAGATTTACCACTTTGCGGCGAACAAAATAGAGTGAGGCGGATAGCGAACCGCCACAGGCCTGCAGCTTGTTGGTTGCCAACGCCTGCGCGGGCGGCATGCCTGCTGCCATCAGTGCCGGTACGGTCAGTAAACCACCGCCGCCCGCCAGTGAATCAATAAAACCCGCCAGAATCGCAGTAAAGAAAAGGACCACCAGCATCAGTGGTTCAACCATAAATAGTGCGGAGAAGCTGTCCATTAGAGTACGTGTTCGTCCAGTAGCGCCTGGCAGGAAGGCGGCAACGGAGGAGGCGTCTTCTTCACAGGCTTAGTGGCGCCAGGTTTTGGCGGTTCAAACCAGCTTTGCAGTTCAGCGCCGCAGCCGTCTCCAGCCGGGGGCAGTGCCTGCTCTTCACACTCAAGGCTGTTCGCCGGGCACTTCAGGCGGACGTGCATATGCGCACGATGCTGGAACCACGGGCGAACTTTACGCAGCCAGTCGCGGTCGTTACCCGCGTCGAGGCAAAGCTGTTGTTTAATAGCTGGGTTAACAAAAATGCGTGTCACTTCACGGTCTTCGGCAGCGAGCTTAATGAGTTGGCCGATTTCCGGTTTCCACAGCATCGGGACAACGTGTTTACCATCCGCGCTGACTAAATCCAGCGCCTGGGGTTTCAGCAGTTGGGCTGAACTCCAGCGCGCCTTCGGTAGCTGCAGGAAAATATCGACATCCAGCCCGCTCTGGTGGCTGGCGTGTCCGCCGTTAAAGCGCCCACCGGCAGGCATCCCCATATCACCAATCAGCATCGTGCCCATCCCATGCTGCTGTACCTGGTTGCCCAGACGCTGGATAAACTGCACCAGATCCGGGTGACCAAAGTAGCGGCGCTGGTCGGTACGCATCACCTGATAGGTGTCTGATTGCAGCGGTAGCGCCTGTGCACCCACGATACAACCGTTGGCAAACGCGCCAATAGACTGAGCGCTGCCGCTGATAGGCTGGGTGATTTTCTGCCACGGCGTTGCCGCCAGCGCCGTGCCGCTGGCCACCAGAGCCAGCAGCGCAATAACGGTTTTTTTCATGTTTACCAGCGTGGAATCGACGTTGTCACATCGGCGTTCTGCGCGCGTTGGCGCATAAAGTGATCCATCAACACAATTGCCAGCATCGCTTCAGCAATGGGCACCGCACGGATGCCCACGCAAGGGTCGTGACGACCTTTGGTGATCATCTCCACTTCTTCACCAAAGCGGTTGAGCGTTTTGCCCGGAACGGTAATGCTGGAAGTCGGCTTCAGCGCAATATTCGCCACGATCTGCTGACCGCTGCTGATACCGCCCAGAATGCCGCCCGCGTGGTTGCTCTGGAAACCGGCTTTGGTGATTTCGTCGCGGTTTTCGCTGCCGCGCAGTTTCACCACCTCAAAGCCATCGCCAATCTCCACGCCTTTCACCGCGTTGATGCTCATCATCGCGTGGGCGATGTCCGCATCCAGACGGTCAAACACCGGTTCGCCAAGGCCTGCTGGCACGCCATCCGCCACTACGGTCACCTTAGCACCAATAGAGTCGCCCTCTTTTTTGAGGCCGCGCATCAGTTCGTCCAGCGCTTCAATCTTATCCGGATCCGGGCAGAAGAACGGGTTTTGTTCTACCTGATCCCAATCTTTGATCGCCAGCGGAATGTCGCCCATCTGGGTTAAACAGCCGCGAATAACGATACCGAATTTCGCCGCAAGAAATTTCTTGGCAATCGCCCCTGCCGCTACGCGCATCGCCGTTTCACGGGCAGAAGAACGGCCGCCGCCGCGATAGTCGCGCAGGCCGTATTTCTGTTCGTAGGTGTAGTCTGCGTGCCCCGGACGGAAGACGTCTTTAATGGCGCCGTAGTCCTGCGAACGTTGATCGGTGTTTTCAATCAGCAGACCAATGCTGGTACCGGTGGTCACGCCTTCGAACACGCCGGAGAGGATTTTCACCTGATCCGGTTCGCGACGCTGGGTGGTGTAACGCGACGTGCCCGGGCGGCGACGGTCAAGGTCGTGCTGCAGGTCAGCTTCGGTTAACGGGATGCCCGGAGGCACACCGTCAACGATGCAGCCCAGCGCGATGCCGTGCGACTCGCCAAAGGTCGTTACACGAAAGAGTTGTCCAATTGTATTTCCTGCCATCACGACTCCGTTATCGTTGTTCTGTTGTTGCGTGCTGGATTAATCAGTCTTTGTACTGGGCGAAATGATCCTGCGCGGCAATCAGCTGCGCTTTGGTCAGCATAAAGACGCCGTCACCGCCGTTATCAAACTCGAGCCAGGTGAACGGAACATCCGGGTATTGGTCCATCAGATGTACCATGCTGTTACCCACTTCACAAATCAGAATACCGTCGTCGGTGAGGTAATCCGGCGCGCAGCCGAGAATACGACGGGTCAGGTGCAGGCCATCTGCGCCGGAAGCCAGACCCAGCTCCGGTTCGTGGCGATATTCTGACGGCAGGTCAGACATATCTTCTTCATCCACGTACGGTGGGTTGGTGACGATCAAATCGTATTGCAGCTGCGGCGCATCACGGAACAGATCGGAACGGATCGGCGTGACGTTATGGATCATGCCGTGTTCTTCAATGTTGAATTCGGTGACGGCCAGGGCTTCAGGGGAGACGTCAATGGCGTCCACTTCCGCTTCCGGGAAAGCGTAGGCGCAGGCAATCGCGATGCAGCCGCTGCCGGTACACATATCAAGAATATGATCAGGACGATGGTTAATCAGGCCCGCAAAGCGGTTGTTAATCAGCTCACCAATGGGAGAGCGCGGCACCAGCACGCGATCGTCAACGTAAAATTCGTGACCGCAGAACCAGGCTTTGTTGGTCAGGTATGCCACCGGAATACGCTCGTTCACGCGACGGATCACGCGTTCAACGATCAGCTGTTTTTCCGTAGTGGTCAGGCGCGCGCTGCGCATATCTTCTGGAATATCCAGCGGCAGGTAGAGCGTCGGCAGCACCAGTTGCACCGCTTCATCCCACGGGTTATCGGTGCCGTGACCGTACCAGATCTCGGCCGCGCTGAAGCGGCTTACCGCCCAGCGGAGCATGTCCTGAATGGTATGCAGCTCATTGACTGCTTCATCAACAAAAATCTTATCCACATTGTCCTCCAGGGGCATGCGTCGGGGTAAATTCGGCGGCTAGTTTGCCATGAAGGCGGCGATAAATCAGCATTCTTGCGTAGGGTGCGGGGAAAAAAGCGTTTTCGCTGCAGGGAGCAGCGTGAAAAGGTAAACTAAGGGAAAAGGCGAATTGAGAAGAATCAATAATGAAGAACAAAAATTCACTGAGCGAGGAGGATCAGGCACTCTTCCAGCAGCTAATGACGGGCACCCGCAAAATTAAGCAGGACACCATCGTGCATCGCCCGATACGTAAAAAGATAAGCGAAGTGCCGCCAAAGCGCCTGTTACAAGAGCAAGCAGACAACAGCCACTACTTTTCCGACGAATTCCAGCCGCTGCTCAATACCAACGGCCCGGTCAAATACGTGCGCGAAGATGTCAGCCACTTTGAGTTGAAAAAGCTGCGCCGAGGTGACTATTCACCGGAGCTGTTTCTCGACCTGCACGGGTTAACGCAGATGCAGGCCAAGCAGGAACTGGGCGCGCTGATTGCCGCCTGTCGCCGGGAACATGTGTTCTGCGCCTGCGTGATGCACGGCCACGGCAAGCATATTCTGAAGCAGCAAACGCCGCTGTGGTTGGCTCAGCATCCGCACGTGATGGCGTTTCATCAGGCATCGAAAGAGTACGGTGGAGATGCCGCGCTGCTGGTGCTGATTGAAGTGGAAGAGTGGCTGCCGCCAGAACTCCCCTGACAGATTCCCGGAGTCGGCGTAAACGCCTCGTCCGGGCTACAGGGAAAATTGACATTACCCAGCCATCAAGCTGGGTAAAAAACGATTAAATCGCTTTCGCCATTTTCAGATTGCACGGGCTCATTTGCCAGTTCAGGACACCTTGTCCGTTAGCGTCAAGGGTGACGCTGGCAATGGCGGAGGTGGTAAACATCGGCGGAACTTCGCCTGGGCACAGTTCAGCAACCAGATAACCCACCAGCGGCAGGTGAGAAATCACCAGCACCGATGAGGTCCCTTCATTGGCTAACGCCTGAAGATAGGCGCTGACCAGGCCGATATCGCCGCATGGCGTGAGCTCAGTCAGAACATCCACCTCTTTTGGCAGGTTAACGCACTCCCCTACCACTTCGAGCGTCTGCTCCGCACGCAGGAAAGGGCTCACCAGAACACGATCGATATTCACATTTTGGTCTTTCAACCAGGTTGCCATCTGACGAGATTCATCACAACCACAACCGGTGAGAGGACGAACCGAGTCACTAGCTGCATCGAGGGCAGCGTCGCCGTGACGCATAATAAAAACTTGCATATTGCACCGCTTTTGTTGACCAGAAGCACCAACGTCACCATAACGGTGACGCGGTAGCCGGGCATTGTGCCTTATCCATTCACTGAATGAAACGCTGATTTTTACCTTACCGGTGTAAGTATAGTCAACATCCGTTTACAAAATAGCCAAAAACCATGCATTTCATCTGGGTTCAATACCTTTGACCTCAGCTCAGTGAATCTGTTTCATCACCTGGCCAAAAGGTATCGCCGCGCTCCGCCCGCTGCACGAGTGCCTCGCATGGGGTAAATCGCGAACCATACTGTGTAGCCAATCGTTGCAACCGGGCAACTACCTCACCCGCGCCTAATGAATCCATATAGCGCAGCGGGCCACCGAGGAACGGTGGAAAACCAATGCCAAAGACCGCGCCGATATCGCCGTCACGGGCGCTACGGATCACGCCTTCATCACTACAACGCGCCGCTTCATTCAGCATCAGCATCACGCAGCGTTCAGCCACTTGCTCAGCCGAACACTGGCTACGCCGAGCCGACATCCCCGGAAGGGAATAGACCGCGCTATCGACCTGTTTCTTGCTTTTACGCCCTTTCGCACCATAAAGATAGAAACCGCGACCATTTTTTCTACCTTTGCGATCGTCATTCAAAATTGCCTGAATCAACGTTGCAGGCGCGCTAAAACGCTCGCCGTAGGCGGCTTCAAGAATAGGCAGAATTTTGGTGCCGGTGTCGATACCTACTTCGTCGAGCAACTGAATAGGTCCAACCGGGAAACCAAATTTAACCAGTGCATTATCAATATGTTCGATACTTTCGCCGTCCACCAACATGCGCATGGCCTCGGCGATATAGGGCGCAAGAATGCGGTTAACGTAGAATCCCGCTTTATCTGCGACCACAATCGGCGTTTTGCCCTGTTTCTTGGCAAGCTTCACGGTGGTCGCAATGGTCTGCTCTGAGGTTCCAGCATGGGGAATCACCTCGACCAACGGCATTTTTTCAACCGGGCTGAAAAAATGCAGGCCGATAACCTGTTCAGGCCGTTGGGCCAAGGCAGCAATATCGCCAATCGGTAAAGATGAGGTATTCGAAGCAAAAATAGTGTGTGGCGCGCAATACTGTTCAATCTCACCCACCATCTTCTGCTTGAGCGCTAAATCTTCAAATACCGCCTCTATCACCAGATCGCGATGGGCAAAACCCCGGTAGTCGGTGCTGCCGGAGATCAGCGCCAGTTGTGCGTCACGCTCCGCTGCTTTCATATGGCGACGGCGCACTTTTTGTTCAAGCTGATCCCAGCTGTACTTCAACGCATGGTTAATCCCGTTGGTGTTAATATCTTTAATGCGTACTGGCAATTTGCCTTTTACCGCTGTGACATAGGCTATGCCGCCACCCATTAATCCACCGCCCAGCACGCCTACCGAACGCAGCGGGCCAGGAGCAACAACGGCACCGGGATCTTTTTTAATATCGGTACTGGCAAAGAAAATGCTACGCAGCGCTTTAGACTGCGGCGTCATTGCCAGCTCACCAAACGCGCGCGCTTCCGCCTCGTAGCCGCTGTTCACGCCGTGCGCCAGGCCGGTTTCAATAACCTGCAGAATTTTATCGGTCGCCGGGTAGTTACCCTGGGTTTTTTGTGCCGTCTTTTTGGCGGCCATGCTAAACAGCAGATTGCGCCCCAGCGGCCCCGCCAGAATGCGCTCGCGTACCGGCAAACGACGATGTTCGTGGTGCGGTTTACGGGCGTACTCCGCTGCAGCCTCCAGCAGAATTGAGTGCGGCACAACCTCATCCACCAACCCGGCTTTCAGCGCCTGACGAGCACGAAGCTGCTTGCCAGTGAGAATCATATCCAGCGCCGTGCTGACGCCAATCAAACGCGGTAAACGCTGGGTGCCGCCGGATCCCGGCAGCAGACCAAGCTGTACTTCCGGCAATCCCAAAACGGTTCGCCCATCGTCTGAGCAAATACGCGCATGGCAGGCTAACGCCAGCTCCAGCCCACCTCCCAGACAGGCACCGTGGATTGCGGCGACCACAGGGATCGACAGGCTGTGAATTTCAGCCATCACCTGCTGCCCCTGACGGGCGAGGGATTCCGCTTCCTGTGCGCTTTTGCAGCGGCCAATCATATTAATATCCGCTCCGGCGATAAAGTTATCTGCCTTCGCGGAGATCAGCACCACGCCCTGAAGCGCTTTGTTTTCTCTGATTTGCTTGAGGATCGCGCGCACCTGGCCGCCAAACTCGGCCTTCAGGGTGTTCATCTTTTCGTCAGGCACGTCAATCGTCACTACCGCCACGTTGTCTGGGCGCACGGTGAGCGTAAATGCGGATTTCATTTCCATTATTCAGCCTCCAGAACCATTGCCGCACCTAACCCGCCCGCCGCACACGCCGTCACCAGCCCGAACCCACCGCCACGGCGGCGCAGTTCGTTCAGGGTTTGGGTGATCATACGTGCGCCGGTCGCCGCAAACGGGTGACCGTAGGCAATTGAACCGCCCAGGACGTTGAATTTACTTTCATCAACCTCACCGGTAGCGTGGCTGCGCCCGAGCACTTCGCGGGCAAATTTTTCGCTCGCCAGGCACTGAATATTCGCCAGCGTCTGAGCGGCAAAGGCTTCATGCATATCGATAAGCGTGAGGTCGGCAAAGGTCAACCCTGCGCGATCCAGAGCCAGCGGCGTGGACCACGCCGGCCCCAGCAGCATATCCTGCCAGACATCGATCGCCGTAAAAGCGTAGCTACGCAGATAACCCAACGGCACCAGCCCCAACTCTTTGGCACGGGATTCGGTCATCAGGATAACCGCCGCCGCACCGTCGGTTAACGGCGTACTGTTGGCCGCCGTCACCGTACCGTGTTGACGGTCAAACGCTGGACGCAGTTTGGCGTAATCAGCAAGCGTGGAGTTTGCACGGATGTTGTTGTCCTGCTCCAGCGGATTGCGGTACGGCGGCGAGTAGGCCGTCATGACCTCATCATTCAATTTTCCAGCAGCCCAGGCCTGCGCCGCCAGTTGATGCGAGCGGTTAGCCAGCGCATCCTGCTGCTCACGGGTGATGCCGTAGGTTTTCGCCATTTGCTCTGCGGTGTCGCCCATCCGCAGGCCGGTCGAGTATTCTGCCACCGCCGGAGGCACCGGCATCAGGTCACGCAGGCGCAGTCGAGAGAAGAATTTGAGTTTCTGGCCCAGGGTACGGGCTTTGTTGGCATCCACCAGCGTACGCGCCAGTTTTTTGCTCACGCCGATAGGCAGCACCGAGGAAGAGTCGGCCCCGCCCGCAATCCCGGCGCGGATGGTGCCTGCCATCAGGCTTTCCGCAACGTTTGCCACCGCCTGGAAGCTGGTGGCGCAGGCACGGCTGACGCTGTAGGCATCGGTATGCACATTCATTCCGGTACCCAGCACAATTTCACGAGCGATATTCGGCGCGGCGGGCATCTGCACTACCTGGCCAAAGACCAGTTGTTCGATAACGTCAGGGGAGATTTCGCTACGGGCCAGCATTTCACCCACGACCATTTTACCGAGGTCGACGGCGGGAACGCCGTGAAAAGCGGTCGCCTGTCGGGCAAACGGGGTACGTAATCCACTGACTATAGCAATGCGATCGCCCTGACGGGTGATAAGCGGTAACGCCTGACTCATAACTCTCCCCTGTTAACGGAATAAAACCAAGTGGTCTGACCTGATAACAGTTTTAACTAATTTATTACACTTAGCCAATCGGGGAGAGAAAAAATTGGGAGCTAAAACACACTGAGAACAAAAGAAAACGCCCCTGTTACCAGCGTAACAGGGGCGTTATTTAACGTCGTTGTGCAGGGGCGCGATTAACGCAGGCCCAGCTGGAAGATCAGCGTTTCAGCTTCGCAGGCGAAGACAAAATCGATATCCAGTTGCACGCCGCCTTCGACTTCTTTGAAGTCAGCGGTAATTTTGCAGGGTTCAGATTCTACGCTACGGGCTTTTTCTGACAGCGCGGCCAGCGTTGCTTCTGCGTCGGCACGGTTGGCGAATACACGGCTATAGGAAGCGGTGCAGTCGGAGTTGTCCATAATGGTACCCACGTCCATGCAGCAGCAAACCGGGGTTTCATCAGCACTACATTTGCTCATTGTAGATTTCCTCTGTTTTGTGCACTCAAGGTGCCAGATAAACGATGAGCATATTTTACGTCCACCCGCTTTTCGCCTCCAGTCGAGAATGTGATCTCTGACGTTAAGTGACCGAAATCACAATTAAAAATGATCTAAAACAAATTTAGTGTTTCTCCCCCTATGACAAGACCCGCAATTTTGCCAACCAGATCCCGTTTCAAACAACATCTCAGAAAAAATTAATAAACAATATTGCAACATACCAGCTGGTCAGACCTATACTCTCGTCACTGGTCTGATTTCTCTGTCGTAGTCCAGCCCCTACACTTCGCGCTTCTGTTACTACATGTAACATTGTTTGTATAAAAATAACTCAATGAGGTTATGGTCATGAGCCAGAAAACCCGTTATACGAAGTCTGCTCTTGCTGTCGCAGTGGCACTTGTTTCGACTCAAGCCTGGTCCGCAGGCTTCCAGCTTAATGAATTTTCATCCTCTGGTCTGGGCCGTGCCTATTCCGGCGAAGGTGCTATCGCAGATGATGCGGGTAATGCCAGCCGTAACCCGGCGCTGATAATGATGTTCGACCGTCCAACATTTTCTGCTGGTGCGGTGTTTATCGATCCGGATGTGAATATTTCGGGCAAGTCACCACTACCTTTCGGTAACCGCACTGATGCCGATAACATTGCGCCAACCGCATGGGTACCTAACTTGCACTATGTTGCGCCAATTAACGATCAATTCGGTTGGGGAGCGTCCGTCACCTCTAACTATGGCCTCGCTACCGAATTCAATAATAACTATGCTGCAGGTATATTCGGCGGTAAAACCGATCTACAAACGCTGAACCTGAACCTCAGCGGCGCATATCGTCTGAACAACAACTGGAGTTTCGGTTTAGGCTTTGACGCAGTTTATGCTAAAGCGAAGATCGAGCGTTATGCAGGTGAGGTCGGTCAAGTTATTGGGCAGCAACCAAACTCCCAGATTGCCTACCTTAAGGGTGATGAGTGGGGTTATGGCTGGAATGCTGGCATCCTGTACGAACTGGATAAAGACAACCGTTGGGGCTTCACCTATCGTTCTGAAGTGAAGGTTGATTTTGACGGCGACTACCGTAGCTCAATCCCAAGCCAACTTAATGGTGCTCTCCCTCCTGGTATACCTTTTGGCACCAACGGCAATACTATCGGCGGTTCCTTATCGCTGCATTTGCCTGAGATGTGGGAACTCTCTGGTTATAACCGCGTAGCGCCACAGTGGGCTATCCACTATAGCATTGCGTATACCAGTTGGAGTCAGTTCCAGGAGCTGAAAGCAACCGGTTCAAGCGGGCAAACGCTGTTCTATAAAGAAGAAGGCTTCAAAGATGCTTACCGCATCGCGCTGGGTACCACCTACTATTACGACAAAAACTGGACCTTCCGTACCGGTATCGCATTTGACGATAGCCCAGTTCCAGCAGATAACCGTTCAATCTCTATCCCAGACCAGGATCGTTTCTGGATCAGTGCCGGTACGACCTATGCATTTAATGATGATGCTTCCGTCGACCTGGGTGTTTCCTACATGCATGGACAGGATGTCACCATCAACGAAGGCAACGCTCCACTTAATTACACCTTCAAATCCGAAGGTAAAGCCTGGCTGTTCGGTACCAACTTTAACTATCGCTTCTGATAGCCTGCCGACATAAAAAAAGGGTGAACATCACGTTCACCCTTTTTTATTGCCATCAATCCGCTATTCGGAATCGATATCTTTCAGGTCACCCTGAATTGCCTGCGCGTTCGGGTTCTCTTCCGGCTTCAGCTTACCGCCGCTGGCGATAAAGTCATGCTGCTGGAAGTAGGCTTCACGCACCATAATGTACGGATCGGAAGACTGGCGCAGCAGGCCGTCGGAGTCGAGCAGCTGCGCACGCGTTTCTACCCCTTCAACCATCCACTTACCGATAGACATCGGCCAGGTCAGCCAGGAGAGAACTGGATAGGTGGTATCCGCGAAATCACCACCGTCTTCACGCAGCGTGAAGCTGCCGTAGAACGGCAGTTGCAGATACGGACCATAGCCTACGCCGTAATGGCCCAGCGTGCTGCCAAAGCGGTGCGGCTGGACGCGCTGCAGTTTCGGGTTAGCCATACCCGCCACGTCGATAAAGCCACCCATCCCCAGAATAGTGTTGAGGAAGAAGCGGGTAAAGTGCACCATCCCCTGGTACGGGTCGCCCTGTAAGAAGTAGTTCACCATCGTCGCTGGCTCTTCCAGGTTGCTGGTGAAGTTACTGAGGCCATTACGCGCAGGTTGCGGAACATAGTCACGCCAGGCGACGGCGACTGGACGAACGACATACGGGTCCAGCACGTTGAAGTTGAAGCTGTACATCGTGCGGTTAAAACCTTCGAAGGGGTCTGAACGCCCCTGCTGTTCTGTACCGGAACTCGCACAGCCCACCAGCAGTGTCGTCCCGAGCGCAAGCGCCGACAGGCGAAGCTTCATAAATGTCTCCCTGTTGATTATGGCTATCGCTGATTGCCATCCATGCGGCACGTTTACGTATCCGCCTGTTTAGATGTGAGCGATTGTAACAGCCCATCGGACGATGTCTATATAGCCAAGTTTTGTTGATTTTATCATAGCCTGGTAAAGCCGGGGCTGCGGCACGCCATGCCTGCCTGGCGCAATTAAATCTTTGCAATAACGTCAGTATTTCAGAATAGCGCCAAACCTGCATTGTCTGTAACCCGCTACGCTTAGGCTATATGTGCTTATTTCAGGGCCACCGCGATGGATGAACTCAAAAGAGAGACCATAGACCGCCACCATGACGAAATAGCCGTTGAAAGCGAAGAAAAACAGCAAGGGAAAAGCATTGAAGTGAATGAAGACCGGCTCCCCTCTCGCGCCATGGCGATTCATGAGCACATTCGCCAGGAGGGCGAAAAGGAGATGGAGCGTGATGCAATGGCACTGCTGTGGTCCGCCATCGCCGCCGGGCTATCGATGGGCGCATCGTTGCTCGCAAAAGGTATTTTTCACGTTCAGCTTGAGGGCCTGCCCGGCAGTTTTCTTCTTGAGAACCTTGGCTATACCTTCGGTTTTATCATCGTCATTATGGCCCGCCAGCAGCTCTTTACCGAAAATACCGTCACCGCCGTACTGCCCGTGATGCAAAAACCGACGTTGGGCAACGTTGGTTTACTGATGAGGCTGTGGGGGGTGGTGCTTCTCGGGAATATTATCGGAACGGGAATCGCAGCATGGGCGTTTGAATATATGCCTATTTTTGATGAACCGACGCGCGATGCCTTCACCAAAATCGGCATGGACGTGATGAAGAACAGCCCAATAGAGATGTTTTCAAACGCCATTATATCAGGGTGGCTGATTGCGACGATGGTCTGGATGTTCCCTTCCGCAGGGGCGGCAAAAATCGTGGTCATCATCCTGATGACCTGGCTTATCGCGCTGGGAGATACCACCCATATTGTCGTCGGCTCGGTCGAAATACTCTATCTGGTATTCAGCGGCATGCTCCACTGGGGGGATTTTATCTGGCCTTTCGCCCTGCCAACTCTCGCCGGCAATATCTGCGGTGGCACCTTTATTTTCGCCCTGATGAGCCATGCACAGATCCGTAATGATATGAGCAACGCACGTAAGGAAAAAGTGCGCTTAGCGTCTGAACAGGAAGGAAAGCGACAAAAAGATGAGAAGAATCAACTCTGAATGGCGAGTGTTTGAGCAGTCGAGCGGCCGAGCACTTACCCAGGCGCACAAAAAACGCTATACTCGGCCCGCTCTGTCCCCTTAGTTAAATGGATATAACGAGCCCCTCCTAAGGGCTAGTTGCAGGTTCGATTCCTGCAGGGGACAAATCCCTCCCTCTCCAGCCGTAAACGTCCCAACAACTGCAATTACACAGCCCTACGACTTTTATATTATTACTCACAATATAAATAGCCACCTAACATACAAAAAACAAATCCAAGTTTATCAACCTGCCAATAAGTCGATCCCACAAACACTTTTGAAACATTGTTCCAAATTCATGCTTTCGACATCATTTTTTGTGAACATCGTCAGCGAAATAATTGGTTACATTCATTAACCTGCACAACGAGCAGCATTAAGACCCTTTTTCACTGCCCTTTCCCAGGGGCGGTTCTTACTCTGTTTTTCTCTATTAATGGATATTAATACGTGTCTGGAGAAGGAAAATGAAATTGACAAAAACACTGTTAAGCTTGTGCATTGGTTCGACCTTAATATTGACTGCCCACACGGCTCTCGCGCAAACATTACGCGCCGCTGACGTCCATCCCGCCGATTATCCGAACGTAGTCGCCGTAAAACATATGGGGGAGAAACTCAGTACCGCGACCCAGGGCCGTCTTGATATTAAAACCTTCCCTGGCGGCGTTCTCGGCGATGAAAAGCAGATGATTGAGCAGGCGCAATTAGGTGCGATTGATATTATCCGTGTATCCATGGCCCCGGTTGCAGCGATTCTGCCTGAGATAAACGTCTTTACCCTGCCCTATATTTTCCGTGACGAAAACCATATGCATCAGGTACTTGATGGTATGATTGGACAGGAAATTGGCGATCGTCTGACCGGTAATAGCAAGTCTCGACTGGTGTTCCTCGGTTGGATGGATGCCGGTACTCGTAACCTCATCACCAAAGAACCGGTCGCCAAACCGGAAGACCTTAAAGGGATGAAAATTCGCGTACAGACCAGCCCGGTAGCGCTGGATACCTTAAAAGCGATGGGCGCTAACGCCGTTGCTATGGGAACCAGCGAAGTGTTCAGCGGCATGCAAACCGGCGTCATTGACGGCACGGAAAATAACCCGCCAACCTTTGTAGCCCATAACTATTTACCGGTAGCGAAAAACTATACCTGGAGTAAACACTTTATTATTCCTGAACTGTTCCTGTTTTCAAAACCAAAATGGGATAAGTTGAAAAAAGAGGACCAGCAGTTAATTCTCAATCTGGCGAAAGAGGCGCAGATGGAACAGCGTCAACTTTGGCAAGTCTATAACGAAAAATCCCTCGAAACGATGAAGGCCAACGGCGTTCAATTCCATAATATCGACACCGAATACTTTTATAACGCTACTCAATCCGTGCGCGATAAATACGGTAAAGACCATCAGGATTTAATTAAGAAAATTCAGGACGTGAAGTAATCGTTCGGGCGGGTGAACCTGTTCATCCGCCTCAGTTCCATTATGTCTTCGAGGTTATGATTATGGACGAACGCTATTCGTCATTGATGGATATTATCTATCGTATCTCCATGTGGATTGCCGGGCTCGCGCTGCTGGTCATGGTTGCCGTTATCCCCGTAGGTATTTTTGCCCGCTACGTGATGAACAGCGCCCTCTCCTGGCCTGAACCGGTTGCCATTTTATGTATGGTGACTTTTACCTTTATCGGTGCCGCCGTCAGCTATCGCGCGGGCTCCCATATTGCCGTCAGCATGGTCACCGACCGTCTGAGCGAAGGTGCGCGCCGCGTCTGCCTGATCCTGGCCGACCTGATGCTGATGGCCATCAGCCTGTTTATCCTCTGGTACGGCACCCTGCTGTGCTACGAGCTGTGGGAACAGCCGGTGGCGGAATTCCCGCTGCTCACCGCCGGAGAAAACTACCTGCCGCTGCCAATAGGTTCCGCCATCACCCTGCTTTTCATCATCGAAAAGCTCTGGCGTGGCCCACAGTATCAGCGCCCTGTCGTGATGCTGGGTTCCACCAGTTAAGCCCCGGTTATTGAGAAAAGGAATACAGATGGACGCATTTATTCTCGTCTTTACGCTCGGCATTATGCTGGCAATTGGGGTACCGGTGGCTTTCGCCGTGGGCATCAGCGCCATTATTGGCGCCTGGTATATTGATATCCCGCTGGAAGCGGTGATGATTCAGTTAACCAACGGGGTCAATAAATTCTCGCTGCTGGCGATTCCGTTCTTTATCCTCGCCGGGGCGATTATGGCCGAGGGCGGCATTGCCCGCCGACTGGTGAACTTCGCCTATATTTTCGTGGGCTTTATCCGCGGCGGCCTGTCGCTGGTGAATATCGTCGCCTCAACCTTCTTTGGCGCCATCTCCGGCTCATCCGTGGCGGACACCGCGTCGATTGGTTCGGTGATGATCCCGGAAATGGATAAAAAGGGCTATCCGCGCGATTTCGCCGCAGCGGTTACCGCCAGCGGTTCGGTGCAGGCCATCCTGACGCCGCCAAGCCACAACTCAGTGATCTACTCACTGGCAACCGGCGGCACGGTCTCCATTGCCGCGCTGTTTATTGCCGGTATTTTACCGGGGCTGCTGCTGAGTTTAAGCCTGATGGTGATGTGCGTATGCTTCGCCCGCAAGCGCGGCTACCCGAAAGGTGAACGTGTGCCGTTCCGCCAGGCGCTGAAGATTTTCGTCGATACCCTCTGGGGGCTGATGACCGTAGTCATCATTATGGGCGGGATCCTCTCCGGTATCTTTACCGCAACGGAATCCGCGGCCATCGCCTGTCTGTGGTCGTTCTTTGTGACGATGTTTATCTACCGCGACTACAAATGGTCCGAGCTGCCAAAACTGATGTACCGCACGGTAAAAACCGTCACTATCGTCATGATCCTGATTGGTTTTGCCGCCGCTTTTGGCGCCATCATGACCTATATGCAGCTGCCAATGCGTATCACCGAAGCCTTCACCAGCATCTCCGATAACAAGTATGTGATTCTGATGTGCATTAACATCATGCTGCTGCTAATCGGCACTTTGATGGATATGGCGCCGCTGATTCTGATCCTGACGCCGGTGCTGCTGCCGGTGACCAATGCGCTGGGCATCGACCCGGTTCACTTCGGGATGATTATGCTGGTTAACCTGGGAATTGGTCTGATTACGCCGCCGGTCGGCTCGGTGCTGTTCGTTGCCAGTGCGGTCAGTAAGCAAAAAATCGAGCAGGTGGTGAAAGCCATGCTGCCGTTCTACGGCGTCCTGTTCCTTATCCTGCTGCTGGTCACCTATATTCCAGAAATTTCGCTGTTCCTGCCTAAACTCTTCGGCGTGATGTAAAACCCAACAGAGGCGACGATTCCGTCGCCTCTCTCTTTTCCTGCTCGCTTATCAGAACGCGTAACGCACCTTCAGGCTAACGCTTTGGCTGGTAAAGGCGGTGCGCTGCCCCGCGTCGTACTGAACCGTGCCGTCCAGCACATCGCTGAACTTCGCCGTTACCCCAACGCCTGCCATTGCAATCCACGGGCTTTCGCTCATGCCACGATAGGTGAATGGCGTTGTCGTGCTGCCGATAAAGGCCGCCGTGGTGTCAGAGCGCCGGTTCATCGTGTCATAACCTGCACCGATATAGCCGTGAACATTCACAATATCAGAGAGTTGCAGCCCGGCCTTTAGCTTACTGGAGACAATTAACGCTTCGGTAGTGGCACCATCCACCTTCAGACCAACGTCATCAGCACCGGACTCCTGATAGCCATCATCCTTCACCCGATAGTAGTCGGTGCGCACCTCAGGCGTTAACGTCACCTCGTTCGTCGGATGGAATGCGCTTTGCAGCCCCAAACCCGCCTGGAAGGTATCGCTGTTATAGTCTGAGTGCGCCACGCCGTTAAACACCGAACTACCGTCCGCCGGGTTCTCAATATTCAGGTATCGATTACCTTTAGTGGTATTGCGCCCCAGCCCGGTTTGCCACGTCAGCCCAGTGTCCGGCGTAAAGTCATAGCCGCCATAGACCAGCATATTCCAGCTATCAACCCGCGCATCATGACGGATATCATCGGACGTATCGTTAACATCCGTACGGCTCATTCCCAGCGCTAAACCAAGCCGGGTACGGTCATAAACTAGCCCATCGGCCCCGATGGCAATGCCGCGCGTATCTGCGTTGTAGCCTGCGTAATCGCCACGAGTGGACTGGCTATCCCAACGCCCCACCGGGCGGATCCACAGATATTTCTCCGGATTAAACTCGCTGAGGTAGCCCTGCCCACGCACTGAATCCTGACGGCTGCTGACGATATCACCAAACGCACGCAAATTATTAAGCGCGATATACGGCATGCTGCCATCCATCAGCGGAGCAAGCTGAACCACGTTTTTGCGCACCTGCCCGGCATTAAACGATGAAGTAATGGCACAAACGGTACTGGCGAGCGCGCCTGTACAGGCTGTCGCCTGGGAAGCGTTATTGTTGTTGATAATCGTATCAACAACCGTCCCTACGCCCGTCAGCGAATCGTTGCTTTTGGTCGTCGCGATAGTATTGGATACCGTCGTCAGATTGGTATCGACTATTTTCAACGAGTAGGTGGTCCCGGTCAGTTCTTGCACAAACTGGTAACGGAGCGAGTCATCCAGCACCGCGGAAGGCGTGCCGGTAATACTGGCCGCCGTCACTACGTTCGTCAGTTCATCACCGTCGGTAAAGCTCGTACTGCCGCGCGTTGCGACCACCACCCGTCCGTTGAGCGTAGCATCACCCGTGGCCTGTAATTGGCCGTAGCTGGTCGAACTGTCGGCCTGTAGACCCAGCACGCCAGTAGCGGTCTGCGAGTAGTCTTTGACCACCGACGGCGCGCTGGTACTGAGCAGTTCAACGATGCCGTAGTTATGCAGATTAGTATTTGGGGCGTTGATCCTGCCGACAATCGCTCCCTGGTTTTTCACCCCATCGCTAATGACGGCTGCGCCATCGACGCGAATAGCATCGCCATCCAATGCGCCAATAATACCGGTATTCGTCAACTGTCCAAGGAAAGCGCTGTCCGTTACTACAATGGCGTCACCGGTACCCGCACCGATGATATAGCCATTATTCTTCAACGTGATAATCCGCGAGGTGCCACCCAGCGAGATACCAGCAACGCCCGCATCAATAATGCCATCGTTGATGATCGAATTGACCGTTGCGCCATCGCGCGTAGTGATGCCGTTGCCCGCCGATGAATAGATAACGCCATTCGCCGCATTCTGCAGAGTGTAGTTAGTGACCTGGTCGCCCAGATAAATGCCGTTACTTCCGGCCCCGCTGGCCGTAATATTCCCCTGGTTAACTATCGTACCGTCATTGCTATACAGCACATTAATACCGTTCGCGGTGTCTCCGGTCGTCACGATATTACCGCTATTGTTCAGCGATGGCTGACGAGTGTCAGCGCCAATATTGATACCGTGGCTGTTCGCCCCCGTCGTTGCCAGCGTACCGCTATTGTTTAGCGAGCTGTTTCTAACTTCGCTTATATCAATGGCATCAGACCAATCACCAGAGGTGGTTATCGTCCCCGCATTTCCGAGCGTCGCCCCACCGGTGGTGTGATATTGAACCGCATCGCCATCGGTCGAGATGATGCTGCCGTTGTTTTGAAGAGTGCCCCCCATGCTTGAGAAGTACGCGGCATACAGTTGACCAGAGGTGGTTATCGTCGTTCCTTGCGTAATATTGATATTTTGTCCCGCAGAATCAAAACGCTGAGATGACGTGATGGTGCCGGAGCACGTCACAGAGGTAGCGCTTGAAGTAGAGCAATCCGCAAACGCGGTTGGAACCGTAAAGAGACCGGCGCTGCCGGTAAAACCCGCGACGAGCAAACGCATTGATTTTTTATTCATTTCCCTCTCCCCAGGAAAAGAAACACAATTGCATCACATATATATCAAGATCGTTACATCGCTTAATAAATCACTAAAAAATTAAGAAATATATAAATTTTACTTATGATTTAAAACATCCCTCTTATGCCTGATAGAGACATCAAAAATCGGCATGACGTGCGGGCAGTAACACCAGGTAGCGACGCGAAAACAGAGGGGAATAGACTGGGGATTAACCGTCAGAAGACGTTCTCCTGACGGTTTCAGGGAGTGAGGGTAAAAGCAGTACGATGGCGAAACCGACCGTTTACTGGGCGGCTTTCCACATCTCGACGCAGTTCCTACCACGTTTTTTGGCGATATAAAGCGCTTCATCCGCCAGTTGGATCAGCCGTTCATAGTCCGGGTGACCGTTAAACATCGCCGCCCCGATCGACAGCGACAGCGGGATATCATTACCGTCCGGTGCCTTCACTTTGGTTTTCTCAACCCGACTGCGGATACGTTCGGCGGTGCGCAGTGTATCAACCGGGGAAGCTTCGGTGAGGACGATAATAAATTCATCACCGCCGTAGCGGAACACGTAATCGCTGCTGCGCACGTTGTCATAAAAGACCTGAGACACCCGACGCAAAATATCATCGCCGGTGTTATGACCCCAGGTATCATTAATTTTCTTAAACTTATCGACATCAATCACCAGAATAGACAGCGGCGTGCCAACCCGGTTAGCGTGGGCGATTTCACGTTTAAAAATGGTTGGCAGAAAACGGCGGTTGAGCAGTTTCGTCAGCACGTCCATCCCTACCTCATGGCGAGAAACCTCTTCAAACAGCTCACGGAGCAGAGTCAGGATCTGCGACACCGTACTTCTAAGCTGGATCAGAAACTTATTACGCTGGGCTTTGTTGCCGAGCGATTTATCTCCCGCGCTCTGGACGTGGATAACACCATCGAAATCCTGCATCAGTCGGGAAATATGGCCCACTTCGGCAATACCGCTGAAGTAATGACGTCCCTTATGGTTAAACCACAGGCCAAAGTCCGACTGGCTGAGCGGCATGCTGTTGCCGAGATCCGAATCCAGCACGACTTTATAGATAATATCGAGCTCCCAGGTCAGCAACGTGGCGATTTGCCGCTCTTTCTCCTCTTCGGCATTCTCCAGCAGCGAGAAGATTCGGTAGTTCTCATCCTCTTTCGATAGGCTGCTTTCACTGAAGGAAAATGCCCGCGACATGACCTCCATCGCCAGGTCAATACTGTTGATAGCGAAGTGGTAGATCTGCAGCTTATCGGCCGCCTCCTGCGAGCTGTAAATAATGGCGGGATAGAGGATTTTCTTCAGTACCCGAAATCCCATCTCCACCAGTTCAACCGGAATACCGATCCGCGCGTGCACTTCCGCAACGGTATGCTGGGCTTCAATCAGGCGGTCGATGTCCTCCTCTTTGCAGGAGAGAATATCGATAATCCACTTCTCCAGCGCGCTCTTGAGCTGTTTTTCCACCTGCTCATTGCTAAGGAACTCTTCAGCGTGAGGGTCGGCCAGCACCACTTTATAAAATTCAGCGCACAGCGCATGCGCATTTGCGGCGGCAATCTCTGCGGCCAGCGTCCGTATGTGAGGTTCGGTCTGCTTAAGCAGCAACAGCCACTCGCCTTTCATCTTCTTCAGGTATGTCTCCATGGGCGACTCTCTCACATAACAATCATTCATAAATTAAATAACAACTATGCAACTATGACCTTTAGCGGCATAAGACACAAGCCACAGGCTTCACTTGCCCGGTAAGTTCTGGCAATCTGGCGACCACATTTTCCCGTATAAACAAGGCCGTCAGGATGAAACAGATCACCTGTAACGATATGCAACAGCAGAGCGCCGCTGCCGCTCAATCTCCACGACTGCGCGCGCACCGTAATTTCCATCCTGAGCTAAGCGATCCGGTTCAGCGTCTGGCGATTGCGATGGAGCCAGGTACCTACGTGCGCCCACACCGCCATCCGCATACCTTTGAGCTACTGCTGCCACTCAGCGGACGTTTTGTGGTGCTGAATTTTGACGAACAGGGAACGGTAACTCACCGGGCGGTACTGGGAGAAAGCTGCACCGTACTGGAAATGGCGGCGGGCACCTGGCATGCCGTGCTGTCGCTGGACAACGGCGGCGTGATTTTTGAAGTGAAACAGGGCGCGTATCAGCCTGTCGCTGAAGAAGACTACGCGCCGTGGTCTCAGGCTGAAGGAGAAGCGGGAACCGCTGAATTGATGGCGTGGTATGCCATGGCTCAGGTTGGTGACAGCGCGCCAGCCCGCTGAGTGTCCTCAATGCCCCGCCATCCTGCGCGGGGCGTTTTTAACCACTGACGCTAAAGCCCTTGGGTAACGATTTTTGCCGCAGCGGCCAGTACATCGCGGCGACTTTCCGCCTTCTGCTCAGGCTGGGTAAAGTAGGTCACCAGAATCAGCGGCGCATGGTCTTCCGGCCAGATAACGGCGATATCGTTGGTCGTACCATAATCCCCGCTGCCGGTTTTATCTCCCACCACCCATGATGTTGGCAGGCCCGCCTGAATGCTCGCGCTGCCGGTAGTGTTGCCCTTAAGCCACGTCACCAGTTGCGCCCGCTGGGTTTCCGCCAGCGCTTTACCCAGCGTCAGATTACGCAGCGTCTGCGCCATCGCCAACGGCGTGGTGGTATCGCGCGGGTCGCCAGGGATAGCAGTATTGAGCGTTGGTTCGGTTCGGTCGAGACGGAAGGTTTCATCCCCCAGCGAACGGGCAAAGGCAGTGACTTTATCCGGGCCGCCAAGATGCGCAATCAGCTTATTCATGGCGGTATTGTCGCTGTACTGCAGCGCCGCCGCGCTAAGTTCCGCCAGCGTCATGGTGCCGTTAACGTGCTTTTCGGCTATCGGATTGTAGTTAATCAGATCGCTCTTCTTAATTTCAACACGCTGATTTAAAAGCGTCTTATCACTTTCGCTCTGCTTGAGCACCGCCGCTGCCGCCATCACCTTACTGGTGCTGCACATCGCAAAGCGCTCGTCTGCGCGATAGACAATTTGCGAATCATCAGCGGTGTTAATCAGCGCCACACCCAGCCGTCCGCCCGTGCTTTTCTCCAACGCTTCCAGCTTTTGCTGCACGCTGCTGGTCCCGGCGTACAGTGCCGTACTGCCAAGCAGTAGCGGAAGAGTGGCCATCATCATTAACATTGTCCGGCGAACGCCCAGGGTCATCATAGAAAATCCTCTGTCAGTATTATCCCTCGTCCATTCAGTATTCATTGAAAAAACAAAAAGTAAAAACAAAACGGCCCGTTTTTTGCCGATCCGTAGCCGCATGTTCAATATCCGCGTCAGAGGGCACATTCTATTTCGCCATCCTGCCAATAAAGGGCTCAGGCGAAGAACGATGATTATCCGACATTCGTCACAAAATTAGCCTTTAAATCAATGGGGTTTAAGCGAGCAGAAAGCGGTAAACGAAACGTCGCCAGAATGGAATTTATTACCGTATGAAATTAAAGTGTCGCCGAATCACGACACTCGTAAGTAACTAAAAATTAATAAAAAAATCCCTCTTGTTTCCCCTCATCTTTAGGCGTACATTAGCGCCATCTGGAGCACAAATGCACAGAATTCTGAGGTGATGCCAGTCGCGAAAAGTCAGTCAGATTTTTCTGTCGGTTGATATCAACTCGCAGTACCACCCGGTCATAAGTGCGTAGAAAAAATTACGCGGAGAGATGAGTCGTGAAATATTTCTTTATGGGCATTTCCTTTATGGTCATCGTTTTTGCCGGCACGTTCGCCCTGATGATCTAGCCAATAAAAAGCAAAAAAAACAGGAGCCAATTGGCTCCTGTTTGCTTTTCTGGGGATGAAGCGATCAGCCCGCTGATTTACCCTCTGACGGCAGCAGGCCGTCGGCGCGGAACATCGCTTTGATGCCGCGAATGGCCTGGCGAATACGGTCACGGTTTTCAATCAGCGCAAAGCGCACATGGGTATCGCCATAGTCACCAAAGCCGATGCCCGGCGACACGCAAACCTTCGCATCCTGCAGCATCTTCTTGGCGAACTCCAGCGAGCCCATATGGGCGTACTGCTCGGGTATTTTAGCCCACACGTACATCGATGCTTTCGGCATGTCGACCATCCAGCCCGCCTCATGCAGCCCTTTCACCAGCACGTCGCGGCGGCGCTTGTACTGCGCGGCGATATCGTGCACGCACTGTTGATCCCCTTCCAGCGCGGCAATCGCTGCAACCTGTAGCGGAGTGAAGGTACCGTAGTCGTGGTAGCTCTTAATACGCGCCAGGGCATTGACCAGGGTTTTATTACCCACCATAAAGCCAATACGCCAGCCCGCCATGTTGTAGCTTTTCGACAGCGTGAAGAACTCGACCGCCACGTCGCGAGCACCGGGAACTTCCATAATCGACGGCGCTTTCCAACCATCGTAGACGATATCGGCATAGGCCAGGTCATGCACCACCAGCACGTCGTAACGTTTAGCCAGCGCGACCACTTTTTCAAAGAATTCCAGCTCGACGCACTGCGCGGTCGGGTTAGACGGGAAACCTAAGATCATCATCTTCGGCTTCGGATAGCTTTCGCGAATCGCCCGCTCCAGCTCGTTAAAGAAATCGACCCCTTCCACCAGCGGTACGGAGCGTACCTGGGCTCCGGCAATTACCGCGCCGTAAATGTGGATCGGGTAACTCGGGTTCGGCACCAGTACGGTATCGCCGTGATCGAGCGTCGCCAGCATCAGGTGCGCCAGCCCCTCTTTTGAACCAATGGTCACAATCGCTTCGCTTTCCGGGTCAATCTCGACGTTGTAGCGATCCTGATACCAGCGAGAGATCGCCCGGCGCAGGCGTGGGATACCGCGTGAGGTAGAGTAGCCGTGAGTGTCCGGGCGTTGAGCCACGGTACAGAGTTTTTCGACGATGTGCGGCGGCGTCGCGCCGTCCGGGTTCCCCATGCTGAAATCGATAATATCTTCGCCGCGCCGACGCGCAGCCATTTTCAGTTCAGCGGTAATGTTAAAAACATAAGGGGGTAAGCGATCGATACGCGTAAAACGGCGTTCAGGACTGGAGTCAGCCATAGGTTCCTCAGATTTACGTTAGCGCCCGAACCGTTCGAGCGACGCTGCCACCGATGTGGCATGACTAGAAAATAACCTGAAAAAATTGGCGCTGTCGAGGGGGCAGGTAAAAAAATATTTCCGCAGCGAAAAGGGGAAGGCCTACGAATGGAAATTAATCACTAGTGGTCAAAACCAGTAAAATTAAAACACAGATATAACAATATATTATCTAGTTATTTTCATTGGAGTTGTACTGATCGGTCGAAAATTTATGATCTCACCTCGGTGATTCGTTTTCTCTATCAATCCCCTTTTAAAAACAGGGTTTATCCCTATTCATGCGTACCGCTGGTCATCCGCCGCCGGGTTTCTTATCATAAGCGCTTTCCTGAAAACATTCGGCGCTCCCCCATGCACGAAATACTCAATATGCTGCTCGCGGTCTATGACCGGGCCGCATTAATGCTGATCTGTCTTTTTTTCCTGATTCGCATCCGTCTGTTCCGCGAACTGCTGCACAAATCAGCGCATACCCCGAAAGAGCTGCTGGCGGTCACGGTCATTTTCTCGATGTTCGCTATCTTCAGTACCTGGTCCGGCGTGCCGGTGGAAGGGTCGCTGGTGAACGTGCGGATCATCGCAGTGATGTCGGGCGGGATCCTGTTTGGCCCTTGGGTAGGCGGTATTGTGGGGATTATCGCTGGGATCCACCGCTACCTGATTGATGCCGGTGGCGTCACCGCGGTGCCATGTTTTATTACCAGCATTATTGCCGGGATCCTCTCCGGCCTGATTAACCGCCGGGTGCCAAAAGAGCTACACTGGAAAATCGGTATTCTTGGCGGGATGCTGTGCGAAACGCTGACCATGATTCTGGTAATCGTCTGGGCGCCGAATATCGCACTGGGCGTGGATATCGTGTCAAAAATAGGTATCCCAATGATTGCCGGCAGCGTCTGCATCGGCTTTATCGTTCTGCTGGTACAGAGCGTTGAGGGGGAAAAAGAGGCCAGCGCCGCGCGCCAGGCCAAGCTGGCGCTGGATATCGCCAACAAAACGCTGCCGCTGTTTCGCCAGATAAACAGCGATACGCTACGTCAAATTTGCGACATCATTCGTCAGGATATTCACGCCGATGCGGTAGCGATCACCAATACCGACCGGGTACTGGCCTACGTCGGCGTGGGAGAAGATAACTACCACAATAACGATGACGCCATCAGCCCCACCACCAAACAGGCGATCAACAACAACGAAATCATCATTAAAAACAATGATGAAGCCTATCGTACCCCAGAAATTCACTCGATGCTGGTGATCCCACTTTCCGAGAAAGGGGTCGTCACCGGCACGCTAAAAATTTACTACTGCCACGCGCACCAGATCACCTCCTCGCTGCAGGAGATGGCGATAGGGTTATCGCAAATCATCTCTACCCAACTGGAAGTGTCTCGCGCCGAACAGCTGCGGGAAATGGCAAATAAGGCAGAGCTGCGCGCGTTACAAAGTAAGATCAATCCCCATTTCCTGTTTAACGCCCTGAATGCGATTTCTTCATCGATTCGCATGAACCCGGATACCGCCCGGCAGCTGATTTTCAATCTCTCGCGCTACCTGCGCTATAACATTGAATTAAAAGATGATGAGCAGATTGATATTCGCAAAGAGCTGTACCAGATTAAAGACTATATCGCCATCGAACAGGCGCGTTTCGGCGATAAGCTCACGGTCATTTATGATATTGACGATGAGGTGAACTGCCTGATCCCTAGCCTACTGATCCAGCCGTTGGTGGAAAACGCCATCGTGCACGGCATTCAGCGCAGCAAGGGGAAAGGCGTGGTTACCATCAGCGTAACGGAGTCTGGTAACCGCGTGCGCATTGGCGTGCGCGATACCGGGCCGGGTATCGACCCGCTGGTCATTGCGCGGGTTGAAGCCAACGAAATGCCGGGGAATAAGATAGGCCTGCTCAACGTGCACCACCGCGTCAAACTGCTGTACGGCGAAGGGTTGCATATTCGCCGTCTGGAGCCAGGCACGGAAATGTCGTTCTATATTCCTAACCAGCGTACGCCCGTGCCGGTCGCCGCCACGTTATTGCCCTAACCCGGAGTTTACATGAAAGTCATCATTGTCGAAGATGAATTCCTGGCACAGCAGGAGCTGACCTGGCTGATTCAGCAGCATAGCCAGATGGAGATTGTCGGAACGTTTGACGACGGGCTCGACGTGCTGAAATTTTTGCAGCACAACAAAGTGGATGCCATTTTCCTCGACATCAACATTCCATCTCTGGACGGCGTACTGCTGGCGCAGAACATCAGCCAGTTTGCCCATAAGCCGTTTATCGTCTTTATCACCGCATGGAAAGAGCATGCGGTGGAAGCCTTTGAGCTGGAAGCATTCGACTACATTCTGAAGCCGTATCAGGAATCACGCATCGTCACCATGCTGCAAAAGCTGGAAGCCAGCTGGCAACAGCAGCAGGCAGGTAGCGTCAGCGTGGCCAGCAGCGCGCCGCGCGAAAATGACACCATCAACCTGATTAAAGACGAACGCATCATTGTGACGCCGGTAAACGACATCTACTACGCCGAAGCGCACGAGAAGATGACGTTTGTCTATACCCGCCGCGAGTCGTACGTGATGCCGATGAACATCACCGAGTTTTGCGCCAGGCTGCCGGCCAGCCAGTTTTTCCGCTGCCACCGCTCCTTTTGCGTCAACCTGAATAAAATTCGCGAGATAGAGCCATGGTTTAATAACACCTACATTCTGCGCCTGCGCGACCTGGAGTTTCAGGTGCCGGTGAGCCGCAGCAAGGTGAAAGAGTTTCGCCAGATCATGCATCTCTAGCTCGGGGACGGGCGACATTAAACGGATATTCTGTAGATGAAAGCGATGCCCTACCAGGAGACCTTACAGAGACTTTTGCTTGCCGACCCTGGCAGAATGCAGGCGCTTCATGCTGTGCAAACCCTAGGGCTCAGGGACGGCTGGATCGGCGCCGGATTTGTGCGGGAAGCAGTGTGGGATCACCTTCATGGGTTTAGCCCACGCCCCGTAGCAGGCGATGTGGATGTGGTATTCTTCGATGAAAATCAGTGCAGCCCGGATGAGGATCGACGCCTGGAAGAAAAGCTTCGGCAACTGACATCAGCATTTGACTGGTCAGTGAAGAATCAGGCCAGAATGCATCACCATAACGGCAACTCCCCCTATGACTCAACGGAGCATGCGCTGAGCTTCTGGCCCGAAACCGCGACGGCGGTGGCCGTCAGAATCGCATCTTCAGGTCTTATTGAGAGTATCGCCCCTTATGGGCTTCACGACCTCTTTGGACTCCGTCTCAGGCCGACGCCCCCGTTTGAGCGGGATAAGCTCGCCGTTTTCAGAGAGCGGGTTGCGATAAAAAGATGGCTGGAACGCTATCCTCAGCTACAGCTTGTAAAGGCAGCATAGTAGCGGTTTCTCCCAGGTCACTTTCTCGCCTTTAAGCCTCCCGCACACGCGCATGCCTCCTTATCCGGCTGACGTAAATAATGGTATCAACGCCGAGCAGTTTACCCTTAGCGATATAAAGCGAGACGTCGACGAAAACGAGAATGGCGCTACCAGATAAATAATAATGAATAGAGTCCGATAAACATGATGATGTTGAGGATGACCTGAGCCAGAAGCACCAGAAAAGCCAGGCTCCCGAACACCGTTATTTTTCTACGCAGAATAAACGTCACGCCGGACAGTACGGCACAAAACAGAACGATTTTTAAAAGGTAAGACAACGGAACCAGCGCGGCATGGGTGGTATGAATGCCCGCAAGGCCAATCAGGCCCAAAACCAGCCCGCCACAAAATCCCCATCCCCAAAACGTCATTGGCAAACTCAGTTGCCCGGTGACCAACTTTTTCAACACAGCACTATCCCTTTTTAATTATCTCTGTACGTTAATGCTTTTATCATCCGTTATCCTGGACGGTATAGCGAATTTTACCTGTGCCTCATGGGTTTAAAAAACTACCCTAAATGAGGTGTCGGGCTCCTGTCAGGTTGGTGTCGCCTGCCTGTCGTGCCGCTATGAGAAAAGATGTGCAAGACTGTTCCTATCCCATATCTACGAGGCAACAGCAATGAGTACGAGTGAAAAAATTAAAGCCTACCGGCTCAAAAATGCATGGTCACAGGAGCAGTTGGCGCAGCTGGCCTCTCTGTCGGTGAGAACGATACAGCGCATTGAAAATGGGCACACGCCGGGGCTGGAAACCATCAGCGCATTGGCCTCGGTATTTAACGTTACGGTCTCGGCGCTTTCGGAAGAGACGGAGGCGGCAAGTGAGGCGCTGGATACGCGAATCCACGATGCCAGACAGCGCGTACAAGAGGAGACACGCTTCTACCGCACTTTGACCATTGCCACACTGGTCTGCGCCGGGCTGATGGCGGTGAACTACTTTTACTCGCCTGGCAGCTATTGGTCACTGATAGTGACCCTAATCTGGGGTTCACTTATCGCCTTTCGCGGACTGAGAACCTTTGTCCTCCGGGAGCGCATTGCCCAATGGCAGCACAACCGGATGCAGCGGCTGTTACGTGAAAAAAATGCCACATCGACGCCGGATAAACCACATGCCGATAGCGACGCTAATTCATGATGTCATGAGCGATGGCCGGATAAAGTGTTTACGCAACCGTCCGGCAATTCGCCTCAGAAGCGCTATGCCAATTGATAGGGAAAGAGATGAACAACATTGCTGGCTAGCGGGAAGAGCCCCAGGCTTTCGGTTCGTTTTCGAGCCTCTTCCAGCGGCAGCCCGGCAATCGGTTCGCGCCCACCCCAGATAAGCAGGCCTTTGTTGGCATAGTCAGCCATGACTTCCACCGTTTTGCCGTTGTTAAGTGCGATCAGTAGCTTGTTCTCTTTCACCTGGTGCAGGGCACCATCAGCGCCGGCAATAAACAGCACAATACCGACGCCCGAAGTGGAATTATTTTCATGATGCGGGGAGATAATCACGCCATTCGATGCCACCGGCATGACGTTCAGCGTTGAAAACGCGGTCTCCGTCGAGGAGGCAGAGGGCATCCGCCCGCCCCAGATATGGATACCATCTGGAATTTCCGCCGGTAACGGCTGCTGGCTTTCTGCCAGTTCAAGCGTCTTGCCGTTATCGAACTCAACCACAACGCTGACGCCTTGCTGCAGCGTTAAACCGCCCTTCTGGTCAATGAGATAGAGGTTCATACCCCTCCCTTATTCAGCAGCAGATACACCGCGATCATCGCCGCGATGTTCACTATCACACTGATAATAAAATAGGTTTTAAACGGCTGTTTTTGCGTTTTATGGCGAAAAACCTGCTGCCCCACCAGCGCGCCAGGCCAACCGCCCACCACGCCAAACGTTAGCAGCGTGGCCTCCGGCACTCTACGCCAGCCCTGACGAGCCGCCAGTTTATCGGCACCGTAAATCACCAGCGTCAGAACATTAGCCAGCAGGAACCACGCCACAACCGGATAGGGGGTAAAAATGCTGGCAATAGCCACCAGCACCAGCAGTAAATAACAAAAGCGATTGAGATTCATCGTCGTCAGTACAAGGTTATTTAACGTATCAAACGCGTATTATACCCAAAAGGCCAGGGTTACTTGTTCTGATAAAGATCCCAGCGGTTACCGTAGAGGTCTTCGAAGACAACCACCGTGCCGTATTCTTCTTCTCGCGGTTCCTCGCAGAACGTGACACCTTTCGCCTTCATGGCGTGGTAATCACGCCAGAAATCATCGGTTTGCAGGAACAGAAACACCCGCCCACCGCACTGGTTACCGATAAAGCTCTCCTGCCGCTCGTTCGAGGCACGCGCCAGCAGCAAATTACAGTCGCTTTCCGGGTTTGGCGAGACCACCACCCACCGTTTTCCCGGCTGCGGCGTATCTTCAACCAGCGTAAAGCCCAGTTTGTCGGTGTAGTACTCAATGGCGCGGTCGTAATCATCGACCACAATAGCCACGTGCCCCATGCATCGTTTCTGCGTTCTCATTTTTGCTCCATCAGAGTGTCGTTACCCTTTTATCATAAATGAATTTTATTCACCTTCTCAGCATCCCCTGCTTCAGCACTATGAACTTCTCTCATGTTGCAATGAAATTAAGTCGCTTTCCCTCTTCCACCGCCTCTGGCATAAATTATCAACATTAACTTATCGGCAACATTAAGACTGCTGAATGAGCAAACCAGAGCACAAACTCTGGGTACCAGGACGTGATTTTAATTTTCATTTCAGCACTCGGGATGCAAGACGCGATGAACAAAGACTTTACCTTTACGATTAAAAGCAGCCGTTTCGACGAGAACTATAACCCGGCGGAAAATACGCGTATTACCACCAACTTCGCGAACCTGGCGCGTGGGGAAAATCGTCAGGAGAACCTGCGCAATACGCTGAAGATGATTGATAACCGCTTCAATACCTTAGCGCATTGGGATAACCCGAAAGGCGATCGCTATGCCGTTGAGCTGGAAATTATTTCCGTCGAAATGAATATCGATGCGGACGGGAAAACAAACGCCTTCCCGGCCATCGAAATTTTGAAAACGCATATTGTTGATAAGCAGACCAACGAGCGTATCGAAGGGATTGTCGGCAATAACTTCTCGTCCTACGTGCGGGATTATGACTTCAGCGTGCTGCTGTTAGAACATAATAAAAACCGTACAGAATTTAACATCCCGGATACCTTCGGCGACCTGCACGGCAATATCTTTAAGCTGTTTGCCCACTCCGCAGAGTACAAAGCGAACTTTAAAAAAGCGCCGGTCATCTGCCTGAGCGTGTCCAGCAAAGACATCTACCGCCGTACCGGTAACGAACATCCGGTGCTGGGGATTGAATATCAGCCGAGCAGCGCGTCGCTGACCGAGCAGTACTTCGGCAAGATGGGCCTGAAGGTGCGCTATTTCATGCCGAAAAACAGCGTCGCACCGCTGGCCTTCTTCTTCTCCGGTGACCTGCTGGCGGATTACACCAGCCTGGAGCTTATCAGCACCATCAGCACCATGGAGACGTTCCAGAAGATTTATCGCCCGGAAATTTACAATGCCAACTCAGCGGCAGGCCTGTGCTATCAGCCAGATCTGAACCAGCAGGATCACTCATTAACCAAAATTGTTTACGACCGCGAAGAGCGTAGCCGGTTAGCGATTGAGCAGGGCAAATTTACCGAAGAGCACTTTATTAAGCCTTACCAGAACATTCTTGAGCAATGGTCCGCAAGCTACGCTCTTTGATTAACGAAAAAACCAGGTTATCGACTATGAAAACATTGCTCCCTACCTCCACCGCCGGCAGCCTGCCAAAACCTTCTTGGCTGGCGCAGCCCGAGACGCTATGGTCTCCGTGGAAACTGCAGAACGACGAGTTAATTGAAGGGAAGAAGGATGCGCTGCGTCTTTCCCTGCAGGAACAGCTGCTGGCCGGTATCGATATCGTCAGCGACGGCGAGCAGACCCGCCAGCACTTCGTTACTACCTTTATTGAGCACCTGAGCGGCGTCGATTTTGAAAAACGCGAGATCGTGAAAATTCGTAATCGCTACGATGCCAGCGTACCGACGGTGGTGGGTGAAGTGGCGCGTCAGAAACCGGTCTTTGTTGAAGACGCACGCTACCTGCGTCAGCTCACTAAGCAGCCTATCAAGTGGGCGCTGCCGGGGCCAATGACCATGATTGATACGCTGTACGACAACCACTATAAAAGCCGCGAAAAGCTGGCGTGGGAATTTGCCAAAATCCTTAACCAGGAAGCCCGTGAATTAGAAGCCGCTGGTGTGGATATCATTCAGTTCGATGAACCGGCGTTTAACGTCTTCTTTGATGAGGTCAACGACTGGGGCATCGCCGCCTTAGAGCGCGCCGTTGAAGGGCTGAAATGCGAAACTGCGGTACATATCTGCTACGGCTACGGCATTAAAGCCAACACCGACTGGAAAAAGACGCTGGGTTCAGAGTGGCGTCAGTACGAAGAAGCGTTCCCGAAACTGCAGTCGTCGAATATCGATATTATCTCGCTGGAGTGCCATAACTCTCGCGTACCGATGGATCTGCTGGAGCTGATTCGCGGTAAAAAGGTAATGGTTGGGGCCATTGACGTGGCAAACCATGCGATTGAAACGCCTGAAGAAGTAGCCAACACGCTGCGAAAAGCCCTGCAGTTTGTCGATGCAGAGAACCTCTACCCGTCAACCAACTGCGGCATGGCGCCACTGCCTCGCCAGGTAGCACGTGGCAAGCTCAAGGCATTGAACGCGGGGGCCGAGATCATCCGTAAAGAGATTCTGGGCCGAAAACCGCCTCTGGCATAGAAATAAAAAAACCGCGATTAACGCGGTTTTTGGTCTTATAGGGCCGGGGATTACAGTACCTGGCCCAGCGTTTGACGCAGGTGCGCACCGGAACCCAGCAGCCCCGGATTGTCGTGGACAATCAGGTAGACCGGGATTGGGTGAACGTAATCTTTAAAGCGGCCCTTATCTTCAAACCCGCCGCGGAAGCCGGAGGCTTTGAAGAACTCGAGGAAGCGCGGCACGATGCCACCAGCGATATAGACGCCGCCAAAGGTGCCCAGGGTTAACGCCAGGTCGCCGCCAAAGCGGCCCATGATGACGCAGAACAGTGACAGCGCGCGGCGGCAGTCGGTGCAGGTATCAGCCAGCGCGCGTTCGGTAATATCCTTCGGCTTGTAGTTTTCCGGCACGCGGTTGTCGGACTTCACAATGGCCCGATAGAGGTTGATAAGGCCAGGGCCGGAGAGCACGCGCTCGGCGGAAACGTGGCCAATTTCTTCGCGCAGCACTTCAAGGATAATCCCCTCTTCTTCGCTGTTCGGCGCGAAGTCAACGTGGCCGCCTTCGCCCGGCAGGCTGACCCAGCGCTTGTCGACGTGAACCAGATGCGCCACGCCAAGGCCGGTGCCCGCGCCGTAAACGGCGATCGGTTTGCCTTCAACCGGCTCGGTGCCGCCGAACTGGATCAGATGTTCTTTTTTCAGCATCGGAATCGCCATGGAGACCGCGGTGAAGTCGTTGATAATTTCCAGATGCGAGAAACCGAGGTTTTTCTTCATTTCCGCAATGGAGAACTGCCAGGTGTGGTTGGTCATCGCCACCCAGTCACCGGTAATCGGGCAGGCAATCGCGATACAGCCGTCTTCGACCGACACGTTATGCTCGTCGAGATAGACGCGGACAACGGCTTCCAGGCTTGGATAATCCAGGCCGGAATAGGTTTTCGCCTGCGAAATTTCACCGCTGGCTAAATCGCACAATGCCAGACGCGCATTGGTGCCCCCAACATCACCCACTAAAGCAAACTTTGTCATTCCGTTACGGCTCCGCTAAAGTCAGAATAAATCTTTGTCACACTGTAAATTCAAGGCGCTTTCACGACAATGACGTTTGTGTGAGCACCCCAGGATTATCGATCCCGGTCACATTTTTTGCCTCATTCTTATCAGATGCAAAGGCCGGATGCGCTATCGCGCCGTATCGTTTCAGCATCATTTGCGCTGAACGTAAACGCCGGAAAATGCAAAGTAACCTCAGCATTCAGTCAAAAGGATAAAAACATGCTCCACCCGCGAGCCAGAACGATGTTGTTGCTCTCTATTCCCGCGGTGCTGATCGGTATCGCCTCGAGCCTGCTTTTAATTGTGGTGATGAAAATTGCCGCCGTGCTGCAACATCTGCTGTGGCGCAATCTGCCCGCGACGTTCGGCGTGGCCTTTGACTCCCCTTTTTGGATAATCCTGATGCTGACCCTGACCGGCATCGCCGTCGGTCTGGTCATTCGCTATAGCCCCGGTCATGCCGGGCCGGATCCGGCCAGCGAACCGTTAATTGGCGCGGCAGTTCCCCCTTCACATCTACCGGGGCTGGTCATTGCGTTAATTATCGGCCTGGCGGGCGGCGTTAGCCTCGGCCCTGAGCACCCGATTATGTCGGTGAACATCGCGCTGGCGGTTGCGCTGGGCGCACGCTTCTTCCCGCGTGTCAGCTCGCTGGACTGGACCATTCTCGCCGCAGCGGGCACCATCGGCGCACTGTTTGGCACTCCGGTTGCCGCCGCGCTGATTTTCACCCAGACGCTAACCAGCAATAACGAATCACCGCTGTGGGACCGCCTGTTTGCGCCGCTGCTGGCCGCCGCCGCCGGGGCATTAACCACCGGCGTATTCTTTCATCCGCAGTTTTCACTGCCGATTGAGCATTACCAGACGCTGCGCATCGTCGATATTTTCAGCGGGGCGATTGTCGCCGTCTTTGCTATCGCCGTCGGTATGGTCGCCGTCTGGTGCCTGCCGCATCTGCACGCGCTGATGCACCGATTAAAACATCCGGTCTTGATCCTCGGCGTCGGCGGTTTTGCGCTGGGGATTATCGGCACCGTTGGCGGGCCAATCACCCTGTTTAAAGGGCTGGATGAGATGCAGCGGCTAACAGTCGGGCAGAGTTTCGGTGCCGGTGACTATATGCTGTTTGCACTCAGCAAGCTGGCGGCGCTGGTCGTGGCTGCCGCCTGCGGCTTTCGAGGAGGGCGCATCTTCCCGGCGGTATTTGTCGCGGTGGCGCTGGGGCTGATGCTGCACGCGCACGTGGATGCCGTTCCGGCGGCGATTACCGTCTCCTGCGCTATTCTGGGGCTGGTGTTAGTGGTCACTCGCGATGCCTGGCTGAGCCTATTTATGGCTGCCGTGGTGGTGCCTGATACCACGCTGCTGCCGCTGCTTTGCATCGTGATGCTCCCCGCCTGGCTCCTGCTGGCGGGGAAACCCACAATGATGGTGCCGCGCAAACGTAAGGATTAATGGCTGTTGTTACGCGCCTCTAGCGCCTGGGTGACCGCTTTTAACAGCGGCGGAATATCCATTTTCGGCAGCATCACCTCAAGCAGGGTCAGCCTGTCCCGGTGGGCGGCGCGCGCCAGCGCGTCGCTAAGCTGCGAGACGTTGCTCACTTTCCAGCATTCGGCCTGGCAATCCAGGTTGAGTGCCTGCGGCAGCTGGGTCCAGTTCCATAGGCTGATATCGTTATAGCGCTCTTCCGGGCCATGAATCGCCCGTTCGACCGTGTAGCCTTCATTATTCAGCAGCAGAATCAACGGCTTCAGCCCATCGCGCAGCATTGAGCTGAGCTCCTGAATCGTCAGCTGCGCGGCCCCGTCACCCACCACCAGCACCACGCGCCGCTCCGGCTGCGAGGTTTGCGCGCCAAACGCGGCTGGCAGCGTGTAGCCAATCGATCCCCACAGCGGCTGCACGATCAGGCTGGCCCCCTGCGGGAGCGTCAGGTCAGCAAGCCCGAATGCCGCCGTCCCCTGGTCACCCAGTATAATATCGTGCGGCATCAGATATTTATCCAGAGTTTGCCAGAAATGGCGCTGGGTTAGCTGACCGGTATCCGCCGCCGTCGTTTTCTGCGCCCGAGGGGGCTGAATTTGCCACTGCGCGGAAAAGTCACGGCTCAGCGCAATAAGCGCATTCACCGCCTCCTGCATGCCTATCCCGCTAAACCAGCGTTTCCCTACCCGCGCGGCAAAAGGCTGGATTTCAATCGATTTTTCTGCCGGAATCTGGTGGGTAAAGCCCGCCGTGATCGTGTCGGTAAAACAGGTGCCGATGCAAAAAATAACCTCCGCATCTTCTATTGCGGCTCGCGTTTCCGGCTGGCTGGCTCCACCGCTGTAAGTGCCCACAAACCCAGCATGCGTCTCATTAAATAGCCCTTTGCCCATCAGCATGGTCGCGTGAGGGATCGGTAGCGCATCCATCCATTTGTTTAGCGTCGATTGCAGACCAAAGCGTAGGGCAAGCACATCGGCCAGCAGCGAGACACGGCTGCGGTCATTCAACAACGCGCGGGCGTGCGAAACAAAATCGGTCAGTTCAGTCGAGTCAACCGGCGTAGGTTTTGCCGTGAGAGCGTTTACAGGAGGAGAGGTTGGCAGCGCGGCGACATCCGCAGGCAACAGCAGATAGCCAGGACGGCTGTAGTGCAGAATATCGCGCAGCACGCGGTCAATTTCATCGCGGGCGTTAGCGGCATCCAGCACGCCCTGCGCTACCGAGATAGGCGCGCTCATCTGGCGAAAACGATCGAAATTGCCATCACCCAACGTGTGGTGTAAACACTCACGTCGCTGCTGAGCACCGGTACAGGGGGCACCGACAATATGCAGCACCGGAACGTGTTCAGCAAAGCTCCCTGCAACCCCGTTCAGCGCACTCAGTTCACCGACGCCGAAGGTGGTGAGCAGCGCGCCGCAGCCCTGCATCCGCGCGTAACCATCGGCGGCATAGGCGGCGTTGAGTTCGTTCGCGCAGCCGACCCAGCGAATCTGTCGGTGCGCGATAACATGGTCGAGGAACTGGAGGTTGTAGTCTCCGGGGACGCCAAACAGGTGGTCAACACCACAGTCGGCGAGGCGGTCAAGCAGATAATCTGCCACGGTATAGGACGTTGTCATCATGCACCTCCTCCAGTCAGTATTCTTTGAGTATTGAGGAAGTGTTAAGGCTGTCCAGATTTCGTCAAAAAGTCCCCTGGAAAGCAATTTTTACAGATTTCAGGAGTGTACGAGTCGGTGGACATTCGCTAGTGTAAGCGTATACACAACCGGATAATCTGGAGGACACAATGGTTTACAAGGCAAGCCCGACGCGTTACGAGACCATGACGTTTCAGCGCTGCGGCAATAGCGGCCTCAAGCTGCCGGCCGTTTCGCTGGGGCTGTGGCACAACTTTGGCGATGAAACGCGAGTAGAAAACAGCCGCCAACTGCTGCAACACGCGTTCGACCTTGGGATCACCCATTTCGACTTAGCTAACAACTACGGGCCGCCTCCAGGCTCTGCTGAAAGCAACTTTGGCCGCATCCTGCGGGAAAATTTCCTGCCTTACCGCGATGAGCTGATTATCTCCAGCAAAGCCGGTTATACCATGTGGGACGGGCCGTATGGCGACTGGGGTTCACGTAAATATCTGATTTCAAGCCTCGATCAGAGTCTGAAGCGGATGGGGCTTGAGTACGTCGATATTTTCTATCACCACCGCCCGGACCCGGAAACGCCGCTGCAGGAAACCATGCGTGCGTTGGATCATATCGTTCGTCAGGGAAAGGCACTGTACATCGGGCTTTCCAACTACCCAGCCGAACTGGCAAGTCAGGCTATTGCGATGCTGAACGACCTCGGTACACCGTGTCTTATTCACCAGCCGAAGTATTCAATGCTTGAGCGAAGCCCTGAAAATGGCCTGCTTCAGGTACTCCAGCAGGAAGGCGTCGGCTGTATCGCCTTTTCACCGTTAGCGGGCGGGCAACTGACCGATCGTTACCTGCACGGCATTCCGGCAGACTCCCGTGCCGCTAGCGGCAGCATCTTCCTGAAGCCAGAGCAGTTGACCGACGGCAAGCTGGAAGCCGTACGCCAACTTAACGCTATCGCAGAGCAGCGTGGTCAGAAGCTATCACAGATGGCGCTGGCGTGGGTTTTACGCCAACAGGCGGTGACGTCGGTGTTGATTGGTGCCAGCAAAACCGCGCAGCTTGATGATGCAGTGGGCATGCTGAGCAATCGGCATTTCAGCGCTGAGGAAAGCGAAACCATCGATAGTATTCTGCGCAGTATAAAATAACGGCGACTTTAGCAAAAAGTGCTCTCTCCTGACGATTTAAGAGTTACCCCAATAATCGCGGTATTTACCGAATTGTAATATTGCGTTAACAGGCCTTACAGGCCACGATCGTATAGGAGAGAAGTATGTTCAGGTCACTGATTCTGGCGGCAGTGTTGATGGCATCGGCCCCGATGTTCGCGAATGCTGGTGAAATCACCCTGCTGCCATCCGTAAAATTACAAATTGGCGATCGCGATAATTACGGTAATTACTGGGACGGCGGTCGCTGGCGCGATCGTGATTACTGGCATCGTAACTGGTATCACCGCGATAACGGCTGGCACCGCGGTTGGGATAACCGCAAAGCCTATGAGCGCGGCTATCGTGAAGGCTGGAGCGACCGCGACGATCATCGTGGGCGCGGTCGTGGCCATGGACACGGGCATCATCACTGATACTTTCCCGGAGTCGCTGCGCTCGTCCGGGCTACACATCAAAAGTAGCCCGGACAAGCGGGTTTATTACATCAACGTTCCCAGCAGCAGCCACCCATTCAGCGCTACCACAATCGCCACAATCACCCAGCCAATCCGTTTAATCCACAGCGTGTTGACCAGTTCGCCCATCAACTGACGATTGCTGGTGAAAATCAGCAACGGCACCAGCGCCAGCGCGATGCCGAAGCTTAGCAGCACCTGGCTCATCACCAGAATACGCGTTGGGTCGAGCCCCATCAGAATCACAATAAATGACGGCAGCATCGTCACCGCACGACGGAACCACAGCGGAATGTGGAAGCGAATAAAGCCCTGCATCACCACCTGACCTGCCAGCGTTCCAACCACCGTGGAGGAGAGCCCCGCCGCCACCAGACTCAGGCCGAAGATAGTTGCTGCCGCATGGCTCAGCAACGGTTCGAGGGTGAGATACGCCTCATCAAGGTCGGCAATGCCGGTGTGACCGTGGAAGTGGAACGCCGCTGCCGCCGTCGCCATCATCGCCAGGTTAACAAAACCGGCAATGGTCATGGCGATCGCCACATCCCAGCGCGTGGCGTGATAGCGCTCTTTGGCGCTACCGCCATGCAGATGCTGAGTCAGAGATGAGTGCAGATAAATAACGTGCGGCATGATAGTCGCACCCAGCACGCCCGCCGCGAGGAACACCGCCTCGGAGTTAGGCAGCGACGGAATAATCATCCCTTTCGCGAGCGGTGCCATCTGTGGCTGGGAAAAAACCAGCTCAACGATATAGGCCGCCGCCACAAATAGCAGCAGGCCGCCAATCACCTTTTCCAGCGGCTTTTGCCCACGGCGCTGCAGCATCAGAATCAGGTAGGTGGCAACCCCCGTCAGCACCGCACCTTGCAGCAGCGAAACGCCGAGAATCAGCTTAAAGCCGATTGCTGCACCGATAAATTCTGCCAGATCGGTTGCCATAGCGATGATTTCCGCCTGCACCCAGTAAAACCAGACCACCGGGCGCGGATAATGGTCGCGAATCTGCTCCGCCAGGTTTTTCCCCGTGGCAATGCCGAGCTTCGCGGACAGCACCTGAATCAGCATCGCCATCAGGTTCGCCCAGACGACAACCCACAACAACTGATAGCCGAAGCTCGCCCCTGCCTGAATGTTGGTGGCAAAGTTGCCGGGATCGATATAGCCGATGGCAGCAATAAATGCGGGCCCCATCAGCGCTAGCCGCATACGGCGCGCTGCACGACCGGTGTTACTCTCAACGCGACTGTTTGTCATGGTCTGCCTCAAAAACATAGCCTTTGCTATGTTTCAGGCTAACAGAATGCGAATGATTATCAAGTTCATTTGTAAAAGATGATAATGATTGCTCTGATAGCCGGAATCAATCGCCAGACTGGAGGTTGCGGGGGTTTGGTGTACGCTTAAGATGAGAGTAGTACAACAAGGGAACTTTTCATACATTTACTTAACATCACAAAAATGTATCTTTGATCACTAATTTTGAGTTTGCTCACAGGAACTAAATATAGTGGGATGGAGATCTCGTTTTATTTAATGATGTTACATAGAATGTGCAAGAAAATTTAACCCGTCTCATGTTTGGAGCAAATATGGACCGCGTCTTGCATTTTGTTCTCGCGCTCGTTGTGGTAGGGATCCTGGCCTTGCTGGTCAGCACCAACCGCAAACAGATTCGCATTCGTTATGTTATTCAATTACTTGTCATTGAAGTTTTACTGGCATGGTTCTTCCTGAACTCTGACATTGGTCTGGGCTTCGTACGCGGCTTTGCCGAAATGTTCGAAAAACTGCTTGGTTTTGCGAACAACGGGACCGACTTCGTCTTCGGCAGCATGAACGATAAAGGTCTGGCCTTCTTCTTCCTGAAGGTGCTCTGCCCTATCGTCTTCATCTCCGCGCTGATCGGTATTCTGCAGCATATCCGTATTCTGCCGATTATCATTCGTGCGATTGGTACTGTGCTGTCTAAAATCAACGGCATGGGTAAACTGGAATCTTTCAACGCCGTCAGCTCCCTGATTCTGGGCCAGTCTGAAAACTTCATCGCTTATAAAGATATCCTCGGCAAAATGTCCCGTAACCGCATGTACACCATGTCGGCCACGGCGATGTCTACCGTTTCCATGTCTATCGTGGGCGCCTACATGACCATGCTGGAGCCGAAGTTCGTTGTTGCGGCGCTGGTACTGAACATGTTCAGCACCTTTATCGTTCTGTCGCTGATCAACCCGTACCGCGTGGATGCTAGCGAAGAGAACATTCAGATGTCTAACCTGCACGAAGGACAGAGCTTCTTCGAAATGCTGGGTGAATACATTCTGGCAGGCTTCAAAGTTGCGATTATCGTTGCGGCAATGCTGATTGGCTTTATCGCCCTGATCGCCGCGCTGAACGCCCTGTTCGCGACCGTTACCGGTTGGTTCGGCTACAGCATCTCCTTCCAGGGCATTCTGGGTTATATCTTCTATCCTGTTGCATGGGTTATGGGTGTACCGGCAAGCGAATCCCTGCAGGTGGGTAGTATCATGGCGACCAAACTGGTTTCTAACGAATTCGTTGCCATGATGGATCTGCAGAAAGTCGCCGCTGAACTCTCCCCGCGTGCGGTCGGCATCATCTCCGTATTCCTGGTTTCCTTCGCTAACTTCTCTTCTATCGGTATCATCGCTGGCGCGATTAAAGGCCTGAACGAAGAGCAGGGTAACGTGGTTTCCCGCTTCGGTCTGAAGCTGGTGTACGGTTCTACGCTGGTGAGCGTCCTGTCCGCTTCTATCGCGGCACTGGTTCTGTAATCTACCCGCATTAAAAAAGGGCCTGTAACGTTGTTACAGGCCCTTTTTATTTATGACTCGGTCTGGTAGCCAATATCGCAAAGCGGTCTTGGCTTATCAATGAGATACCCCTGCATATAGTCCACACCTAGCTCCATTAGCAGCGCCTGCTGCGCCTCGGTCTCGACATATTCCGCCACAACCTCCAGATCCTGCATCTCCGCCAGTTCGCAGATGGAACGAATAATCATCGCATCCATTGGGTTAGTGAGCACGTCACGCACAAACGCGCCGTCAATCTTGATGATATCGGCCTCAAGACGCTTCAGGCGCTCATAGTTGGCGTAGCCGGTGCCGAAGTCATCAATCGCAATCTGGCAGCCGAACTCCCGTAATCTATTGAGATTCTGAATGCTGATATCCGAGTTCGAAAACGCCTGCTCTTCGGTAATTTCAATAATGATGCGCTGAACCTTAACCCGATAGCGTCGGAACAGCGCGATGATTTCGGCAGCACTCTCTTTGTGCATCAACGTATAGGGCATCAGGTTGACGGAAAAACGCTGCCCTGGAAACGCCGGCAGCGAGCGGAACAGGTTTTCCAACACCTGCATGTCGAAGCGTTTGCTCAGGTTGAACTGCGTCAGGATGGGGATAAATTTATCCGGCATCACCATGCCGTTAGCATCCACCAATCGGCTGAGGATTTCATAGTACCCTTCACCCGATGGCTTCCTGATAGGCTGCGCGTAGAGGACAAAGTTTCCCCACTCCAGCGCGCTTTTAATGCGGTTGAGGAGCACAACGCGGTCGCCGGTTTCGTCAAAAGCCTCCACCTGACCGTTATCCAATTGCAAGATCTGGCTCTCTTCACCTGCCTGCTCTGCCAACCAACTGAGCTGCCCAAGCGTATGGTAGAGATTATCGTCCTGCGTACGCACCCTGCCCCACGAGATGCCATATTCCAGCGTTAAGAGCGTGTTGTTCCAGCGAATATCCTGGCGCAGCAGGAAATCCACCAGATGGTTGAGCCGCCCTTCGGTGTCTGGTCCATTTAACACCAGCAGCAGTTCATTGCCCGGCAACTGGAACAGCTTCTCATTGCTGTCGAGCTTAGGCTGCAGCACCTGGGTGATGCTGCGCTTGCACTGGATACGCATCATCATGCCGTAGTGACGGCTTAGGAAGTCCAGGTTCTTAATGTGCAGGCAACAGACGCTGGTTACGCCAGGCACTTTCATATAATCCTCTAGCGCGCGCAGGTTAGGCAGCCCGGTCAACGGGTCAATCAATGCTTGCTCGTGCCACTTCTGCTTGAGATGTTTACTGCGATGGTAAATTTGCAGCATGTATTGCAGACAGACGGTAAACGAGATCAGCGCCGACAGGATAAATGAGAGCGAGTATTGGGTTTGGATACCGTGCAGGAAGTTTTTGTTGTACATCACCAGCATAAAGGCGGACAGCGTCCAGCTCATAACGATCAACGGATACGACAGCTGGCTGATACCGAAGGCGAAAAAGATAAAGATAATGGGGACGAGATAACCAGCAAAATAGCGCTCACCGAACGGTGCACAGAGGAAAAACAGCATGCAAATCAACGCGAGGAACCAGGAGATAACGAAGCATTTTCCCCTTAGCCCCGTATAGCCCGCAATGTTTTTACGCCAGAATACTCTTGCATAGTGGGTATTCAGGCACATCCGTATTGGATAATAGAATAGTTTAGTAAATATTAAGGATGCACAAACCAGCCCCTGAATATCAACAATCGCATAAATAACGGAGGTTATATTAAAATAGCTAAACATTACGGCGGGAACAATAGTCACCTCGCCCACTAAATACATCATAACCTTAGCTAATATCGGCGTCGCAAAACCAAACCAAAAAATACGTAAGCCAATATGATGAATAGCTAATCCATGACGCCAACGCCGCCCCAAAATGGAATATAGAATAAGGCTGGAAATACAGACTGCGGTTAACTGACAGAACAACAATATTAATGAATCAAAAGGTGAAAGGTGCAGCTGCCAGTAGTTGGTGGCGATAAAGCCTAGCGCCAGAGGCAGCACAGCATGGCGGCCAAACAGCATCATCAGCGCAATCATTACACTCAGCGGCAACCATGCCAGATATACAGAGTGACCATCATAAAATGCGGTCGGAGAGATATATCGAGAAACAGGAATCATCACCAGGCTAATAACCAATGCCAGGATGAATTTCCTTATAGGGGTACTCCGTTGCACAGTCATGCGTATCTGCCGATATCCTTTATCGTACGTAGAGTGACTGCTCAAATATTATTGGTAGTTATTATTCGAAGCAAACCGAGTTGAGTAAATCCTGATCTACGCATGCCTTTTATAATATAAACGCTGTTTTTTTGTTCACATCCACAAAGCAAAAAACCCCCGCCATAGGCGGGGGTTTCGAATTTTGGTGGAGCTAAGCGGGATCGAACCGCTGACCTCTTGCATGCCATGCAAGCGCTCTCCCAGCTGAGCTATAGCCCCACATTTTCTTTACGTTCCAAACCTGATGGGAGCAGGATTTGGTGGAGCTAAGCGGGATCGAACCGCTGACCTCTTGCATGCCATGCAAGCGCTCTCCCAGCTGAGCTATAGCCCCAACGTAAAGCTGTCGTGTTGACGGGCGGCATAATATGAATTCCCTAACACAGTGTCAACGGCAAAATAGGCGAAATAGTTCTAATCGCTGAAAAAGCAGGCAAACGCGCCATATTGCTCGCCTCCTCGCAGGTTGGAGTTAAACCTGTCACGTTTTCTCATAAAACGATGCTATAACATGGACATGTAATTCCCACACTGCGACTCAGGAAATTGTATGCTCAAGGAACGAATGACGCCGGAGGAGATTGCTCATCTGACGGGATACAGCCGACAAACCATCAACAAATGGGTGCGTAAAGAGGGCTGGAAAACGTCACCCCGTCCCGGCGTTCAGGGAGGAAAAGCCCGTCTGGTACACGTTAACGACGAAGTCATGGAATTCATCCATAGCGCCCAGCGCGCCTCTGAGTCTTCGGCTCCCTATGCGGTGAACGGTAGCGACAATCCTTTCCACACGCTGCTGCTGACACTGGTTGATGAAATGACCGAGGCCGAGCAGAAACAGCTCACGTCACTGCTGCTACGCGAAGGCATTAGCGGTTTATTGCAACGTTTAGGAATTCGCGGTTAAGCACGGTCTATGAAAAAACTTCCCGCAAAAATGTCCACGGAAGAGCTGGCTGAGATGCTGGGGATGACCCGGCAGACCATCAACCGTTGGATTCGTGAAAAAAACTGGCACACCGAACCGATGCCGGGCATTAAAGGCGGCCGCGCACGGCTTATCTTTATTACCGATGAGGTGATGGATTTTCTGGTGAATACGCCGGCTTTCCGCCAGTTGCCAAACGACAATCAAATTGATGAACCCGCAGGCAGCTACACCGCACATGCTTCAGATGCGGTCTGGCGGCAAATTAGCGACGTATTGCAGAACAACATGACGCCGCTGGAACAAGAGCGCTTATGTCGGCTTTTGGCCCGTGAAGGTATTTGCGGTTTTCTGGCGCGACTTGGGCTGGGCGACCAGAACGATAAGGTATAAAAAAAGCGGGTTTCCCCGCTTTTTTCACATCTGAACGCCGATTACTGCTGGCTCTCACGCTCAGCGATAAACGCCAGCGCCTTGTTGATGCGCTCGATGCTACGGGATTTACCGATCGCATGAACGGTCACGTCCAGGCCAGGTGACTGCCCTGCTCCGGTCACCGCAACGCGCAGCGGCATACCCACTTTGCCCATGCCCACTTCCAGCTCATCGGCGGTTGCCTGAATCGCGTGGTGAACATTTTCAGCGGTCCAGTCGGTGATGGCGGAGATTTTGTCACGTACCACTTCCAGCGGCTGACGCGCAACCGGACGCAGGTGTTTCTTCGCAGCGTCCGCATCGAATTCAGCGAAATCTTCGTAGAAGTAACGGCAGCTCTGCGCCATCTCTTTCAGCGTTTTGCAGCGCTCGCCCAGCAGTTTCACCAGCTCGCTCAACTGCGGACCCACGCGAGTATCAATATTTTCCTGCTCAATGTGCCACTGCAGGTGCGTCGCCACGTATTCCGGCGCCATCGTATTGATATAGTGGTGGTTCAGCCACTGCAGTTTGTCAGTGTTGAACGCACTAGCGGACTTGCTGACCGCACCCAGAGAGAAGAACTCGATCATCTCTTCACGGGTGAAGATCTCCTGGTCGCCGTGGGACCAGCCCAGACGCACCAGATAGTTCAGCAGCGCTTCCGGCAGGTAGCCATCATCGCGATACTGCATGACGCTGACCGCACCGTGACGTTTGGACAGCTTTTTGCCGTCGTCGCCGTTGATCATCGACACGTGCGCGTAAACCGGCACCGGCGCGTTCAGCGCTTTCAGGATGTTAATCTGACGCGGGGTGTTGTTGATATGGTCTTCACCGCGAACAACGTGGGTGATTTCCATATCCCAGTCATCAACAACCACGCAGAAGTTGTAGGTTGGGGAACCGTCGGTACGGCGGATGATCAGATCGTCCAGTTCCTGGTTGCTGAATTCAATTGGCCCACGGATCTGGTCGTCAAAAATAACGGAACCTTCCTGCGGGTTAGCAAAACGCACTACGCACGGCTCATCGTCAGCATGATGTTCGTGACCGTGGCGGCAGCGACCGTCGTAACGCGGCTTCTCACCGTTGGCCATCTGCTCTTCGCGCAGCGCTTCCAGACGCTCTTTGGAGCAGTAGCATTTATATGCCGTACCTGCTTCCAGCATTTCATCAATTACCGCGTTGTAGCGATCGAAACGTTTGGTCTGATAGTACGGGCCTTCATCCCACTCCAGATTCAGCCAGTTCATACCATCCATGATGGCTTCAATGGCTTCCGGCGTTGAGCGCTCGAGATCGGTGTCTTCAATACGCAGCACAAACTCACCTTTATGGTGACGTGCGAAAAGCCAGGAATAAAGAGCAGTACGAGCACCGCCGACGTGCAGATAGCCAGTCGGGCTAGGCGCGAAGCGAGTTTTGATTTTCATGAAATGGCCTTACGTTTATAAACATGCCGACAACCGGCAAATCCTGGAAATAGAAGTGGGCAATATTCTATCACTCCCACTCGGTTGTTCCCACCGCAAGCGTGTGGTTTGCATTTTTTGCATAGAATTCATACACCATAGCGTGTTTTGCGATCACATCGTCTAATTTTACGACGAACAGATAAATTATTTATAAAAGGCGTTGACTCATTTTCAACTCTCCCTATAATGCGACTCCACACAGCGGGGGTGATTAGCTCAGCTGGGAGAGCACCTCCCTTACAAGGAGGGGGTCGGCGGTTCGATCCCGTCATCACCCACCA
>NZ_JABBJF010000028.1 GCF_014218705.1 Kluyvera sichuanensis | reverse complement strand
AGTCGCTGTCGTTCTCAAAATCGGTGGAGCTGCATGACAAAGTCATCGGGCATTATCTGAACATAAAACACTATCAATAAGTTGGAGTCATTACCCGCAGAACATTACGCAAGAATATGGGCGGTTCCCGATATGGCTGCTCTTAGCTGCCGTGGTGTTGTTTTTGGTCACGCTAGTGGCAACGGTAAAATTTTTAGTTAAGCATTTAACCGTAGGTAAAAGTCGAGTTGTTATCCTCTCATCATTCCTGATTGTTTATGCCATCAGATTTCATGCTGTGTTTTCGGATGTGTATGGCAGTGGATATACGCTTAACGGCTATAACACCATATGGACATTCTTCTTCCTGTTTGCCTGCCTGTTAGCCTATATCGGTTGTTCCGGGAATAGACAATACCAAGGGACCTATATCCCCCCAACGACTACGCAGCCTCAAGGCCATAAAGCCTATGCTTCCCAAACAGAAATTGATACCGATATTGCGGTGAAAGGATCAAGTGTGTTATTCGATCCAAATCTGGATATTGTGGAACAACGGCGCTATCGGGAAGCGCTTGAAAAGCGAAATAATGACAGCCTGTAAGTTTTTTAATCTGTAATCCGTCATTCATATGCCCTGTTTAATACAGGGCATATTGCATTTAATAGAGGTTTGCACCGTCGCTATCCGCTACTTAACCCTTCTGCCTAGCGCAAAGCACATCATCGGCAGCGGCAGGGTCACAATCAGCAGCATCCACAGCAGCGTATACACCGCATCCACGCCGTCGTTTTGCAGGTTGGTATAGAGTTTGACCGGGATGCCTTGAGGAAAATAGGCGAAAATCATCACGATGCCAAATTCACCGACGGCCCGCACCCAGGCAAGGGTAACGGCAGAAGCAAGGCCGGGAAAGGCGATGGGAAGCGTGAGGTAGCGAAAGCGATTCCAGCCCGAAGCGCCGAGAGTCTGACCGGCTTCGAGAATATCTTTGGGCACGGTAGCGAACGCCGAGCGGGCGACCACAATAAAGTAGGGCAGCGATCCGTATATCTGCGCCAGCACAAAGGCTGCCGGATTGTTGACCAGCGTTACGCCAAGTTTTGAGATCCACGTGCCGACTAACCCATAGGGCCCCAGCGCCGAGACCAACAGGATACCCATTGCCAGCGGCGGGGTGAGCAAGGGGATCATCACCAGCAATTCCCCCAGTAAACGGCGGCGTCCGCGCGCCTGCGAAAGCCACCAGGCAACGGGCAGCCCAATGGCGACCGTGATGCACAGCGCCACGCCTCCAAGCCCCATCGAGACGGCGATGGCATCCCCGTCTCGCCATGCCAGCTGCAAATGGTGCCACGGTGTAACGCTAACCAGGGTAATAAAAGGAATGCTCAGCAAGAGAATAGCGGGCAGCGAGAGCCAGCCCGCTATTCTGGCTGGGCGGTTTAGCGGGCGTATAGCGCGTCCCCTTTTGGTTCCGCGTAACCGTACTGTTTAAACAGCGCCTGACCCTGTGCGCTTTGCATAAATTTAACGAATTTCTCGCCTTGTTCAACACCGTTAGGCGCATTTTTCAGCACCGCAGCGTAGAACACCATCGGCTGGGTATGCAGAACCTGGTTTTTGCCCTGGGCGTCTTTAATGGTGAAGTTGACGGTGTCATACCACTGCTTTGCCATCGCCGGGTTGCTCAGGTTAATCTCATCCGGCAGCGCCACATACGGCAGGTGCGCGGAGCGAATTTCGCTCTCATAGCCGGCGGCGGCGTCCACCTGACCACTCTCAAGGCGTGATATCAGGCCGCCTTCCTGGTGGGTCTGCTGCGGGTTTTGCAGGCTGCCGAGGATTTTCATCGCGATGCCCGGCTGCTGGTAATATTTCTCCGCCAGCATCAGCGTAAAGACGATGTTCTGACCTTTCGGGTCGACGTACGGGTCGGTGCGCCCGAAGCTGATATCTTTTTGTGCCAGCAGATTAAGCCATGAGCCATCGTGTTTCTGATTGGCGGCGGCAAACTGAGCGCCATATTTCCCTTTCGGATTGTACGCTACCACCATGCTGGTGCTGGCAACGGGCACGGCTTCATCAATCAGCCCGGCATCTTTGAGGATCTGCATTGGACCAGGGTTGATGGAAACAAACACATCGGCCTCAATTTTATGGCTGGCTAACAGACGAGCCATACCGTATGCCCCCTGACCTTGCCCTTGATAGTCACCGTTATCGGCTTTACTGAACGCAGGCCCTAACCCTTGATCCATGACTTTGCCCATTGAACCGGCGTAGGTGACGCGGATGTCTTTTGCGAACACCGCTGGGGTACATACCATCAGCGCCAGAATCCCGTACTTCATTTTTCCTGAAACCATCGACTTGTCTCGTTATGTAGTTTTATACATAGCGATTTTTCATGAAAAAGGCGGTGCTGGCAACGACGATGAAACGGTCGTTGAGCTTAAATTGAAAAAATACTCACTATGGAGTAAATCCTGTGTCTAACTGTTTCTAAATATTAACATTTTATGGTGATGTTAAATGATAGAACGGCAGGATATTTAAGTCTTAATGTCTAAAAATGGCGGTAAATATGACTGCGATACTTACTTTGCTGAATTATTCGGGAATGACGAATATTAAAATTGTTATTTTTTCTAGTACATGAAATACAATTCGTCAAATTAAAGGAGGTCATTTAACATGTTGATTTAAAGGGATTATATCTCAACATAAAAACCCTATTTTTATCAACTATTCTTCCTTGCGTAATGGCGATTCCTGGTTATGTTTTTATAGGGTGAGGAAAAATAATGTATCTCAACCGATTACCTTCTGGGGTTATATAAAATACTGTAAAATCGAGGGTCATAATGAAAATAAAGCTTATTGTCAGAAGCCTGGCGCTGGCAGGTTTTATGTCGACAATTATCCTCCCGGCCTATGCCGACGTGACGCCGAAAGAGGCGACGGATACCACGCAAAAAGCTAATGACGCACTCTTAACTCAGCTGCCTTTCTCCGACAATACCGATTTCACCAACGCCCACAAAGGCTTTATCGCCGCGCTGCCAACCGATGTGATTAAAGGCGAGCAGGGCAACGTTATCTGGAACCCGCAACAGTACGCCTTTATCAAAGAGGGCGAAAAAGCCCCGGCTACCGTCAACCCTAGCCTGTGGCGTCAGTCGCAGCTGATCAACATCAGCGGGCTGTTTGAAGTGACCGATGGCGTCTACCAGATTCGCAACCTCGATCTTTCCAACATGACCATTATCGAAGGGAAAGAGGGGATCACCGTCGTTGACCCACTGGTCTCGGCGGAAACCGCCAAAGTGGGGATGGACCTGTACTACAAAAACCGCGGCAAAAAGCCGGTGGTGGCAATCATTTACACCCACAGCCACGTTGACCACTACGGTGGCGTGCGCGGAGTGGTGGATGAAGCAGATGTGAAATCCGGCAAAGTTAAAGTGTACGCACCGTCCGGCTTTATGGAAGCGGCGGTGGCGGAAAACATTATGGCCGGTAACGTAATGAGCCGCCGCGCCAGTTACATGTACGGCAACCTGTTAAAACCGGATGCGAAAGGGCAGGTTGGCGCAGGGCTGGGTACCACCACCTCGGCCGGGACCGTCACCTTAATCGCACCGACCAATATTATCGATAAAGATGGGCAGAAAGAGACGATTGATGGGCTGACCTATGACTTTATGCTGGCTCCTGGCTCAGAAGCGCCGTCTGAAATGCTGTGGTTTATCGAAGAGAAAAAGCTGATCGAATCGGCAGAGGACGTGACGCATACGCTGCACAACACCTACTCGCTGCGCGGTGCGAAGATTCGTGAACCGTTGCCGTGGTCGAAGTATATCAACGAAGCGATTGTTCGCTGGGGTGATAAAGCGGAAGTGATTATGGCGCAGCACCACTGGCCAACCTGGGGCAATGAAAACGTGGTGAATCTGCTGAAGAGCCAGCGTGACCTCTATCGTTACATCAACGACCAAACGCTGCGCATGGCAAACGAAGGGCTGACCCGCGATGAAATCGCCGCCAACTTCAAGCTGCCGGACAGCCTGGCAAATACCTGGGCTAACCGTGGTTACTATGGCTCGGTGAGCCACGACGTGAAGGCCACCTACGTGCTGTACCTCGGCTGGTTCGACGGCAACCCGGCGACGCTCGACGAGCTGCCGCCTGAAGAAGCGGCGAAGAAATTTGTCGACTATATGGGCGGCGCTGAGGCGATTCTGAAAAAAGCCAAAGAGGATTACGACCAGGGCAACTACCGTTGGGTGGCGCAGGTGGTCAGCAAAGTGGTCTTTGCCGACCCGCAAAACCAGGATGCGCGCAACCTGGAAGCCGATGCGCTGGAGCAGCTGGGTTATCAGGCCGAATCGGGCCCGTGGCGTAACTTCTACCTGACCGGCGCGCAGGAGTTGCGTAACGGCGTGGTGAAAGGGCCAACGCCGAACACCGCCAGCCCGGACACGGTGCGCGCGATGACGCCGGAAATGTTCTTTGACTATCTGGCCGTACATATCAACGGCGAGAAAGCAGGGAAAGCGAAGTCGGTGTTTAACATCGATTTGGGCAATGACGGCGGTAAATACAAGCTGGAGCTGGAAAACGGTGTGCTGAACCATACCGCCAATGCGGAAGCGAAAGATGCCGATGCAACCCTGACCCTGGATAGGGCAACCCTGAATAAAATCATCCTGAAAGAGGAAACGCTTAAACAGGCTGAAGATAAGGGCGAAGTGAAGATCAGCGGCAACGGAGCAAAACTCGACGAGATGCTGGGCTATATGGACAAGTTTGATTTCTGGTTCAATATCGTCACGCCATAACCCTGTAGGCCGGATGGCGCTAAGCTTATCCGGCCTACCGTCAGGACAAGCTTTTATTGGTTTGAATTTAAACAACGTTGCGCTTTATGGCACATCTGTCGATGTGCGTAAATGCAACGTTGTGTCATTTTTACAGGTAGGATTATGCAAAATTTACCGCCGATTCGCCCGGAGCAGAGCATTCAACGATTGACGGCGCTGCTGCAGCCGATAGCCGAAAAAATGAAGGTGGTTCCCCGTAAACGGATGACCTGGACGCACAAAAACCAGCCGCAGCTTTTTCTCTTTCTGGAAGGTGAACTCTCCATCTTACGGGCGTCAGACGGCCTGCTGATTGTCACCGTGTATGACCCTCATCTGTTCGGTATTGCTGAGATGATCCAGCCGGTACGCGGCCATTTGCTGCGGGCAGAGTCGGAATCGACCATTCTACGCGTGGATGCACAAACGGCGATGCAGCTGTTCCGTGAAGAGGGCGTCTGGGAAGATGTGGCTTCGGTGTTGTCGTATCACACCGCCTATCTTTTTTATCGTGACGCGCTGGTGGTGCAACAGCGCACCTATTCGGTGATTCGTAATCACCTGCAAGAGATGATATTACTGCCTGAAGAGACGCGCATGAAAATATCGATCCTGGATTATATTCAGGAGCGTACGCATCTCTCGCGCAGTAGCGTATTAAATGTATTATCGGCGCTTAAAAACGGCCATTATATCGAGTTTAAGCGCGGGGGTTATTTAATGTCCGTCAGCAGCTTGCCTGAGGGATTTTAGTTCAATGAAAAAAGCTCACTCATCGATGATGAGTGAGCTTTTTTTTATCCTTTTTCCAGTGGCTGCAGTGAACTGCCCACGTGGTTAAGGCCGTCGAGATTCTGCGCTTTCAGATAATAGCGGTTGATAAGCTGCAGCTGGTCGAGCTTGGATAGCGCCGCGTAGACCTGGTGCGCCTCGCTATGAACGTCGAAAATGTCACGGCTGCTAACATTCTGTAGATACTGTGTTTTTAGCGCATCGGTGACGTTTTCTATGATGCGCTCATTGTTCTGATATTGTGCAGCGAGCGCGTTGGGCTCCGCAGGGTATGGGCTCTGTGCGACCACCGGAATTTGCAGGGCATCAATTTTGCTCAACGTTTGCGGTTTATCGGCACTGCACGCCGTTAACGTGGCGGCCAGAAGCAAAACAGTCACTTTATACATGGTGTTTCCAGGCTTTACGAATAAGCTGCCTATTATCTTTTTATACCGAGGCCTGACGACCAACGATTTGTTTATTTTTAAATGTATTGTGGGCTTGCAGTATAAATTTAAATTTAAATGGTTATTGTTTTTTTCTCGCTAAATACCGGTGTTACTCTTACCTCATCGTTATTCAATCGAAAACTCTCACGCCGTGGCTTATATCAATAAGCAACCTCCTTTGTGCGGCGCAATGTTATGAATAGAGGCTTTATGAAACTGAAAAAATTAGCGGGCTATATGGCCATCGCTGGCGTGTGCTCGAGCGCCGTCATTTCCCTTCCGGCAATGGCGCAGGAGCCAGGTAAAGCGGCAACGGCACAAACCAAAGAGGCGAATGATGCGTTGTATGCGCAACTGCCTTTCGCGGATAAAACCGATTTCGCTAATGCGCACAAAGGATTTATTGCGCCGCTGCCGCCAGAGCTGATTAAAGGTAAGCAGGGGAACGTGGTCTGGAATCCTCAGCAGTACGCGTTTATTAAAGAGGGCGAGAAAGCGCCGGATACGGTCAACCCAAGTCTGTGGCGTCAGTCGCAGCTCATCAATATCGGCGGCCTGTTTGAAGTGACCGACGGCGTCTACCAGATTCGTAACCTCGACCTCTCCAATATGACCATTATGGAAGGGAAAGAAGGGATCACGGTTATCGACCCGCTGGTCTCGGCGGAAACGGCGAAGGTAGGGATGGATCTCTACTATAAGAATCGCGGTAAAAAGCCGGTCGTCGCGGTGATTTATACCCATAGCCACGTTGACCATTACGGCGGCGTGCGCGGCGTGGTGGACGAAGCCGATGTGAAATCCGGCAAGGTGAAAGTCTATGCGCCTGCAGGCTTTATGCAGGAAGCGGTGTCTGAAAATATCATGGCCGGGAATGCCATGAGCCGTCGTGCCAGCTATATGTACGGTAACCTGCTGAAACCGGACGCGAAAGGTCAGGTTGGCGCGGGGCTGGGTACCACCACGTCAGCCGGTACGGTGACGCTGATTGAGCCGACCAACTACATCACCCATACCGGTCAGAAAGAGGTGATCGATGGCCTGACCTACGATTTTATGATGGCACCGGGTTCGGAAGCGCCGTCTGAAATGCTGTGGTATGTCGAAGAGAAGGGAATGATTGAGGCGGCGGAAGATGTGACCCATACGCTGCACAATACCTACTCGCTGCGCGGCGCGAAAATCCGCGATCCGCTGGCCTGGTCGAAGTACGTCAACGACGTTATCGACCGCTGGGGCGGGAAAGCGAAGATCATTATCGCTCAGCACCACTGGCCGACCTGGGGCAACGAGAACGTCGTCAAGCTGATGAAAGGCCAGCGCGATATGTACCGCTATATCAATGACCAGACCCTGCGTATGGCAAACCAGGGGCTGACCCGTGATGAAATCGCCGCTAACTTTAAGCTGCCGGACAGTCTGGCGCAAACCTGGGCCAGCCGCGGCTATTATGGCTCGGTCAGTCACGATGTGAAGGCGACCTATGTCTTCTATCTCGGCTGGTTTAACGGTAACCCGGCAACTCTGGACGAACTGCCGCCGGTAGCGGCTGCGAAGAAATACGTGGAGTATATGGGCGGTGCCGATGCCATTATGCAAAAAGCAGAAGCTGACTTTGTGAAGGGTAACTACCGCTGGGTAGCACAGGTGACCAATCAGGTGGTGTTCGCCGATCCGAACAATAAAGCTGCGCGTAGTCTGGAAGCCGATGCGCTTGAGCAGATGGGCTATCAGGCCGAGTCGGGCCCGTGGCGTAACTTCTACCTGACCGGTGCGCAGGAGTTGCGTAACGGCGTGGTGAAAGGACCAACGCCGAACACCGCCAGCCCGGATACGGTGAAGGCGATGTCGCCGGAGATGTTCTTTGACTATCTGGCGGTTCACATTAATGGTGAAAAAGCGGCGAATGCCAAAGCGGTCTTCAATGTCGATTTAGGCAGCGATGGCGGCAAGTATAAGCTGGAGCTGGAAAACGGTGTACTGAACCACAGCGCGAACGCGCAGGCCAGCAATGCCGATGCCTCTATTACGCTTAACCGCGCGACTTTGAACAAGATTATCCTTAAGGAAGAGACGCTGAAGCAGGCGGAAAACCAGGGCGATGTGCGCATCTCCGGTAACCATGCCAAAGTGGATGAGCTGTTGAGCTATATGGATAAGTTCGAGTTCTGGTTCAATATCGTGACGCCATAATCGTCTGCCTTCCCGGCGCGCTACGCTTTGCCCGGGCTACAGGATAAGTAGCCCGGGCGAGGCGTTCACGCCGACCCCGGGATCAGGCACCAGAGCTACCTCGCACCACCAATTCCACCGGCAACATCACGTTTGCCTCCACTCGTTCACTGAGCAAAATATCCAGCGCTTCCAGCGCTAGCCTCTGTTTATCCACCGACAGCGTGGTCAACGGCGGCTGCGACCAGGCCGCAGGCTCAATATCATCAAACCCCACCACCGCGACATCTTCCGGCACCCGCAGACCGCGTTCTGCACACACCTGTAATACCAGCAGCGCAGTGGCATCGTTGTAGGCAAAAAGGGCATCCGGCGGTTCAGCAAGGTCGAACAGTTCGTTTATCGCCCGCAGCAGCGACTGCTCGGTATCCAGCTGCGGTAAGGCGATGGCTTCATACTCCGGCGGCATCAGCAGCTTTGCATCGTACAGCGCCTGACGATACCCTTTTTCTCGCTGACGGATACTGTAATGGCCCAGCGTACTGGCCAAAAACGCGATACGCGTGCGCCCTTGTTCCAGCAAATGTCGAGTGGCGAGATAGCCGCCCTGTAGGTTATCCGGGTTGACGCAGGGCAGGCCAGGCGACCAGAGATCGACCAGCACCAGCGGCAGCTTCAACTGTTCGAGCACCGCCAGCAGCTCCGGCTCAAAGAACCCCGCGCAGATTAATGCATCCGGCTGGTGGAGCATCACCTGTTCGGCGACGGCATCACCGGGGCCAACGGACAAAAAGCTCAGCGCGATGCTCTGTTCACGGCAGGCGGACTCCAGCCCCAAAAACAGCGGCGAGTAGAACGGCAGCGCGCGGCTGATATTGTGCTGACGGTGCAACAAAAACAGCACCCGTTTGATCTTCTCGCTGCGCAGGCGGCCAAAGTCGTAGCCCTGCTGCTCCGCCGCCGCAATAATGCGCTGCCGCGTCTCTTCCCGCAGGCCTGGCTGGCCCTTTAATGCGCGGGAGACCGCACCCGGCGACACGCCGCAGGCGGCGGCGATATCTCTGATTCTGACGGCTTTCACCTGTTCATATCCTGTCTTTATGCTTTACGTTGGGCACCGAGCCAGGCCGCGCCGCGGACGCCGCTGCTGTCGCCGTGGCGCGCCTGTAGAATTGGGGTGCAGCACTGTTTACCGAAGACATACTGTGCAATACGCGCCTGTAGCCCGTCATAGAGTTGCGGGATATTCGAAACGCCGCCGCCGATGACAATCGCATCCGGGTCGAGGGTATTAACGACGCCCGCCAGCGCCCGGGCAACCTGATCCTGATAGCGTTCCCATAGTGCAGCAACCGGTTCTTCACCTGCGTTCAGTCGGGCAACGATCTGCGGGACTTTATCATGTTTACTAAACAATTGAGCATGTTGACGTTCAAGGCCGCTGCCGGAGATAAAGCTCTCGATGCAGTTGGTTTGGCCGCAGTAGCACTGCGCCGACTCGCCGTCTTTCGCAGGATGATAGTGTGGCAGTACGTTATGCCCCCACTCACCGGCGCAGGCGTTCGGCCCCGTGATCAGCCGATTATCTACGCACAACCCGCCGCCGCAGCCGGTGCCGAGGATCACGCCAAACACCACGCCATAGCCTTTCCCCGCACCGTCGATGGCTTCTGACAAGGTGAAACAATTGGCGTCGTTGGTCACCGCAACGGGCATATTGAAATGCTGTTCAAGCTGTTGCACAAAGGGTTGCTGGTTCAATACCAGAATATTGGAATTCTTGATAAGCCCGTCGGTGGCAGAGGCGCCAGGTATGCCAAGCCCAATGGATAGTGAGTAAGTGGTTGCCGCTCTAGCGGCGTCAATTGCCGTGATAACCGAGTGGAAAAAAGCATCGTAGCTCTGTTTTTGCGTACTGTAGCGCTGGCGGTAAAGCGTCTCGCCCTGGTCATCTAATACTACAGCCTCAATTTTGGTCCCGCCAATATCCAGCCCTAATCGCATTGCCGTCTTCCCGATAGTCAGTAGGTTAATGGCAACGCAGTGTAGGTATTTTGTTTACTATACAAAAGGGGCGGGCGGTAATTTTGTGACGGCGTCTGGCAAAATTCACCGTGACGGAGGCTGGCGGCTTCTCACCCGCAAGAGTAAGAAGCCGCACGGCAGAGTGGCTTAGAAACGATAGCCGACCCCGATGTTGAAACCGTTGATCTGGTATTTGTCTTCGATATCGGCGGTGGTGCCTTCGTAGCCAACGTTTACCGTCAAGTTTTCGATTGGGTTGATGATGATCCCTGCGCCGTAGGCGAAGGAGGTGGAATGGCGAGACTCGCTCTCACGATAAATTTCGTTATTGCTCGACTCCAGCCATTTCACATCGATATCGGCTTTGGTTCGTGCCGCGCCGCCCAACGCATAAAGGGAGACGTACTCGTTGATGCGGTAGGCCGGGCCGACCATCAGTGAATAATATTTAACGTCAATATTGGTGTTAACCGAATCAGAATCAACATAATAATTACGGTCTTCGCTGCCACTCATATAGGTAAATGAGCCGACAACGCTGAACGGAGAATCAAATTCGTAGCGATATTGTAGGTTAACGCCACGGATATTCTTGAAGTCTTTAACGTCGGCCTGGGCATAACCAATCGAAACGCTTTGGCTATCCGCAATAGCCATTCCACTTGTCAGGACTCCCATAACCAAAACTGCCAGAGATAGTTTTTTCACTTTAAAAATCCTATAAAAATTATTGTGTTGTGTTTATCGATGAGTTTAAAAATCGAGGGGAGTATATCGGCAATGATATTTCTGATGAACTACCTGAATTTATGGGAACAAGAGTGGAATATTGTTTCGGAGACGGTGTTGTGCAGGGATTAGCTAATTTATATTTGTGTTAAGAAAAGTCCTAAAATAAATCCCCCCGCAATCGCGGGGGGGGGGGGGTAAATTTAACGCTGAGGACACCCTGCGCACTGCTTATTCTGAATTTGCTGGAAGAAGTCGTTCCCTTTATCGTCAACCAGAATAAAGGCCGGGAAGTTTTCCACTTCGATTTTCCAGATAGCCTCCATCCCCAGTTCAGGGTAGGCCACACATTCCAGGCTCTTGATGCTGTTCTGTGCCAGAACGGCCGCCGGGCCGCCAATGCTGCCAAGATAGAAACCGCCATGTTGATGGCAGGCATCGGTCACCTGCTGGCTGCGGTTGCCTTTCGCCAGCATCACCATGCTGGCGCCATGGGACTGCAGCAGGTCAACGTAGGAGTCCATACGTCCAGCGGTAGTTGGGCCTAAAGAACCTGAGGCATAACCTTCCGGCGTTTTGGCTGGGCCTGCGTAGTAGATTGGGTGATCTTTTACGTACTGCGGCAACTCTTCGCCGTTATCCAGCAGCTCTTTCAGTTTGGCGTGGGCGATGTCGCGGGCAACGATAATGGTACCGTTCAGCGACAGGCGGGTGGACACCGGGTGAGCGGAAAGCTGAGCCAGGATGTCACTCATCGGTTGATTGAGGTTGATGCTGACCGCCGCGCCTTCACCCTGCTCACGCAGCGCTTCCGGAATGTACTGCGCCGGGTTATGTTCCAGCTTCTCAATCCAGATACCGTCGCGGTTGATTTTGGCTTTAATGTTACGGTCGGCGGAGCAGGAGACGCCCATGCCGATCGGGCAGGAAGCACCGTGACGCGGCAGACGGACAACGCGGATATCGTGGGCGAAGTATTTGCCGCCGAACTGTGCACCCAGGCCCAGATTCTGCGCCTCGATCATCAGCTCTTTTTCCAGATTCATGTCGCGGAACGCCTGGCCGTGCTCGTTGCCTTCGGTTGGCAGACCGTCGTAATAACGGGTTGAAGCCAGTTTGACTGTTTTCAGCGTCACTTCCGCTGAGGTACCACCAATCACGAAAGCGATGTGGTACGGCGGGCAGGCCGCGGTACCAAGGGTGCGCATTTTTTCCACCAGATAGTTTTTCAACTTCGCTGGGGTGATCAGCGCTTTGGTTTCCTGGTAGAGATAGGTTTTGTTGGCTGAACCGCCGCCTTTGGCGATGCACAGGAACTTGTATTCGTCACCGTCGACGCTGTAGAGGTCAATCTGCGCCGGCAGGTTAGTACCGGTGTTCACCTCTTTATACATATCCAGCGCCGCGTTCTGCGAGTAGCGCAGGTTGTCGGAGATATAGGTGTTGTATACGCCTTGAGACAGCGCCGCTTCATCGCCGCCGCCGGTCCAGACGCGCTGGCCTTTTTTCCCCATGATGATCGCCGTGCCGGTATCCTGACAGGTTGGCAGCACGCCTTTGGCGGCAATTTCGGAGTTACGCAGGAACTGCAGGGCAACGTATTTATCGTTTTCGCTGGCTTGTGGGTCACTCAGAATGGCAGCAACCTGCTTCTGGTGGGAAGGGCGCAACATAAAGGCGGCGTCGTGGAAAGCCTGCTGGGCAAGCAGCGTCAGGGCTTCAGGTTCCACTTTTAACACGTCCTGGCCGTCAAACTGACTTACTGAGACGTGCTCACGGCTGAGCAGGTAGTATTCGGTATCGTCGTGAGACAGCGGGAAGGGATTCTGATAGTAAAATGATTTGTTCGACATAGCGCTTCACTCCATAAAAATAAAACCGCCGGAGGTTGCCCCCCGACGGTTATGAATCAGAACATCATAGACATCCATGGGTAGCCGATGACCAGCAGCGCTACCAGGAAGATGCCCCCAAAGATGGTGCCAAGGCGCCAGTAGTCTTTGGTCGGCAGATATCCGCTGCCGTAGTAGATAGGGCTTGGGCCGGTGCCGTACGGGGTGATGATCCCCATGATACCCAGCGAGGTCACCATCAGCAGCACGAAGACGTTCATGTTCATCCCTGGGATGGTTGAGGCGATGGTCAGCATCGCTGGCAGCAGCGCGGTGGTGTGCGCGGTGGTGCTGGCAAACAGGTAGTGCAGCAGGTAGAACGCCAGCAGCAGCACGATGGTTGCCACGCCTGGAGAGATACCGCTCATCAGCATGCCGCCTTCTTTGCCCAACCAGCCGATAAAGCCGGTAGAGGAGAGGCCGTCGGCGAGAGCAACCAGGGTGGCGAACCACACGAAGGTGTTCCACGCGGCCTTGTTACCGGTGATGTCGCTCCACTCCAGCACGCCAGTCCACAGCATCAGGCCGATAATCAGCAGCGCAGCCATTGCCGGTTCAATCCACTGAGCGGCAAAGATCCACATCATCAATGCACAGCACACGAAGACCAGCAGCAGGATTTCGTTACGGGACAGCTTGCCCAGTTTTTCCAGCTCACGGGCAGCCCACAGCGGCACTTCATCGTTCACCTTCACTTCTGGTGGATAGAACCAGTAGGCCAGCAGCGGCATGGTCAGAATTAACAGCAGGCCCAGCGGCAGGAAGGCGATAAACCAGGTGCCCCAGGAGATGTTGATACCGACGATGCTTTTCACCAATGCCAGCGCCAGCAGGTTAGGGGCCAGGGCGGAAAGGAACATAGAACTGGTGATACAGGCGGCGGTAATCGCCACCCACATCAGATAAGAGCCAATTTTACGCGCGCTTGGGTCGTTTGGTTTTGAGCCGTACAGCGGCGGCAGGTTGGCGATAATCGGGTAGATAGTCCCGCCGCTACGCGCCGTGTTGGACGGGGTAAACGGTGCCAGCAGCAGGTCGGCCAGCGTGATAGCGTAGCCGAGCGTCAGGCTGCGACGGCCCAGATATTTCACCAGAATCAGCGCCAGACGGCGGCCGAATCGGGTTTTATCGTAACCGGCGGCGAACATAAACGCACCGAAGATAAGCCAGACGGTAGAGTTGCCGAAGCCGCTGACCGCCCATTTAAAGGAGGCACCCGCCAGTTGGAACTTTGGTGCTGCCATCTGTTCAGGGCTGAACAGCACCCACTGGCTGCACAGGGCAATGGCAACCACCCCGGTCAGGCCGATAACGGCGCCCGGCAGTGGTTCAAAGATAAGGCCGACAATCACGCCGACGAAGATAGCGAAATAGTGCCATGCATACGGTGGAAGCCCGTCAGGAACCGGGACAAAGAGGAGCAGCACGGCCACGATAATAGGCAGTGCCATCATCAGAAGACGGTTTTTCTTACCGTCCTTTGGTTTACTCACCGGAGTCGGCGAGTGCGATGTCGCAGATTTCTCGTTCATATTACGCTTCTATAAGTAGTTAATAATTCGGTTCGCTAAAACTGCCGCTTTGCTTTTTTTAGTTTTTTTACTTTATTTAGATTTCAAAAGTACGGCTGGCAATTTCGTATATAAGGTCGATGTCGCTATATTATTTAGCGCCAGGTTTAAAAAATCTTATATTCATATAATGCGCTTTTGGAGACTATTACAATTGATCGCGATCAAAAAAGCACAACCACAACATTATTTTTATACTTTAATTAATAACCCTATTAGGTTATGGGGTATTAATGGTGTTAGGTTAAATTAATTTCTAAATAAAATGTTATTAATCGTACGCGATATTGCGATAACGCGTTGATTTTGTTGTTGTTTTAAATAATGAAACACTGGTTCGACCACTGTTAAGGAAGTTATAATTGTACTCATATATATTAAATAATTGTGAATAAAACGGAATTAAATTAGTAACACCATAGGAGTATGTGTGTTATTTAAGGGATTAAATAGTTTTATAACTAACGTAATAACTTTAGTAACTAAAATTATCGCTATATTAATATCATGATATCGGCATAACAAATAACTCAAATGCAGCCCGATCCCGAATTCTTAAATTTTAATTTTTAAAAGTTTGGAGTTAACCCTTATGAACAATCATCATCGCGTACTGAGCTCTTGTACCTTACCGAATGGTACCGAGCTTAAAAACCGTCTGTTTATGGCGCCAATGACAACCTGCTCTGGCTATTATGATGGCTCGGTCAGTAGCGAGCTGGTGGAATACTACCGCGCGCGTGCCGGTTTGATTGGCACCATCATCGTAGAATGTTGTTTTGTTGACGACTTAGGTCTGGCGTTCCCCGGTGCGCTCGGCATCGACAGTGATGACAAAATCGCCGGGCTGGCGAAAATCGCTGAGGCGATTCAATCAAAAGGCTCCAAAGCGCTGCTGCAGATTTATCACGGTGGCCGTATGGTCGACCCGAAACTGATCGGTGGCCGTACACCGGTTGGCCCAAGCGCCGTCGCGGCACCGCGTGATGGCGCGGCAACGCCGGTGGCCCTGACTGCTGAAGAAGTAGAAGGGATGGTCGGTAAATTCGGCGATGCCGTACGCCGCGCGATTCAGGCAGGTTTTGATGGCGTCGAGATTCACGGCGCAAATACTTATCTTATCCAACAGTTCTACTCACCAAACTCCAACCAGCGTGATGACGAGTGGGGCGGCAGCCGCGATAACCGCGCGAAATTCCCGCTGGCGGTACTGGATATCACCCACAAAATGGTTCGCCAGTATGCGGACGACGCCTTCATCATCGGCTATCGTTTCTCGCCGGAAGAGATGGAAGTGCCGGGGATCCGCTTTGACGACACCCTGTATCTGCTGGAAAAACTGGCCGCGCGCGGGCTGGACTATCTGCACTTCTCCGTCGGTGCTTCGCTGCGTTCGTCTATCGTGGACACCACCGACCCAACGCCGCTGATTGAAAAATACGTTGCCCAGCGTTCCGAAACGCTGGCGCAGGTGCCGGTGATGGGCGTGGGCGGCGTGGTAAACGATAGCGATATTGATAGCGCAATGGCACACGGCTACGACCTGATTGCAGTTGGTCGCGCTTGCATCGCGTATCCGGACTGGGCCGAACGTATTGCCGACGGCCAGACGCTGGATCTGTTTATCGACAGCACCCAGCGTGAAGCGCTGAACATCCCTGAGCCGCTGTGGCGTTTCTCGCTGGTGGAAGCGATGATTCGCGATATGAGCATGTCAGTGTCTAAATTCAAACCGGGCGTGTTCGTTGAAACCGTACAGGATGAAGCCGGTGAGCTGGTTATTAACGTCAGCCTTGAAACCGACCGCATCGCCGACATTGAACTGACCGGCGGCGTGGATCAGGACGTAGAGTTCGTCACCAGCTTTGAAGAAATTCGTTCACGCATCCTGGATGCTAATACTCCACACGTTGATGCCATTTCCGGGGCAACCAGCCAGAGCGAAGCGGTGAAAAAAGCGGTCTCCAAAGCGATGGTGAAATCCAGCAAAGCGTTGGTGGCAGAAGAGGGTGGTGATACCGCTGCACCGAAATCTTATGATGTAGTGGTGGTCGGGAGCGGCGGTGCCGGTCTGGCCGCGGCTATCCAGGCGCACGATGACGGTGCTCGCGTGCTGATCGTCGAAAAAATGCCGACCATTGGCGGGAACACCATTAAAGCGTCAGCTGGGATGAACGCGGCGGAAACGCGCTTCCAGCGGGTGAAAGGGATTCAGGACAGCAAAGAGCTGTTCTATGAAGAGACCCTGAAAGGCGGCAAAAATAAGAATAACCCAGCGCTGCTGCGCCGCTTCGTGGAAACGGCCCCGCAGGCGATCGAATGGCTGGCGGATCGCGGCATTATGCTGAACGACATCACCACCACCGGGGGCATGAGCATTGACCGTACGCACCGTCCGAAAGATGGCTCTGCGGTAGGCGGCTATCTGATCAGCGGCCTTGTGCGTAACGTCACAAAACGTCAGATTGATGTCATGCTCGATACCTCCGTGGTCGATATTGTCATGGATGGGGGCGAAGTTTCTGCCGTACGCCTGCTAACCGACGAGCAGGAAACGATCACCATTCAGACTCGCAGTATCATCATGGCGACCGGCGGCTTTAGCGCCAACAGCGAAATGGTGGTGAAATACCGTCCGGACCTGGCGGGCTTCGTCACCACCAACCATAAAGGGGCGACCGGCGGCGGTATCGCACTGCTGGAACGCATTGGTGCCGGTACGGTAGATATGGGCGAGATCCAGATTCACCCAACCGTTGAGCAGAAAACTTCTTATCTGGTTTCTGAGTCGATTCGTGGCGGCGGGGCAATTCTGGTTAACCAGCAGGGTAACCGCTTCTTCAATGAGATGGAGACCCGTGACAAAGTGTCTGCGGCGATTATTGCGCTGCCGGAGCACTATGCTTACATCGTATTTGACGAACATGTTCGTACGAAAAACAAAGCGGCGGATGAGTACATCGCCAAAGGGCTGGTGACCAGCGCCAGCACGCCGGCTGAGCTGGCGGCTAAACTGGGTCTGGATGAACAGGCCTTCCAGGCGACGCTTACCCGCTACAACGGCTTTGTCGAAAAACAGGATGACGAAGAGTTTGGACGTAAAACCGCGCTGCGCGCACCGCTGAATGAAGGGCCGTATCACGCCATTCAGATTGCGCCGGGCGTACACCACACCATGGGCGGGGTCACCATCAATACCGATACCTGTGTGCTGAACGTCAACAAACAGGTGATCCCTGGTGCGTATGCCGCCGGTGAAGTGGTTGGCGGTATCCACGGCGGTAACCGTATTGGCGGGAACGCGGTGGCTGATATTATTATCTTTGGTACGCTTGCCGGTCGTCAGGCCGCACAGCGTGCGCAGCAGGTACCCTGGGCGATGCTTGAGTCCGCGTAATTAACCCATGGCACCATCCCGTAGCCCGGCCGAGCGTAGCGACGCCGGGTTGTTACCATCAGCAGAGGGGATATCGATGTCAGACAGTACAAGGGTATACAGCTATTCTGCCGTACTGATGGGGTCACCCATCCTGCTCAAGCTTTTCGCGCATAACGAGGCGCTCGCCTCACGCGTTTTCCGCCTTATCAAACAGTATGAAGACCTGCTTACCGTCAACCGCGCCCAGTCGCAGGTGATGGATATCAACCACGCTGCGGGCCAGCACCCGGTCGTCGTGAGCGCCCCCGTTTATGCTTTGATCAAATGCGCCAAATCGGCGAGCCTGCTGCCGCAAAGCGCATTTAACCTCGCCATTGGCCCGTTGGTGAAGCGCTGGCGTATTGGCTTTAAAGGCGACAGCGTCCCGCCGGCGGACGAAATTTCACACCTGCTGACGCTCACCAATCCTGAGCAGGTGGTGCTGAACGACGACGATAACAGCGTGTACCTGGCGCAAATGGGCATGGAAATTGATCTTGGCGCGATTGCCAAGGGCTATATTGCCGACCGCGTACGCGACTATCTGCGTCAGGAAGGGGTGGAGCAGGGGCTGATTAATCTTGGCGGTAACGTGCAGACGCTGGGCACGCCGGAAGGCGGCTGGTCAATTGGCCTGAAAAAACCGTTCTCCACCTCAGGGGCGATGATTGGCACGCTGGAAATTGAGAATAAATCGGTGGTGACCTCCGGCGTGTACGAGCGCTTCTTTGAGCAAAATGGTCAGCTTTATCACCATATTCTCGACCCGCGTACCGGCTATCCGCTGGATAATGAACTGGACAGCGTGACGATTATCAGCGCCGACTCGATTGACGGCGATATCTGGACCACGCTGATGTACGGCATGGGCGTGGAAAAAGGGTGCGCTGCGCTGCGTTCACGCCCGGATATTGAAGCTATTTTTGTGACTAAAAACAAAGAGGTGGTGCTCTCTTCATCCCACCTCTATCGTTTTACGCTGCTGGACCGCGAGTACCGTCTTACTGGCAGTACTGCTTGAGCAGACCATACTGCTCCTGCAGCAAGCGGTAGCGATAAACCGGGCGGCCGGTCGCACCGTAGTGAATGCTGGTGAACAGAATATTAATCTGCGCCAGCCAGATAAGATATTTACGGCAGGATACGCGAGAGATATTGACCGCCTGGGCCAGATCGTCGGTGGAGAATTCGGTCTCAGGATGCGCATCTATCCACTGACACAGCGTGCGCAGCGTCTGCGGCGTGAGCCCCTTTGGCAGCCGCTTCGTGTCCGCTAATTCTGGCGAACCGCCATGCAGCAGGCGATCGACGTCAGCCTGCTCGTAGTAGGCGTGGCTGCCCATCAACTGCTTTTTCTCACGCCAGCTCAGCAGCGCCTCTTCAAAGCGCGGAAACTGGAACGGCTTGATGAGATAGTCCACCACGCCATAGCGCAGCGACGTCTGCACGGTGGCGGCGTCCGAGGCGGATGAAATCATAATCACGTCGATGGCGCGGCCAGAGTCGCGCACGATAGGCAGCAGATCCAGACCGTTGTCCTGCTGCATGTAGACATCCAGTAAAATCAGGTCGATGGCCTGGGAAGCATCCTGCACTTTATCTTTCGCCTGCTGGAGCGTGGAGGCGATACCACAGCAGACAAACCCATCAACGCGCTCAATGTAGCAGCGGTTCAGGTCGGCCACCATGGCATCATCATCGACAATTAAAACATTTATCACGCGCTTGTCCTCTCGCTATCCCAGGGAATTTGAACAAAAAATTGGGTGAACACGCCCGGCTCGGACTCGACGGAAAGTGTCCCGCCGAGATTCTCCGTCTGCTGACGGGCTAAAAATAGCCCGACACCGCGGTTTTCGCCTTTGGTGGAAAATCCTTTATTAAAGATGGCATCGATGCGGTTTGCCGCAATACCCGGGCCATCGTCGCTAACCTCACCGCTGAGCCAGCCGTTCTGGTAGTGCAGCAACAGGCCAATTTCGCCTTCACCCTGATCTGCCATTGCATCCAGCGCGTTCTCAATCAGGTTACCTAGCACCGTGACCAGCACCGCAACCTGCTCTTCATTTGGGTTGTCCGGGATCAGGCTCTCATCGGCCAGGGTTAGCGCGATCCCGGCATCGCTGGCTCGGTTGATTTTACCGAGCAGGAAGCCGGCAATGATCGGTGATTTGATCTTATGCTGCAAGGTGCCAATGTCGGTCTGGTAGTTTTGCGCGGTCTGCAGGATGTAACCTTCCAGCTTATCGTAGCGCTTCATGTGCAGCAGTCCCAGAATCACATGCAGCTTGTTCATAAACTCATGGGAGTGGCTGCGCAGGGCATCGACGTAGTTGACCAGCCCGTCCATTCGCTGCATCAACTGGCTGATTTCAGTTTTATCGCGGAAGGTGGTGATCGCGCCAATAACGCGACGGTTGTTGAGCACCGGTACGGTGTTGCACAGCAGCAGACGACCGTTACAGCCGATTTCGCGGTTTTCGACGGGCGTACCACTGTCCAGCACCTCTTTCAGACTCGACAGCAGCGGCGCATGCTGGACTGCGCCCAAAGCCGGTGCCTGAGGTGAAAACAGGATCTGCCGTGCGGCCTGGTTAATCAACGTGACCCGGCCTTTGGCATCGACGGCAATGACCCCTTCGCGAATCGATTGCAGCATTGCCTGGCGTTGCTCGAACAGGCTGGAGATTTCGTGGGGTTCGAGACCAAACAGGATGTTTTTAAGCACCCGCACCAGCCCCCAGATGCCCAGAACGCCGACGATGGCGCTAAACAGCACGAATCCAATCGCATTCCAGCGGGCGGCGTTAATCTGCTCATCCACTTTTTGCAACGAAATGCCGACAATCACCACGCCAATCTGCTGCTGGCGGTCGTTATAAATAGGCGTGAACACGCGTACGGCTTCGGCCAATACACCGTGGTTAATCGAGAGGTTCTCTTTGCCTTTCAGCGCAGGCTGGAGATCGGTACCGATAAAATGCTGGCCTATCAGATGCGCGTTCGGGTGCGAATAGCGAACGCCGTCCATATTGGTGACTACGGCGTAAAGTAGGCCGTTGTGCTGCTGCACGGCGCTGGCGATAGGCTGAATGCTATTGTGGTCCGGCGGTTCGCTCAGACCGCGCTTGATATCCGGGGAGTTGGCCAGCGTACGAGCAATAGCAAAGGCGGTATCTTCCACACCGGAGCGGGTGGCTTTGGTTATCTGCACAAAATAGAAGGCGTAAACCACCAGTAATACGGAAATGATGACGCTGCAGACCATCAGCGTCACCAGCGTACTGAGCTTCATCGGGCGCTTCGGTTGGGGCTGAGTTTGCTGCATACCGCGCATTAACACCTTTTATTATCGGAGGTCAAAAACTCATTATCGCCGATGTGCCTGATTTCATAAAGCTATCCTCCCTTACAAAACCAAACCTCTCTTTGTGACCGTTCTCGCAGAGCAATCCATACAAAACACTTTAGTATTGCTTCAGAACCCATAATAAGGAGTCCGTTTATGAGCATTAAGCTTGCCGGTTCAGTCATGGAACGACGCAATTCAACGACGGCTGAGATTGATAGACTGTCCACCCGCGATATGTTGAACGTGATTAATCAAGAAGATAAACGCATTGCTGATGCGATAACTCCTTGTCTCGACGACATTACCCTGCTGATTGATAATGCGGTGGCCACCCTTAGCCACGGCGGGCGCGTGGTGATGGTTGGTGCCGGTGCTTCCGGGCGTAATGCGGTGATGACCGCCAACGAATTCTCCCCGGATGAAAAACACCCGGTCATGGGATTGATTGCCGGTGGGGCGTTGGCGATGCTGCACGATATGACGGGGGCTGCACAGGACTACGATCGTGGGGTGCTGGATCTTCAGGCTATTGGGTTCACGCAAAAAGATATGCTGGTGGCATTAAGCGTCAGCGGCAAAACGCCGTGGCTGTGGGGCGCGCTGCGCCATGCGTGGTCTCTGGGGGCAACACGCGCGCTGATAACCCGTAATCCGCAAAGCGAAGCAACCGATCTTGCCAGTATCGTTATTGCGCCGCAAACCGGCGCTGAAGCGGTGGCAGGTTACGGCAATCCAAAGGCGATTGCCGCGCAAAAAATGGTGCTCTCCATGTTAACGACCGGGCTCGCCATTCGCACCGGACGAGTCTATAGCAATATGCGCGTAGACATCCGCGATACCGGTACGCATATGGTTGAGCGTCAAATCGCGATAGTGATGGAAGCGGGCGGGTGCAGCCGGGCGGTAGCAAAAGCAGCGCTGGAAAGCTGCGATCACCAATGTAAGACGGCGGTGTTGATGGTGCTCACCGGGTTGGATGCCTGGAAAGCGCACGACCTTCTGGCGCAGAACAAGGGTTTTGTGCGGATGGCGCTACAAGAGGCGCCGTAGTTGGCAGCATAAAAAAAGCCCGCTACGCGGGCTTTTTTACACCGGTCGATTAGAACTGATAAACCAGGCCGATAGCCAGGATATCGTCAGTGGCGATACCGTTATCTTTGTAGAACTGTACGTCATCGTCCAGCATGTTGATTTTGTAATCAATGTAGGTGGACATGTTTTTGTTGAAGTAGTAGGTGGCGCCGACATCAATATAGTTCACCAGCGCTTTGTCGGTGTACTCAATGCCGTGACGGCCATCGTAACCGCCCATATCTTTGCCCTTGGAATAAACCCAGGCTAAAGATGGACGCAGGCCGAAGTCAAATTGATACTGTGCCACGGCTTCGAAGTTCTGCGTTTTGTTGGCAATGTCGCCGTTGCCATAACCGGTCATGTTGTTGGTTTCGGCATACATCATCGCCAGATAGACGTCATTAGCGTCGTATTTGGTACCAATGGTCCAGGCTTCAGCGGTATCACCACCGGCGGATTTGCTGTAGCGGTTATGGATTCCGCCAGCAACCACCTGATCGTTGGTACGGTCAGAGCTGGAATAGGCTGCACCCACGCTTAAGCCTGGCAGGAAATCGGTAAAGTTGTAGGTGGTGGACATTGCGAAGCCGTCGCCGTTGCCTTTTGCCAGTTTGCCGCCCGCGCCGTTTACGGTGCCTTCGCCGGAACCACCGTCTTCATTTTTGCCCTGATACTGCAGCGCAAAGTTCAGGCCATCCACCAGGCCGAAGAAATCGTTGTTACGATAGCTGGCAATACCGTTTGCACGACCGGTGAAATAGACGTCGGTCTGGGTGTAGCTGTCACCGCCGAACTCCGGCAGCATATCGGTCCAGGCTTCGATGTCGTAGATGGCGCCGTAGTTACGGCCGTAATCGAATGAACCGAAGTCGCCAAATTTCAGACCGGCGAAGCCAAGACGGGTCCAGGAGTCGTTACCGCTGTCGCTTTCCGGGGTGTTGGCCTGAATGTTGTATTCCCACTGACCGTAGCCGATCAGCTGTTCGGTGATTTGGGTTTCTCCCTTGAAGCCCAGACGCGCGTAGGACTTATCGCCGTTATCACCGCTGTGGTCTGAGAAATAGTGCAGGCCAACCACTTTGCCGTACAGATCCAGCTTATTGCCGTCTTTGTTATAAACTTCAGCAGCATTCGCTGCACCAGCCATCAGTAAAGCTGGAACTAACAGTGCCAGAGCTTTTATTTTCATTATGTTTTCCTTTGCATTATTGCGCATATGAATATAAGTAATGCCATCCGGTGTTACTGTTCTGGATGGTATAGGTAGAGTTCATTTTTATTAAAAATATAAATGTAATAAAATTATATAAAACATTTCAAAATATTTCTTTTATATTTAATTTGATATGTATTTCATCGATTCATTTTGTTTTGTTGTTGTTTTTAATGTAATTATTGTGTTTTGTCATCTTTTCCTCCTTACCATTGATAGGATGGATGTATCTGGTAAAGGCAAAAAAAATCCCGACCGTACTGGCATACGATCGGGAAGGTCAAAAACATAAATATATTGATGCATAACAAAAGGCTAATAACGGAATGGATAATGGCATGGTTGTCATGAAAAATAAAGATACAGAAAAAGACTTTATTATTATTTATTATGTGAATTTAAATTGGTAATTATTATAATATTTTTATTGTTAAAATCGCATGGTTGAGGCGATTCCGCAGAGAAGGGGGCGAAAGATCGCTGCCGCATATCATGAGTACCTCCGTTGGCGTAGATGTCATCTGACAAAATTGCTGGAGATCAAGCTAATGGCAAATTGTTACCGGTAACGTAGAGGTGGACTACCTTGCACCATTTTAATCGTTATAATGTGAGCGATATCACATCAATTGCCAGCGTGATGTCGTGGCAGTGAACATGAATAGCGTAATGAGAGTGTTTTTATGCAAGAGCAAATGGAGCGTGGCCCAGGCGGCAAACTGGCGCTGTGGGTGTTTTACGCGTTTTGCGGTTACTTTGTCTGGGCGATGGCGCGCTACCTGTGGGTCATCAGCGATGTACAGAGTATTCCCGGCGCGACGAACGATGGTGAAATCGGTTCGTCCATGGGGAAATGGATTGGCGCGCTGCTGGGATTTCTGGTGCTGAGTATCGTCGGCGCGCTGCTTGGCGGAATAGCCTGGTATACTCGTCCTCGCCGTCTGGAACAGGAAGAACAGCGCTAAAATTGCTATGCTGGGGGTCAATGTACTCTTATCCGCGGTGAAGTAATGGATATAGCAGCATGGCAGCAGGACGTTGAACGTTGGTTTGAAACCCATTATGTCGGCAGCGATGCGGCGCATGATATTGCCCATTTTCGCCGGGTCTGGCGCACCGCCAGGCGCATTGCTGCCGATGATCCCGTCGACCTCACGGTGATTCTGCTGGCGAGCTATTTTCACGATCTCGTCAGCCTGCCGAAGAATCATCCCGATCGCGCCCGTTCCTCTTTATTATCCGCGCAGCAAACGCTGCTGATTCTACAGCGCGATTTCCCGCAGTTTCCCGTTGAACGCTATGGCGCCGTTGCCCACGCCATTGAAGCGCACAGCTTTAGCGCGCGCATCACGCCGAATACCCCAGAGGCTAAAATCGTTCAGGATGCCGACCGACTGGAAGCGCTGGGCGCAATCGGCCTGGCGCGAGTGTTTGCCGTCTCCGGGGCGATGAACGCGGCGCTGTTTGATGCCGACGATCCCTTTGCCGATAACCGTGAGCTGGACGACAAAACCTACGCGCTTGACCATTTCCAGACCAAACTGTTGCGGCTACCTGAGACGATGCAAACCGAAAAAGGACGCGAGATAGCGCAGCATAATGCCGATTTTCTGGCGCACTTTATGGCGAAACTGAGTGCCGAACTGGCGGGCGACCCGCTCGCCGTGGACGCACAGGTGCTGCAGAGATTCGCGACGCCAGACCCTGGCAACTTATGGTAACCTCAGGTTTATTTTTCTTTTTCTGTATCTGGTCAAATTTATGCAACAACGAGTCTTATCACACGAGGGCGCGCCGTTAGACGCACCGGATGCTCAGACGCTGCTTGAGCATATTCTGGAGATTTACGATTTAAAGACCGTTGTCGCTGAGCTTAGCGCTGTGGGGGAACAGCACTGGAGCCCGGCTATTGTGAAACGCGTGGTGACCCTGTCGCGCGCCAACACGCGTCTGAGTGAAAATGAGTGCACCCATCTGGCCTCTTTGCTGCCGAAGCCGTCGCAGCATCATCCGAAGTATGCATTTCGCTTTGTCGATCTTTTTGCGGGGATCGGTGGCATTCGTCACGGCTTTGAAGCCATTGGCGGGCAATGCGTGTTTACCAGCGAGTGGAACAAACACGCGGTGCGCACCTACAAAGCTAACTGGTACTGCGACCCGGCAGAACATCGGTTTAATGCCGATATTCGCGATGTGACGCTAAGCCATCAGCCTGACATCAGCGACCGTGAAGCTCAGGAACATATCCGGGCGTCAATTCCTCAGCATGACGTGCTGCTGGCGGGCTTCCCGTGTCAGCCGTTCTCGCTGGCGGGGGTGTCAAAAAAGAATGCATTGGGCCGGGCGCACGGCTTTGCCTGCGACACTCAGGGCACGCTGTTTTTTGACGTGGTGCGCATTATTGATGCCCGCAGGCCGCCTATCTTTGTGCTGGAAAACGTTAAAAACCTAAAGAGCCACGATAACGGCAAGACTTTCCGCATCATCATGCAGACACTAGATGAGTTGGGTTATGAAGTTTCTGACGCCGCCGATATGGGGGCCGATGACCCGAAGATCATCGATGGCCAGCATTTCTTACCCCAACACCGCGAGCGTATTGTGCTGGTCGGTTTTCGCCGTGATTTAGGGTTGCACGAGGGCTTTACCCTGCGTGATATCCCGTCGCTCTATCCGGCGCAGCGGCCGACCTTTGGCGAACTGCTGGAGCCGAACGTTAACCCGAAATTTATCCTCACCCCGGTGCTGTGGAAATATCTCTACCGCTATGCGCGCAAGCACCAGGAGAAGGGCAACGGGTTCGGTTACGGTCTGGTGGATCCCACGCGCGCCAGCAGCGTCGCGAGGACGCTATCGGCGCGCTATTACAAAGACGGTGCCGAGATCCTTATCGACCGTGGCTGGGATCGCGCGCTGGGTGAAAAGCACTTTGACGATCCGCAAAACCAGCTGCATCGCCCACGTCGCCTGACGCCGCGCGAGTGTGCTCGCCTGATGGGTTTTGAATCACCGCAGGGCTACGGTTTTCGTATTCCGGTGTCGGATACTCAGGCGTACCGGCAGTTTGGCAACTCGGTGATTGTGCCGGTGTTTGCCGCCGTTGCGCGCCTTTTGCAGTCGCGCATTTTGCAGGCGGTGGCGCTGCGTGATTCGGAAAACGGCGATGGCGGACGTTCACGATAAGGCCACTCGCAGTAAGAATATTCGCGCCATCGGCGCGCAGAATACCGCCATTGAAAAACGGATGGCCGCGCTGCTGGACAGCCTTGGCCTGCAGTGGCTTGCGCAGGACACGCGCCTGCCGGGCCGCCCCGATTTTACTCTCGACGACTACCGCTGCGTGATATTCACTCACGGCTGCTTCTGGCATCACCACGACTGCTATCTGTTTAAAGTCCCCGCGACGCGCACCGACTTCTGGCTAAATAAGATTGGCGCTAACGTTGCGCGCGATGAGCGGGATATGTGCCAGTTGGTTGCTCAAGGCTGGCGTGTGCTGGTGGTGTGGGAATGTGCGTTGCGCGGGCGTGAGAAGCTAACGGACCTTGAGTTATGCGAGCGGCTAGAGGAGTGGATCTGCGGCGGCGAGGGCAGCGCGCAGATCGGCATTCAGGGAATTTCCCGTCTGAGCTTTACTTCTCTGTCTGGCAAGGAATAGCGGTGGCTTTCGCCGGGAAGAGATATTTCCCCAGCGTCACCAGCACCACGGCGGCAATGATGATGGCCAGTGCCAGCCACTCGGTACCGGAGAGGTGTTCACCGTTAAAGCCGGTGCCTAAGAGCACGGCGACCACCGGGTTGACGTAGGCATAGCTGGTTGCCACCGCAGGCGTAACGTTGCGAATCAAATACATATAGGCGTTGATGGCAATAATCGAACCAAAGACCGCCAGATACCCCACCGCCAGAAAACCGTGCAGGCTCGGCAGGGTGGTTAAACGCTCACCGCTGAGCAGCGAGGCGACCATCAGGACAATACCAGCGGCCAGCATCTCGATGGCACCTGCCATCATGCCGGTCGGCAGTTCAATACGCGAGCCATATACCGAACCAAACGCCCAGCTCAACGAACCAATCAGGATCATCAATGCGCCCCACGGGTTGCCGCTGAGGTTACCGCCGCTGTTGAGCAGCACAATGCCCGCCAGACCAATGGCAATCCCCAGCCACTCCAGCTTGCGGGTGGCAATGCCAAAAAAGCGGCTAAAGCAGAGGGTAAATAACGGTACGGTGGCGACCATTACGGCGGCGATACCTGAAGGAACGTTCTGATGTTCCGCGACGGTCACCATCCCGTTACCCACCGCCAACAGCAGGACGCCAATGATGGCGGCATTGATCAGCGGTTTGCGTGCCGGTAAGCGATGGCCGGTGGCGAGCAGAAATCCCATTAACAGCACGCCCGCCGACAGGAAGCGAATACCCGCCATCATTAAGGGGGGCCAGCTGGCAACGCCAATGCTGATGGCAAAGTAAGTTGAGCCCCAGATAATGTACAGCGCGAACAGCGCGCCTATCAGCGGTAACAGTTGTTTAAAACGCATACTTCCTCACGGCAAAATAGCAAGCAGGCAGATAGTAAACGCCAAAACTACCGTGCTGGCGAGTGCTTTAATTCAGGGGTTGATGTTGTCTTTATGTTATAAATATGTATCACTTACGCCCCGGGCGATTTTGCTTCATACTTTGTTATCACTAAAAAAATGAAGGAAGTCGTTTGTGGCAGGAAGTAGCTTATTAACCTTGTTAGATGATATCGCCACCTTGCTGGATGATATCTCGATGATGGGGAAACTGGCGGCGAAGAAAACCGCTGGCGTGCTGGGGGATGATTTGTCGCTGAACGCCCAGCAGGTGTCCGGCGTGCGGGCTAATCGGGAACTGCCGGTGGTGTGGAGCGTGGCGAAAGGGTCGCTGCTCAATAAGGTCATTCTGGTGCCGCTGGCGCTGCTGATTAGCGCGTTTATTCCCTGGGCGGTGACGCCACTGCTAATGATTGGCGGCGCGTATCTCTGTTTTGAAGGCGTGGAGAAGGTGCTGCACACGCTTCATGAACGCAAGCATAAAGGTGACGATGCCGCGCGTCAGCAGCGACTGGAAGCGATAGCGCAGCAGGATCCTGCCCTTTACGAGCGGGATAAAGTGAAAGGTGCTATCCGCACCGATTTTATTCTCTCCGCTGAAATCGTTGCTATTACTCTCGGTATCGTGGCGGAAGCGCCGCTGCTCAATCAGGTGCTGATTTTATCCGGCATCGCCATTCTGGTGACCATCGGCGTGTATGGCCTGGTCGGCGTGATTGTGAAGCTTGATGATATGGGCTACTGGCTGGTGGAGAAGCGTAACGCGCTGGCGCAAGGCGTGGGTAAAGGGCTGCTGGTGGTTGCCCCCTGGCTGATGAAAACGCTGTCGGTGGTGGGGACGCTGGCGATGTTCCTGGTCGGTGGCGGCATTGTGGTTCACGGCGTGGCACCGGTGCATCATGCTATCGAAGCGTTCGCTGCCCAGCAGGGGGCGTGGCTTGCTGCGTTGGTACCGGTGCTCGCTAATCTGGTCCTTGGTTTTATCATTGGCGCGGTGGTGCTGGCGGCGGTGAATTTGGTTTCACGCTGGCGGAAAACTGACGCATAAAAAGTGCGGTTCCGGTACGCAAACTGTCTGTGGATCGGCTAAGGTGAAACAGTTTCACCCTGATACCGGAGGCAACAATGGTCTTTTTGGTCAGTGATGAAGTCCAGCCCAAGAACGGTGGGCCGCGGATGGTTGTAACGGGGTATGCCAGCGGGATGGTGGAGTGTCGCTGGTATGACGGCTTTGGCGTTAAGCGGGAGGCATTCCGCGAGGAAGAACTGATCCCAGGCAAAATTCCTCCGCAGGAGCAAGCTTAGTCTCTACCTTTGCGCCCGGCGTTAGCCGGGCGGTTTAGCGCCGCATTATTCCAGCGCTTTGTCGTAGTATGTCGTCGTGGAGCACCATGAATTATCAGCAGCAGGCAAGTATAGAACGGTATCGGGTGCTCGGCCCTAACGAGAGTGTGGGAGCGCAATTGTGCCTCCCGTGAACGTGACGACAGCAACCCCCACAGGCTGGTGGGCAAAATTAACGCGCCGCATTCGGCCAGACCGGGTGGTGAATATCTGCTTTCTGGTGGTGTTGTTCTTTTCAACGCTGCTGACCTGGCGCGAAACTATCGTGCTAGAAGACGCCTATATCTCCAGCCAGCGTAATAATCTGAAGAACGTCACTAACGATATGGACGCGCAGCTGCAGTTCAATACCGACCGGCTGATGTTTTTTCGCAACGGCATGCAATCGGCGCTGCAAATCCCGCTGGCGTTCGAAGTACTGCGCACCGCCGAGCAAGAGTTTGAGCGTCAGCGCGCGCAGGCCGACTGGCGTATCTCCCTCAATAACAACCGTACGCTGCCGCTGAACGGCGTCTCCGATGCCTTTGTTGAACACACTAATCTGCTCTCGCGCGATAACCCGCTGCTGGGCAACGAGTTTATGGCCACCATCGAGCTTGGCTATCTGCTGCGCCTGTCGGCGATGACGCGTCAGCATCTGGCGCGTTTTGAAACCCATATGCTGTACGTCTCACGTGCCGGTTTTTATCTCAGCACCGAGCCGACGCAGGAAGGCAGCATCACTGAATATTACTATCGTCTGGCAACCAGCCCGTGGTTTATCCAGCAGTCGCAGCGGGATAACCCGGAGCGGGGCGTTAAGTGGCAAACCACCTTTAGCCGCGATAAAACGCCGGTGGCACAGACCGTCACGGCCGCGGTGCCGCTTGATTATCAGCAGTACTGGTTTGGCGTGCTGGCTATTCAGCTCTCGGTCAGCGAAATGACCCAGTTCCTCACGCATGCGGTAGAGGGGGAGGATGAAGGCGAATATCAGCTTTATGACCGACGCATGAACCTGATTGCCTCTTCCGAACCTGATAAATCAAAGCACAGCCAACTGTCGCAGGAAGTCCAGGCGCAGCTGGCGCGGGCCTACGAATTGGAAAATGAAGGCAATGTGCGTGAGTTTTCGCGCTATATCAGCTGGGAGAAGCTGCGGAATTTTGACGGCGTACTGCTGCGCATCCACTCTCTGGAAGAGGGGATTCGCGGTGATTTCGGCTCTATCAGTATTGCTATCACGCTGTTGTGGCTGCTGTTTACCGCCATGCTGCTGATCTCCTGGATGGTTATCCGCCGTATGGTGCGCAATATGTCTTCGCTGCAGGATTCGCTTGAGTGGCGCGCGTGGCACGACATGCTCACTCGCCTCTACAACCGTGGGTCACTATTTGAGCGCGCGGGTATTGCGCTGGCGACCTGTCAGCAGGCCGGTGAACCGCTGGCGGTAATCCAACTCGATCTGGACCATTTCAAAAGCATTAACGACCGCTTTGGCCATCAGGCTGGTGACCGGGTGCTGATTCATATCGGGCGGGTTATTCTGAATAAGATCCGCAAAGACGATATTGCGGGCCGCGTCGGCGGGGAAGAGTTTTGTATCGTGCTGCCGGGCACGTCGCTGGCGCAGGCCGAGGTGATTGCCGAACGTATCCGGGACAGCATCAACAGTCGGGAGATTCTGATTGCCAGAAAACAGACCATTCGGGTGAGCGCTTCGTTGGGCGTTTGCAGCAGCGAAGAGCTGGAACAGTACGACTTCCAGCACCTGCAATCCGTTGCCGACAAGCGACTGTATCAGGCTAAAACCGGTGGGCGAAATCAGGTCTGCGCGAAAGATGGCTAGCAGGGTGATTAATCACGGTATGAAATATAAATTTAACTTATGGAAAACTGGTTAAATGGGATTAATCTTAAAGCCTGGCTGGCGCAAGTCTGAAAATAAAAATGTTATCTTCCTGATTTATCATCATGTTAGCGAAGCGTCTACGTAAGCACGACTACGCTGTCATATTAATTTATTAGGTGAATAATTCTTGTCATTCAACATAAACGACGATAATGTTTCACTCACGTCAGGTTTCCTGATGTAACGAATATTTCAATGCTTCTTGCTTAGGCAAGGTTGATCCCGACGCTCGCGTGTCGGGATTTTTTTTTCCACATTTAGCGCGTGACTTCCGTGACGCTGAAGTCGTGGATATCCAGCTCAAAGGCTTCCGCCAGATCGCGCCAGGTATGGTATTCGCGGCCGTCAACGCTCACGTGATGTGGGTCCTCAGTCGCGCGGTGGATTTCGCTTTCGCTGATTTCATTGATAGCTGCCAGCAGCGCATCAACGTTTACCCCTCGGGGGTCAATCGCCATCTTCATCACAGATACCCTTTATTTCCGTCCCTGTATAAGTATACATCTAATGAATGTTATTGCTCAAAAACTGACCAATTTAGTCAATGTGAATGAGAATTAAGCACTTATGCAGCGGGGCGCTGTCAGCGCGGTCATTTTGTTCTAAACTGGGCTAAACCACTCAGGAGATGACGTTTATGCAAGTTAACGATCGTGTGACGGTCAAAACAGATGGGGGGCCGCGTCGCTCCGGTGTCGTGCTGGCAATTGAGCAGTTCAATGAAGGCACGATGTATCTGGTGTCGCTGGAGGATTATCCGCTGGGGATCTGGTTCTTCAACGAGTCGGGGCACCCTGATGGTATTTTCGTGGAGAGCGAAGCGTAATTGAATCATCTGGCGGTAGCGATACCGCCAGTTTCCCTGCTGTTGTTGTCCTAGCGCATATTGACGTAAATGCCGGAGGTGACATTCTCCGCCAGCCGGACAACATGATAGATAACCTGCTTGTTATGCGTTTTTATTTTCTTTTTAATATTACCCTTATGTGACGATACGGTTTTGGCTTTAATATTCATCTGATCGGATATTTGTATCGTTCCCTGGCCTGACATCCACATTTTCAGCATGCTGGATTCCGTCCGACTTAATGACAGGGTAGAGATATTAGTTTGCTTTACTTCTGCCGTTTCTTTTTTCAGATAATTCCCCAGAATGCTATCGAGCGTTTCGGGTTTTATTGATTTAGAACTAATTAGCAGATTACTGCGCACCATCAGATATTCGTCAAAATGTATATTGGCAATCGCCATAAAAACAATGAACAACGTCCTGGGGTGTTGATTAATGATCTGCTTAATATGCAGACTACTCTGCACATCATGAATGAAGCAGTCCTCATTAATAAACACGACAGCTGGACCGCGAGCAGCACAGATCTCAGCGAGTCCGTCGACGTTATCTACATTGTCAATATCACGTTTTTTTACCCCACGACTGGCCAGGTATCCGGTTAACCCTAGCCGCGTATAACTACATAGATCCATAATAATCGTTGACATGGCATACCCTCACTCAATGCGTAACGATAATTAACCCAGTGCCCTCGAACTTCATCGCCGCAACGAACCTGGAAAAAATAAAAAACAAGAGGATGAAGACGAACAGGCGGCATCAACTATCCCGTAAAGTTACGTATAATTTGCCAGGAATCATCTCAAAGTAAAGTAAATGTTATGTTATGTGAAAGACCTAAAAACAAATAACCCGCGCCAGCGATATGCTGGTAGATGTTTTTTACGTTTGACTTTAGGAATTTCCTCATAATAACCAGGAGGGAATTATGGAGAATTTATGCGTGGTAACTCACTGATAATATCTGCTAATAGATCAAATATCTCACTAAATAAGTGCTCGCAGAACGGTGCGATAAGCGGCATTAATGCGGCCATCAGCAGAATACCGACGGTGAGGGTAATGGGAAAACCGATAACGAAGACCGACAGCTGTGGCGTCATGCGGTTGAGCATCCCCAGCGCCAGGTTAACCGTTAGCAGCAGGGTGATAATCGGCAGCGCGAGCATCAAACCGTTGAGGAAGATCATACCGCCCGCACGGGTTAGCGCCAGAAACGCGTTGCTGTTGATCGGCTCGCCGCCGATGGGCAGGGTGTGGAAGGTGTCGACCAGCAGCGAAATCAACCACAAATGACCGTTAAACACCAAAAACAGCAGCAGGGCGAGCATATCCATAATACGTGCCAGGATAGGCATGTTGAGGTTGCTACCGGGGTCAACAAACGTCGCAAACGACAGCCCCATCTGCAGGCCGATAATCTCGCCGCAGTAGCGTATCGCGGCAAAAGCGAACTGCATGGTAAACCCGAGCGCAATGCCGATAAGAATCTGCTGTAGCGCCAGCCAGAGCGCGGCTGCCGAGAAAATCGGTACTTCCACCACCGGCAAAGAAGGGGCAATAACGAGGGTAATGATGATTCCCAGCCCCACCTTGACGCGTTTAGGCACCGAGCGTTCGCTCAAAATCGGCGCGGTGGTGACCAGCGCCAGCACGCGCAGCAGCGGCCAGAAATAGAGGCTGAGCCAGGAGAGCCACTGGTCGCTGGTAAAATTGAGCATCGCGCTTAGCCGATGATATAGGGCAGGTTGCTGAACAGCGTGCGCACGTAGTCTAGCAGCAGATTAAGCATCCACGGCCCGGCGACGATGATAGCGATAAACACAGCGATGATTTTTGGAATGAACGACAGCGTCATTTCGTTAATCTGCGTCGCGGCCTGCAGAATACTGATAATCAGGCCGGTGACCAGCGACACCAGTAGCAGCGGGGCAGCCAACGCTAGCGCTACCTTCATCGCTTCGGTGCCCATCATCATGACGGATTCAGGGGTCATGGGTACTCCTTAACTGTAAAAACTCTGCGCCAGCGAACCGACCAGCAGCTGCCAGCCGTCAACCAGCACAAACAGCATTAGCTTAAACGGCAGCGCGATAGTGGCGGGCGGCACCATCATCATCCCCAGCGCCATCAGCACGCTGGCGATCACCAGGTCGATAATCAGGAACGGGATAAAAATGGTGAAGCCAATCTGGAAGGCCGTTTTCAGCTCGCTGGTGACGTAAGCCGGGAGCAGAATACGCATGGGTACGGCTTCTGGCCCCTGCATCGGCTGGCTGTTGGCCAACCGGGCAAACAGCGCCAGATCGGCTTCGCGCGTTTGACGGAGCATAAATTCACGCAGCGGCTGCGCCCCTTTTTCCAGCGCATCCTGCATGGTGATTTTATCTTCGCTGAACGGCTGATAGGCGTCGGTATAAACCTTGTCGATGACCGGCGACATAATGAAAAAGGTGAGGAACAGCGCCAGCCCCAGCAGCACCTGGTTAGGCGGCGCGGACGGGGTGCCCAGGGCGCTGCGCAGCAGGCCGAAGACGATGATGATGCGGGTGAAGCTGGTCATCATCAGCAAAATAGCCGGAAGGAAGGTCAGAGAGGTAATAAATACCAGCGTCTGAATCGGCAGCGACCAGCTCTGACCGCCGTTGGCCAGCGGTTGGCTGATAAGGCCTGGAAGTTCAGCAAATGCCGAAGGCGAAAGCAGTAATAGCCCACTCAGCGCAAGGGAATAAACACGACGCATCAGGATCTCCCGGGACGCTTAAGCATATTTTTCATCAGTGAAGCAAACTCAGGCGCAGCGGCCTGCGGCTGGCTATCGGTTGGTGCGGGCGGCAACTTATGCAGCAGCGTGACCTGTTGGGCAGTGACGCCTAGCACCAGGCGCGCATCGTCGACGTTCACAATGACCACGCGTTCGCGAGCGCCAAGTGAAGCGCTGGCGCTCACTTTCAACCCGCTAGCGGCCGGATTTCTCATCGCTCCGGGCATCACGCGTTTGACTACCCACGCGGCGGCCAGAATTAAGACAATAATGCCCAGCAATGCACCGCTCACCTGAATCAACGGCGAGGTCATGGGTTCATTGACATGGGCAACGGTCACCGGCGTGGTGGCCGGTGCTGCCGCCGCACCGTGGCTTGACGGCGCGGCGGCGTGGGCAGTAGGGGCGGATGGCGCAGCGTGGTTGGTACTCATTTTAACGGCTCAGGCGGCGCATACGTTCTGACGGCGTAATGATATCGGTGATGCGTACGCCGTACTTATCGGCCACGACCACGACTTCGCCCTGGGCAATCAGATAGCCGTTGATCAGAATGTCCAGCGGCTCGCCGGCCAGACCGTCCAGCGCCACCACGGAACCCTGCGTCAGACGCAGCAGCTCTTTGATGGTCATCCGGGTGCGCCCCAGTTCAACGGTCAGCTTGACCGGGATATCCATGATCAGGTCAATATCCTGCAGGGTGCCGCTGACGTCGCCGCCGCCCAGTTGCTGGAATACCGCATCGGCAGCGCTTTTGCTGCTGGTCGTTTTCTGTTCGTTCAGCGCGTCAGCCCACAGATCGTCCACGGATCCGCTGTTGTCATCGGGTGGAGTATTCATATCACTCATTTGGGCTGTTCCTCGTTCAGCGAATTCAAAATCGGGTTGATCAAATGTTCTACGCGCAGCGCATATTGCCCGTTAACCGTGCCGTACTGGCTGGTTAGCACCGGCACGCCGTCGACGTGCGCAATAATGCGATCGGGCTTCTCTATCGGCAGCACATCACCGGGTTGTAGTTTGAGTATTTGTGACAGTCGAAGCGAGATATCGGCGAAGTTCGCGACCAGTTCCAGCTCGGAATGCTGCACCTGGCGCACCAGGTTTTCGCGCCAGTTCTGATCCTCATGGCGCGAGTTTTCCAGCGGCGGGTTGACCAACAGTTCGCGCAGCGGCTCGATCATGCTGAACGGCAGGCAGATATTAAACTCGCCGGTCAGGTTGCCTATCTCTACGTGGAACGGGGTATTCACCACAATGTCGTTCGGCGAGGTGGTGATGTTGGTGAACTTCACCTGCATCTCCGAGCGCACATACTCCACTTCCAGTGGGTTAATCGCTTTCCACGCGTCGCTATAGCCTTCCAGCGCCAGCTTCAACATGCGGTTGATGACCCGCTGCTCGGTGTGGGTGAACTCACGACCTTCTACCTTGGTCGGGAAACGCCCATCGCCACCGAACAGGTTATCCACGGCGATAAACACCAGGCTTGGCGAGAACACCACCAGGCCGGTACCGCGCAGCGGCTTCAGATGGATCAGGTTAAGGTTGGTCGGCACCGGCAGGTTGCGGGCAAACTCGTGGTAGGGCTGAATGCGAATCGCCCCCACGGTGATGTCCGGACTGCGGCGCAGCAGGTTGAACAACCCCATACGGAAGTGGCGGGCAAAACGCTCATTGATGATCTCCAGCGCCTGCAGACGCTCGCGGACGACGCGTCGTTGGGTATTGGGATCGTAGGGGCGAATGTCATCTTCGCCCACAGCGCGTGCCTGCGGTTCGTTAGGATTGTCGCTGTCGCCGTTCAACAGCGCGTCAATTTCGGCCTGAGAAAGAATGCTATCGCCCATGGTGCTATCGCAAAATAAAGGCTGTATACAGCACGTCAGTGATGTTCTGTTTCGGCTGACCAGCAATCAACGGCGCGCTCAGCGTCTCTTTAATCTCGGCGGCGAGCTGTTTTTTGCCATCATCAGTAGCAAGCTTAGTTGCATCCTGGCGTGAGAGCAGCAGGAGCATACGGCTGCGAACTTCCGGCAGATAGTCATTCAGACGGGCGCGATCGGCTTCGGTCTTCATGCGCAGCGTCACGCCAACGTACAGCACGCGGTCGGCATCGCCGAGATTGACGGTAAAGGTATCCAGCGGGAAGAAGACCGGCGCGGCGGGCGGCGGCGCTTCTTTCGGCGCGGCGGTTTCCGCTTTGTTGGTTAAATGCCAGTAGCTGTAGCCTGCGGTGGCGCAGGCGGCGAGCGTTACCAGCACCAGCAGGGGGATCCAGAGGGAGCGTTTGCTCTTTTTATTGATAGCGGTGTCAGTCATCTGATGCGGTCTTCCTTTTTACTACTGCTTATCCGATGATTATCCCGCCTCCCGCGCGGGTCAAAGCGTGGAAAAGACGGGAATAATCGTGTTACCTCGGGCGTTTAAGCAAAGATATCTACCGCATTGTCCCCGCGAGCGGCGGATTGCAGGGCGGCAGGGACGGCAAGAAGCTCATTGTCATCCTGATTTTCGCGGCCGTCAGCGTCGCTGCGCGCGGCAAACGACTGTTGGGACGAAGGCTGTTGCTGCTGCCCGGCAAAACCATCGCTGCTGATATTGCTCTGTCCCAGCTGAATACCGCTCTCCTCAAGCTGCGTGCGCAGTACCGGCAGCGCAGCTTCCAGTGCGGCGCGAACGTGGCTGTGAGGCGAAGCCATCTGGATTTGCGCCAGGTTGTCTTCCACCTTCAGCGTAATGTGAACCTGACCAAGCGATTCCGGGTGCAGGCGCAGTTCGGCGGTCTGCTGGCCCGAACGGGTAAACAGCGTGATATGCTGGCTCACGTTCTGCTGCCAGTCCGGTGTGCCAAGCTGGGCGCGAATGTTTGCCGTTGCCGCTGCCGGAAGAACCGGTGCCGCATGGTTCTGGTTGGCGACCGGCGCCAGCGCAGCGGTTGCGGCCGTTGGGCTTGAGACGCTTTCCGATTCGGCTTTCTGCGTTGGGATCACAAAGGCGGAATCGGCGGGCAGCGTGCGAGCATCAACGCCCGTTTGTGTGGTCGGCGTGCCTTTGACATCCACAAAGCCCTGAGATTTTGCACCACCACGGCTGAGTGCGGTGGTCAGCGAACTGAGCGCGTCACCATTTTGCACAGGCGCCGTGACGGTTGCTGCCTGCTGAATCGGCGGAGTGACAGGTAGCATTGCCATCAACGCGCTGAGGCTTTTAAGGTCGTCGTCGCTGAGTTTGCTCTCAGCGGAATCGTCGTCACTTTTGACGTCCGCTTTACCGGTCGTGAGTTCACTTTTTAGATGTGCCGCCAGCGAGCTTAACAAGGCCTGAGCATCACTCGAAGCCGCGAAGTCACCGTCGCTTTCCGCGCTGGCGTTAGCCTGGGTGGCTTCCTGCTGAACCAGCCATTTGGTCAATGACTGTCCCTGAACTTTAATATCGCGCAGGCCTTTAGCATCGTCGCCGCTTAACAGTGCGGTTTTTGCACTACCTGGATCGGCGCTCTGGGTTAATGCGCCTGCCAGCAGCGCCAGAAAATCCTCGGGAGATCCCGGGGTTTTCGCCGTCGCGTCCGCGCCTGCAAGGTTCGCATCGCTAACAGCAAGATTAGGCAGAGTAATCATTCGGGTTTCCTCAAGGTTGCGCGTTGGGCAAACTCATCCATTTTTTTCTGATCAAGACGGTTTTCTGCCAGCAGCGCGGCAGAGGCTTGACGGTCCTGGAGCGTTTGCCATGCCTGCAAGCGCTGTTTTTTCTCGCGCCAGAAGTTCAGCGCCTGCTCCACTTTGTTATTCCACTGAACCAACTGCTGACGGTGCTGATCGATGGCTTTTTCCAGCGTCTGGATAAACTGCTGGTAGTTCTGCCATCGCAGGCTGGCAATGCCCTGCGTCATGTCGTTGTTCAGGCTGTTCTGGTATTCCAGTTGATAGTCCATCAACATCTTGAGCTGCTCTTCCGCCTGCTGGCAGCCGCGGCGCATTTCGCCCAGTACCAGGGCGGCGTTGTCCACGTCGGTTTCTGCCAATTCTTTCAGCGTTGCTAATGCACCGTGCTGCGCCATATTTGTGATCCTCTTGCTTCACTATGACGATGGGAAGATCAATTCCAGGGCCTGGATTGACGATTCCCAGTCTGCTTTTTCAAGAATGCCTTGCTGTAAAAATGCTTCCAGATGCGGCCAGAGCGTAATGGCCCTGTCGAGCATCGGATCGCTGCCCTTGGCGTACGCGCCGACGCTTATCAGGTCGCGGTTACGCTGGAAGCTCGAGAGCAGCTGCTTAAAGTTGCGCACCCGAGCGTAATGCTCTTCGCTGATGAGCGCGGTCATTGCACGACTGATTGACGCTTCAATATCAATCGCCGGATAGTGCCCGGCCTCTGCCAGCCGACGCGACAGCACGATATGACCATCAAGGATGGCGCGCGCGGAGTCGGCAATCGGATCCTGCTGATCGTCGCCTTCGGTCAGTACGGTATAAAACGCGGTGATTGAACCGCCGCCGGTGATGCCGTTGCCCGCACGTTCAACCAGCGCGGGCAGTTTGGCGAACACGGAAGGCGGATAGCCTTTGGTGGCCGGCGGTTCGCCGATCGCCAGTGCGATCTCACGTTGCGCCATGGCGTAGCGGGTCAGGGAATCCATGATCAGCAGGACGTGCTGACCGCGGTCACGGAAATCTTCCGCCACGCGGGTGGCGTAGGCGGCACCCTGCATACGCAGCAGGGGAGAGACGTCCGCCGGGGCGGCAATGACTACCGAACGCGCGCGGCCTTCGGTGCCAAGAATGTTCTCGATAAAGTCTTTCACTTCACGGCCACGTTCGCCGATAAGCCCGACGACAATCACGTCGGCGCGGGTATAGCGGGCCATCATGCCGAGCAGCACGCTCTTACCGACGCCGGAACCAGCAAACAGCCCCATACGCTGGCCGCGCCCGACGGTGAGCAGGGCGTTGATTGGCCGCACGCCGGTATCCAGCACGTGCTCAATCGGCGTGCGCTGTAAGGGGTTAAACGGCGCGGTGATCAGCGCCCCGGTTTCGGTGGTGTCGGGTGATGGCAGGCCGTCGAGCGGTTTGCCGCTGCCGTCGAGTACGCGGCCCAGCAGCGCCGGGCCAAGCGGTAGCTGTTTGCCGCTTTGCAGGCCGTCGCCAGCAATATTGCGGGCATAGACGCGTGCGCCGGGCAGAATGCCTTCCACCTCTTCGAGGGGCATCAAGAACAGGCGATGACCGTTGAAGCCGACCACTTCGGCCTCCACTTCCTGCATCTCTGCCCCTTGCTGGCGCTCAATAATGCAGGTCGCGCCAAGCGGTAGCTGTAGCCCGGTGGCTTCCAGCACTAGCCCGGTAGCGCGAGTCAGGCGACCGTAGCGGCGCACGGCAGGCAGCTGCGCGATGCGCGCTTCGAAATTGTCGAGCGTATTCAGCCAGCGGGTCAGACGCACGGTCATCAGCAGGCTCCCGGTGCCGCCAGGCGGCACAGTTCCTGCCATCGCGTGGCTACGCTGGCATCGAGATCGCCTTCATCAGCGGAGACTTTGCAGCCGCCGGGGTGCAGCGTTGGGTCGCCGCGCAGCCGCCAGCCGTGCAGGTTGAGCGTGGCGCCGAGCATCTCCTCAACGCGCGGTAAATCTTCCGGGCTGACGCGCAGCTGCGGTTTGCCGCTGAACAGCGGTTCCTGCTGCAACAGCGCCTGGATCTGCTTAATCAGCGCGGTGTTATCCACTACCGGTACCTGGCCGACAATCTGTCGCGCCGCTTCCAGCGCCATCTGCATCAGGCGCGAAGCAATCACGCTGTCGAGGGTATCCAGCGTATGCTGAAACTCGCTTGCCAACTGCTGCATTCGGGCGTGAATAGGGGCCTGCTCCTGTTTGGCCTGTACCAGACCCTGTTCGAGCCCCTGCGCCAGACCTTCTTGATAACCCTGCTGCTGACCGGCGGCATGACCTTCATGCAGCCCGGCCTGGTAGCCCTGTTCGTGGGCCTGAATCTGTAACTGAGCCAACTGCTGCTGTTGAAGCTGTTCAGCGGAGATCTCCTCCTGCTCGTCACTCGGCTCGTCGAGGGAGAGCGGGGTAAACTCCATCTCCATCGGCGGCGAGAGATCGTCAGGCTGCCAGACTTTCCACGGCGTGGTATCAGACATAGGTGTCGTCTCCGCTGCCAATCACCATCTCGCCGGTTTCGGCCAGACGACGCACAATAAGCAGGATGGCTTTCTGTTCGTTCTCGACCTGAGACAGACGGACCGGGCCACGGTTTGCCAGATCGTCGCGCAGAATGTCGGCCGCACGCTGGGACATATTGCGCAGGAACTTCTCGCGCAACGGCGGCTCGGAGCCTTTGAGAGCAATGAGCAGCGATTCGGAGTCCACTTCCTGCAGCAGGCGCTGGATGCTGCGATCGTCGACCTCGACCAGGTTTTCGAACAGGAACATCTCGTCGATGATTTTCTGCGCCAGATCGCCGTCGAATTCGCGTACCGCGGTGATGACCGCTTCTTCCTGCTGCGTTTTCATCAGGTTGATAATTTCGGCCGCCGTTCTCACGCCGCCCATTTTGCTGCGCTTGAGGTTCTGGCCGTCGAGCAGGTTGTTCAGCACTTCGGTCAGCTCCGCTAGCGCCGCCGGCTGCACGCCGCCGAAGGTGGCGATACGCAGCATCACATCGTGACGCAGACGCTCGTCGAACAGCGCCAGAATATCTGCCGCCTGAGCACGTTTGAGGTGCACGAGGATGGTGGCGATAATCTGCGGGTGCTCGTCGCGAATAATATCGGCGGCGCTCTGCGGCTCCATAAAGTTGAGGGTTTCGATGCCGCTGGTGGTTTCGCGGGTTTCGAGAATATCCTCCAGCAGGCTGGCAGCACGCTCTTCGCCCAGCGCTTTTACCAGCACCGTACGCAGATATTCGTTGGCGTTGACGCTGAGCGCCGCGAACTGCTCGGCTTCTTGTTCAAACTCCGACAGTACATCGGTCAGTTGCTGATTGGAGATCTGCTTTACGCCCGCCATTGCGGTACTCAACTGCTGTACTTCGCGGGTGCTGAGGTGCTTAAACACCTCCGCCGCGCGGTCTTCGCCAATCGTCATCAGCAGAATGACGCTTTTATCGATTCCAGAAAGGTTACTCATGGTCGTTATTCATCCATTGGCGAATGACCAGCGCCACGACGCGCGGATCGTTATCAGACATTTCGCGGATACGTTGGCTCATGACCTCAGCACCCAGGCGCTGGTTAGCGCGGCGCTGCTGTGTCTGCTCATCTTTGCTGAGGCGAACCTCAACGGCTTGCTGCGTTTCCTGCCGGACTTTCGTCTGTTCGGCGGCTGCCAGCGCGATGGCTTCGCGGCGCTGGAGCTGCGGTTTAATCGCTTTACGCCACAGCAGCCAGGCGACAATCAGCACCAGTAACCAACGACCGGCGGACAACAGCTGATCGATAAACGACTGCTGCTTCCAGAACGGCAGTTCGCCGCCGCTTTCATCGGTTTCATTAAACGGTGAGTTAACCACGTTCAGGGTGTCGCCACGGGTGGTGGAGAAGCCCATCGCCTCGCGGGTCAGATCTTCAATCTGCTTCATCTGATCGCTGGTCAGCGGCAGCGGTTTCCCGTCCGGCAGATTGCGATAGTTGACCACCACGGCCACCGACAGACGCTGGACATCGCCGACGTTTTTCTTGGTGTGCATGATGGTGCGGTCAAGCTCGTAGTTGCTGGTTTCATTGCGCTGCGTATTGCGCGGACCGGTGGTGGTGGTATTCCGGTTCGCGGCGGTCTGGCCGTTAGCTTGATTGGCTGGCGGCGTGGCGATCGGCGCAGAAGGTGCCGGGGCGGGCGTGTTGGCTAAGGCGCCCGGTACGCCGCCCGGATAAGGGCTGCCTACCTGATCGCTTTCGCTGACCTGACGGGAACGCACCGCTGCCTGGCTGGCATCGCCGTTCGGGCGATACTGCTCGTCGGTTTGCTCTTTATTGTCGAAGTTAAGCTGGGCGGTAACCTGCGCATGGACGTTGCCGTTGCCGACAATCGGCCCCAGAATCGCTTCGATACGGCGCTGAACGCGGCCTTCCACGTCGGCCGTGTATTTTAACTGCGCATCGTTGAGGTCGCGGGCGTTGGTGTTAGACTGGGTCAGCAGGTGACCCCCCTGATCGACCAGCGTCACGTTACCCGGCGGTAAACCCGCTACGGCGCTGGAAACCAGATGCACCACGGCAGAAATCTGGCCTTCATCAAGCGCGCGACCCGGTTCCAGGTTGACGGTGATGGAGGCGGAAGGGGATTTTTGTTCACGGACGAACAGCGACGGCTTCGGCATGGCTAAATGCACGCGGGCGCTTTTTACCGGGCCGAGGGTTTCAATGGTACGGGCCAGTTCGCCCTCCAGCGCGCGCTGGTAGTTCACCTGCTCGCTAAACTGGCTGATGCCGAATTTTTCCTGATCGAGCAGTTCAAAGCCGACCGCGCCGCCCTTCGGCAGGCCGATCTGCGCCAGACGCAGACGCAGTTCGTGAACTTTATCCGCAGGCACTTCCAGCGCGCCGCCGTTATCGGCAAAGCGGTAGGGGACGTTCATCTGGGTTAACTGCGTGACGATAGCGCCGCCGTCCTGATCGGACAGGTTGCTGAACAGCGTGCGATAGTCTGGGGTTTTTGCCCACAGCACCATCGCCACCAGTACGGCCACCGCAGCTGCGCTGGCGACCATCAGTGGAATTTTAGGATTCGCGCGCAGGCGGTTGACCCACTCTAAGGTTTTATTTTGTGGCGTAGCCGTAGCACTCGCGCTCATTGCGCACCTCGTCGATCCTGATCAATGGCGTTAAACGTTAACGAAAACAAAGCAGACTCCCAGGTCAGAACACATAAAGATAGCCATGCCATTATTTGTTCCTTTAGGAAATTTGATGGGCCAAATAACCCGTTTTTATGGTGCTATTTAGCGCCTTTATCTTATTGACAAACTGGTAAGCTCGTTCCCAGGTTAAACACAATCCGGGAGTTCATATGGCGATTCAGGGTATTGAAGGTGTTCTGTCACAGCTGCAAGCCACGGCGGCGATGGCGCGCAATCAGAGCGTGGATACGCAACCAAGCATCAGCTTTGCCGGGCAGCTTCACGCCGCGTTGGATCGGGTGAGCGAAACGCAAAACAGCGCGAAGGCGCAGGCGGAGAAGTTTTCGCTGGGAGAGCCGGGCATCGCGCTGAACGATGTGATGACCGACTTGCAAAAAGCGTCGGTCTCGCTGCAGATGGGGATTCAGGTGCGCAATAAGCTGGTGAGTGCGTATCAGGACGTGATGGCTATGCAGGTTTAATCGTTAGTCCGTCCCGAAAACGGTGCCGGATGGCGTTTCGCTTATCCGGCCTTCAACGGTAATCCTCCTTTCTGATTATTCCTTTCATTTCTCAACTCTCCACGCAATGGTCAATTACCGTGAAACGGTAGTCGGTTTAACGCTATAATGTTTCTGTTTTTTTCTCCCGGAACAGGACGAATAATGAAAAAATTAGCCATTGTGGCGGCGATGTTAACGCTGGCAGGTTGTGCGCAGATCACCGATTACTCCGCCGTGGTAAAAGCCCCGGCACCGGCGGGGCTGGCAGGGTACTGGCAGTCGGTTGGCCCGCAAAGCGCGTTGGTGAGTCCCGAAGCGATGGGCAGCCTGATTGTGACCCGTGATGGTGATACCCTGGACTGTCGCCAGTGGCAGCGTGTGATTGCCGTTCCGGGGAAACTGATGCTACGTGATGCGGACGTCTATAACGTCACCGATAAGCTGGACGTTTACGCGGTGAAGCGTGACGGTAATACGTTGAAGTATGATGGGATGACGCTACAGCGCGTCGAACGCCCAACGGTAGAATGTGCCGCTGCGCTGACCAAAGCGCCGCTGCCGTCCGTACTGCCGTAAGGCACTGTCGCTCCGGCACAAACCGTTGCCGGAGCGAACCCTGTTAATGGTTCAGATCGACATTATCCTGAGGCACCAGCACCTGGCCCCCCTGTTTGCCATAGGTCGACATCACCGACTTTTGGATCGACGATTGCCCCACCAGTTTGGCCAGTTCATCCATGCGCGCCTGTAGCAGACGTTTTACGGTGTTTTCATTATCCAGTACCGTGCGCAGCAGCGGACGAAGCTGCTCCTGAACCGGGTCGGTAGGTTCACTTATCTGGGTTAATTGAGCAATCTTTTGCACCGCATTAACGTATTCCATTTCACTGGCAATCAGTTCATCCCATAGTCCTTCCGTAGCAAGTCGCAGCATCCTGTTGCTTTTTTCGACCAGATGTTGGTACGCGAGATAAAGGTGCGGTGCATAGCTCATTAGACGGCGTCCTGAATCAAGTTAGGCGTAAGCAGAGATTCCTTCCAGGCATCGGCGATATTGCGCATGAGGTTTTCCACCTCTTCAACGGCACCGGTGTCATTGTGCAGGTTGGCCTGCAGAAGTCGTCTCACCATATAGGCGTAGAGCGCTAACAGATTCTGCGTCAGCTCATCGCGGCTCTCTTCATCAAGGCCGATTTTCAGACCATTTTCGATGATGTTGATCGCCTTCGACAGGGAAAGCCCTTTACCCTGCAGATTGCCATCCTGCATAAACAGGCGGGCGCGAATCAGCGCGCTGAGCGCGCCGTCGAACAGCATGCTGATAAGCTGCTGCTGGCTGGCGCTCATCACGGCGCTTTCTACTCCAATCTGTGCGTAGGCCTGCGTACCTTTTGCCCCGTACATGATGTCTCTCCTGGTTAAGAATGATTACTTGGAACTGCTGGTAGATTCGAACTGCTGCGTTAAATAGCTGCTGGTGTTATTTAACGAGGTCATCAGCACGTCCAGTTGGGTAAATTGGTCTTTATAACGGGCGACCTTCTGATCGATCAGATCGCTGGCGGCGTTATAGTCTTTGGTCAGTTTGTTCAGCGTTTTGCTGACGCCATCTTTAGCGGCCTGGATGATCCCGGTGCTGGAGAGCCAACTGGTCAGGTTGCTGCCGATGGTGGTGGTGATACCGGTTTTTTTGCCGTCGCCGACGATCAGCGTGCCAACGGCGGAGGAATCTTTTTTCAGCGCGGCGCTGAGTTTGTCGTCATCGACTTCCAGTTGACCGGTGCTTGGGTCAGAAGTGACACCAATCTGGGCCAGCGTTTTGTAAGTAGAAGAACTCAGCGTATTGCTCAGCGCGCTCTTGAGTTGGGTCTGAATGGTGCGCAGCGTGGTGTCGCCAATCAGCGCGCCGTTGTTAGTGCTTTGGCTGTCGGAGCCAGGGTCAACCGCGGTGTATTTGGTCAGGCTGCTGAACGTATCCTGCAGGGCGTTATAGGCCGTCACCCACGCTTTTACTGCCGCTTGCGCTTTTGTCGTATCCTGGGTGATGGTCAGCGTCTGGTTGCCGCTGGTGACGTCATTGAGGTTCAGCGTAATATCTTCCAGCGCATCGCTGATGGTGTTGCTGCTGTTTTCAATCGCAACGTTATTCACCGTAAGCTTGGCGTTTTGCGCCGTCACGCTCTCGGTCATCCCGTTGCCGTCACCGTCTTTGACGCCGTTATAGCCCATAAAGCTTTGTAGCGCGCTGTCGCCGCTGACGCTGAGCGTCATGGCGTTATCTTTGCCGGTGTCATTCGAGGTCACTGACAGGCGATAGGCCCCGCCGACGTTAATAATACTGGCGCTGACGCCCGCTTTGGCGTTGTTGATGGCATCGCGGATCCCGGCTAACGAGGAGTTTGCCGCGCTGATATCAATGGTCACCGGCTTTTTGTCGCCGCCCTGTTGAATCGTCAGGACGCTGTCGCTGGTGGCGATGGCTGTTTTGCTGTCGGCCTGCGTTTTACTGGTGGTCAGCGTTTGCGCCTGCGCCAGCTGGGTCACGCTAATGGTGTATTTACCCGCAATGGCGTTGCCGGTGGTGGTGGCGCTAAAGGCGGTAGTGGTGCTGGCCGTTGTGGTGGCGGTAAACAGGTCCGCTTTAGACAGCGCGGTGTTGGCGGTCTGGAACGCCTCCAGCGAGCTTTTCAACGTGCCGTAGCCGCTGAGCTTAGCGGAGTAGGAGGTTTGCTGTTTGGTAATAGGCGTTAACGTGGCTTTTTCAGCTGCGGTCAGGCTATCCAGAATGTCGCCCAGCTTCAGGCCGGATCCGATCCCCAATGAAGAAATACTTGCCATTTTTATTCCTTAAATGTGTCGACACGTAGAATGAATGTCTGGGTTATCGGCCTGAATGCGTCAAAGTTTACGCTTAATTGTTTTTTTTTAATGGCGAGAATAAGGGCAACAGAAAAGAGTATTTCGGCGGCTAAAAAAAAGCGGGTTTGGTAAAAAAAATTCTAAAGGTTGTTTTACGGCAGACGATAACACCTTTGACGGCGATTGAGCCGACGGGTGAAAACCCAATACGTAATCAACGACTTGAAATATAGGATAACGAATCATGGCACAAGTCATTAATACCAACAGCCTCTCGCTGATCACTCAGAACAACATCAACAAGAACCAGTCTGCTCTGTCCAGTTCTATCGAGCGTCTGTCTTCTGGCTTGCGTATCAACAGCGCGAAGGATGACGCAGCGGGTCAGGCGATTGCTAACCGTTTCACCTCCAACATCAAAGGCCTGACTCAGGCTGCACGTAACGCTAACGACGGTATCTCCGTTGCGCAGACCACTGAAGGTGCTCTGTCTGAAATCAACAACAACTTACAGCGTGTACGTGAGCTGACCGTTCAGGCGACCACCGGTACTAACTCTAAATCTGACCTGGATTCCATTCAGGACGAAATCAAATCCCGTCTGGACGAAATTGATCGCGTATCCGGTCAGACCCAGTTCAACGGCGTGAACGTACTGTCCAAAGACGGTTCCATGAAAATTCAGGTGGGTGCTAACGATGGCGAAACCATCACGATCGACCTGAAAAAGATTGACTCCTCTACACTGAAACTGACCGGTTTTAACGTGAATGGCAAAGGTGAAACAGCCAATACCGCCGCCACACTTAAAGATATGGTTGGTTTAAAACTGGATAATACGGGTGTTACTACAGCTGGGGTTAATAGATATATTGCTGATAAAGCCGTTGCAAGTAGCACGGATATTTTGAATGCGGTAGCTGGTGTTGATGGCAGTAAAGTTTCCACGGAAGCAGATGTTGGCTTTGGTGCGGCACCTACTGCTGGTACGCCAGTTGAGTACACATACCATAAAGATACCAATACATATACGGCTTCATCTTCCGTTGACGCGACCCAACTGGCAGCGTTCCTGAATCCTGAAGCGGGTGGTACCACTGCTGCAACAGTAAGTATTGGCGATGGTTCAACTGCTCAAGAGCAGAAAGTCATTATTGCTAAAGATGGTTCCCTGACTGCTGCTGATGATGGTGCCGCTCTCTATCTTGATAGCAAAGGCAACTTAAGTAAAACTAATGCCGGGACTGATGCTCAGGCTAAACTGTCTGGCTTAATGGCAAACAACACCAATGCAAAAACAGTCATTACAACAGATAAAGGCACATTTACCGCTAATGCGGCTAACGATGGCTTTGATGGCGTAGATATTTCTGTTGATGCTTCAACGTTTGCTAATGCCGTTAAAAATGAGACTTATACTGCAACCGTTGGTGTAACTTTACCATCGACATATACTGTCACCGATGGCACCGCTGCATCAGCGTATTTAGTCGACGGGAAGGTGAGCAAAACTCCTGCTGAGTATTTTGCTCAAGCTGATGGCACAATTACTAGCGGTGAAAATGCGTCTACCAGCAAATCTATCTATGTAAGTGCTAATGGTAACTTAACAACTAATACGACTAGTGCATCTGAGGCAACTACCAACCCACTGGCAGCGCTGGATGACGCTATCGCGTCTATCGATAAATTCCGTTCTTCCCTGGGTGCTATCCAGAACCGTCTGGATTCCGCGGTAACTAACCTGAACAACACCACCACCAACCTGTCTGAAGCGCAGTCCCGTATTCAGGACGCCGACTATGCGACCGAAGTGTCCAACATGTCTAAAGCGCAGATCATTCAGCAGGCCGGTAACTCCGTGCTGGCTAAAGCGAACCAGGTTCCACAGCAGGTTCTGTCTCTGCTGCAGGGCTAATCGCTCTCAACCTGACCAACCCCGCCTCGGCGGGGTTTTTTTGTTGCTGAAATTTCACTTACTCCGCAAATAACCCCACATTTCTCCCACTGTTCCATCGATTAAAACGGCTATAGAAACGGATAATCGTGCCGATAACTCATATTAATGCAGGGCTGTTTATCGTGAATTCAATGTATACCGCTGAAGGTGTAATGGATAAACACTCGCTATGGCAACGCTATGTGCCGCTGGTGCGTCACGAAGCATTGCGCCTTCAGGTGCGTTTGCCGGCGAGCGTGGAACTGGACGATCTGCTCCAGGCGGGCGGTATCGGCTTATTGAACGCAGTTGAACGCTATGACGCTCTGCAAGGTACGGCATTTACGACTTACGCAGTGCAACGCATCCGTGGGGCGATGCTGGACGAATTACGCAGCCGTGATTGGGTGCCGCGTAGCGTCCGGCGGAACGCGCGTGAAGTTGCGCAAACGTTAGGACAGCTGGAGCAGGAACTGGGACGAAACGCGACCGAAACCGAAGTCGCGCAGCGGCTGGGGATCGCGATTGAAGAATACCGTCAGGTGCTGCTGGATACCAATAACAGCCAGCTCTTCTCCTATGATGAATGGCGAGAAGAATACGGCGACAGCATCGAGCTGGTGACGGAAGAGAATCAACACGAAAACCCACTGCATCAACTACTGGAAGGCGATCTTCGCCATCGCGTGATGGAGGCCATCGAGGCCCTGCCGGAGCGTGAGAAGTTGGTGTTAACACTCTATTACCAGGAAGAGCTGAACCTCAAAGAGATCGGCGCGGTTCTGGAAGTCGGGGAGTCGCGCGTCAGCCAACTGCACAGCCAGGCCATTAAGCGTCTGCGCATTAAACTGGGTAAATCGTAGCTTGGAGTAACGTCACGTTAGCGCCAAAAATGCCGCATTATGTAATGAGAACCCGGAGTTATCATAATGATGCAGGTAAAAAGACGGCCATTAAGCCGCTATCTCAAAGACTTTAAACACAGCGAAACGCATTGCGCCCACTGTCATAAGCTGCTCGATCGTATCACCTTAGTGCGTCAGGGGGTGATCGTGAATAAAATCGCCATCTCCCGTCTGGATACGCTAATGGACGACAGCGCCTGGCAGCAGGAGCGTAGCGCCTGGTCCGCGCTGTGCCGCTTCTGCGGCGATCTGCACTGCAAGGAGCAGAGTGCGTTCTTCAATATCATCGGCTTCAAACAATACCTCCTCGAACAAACCGACATGAGCGCGGGCACCGTACGTGAGTACGTCGTACGCCTGCGTCGGCTGGGCAATCACTTCGTCGACAATGACGTCCCGCGCGCGCTGCTGCATGAGCGTCATGCGGATGAGAAGCTCGAAGCCTGGCTGCCGGATACCAGCACCAACAATTATCGTATTGCCCTGCGTAAGTACCTGCGTTTTCAGCGCCACTTACCGCTAAACAGCGAGCAAAATTTCGCAGACTGTGAAACCTCTGATATATATTAAATTGGAATAAGATGTAGCTCATGGTTGTTTGTCATTGATGATGAACGGCTTACACTACGAAAAAAATGATGCTTTTCGGGGGTATAATGAAGCTGAAGTTTCTGGGTCGTCAGGCGCTGATGGGCGCTATGGCCGTTGCGCTGGTCGCTGGGGCAAGCGTGCAGGCGTTTGCTGCAGAGAATTTATTAAACCAGGTTAAAGAGCGCGGTACGCTGCGCGTTGGCCTGGAGGGCACTTATCCTCCGTTCAGTTTCCAGGGCGATGACGGTAAGCTGACCGGTTTTGAAGTCGAGTTTGCCAACGAGCTGGCGAAACACCTGGGTGTGAAGGCAGACCTCAAACCGACCAAGTGGGATGGGATGCTGGCATCGCTGGACTCAAAACGTATCGATGTGGTGATTAACCAGGTCACCATTTCGCCGGAGCGTCAGAAGAAATATGACTTCTCCACCCCGTACACCATCTCCGGTATCCAGGCGCTGGTGAAAAAGGGGAGCGAAGACACCATCAAAACCGCCGCTGACCTGAAAGGCAAAAAAGTCGGTGTCGGTCTGGGGACCAACTACGAAGAGTGGCTGCGTAAAAACGTCCAGGGCGTGGATATTCGCACCTATGACGATGACCCAACCAAATACCAGGACCTGCGCGTAGGCCGTATCAACGCGATTCTGGTTGACCGCCTGGCGGCGTTGGATCTGGTGAAGAAAACCAACAATACGCTGGCCGTTGCGGGCGACGCATTCTCCCGTCAGGAATCTGGCGTAGCGCTGCGTAAAGGCAACGAAGACCTGCTGAAAGCGGTTGATGGCGCCATCGATGCCATGCATAAAGACGGTAGCCTGAAAGCGCTGTCTGAGAAATGGTTCGGGGCAGACGTGACAGAATAATCGTCATGCTTTAAAAAAGGCGCTGATTGAGCGCCTTTTTTTATTTAAGTCGCGCTAACGACTTAACTACCTGATTTGCATAATGCTAACCAGCCACTACCCTAGTTTGGGACACCGTTGGGACATATTCAGAAAGTTGCCTGTTTAGCATCTCCACCTGCAGGGCGTTGCTGTCAGGCATCCATGCGCCATATACCCTGAATACCATCTGGGCGTCTGCGTGACCCATTTGGTTTGCAATGAAGTTTGGGTTTGCACCAGCGGCCAGTGACCAACACGCGTAAGTGTGTCGAGACTGGTATGCTTTACGATGTCGGAGCCCCGCCCGTTTCATTGCTGCGTCCCATGTTTTGTTGATAGAATTCGTCGAGTAGCAATACCCAGCTCGACGTGATTTATCTGCAACCAGTGGGCTGAAGACGAAGGTACAGGAATGGTTGACACTACGCCCGTATTCTCTCGTCATCACCTTTATCTGGTGCTGCTTTCCAAGCCGTGTCAGTTCAGCCTGATCCTTTAGCACGTCGATAACCGGCTGAATAAGATGAACCACCCTGTCAGTACTCGCCAAAGTCTTTGGCAGGGTGAACTCTTTCAGCTTGGTGCGGTTCCTGCGCACTATCAACGTCCCTTCTTTCAGGTCGATATCCTCCCAGGCCAGCGCGCAAATTTCGCCGTGTCTGAGGCCTGTGTACACCGCCAGCACCCAGATGTTTTTCAGCTGCCGCTGGTGGCAAGCATCAATCAACCGGATAAACTCGTCTCTGCTTAAAGGATCCGGTGGCTGCCGTGACTTTTTCAGATGAGAAACACCAGTGAAAGGATTCTGGCCGATATAACCATTATCAACAGCGAACTTGAATACTCCGGATGTTATCGCCAGGTATTGGTTTACTGTCGTAACACTGCGGCCCTTAACAATGGTTTTTCTCCCGCCGCCAGGTGTTTGATAGCCGGTTAGCAATTCCTTTCTAATGAAAAGAATATCTTCCTGAGTAATCGAAGAGGCTAATTTATTTGGGCCCAACATTTTCAGCATATTATCCATTACGGATTCATAGCTGTTTAGGGTTCGGCTGGCTATCTCCATTTCCTTCAGTGAAAGCCACTTCTTCACCAGCTGCGCAACTGTTATTTCTTTACTGGCGATCCCGAATTGATCCAGATTCGGTGATTCAGGGAACCGCGCAGCATAATCAAAATTACCCATGCGAATAGAGAAAATGACGGAGGCGCGCAGTTCGCCAGCCAACTTCCTATTCTTAATGGTGTCAGGGACACCGAGACTTTCCCTGACACGCTTACCTTTATAGTTAAACCAGATGCGTAATGTGCCACCGTGGTTTTCGACGCCTGTTGGATATGTGACTTTATCCATTGATTCCTCCAGACGCCCAAGAGCGATGTGAGCTTACCTTTTTCATGGTGTTAAATCACCCTGGTTGCTTGTTTCTCAGTGATGCGACCCATGAATCAACTGCTTTTCTGTTGTACATACACTCGCTGGACGGCTTTGGGCTTCCGTCAGGGGACACGTGGATATACTCCCGACCAACCAGCCAGCATTCTTTTCTGGCTCTAAGGATGGTTCCAGGCTTAAGCCCGGTGACCGCGATAAGAACGCTCTCGCAAACCCACTCATTCGGGGCGAGTTGGATAACATTGGTCATAATTATTTCTCCAAATAAACCGGCTGCACCCGGTGGAATATTTAGTGTTTGCTGGTGGCTGGGATGAGTTTTTGCCAGATTGCCGAAACATACCTGGCTTGGTGCCGGGCATCAGCAAGAGCGTTGTGAACGACGCCATCAAACGGCATTTCTCGCTTAGGATCGAAACCTATCTGGCGGCCCATTAACACGATGGTGCGCACGTCACTATCATTCCAATACTTCCAGGGACAAGGCTGGCCAGCGCGCTCGTAGGCGCTACGCAGTATGGTGTTGTCGAATGTGGCACCATTGCCCCACACCTTCAGGAATTCCGGATCCGCATTGCGATTAATGAAGTGACTCAACTCAGAAAGAGCCGCGGCGACCGGCAGAGCGTTATCAACGCAAATTGCAGAGCGAGCTTCAGGGCTTTGTTTCAACCACCAGATGATGGTGTCGCCATCCGGTAAGGCACCTTGCTCCATTGCGCTGGCGAGGTTCACCGCGGTGTAAAATTCCTGCCCTAATTCCCCACTTTGCGGGTCGAAGAATACAGCGCCAATAGCGACGATTGCGGCGTTTGGTTTGGTGCCCATAGTTTCAAGGTCGATCATTAAATGGTTATTCATCGCTGCACAAATCCTCGTATTTAACAAATTCACCAAAGCACTGAAGCTCAGCACCAGCCATGAAATACCCCAGCGCACTGGCGCGCTCGGTATCACCCTTGAATGATGCAACGGGGTAACGTTCGTAGAACTTATTAACCAGATTTGCGGGCTTCAATTCCGGCTCCGCTGCTTTCTGGTGTTCCTGAAGATCGCCTAGCTCATCCAGCAAACTTAATACGATGAGCACCCCATACTGTTTCAGTATTTTATCAATCTCACCCGCCGCCGCACCCATATCCTGTTCGGCTGATGGGCTGTCCTGATTTTCTTCATACCAGGAGCGAGTGGATTGATAGTTTTCTACGGCTGTATTCAGCGCCTGGCGCCATTCTGGCAGCTGGTTATTTGTCATTTTCGTAGCTCCCGCTCTAATTCAGATGCTGCGTAATTAAGGGCCGTAGCTGCTGCTACATGACCACGCTTTTGCTGTTCCTCCGCTTTGCGACGTAGGATTTCTATTGCCTCTCTCATTCTGTTTGCGCTCCTTCGACAACCTGGATGCCAGCGGCCGGAGGAGTGATGCCATTAATCTGGTCTCCCTCGGTCACTAGGCGAATCAGCATTGCCAACAGCTGGACAATCTCGCCCTCTACCTGCTGCCACTCCATCCGTTTCTCTGCATAATGGACCCCGGCCTGCACGACCTCGCCAGCTTCCTCCGCAACCTTCAGGAGCACGTAGTTCGGCTGTGGAAACTTCCGCATGGCTTTGTCTGCTGATACACGAGCCATTGCTACCAGAGAGGCAAAGTAATCGCTATGAGACGCGGTGACGGCGCGGGACTCCTGAATACGCTTTAACCCCTGCTCGACCATGCGCAGCTTCGCCATCACCAGTTCGTTAGAAAGCTGCATCATGCCGTTGTGGTGCGGCTGCCTGGCTTCCAGCGCCTCTACCAGCACCAGGACGTTGTCTGGACAAGCTGCTAACTGGAATTCATTGAGGGCATCAATTCGCGTGTAGAAGTCCATGACCGGCGCTTCACCGGCATGTTTCGCTTTCTCTGCTGCCGCTTTCATGGTCGCCATCAGTGCGGTGATATCGTTCATTGGGCCTCCGGTTCTTCAGGCATTGGTGCCCAGTGAGTGATTTCAACATCATCGTTATCGATATCGCCGTTCTGCAATGTCCATTGCCACTGGCCTGTTTCCTTCTGTCCCCATGTCATCCACATCGATCGCCAGCCAATCAGCCACCCCTCGCCGTTAGCATCGAAAATTAGGACCGTATCATTCGGAGATGGAAGGCAGTCATTAACGGAGAATGACTTATTCTTCAGCGAGTCACTAGATGAAAAGGCAGTAAGTCTGCCGCCAAGTATGACCATGCCTGCGTGAACCGCTGGTTCTTTCCCATCTTCATAGTCCACAACGAAAGTAACTTTACTCATTCTCGGCTCCTTGCCGGAGTTGTTCCAATTCGGCTCTCGCTGTCACCAGTTGATCCATAGCCTCAGTCAATGCCACGAATGTTGTATCAAGGCGGCAGGCTACTTCACGCATAACCTGACCTTGTGCTGGTGGCAGTTCTGCAACTGATGCATGCGCTTCAGCCACGAGTTCTTTTACTTTCAGGCGGCGCATTTGCGGATCTCCATCAACTCGTTGAAGCGGTTCATGAAGAGGCCATAAGCCTGGCCTGGGCGAAGCGGTATCACCTGAATGATGTCGGAGCATGGGATACCCTCCAGAATGTCCCACTTCGACCCGTCGTCGATTTCCAGATCACGGCGTTCGGTGGCCAGCAGTACTAGATCCGCATATTTCACGACGGAGGCTTGTTCAAGCGGGATGCCGTATTTGAAGCGGATCAGACCATCAACATGCGTTTCGATACGGCGATAATCTGGCAGCAGGGATTTCAGTGGTGCCGGGATATCCTGGCAATATGCCTCTGCTGCATCGTGCATCAGCGCTTCAAAGGCGAATTCTGGCGGGACAATCTGGCTTACCAGTACAGAGTGCTGGGCCACGCTATAGAACTCCGGCAGGTGCCCGGCAAAGCGGCAAATGTGGGAGAGGGCGGTTGCGATATCTTCGGTGTCGATATCGTCGATAGTGGCGTTCTGGTAGTTAAATTTTTTACCGGATAATGTCTGAATGTAGCTCATTGTTTTCTCCATATTGGCGCGCTGCACCGCGCAGATTTTGGTTGCACGAATCCCTCGCCGGGTGGCGATAATTAACGGAATTACGCTTCACTAATAACCCCCACGGCGGAGGGCTATTAAGGCAGGGCAATTACGCGCTGAATTTACCGATAAAGGTTTCTACTGGCTCACCGTCGAATTTGCTGATCAGCAGATCGCGGAATTCGTTGGCGATCGCTTCTTCCTTGGCTTCCAGCTGCACGATGCGGAGAACGAAGCACGGTTCACCGCTTTTGAGCAGGCTATTGCGCAGGCTGAACGCGTGTTCGCCCAGTCCTTCATACGGTACGCACTTAAACTCAAACGCCACCGGCATTACGTCTTTGCTGCTGGCTTCAATACTTTGCATCAGCGATTTTTTACCGGCGAAATCGCCATCTTCATGATCGGACTGGGTGGCCTGCTGGATGGTAACGCGGCGAACGGCTTGTGCGGCCTGCGTGATCTGCATGGTGTCGCCGTTGGCGTCGAATGCAAGCAGATAGTCTTTCCAGTCCTCAAGCCATTCGGCGATCTGCTTCTGGTTCAGGCGGGTGCCGTCAATAGCCAGCAGTGCACGGAATGGTGCTGTTTTTTTCAGGCCGATCTGCGCAATGTTATCCGCATGCCCTGGGTTCGCCAGCGTGCCGATGTTGAAGATAGAACGGGCGCGCATGTTATCGGCATCAATAAAGCAGCGTGCTGGTGTTTCGGTGCTGGCGTAGCCGGTAGAGTAGCGGGTGAAGTCGTCAATACTGGTGGTTTCCATCGCGCCACGGAAGCGGAAACGCTCCAGGCCAAAGTGCTCCAGGCTTTCAATGCTGACACCATCAGGGATCATGGCGGTCGGGCATGCGGTTTCACGTACTTTATCCAGATGGAAAGCGGAAAGGGTAAGTTTCTGAACGTCCTGGATCGCGCCGCTATTAAGCTGGGTCATAACAATTCCTTAAAAGTAGATGTAGAAAAATTAAACGTGGTCAATCAATCGCGGCCTACTTCGCCGCGCGCAGCTTTCCGTCTGGTTCACCGCCGAGGCTAAACAGGTTCCCCTGATCTTCCTGCAGGATGGTGAGTTTGCCGCCTTTGTTAACCCACATAGGGGTTTCAGTGGTGTCCTCTTCGGTTGCCTTGCCGCGCGGTGTCGGGGTGACGTACTGAAGCTTGTGCTTAATTTTGACGCGCTTCTCTTCTACGGAATTGCCCATGCGCTCAAAGTCAAAGGTAAGCGTAACTTTGCCCTTATTGCCGTTGTTCAGAACGCCGAGCGCGGTGTTGTTAAGCGCCGCGGCGATTTTGTTCATGAACACGCCGGCATCCAGTTCGCCCAGAAAATCGGGCACTACGGTCATGCGATCATTACTCATGGTTACCTCATTGTGACGGCTGCCACCGTCAGTAAGTTATCTCCATACACGAAGTTGTGGTGGTGGTGCCTCCACCTGCCGGGGCGACCATTCCCGGCGACGTACACTAATCAAGAGTCATATTCATTTTTAAGTTGAATAAGCTGGTGGCCTCGTCACGTGCGCATAGCCGCATTACCACAACGAAAAGAGCACTCCGATCTTCTACCAACGCCACGTCGCAGCTTTTTGGCGCATCCACATGGCGCTTGGGTTTCAGCATCGTGTGGCGGGAATGCTCTTATCGTTGTGAGCCTTGAAAAAGCTGGCGGTGACCGCGGACACAAGGAAAACACGGGCCGCCAGAATGTTGATACAAGGCATCTAGTTCACTTAACAAACGGTACCAGTGATTACCTTTTGTGTTTTAAATGTACCTTTAGTTACCAGTATGGTCAAGTGGTGAATGTACTTTATGTTACCTTTTGGGGCGAAAAAAAACCGAGGCTGAGCTCGGTCTTTGTAGTCGGAAGGGGGTTAGATATTTTGAGTAATTTGGACGACTTTACCAACAATTCGGCAATTACCATCGATTTGGATTGGCTTAAATACCGGGTTAAGCGGCATTAGGTAAGAGTACGGGCTATCCCAAACCAATTTTTTGACGGTCGCTTCAGATGTTCCGTCCAATATTGCTACAACAATTTTTCCGTAAAGATCATCAAGCTGCCCATAATGCGGCTCGACAATCACAATGGAACCTTCGGGTATTGACGGGAGTCCTTGCGGGTTGGTCATTGACTCCCCGCGGACAACTAACCCAAACGCTTCATCTGAGACATTGGCTGTTGTTTGAGTCCAGGAAATCACGTCAGTAAGTCTTGAGCAAGCATAGCTTTCCGTCCATAGACCGGCTTGAACTGCCGATATGATCGGTACAGCTACAGGGGGTTTTAAGAATGGCACAACGCGCGTGTCATCAATAACCTCATCACCAGACCCGTAAAGAATCCACTCAGGGGTCGTCGATAGAGCTTGAGCCAGTTGGTGAAGGTTTTCACCATCTGGTTTTGTTGTGCCGTTCTCCCATTTAGTAACCGAAACGCGGCTTACACCGAGCTTTTTGGCCAGTGCTAGTTGGGTTATATCCAGTTGAATCCGTCTGGATCTGATGCGGTCTTTCATCTCTGTTTTCATGTAACCAATGTTACACCCTTTAATGGTAACTGTTGTTTGCTATTTGATGTGCCTTTTGTTACCTTTAGTTCATTCACCACACCGGAGGAACTATGTATAAGTCTGAAGTCGTAAAGCACTTTGGCGGTATTTCTAAAACTGCTGTTGCTTTGAATATTTCTCATCCTGCGGTATGCCGCTGGGGAAAGGTTATTCCAGAGAAACAGGCATTCGTTATTGAGCGAATCACAAAAGGGAAATTGAAGTATGACGCATCCCTTTATCACAAGGTTACGGGCAATTCCGCTAACTAGAAACCACAGATAGAAGGGGATAACCGTGGGTAACGAACCAATGTGGAAAGTTGAACGTCAGCCAGCCTGGCTTGTGGCTGCGATTAAAAAGGTGATTACAGACCTGCCTGGTGGATATGCCGAGGCCGCTGAATGGTTGGGAACTACAGAGAACGGGCTATTTAACCGCCTCCGCTCCGATGGCGATCAAATATTCCCGCTGGGCTGGGCAATGGTGTTACAGCGTGCTAGCGGCTCTAGCCATATTGCAGACGCAATTGCATTCCACACCAACGGCGTCTTCGTAAAGCTCCCGCAAATTGAGCAAATGGGCAACGAGGAACTGCTGACAAAATTTAATGACCTGCTGTCGGCGCTGGGGCGTTTTGCTCAGTTTCACAATGAGTCTACAGCGGACGGCGTATTGGATAAGGAGGAAAACAGAAAGATGAAGGCAAAAGGCTACCGGGTGCAGTCGCTGGTGGCGGAAATCATGGTTGTGACAGAAATGCTGTTTGGGGAAGGTGACGCCCGCGAGTGTGCAGCTCCGGGCGTCATGGCGAACAACTCTACGTGTATGGAGAAATAATCCGCATGGCCAGTTTAACGGCTTTTAACCGTTTACCGCAACTCAGGATGATCCCGGTACCGGGCGCTCCGTTGTTTCGGTATGAACGCAGAGTATCAAACCGCTGGGTGCCGTGTAACCACAGCCGGGCGGTCTCAATTGTGGGGGTCTACTACCGGAGGGCAAAACGCTTATGCGCGAACTTAACCGGCGGTACAGGGACCACCGCGGCATACCAGTCCGAGTTATCCGCTGGGAGCCAGAAACACAGCGCGTTATCTACTTGCGCGATGGCTACCCGCACGAGTGCTTCAGCCCACTCGAACTGTTTCGCCAAAAGTTCAGAAAAATAAGGGACGATCATGAGCACTAAATTAACCGGCTACGTATGGGATGGATGCGCGGCGTCGGGCATGAAGCTGTCGAGTGTGGCAATTATGGCGCGCCTGGCAGATTTCAGCAGCGACGAGGGCGTGTGCTGGCCGTCGATTGAGACCATCGCTCGCCAACTTGGTGCTGGGCCGAGCACCATCAGAACGGCAATCGCGAAGCTTGAAAAAGAGGGCTGGCTTACCCGTACCCAGCGCCGTAATGGCAACCGCAATGCTTCGAACGTGTACCGCCTGAATGTAGCAAAACTGCGGACGGCGGCATTTTCTCAACTGCCAGAATCTGACACGTCAAAATCTGACGCATCAAAATCTGACGCATCAAAATTTGACGCCTCAAAATCTGACCCGTCGAAATCCGGCAATAACGGCGGTTTTGACCCGTCAGAATCTGGCGGGGATCCGTCAGTAAAATCAAAACCAGAACCACAAGTAACTACTAAAACCCCTTGTCCGGTTGCTGCGCAACCCGACCCGGAAGTTGTGGTTACTGACCAGGCCAAGATTGTTTTGGCTCACCTGAACCAGACAACCGGTTCACGCTACCAGGTTTGCAGCTCATCACTGGAAAACATCCGCGCTCGCCTGCGGGAAAAATTCTCGGTTGAGGATCTGTGTCTGGTGGTGGACTACAAAACTGCCGACTGGCGCGAGACTGATCAAGCGCAGTATCTCCGCCCGGCAACCTTGTTCATCCCGAAAAACTTCCCAGGCTATCTCCAGAGCGCGACGAACTGGTCTGCAGCTGGGCGTCCAGAACGCGTGAATGGCAAATGGGCCACAAGCCCAGCTAACCGCGCAAGCTTCCAGAAAGTTGATTATTCACTGCCAGAGAACACGGGGTTCCGTTCATGATGACGAATGCTTACTGCCAGGCTCTGGCGGAAATGCGCAGTAAAAGCGCGCACAAATTGAAAGAAGTTGGCGATCAGTGGCGTACTCCGGATCTGCTTTTTTGGGGCATAAATGCGATGTTTGGCCCGTTGGTTCTCGACCTGTTTGCGGATGACGATAACGCGAAGTGCCCAGCCTGGTACACCGCAGAAGACAACGCTTTAACGCAGGACTGGTCAGCGCGCCTGCAGGAACTCGGCGGAGCCGGGTACGGCAACCCACCATACAGCCGGTCACAGTACCACGAGAAGCAGGCAATCACCGGCATGCGCCACATCATTGCGCATACGCTGGCAATGCGGGAACAGGGCGGGCGCTACGTATTTTTGATTAAAGCGGCAACGGGTGAAGTGTGGTGGCCAGAAGAAGCGGATCATGTTGCGTTTATCCGTGGGCGTATCAGTTTCGATCTTCCTGTGTGGTACCGACCAGAAGAGGGGCAGCCGTCCGAATCATCTGCGGGGTTCAGCGCTGCCATTGCTCTATTCGATAAGTCATGGCGTGGAGAGCGTTTCAGCTACATCACCCGCCCCGCGCTGGAAGAAAAAGGGCGTGCATCTCTGGCGCTGGCCACCTTTGCCGCCGGTAAAGCTCAGCCACCAGCCGCACAGCCAATACAGAAGGAAGAACAAGCCGCGGCACCGCAGGTATTACCGGGAACAGAATCGCGCATCTGGCCGCTTGAGGTCGGGATTGTGTTTAACCAGGTAGATGGCGCTGAATTGCTGGAAATGTCTCAGCAGAACAAGCTAAAAGCCCACATCAACCAGCTTTGGCTGGAGCGTATGCCTACGCCAGAAATTATCGCCGTCGCGAGCGGCCTAGCTGTAAGCATGGGGGTGGCCTGTGCGTGAGATTATCGTTGATAACTTTGCTGGTGGTGGCGGTGCTTCAACTGGTATTGAGCTGGCGATCGGGCGCAGCGTGGATATTGCGATCAACCACGATGAAAACGCCATTGCGATGCACAAGACGAACCACCCGGACACGCTGCATTACTGCGAATCGGTGTTTGATGTGGATCCGGTAGCGGCTACCGGCGGTAATCCTGTCGGCCTAGCATGGTTTAGCCCGGACTGCCGACACTTCTCGAAGGCCAAAGGTGCAAAGCCTGTGAAGAAGGACATTCGCGGCCTGGCGTGGATTGTCCTGCGCTGGGCGCTTGCGAAGCGACCGCGCGTAATGATGCTGGAGAACGTTGAAGAGTTCAAAACGTGGGGGCCGCTGCTGGAGGATGAGATGCGTCCTGATCCAGCTCGTACCGGGGAAACCTTCGCGGCCTTTGTTGGCATGCTTTCCACAGGCATCGCGGCGGATCATCCTGCATTGGCTGAGGTCTGCGAATTTCTCGCTATTGAGCCAGGCAGCACGCAGGCCCAACTGCTGGTGGAAGGGCTCGGTTATACCGTTGATTTCCGAGAGCTGCGCGCTTGTGACTACGGTGCCCCGACCATTAGAAAGCGTTTTTTCATGGTGATGCGTTGTGATGGGCATGCTGTTGAGTGGCCTGCTGCTACCCATGGAGATCCAAAATCACTGGAAGTGCAGAGCGGCAAGCTGGCGCCATGGCGCACCGCTGCGGAGTGTATCGACTGGAACATCCCGGCGCTGTCTATCTTCGACCGCAAAAAGCCACTGGCAGAGAATACGCTGAAGCGGATCGCGCGTGGTATCCAGCGCTTTGTTATCGAGAGCGCATCACCGTTTATCGTGAAGTGCAATCACACCAGCACTAAAACGAGTTACGACTGTTTCCGGGGTCAGGCTCTGGAAGAACCGCTCCAGACCATCACTAAAACTCACGGTTATGCTGTCGCCGTCCCACATCTGACGAAGTTCCGTACCGGCGCAACCGGCCAGCCAGTTACTGAACCGGTACCGACGGTTACCGCTGGCACGTCATCGCGCCCTGGCGGGAATGGGCATGCTCTCGGGGTGGTTGAGGCGGCGCTGACCCCGTTCCTGGCTGGAAACGGAGGCAGTGAGTACCAGGCGAGGCCGCGCCCGGTGGATAAACCTGCGCATACCATCCTGAAAGAGTCCCGAGCTTGTCTCGTTGCGCCGATTATCGCGCGGCAGTTTGGTGCCAGTGTCGGTCACCGGGCCGATGAGCCCAGCGCGACTATCACGGCGGGCGGTGGCGGTAAATCGCAGTTGGTGACGCCAACGCTGATTCAGATGGGGTATGGCGAACGCCCCGGGCAGAAACCGCGCGTGCTGCAACTGGACAACCCGCTGGGCACAGTTACCGCCGGCGGCAATAAATTCGCGACGGTGAGCGCATTCCTTGCGAAGCACTACGGCGGGAATTACTCCGGGCCGGGCGTCGGGTTAGACGAGCCAGCACATGCGGTTACCACTGTTGACCACCATGCGCTGATCAGTGCGCAGGTTGTCGGCGTTGGCGGTCGTGCGGGGCAGAGCCGTCCGAGAGACGTTAGCGAGCCTATTCAAACTCTGACCACCAAAGCAGATAGCGCGATGGTTACTTCTCATCTTATTAAGCTGCGCGGGACTTGCCGCGATGGGCAGCGCCTCGATGAACCAATGCCGACTATCACCGCTGGAGGCCAGCACGTCGGGGAAGTACGGACTTTCCTGGAAACGTATTGCGGGGAAAGCGCGGATGAATGGCTGGTGACCATCGAGGGGGTGAAATACCAAATCGTTGATATCGGTATGCGCATGCTGCAACCGCATGAGCTGTACAAAGCACAGGGCTTCCCTGATGGCTACGTTATCGATCAGGACTACCGTGGGCACCGCTACGCCAAAGACAAACAAGTTGCCCGCTGCGGAAACGCTGTACCGCCACCATTCGCCGAGGCGCTGGTGCGCGCAAACTTACCAGAGCTCTGCGTGAGCAAAGAGGAAATCGCCGCATGATGACTTTAACCACACGCCAGCAGCACGTTCTGGATCTTCTGGTGGCATACCAGCGCGAGCATGGTTTCCCACCTACTAACTTCGAACTGGCGGGGCTGCTGGGATGCAGCTCTCCCAACGCTGCGGCGGATCACCTCCGCGCGCTAGAGAAAAA
>NZ_JABBJF010000027.1 GCF_014218705.1 Kluyvera sichuanensis | reverse complement strand
AATGCCTATCTGTAGCCCGGCCGAGCAACGCGACGCCGGGACAAACACCAAACGATCAGACGGTACGCTTCGCCTTCTGTTTGTAGCGGTCAAAAATTACCGCCGCCAGCAGAATCAATCCTCGCACCACATACTGCGAGAACGGCGAAATGTTCAGCAGGTTCATGGCGTTCTCCACCGTCCCCAGAATCAGGATCCCGGCGACCACGTACGAGATCTTACCAATCCCCCCTTTCAGCGACACCCCGCCAAGTACGCACGCCGAGATAACGATAAGCTCATAGCCGATTGAGGTCATCGGCTGGCCGCTGGTCATGCGCGATGCCAGAATAATCCCCGCCGCCGCCGACACCAGGCCGGAGAGCACAAAGATAATGATTTTGGTGCGCACCACCGGAACCCCGGCCAGACGCGCCGCCTCTTCGTTGCCACCAATCGCCAGCGTGTTACGACCAAAGGTGGTTTTGTTGAGCAGCAGGCCAAAGATAATCAGGCAGCCGACGGTTAACCAGATGGGTGCTGGCAGACCTAACCAGTTGGCATAGCCGAGGGCAAAAAAGCGCTCGTCTTCAATCCCAACCGCTTTACCGTCTGAGATAATGTAGGCCAGGCCACGTACTATCTGCATGGTGGCAAGAGTGGTAATCAGCGCGTTGATTTTCAGCTTTGCAATCACAAAACCGTTGACCAGACCGCTAAGCGCCCCCAGCAACAGACCGGCAAAAACGCCAATCCACAGGCTTTCGGTGAGATTAATCACCACCGCCGTGGTTACCCCCGCGCAGGCAATAACCGAGGCAACCGACAGGTCAAAGTCGCCAGAGGCCAGGCAGAACAGCATCCCGCAGGCCACCATACCCGACATCGAAATCGCCAGCCCCAGCCCCTTCATGTTGATAAATGAGGCAAAGTTAGGCACAAAAATAGCGCAGCAGATAAACAGCACAGCAAAGACCACCAGCATGCCGTACTGATCCCAGATACGGCCAAAGCTCAGCGACGTGCGGCGCGCGCCCGGTGTAGTAACAGATGACATCGTAACCTCCTTCCTCAGGCAACCGCCTGACCGACTTTAGGCATCGCCAGGCTTAACGCCTGTTGTTCATTAGCGCTGTCGTGCAGCAACTCCCCGGATAATTCCCCTTCCCGCATCACCAGGATGCGGTCGGCCACGCCCAATACTTCCGGCAGGTCGCTGGAGGCAAAGAGCACCGCCACGCCGGAGGCTGCCAGCGCGTAAATCACGTTATAAATTTCATGCTTGGCCCCTACGTCGATACCGCGCGTCGGCTCATCGAGCAGGATGACCTTCATATCCTCGGATAACCAACGCCCCAGGATCGCCTTCTGCTGATTGCCTCCGGAGAGGTTCATAATCAGCTGCTGGGCACCAGGCGTTTTGATATTGAGCGATTGAATATGGTGATCGGCGTTGGTCGCTTCCCAGCCATTGTTGATAACGCAGCCAGCATGGATGTGTTTACGCCGGGCGCTGATGTTGATGTTATCGCGCACCGAATGAACGGGAATAATCCCTTCGGCTTTACGGTCTTCCGGGCACAGCATCATCCCGGCGCGAATCGCCTGCGCGGGCTTATCAATCGTCACTGGTTGACCATCAATGTAAATCTGCCCGCCGCTCAAGCGGGTGCCGCCGAAGATCCCCTTCATCAGTTCACTTCGCCCAGCCCCCACCAGCCCGAACAGACCGACGATTTCACCGCTGCGTACCGCCAGCGATATTGGCGTACGCACGCCCGGCGCTTTAACCTGCTCAAGACGCAGGCGCTCTTCGCCATATTCACGTGGCTGCCAGCCGTAGATATCGCCGATTTCGCGCCCGACCATCGCCTGCACCAATCGGTCGTGGCTTACCGTCTGCATATCATCAAAGGTGCAAACATAACGGCCATCTTTAAACACGGTTATCGCATCGCTAAGCGCAAAGATCTCCTCCATACGGTGGGAGACATAGACGATCACCCGCCCCTCTTTGCGCAGCTCGCGGATCACCCGAAACAGGTTGTCGATCTCACGCGCCGAGAGCGAACTGGTGGGTTCATCAAAGGCGATAACCTTGGCGTTACGCGCCACCGCCTTAGCAATCTCCACCATCTGCCACTGGCCGATGGAGAGATATTTCAACGGGGTATCAGGGTCAATATCCAGCCCCAGATGCTCCAGCTGCAGACGCGCTTCATAGTTTAAGAGTGAGCGATTAACGAAGCCGCCTCGGCTCGGCAATTGCCCAAGGTAGATATTTTCCGCCACGGTCATTTCCGGGACGAGATGCAGTTCCTGGTAAATAATGGCGATACCTGCGTTCAGCGCCGCAGTGGTATCGGCAAAAGAAATCTCTTCTCCACGCAGTAGCAAAGACCCGGAGGTCGGCGCGTAGTTGCCGCTGAGAATTTTCAGCAGCGTCGATTTTCCGGCACCGTTTTCCCCCATCAGCGCATGCACCTGGCCGCTATAGCAATCGAAGCTAATATCGGACAGCGCCTTAACGCCGGGGAAGGTCTTACTGATACCGCGGAAAGAGAGATAAGGGGTCGACTGTTGCATCGCAACCTCCACAATGACACAACTCGTCTCCCTCCGCCGTTGCGAAGGGAGCACTATCAGGACTCAGAGACCTTTTTTCGCCAGCTCTTCTTTGAAGTTATCGCGAGTAATCAGCACCACGTCGGTCACCGCGGTAAATTTCGGTGGTTCCGCGCCTTTCTGCACCCAGTTGTAGAGCAGTTCACTGGTCTTATAGCCGTGGATATCCGGGCTTGGCAGCAGTGAGCCAAAGAAGCCGGTCGCCTGCGCTTTTGACAGTTCGTTCACCGCATCGACGCCGTTAATACCGATACCAATGACGTTCGCCGCTTTAAAGCCCTGGCCTTCCGTCGCGCGGACGCCGCCCAGCACGGTGTTGTCGTTCATCCCGATAATCAGCCACTGTTTCACTTCCGGATGCTGTACCAGCAGGGAGTTACCAGCATCGAAAGCGCCAGGGATATCGTTAGATTTGGTTGGGACCTGATAGATCTGTTTTTCCGGGAAGCCCGCGGCTTTCAGGGCATCCATTGAGCCGGTGGTACGACGACGCGCCGTATCCAGTTCGTTGGCGGTAATCGCCATCACGCCGGTGGTTTTGACATCCCAGCCGCGCTTTTGCATCTCTTTATAGAGTTCCTGCCCCTGACGCGCGCCGATTTCACTGGCGGCCATCATCACCAGCGGCACATCTTCCATCGGTTTGCCTTTGGCATTGACGAACTGGTCATCGACGGTAATCACCTTCATGTCATAACCGCGCGCCTTCGCTACGATGGCTGGCCCCAATTTTGGGTCCGGCGTACAGATAACGAAGCCTTTCGCCCCGCTGGCCGCCAGGCTGTCGATCGCATTCAGCGTTTTCTCTCCGTCCGGCACGGCAATTTTAATCACGTCAAAGCCGAGGTCTTTACCGGCCTTATCGGCAAACTTCCATTCCGTCTGGAACCAGGGTTCCTCCGGTTGCTTCACTAAAAAACCGAGCTTGAGATTTTCGGCCATAGCCGATTGTGACATAACCGCTGCCAGACCAATGGCCGCCAGCGCTTTGGTAAATTTGTGCATGGTTAACTCCAGCCTTAATGTTCTTTTATGTAGGGAAAATCAAATAGGTGATTTAAATTAGACATAAAACAATGTATTAGCTGTTTTATTAACAGCGTTAACGTTGTTGAAACATTAATAGCCAGGAATTGGCTTTGCAGAAGAGAGCGGCATCACACGGCAGAATTACAGTAAAGTGATGCATATATTCAGCAAATAAGTACATATAAGACGCGTGAATTGTCAGACAATTCACGCGGGGGAATAGCAGATATCTCTATATCAGCAGCGGGAATATCCCTTTAGGCGGAATTCGCGCAGTATTACCAACGGTAATAGATATGATCGGCGTGATCGCGCACCGGCGCTTCATCACCCAGCAGGCGGGCCGAAACGGTAAAGGCGAAATCAAAGACGTGACCGAAGCCTTTGCCGCTGATCAGGTTGCCATCTTCCACCACCGGCGCATCAACGTATTCGCCGTTTTTGACGTCCTGCCATAAATCACCGGAGCAGACGTAACGACGCCCCTTCAGCAGATCGTTACCTGCTAATACACGTGCTGCCGCTGAGCAGATTGGGCAGATCAGTTTGCCGGCCGCATCGTGAGCGGCGACAAATTTAACCACGTCTTTATTCGCCGCCAGATTCACACTTCCCTGTGGGCCGCCCGGCAGAACCACCGCGTCATACAGCGTATCGAGACGTTCTGCCAGCGTCGCATCGGCGACCATCGGAATATCGTGATAGCTCACTACCGCGCGAGATTCGGCGCACGATACCAGTTCAACGCCGATGTGCAAACGGCGCAGAATATCGATAGTGACAATCGCTTCCCCTTCTTCAAAGCCTGGGGCCAGCAGTACAGCAACCTGTTTCATTTTAACTCCTGTCATTTGAAATCAACGAGTCTTCCCTGAAGCGACGAAACGGGAAGGACTTTACGTAGTTTTTATTACCGAGAACATAATCCTCTAGCCTGCTAATACCAAAAATGATCTAAAACAAATTGAACATCATTCTGATATTTAATACAGCCATCTGAAAATACGCGATTTAGTTAGCATTTATTATTCGTAAAATGCCATTCATAGTAAATAATACGTATTTCATTCGTTATTACCGAATGCAGCAATAAAAACAAGATCACGATCACACTTTTAAGTGCATACGTTGCAATAGCAATCTCTTATGTTAACAAAGCCTTACAGAGAATATACATATTCGTTATATCCACTATTAATCATAGCGTTACGAGAATACCTTCTTTCCTGGTTAGTTATTCACAATATAGGTTGTAACGAAACGTAAAAAGCAGTTCGTGAGACTTTTCTTATATCCATACTAAGAGTATTCTTTTATTCGACCGGGCGATATTATATCCCCCGGTCGGACGCAAGGACTACAGGTAATATGTAGTCACACTCAAACGCGGAAATAGCGCATGGTTGGCAGCTATTACGCACTATGCGATGTCACGCGTGTCGTTCCTACCAGTAATAAGGATATTTGTATGGCAGTTCCAGGAATGGTTCAAAAGCTTAATGCACAGATGAATCTTGAATTTTCTGCATCTAATCATTATTTGCGTTTGAGCGAGTGGTGCTCAGAACATCGGCTGAATGGAACCGCGACGTTTCTACGTTCACGGGCACAGTCCAGCGTAACGCAGATGATGCGGGTGTTCGATTATATGAAGAAATCTGGCGCTTATCCGGTGGTTAAGGCTTTTGAAACTTGCGAAGATAAATGTGCCACCCTCGAAGATCTTTTCCTTAAAACTCTTGAAGACCACCACCAGCGTGCGTCTACGTTGTCAGAATTAACTGAACAAGCGAAAGTGCTTCATGACGATAGCACCCTGAGTTTCCTGAACGCACTGGAAGAAGAACAGGAACAGGATGGTATCTTGCTGAAGACAATTCTGGATGAAGTGCGCAGCGCGCGTAAAGCAGGCCTGTGCATTCAGCAAACCGATCAGCATCTGCTGAATATTGTTTCTCAACAACACCATTAATTGAATTCATAAGGGCGGGATCGCCGCCCTTATTTCAGGCGTATTCAGGGCGCTCTGCCCTGATACCTCACCGCGTATTAATGCGTTGCGTCCTGCGGCGTAAACTTCAGCTCAATCAGCGCAATCGCTTTCTGAATCGCACGCATCGTCACCGGGTCGGCCCCTGCCGGATGGGTGGTAAAATCGATGGTTTTCAGCTGGCTCGCCATTTTTTCACGGACTTCAACCGGGGCGATAACGTCAATAACGTCGAGGATCTGTTTGATAACGAGCTGGCAGGCCACGACATCGGATACCAGTTCATCGTTCGGGGTCAGGTTCTGAGACATTTTTTGCTCCTATTTTGCGGAGCGTAATAGTAACCTACTTTCGCAGAAGATAAAAAAACCTGCCGTGGCAGGTTTTTTTTATCAGAACATAGCGCCTGGCGGTACGTCTTTGAAAGTTTTGCAGTAGTTCTCAAACATGCTTTTGAGGATTTTACGCATGCGCTGTTTCATGTTGATGCTCCGGTTTGTTATGCAGGTGTTATTGTCTTTACGCACATAATATGACCGCCGTCACAAAAATCAACCATTTTGAGAGTTGAATCACGCTATTTTTATCGATTGCGTTAAATTTATAAAAAATTTGTTATAGAAATCTACCACTTACCAAATCTACAAAAGCTATAAATTTTAAAAATTATTTTGATAGGGTAAAACAACAATGAGTGAGCCTCTCCAGGCCCAGGCGAGCCGCGGGGTATCCCCTGCTGCGCTGCTTGTGGCCGGTGCATTCTTTATGGAGTTCCTGGATGGCACGGTGATTGCCACCGCCCTTCCTGATATGGCGAAAACTTTTGGCGTAGAAGCCGTTGACCTGAACATCGGCATCAGCGCCTACCTGATCACCCTCGCCGTGCTTATCCCCGCCAGCGGCTGGATTGCCGATCGCTTCGGTGCCAGGACGATCTTCAGTCTGGCGCTGGCGATCTTCACCGTCTCCTCCGTCTTCTGCGGCCTGGCGACCAGCGCCCATAGCTTTGTGGCAATGCGCATTTTACAAGGCGTCGGCGGCGCGCTCATGGTGCCGGTTGGGCGACTTGCCGTCCTGCGCACCACGCCCAAGCATCTGCTGATTACCGCCATCGCCACCCTGACCTGGCCCGCGCTCATCGCGCCGATCATCGGGCCACCGCTGGGCGGGTTTATCACCAAGGTCGCCGACTGGCGCTGGATCTTCTTTATTAACGTGCCGCTCGGCATCATTGCGATTCTGCTGGCGCTGCGTATTATCCCGAACATTCGCGACGATGAGCGTCGGCCTTTCGACCTACCGGGCTTTGTGGCGACCTCAGTCTCGATGGTGAGCCTGGTGTATGCCATGGAGCTGCTGGGAGCGGAAAAAATGCAGGGCGGATTAATCGTCGCGCTGCTGGTTATTGGCGCCGCGACCTTCTATTACGCCCTGCGCCATTTCCGCCGCAGCCCGTCACCGATGATCCGCATGGATGCGCTGCAGGTGCCCACGTTCCGGGTGACCATGTACGGCGGCTCGCTGTTCCGCGCCTCCATCAGCGCCGTGCCGTTCCTGCTGCCGCTGCTGTTCCAGGTCGGTTTCGGTATGGACCCGTTCCACTCTGGTCTGTTGGTGCTGGCGGTGTTCGTCGGTAACCTGACAATTAAGCCAGCCACCACGCCGCTTATCCGCAAGCTGGGCTTCCGTCGCCTGCTGCTGCTGAACGGCGCGCTGAACGTGATTGCGCTGGTCGCCTGTGCCTTCTTAACTCCGCAAACGCCGGTATGGGTCATTATGCTGGTGCTGTATCTCGGCGGCGTCTTCCGTTCGATTCAGTTCACTGGCGTCAGCACCCTGGCCTTTGCCGATGTGCCGTCCGCCCAGATGAGCTACGCCAATACGCTGTTCAGTACGGCTAGCCAACTGGCTATCGGCCTTGGCATCACGCTTGGGGCCATCGGTATACGGTTAGGAGAGAAGATTAGCGCCGTGCTCAGCCTTAGCGACGTGCCGGGCATCAGCTTCCGGCTGGCGTTCATCTTTATCGCGCTTATCTGTCTGGTGGGGATGATTGATACGCTGCACTTAACGCGGGATGCGGGCAGCGCGGTGTCGAAGAAAGTGAAGCAATAAGCGACACAAACAAAAAACCCACGCCATGGCGTGGGTTTTTATTTAACCGCTGAGCGTCAGGCTTATGCCAGCATCTCGCGAACAAAGGCTTCAATCTCTTTGTTCTGGCAGTTTTCAAAGAAGCATTCCTGGAAACGCTGACCGGAAACGGCGGTTTTCACCAGTGCAGGGTCGATAGCGCGCAGGGTATCCAGATAGTTTTCTTTCACTACCGCAGCTTTAACCTGGTTCAGGATGCCGGCGTTACGCACCTGTGGTTCTTTACGCTCTGGTGGGTAGCCTTCGCCGTTACGGCCGGTGAACGCTTTTTCGAACATGTAGCGAACGTTCAGCTCTGCGCCCCAGCCGTAGCCTTTAGCGAAAGCCAGAGACAGCGCGTTACCGTTGTTGATCTGAGCAAACAGGAAGGCGTCTGCTGGATCCAGGCAGTAGCCGCAGACCACGCCTGGGTGAATGTTCAGAGACATCATCGCGCCCTGGCCGGTACCGCAGCCGGTCACCACGAAATCTACCGCTTTGGAGTTCAGCAGGATGCTGGCCATAATACCCAGGTGGATATAGGTCAGGTGATGATCGTTCTCATCGCTCATACCCACGTTATAGACCGGGAAGCCTTTTTCATCGGCAACGGCTTTTAACTCATGATGAATAGTCGCGTTTTTGCTGGCCTGGCTATTTTCCATCATCAGTGCAATTTTCATTCTTTCCTCTCCTGAAAGCTAAGCGGCTTACCCGCAGTCGTTCGATTAGTCTATTCACCTTACTACCAGGCAAACACACTTTCAAATTTTATGAAAAGTTGTTTTGATTTTTACCGATGAGGTCACATTTTTGTCCAGGTGGCGCAGATAAAACCTTACACAAACCATTACTTATTTACTATCACCTGGCTGAATGGTCGACTACACTGGGTCTATGGGCAGAAAGCCCCTGCTGTTTGTCTGCGTTTCAATGGATGAAATCGTCACTACAAAGGAACTGATTTGTGACACAGGACTGCCGAGGACTTCGACACGCGCTGGGTCTCCTTGCTCTACTGACCCTGCTGCTAATTTGCCTGCCCCGCGCCCATGCGGCTCCGCCGCAAAAGACACGGGCGGCGGCCCCTATTCCCGTATGGATACTCGATGCCGATAGTTTCGAGTTCTGGCGCGACGCGCGGGGGCAATATCAGGGCTTCTACCCGGAACTGTTGCACGCCATTAATGCGCGCTACGGCTATAACCTGACGCTGCGCCCTATCGATGGCACCACCTTTGAGCAACGCTTTAACCACCATGACTATGGCCTCTACGCCAGCGTGTTGCAAACCAAAGACCATCTGAAAAACACGATTCTGTCGACCCGCCTGCTTGAAAATTCGATCGTTGCCGCCAGCATCACTCGCCAGGCCAAAACCATCACTGACATCAATAATACACGGGTTATTTTTCGCCGTAGCGACCCTACGCAGGCGCTGGTGAGAGAAACCTATCCGGCATTGCAGTTCCAGCAGATTATTGAAGTCGACAGCAGTAAAGAGGCGCTGCAGATCCTGCGCAGCGGCGGTGCGGATTTCTATATTAATGAAGACAGGGAAATCGGTAGCCCGCAATTTTACTACACCCTCTCCCGCCCGTTTGACTCGCTGCGTATTACCGCCTCATTTGGCATTAGCCCGGAGCTGATTTCGCTGCGCGACAACATCAACCAGTTGATCAACGAATGGCTGCAAAGCGGGAAACTGCAGGCGCTGGAGGAACAAAGCCAGCTCGAGTACTTCCGTCATTTCCTCACCATCACGCCTGAAGAGCACACCTGGCTGCAGGAAAACCGGCTCACCCTGTGGCTGCCAAAGAATGAAAACTTCGCGCCCATCATCTGGAAAGACAACCAGGGTTATCACGGCAGCGCGATCAGTATGGTGAACGATTTACGCGACCTGCTGAACATCAACGTCGACGTACAATTTGTTGATAACTACATGATAAGGATGAAAAATGAAGACTGGCCTATCCACCTTGCCGATATTATTGATGTGCGCGACGGCGCGCAAATGGAGGGGTTAGTCGGCCCGCTGGTGAACTGGTACAACGCCTATTACAACAAGGCTGGCGCTCCCTTTATTCTCGATGAAGAGCAGGTTCGCCATCAGCGCGTGGGGGTGATTCGCGGCTCGTTTGCCGCCTACTATCTGCGTCAACGGTTCGGCACCGATGTCACTCTGATTGCCCGAGCGTCGATCGATGAACTGCTCGATGCGATTGATAGCAACCATATCGACTTTATCCTTGGCGACCTCAGTTCGCTGGAGCAGGCGCTGCGCGGTAGCGATCTGTTTCGTGGCGCGCTGAAGGTTGCCGGGCTTACCCACTCCAGCTACCAGATTGGTACCTGGGTCAATCTTGCTCACCCGTTGTACGCGCTGCTCACTCAGGTGCATCTTATCTCCAGCAATCGCCACCAACTCACGCCGACGACCAACGTTGCGGCATCCACCTCCCTGAGCAAAAACGCATTGCAGATTATCAGCGCTGGGCTGCTGGCCCTGCTGTTCTTTATTCTTAGCCTGATGCTGATGATGTGGCGGCATATGAATAAGAACCGGGCCATTAACCGCAGCATTGTTGAGGCGATGGAGAAAATTAACCATGTCCATGATGATGAGACCGGGTGCCATATTCGCCGGGTAGCAGCCTATTGCAGCCTGCTGGCAGGCGCGCTAAAGCTACCGCCAAAGCATATCCGTGAGATAGAGACCTTCGCTTCCCTGCACGATATTGGCAAAATTGCCGTGCCTGAACATATTCTGCGAAAAAAAGGCAAATTGACCGACGATGAGTTTAAACAGATCCAACAGCACGCAATTAAAGGCTGGCGTATCGTCCAGGGGCTGGTGCTGGGATCGGTGGCAGAAAACCTGATTCACTATCACCACGAAAAATGGGACGGTACTGGCTATCCCGAAGGTTTAGCCGGAGAGGAGATCCCGCTGGAAGCTCGTATTCTGGCACTGGCCGATGTCTACGATGCCCTGCGGCAAAAGCGTGTTTATAAGCCGAGTTTTTCTCATGAAAGCGCCTACGAAATTATCGTCAGCAGCGCCGGCAGCCATTTTGACCCAACGCTGGTATCTCTGTTCTGCGAGCTACACCCGCAATTTAAGGCGATTTATGAGTCACAAGAGGATTAGCCCCAGGTTATTGCGGCTATTCAAAGGATTGCGTTCAGGAACGACAGCTACAATGAGATCACGATTATTGCGCAGAGCGAATTGATGAAAAGCCTCATTCTTATTCCCGCCCTCCTGGCTCTGACGGCCTGTACCGTACCCCGTGCGGCGAGCGTAAGCCAGGTTGATGCCAACAGCGGCATCGTCCGTCTGACCTATGGGCAGGCGATGTTGCAGAATGCAAAAACCGATAACTATCTCGCCCAGTCCGAGGCCAATAAGGCCTGCCAGCAGATAGGATACGCCACCGCCTTTTCCTACGGCCAGCCTATCACCACCTGTACAACCACCAGCGGTTCGCTGTGTCTGAACGAACACATCACCTTGCAGTATCAGTGCCGCGGTATTGCCAACGTTCCCACCTCCGCCGCCTATTATTAAATGCGCGCCGGTGTATTCCGGCGTTAATATCACAATAAAATAAACCGTTATATTTATGCCAATGCGTTTTATTCCCATTCGCATTATTAAATAAATGTTTTTATATTTACCTTTTGCAAATAAATTAATAACAATTTATAGTGCCGCTGTAATTAACTCGTAACGTATTTTTCCAGGAGCGAAAACATGCTTAAAGCGGCAATGATCGAGAAATTAAATGAACAGATGAATCTCGAACTCTATTCTTCTCTGCTGTATCAGCAGATGAGCGCCTGGTGTAGCTTCAATAGTTTTGAAGGGGCTGCGGCCTTTTTACGCCGCCACGCTCAGGAAGAGATGACCCATATGCAGCGCCTGTTTGATTACCTGACCGATACCGGCAGCCTGCCGCGTATTGCCACCATTCAGACCCCGTTTGCCGAATATGCGTCACTGGACGAACTGTTCCGCGTGACCTACGAGCATGAACAGCTGATTACCAGTAAAATCAATGAACTGGCTCACGCAGCAATGACCAATCAGGACTATCCGACCTTTAATTTCCTGCAGTGGTATGTGGCTGAGCAGCACGAAGAAGAGAAGCTGTTTAAATCCGTTATCGATAAGCTGACGCTGGCGGGTAAAAGCGGTGAAGGCCTGTACTTTATTGATAAAGAGCTGGCCACGCTCGATACACAAAATTAAGGTTCGTGCAGCGGCGTATTTCACGCCGCTGCCGATTAATGGCGACAGATTTTACTTTCCGTCGTCGTAAAGCCAGATTCCTGCGGAATAAACTTCCCTTTCTTATGCAGAAACGCGACCAGTTCGCCAGCACTCATATTTTCCGCTGAACAGGTATGAAAACGCGCCTGCTCGCCAAAGCGTGCATGAATGGCCGTTTCCAGGCTTTCAATACTGTACTGCTCACCTGAATCAATCATCATATTCAGGACTTCATGACCGTGAATGGATTCCATTATTCCTCCTGTAAAAAATGCCACCATAAACTGCATTTACTTTGCATGTTTTGCGCTAACGCAGCTTTTATCACACCGCCTTAAATCGTAAATAATACTGTACACCTGCTGTAATTCAGATTTGACGAACCTTCGGGTTTCACATACTCTGCGCGACATCTTTGGTCGTTAATCTGTTCTGCAGTAGAGGAAAGCGTGAAGAACCGTACCCTGGGGAGTATTTTAATCGTAGCCGGCACCACGATCGGCGCAGGAATGTTGGCGATGCCTTTGGCATCGGCGGGCGTAGGCTTTGGCGTCACCGTCTTGCTGCTAGCAGGCCTATGGGCGCTGATGTGCTATACCGCCCTGCTGCTGCTGGAAGTCTACCAGCACGTACCTGCCGACACCGGTCTCGGGACGCTGGCGCTACGCTACCTCGGCCGCTACGGCCAGTGGGCGACCGGTTTTAGCATGATGTTCTTGATGTATGCGTTAACCGCCGCCTACATCAGCGGCGCAGGCGAACTGCTGGCTTCCAGCCTGAGCCAGTGGTTCAGCATGGATATGCCGCCGTCACTTGGCGTGCTGCTGTTTACCGCCGTCGGCGGGCTGGTGATTTGTATTGGCACTTCGCTGGTCGATCTGTTTAACCGTTTCCTGTTCAGCGCCAAAATCATCTTTCTGATCGTCATGCTGATCTTGCTGCTGCCGCATATCCACAAGATCAACCTGATGACGCTACCGCTGGAGCAGGGTCTGGCGCTCTCGGCAATCCCAGTGATTTTCACCTCCTTCGGCTTTCATGGCAGCGTGCCGAGCATCGTCAGCTATATGAACGGCGATATTCGTAAACTGCGCGGCGTGTTTGTTATCGGCAGCGCTATCCCGCTGGTTGCCTATCTGTTCTGGCAGCTCGCCACGCTCGGCAGCATCGACTCGCCGGTGTTCAGCGCGCTGATGGAACAACACTCCGGGCTGAACGGCCTGCTGCTGGCAATCCGTGAAGTGGTGGCCTCGCCGCACGTCGAACTGGCGGTCCACCTGTTTGCCGACCTGGCGCTGGCAACCTCATTCCTCGGCGTGGCGTTAGGGCTGTTCGACTACCTGGCCGATCTGTTCCAGCGCAAAAACAGCGTGCGTGGCCGTCTGCAAACCGGTGCCATCACCTTCCTGCCGCCGCTGGCCTTCGCGCTGTTTTACCCACGTGGGTTCGTGATGGCGCTCGGCTATGCCGGCGTCGCGCTGGCGGTACTGGCGCTGATTATTCCGTCGCTGCTGACGATGCAAAGCCGTAAACACCACCCGGAAGGCGGCTATCGCGTGGCGGGTGGCAAACCGGTGCTGTGGCTGGTCTTTGCCTGCGGGATTGCGGTGATTTTGATTCAGGCGGGGATTGCGACGGGGTTGCTGCCGTCGGTGGGGTAACATCGCGACTGCTGCCTGGCCCTTACTTTTTTAGTTTCCCAGGCCAGGCAGCATTGTCGGTTCCAGCGTTGAGCCAATAATTACACCTTTATCCTTTTCAGGATTTCCTCTACCGCTAGGTAGTTATGGTATTTCTTCTGAATGCTGTGGTTATATTTTTCAAGTGCGCGATCCCAATAGGTAGCAATGCCCTCATGTACCCCAGGTAGTTCCAGAAACTCAAGACAGTCTGCAAAATCGCCGCGAAACGACACCGATTTCGAATCCGGCAAGGCCGTTTTGTAGTAACCCGTCGCTATCTCTCCATCGCGCTTTCTTAACCACGCCAATGTCCTCTGATGCTTCAAAATCAGGCTATCCATACGTAGCATATTCGATTGATAGTCGTTGGCCCTCGTACAAAAAGCCACTTCATGACTATGAATATTGAGCGTAAAGAAGCGAGCCCAGCCAGAATGAGTGGCGCCAGGAAAGAGAGTAAACGTCCAGACTCCCTCTTTTGAACGCCAGCGTTCGCATCCTGCAGTGCTGAACAACTTAACCAAATAATCACTCATTGCCTGGTTATGAAACATACGATCAATTTTGGGGCGCGCGGTCGGGAGTAATGGTCCAAGTTCTTCAAGACGCAGTGAAACATCGCTAGCCGGTATCAGGAAAAGTTCTTTTTGGTTAGGGATGTCCCGACAAAGGCTGTCACGATAAATATAATGCAGATGATGTTCCACCTCACGCCAGTTATCAACTTCCCTAAAATCAACGATATGCCATGGTGCATACTGACTGTAGGCTGGCATCTTATCTATCTCTTTACATCTTTTCTGTGGCAGATAATCGGTTCCACCAATCTTGATATAATTCGTTTTTTCGGATGCCAGAATATAGACATAGCCATGTGTAGATACCCTATTCATATCAACCTCTGCTATTCCATGCAAAAATCCTTTCGCCCACAATAGCAGAGTGTTTTACAACTGAAATCCGATAAACGACGTAGTTTGTTGCGCGCGATATACAAATACTGCAGCGCCTGCTATTTAGCGCCTCAGCGCTAAATAGCAGTTCAAACAGCTGAAAAACCAGCGCTAGAAATCAAACGTAACAGATGCCCGCACTTCGCGCCCCGGGCCGAGGAAAGCGCTTTCTGAGCCGCCGGATCCGTTAATATCGCCAGGGAAAATCGATGCCCAGTAGTGCTCGTCGGTGACGTTGGTGACGTCAACGCGCCAGGTCGAGCCGACGTTCTCAATCTTCCTGTTGTAACGCAGGCCGAGATCCAGCGTGGTGTAACTGGCCGCCCAGGTGGTGTTGGTGTCGTTTGCCGCGCGCTTGCCGGTGTAATGGACGTTAGCGTCATACACCACGGACGGAATCGACGGCAGGCTGTACTCCATCAGAATATTACCCTGCACCTTCGGTACGCCAACGACGCGTTTATCGGTGGTGGTTTCATCACCGGTATCTTTCAGCTGCGGATCCAACAAGGTGACGCCGCTATAGATATTCAGCGTTGACCAGACGTTGCCGTTTGCCGTCAGCTCCAGCCCTTTGTTGAGCTGCTCGCCTTCTTCGCGGAAATAGTCGTCATCATCAACGTAGGCGAACGGACGCTTCAGGCGGAACAGCGCCGCGCCGTAGTTCATCCCGCCTTCCGTTGCTTTGATACCAAACTCAAGCTGCTGGCTGCGGTAAGGATCCAGCGTCTGACCGGCGTTTTTCACACCGTCATCGGTCGGCGCGGTATCGCCCATCTCCAGTGAATCGGCGTAGCTGATATAGGTCATCACCGACGGCACGATTTTATACATCAGCGCCGCTTCCGGGCTCATGCCCTGCTGATCGTCCTGATCGGTCTTCTCACCGGTTTTGGCGTAGCTTTGCGTCTCCATCCAGCTCTGGCTGAGATAGATCATGGCCGACCACTGCGGGTTAAAGGCAATGGTGTCACCGGCGGTGATGCTCTGCTGGCTGCTGGTTCCCGATTTGTAGCGGTCGCCGTCGGTATGAATTTTACCGTCCGACGGCTCTACCATCGCGTCCGGGTCATACATATTGGTGGTGCCCAGATCGTAGCTCTGGCTTTTACCCGTCGCCGAATAGCTAATTTGCTGATAGCCGGTTGTCGACAGCGCCACATCATGGCCCCAACTGCCGGTGTCGAAGTGGCCATTCAGGGTCATTAAATCACTTAATACCCGAAAACGCCCTGCCGCGCTGTAGTCGCTAATCGAACGATCGATATCGCCTTTATTATCGACAATTTTATTCGTCACATTGCGTGTGGCGCGGTCAGCCTGTTGATATCCCGCCGCCGTGGTTAAATACCAGTCCGGGGAGAAATAATTAATCAGTTTGGTGCTGATAGTATCGGTGGTTAAATCTTCCCCCGCCGTATTGAGCGCCAGATTTTTATTTTGTGGGTCTGGCGCTTTCGGTAACTGAATATCATCGCTGTAGCTGAAACCGCCCGGATACCCTTTCTGGATAAATTCATAATGGCTGGCGTTCAATTGCAGTTGCGTGCCCGGACGGATATCCCAGTCCAACGCCAGAGAGGCCAATTTCCGGCGCAGCGTACTGCCGACCACATCACCTTCGCCGTCTTCATCCAGTAAATTGAGTCGATAGCCAAACTGCTTATTGCTGCCCACCGTATCGCCTAAATCAAGATGGCCGGAATAGGCGCTGCGCCCTTGATAAGAGGCGGTGACGCTATGGTAAGCCTGCGGCGTAGGCCGTTTCTGCACAAAGTTAAACTGACCTGCCGGGCTCGCCGGGCCGTACAGCGCGCCGGTCAGGCTATTGACCACATCGAGGCGATCCAGCATTTCTACCGGGAACGCCGTGGTGGAGACAATATTCAGCCCGTCAAGACGGCTGTTTGCCACCACGCTGCCTTCCATGCCGCGGCTTTGCGGGCGGCCGACATCCAGCCCACCGCGCGCTTCCATCTGCGTACTCGGCGCATATTTGAGTAAATCGTTGACGCTTTTCGCCTGCTGATTTTTTATCATCGCCTGGCTGATGGTATTGCTGGAATAGGGCGTATCAATCCACTGCTTATTTCCCAGCGGCCCTAACTCAATATCATCTGCGACAAAGCCGGACCCCGCCTGGGAATCGGAGGTGTCCTCCGGTGCCGCAGCCGTCACGACCATATTGTCTTCTTTTTTCGTTTGCTGCTGAGAAGAGAGACTACCGTTTGCAAGCACCACCTGCGGACACAACGCTGCGGCAGATGAAAAGAGAACTATCCGCCAACCGTACTTATTTTTCACTTAAAAACCTATTATTTAAATCGCTATATAAAAATTTATATTACGATCGTTAATAGCCCTGCCGTTTGCGTTTGATCAACATTCACAATACGTCCACATTGTGTGTTTTTTACGTAAGAATATCTCTTTATATAAATAGAGAGTAAATAATAAATATTTGTATGATGATTGAATTCAGCGTATCGCGAATTGTAAGGTGATGTGATTAAATCGAGGATTATCCGGGCAACAACCCCTTATTGGCGGTGAAATAAAAAGGGACCATCAGGCCCCTTAAAAAATTATTTTCCGCAGCACTGCTTATATTTCTTACCGCTGCCGCACGGGCAAGGGTCATTACGCCCAACCTTCTGCTCGTTTTTAATCGGTTGTTTGACCGGCGCTTCTTTCGGATTGTCCATCCAATAGTCAAACAGCGCCAGCGCCGCCGGGCTGATGCTATCGATGCTGTCGAGATACTGCTCGGCAGTGAAAGCACCCAGCGCCGTTGTTTTTTCTTCATCACCGTGCAACGCAATGCAGTCAAACGCCGCCTGCAGCTCTTCCGGCAGGCCGGACCAATCGGTCAGCGCCGCACCGCGCAGGTAGCCATAGCACCACTCTTCAACGATGGTCAGCTCCTGGCCCTCTTCTTCGCGGGTACCAAACAGCGGATCAAACTGATCCGGGTAGTCGTTCAGACGGTCGGCGATGTCGCTCATATGCTGCAGCGTCAGATTGACGAAACGGTCACGCTCGCGGTCGGTCGCCCAGTGTGGCACGTGGTCGGCTCCGCCCCAAACGGCAAACATCCACTCGGCAGGTTCAATCTCCAGTGGAGACGACAGAATCGCCGTCAGCATGCCGTCCAGTTCAGACACATCAATAATTGACGCATCGGTGGCATACTTTGCAATTGTTTCGTCCAGCCATTCCAGTTCGCTTTCGGTTAACGGTCCCGTTTTCATACTCTTTCTCTATCGTTGTTGATGAGGCATATCAGTTAAGGCGCAATGATGCAGGAGTTTGCCGTTGAACTCCAGCGTCATTGCCCTTTCCCCGGCGACATGGCGCTGCCGCCGAGCAGCATACGCAGACCAAGACCAATCATCACCCCCCCAGTAAAGCGCTCCTGCCACTTGAGGAAACCAGGGTGTTTGCCTAACCATTCGCCAAAGCTGCCGGAAGCCATCGCTACGGTACCCAGCGAGAAGATCCCGGCAAGCTTCTGAATAACGCCAAAAATCAGCAGCTGAAGCCAGATAGGCCCGACGGCTGGGTCAACAAACTGCGGCAGGAAGGCGAACATAAACAGCACCGATTTGGGGTTAGTCAGGCTGTTGATGGCCCCCTCTTTTAGCGCCTGCTTGCCGGAAATGCGCACCGTGCGCTTGAGCCGGGTATCGGTGCCGGAGGTGGCCAACATCTTGATGCCGAGCCAGATAAGATAGGCCGCGCCGACCCAGCGCAGAATATCCAACGCCATCGGCCAGGCGTGCACCACCGTAACCAGCCCGAGAACCAGAAACGAGACCTGCACAAACCCGGCAATAAAGACGTTCCCCAGCACGCAGAGCAGCGCAATACGCCGACCCTGACCGATGCCGCGCGCAATGGTCAGCATCATGTCAGGGCCAGGAGAGATTTCGAGCAGCGCCAGCGCGGCCAGGAAGGTTAAAAACGTTTCGAGCGTAGGCATGATTATCGTATACAGCAGCCAAAGATGCTCTGTTATAGCACGCTACGCCCCGCCCAGATACGCTTTACGCACTTCCTGATTACCGAGCAGCTCTTCACCGCTGCCGCTGAGGCGAATCTGACCGTTAACCATCACGTAGCCACGGTCCGACAGCTTTAGCGCATGGTGCGCATTCTGCTCCACGAGAAAAATGGTCATGCCGTTGCGCGCCAGCTCGCGCAACGTCTGGAAGATCTGTTTGACCACGATCGGCGCCAGCCCGAGGCTCGGTTCATCCAGCAGCAGCAGTTTCGGGCGGCTCATCAGCGCGCGGGCAATCGCCAGCATCTGCTGCTCACCGCCGGACATGGTCATCGCTCGCTGTTTACGCCGTTCTTTTAAGCGCGGAAAGAGATCGAACATGGTTTGCAGATCGTCTGCCGCATACTGTGTACCCACCGGGATGGTGCCCATCAGCAGGTTCTCTTCAACGGTCATATCGGGGAAGATTCTTCGCCCTTCCGGTGCCTGGGCAATCCCGCCTGAGGCCACGTAGTGGGTCGATTTATGGCTGATATCATCACCGCAGAAGAGAATTTGTCCGCTGCGAATGCGCGGCTGGCCGAAAATCGACATCAACAGGGTCGATTTTCCCGCCCCGTTGGCGCCAATCAGCGAGACCGTTTCACCCTTATTAACCTGCAGAGAGACCTGCTTAAGCGCCTGGATCACGCCGTAAAAAACATCGACCTCACGAAACTCCAGCATCGGCTCGCTCATAGGCTCACCTCGTCTTCGCTGGTGCCCAGATAGGCGGCAATCACCTTTTCATCGTTCTGAATTTGCTCAGCCCTTCCCTGCGCAATCACATCGCCGTGGTCGAGCACGATAATGTTGTCCGATATCTCCATCACCATCCCCATATCGTGTTCAATCAGCAGCACCGTGATCGCATGGTGCTCGCGCAGGAAACGGATAATCTTGCTTAGCGCCCGGGTTTCCACCGGGTTCAGCCCCGCCGCCGGTTCATCAAGGCAGATCATCTCCGGCCCGGTGCACATGGCGCGAGCAATTTCCAGACGTCGCTGCTGGCCGTAGGACATCTCGCCCGCCAGCCGGTTCGCGCAGTCCACCAGATCCACCACCTCCAGCCAGTAGAAGGCGCGATCCAGCGCATCGCTTTCGGCCCGGCGATAAGCAGGCGTATTCAGCACCCCGGCAATCAGGTTGCGGTTGACCTGCATATGCTGCGCCACCAGCAGGTTTTCAATCACCGACATTTCGCGGAACAGGCGGATATTCTGGAACGTTCGCGCCAGCCCGGCCCGGTTTACCAGATGGGTGCCGCCAAACATTTTATAGAACAGCCGCTGGCCAAACTGCGCAGGGTTTATCCAGTCGCCGGGTTGGAATTTCTGCCCGAGGATTTGAATCACGTTGGTGGTTTTATTACGGGTATTGAACAGAATGTTGCCGCCGGAGGCTTTATAGAAGCCGGTCAGGCAGTTAAACACCGTGGTTTTCCCCGCGCCGTTCGGGCCAATCAGCGCTGTAATTGACCCGCGCTTAACCTCAAGGTTAACGTCGTTCAGCGCCTTAATGCCGCCAAAATGCATCATCAGATGCTCAACGCTCAGAATCACGTCCTGGCTCATGGCGCAACTCCTTTACGCACGGCAAAACCGCTGCGATTGATACGAATCAGGCCACGCGGCCGCCAGATCATCATCACCACCATCAGCACGCCAAACAGCAGCACGCGATATTCAGCAAAGCTGCGCAGCAGCTCCGGAGTGACGGTGAGCACAAATGCCGCCAGCACTACGCCAATGGTCGAGCCCATACCGCCCAGCACCACGATGGCGAGGATCAGCGCCGACTCAAAGAAGGTGAACGAAGTCGGGTTGACGAACCCCTGATAGGTGGCGAAGAACACCCCGGCGATACCCGCCGTGGAAGCGCCGAGCGTAAACGCCGACAGCTTCACCAGCACGTGGTTAAGCCCCATCGAACGGCAGGCGATTTCATCTTCCCGCAGCGCTTCCCACGCGCGGCCAATCGGCATGCGGGTTAAACGATGTTTGATGTAGAGCACCAGCAGCACCACCAGAACCAGCACCGCATAGATAAAGATAAACTTCATATTGGGGTTGTAGGTGAGATGGAAAAACTCGTGGAACGGCACGCCCCCCTCTTTCGCCCGCCGACCAAACTCGAGGCCAAAGAAGGTTGGCGGCGGTGCCGATACGCCGTTCGGGCCGCCGGTAAAGCTCAGCCAGTTGTTGAGCACCAGGCGGATGATTTCGCCAAACCCCAGCGTCACGATCGCCAGATAGTCGCCGTGCATCCTCAGCACCGGGAAGCCGAGCAATGCGCCAGCGGCAGCAGCCATCAGCGCCGCAATCGGCAGCATCGACCAGAAGCCCAACCCCAGATACTGATACCCAAGCGCCAGCCCGTAAGCACCAATGGCGTAGAAGGCGACGTAGCCAAGATCCAGCAGCCCCGCCAGCCCGACCACGATGTTCAGCCCCAGGCCTAGCAGCACGTAGATAAGCCCAAGGATTGCCACCGTCAGCACATATTTGGTCGCCACAAACGGGAAGCAGACCGCCAGCGCCAGGATCAGCGGGATAACCCAGCGCATGTTGCTTTTATAGTCTGGCGAGCGGACATAAACCCCGGCACTGTCACCTTCAAACCGCGCGCTGAAGCGCCTGCCGACGGCGGTCATCGACAGCGCGCTTAATGCAAAACGCCCTATCATCACCGCCGCGACAATCCACACCAGCCGCTGGCCGTTAAAGTTGAAGCTGTAGCCGTCCAGCACTACGCCCACGATGGGGCCAAAGATAATCAGCGCCACCAGGCCTGCGAAAATCGCATCCAGCACGCAGCGCTTGAGAGAAAAACCGTCGTGTACGGCCGTTGAATGCGTCATGTTCGGCTCCTACACTTTGGCGACAATCGGGCGACCAAGCAGCCCCTGCGGACGGAAAATCAGAATGACCACCAGCAGACCAAAGGAGAAGACGTCCTTATAGTCGGTGTTCACCATTCCGGAGAACTGCGCTTCGGCAACCCCGAGCAGCAGCCCGCCGAGCATCGCCCCCGGCAGCGAGCCGATGCCCCCTAACACCGCGGCGGTAAAAGCTTTAATACCGATGATAAACCCGGCATAGAAATCAAAGGTGCCGTAGTTCATGGTGATAAGCACCCCTGCCAACCCCGCCATCGCCGCGCCAATAACGAACACCAGCGAGATAATCCGGTCGGTATTAATGCCGAGGATGGATGCCATTTTGCGATCCTGCTGCACGGCACGACACATGCGCCCAAGGCGGGTATGGCCGATTATCCAGGTCAGCAGCAGCATGCCCGCAAACGAGGCCAGCAGAATAAAGATTTTGGTGTAGGTTATCTGCACAAAGCCTTCACCGATATGCAGTCGCAGCACGCCGTCGAGCATCGTCGGCACGCCCTGTTGACGCGGCCCCTGGCTGATTTGCGCGTAGTTTTGCAGAATCAACGACATGCCGATGGCGGAAATCAGCGGCGCCAGGCGCGTGGAGTTACGCAGCGGTTTATAGGCGATGCGCTCAATCGTCCAGCCGTAAACTCCCGTCACCACGATGGTAAACACCAGCGTGCCGAGGATCAGCAGCGGAAAAGAGTGCAGGCCGAAATAAGAGAGCAGCGCCAGACCGATGGCGCAGAGATAGGCCGATATCATATACACTTCGCCGTGCGCGAAGTTAATCATACCGATAATGCCGTAGACCATGGTGTAACCAATGGCTATCAATCCGTAGACGGAACCTAGCGTCAATCCATTAACTAACTGTTGCAGGAAGAATGTCTCCATCATCGCTCGCTCGTGTTGTGTCATCTATTATTGAGCGCCGGTATGAACTCATACCGGCGCTGAGCGTGATTCCGTCTCGTTACTCGACTTCCTTGTACTTGCCCTGGTCGTCCCACTGGTAGACCACGTAATCCGAGACCTTCAGGTCGCCTTTGCTGTCCCAGGCTTTTTTGCCCATCACCGTCTCAACCGGGTTGGCTTTCAGCCAGGCGCTGGCTTTCGCAGAGTCGGCACCGCCGGTAGCTTTGAACGCTGCGGCAATCGCCTGAATTGAGGCGTAGGAGTAGAGGGTGTAGCCTTCTGGCTCAAACTTGTTGGCGCGGAATTTCTCGATGACCGCTTTGCCGTCCGGGATCAGGCGTGGGTCTTTACCGAAGGTCATATAGATACCCTTGGTGTACTGCGGCCCGCCCGCGGCGGTGACCATCTCTTCGTTGACGATACAGTCGCCGGAGAAGAATTTCGCCTGTACGCCCTGCTCACGCATCTGGCGCACCAGCGGGCCTGCTTCCGGGTGACAGCCACCGAAGAAGACCACGTCCGGTTTCTGCGCGCCAATCTTGGTCACCAGGGCGTTGAAGTCCTTTTCACCACGCGATAGGCCTTCATACATCACATCTTTGACGCCACGTTTTGCCAGCGCGGCACGGGTGGCATCCGCCAGCCCCTGACCGTAGGTGTCTTTATCGTGGATAATCACCACGCGCTTGGCCTTCAGTTTATCGATGATGAAATCGCTGGCGACGCCGCCCTGCTGGTCATCGCGACCACACATGCGGAACATATCGTTCATCCCACGTTCGGTAATCAGCGGGTTGGTGGAGCCCGGGGTAATCGCAAGAACCCCAGCGTCGTTATAAACCTCTGAGGCAGGCATGGTGGAAGAGGAGCAGAAATGGCCGACCACGGCCTGCACTTTATCCTGATCGACCAGGCGGTTAGCGACCGACACGGCCTGTTTCGGTTCGCAGGCGTCATCCCCCTGCACCAGCTTAATTTTCTCGCCGTTAATCCCACCGGCAGCGTTGATATCCGCTGCCGCCTGGGTGGCGCCATGCCAGTATTGATCGCCATAGGTGGCATTTGGCCCGGTAAATGGCCCTGCCACGCCAATCACGATATCGGCCTGGGCGGAAAACGCCGTCACCAGACACCCTGCCAACACAAGAGAAAGCGGACTTTTTATAAATTTCAGCGACATTATTATCTACCTTAGCAAAGAGGTTTATGCATAACGGTGTGAAGCCGAACGACTGGCGCGAGCACCAAACAACGACATCCTGACAATATCCTGCTGATAACGGCGAGGTTTCCTTACGCTTTTCAGGCCAAATCATTAAGCAAAATGGTTGCCAACTTTACGCACCCTTGCCTGGAATTTGACAATTTTGAGTATAGAGTGCGCGGGTCAAGCCTCTGCCTCGGCGCGGTGAAATTACGGCGGGGATCACATCTCGTTAACAATAAAGTACATAAATAATGCAATAGTCACGCTTTGTGCATTTTTGTAGCAAATTGTTCGGCTTATGTTACCTGATGGTGCAAAGGGAGTGAGGCGATGCGCAGACGGCGTGCAGAGACAAACGGGGCATATTTTGCTTCCACTATGGCTAGTGGTAACATTTTATCTATACCTACCAGCGCGAGAAAAATGATGACGATAATCGAGGCCGATAAACAGATCCTGTCCGTTTTTGACTTTGACGGTACCCTGACCCGGCACGACAGCTTTATCCCCTTCCTGAAGTTCGCCTTCGGTCGTCGCCGGTTTGCCCGCAAAATGCTGCGTCTCGTTATCCCTTCGGTGCAGTGCTTTCGCCGCCGACTGACCCGCGATGAGCTTAAGGAAGTGCTGATCACCACCTTCCTCGCCGGATGTGACGAAAAATGGGTACAGGACAAAGCGGAAGCCTACTGCCAGCGCACCTGGAAAAAACTGATGCGCCCGGCCGGGCTGATGGCGGTAGCGGCAGAACGCGCATCCGGCGCCGAAGTAACGCTGTGCTCCGCCTCGCCGATGATCGTCCTGCGGCCTTTTGCTGAAAAGCTGGGGATTAAGCTGATAGGAACCGAACTGGAAAGCAAGGATGGCGTGTTAACGGGGCGGATCGTCGGCCATAACTGCCGATGCATCCACAAAATCAATCGCCTTGAGGCGGTTTATGGCCCGCTCAGCCGCTATCATCTCCGCGCCTGGGGAGATACCCGCGGCGATTATGAGCTGCTAGCCACCGCCAGCGATGCGCACTGGCAGCATTTCCAGCCTGGGTGGTCGCGCAAGAAAAACCCAATTGCGCGCTTTCGCAGTGAGTTTATGAAGGATTTGACCTGAGGGGTTTACCTAAGCGTCGTGATCCGTTTTTCTGGGTACATGGCTCCCCGACATGATATAGGGCAATTAGCTTCGGCTGTGCCCTTCACGATTAAGCAATACGTCAGGGAATAGCGAACTTGCCACGCCGATCAACAGATATTCCAGGAACGTTAATCGTGTTGGGCCAAACTCGGGCCAGATACCGACATCATTTTTATTCCACGCTTTGCACCAGAACCAGACATCCTGTTTTAGCTGCGGCCTTTCCGAGGGATATGAAACAAACAGACGTTCAGCCCAGTGCTGATACTTTAAGGTCACGTATTTAGCATCGTGTCCCGGCAGAACGGAAGCGCTCAGATCGCCAATATGATACTGGTAGTTATCCCCCCATCGAGCAAATTTGTCTTTTACCCTGTCGATATCTTTAATATTGGCGGACACCGGATTACTGCGCCCTTTTGACTCTGCTTTACCGATATAGAGCGGTATCACATCGTCGTTCTGGCGGGTAAACATCATATAAATAAGTCCGTCGAACTGCTCACGAGCGTTCGAAATATCATCGATAAGAATGGTGGTCTCGGTGATAACCTTTTCTTCCATCGATAGGCTTCGCGAGAGAATACTCCTGGATGCGGTTTTGCCTATCTGGCGAATGCGCACGACAGATTCGTGGTCCAATTCGAAGAGCGGCGCGCTGTTTTTAATTATGTTCTGATCGCGGCAGAAAGCATCCCATAATGCTTTACGCTGACCTACTGCATGTGAGTCCATCATCTTTGCATCACCATCGTAGCGTTATTATCAGACTATCGCTGGATGGTATCATTTTGCAGGTAATTTGGGTTGTGAGAATCAGAGGAATAAGCTGTTGAATGATTGCCCTCAAAATGAGGTATCGTTTTCGGGCAATCATTTCTGTCTGCAAAGCAATATTGTCGCAAGAATCAAGAAATATGAGCATTCAGGTGGTTATTAAACACGCACTACCGCTACGCTCCGATGCGTTCATCTACCCACGTAGTCATATCTTTCAGAAGCATCATCGCATCCTTTTTACTGTGCGTATTACCCCAGAAACTCAACTCGAGAAGCTGCCCCTTGCTCGTGATTGAGACATCGTAATCTTCAGGGCTGGCCGTTGGAATAAAACTCCCGTTGCTTAACGCAAGCCTCACCTCTTCTTTGAGCGCATTAATATCTGGGTAATTATCAGAGTGAATCCAACCATTCACATAAAACTCAGCTTCGCCTTGCCCATTAGAAGAAGGACGATAAACCAGGGTCACACCGGTTTTCCCCTGCCCCCAGCATCCAGGCATCAGATGAATGGCTTTATAGTAGTCCTTCCAGTTATTGATACTGGTGGCGATATGCGCATCTGGCAGGACTTCTGATACCACGAGCTTTGCTTCTTCGGTTATCGCGCTCTCATACATCTCAAGCAATTGGACCGACTTAATTAATGAGCTGAAGTTCTCAGTGACGAACTCGACATTTTTATCTGATACGCTATCCATGCTAGTCTCGCTTAAATTTTTAAGATGATTTAAAAACTCTTGATAGAAGACAGTCCACTTGCTGAGCGGATTGTCCATTAACTCACCGCCTAAACGCTGCAGTGCGGTTGTTAGCAGTTCTGAATAATTGACAAGTTGCCAACCCTCCGCACCTTTCGCGTAGTTGTTATCGGGCTTCAATATGCATCGATAAACGCGTTGATTGTTATCACCATAGCGCTCAATAAGATTTACATAGCTTGGGAAAGGGTTATACGTATCAGCACGAACCTTATGCTCAATGCCGATAATGAACTCATCATGCTTTATCAGGATATCCAGATACTTTCCATCAGCTGTTTGAGCCTCTCTCTGAACTTCCAGCGAAGTGAAATCAATATCATCAACATCAAGAGTTGTATCCAGGTTGCACAACAATGCTTTGAGCAACCATGGCGAAACGGTCTTCTGAGCCCCCATAAAAAGCGCGATTAAGTCTGACGTTGGATTTTCAAGATATCCGGAGCCGCCCAGTTCAAAAAAGTTGAGCTCAGATTCGCTATCAATTGTAATATTTTTAAGTCGTTCGATAAAATTGGTATCTAACTCTGTTATTGACATTTAACCATCCTTTTCATGCTAACACCTACTTTGTCCATCTCATCCCCACTGCAGAATGGCGCTCTTAGCGGCATCAACTCGAGCGTCAGTACCTCAATGCAATTGGCATGATCGATACTACTCGAAACCCCAAAACCGGAACGCGTCAGACAAGACAAAATTAAAAATACAGAGGAGAATAAACGGTAAAAATAAGGAGATAGATGAAAGAGAGTAGAAAGGACAAAAACAAAAAAACCACCCGTAGGTGGTTTCACGACACTGCTTATTGCTTTGATTATTCTTTTGTTTCCCATGGTAGCCGGAGTGGGACTTGAACCCACACAGCGCGAACGCCGAGGGATTTTAAATCCCTTGTGTCTACCGATTCCACCATCCGGCCAGGGAAAAAAGTGGAGGCGCGTTCCGGAGTCGAACCGGACTAGACGGATTTGCAATCCGCTACATAACCGCTTTGCTAACGCGCCTTTGATGCTTAAACACCCGCTAATGCCGATGCTTTTAATTTGGAGCGGGAAACGAGACTCGAACTCGCGACCCCGACCTTGGCAAGGTCGTGCTCTACCAACTGAGCTATTCCCGCATTATCAAGTTGATTTGCTAACCACTTGATTTTGCTATCGTCTGGCAATCAGTGCTGCCGTTCGATGCGTTGCATTCTACTTATCTGACGCGGTGAGTCAACGGTAATTTTCTCAACTTTGAATCGTTTGCTGAAAATTACGCCGAAACGATCACTCTTGAAGCAAATCACCGCGCGCCGCGTTCAAATATTGCAGCATTGACCACAGCGTCAGCACCGCTGCAACCATGAATAACGCAATACCGGCCCACTCAACCCAGATATTTGGGCGCCACAGCATCCAGACCAGCGCAGCCATCTGTGCGGTGGTTTTAACTTTGCCAATCCAGGAGACCGCTACGCTGCTGCGTTTACCCAGCTCCGCCATCCACTCGCGCAGCGCGGAGATGATAATTTCACGGGCAATCATGGTCGCTGCCGGCAGCGTCACCCACCAGGTGTGGTAGTGTTCGGCCACCAGCACCATCGCAATCGCGACCATCACTTTATCCGCCACCGGATCGAGGAAGGCACCGAAACGGGTACTTTGGTTCCAGCGGCGCGCCAGATAGCCATCAAACCAGTCGGTTACCGCTGCGATAAAGAAGATAAGCGCACACACAAAGGGAGCCCAGGTGAACGGCAGGTAGAACGCCAGCACGAAAAACGGGATCAGGACGACGCGGAACAACGTGAGCAATGTAGGAATATTATATTGCATGGCGAGGTAACTATCTGTTGTCAGTAAATATTAGCCCTATGTTGCTACAGAGCCCCTAATGTTTCAACGAGTAGAAGATCTTTTCTGCGAGTCCGACCGAGATTCCCGGCACTTTCGCAATATCTTCAATGCTTGCCTGCTGCAAACCTTGCAGCCCGCCCATGTACTTGAGCAACATCTGGCGGCGTTTTGGCCCCACGCCTTCGATGGTCTCCAGCGAACTGGTGCTTTTAACCTTAGCGCGTTTCTTACGGTGCCCGGAAATCGCATGATCGTGTGATTCGTCGCGAATATGCTGAATGACGTGCAGCGCCGGGGAATCCGGCGGCAGGCTGAAGCCCTCACCTTCCGGCTCAAAGAACAGCGTCTCAAGGCCCGCCTTACGGTCGCTGCCTTTTGCCACGCCCAGCAGCAGCGGGTGGTTTTTGTCCCACGGCACGTTAAGCTCGGCAAATACCGCTTTTGCCTGGCCCAACTGCCCTTTCCCGCCGTCAATCAGGATAACGTCAGGAATTTTGCTGTCATCGATGGCTTTACCATAACGGCGACGCAGCACCTGGTTCATCGCCGCATAGTCATCGCCCGGCGTAATACCGGTAATGTTGTAGCGGCGATATTCGGCGCGCAGCGGACCATTGGCATCAAATACCACACACGAGGCAACGGTTTGTTCCCCCATGGTGTGGCTGATATCAAAACACTCCATGCGCTTGATAGCCGGTAACTTTAGCTCAGCGGAGAGCGCCTGCAGGCGTTGATGGACGGTCGACTGTTGAGAAAGTTTAGTCGACAGCGCCGTCACCGCATTGGTGCGCGCCAGCTTCAGATAGCGCGCACGGTCACCGCGCGGCTTGGTTTGCACCTGAATGCGACGCCCCGCCAGCTCGGATAACGAATCGGCCAGCAGCGTTTTGTCTTTCAGCGTAAAGTCGAGCAGGATCTCGCCCGGCAGCGTTCGCATCTGGCTGCCCTGGAAATAGAACTGGCCGACGAAGGTTTCCACCACTTCGCCCAGTTCGGTATCGCTTGGAACTTTGGGGAAATAACTGCGGCTACCCAGCACTTTCCCCTGGCGGATGAACAGCACGTGCACGCAGGCCATACCCGCTTCAAACGCCACGCCAATCACATCGAGGTCGTCGCCGTTGTTGGAGACAAACTGTTTCTCGGTGACACGACGGACGGCCTGAATCTGATCGCGAATACGCGCGGCTTCTTCAAACGCCAGCGCCTGGCTCGCTTTCTCCATCCGCGCAATCAGCTGGGTCAGCACCTGGTCGTCCTTGCCAGCGAGAAACAGCCGCACGTAGTCAACCTGCTGGGCATACTCTTCCTCGCTTACCAGTCCTTTCACGCACGGCCCCAGGCAGCGACCAATCTGGTACTGCAGGCACGGACGCGAACGGTTACGGTAGACGCTGTTTTCACACTGACGAATCGGGAAGATCTTTTGCAGAAGCGCCAGCGTTTCCCGCACCGCATAGCCGTTAGGGAACGGCCCGAAGTACTCCCCTTTCGCGTGTTTAGCGCCGCGATGGGTCGCCAGACGCGGATGCGCGTCGCCGCTCAGGAAAATAAAGGGATAGGATTTGTCATCGCGCAGCAGAACGTTATAGCGAGGCTGATAAAGCTTGATATAGTTATGCTCAAGCAGCAGCGCTTCCGTTTCGGTATGGGTAACGGTGACATCAATCTGCGCTATCTGCGCCACCAGGGCTTCCGTTTTGCGGGAAGCAACCTGAGTGCGGAAATAGCTGGAAAGGCGTTTTTTGAGATCTTTGGCTTTGCCAACGTAAATGACCGTACCGCCGGCATCATACATACGATAAACGCCGGGCTGGCTGGTTACGGTTTTCAGAAAGGCTTTTGAATCAAAAACATCACTCACTGACTTGCTAACGACTCCGCATTGCACAGGCCATGGCGAATTGCCAGGTGCGTCAGTTCAACATCACCGTGTATGTTCAATTTGCTAAACATACGGTAGCGGTAGCTGTTGACCGTCTTAGGACTCAGATTCAACTGTTCTGAGATCTCATTCACCTTCTGGCCTTTAGTGATCATCAGCATAATCTGCAATTCACGTTCAGACAAACTGGAGAACGGGGATTCGGTCTTTTCCGGCTCAATCTGGCTCAACGCCATTTGCTGGGCGATGTCTGAGGCAATGTAACGCTGCCCGGAGAAGACCGAGCGAATGGCGTTGACCACCTCTTGCGGGGCGGCACCTTTACTCAGATACCCCGCAGCGCCGGCCTGCATTACCTTCGCGGGAAGTGGGTTTTCCGTGTGTACGGTTAACATGATGACTTTGGTGTCGACGGCAGAGCGCGCAATCTTACGCGTGGCTTCCAGGCCACCGATGCCCGGCATATTCATGTCCATCAGCACAACATCGACCGGGTTGGCGCGGCACCATTTCACCGCATCTTCCCCGCAGTTGGCTTCGCCGGTCACTCTAATACCTTTTATATCTTCGAGAATGCGTCGTATCCCTGCGCGCACCAGTTCGTGGTCATCAACAAGAAGGACGTTGATCAAAGGAATAATCTCCAGAATAGGGATAACGCTACTACTTCTTAATTCACCCATACTACCGGGTTTTATATCAACTGTGAAAGTCTAAAAATGCCAGAGCACCGTTTTCGATCTCGTTTTTGGAAATATTCGTGTACAGGTGCTGGAAAGACCTAAAAAACAATAAGATGCCCAACACAAAAGTCAGTATGCGGACAACAATAACCCGAGTAAACAGGCACTTTGTCGTATATTTGATAAATAGCCCCTATAATATGTAACAACAATTAACGATGAAGGAACCATATTTAAACAATTCGGCGCTAACTGCCTGTCTTCTCACCGCTAAATAATAATGAATAACAGATCTGAGCTGCGCGCAAAAAACAGGCGCTCCTTTTTTTCCTCCGGCTTGTGGTATACTGCGCCGCTTTCATAATCCGGAACGCGCATAATGCGCAGAAATTGTACGAGGCAATAAATGAGCACACCTGATTTTTCTACCGCTGAAAATAATCAAAATCTGGCCCAGGAACTTTCCTGCCTGAAGGCAATGCTGACGCTGATGCTGCAGGCAATGGGGCAGGCAGATGCGGGGCGTGTGATTATTAAAATGGAAAAACAAATTGCGCAGTTAGAAGATGAAGCTCAGGCTGCCGTATTTTCCAGCACCGTTAAGCAAATTAAACAAGCTTATCGCCAGTAATCTTAAACCGGCTGAAGCATCGCTGCTTACAGCCGGTTTGCCGTCTGGCACGCAGAACGTACGAACGAGTCAGATCAATCCAATCGCCGCCGCATAGCAGGCAATCTGCGTTTTGTTAGGCGCACTAAATTTCTTCTGCATGTTCTTCTGATGGAAGTTTACGGTATTCTCGGAAATAGACAGAATCATCGAAATCTCCGCCGATGTTTTCCCCTCCGCCGTCCATTTCAGAATTTCTAATTCCCGCTTACTGAATTTCATTTCCCGCGGCATCACCATTTCGTCTTCGACGCGTAATAACGCCAGCAGGCTCATCTCCAGTAATATCTGCAACCGCATCGCCATTTCGTCTTCCGCAAGCGGTTGACGCGCCACGCGCGTGCGCGATACCGACAGGAAACCGTGAGCGTGGTTTGGCAGCATCAGACACTGGGTCGCCCCGGTATGCAAACCGTGCTTGCGCGCGGCGAGCCACAACTCCTGTGCATCGCTAAACAGTTCATCGTTCCAGCGCAGGTGACCCAACGAGAAGTTATCCGGTTTCAGCACCGGATCGATAGCCATATAATTCGCAGACTTATAGTGACTCATCCAGGCATCGGGATAAGTGGTATATACCGAGATGCGAGGCCGTGTGAAAGGCACCGGATGGCGCACGCACAGTGCGAAGAAGTCATATTCCAGATATTCGGTCTGCTGCTGTAAGAGCGCATATATCTGATCGCTTGCTGTAGCCGCCTGGAAAATTTGCAGCATTTCCCGCCGCCAACTGAAAAAATCATCGTCTCTCATAACTACGAGAAACCCCCTGATCAATAATCATTTTTATGAATACAGAAACCTAACACATAAATCTTATTTATATGTATAAAATATCACGCTTCGGCAAAATAATCCTAATTTCCCCTATTTTTGCAACGAATGCCGCGTAAACACCGTCACCAGGCCATTTGGCTCTATTCAGGGCAATATAAAGCCCACCTATTGATTAGGCATACTTAAGTAAAATTTTTCATTAAAAGCGCGTAAATAACCTTAGGGCATCATTTGCGATAAAAAATAAGTCGTACGCGGACGCGCGCCGTTAATCCCGGGCGCGTCCGCGCCGCTATTACTGCATGAGGAATTTTTCCAGGAACTGGCGGGTGCGCGCCTGCTGTGGGTTCGCAAACAGCGCCTTCGCTTCCCCCTGTTCAACCACGCGCCCTTGATCCATAAAGATGGCCCGGTCGGCGACGTCGCGGGCAAAGCTCATTTCGTGGGTGACAATAACCATCGTACGCTTCTCTTCGGCCAGCGCGCGGATGGTGTTGAGCACCTCCCCTACCAGCTCTGGATCTAACGCCGAGGTTGGCTCATCGAAAAGGATCACGTCCGGGCGCATTGCCAGCGCACGCGCAATCGCTACGCGCTGCTGCTGGCCACCGGAGAGACGGCGCGGATAGCTCTCCTCTTTCCCTGAAAGCCCCACCTTGCCGAGCAACTCCCGCGCTCTGGCGGTGGCTTCTGCTTTATCTTCGCCTTTGACAATCACCGGCCCTTCAATGATGTTCTCCAGCACCGTGCGGTGCGGAAACAGGTTGAAGTTCTGGAACACAAAGCCGACGTGCTGGCGCAGGCGGCGGATCAGCCCTTTCTGCTGGCTGAGCGGACGCGCGGTGTCGATGGTCATATCACCCACCCGAATAGTGCCGCTTTCCGGCACTTCCAGCAGGTTAATGCTGCGCAAAAGCGTGGTTTTCCCCGAGCCACTCGGCCCGATGATCGCCACCACTTCACCCTCTTTTACTTCCAGGTCAATCCCGTGCAGCACCGTCTGCCCGTGGAATTTCTTCACCAGGTTTTTGACTTCGATTGCACTCATTTCGGATCTCGCTCCTGGCGGTTAAGCTGATTTTCAAAATAGTTTTGCAGCGCCGACAGCACCGTCGCCATCACCCAGTAAATCAGCGATGCAGCCAGATACATGGTGAACACTTCCAGCGTACGTGAGGTGATAAGCTGCGCCTGACGAAACAGTTCCGGCACCTGGATGGTCGCCGCCAGCGAGGTGTCCTTCACCAGGCTGATAAAGCTGTTCGACAGCGGCGGCAGCGCCACGCGGGCCGCCTGCGGCAGAATCGCGCGGCGCATGGCTTGCCACGGCGTCATCCCGATACTGGCGGCCGCTTCCCACTGCCCTTTATCGATTGACGAAATCGCCGCACGTAGTGTTTCCGCCGCGTAGGCCGCGGTATTGAGCGACAGGCCAATCATCGCCGACGGAATCGGGTCAAGTTCGATACCAAACTGCGGCAGGCCGTAGTAGATCATAAACAGCTGCGCAATCAGCGGTGTGCCGCGGAAAATAGAGATATAGCAGCGTGCCAGCCAGCGGATGGGGCCAATGGGCGAGAGCCGCATCAGCGCGAGAATAAAGCCCAGAATCAGGCCGAAGAACATCCCGCCGATACTGAGCTGGAGCGTAAAGACCGCGCCTTTAAGCAGATACGGCGCGGAGTCGATAACCAGTTGAATACTTTCTTGCATGAGCGCGTTCTATTTAAATATGAGGATGATAGGCAAAGAGCGCTGGCGCTCCGCCGGTATGGATAAACAGAATCGGCCCTTCGTCTTTAAAGCGTTTCTGATTGATACCGTCGATAAGCCCGGCCATCGCTTTGCCGGTATAAACCGGGTCAAGCAAAATGCCTTCCAGACGCGCCAGTAGCTTCACTGCTTCCATGCCGTCATCATTAGGAATGCCGTAGGCTGGGGCAAAATAGTCGTCCCACAGCGTAATACCGGCGCTTGCCGTCAGCTCAAGGCTACGGGCCACCTCCTGCTGCAGTGTAACCACTTTCGGCAACTGGTCGGCCACTTTGCGCGAAACGGTCACGCCAATCAATTCCGCGTCAGGCATTACCTGCTCGAGGCCAACGGCCAGGCCCGCGTGGGTTCCCGCACTGCCGGAAGCCACCACCACGGATGAAATCGACACCGCCCCTTCGCACTGCTGGGCAATTTCCAGCGCGCTTTCAACGTAGCCCAACGCGCCCAGCGCATTCGAACCGCCCACCGGGATGACGTACGGGCGAAAACCCTGTGCTTCCAGGCGCGTGGCAAGCTCGGCGAGCTGTGCGTTCGGGTCGGTCAGCGCGTCGCACATCTCGACCTGGGTGTTAAACAGATCCAACAGCAGACGGTTGCCGTTGCTGAGGTAGTTTTCCGCCGTCGTGCCCATCGGATTTTCCAGCAGCGCCACACAGTGCAGGCCAAGCTTGGCTGCCACTGCCGCCGTCTGGCGTACGTGGTTGGACTGAATCGCCCCAGCGGTCACCAGCGTGTCAGCGCCTTCACGTAATGCATCGGCGGCGAGGAACTCCAGCTTACGCAATTTGTTGCCGCCCATCGCCAGCGGGGTGACGTCGTCGCGTTTGATAAAGATATCGCGGCCGATGTAGTCAGAAAAACGCGGCAGATATTCCAGCGGCGTAGGTGCGCCGATCAATTCGAGGCGCGGAAAGCGGGTTAAATTTTGCAGTGACATAGCATCTCCTTGGTCTTGTTTTTATTATGCGCCTTAAATAAAAAATGTAGCCCTATTTTCATGAATCACTAAAGAGCGCCCAAGAGCATGTGTTTTCTTTATGTTATTCAATGCATTGAACATACACGCCATATGAAATTCGGTAAAGTTCATATGTGTTATAACGTCCCAATCATGCCCCAAAATGCCCCAAATATGCCTTTTTTGCCCCATAGATGCCCCACGCAGACCAGCTCTAACCGAGCTTTTTACCCGTTCACATCACCGGGCAGTCGTCAAACTCTCCCGTTCTGGCATCGTTGATGATGTACGTAATCACCCCGAAAACAGGGAGTGACCCCGTATACCCACCTTCATCTTCCGGTAGCTCTTCTCTTCGGCCATTTTCCAAATTGATCAGATGTGGAGTCGGATGCAGGCGATAACGCTTTATCCTGAACTCCCCTTCGATAGCACACACAAGCAGTGAACCATCGAATGGAGAAAGCGAAGAGTCGACCACCAGCAAGGCCCCTTGTATAACTCCTTCACGGAAATGAGAACACGCAGCTCGCATAAAGTAAGTCGCCGCTGGCTTGCTGATAAGCAGCCGATCAAGAGAAATACTTGTTTCGGCGAAATCAGCCGCTGGTGATGGAAATCCCATAATTGAGCCCTCACTTGAATACTGGATAAAAACACAGTATAAATACTGTATACATAACCAGTAAAGAGGGAGTTAATCATGTTTGTGGAACTCGTTTATGACAAAAGGAATTTTGATGGTTTGCCTGGTGCGAAGGACATCATTCTGGGTGAATTGAGCAAGAGGGTGCACCGTATTTTCCCTGATGCTGATGTAAGAGTTAAGCCGATGATGACGCTACCGGCGATCAATACTGATGCCAGTAAGCATGAGAAGGAGCGGATCAGCGCCGCTGTGCAGGAAATGTTTGAAGAGGCTGAATTATGGCTTGTGGATGAATGAGTGATTTCACCTATACTTGCGCCAGCGCCATGGCATGAACACCTGGCCTACTGCTGCGGTCTGTGCTTGCATACCACGGTCGCAGCAAACTAACATTGAGCGCTTTTGCTGCTCACTATCTTTTCCGTAACGCCTTTTGCTGCTACTTTCAACGCCCGGTTAAACGCAATAACGGTTACAGGCTTACCCTGATACTTGACCCTGTTAGAGTGGCTCTGAAAAATATAGATATCATCGGGATATTTTTCTCTGCGTCTCTGTATGAGCTCGCAAATCAGAGGGGGAGCCTCTACCTGAACACTCTTAAATCTCGCCCCCTTTTCGAGATTCAGATATTTTCCGTCAAAGTTCCTATGCTTAAGATTGATAACCTGGCCAACACTAAGTGGCACCAGGCAAAGAAAAATCCATAAATCTGACCATGTATCACTGATATCTTTTAGCTTATGGGATATTAGCGCTATTTCTTTGATGGTGAATTGGCTCATTTTCCAGGCTGCTACTTTTTTGTTCTAAATCCGCAATGACTTATAACATATATTACATCGATTAGTTACATTTCACCCCTATGTCAAATGGTGGGTCGCTTTCAGATATACGTTCCACCATTGCCTCAAAAATTACTTTTCGACTATGACCGATTCAACATATTGGCGTTTATCAACTCGCGGTGGATATCACCTGGTTTCCCTCAGTGCGAAAGCATGGGGAAAGCCATTATGATGGCGGTTCGGCAGAGCAAAGCGCTGTGGCGTTAATTTTCCGGACGCGGCGGCCACTCAATTTCCGGTGCCGCGTCCAGATCGAGCGCATCAAGTTTCTTCACATACGCCCGCCACAACTTCAGCTTAGCCAGGTCATCATCAGTAATGTCACCCAATTGTAGGTCCAGAACCCATCCGGCCATGATCCGGTTAGCTTCTTCCTTCAACTGCTCACGCAACGCTACAGAATCAGCCACATCATCAGCATGAGTTCTGATATATGGCGCATCAACAACCCACTCACCAGTGAAGCGGTTGTATGTCATTGCCCCCCCGGCAAAACCATCCGCAACGATTGCCGGGTAATTCAGGCCGCCGAACGCCGATGCGCTGGTGCTCCAGTCTCTATTATTTTTCTGGCTTACGTAGATAGTCTTCATTCTGTGATTTTCCATACGTGAATGCGTACTGGTGAAACGGTGGTGTAGTTTGTCGTAAACTCCTGGCTCGCCCCGCAGTTCAGAGAAATTGTAACAAAAGCAGCTTTGCCACATGTCATTACAATTCCCTCGCCCTGCGAATAGCTGGAAATCATCCCATAGCTGTTGGGGCTCGAATAAATCCAGGGTGTCGTTGTCCATTTCTGCAACGTCGCATGGAAAATCTCACACACGCATATCACGGGGGTATTATTGCCAAACGGATTTTCAAAAACGGTTCTGCTGCCCAGTGCTGGGTTTGTTTCCGGAGAGATAAGCGCATAATCAATGCGCGCATTAGTGGCGATAATTTTTGCAAGTAACTCAGCATCCCCAGCAGCGATAGCCGTAGCCAGTGCCAGTGCATCGATGCTGCCGCCATTGGTGGCCTTAGCTGCGTAACGGACCGTCCAGCAACCATACTGCCGGTTTGGTCGGATTTCGGTTACGCCATCCTGGTATATACCATCGTAAAGCTTAGCGTTAAAACCCAAAGGAACCCCAGAGGTTAAGGACGCAATCGTCGCCCCTTGGGTCGGTGGTGACACGGTTTCTCTCTCTAATAATTCAAACGCGCCATCGACAATTGAATCATTGCGCATTAATGATGATGTCGCGCCAAGTCGTACCACGGTCCCTTTGATGTTAGGTAGCGCCGAGCCAGCCATAGTACCTTCTAGATCCGCGACCCCACCATCACCAACTTTAACCGGAATCTTTAAGGACCCTGGCTGAACGCCGTTATCATCTGGCAGGCGCATTTTCCCCGGCGAGGACTCCAGCACATAACAGCCGCGGTTAAGCGGGTCAGCCTGCCATTCTGCTTCGGTACAGGTTGGTAGCTTACCGGCCAGCGCTTTCGCGTACAGGTCAGCGAAGATGCCTGTCTGGTCCACTTCCTGCCCGTCGCGCGGCGCCGTACCAGGCTCCAGCGCGGTGCGCATTTCCTGCCAGTCAATCTGGCCCAGATAGCCAGGCAACATGTCAGCGATTTCGGCTTTGGAAAAGACTTCCAGCGTGGCACGCGCCTCAGGGATATTTGTGAGATCAGACAAGTGCTGATCGACATGTAGCAAGTTTTTCGGGTTAACCTGCGATGCATCATGCGCCGCATTTGTTGCTGCAAGTTCTGCCGCCGCTTGTGCTGTCTCGGACTTACCTTGTGCCGCCTCTGATTTCTGCTGTGCCGCCTCCGCTTTTCCCTGCGCTGTCTCCGATGCTGTTTTAGCGGTTTCAGCATCAGTCTTGGCCTGAAGGATGATCGGCTTGTCGGTCGCTACCTGCTGCGCGTCGGTGTTGATCTGCGCTGCCGTCGCTGACAGGTCGTCTGGGTCCAATGCTGTCAACAGGTCGTTAATCTTGCGCCACGAGAAACCGGTAAGCGTCGTGCCGTCAGGCAGGAGGACATTAACGGTATCATGGGATGATAGAACTGCCTGCCAGTTAATTGCGTTCTCATTTGCGACGCGCAGTGATTCGGTCACCTGTTTATTTAGCTCTGCCGTTACACGTAGCATCGTTTTGCGCGGAACGGCCTGCCATGCCACGCCGGTGGTTGTAGGCCCGGTGAACGGCAGGGATAACACCAGAGCTGTATCGCTCGTTACAGAATCAACCGCCAGCGAATAGACGGTTCCTCCTACGGTAACCACCACAACATCGGCGGCGGTCATATCAGCTGTAAATGTTGTGCCAGTACCGATTACGGCGGTGCTGCCATTAGTGAGCTTTAAAGTGCCTGCTGACATAAAAGCCTCTTGTCAATTTTTGGATATGCGGAATCCTGCGCGGAACACGCAAAATTTATAAATATTAAGTGTGGGAATATCCCAATGAAAAAATTTATCGTTCGTGGTGGCAATGGTGCGCTGATTAACGATTCGGAAAAAGGTGTAATGACGGGCCATTGGCCCCATTTTAACTTTACGTAAATCGATCTCGTTTTGGTGATACTATTATTGACATCCCGCTAAACATAAGGGCTGCGTTTGATGAACTTGAGCCAGGGGCTACACCCCACTCAACTTTAATAGGAACATCAACCGTGTTCGCTGGTATGTCAACATAGCCAGTAGTGCCAAGTTTTATCGTCTGATCAGATTGGAACCAGCCATTAGTGAAGCCAACGCCATTTATCGCTTGCCCACCTATCGTTACCCTCGCCCTGAAAACACCAACTGCATTCACAATATTAAACTGGAAAAATGGTATAGAGATTCGGACGTCAAAATCAACGCCACCAGCCCAAGTGACCGTTCTTGAACCAGAGCCAGAAAGCCCCGTTAAATAAAGCGGAGGCATTGCGTATGTGACTGACAAATCACCCTCAATGTGCGAAGCATAAACAGTGCCATAAAATACACTGCCTCCCGTTTTGTTTAACTGCCATCCGGTTTTGTCTGTTACGCTGAAGTTAGTGGATTGAATGGTGTCAGAAATTTTCGCCATATCAATTGTTGCGTCTTTTATCTTCACACCGTCAATAGATGCATCCTGAATAAACGCATCGGTAATAAACGCCTGCCCACCCTTCACCGCAAACGGTGAGAATAGCTTGTCATCGCTGCCTGAGAGCAGTACGAACTCTTCTGCGTTAAACGCAACACGAGCGACGGGTGGCTTGCCGGGCTGAGCGATTGCCGCAATCGACATACCCGCGTTAATTTCCTGTCCGTTGAATTTCACACCGACACGAAGCGTGTGGATAGCGCTGGCGCCGTCCGAGTCAACCATGGCGGTCAATTTGTCAGAAATTGCCGCCGTGTTGGCTGCTACCTGTGCCTTCAGGTCGGTGCCTAGTTCAGCCATGGCTTCGTCGACTTTCGCCACAGTGGTCGCTACTTGCAAAATCTCGGCGCGTACCGGACCAAGCTGTGCAAACTGGCTATGCAAAATGCTTCCGCCTGCCAGCGCGTTCTGCCAGTTTGCTTCAAGGCTACCCTCAACACTTTCTGTAAGGCGCTGCCCATCTTCCGAGGTTAGCAGGCCGTCGGTTATGTCCCCCAGATAGTCGGAGGGGTTATCGTTCGCCATCCCCCGGCTCCAGCCAGTCCACCCGGACTCATTTCCGCTCTTATCTACTAGCTGCGCGCGGTACCAGAACATCTGCCCCGCTTTGAGCCCGAGCTGGATGTATTCTGATGATGGATATGGCACATCGCACAGCAGCAACGGATCAGACTGATCAGAGTTGGGAGTGTACTGAATTTCGGTTTTCAGCGTATCGGCAGTATTTGCCTGGAATCCCCAGTTCAGCTGAATCCCCCAGTTGATGCCGGTCGCCACAAATCCGACAGGCTTTGGTGGGTTGCCCACTTTGCCGGTCAGCGTGACCTCTTTCGAGTATCCCCACCCGGACGATATTTCCGCCGCATTGATTGCGCGAACGCGGACCAGGTATCGGCCGGCATAGATAGATTCAACCTCAAAACTGGTTGTCGAACTGCGAGGCACGTTAACCCAGTTGCCATCATCACGGCGCCACTGTGCTTCATAGGCGATAGCGTTATCCACAACCGACCAGGTCGCGCGCAGCGTTTCGACACTGATGCCCTGCTGCACAACGGAATAACTCCCGATGGCAATATCATCAGGCGCTGACTGGTTGCTAGGTGGAATGACGCTGACAGGCCGCTGGTCAATAATGGCGCCAGTATCGATCCGGGCATACTTATCCGGGTCATGGGCCGCGCCGGAGATCGTAAATGTGCCGTCGTTATTATCGGCGACACTGACAACCCGGTATTGCTGGGCATAGAGTTCGTCCGATTCGACAACCCACACACATTCCGCCTCTGGCGTCTCGCTGAATGCCGTTGTGACGGTTACCGTGTTGTTGTTTATGGCCTGAATCGTCCGGCTCTGTGCCGCACCGGATGGCAGGTTGAGAATCAGACGGTTGCCAGCAACAGCATCAGCAACCCGGTCAAGCTCAATGACACGACCATTTACCGAACGGACACGCCCACCGGTCACCTTTCCGGAAAGCAGCTCATCAGCGACCGCGATGATGTACCCCGGCTGCGGAATGTTTCCGTCCAGCCCGACATCAAACGAAACAACACGATCCTTGTTGTTGGTGAGAATACCCCAGCGCCCCTTTCGGTTCGCCTCTGACTGCCGGGTGCAACCGATGGCTGTCATTTCCAGCTGATTGAATCCGTAACGCGCCACCAGAGCCTGCTCAAATACCGGTTCCATCGCGTCTGCATAGGCGTTACCGGGATCGGACCATGACACCAGCGCGGTGGTGTAGCGACTTTTCGTGGTGCTGCTCGAATAGGTAAAGCGACCGCCAACAACGTTGGCGCGGGTATAGCTGTAATCCACATCGCGCGGCATATCAGCCAGTGCCACGATCTGATCACCCCCCCAGTAGGTCATGCCACGGAAAATAGCAGCAAAATCCCGCAGGACAGTGTAAGCGTCATTCCGGTCCTGAATGTACACGTTGCAGGTATAGCGTGGTTCGGTACCGTTGCCCCCTTTGCCGTCTGGCACCATCTGATCGCAATACTGAGCAACCTGATAAAGTGTCCATTTATCAATGTTTGCAGCAGTCAAACGATGCCCAAGACCGAACCGGTCAGAAACAACCAGGTCGTAAAAAATCCACGCTGGGTTATCTGTCCACGCCCACTTAAATGCGCCGGTCCATGTCCCGCTATAGATACGGTTTTCAGGGTCGTAGGTATCAGGAACGCGAATTACACGCCCGCGCGGTTCGCAGGAAATCTGCGGAATAGAACCATTAAACTGGCTGGAGTCAAATTCGATGTAGAGTAGCGCTGTGTTGGGATAGCGTAACTTGGCGTCAATCACCTCAGTAAAACTCTGCAACGTCATCGTATCGCCAATCTTCGCGCTGTTGGCGTCAGAAGTAATCTTACGCAGCCTGATTGTCCAGGTGCTGCCCTCCTGCGGCAAATCAATACGATGACTCCGTTCATAGCCCGTGGTGGTTTTCCCTGATACACGAGTACTTAGAACTGTTTTCCATGTGCCGCCGTCCGTCTGCAGGTCGATGGCGTAATTTATCGTGTATCCCACCAGGTCGCCGTTGTCCTCCTGTTTGAAAAGCGAGGGCCATTTCAGACGCAGACGAACTGCTGAAAGTTGCGTATTGGTAAACGTGCGCGTCCAGGCTGTAGCGCTTGAAACCTCAGTTCCCACGCTGATCTCGTTTTCTGTACCGGGAATACCCTGAATATATTTTTGCGCCTGTGTTCCTGCGCGAAACTCCCACGTCACGCCGCTGAAGTTTTGGGAGCCGTCGGCATTCTCCAGGGCCGTTCCGTCCAGGTAGATATCTTTGCCGGTTAGCTGCCCTGCAAACTCCCCTTCCCCAAGCGCAACGAGGATTTTTGCCTTCGCTACAGATTGCAGATCATCAGGCTGTTCGGTTGGGGTTCGGGAACTTGAGCTGCCGCCCTTGCGGCCCTTTAACACTTTTTCTGTAGCCATATTGCGCCCATAAAAAAGCCACCCGAAGGTGGCTACTGTTTGAATATCAGGATGTTGCTAACTGTTAACCCTGGTTAATGTGTGAGGTCAGCTCGCCAGTGGTGGGACACTGGCGCACCAATATTTCCAGAGGGATGGCTGTATACCTCTGCAAAGGATAAATGGAATGTCAAATCAAGATATTGATAAGTTAAAAGAAGACGTGCAGATACTTCAAGATCGAATGGGTGGGGCTGAATACCTAGTCAAAATCTTGATTCAAAAAATGCACACTAACGAAATAAAGCAAATCGAAAATGATATTAAAAGTAATATCAATAAATTTGGCGCTAATAGTGCAGTAGCCAAAATCCTTGAAGAGTCATTACGTTTGCTTGGCAAGTAAATCTTCAATTCCTTTTTTAGCGGCATGAGATACTGCCGCTTTTACTCTCTGTAATTCCTTATCCTCTAGTTTGTGTCGCTCAGTAATATCTTTAATTTCTTTTTCGAGTGCTTCAATTCGTTGTTCTAAAGTCATAACTATCTCCCACCTTTCGGCTTACTGTTTGTCTTCAACATATATTCCCGCCGACACAATCGCGCCACCGATTCGACGGCGACCGTAGAGAAGCGGTACCGGGTAGCCTTGCGCCGCGGTATTTGTCACCCCGCCGAACGCATACGATGCACGGTTATCTGCGCTTTGTTTGCTGGCCAGACCTGCCGGTTGAGGTGATAACATCTGGACAACGCCTCCCAGCATCATGGCTGCACCGAATTTTGCAGCCCCATACCCCACCGCTGATAGAGTGCCACCTGTAAAATAGCCAATCGCTACACCAACGACGACGAGAACAGCGCCAAGAATTGTTTGTAATACCCCGGCTTTTTTACTTCCTATTACAACAGGTACAATTCGAATAACTTCACCAGTTACCGGAAAACCAAAATCATCCTTTCCGATATTTTTTTTATCTTTAAAGACGGCGTAAGTCAGGCCCCTTGCTTTGCTGGTGATCAGGAATTTCTCCAGCCCGTTTATAGTTTTTGTAAGAGAATTGATCGCCTCAGCCGTTGTGCGTATTAATCGATGGTGAACCTTTCCGTAGGTTTTACCCAAAACACCGCCAAGTTCAATTCGGGTCATTACCTCTGACATTTTCTTTCTCCATAAAAAAAGCCACTCGAAGGTGGCTTAGCTTATTTTTAACTTTTCAAAGGCATGATCTGGCAGCCGTGGCCCAGTGATCGCTCCATCCCTTTGCGACGGCGTAAACTTTTACATCGCTTCCGCCTGCTTCTGATTTATCGATATTCACTACTGAAAGAGCCCCGAATATATCGTCTGATGCTGTGATTTTGTATCCTGACTCAGTGGGTATGCTGGAGCTTGAATATCGTAGCTCTACCCATTTAGGAGCAAGGCAACGGTTAACCTCATCAATAGTTTTTGTTGAATGCTCTGATAGAATAGGTTTTTGTTCTTCCAGTGAGGAAACAGAACACCCCATCTGCAGGAAGATAAAAATTGAGAGGATAATCTTTTTCATCGCACATCAGTCCTTTTGACAGATTGACTCATAAGAATCAATTTTCTTTTGGTCTTGGTCATTAATAATGATGATTGGTCCATGATTATTGACCTTTCCATCTTTGACCTCAATCCGCACATAATATGGTTTTTTACCCGTGTATGCGCCGTATGAATTTTTAGCATTCACATAACCGCAAACATATCCAGTATTTTCACCGAAATCACGGAAGAATGATTCAAATTTAGCGCTATCCGGATCTTTGAGGGTGTCTTTAACTAAGGACTCCCCCATGTCAATAAAATCCTTTTCCGAAGGTGAGCAACCAACAATAATCAGGCTACACGCCAATATCGAAAGAAATTTCCTCATATCCCTAACCCCTTTTTTCGTTTTACAAAAGGTTAGCACAGAGATTTGTAACGGAGAATCTTCATCGTTCGTTCCTGCCAGTAGCCACCATACGGCACGCGCTGACTTAGGTGACCGTACAGGTGGTGCAGCAGCATGTTTCCATCCAGCAGGATACCAGCATGGTTCCACTTATTGGCTTGGACCTGCATGATCACCATATCGCCGGGTTTCGGTGGCCCGCTAAACTCGCGGAATCCGCATTCATACCAGCAATCACGGTAAAAGTTCTCCGGGTACTGGTCTTCCCACCAGGGATAATCCACGCGGTAATCGGTCAGCTCAATGCCATGCGTCTGCCGGAAATAACTCATCACCAGCCCCCAGCAATCGAAATGTCCGAGCACAAACGGACGCTCCAGCAGCGGCAGTTCCCCACGCGGTTGGATGGTGCGTAAATCCCCCTCTGGCCAACTCACAATATGCCAGGGTAAAAGCGTTGCGTCACATTGCGCTTTATCCAGTTCGCTCGGTTGCGTCGTGGCGTCAGGGTGACTGTGAGCGATGGCGATCACCGTTCCCCAGTCTTCAGCAGTTGCATAGTCTTCGGGGCAAAGGACAAAATTGTCCTCCGGCGCCGCGGCAAGATTCCGGCACGGGAAATAACGTTCAACACGGCTTTTCTGCGCTACTACGCCGCAACACTCGCGAGGATATTCAGCTGCAGCATGCGCCATAATCGCATCGATGGTTTTCTGACGCATATCAACTCCTGATCAAAGACGTGCCCGGGAAGCCACCAAACGAGAGTTCGTTATTTTCGCCGAATCGGAGTTTGCAGGCCGTCAGCGTGCCGTTGCATTCATCCAGCGACGGATCGCTTACCGGGTTGTTGTTTTTGTCGAAATAGTGATTGCCGGCATAGTCGCAGCCGTCGCCGGTACGATATTTATTCCGGATGCACCAGGTACACAGGGAATAAAGCTGTCGCGTCGGGATCATTTGCCCCTGCAGGTCCATCGGGCTGGACAGAACAAATTCAACGGTTTCACCGGCAAGCTCGCCCGTTTTCCCGTCGATATACCAGACCTGCAGCTTTTCCTGAGCCGGGTCTGCTGTAGGGTTGCCGTCTGCGAAATTTATGGCATCGAGATATTTCTCTTTTGTGTCGTGAATAATGACTTTCGCCTGCAGCAGATCGTCATACGCAAGACACAGGGCAGAAATGGAGCTTTCGATGTTCGCTACCGTCAGGGATGGCGTTGCATTGCTCCCACTGGTTGATTTCTCCAGACCTTCCAGTTGATATGGCCAGGCGGCATATTCATTTCCCTGCCACCAGACTGGTTTTGCCGCAAGCTTGGACTCATCCCCACCAGCGGCGATGATTTCCGCTTCTGTGTGGGGAATGCTGTAATTGTGAAAGCGGAGGACGTCTGTCAGACCAAAGGAAGAACCGTCCACCTCAATCAGACGAACATCGTTTCCGGATTCCAGCTTCTGATAATCTGCGTTTAAGCTCATGGTTTAAATGCCTGGATGAATGTTGCTTCAAGGTTGAATTTTCCCGCGCCCAGCCCGGTGGGTTTATACGTTTCGCAACGATACAAACCCAAAGGTTCGAGCGGCGGCTTCCACTGGAAGGCTTTCGTTCCTTCATGCCTGTCGAGGAAAGACTTAATGGCAGAAATGTAGGTTTCGTTGCCAGTAAAATTGAGCGTCCATTGCTGAGTTCTGGTGTTCAGTCCATCCCCTGAAACCTGCTCATATCCATCGCCAAACTTGGCTTTCCTGACGCGGAAATTTGTATCAGCCTCAGCGTTAATCCGTGGGCACCATGTGAAAGTTTCGATGGCCATATTTATCGGTTTCCTTTCATTGCGTTCCAGATGTCACCGCCGGGGCGGATATCACGCATTACATTCTGCTTATATCGCTGATCAACGAATTTCCCGACTTCTGCACCAAATTGCTCAAGGCCTGGTGAGGCTTGAGTTTGAGTGTTGCCGTTGCCATCGATGGTGATATAAACCTGTGGCGCCGAAGATACAGACTGACCGCCGCCAGCGCCGACAGTTCGAACACCAAGAGAACCATCCGGCGCGCGGGTCAGCGGCATGATTGCCTCCGGCCCAGCCTCGCCCATGATTCCGGCCCCGCCTTTTGCGAAAGCGAACATAGTAGGGTTTCTGACGATCCCATTACTGAAAGCGCTAAGGGATGGCGAGTCATAAACACCGCCCTTCGCATTAAACTGGAAGCTCGATCCATAGTTTGAAACTGCAGTCCCAGTACTGGCTGATGCACCTGCCCCACCGCCGAAGAAACTACCGACACTACCGATAAGAGAGCCAAAGATGCCAGAACCGGAAGAGGCTCCACCCATCGCGCTGACCACCGCCATCTGGAGTGCCACTTTTTCAATGATCTGCAGGACAGAAATACCCCACGATTTCCAGCTAACTTTATTGCCTTCGAGCATTGAGGTGACGTTACCAAACGCGCTGTCGAGTGTAGTTTTCACCCCGTCAGAAACCGTGCCGGATACGTCACTGATTTCATCAAACCAGTTGGCATAGCCGCGTGATACTCCTGACATCCAATCCGCTTCAGCTGCTGCTATCGCCTTGTATTTCTTATCCAGAGCATCGAGGGCTTCGCTTCGAGCTATCACAGCCTGGGTGCTTTTGTCGCCACCTGCTTTAGCAAAAACACGGTCGATCTGTTGCGTCTCGTCGGATCGACTTCGCTGGCGATCACTCATGCCTGCTGTGTCGGTTGTCAGCATCGCCTCATCCCTGAATTTTCTGCCAGCGTCCATTAAATCCTTTAGAGCACCTGCCTGCTCACGCATTTTTTTAACGTTATCGTCTGCAACCTGAGTCAGTTTTGCTAATTCTTCAGCCTGTGCGCGGATTGCCTTGCGTTGCTCGTCGGTCCATTTAGTGCCTGCCTGGTGTGACGCCGCGTAAAGCTCGGAAGCTTTTTCTCCTTCCGTCGCCCGGATGCGTTGCACGTCGATAGCCACGCTCAGATCGGCCATTTTTCGGGAATACTGTTCGGCGGTACTGGCCGCTTCGCGCTCGGCTTTGCTCTGTGCTTTTGAGGCGGCGGTAGAGGTTTTTTTCGCCTCCGCAGCTGCTGCACCCTTTTTAGATGCCTGATCTTGGTTGTAGATATATTTCGTATAAAGCGCCCCCGTCAGCTGCAGGTCTTCTGCTTCATAGACGTGCTGCTGATGGAGTTTTTCTAATCCACTGAGGCTGGCCAGTACGTTATTGCGGCGCGAACGCTCCAGTGCGGTTTGCTGTTGCGGTGTTGCGTTCGCCAGTGAAACGACGGGCCCGGCATATTGTGGCGGCTTGGCTCCAGCGGTTGCTGACATTGAGCGGTTAAGCAGGTCATACGCACCTTTCAGGATTGAGACGGCACCAGCCTGTTCGATAGCCTTTTGCGTGGCCAGATCGCTGGCATTGTTTACCAGTTTCTGCGTTTGCTCGACTTTTGAGGCTGCCTGTTCGCGCTGGTACTCCAGTTGGTTCAGCTTATCGGTAAGCTCAATGTTTTTGGCCGTGATGTCGGCCTGGTCCATAAAAGTGTTGATCAATGTCCGCGTTGGATGAAGGTTGTAGTCCTGCTGTATTTGGTCAACAGCCTTAAGGCTGTCTTTCACCTTCGCAATCTGAGAGTCGAGGTCGGCCAGGTCCTGTTTTTGCGCCTGTAAGGATGTACGAGCATCGGCGGCCGTGGATCGCAGACCCAGAACCGACATTTTCTGCAGCTTGCCGTTTATTTCATCCAGATTATTGGCAAAGCCGACAGCCTCTCGGTGCACCTGCTGGGTGTGCTGATAAAGACCATACATCGCTGCGCCAGCACCGATAATCACACCGGGCCATCCGCCGAGAATACCCAACACCCCACTACCCAGCCGTGACATTACCGAGGCTGTATTGGTGAGGTTGTTAACTGCAGAGGCCCTGCCAGCAAGCGCCGTATTCAGTGATGCCTGAGCTGCAGCAAGATTACGCTCAGCGACAATCTGAGCCTCAATGCTCGTCGCCGCTGCGCGCGCCTGTTGAGCACGGTAAACAGCCTGCCGACCAGCGGCAACGCTAACCTGAGCGCCGCGAACCTGAGCCTGCGCCAGTGCGACCTCGGCGGCCGTATTAGCGAGCACTGCCCGGGTTGACTGAGCGACGCTGCCAACCATATTGCCAAAATAACGAGCGAGGCCAACACCAACCAGAATACCGGCTGTATTTGCCACATCATCGATGTTATTCGCCAGACCATCCAGCACGCCAGAAAGCGTGGATGATGCGCCGACAGCATCATTCGCCCCGCCAACCCATGCAAGGAAGGCATTTTGCACTTTCTGTGCAGATCCGCTGATGGATGCAGGAAGGGTGTCGAATTCTTTACGGAGGATCTCAACGTTGGTCAGAAGCGGGACGATCTTGTTGGTCGTCAGCTCGCCGTTGTTGGCCATATTTCGCAGCCCACCAACAGTGGTACCCAGCCCATCAGCCAGCAGTTTCGCCAGGCGGCCGCCGTTCTCCATGATGGAGTTGAATTCTTCGCCTCGCAAAACGCCTGAGCCAAGTGCCTGGCTAAGCTGGGTGATAACAGAACTCGCCTCTTCGGTACTGGCGCCAGACAGCTTCAGTGAGGTTGCTACGGTTTCCGTAACTTTTGCGACGTCAGCAGAAGCGTAACCGGCATCTCGCAGGGACTGCGCAATTCTGCTGTACAGGTTGCTGTTTGCCTCGAGGGATGTTCCGGTGCGCTGGCTAATCTCCATCAGTACGCGCTGGGATTGCACGTAATCCTCACTGGAAGAGGACGCAAGGCGAAGACGCCCATTCAACTGGTTCCACGTGTCGGCAAACTGAATCAGCTGATGCGTAGCAAATGCACCAGCCCACGCACCGGCAAGCCCGGCAGCAGAAGATCGCACGGTAGCAAGCTGAGAGTTCAGGTCAGCCAAAGAACGCTGAGTTTCACGCGTGGCCGCTGCAGCTTTTTTCCCGCCCTGCTCCATAGTGCGGTAGTAATCGGTCCCCATGCGGGAAGCTCTGGCGATCTCAGACTGGAAAGAAGAAGAGTTCGCCGATATTTTGATGATTAGCTCGCGCAGCGTTGCCATATTTCACCCATAAAAAAACCCGCAGCCGCGGGCATCAAAGACTGGATATCCATCCTTCAAGTTCAGAGACTTCAGCGCCTTCTTCCTGCTCACCCCATTTCAGCATCACGTCAGGAATGGTGAATTTCCCACCCTGAGAGTTCAGCATTGCAACGGAGATCTGCGCCGCCTGTGCATCGGCGCGCCAGTCACCAATCGGACTGATGCGGTCGAACTCGATCCACATTTTGAGCTCGCTGGCGGTCATGGTCTCCCGCAATTCGTGAAGAGTGCGCCCCATCCGGAGCGCCAGCGACATCAGGAAGAAAGTCAGCGGCTGCTTTACGGCTTTCCCGCTTCTTCCTGACTCATACCGAGGTTGAGGGCCTGAGCCAGCAGGCGGGAGTGCACAGGTCCATAAATTTTGGATACCTGCTCCTGATCCTCATCGCTGAATACGCGCTCGCCGTTTTCATCCAGCAGAACGTCAATAAACAGAACCACATCAGCCTCTTTGTTACGCAGAAACTTTTCCGCCTCCGTCAGCGTCGGTGGCTCTTCGCCATCGGCGAGCTGGGGATTAACGATCTCCCGGAATTTCACCCAGGCATCGCCAGAGGGTTCACGCAGCGTTACCTTTGCGCCATCCCATTCAGGGACCGTGATACCTTCTTTGGTGCGATAGGCTTTCGATGCTGTAAGCGCCACGTTGCGTAGTGAATTCTGTGATGTTTTTTGCGCCATTTCATTTTTCTCTTGTTACTTAGTCGAAGTAGTTAAAAAAAGCGGCCGAAGCCGCTCAGGAACCTGATGTGAAAATGCGTTTAGGCTTACCCCGAACACGAAGCGAGTACGTAGCGCCGACAACTGAAGAGGTTCCCGCAGACCATGAACTCTGGCGTACTTCCACCAGCACGTAAAAACCGTTGCCAGATGGGAATACCACACGCAGAGCACGCAGTTCGTCATTTTCGTAAGCGGTCTGCAGTGCCTCCTGCGCTGCTTCATCGCCAACCCAGTTACGGGTAATGCTCATTTCAGCAGGCGCGGCGAGGCCGTTGGTTTGCTCTTGTTCAGTTGAGCACAGCGTGGTTACGTCGATATCCCCTTTCTGCCCGCCGGTGAAGGTGATCTCCTTTGTTGCACAGGCTGCTTCCAGCCAGGTAACGCCAGAGCCAGGGAAAGTAGAGGAAGTAAAATCCTCCGCTGTTACGGGTGCGTCGGAGACGGCAAAGTTCATCCCCTTTGTGACTTCATACTTACTGGTCATGGTTTCTCCAGTTAAAAAAATACCGCCGAAGCGGTCTGTTATGGTGGGTAAGGTTAAACGGTTACCTGAAATTCGAGCGTTGCCCGGTGATAGCGCAGATCAGGCTCATAGCCTGGCGTTTTAACAATGCTTTCCGGCTTCAGCACCTGCAGGGCATCAAGCGCCAGATTCCTGATCGTGCGCGCTTCAGTGATGGTGCTGGAATAAACATCGACCTGCACCGAAACGGCAGATTCTGCCTGTCCACAGAGAACATCAGCGGCCACGTCGGTAATAATCGAGAAAATTACCCAAGGCGGAGAGACTGAAGGCTTCCCGTCACTGCCGAGCGGTGCAACGTAGGGATAAACCCGCCCTCCGGCCAGCGGCTTCAGCAGAGGATAGAGATCGTCTTCCGTCATTTGCTTAATGCCTCGTCAATGGCCTGGTTCATGCGCCTGATAGCGACCTCTGTCGCCTGCTCCTGGCGAACATCGAACGCGGGACGAATGAAAGGATGCGGTGGCATGTTAATGGTACCCATTTCAACAAAGCGCCAGTAAAACGCATTTCGCGGGTCGCTGGCTTTCATGGTGTTGTCGCTATTACCGGTTCGCATGTTGCGCCCACGGATATGAACGCCTGAAGAAATTTCCCCGCGGCGGCGGCTTTTTTGGGTCAGCACCACCACGTTTTTTTTCAGTTTCCCGGTACGCACTGGCGCGCGTGCGATCACTTCTTCCTTAAGCACTTCGGCCCCGGCGCGCGTGGCATCACGCAGAACCTTGTTGTTCTCAGCGCGGCTAAGCGCCCCCAGGTCCTTTGCGATATCATTTAACCCGGAAAAATCAAGGCTCGTCTCAATCATTTTTCAGCCCCCAGCTTGCACAATATCTCAAGACGCTCCCCCTTTTCATCGGGGATAGGCGGGCCTATAACGTTAAGTATTTTGCCTCGGTATGGTCCACTCAGGACCTTTATCCTGGATGCTGCCGTTATTTTTTCTCCCGATTTTCCGCGAACCCATACCCTGACATCAGCCAAGGCAATTTCGGCGCCTGCTGCCATTAATTCTCTTCCGCTCCGGCCTCTGATATCTGCGCGGATGGTTTCACCATCCACCCATGTTTGAACTGGCTGGCCTGATGCGTCACGAATATGTACGGGGTTTTGTATTACAATAATTTGTATGAGCTTACCAGCGGATATAGCCATGAATGCCCTCAAATAATTGTCGGAAGTCGGAGATCATGAATTAAAAACGACACAGAGAAAGGAAGCTCTCCATGAAGTAAATCTTCCTTGTCAGCTAGGTCAGGATTTCGGTACAACATGCCCACCAGACGCATCGTAGCGGCTTTCATCCGACTGAGCGCCTCACCCTCTATTAACTTTCCTGTCTCATCAACGACCTTGTCCCGGCTTCCCTGGATAAAAGCCAGCAACACCGAACTGGCTTCCTGTATTTTTTCCTTAAGTGGGCCGTCGTCAGCATCATGATCAACGTGCAGGTGTTCCTTAATCTCATCCAGTGTCACAAGTTCAATCATGTGTTACCCCTCCCGTCGCGGCCACGCTTGGCTGCAAGGGTCCAGCCTTTCGACCCTGCCTCACCCGGCTTGTCCTGGGTCTGCTCGTCGCAGTGCCATAGCGAACCGCCCCATGTAACCGTGTCGCCAGGCAGATATTCCTGACCGGATTTGAATACGCCCTGATAAATCATCACAGGCACGTCAAAGGATTTGGTTTCGCTGGCGCCACTGGTGCGGTTAACCGTCAGGGTGAAGCAACGCTGCTCAGATTGTTGGATATCAATACCCGCCACACCATCAACAAAACACTCCCAGCCACGCATACCATTGGTTTTCTCGTAAGCGCGCCACAGGCCACCGTTATGCGTTGCATAGCTGCCACGTGGGTAGCTTTTCCCCTCATCAATGAAAGGTAGAATCTCCAGTGACAGGGCGTCCCGGCCATTTTCTCCATCTTTACCCGGCTCTGCTGCGGGCAGAGCTGCAATCGCCTCATTCACCAGCGATTTCACATCTGGCAGCTCCGGCATGGATGCGGAAACCATCTCCTGAATCATCGGCTGGACATCTTCAGTTGTGACACTTTTACCGTCCTGCGGCACAGGAATGGCTGCTACCGCCTCGCTGACAGCCTCTTCAACTGCCTGTTTAAGCGTGGCGGGCTCAACGTCTTTCCCATCCTTCGGAGCAGGTATCTCAGATACTGCCTTGCTGACCATCTCCTGAATCATCGGCCGGACGTCCTCAGGGGTGATACTTTTACCGTTCTGCGGCACTGGAATGGCTGCTACCGCCTCGCTGACCATCGCGGCAATATCAGGCAGTTCCGGCGCTGACGGTACTGGTAATTCAGCAATTGCTGCCTTTACCATTCCCGGAAAATCGGGGGCAGGCGTAGAACAGATTTCTTCAACCTGCTTTGCGAGTAGGGATAGCTTTTCTTCATACTCTACTCGCTGCGCCTTAAGACCTTTATTGAAGCTGTCACGCATTTCAGCGAGGACCTGACCAAATTCCTCGCCCAGCACCTTTATCAGGGATAGTTCGCGTTCATTCATTTGGTAAGAAATCCTCTGATCATGGCTTTGGCCGCCGATTGCTCAGCGTCGGTTAAAGCCTTTCCTTCATTCGGTGAGACTGATGACTGGGACGAACTGTTTTTACCAAACGGATCATCCGAAGCATCACGGCGCGCCAGCGCCGCAAGGCTGAAGTTCTGCTGTTGAAGGTAAAGAGAGTCGCCACCGGCCAGCGGAGGAAGATTCTCAATTCTCCGTGCTTCGTTTGGTGTAAGGATGGTGTTTTTCACCCCGTCGCCCAGGGATTTGATGCGACGTTCGCTGTCCATACGCAGCAGTGCATTCACGTCAAACTCAGTTCCCGTATCAGCCTCAAGTTCAAACGCTTCATCCAGTAATAATTCGATGGACTCAATCAGGGACTGAAGGCACTGAGAGTAATACTGCTGATCCTGCGCTTCGATGTTGTCATGTGTTGGTAGTTCACCGATGCCAACCTTATAAGCCGGTACGTGAAACACGGAACAGACAATCTGCGCGGTCATGCGGAGTTGTTCGACGGTCTGCGCATCAGCAGCTGAGACCGTACGGGGAACATATTTCGCGCCATTACTCAGAATGGCGGTTTTACCCGCATTTTCTCCGGTATAGCCAGTGTCCCAGTTTTCTTTTATCTTCCTGGCGTTCTCTTCCGTAATCGAGCCCGGAACCTCGATAACACCGCTGGGTTTCCCGCCATTGCGGAAAAAGTACGCTGAGCTTTCCTGAATATGGTGACCCTGCATAGCAGCCAGACCAGCCGCATAAATCGGGGAAAGACCAATAAGGGGATGGAACAGACAGTTGAACCGATCGTGAATAACCTCTCGTGCCGGCACTGTCACAGATGATTCAATACCTGCCATGTTATCCGGATTGATCTGGTAGAAGACCGAGCCATCATCAGCTACCAGCGGCGTAACTTTGTCCCAGTCCAGCAACCTCAGCTCAGTTATCTCACCGCGATTATTCCGGATCTTGAGCGCAACGGTATTACCTTCGCACAGCTTGGAATTCAGCCAGTGCTCAAAGAACTGGATGCGGTTCTGAAAGGTATTTGGCCTGGAATACAGCGCGGCTATCTTCCCGGTTTTAATTTCCCGCCGAACGCCATTTGAATCCTGTTTCATCAGGCGCGGAGGCATTTTAGAGATATCACTTGCGATCAGAGATATGCAGGAAAACACAGCATAATAGGAGAGAACCGTTTTGGGCTTAATTTCCATGTTCTGCTGCCAGGCCCCGGCGTAGGGTTCATGGACATAACTGAACATTGGCGTCCAGCCGCCACGGCTGACAGGCTGCTGTAGATTTTTGACTTGCCCCTCATTTTTTCGGAAAGGATTCCACATTAGCCGTTCTCCGCTTTACGCTTATTCTTCCTCACTCTGGTATTTACCTCGGTGAAATATTCAGCCTTACCGAGCAGAACCAGCACCTTTGCGCACCGATCGTCCACGGTTTTTACGTCTCCCGTAACTGAGTCATGAGTGCGTTGCAGATATCTGATTTTTGCCATGCAACATGGCGGGGCTTCCCCCCGCCCTCCTTCCGCGATTAGCTTCCCTGGTTAGAGCCGTAGTTCACACCAGAAATAACCGCCACCGCTGCCGTGCGGCGACGCTTCCAGTTGATCCAGCGCTCGGCACGGATAGCCACGCTGTTCGTCTGGAACATGGAAACCAGCTCCGTTCCGGTTGGGCTGACGCTGTCGCCAGTAGGATCGCTTTCCATTTCCAGAGAGGCTTCACGTGACATATCCACCGCCACACCACCGTCGTCAGCCAGATAGATATCCGGTGCGTTCAGCAGGGTCAGATTGCTTCCGGCGTACTGGGAAACGATAGCCGGAAGCCCCTGGAATGTGCCGCCAAGCAGGGTCATTTCCGGATACATTTTCTGGCCCAGTGCATTTTTCTTCATGGACAGCGCCAGCGCATTAGTGCTGGACATGATCCATACACCGCCAGTTGGCTGAAGGTTATTGGAGACAAACTGAGCGAATGCCGCTTCAGCATCTGCATCCGGATCGCCGGTGGATGGAACAGCCACAATACCGTTGGTAATTGAGGCCGGAGAGACGTTAGCAACTTCGGCTTTCGCCGGGTTAATGAAGTCAGTATCCAGGCGTGCAATGACCGCTTCTGCCAGCGCATTACGCACCAGTGCGTCAGCTGCCGGATTGGAGAACCGGATCAGCTCATCAGTCAGCACCGCAATGGCTGCGACTTTGGCGAAGCTGAACGTGATGGACTCAAAGTCGAATTTGGTCAGCGGCTTGGCCTTACCCTGACCTACCCAGTTTGCAGATCCGCCGGAAGTTTGTGCCGGAATGCGGATATTGAACGGGACCTGGCGCAGGGCTGGAATACCACCCTGACCGAAACGACCGATAATGGTCTGCGGGCGAAGGAATTCAACAAAATCATTTGCATATTCCTGATACTCCACCAGCGCACCAGCCCACTGAGGATCGGTCGTTGTACCAGCACCAACAGCGGCTTTCAGCACATGGTGAAGTTTTGCATCATCCGGGTACTGCTTACGTGCAATTTCCAGCGCTTCAGAACGGCTGCCGTTTGCCGCCGCCAGTGCTTTGGCAAAACGGGCAAAGGCGATGCCTTTCTCCAGATTTTGCTCAACGCGAATGATCCCCGGTGCGTTTGCTTTAACGGTGGTGACTTCGCCACTGGCTGCTTTAGATACCGGCTTTGCCGTTGATGCCAGATTGCTTTCCATGTCGCGTAGTCGCTTGAGGTGCGCATCAACGGATTTAATTTCTGCGGACGTGTTGTCGTAGCTCTCTTCTTCTCCAGCGTCCAGGGTGCGCCCCTCTTCAGCCGCCTTTGACATCACTTCATCGAGTGATGCGGCCAGCGCTGCACGCTTCGCTTCAAAGCTCTTGATTTGTTCTGCGATATTCATCGAATTGTTTCCTTTTTTGGTTTTAAGTGCTGTAGCGCCAGCGGTTTTAGAGGTTTTCACTACCGGTTTCTCATTGCCTGACGCGGCGAGAAACTGGCGGTCGAAAGATTTAACGGTCTGGATGGAGCATTCGGCATTGGCCGGAATGGTCACCGCCGAGACCTCAAGCAGGTCCCAGGACAAAAAGCGAATACCGCCTTCATCCAGGAAGGAATACTCAATTGGTCGGAACCCAATCGACAGGCCTCGTACCAGCCCCGCCTTAATCGAAGCCCAGGCTTCATCAAGACGCGCGATCAGCTGTGATGGCATGTCGGAGGTTGGTTTCACGAGCTTTGCTGTGATTTGCAACCCCTCTTTCACCATTTCGGGCGTGCAGGTGCCAATAGGCTGGGAGCGGTCGTGCTGCCAGAGGAACGGCGTGTCGCTGCGGAATTTCGCCCCCTCTGGCTCCATGATGTCACCGTCACGATCGGGAGAAGGCGTTGAGGCGATGCCGGTGATAATCCGTTCATCCTCATTTACTGACTTCACCGTCATGAGGGTGCAGGCGCGTTTAAGCGTCATTTGCTGTCCTCCAGAAATGAAAAAACCCGCATGCGCGGGTCATTAACTGACGTGTGTGTTAAACGAAAAATACCTGGTAGTCTTTTTTGACCGGTTCGGGGTTCAGCGCCATTAACGTTACGGCGTTGAATGTCGCCATCAGGGGATCAATTTTCCCCTTACCGCTGGCCTGTTTGGTGATAAGTATGGCGTTACCTCGCGGTTCAACGCGTGCGTTACCGACGCACCAGGCCATAAGAGGCTGTCCACCGTGAAGCAGAACACCTTCAGCGAGCTTGCGCTCAGTAGTTTTAATAGCACCGCCGAGCTTCCAGCCCTGGCTGACACCCGTCACAGCCTCATCAGGAATGCCGGCCTCGCTGAGCGCGTCAAGAATTTGCCCGACTTCAGAGGGGTCAATACCGATTTTATCCAGCAGTTCTGCTTCATAAATTCGGCTGACATAGTCTGCAACCTGCTCAATATCCTCACCGACCCGCTTAACGATCGTCAGGTCACCAGCCCTCTCAAAATCTTTCAATTTTGAAATTTCACTTTTGCGCCTTTCCAGTGCGATGGTATGCGCCCAGGCATGACACCAGCACAACCACTCGCGAGTTTCGCGATCGCGCCCGATAACAGACAGGCCCAGAAGGTCATCGAGACCACCGCCATCAATACCGACGGTGACCACCTCGGAACGACGAAGAATATCCTCAAAAGTGACGCGCCTTGCCTGTTGCTCCCAGAAATCGACACCCGCCCAGCGGTCGCTGCGCAGGTTCAGCCCAATCTCAATATTCAGGTGTTTTGCCAGGAACTGCTGCAGCGTGCCGTCCGTTTTGGCCTGGTTTTTTCGAAGCTGGTCAGCTATCCACTCTGAGCTGACCGACCGCCCGATATTCGGGTTGGTGATATAGAAATTTTCTGACTCGAGGTAGGCCTTGCCTTCCACCATCCGTTCCGGGAACTCGTAAAGAACACCCAGCGTTTTGGGGTCGCTTATTTTGCCGTCCCGCACGCTGCGCCAGTAATCCAGCCGCTCCTTGAATACGCCGGCGGGCGGCTCATCGCTCTGAGTGGTAAGGAATATCACCCACCCCTCGTTACGAGATACCTGTCCGCCCAGCGCTTCCATGAACATCGCTTCAGCATTGGCGCGCTTTCCGAACAACCAGAGTTCGTCCACCAGAATGCGGCCCGACTTTTTACCCGATACGGTATCCGTATCGGCGGCCACAACCTTCAGGGTATTGCGTGTCACCCTGTGGGTGATGGTGCGAATATGATCCTGAATCTGGAACATATCGGTCAGCTCATCGTCAGCCCGTATCATGCCTGCGGCAGGTTTAAAGCTGTTATCCGCTACCTCCTTTGTCGGCGCCAGAATCAGATGTTCTTCATCCTCTCGCCAGCAGAGGATTAGTGCGGTCAGCATAATGCCTGCCGCGATGGTCGATTTGGTGTTCTTCTTGGATATCAGCAGGCCGTACTCACGGATCAACTGATTACCCGTTTCAGCGTCATAGCCGCCGAAAATTGCTTTTACAAAGTCGAAAACCCACCCTTCAGAACACTCGCCGAATGTTGGCTTCCCGGGCAGGTCAGAAACCCGCAATTCACGGAATATCCCGAGCGCCTGCTCTGCCTGGTCGGGAAAAATCGGCGGAGGAATGATTGATTCGCCAGCCACCAGGCGTGATTCCCAGTCTGTGCAGGCTGTAGTCCACTGCGCCATGATTTACCCCTTGTTATTTACCACGAGCTTTGGCGGTGCCATGGCGCCGAATTTACTGGCACCGGCGGCCACCTTCGCAGCGGCATTGCGCGCGTCTTTTTTCCCGGTCTCGCCCTTTTTGGGGTGGATATAGGGAAGCATCGCTTTTGCGGCATCCTTCCTGACGTCAATTTCTTCGGTGGCATCATTCATCACTGCCATCAGAAACTTGAGCGGGTCGTCGAAACTGCCGCTAACAGGTGGCGCCTCCAGCGGGGGTGTCGCTGCCTTATTTTTCTCATTGTTGTTTACCGCTGGGGTATAAACATTCTGGCGGTAGGTCGGTACGTCGTCTGTCTCGATCACTTCCTTTTTTTTACGTTCAATAAACGCGATGACCTCCGGGTCTTTTGCAAGCTGCGAACCCTTTGACCGTGCGGATTTCTCAGAGTATCCCGCTTTTATTGCCGCATCTTTTTGAGACATACCGGACATCAGCGCGACGGCGAATTTCCGCTTTTGCGCTGTTAACATGTTTACACCCTCCAGAGGGGAATTTTTTCTGTGCGTGAGAGAGGGGGCGGTGTCCAGGGCGGTCGATGTTTACTCTGGATGATACCCCCCCCGGGGGTTGGCAGGCTTCAGAGTCCTACAAAACCAGCTCCACGATTACCTTCAGGCACATCATGGTGCAGGGCTTGCTCGTCAGGCTGTCCGGAGGCCACTTCACGCGCTGACTTGCCTGCGTGACATTCAGTGCAGAGTGTCCACAGGTTCCGCTCTGAGTTATCGCCTCCGAACTGAAGCGCGATGCGGTGGTCCAGTTCGCTGTCAGTAAGATCGACAACCCGATTACACATACAGCAGCGACCACCATCACGCGCATAGATTCGACGCTTCAAACTCACCCTTGCACTTCCACTTATGCGGCGCTGCTCACCGGAAACCGGCTTTATACGACGCGTATCAATGGCTTTCAGGCGTGGCTTTAACGTTGTGAGCTTAGACATGTAACCTCCTGGCGCGTCGGCACTCTGTTCGTGGCATCACAACCTCATTACTGGAAATATTGCCAATCGCCACGCTCGGCGGCGCTCTGTTCTGGGTGTTAAGTCAGGATGGCGCTCTACCGGCTCTCCGTCTGCATGATCAACCAGCGAATAACACGGGTAAATCACCTCGCCGCCATATGCATCACCAACGGCATAGTCAGCAGGCTTGTGGCTGTCCCATCGCGACAGCACCCGTTCAAGGTGGTGTGGCGGCACGCTATAACAGACGCCGTGAATCAGTCGCGGCAGCGTAATGTAATTGGCCCGCGCTTTGTCGGCCGCTATCAACCGTTCTGCTATCTGCATCTGATACTGAGGTGGTCGGCCAGTGCCGAGATAAAAACTGATTAGATGATCTGGATATTCTTCTATCCATTTGCGGAAATTATCAGCCGATTCGGACAGCGGCAACGCATCATCTTCGATGATTACAACCCGACAATCCTGCTTTGAAGCCCATTCAAGCGCGCGCCTGTGATTCCAGTTAGCGCCGTTATTACCTTCATCAATAAGGATGTGGGCACCAAGCTCACCTGCCAGCAATGCTGCTGAAGCAAAGCGGGTATGGTGTCCAACCACAACAAACTTCACTTGTGTTTCCACCATGCGCCCTCCTTACCGATGCCGTCAGTTTTGAACACTGTGTGCACCAGAGGGCCAGTGACAAGCCTGTCGGCAAATGACTGTGCAACGATGCCAAAAGCGATCATATCCCCCACCGCGGCACCGGCCTGTTCTTTCTTCCAGAAACGATAACTCTCGATCCGGTAGTAAAGGCGGATAATGCCGTGGGCGAACGCCATTACATCAGCGCGGGTGCCACCCAGCAGACCAGCGTTAAGCATCACATCGTTGCGGTGCGCTTCAATGAATTCCTGATAGATGCGCTCCGGATGATTCTGCTTTGCCCAGGTGTCGGCGTAGGTCTTCGGTTCTGAGCCGAGATAAACCTTACCAGGCTGCATTTCCTCCCACGGTGCGCGGAGCATTTCGACATCCGTACCATCGGTACACCAGACGAACCGGTATTCAGGGTGATCACGCAGGTGCTGCCAGATGTGCAGCCAGCGCCGGAAGTAGACATTCATCTTCACGTCAGGAACGCGATAAAGCTCAACGTCTGCCGGTGCTGTCTGCAGTTCATCCACCAGCGCGATACGGCCACAATTTCGAAGCGAGACAGCCCACTTGGTCAGCATGTCAGGTGCGGCCGCCATTTTCGTACCGCGCTGCGGGTCCAGCTGACTGGTGAGAAGCGCTGTGATAACCACGTCGCGCTGCTGGCGGTATTCAACGTAACCAGTAAACCCGGCATCACGCCGTTCGTTGTGGATCTTCACGTTACGTTCCACCAGCGTCTGGCGGTCTGGCCTCGGCACCGAACGCTCCACAGCCTCATGCTCATCGAGAGAATGGATCAGGTTTTCTGAACCAACCACATCACCGTAAGCCCACGTCGTCAGGCCAGCATTATGGATGCGCAGGGCGAGGTCGCTGTGTTCGTACATGCCGCGACCGTACACCGGGTCGAATCCGCCCACCTTCTCGATGGCGCTGCGGTGGTAATACAACATCACGCCGCGCTGCCCGGTATACGCCACATGCTGATCGTCACGGTAAAGCACCGAAAGGTCATTCAGCTTATTGCGGCCAGCCAGATCGAGAAACTGGTAAGCGAGGTGCGGCTCTGGTGATTCGATATAAGGCAGATGCCAGTTATCAGCGATGGGCCAGGCATCATCGTCCCACAGGAAAATATGCTCGCACCCGGCATCCATCAGGGCTGATAGGCTGGCGTTCTTCGAAGCAACAATGCCGAGTGATGTTTCATGGCGAAGCAGCTGCACGCCGTGGGGAACTACCGCTGCAGGTTTTGAACCATCATCGACTACCACCACCAGCGCGCTGGCGGGAAGATGCCTCATGTGCTGTTCGAGTGCTCGTTTCAGTACTTCTGCGCGATTATGCGTTGAAATGGCTATGCCGATTCGAGAAGAGGCGTTGCTGGCCGGGGAGTAATCCACTCCATCAATTGTGACCTGCATAAACTCTCCCGTCAGCGGCAGCGCTGATGCCAGATTAGGCCACCGGGCAGGCACTCTTTGTGAATGGTCTTGCGGACAGCCTTCTCAAAGGCATCCATTGCTTCTGTCTGCTTTGCCGCAACTCTAGCTGTGTTTTCCATCACGTTCTTCAGAATGCCTTCAATGTTGATTGAAACGGAATGCGAGGAATCAGCCGCAGGCTGCTGGGGCGTAGGGTCTGAGATGAATGCATCATTAATAAATACCGTAGCGGCTACTTGGGGAACGAAAGGTTCTACACCATTAATCTTCCCAATTTTTACTCTTACAGTGCCATCGCCATCCTTCTGGTCGATGTAACCACCAGTGAAATAAACTGGCAAGCTATCCCATGATTTTGGCAATCCGTACTCGTCAACACTTAGAGCAATCAGTTTAAAACCATCAGGCATCATGATTTTTTGGCTACTCTTGTGTTGCGTGTCGCTATAACCTTCACGCGTAAACCACCCAACGATAAACCCTTCAAAGTTGCTACCAGAATGCCAATCAGGTTTCACGGCATACAGATGCACGCGGAATTTCTCGCCATGTTTAACCTGATTTCCGAATCCATCATTGGATATTGCTCCAAGCGGTGGAACCATTACCGCTACTTCACAAATTTGATATGTCTTAGACATGGTTTTTTCCTTTTAGGTGTGAGCCTGTCGCACGGCAATATCGCCCGAGAGCAAACGGATTGCCCAGGCTCACTACTGAAAGACTCTCTTTGATGTGCGCGTGCGAGACGCATAAAAAAGCCCCGCTATTGCGAGGCCGGTGTGAGGCTTACTAGTGTTAAACCGCTTTATCTGTATCAGATACGCGAATATTATTGACCCCTTTAGCGGTAACAGTTGTTACCAAACGGCCATCTCCACGCGCTGCATTATTTTCCCACTGCAGTGGGCGTAAATTACTTAACTCGTCAGTCCCATTATTCGAAACTGTCTTAATATGATCGATTTCCCAACCGTACACACTGTTACGGTCACCATATTTATCACGGCTGATCCAAGCTCCACACTGGTCTTTGCGCCATTTATCTTTGTCATTGTTAGAGGCAGTATCAGCCTTCTCCCAAACTGCCTGAATATCTTCTTCAGTCCATTTTCCCATCAGTAAATCCTCAATTCATCGCCTCACCATATATACATTGAGGTTAACTAATTATTTTTCAACACTGTGATTTAATTATATTTTTTGGAGTTATTTGGAATGTTTTATGGAATTATTGGAATTGTTGCAGGCACTCAGTGAATGCCTGCTGTAATGCCATTATTCGCCGAGCTGCAACACACCGTGCGCCAGCGAATCTGAATAGGCGATCAGCCCGGTGTATTCAGGGATAATCTCACCATCCTCAGCTTCGAACTCAGGGATGGTCCCGGTGGTGATGGTGTATTGTGGCTGGCCATCTTCTTTCGCAAAGGTTGCCAGTTCTTCAATCTGTTTTGCCGTAAGAACTACAGTCATGCTCATTCCTCAGTTGTTAAAAAGCCCCGCTATTGCGAGGGTACTAGTTGCCCGGTTCGCTGGGCCAGCACCGGATGCCACCCAGTCCGGTTTGCTCATTCGTTACACCACTATTTCGATTCCAGGGTGGCGGTGTTGCCGCTAACCACTTCCACCTTAAAGCACTTATTGGTTAACCAGTCCCAGTGCAATACACCTGAGAGGATAAGCAAAGGCTTCATGTAAGGACGGATGGAAACCTTTGCTGTTATGATTCCTGTCTTAATCATGTTCGGATCCTCGCATTGACATTATCGAAGCCCCTCACCCTCAGTGAAGAGCTTCTGTAATGCATATGGCTCTTATCTCAGCGCAGCCCCTTGCTGCGTGCCGGATGCTCGGTGATGATCACCAGCGTTGAGATGGCTGAACCGGATTCACGCCATTTCGGTTTCTCCAGCGGTCGCCAGAGCCATAGCGACAGGAGAGTAATCAAAAATAAATACACCATTTAATCAGCAGTCGGCGTCAGGGCGGGCGACTGCACGGCATGCCCACATGCAGGCTTCCTGCATTTTGGTGCGGGCAATCGCCAGACAACGCAGAGCTTCTGCACGCTCTTTTTCAGCCTGGCTGCCACTCTCTACAACCTCCAGAGAGAGGTGCGTGCGTTCAAGGTCGAGAGTTTCGCAAAAATTACGGCTAATCTCTTTCAGACCATTCATTTGCGCGATATCGTCGGCGGTCAGGGATCGATACCCCTTAACGGTACTGCCGTCCTGCGGTTTTGCTTCGTTCATTGCTTTACCTTTTGAGTTGGTTGTTGGCGTTGCTGTTCGATGTCGCGGATCCCCCCCAACTGGTTATTGGCCTTCTCAATAGCTGCCAGTAGCGGATTAATCCACAGCACTGCCTGGCAATACGTTATTGAGCTGGCGGCAGCGGCGCTATCACCGGCTGCGTCAGCGTTCCCGGTATCGGTGTGCATTGCGCTGGCACGTAAACGGTTCGCGTAGTTGAGCAGCCCACCAGCGACATCAGCAGGAACAGGCAGATCACAGGTCTTTTCACGTTGGAGAATCTCCCGGTATTCGATGACAGTTTTCTCGGTACCAGCATCTATCAGCGAGTTCATGCGACTGGCGTTCTCCGCTACCAGGTTAAACCGGTTGAAGTTGAAAGCCTGCGTGGTTATTACCGTCGCCTGTAATGCGTTGTCGCTGCGAAGTACCCGGTTGTCACTCTCGGATGTGTTCAGCGCGGCGTTGCTGCGCACCAGCAGTACACTGAGCACCGCAATGATTACGACGACCACCAACAAAATCGCCGAGCCAATAATGGCGGTTATACGGCTCATGACATAATCACCCCAACAGCCAGAAACCACGGCCACGCATCATTGCCATGAAAGGCAAGCAGGGCGGCGATGAAGAAGCAAATCACATTCACTCCAGCCCCCACATACACACTTCACGCTCAATCTCACGGCGTGTCATCAGCCCCACCCACTTCTTCTTCCCGGCGTAAATCCAGACGCGAAGATGATCACATGCGCCTTTCGTATCGCCCAGGTTGATTTTGCGTAACAGCGTAGAGGTTTTGAAGTTGCCAGCGCCGACGTTGTACGCGAACGAATAAAGCGCCCCGCGCATTGTTGCCGGGATAGGAACCTTGATGTAAGGGTCAATCTGGCGCGCCACAGTATTCAGGTCTTTTCTGAGAAGAATACGGCACTCCGCCTCGGTGTAGGTTTTCCCAAGCATGATGTCGCGGCCTGTATGCCCGTAACAGACTGTCCACTTATTTACCACATCCTGATAAGGCTGATAGCGCACACCCTCCAGACCATCATTACCGGTCGGGCCAGTGATAAGCGCGGAAGCGATAGCGATAGCGCCAAGCGGTACCGCCGCAATAACGCTATTCCTCAGCTTTGTTGACATAGCCATTAAGACGGTCCTCCCGCTCTTTTCGTCGGTAATACCAGTTCACGCCGCAGGTGATAACGGTGCATGCGATACCGACAATAATTGCCCAGTCACTTAAACCGAGTCCTGCCACTTTGTCGGCCAGCATCCACGATACCTCTTTAGTTATTTCGGCATGGGCCTTTGCAGAGACACCGCAGCCAGTCAACGCGGTTCCCGTCCCATATGAAAGTCTGCTGTAAATTGTGCTCATTCGGGTCATAGCCTCACCTCCGGACAAATCGGATGGTGCTGTGTGTTTTAAAGGGGTTCAGGC